>NZ_JBBYXI010000009.1:0-14385 GCF_039655745.1 Hohaiivirga grylli | reverse complement strand
CATTTAAAAATAAAAAATTTAACAAAATTTACCCCCCCCCCCCCCCCCCCCCCCCATATTAAGTGGGTCGAGCGGGAAATACGCTGATTCCTTTTCCGGATTCGTTCCAAACGATGATGCTCCAGCCTTTTCTGCCGCTGTTGCCATTATTATTAGCTATCTGCAGAAAACAGATTGTTCTGAAGAGCGTATTGCTCCTCTCCTGAGTAACATTCACCGCGCGGCTCTCGAGGCCTTGAATGCGGAAAATAGTTGCCAAAAGAAATTCAGTGAGAGTCTGAATAAATCCAAGTCAATCATCTCGATTGAGGAAAGCATCTCAGATGACTATCTGATTTGCCTTGAAAATGGCCAGAAGGTCAAAAGCCTCAAGCGTTATCTGCGTAACCAATTCAATATGACAGTTGAGCAGTACCGTGAAAAATGGTCACTGCCCCCGGATTATCCGGTTGTTGCACCGGCGTTGAGCCGTAAGCGCTCTATGCTTGCCAAGCAGGTTAAGCCTCATAACGCGCGTTTGAAAAATAGAATCGCAAAAAACAAACGCACTTAGGCTGCGTCTTTTACATCCAAAATCTTCAACCGGATCATGAATGATCTGAATATTTCCATTAAATCTTCGGAAAGACTAATGAATACTTCTCGTTTTGGCTTCTATGCAAGTGTAGCTGCAATTGCAATTTTTTCTTTTACTTCATCCTTGCAGGCACAAGTTTATATCGACACTAATGAAACGGTACCCGGTACGCAGTCATCGCCATGGAATGTGAGTGATAAACTTTATATTGGTAATACTGGAACTGGTTCTCTTTCTATCAGTAATGGTGGTTCTGTTATAAGTACAACCAGTAACATTGGCTATGAGACGGGTTCTACTGGAACTGTTGTTGTTACCGGTGCGGGATCAAACTGGAATATCATCAGTGCAGGCACAGGTGTAAATGATCCTAATGGTACTCTATTGGTTGGCTATTACGGTGACGCTTCACTCACTATTTCTAACGGAGGAATTGTTTCAAGTGCAGCTGCAGCCTCTATTGGTATGATGTCTGGCTCCACTGGGACAGTCGAGGTAACAGGGACTGGATCAAGCTGGGACGTCGCGCACTTATATGTCGGCTTCTATGGTAATGCTTCACTTACTATTTCTGATGGGGCAACGGTTAATGTATTAGATACTTCTGCTCATAACCGGATTGGTATGATGTCTGGTTCCACTGGAACTGTTGTTGTTACCGGTGCTGGATCAAGCTGGAATACTACTGGCGGTATGGACGTTGGTTATTCCGGGAATGGCTCACTTACCATTTCTGATGGTGCGACTGTTTCAAGCAACGGATCATCTATTGGTAAGTCTGACGATTCTAAAGGAATTGTCGTCGTTACCGGTGCTGGATCAAGCTGGAATACTACTGGCGGTATGTACGTTGGGCAATCTGGTAATAGCAATGGCTACCTCATTATTTCCAATGGTGCGACTGTTACAAGTGCCAACACTACAGGATATAGTACTTCTAGCTATATAGGTAATTATGCTACAGGGGCTGCTGTTGTCACCGGTGCCGGATCGACCTGGAATATTATAGGTAGTACGGCGTATCTGTATGTAGGTAATTTTGGTAATGGCACGCTTACCATTTCTGATGGAGGGCAGGTCACAAGTGGCATGGGTGTGATTGGCCGCTATAACCAGTCCACAAGCAATGTTGTTGTTACTGGAACCGGGTCCAGCTGGACCAGTACAGCTGGTTTGACTGTTGGGAGTGCCGGGACCGGTTCACTTTTGATCTCAGATGGCGGAACTGTTTCAAATACATATAGTCATATTGGCAGTAGTGGCCAAGGGAACGTTGTTGTTACTGGAGCCGGATCAACCTGGATTAATACTGGAGCTCTAAGTGTTGGTGGTTCTGGTAAGGGCACGCTTACTATTTCTGACGGTGGACAGGTTACAAACAGCCAAGGTGCAACTATAGGAACACAGGTAAGAGGCGAGGGTCTTGTTGAAGTTACTGGTGCTGGGTCTCAATGGAATAACAATGGTTATTTAAGAGTTGGGGAAAATGGTACTGGGTCTCTCGTGATATCAGACGGTGGTTCAGTCTCGAATAAATCATATAGTATGATTGGATACAGTAGTAATAGTCAGGGAACTGCTGTCGTTACCGGTACAGGGTCGCATTGGAATAACAATGGTTATTTAAGAGTTGGCTATTCCGGAACGGGGTCACTATTCATAGCAGATGGTGGAGCTGTTTCAAATGTACAGGCTTCAATTGGTTATGAGGTTGGTTCCACAGGGATAGTTAAGGTAACCGGAGTTGGATCAAGCTGGAATAATATAGGTACTTTCGATGTTGGTTATTCTGGTAATGGCACACTTACCATTACTGACGGTGGACAGGTTACAAGCAACCAAGATGCAAATATAGGAACACAGCTAACGGGTGAGGGTTTTGTTGAAGTTACTGGTGCTGGTTCTCAATGGAATAACAATGGTTATTTAAGGGTTGGGGAAAATGGTACTGGTTCTCTCGTGATATCAGATGGTGGTGTCGTAACGGGAACTGTAATCATTGCTAATCGTCAGTCTGCTTCAGGTTTTCTCAGTATTGGTGCCGAAGCGGGTGGAATACCAGTTGCTCCGGGAACAATAAATACGCCTTCTGTTGCTTTTGGTGCAGGTAATGGTACCATTGTTTTCAACCATACGGCAGTTGAAACTGACAACTACACTTTTGCCCCTCGCATATCCGGTAATGGTACCGTTAATGTTCTTGCCGGTGTCACAACATTTACCGGTAACAATATTTATAGCGGTACAACGACTGTTGCTGGTGGGACGCTTAAAGCAGGGGCTGCAAGTGCTTTCAGTCCGGCTTCGGATTTCGTGGTTGAGAGCGCCGGGACGCTGGACCTGAACGGAACCAGCCAGACAATTGCCTCGCTGGCTAACGCGGGAACTGTTTCTCTGGCCAGCAGTACATCTGTTGGGAACACCCTTACTATTACAGGTGCTCTGGCAGGAAATGGTGGTTCATTCATTATGAACACGGTGTTGGATGGTGATGCTTCCGCAACTGACCAGATTATTCTGGATGGCGGTTCAGCATCAGGAGCCTCCAGCCTTGTCATTAATAATCAGGGCGGAACGGGTACCAAAACGAAGGTAGGGATTATGGTGGTCAGCGCGGTTAATGGCGCAACGACATCGGAAGACAGCTTTGTTCTCAGCCCAGCCTCATCCGGGTATAGATCAACCACACAGTCGATTGTAGCAGGTGCTTATGACTACAGTCTTGTTCGAGGTGGCAATGGTGGCGATGCCAACAGTTTCTATCTGACGTCTTTTGACAGTCCTGTCGTGCCGACACCTGAGCCTCAGCCTCAGCCTGACCCTGAACCAGGTACGACACCGGATAAGGGAAATGGTTCTTCTCCGCAACCTGATATCTCAGGTGGTAATAAAGGCTCCTCTGCTGTGCCTGCAATTCCCACCTACCGCCCGGAAGCTGGTATCTACTTATCTAACCAGCGGGTTGCACAGACAATGTTCATGACCACTTTGCGGGATCGTGAAGGTTATGCGCAAACCGTGAATGGCAAACAGGGTAACAGCTATGCAGGCTGGGGCCGTGCTACCGGAAACCGGTCGAAGGGGCAGGCCGGGAGCGGCTCACTGAACACGCAGGCCGATGTCTGGATGGCGCAGCTTGGAGTCGATCTTCTCTATCTTGAGGGACAGCATGGCACGATGCATGCCGGTCTGATGGGTGGGTTTGGTAAAGCCGATACCAAGGCATCTTCCCGGATGCGGTCACAGTATAAAGCAGATGGCTCGGTTGATGGTTATTCTGTTGGTGTGTATGGCACCTGGTATCAGAATGAGAAGGATGGCACCGGCCTTTATGCAGATGGCTGGGCCCAGTATGGCTGGTATGACAATGAGGTCCGGGGTGTTGGCCTGACGAAAGAGGAATATAACAGTGAAACCTTCACTGCCTCTCTGGAGGTTGGTTATGGATTTGAACTGTCTCATTCAGATAACTGGCGCATTATGTTTGAGCCTCAGGCACAGGTTATCTATGTGAATTACAGCGCAGACCGCCATATTGAGCAGAGTGGAACTGTTGTTCGGCTGAAGAATGATGACGGGTTCATCACGCGGGTTGGTGGTCGCTTATATGGTATTTATACCTATGAAGATGGCAGTACCTTACGCCCTTACATGGAAGCGAACTGGTGGCATCATCAGAAGAGTGGTGCCCTGCTGATGAATGGTGATTACGTGAAGGGCGGCGCTCCCAAGAACCTTGCTGAGATCAAGCTTGGTGTTCAGGGTGAGTTTGCGCGGAACTGGTCCGTCTGGGGGCATGCTTCCGGCCAGATTGGTGATCGTAATTATAACGCCATCGGTGGTCAGCTTGGTGTAAAATATACTTGGTAAAAGCTCTGTAATTGTAGAAATAAAAGCCCTGCCTTTTGGTCAAAAGGCAGGGCTTATTTATTATTTATACTGAAAAATAATATTCTAAATTATTCTTTGACATATATCAATATATTTATAATACAACTTGCTTGTTTAATTATAATATAAATGTTAGTTTTTAAATATAAAGCGCTTTATTTTAATAATATTGCGCCTATTTCAAACAATAAAAGCATGCGGGGTACGATTAAGAAAATTGAATAATATCAATGCATTGTTCTGATTTTAATATTTAAAATCAGAACTGAATAATGATTAGAGAATCAGCGAATCAATGCAAATGATATTCATTTGCAACGGTATAGTTATGCCTTTTACAGGGCATATATAACCGCTTTTGAAATTGATGAGCAAGGTTTTGCTCTGACTAAACAAGCAAATACTAAATGATATTTGCTATTTGGCTCTGGAGGGAGTTGTGGGGAATTCCAAGTATTTTCATTTACGTACAGGTATAGCTGTTGCGGCAGTTGTGGCCTGTGTCTCTTCTTTGTCTGCACAGGTTTATATTGATACACCTGAAACAGTGCCTGGAACACAGACATCACCGTGGAATATTGGCAATACTCTCACTGTTGGCCATACAGGAAATGGTTCACTGATAATCAGTGGTGGTACTGTTTCAAACACAGTGGGTTTTATTGGCCATGACGCCGGGGCTACAGGGTCTGTTGAAGTCAATGGTGCTGGTTCAATCTGGACGAACTCCACTAATCTGTTCATTGGCTATAATGGCAACGGTTCACTGAAGGTTTCAGATGGTGGGGTGGTTTCCAGTCATTCCGGTAACATTGGTTATGCTGCTGGCTCAACAGGGGCCGTAGAGGTAACAGGCAGTGGCTCACGCTGGGATGTTACCCATGCGATATATGTTGGACAGAATGGTGGGAGTGGATCCTTTATCATTGCAGATGGTGGTGTGGTTACTACAGGTTATCAGGGATATATTAGTAGTAGTGGGATTGTAGAAGTTAAAGGCAATAATACACAGTGGACCATCAGCAGTTCGTTACAAGTTAACGGCTCACTGACCATTTCTGGTGGTGGCAAAGTTTCTAATACTTCAGCCACTATCGCAATGACACAAAACAGTAGCAGTACGAGTGGTGTCCTAGTTACCGGTGCAGGTTCTGAGTGGATTAACAGCGGTTACCTGGACATTGGGCTGTACGCCATTGGTACGCCCAATGCCTGGCTGACCATCTCTGACGGAGCTCTGGTTACGAGTGTCGGAGCAGCTGTTGCCAAAGGGGCTGGCAGTACAGCGACAGTTGTTGTCACAGGGAATGGTTCTCAATGGAAAAATAATTCGTTTACTTTGCTTGTTGGGGAGGGAGGAGGTACCGGTTCTGTCGTGATTTCTGACGGTGGGCTGGTTTCTACACGAGACGTTACAATAGGATCAGAAGCAGGCTCATCAGGAAGTTTAGAGGTTACTGGTACGGGTTCTCAACTGCTTGTAAATGTTAATGCTACGGTGGGACGTAAGAGTACGGGGCTATTGAAAATTTCCGGTGGGGGCCTTGTCTCTGTCGGTGGACCTGGTGTGATTGGAGTAAGTAATACAGCTCAAGGTCATGTAGAAGTCAGTGGTGCCGGGTCACAGTTGCTGTTTGGAGATTATCTGATGCTTGGAAGTGATGGCACCGGTTCACTTCTTATTTCAGATGGCGGGCTGGTTTCAAATAGGAATGGTTATATTGGATATAATTCCGGTTCAGAGGGAAGTGTCGTTGTAACCGGAGCTGGCTCACACTGGCTCAATAGTGATACGTCATTGCTTGTTGCTTACAAGGGGACTGGTTCTCTGACGGTTTCTGACGGAGGTCTTGTAACAAACAATGGATTAGCAAGTGTTGCATCTAACGCTGGAAGTGAGGGTTCTGCCGAGGTAACCGGTCCCGGATCGCAATGGATCAATGCAAGTGGTCTGACTGTCGGAGGTAGCGGGAATGCTACTCTCAGAATAGCTGATGGCGGTGTTGTCTCAAACACTTCTGGAATAATCGCAAATTCTTCTGGTTCTCAGGGTATGGTTATTGTTACCGGATCAGGGTCGCAATGGAATAACAGTGGTTACCTGGGAGTTGGCAGCAGCGGAACCGGTTCATTGCATATTTCGGATGGCGGACTGGTGACCAATGCCTCTCATGCCTATATCGGGTATTCGGGGAATTCTGTAGGGTCAGTTGTCGTAACCGGTGATAATTCCCGCTGGATCAACAGCGGTTACCTTGAGATGGGACACGCTTCTGGTAGTAGTGCAGAACTTATCATCTCGGATGGTGGCTTTGTTTCAAATACCTCGGCAGATATTGCCATTGAGTCTCGCAGTAACGCTAAAGTTGTGGTGACCGGGAATGGCTCCAGCTGGATTAATACTGGTGATCTTGCTGTCGGGCGCCGTGGTAAAGGCTCGCTGACAATTGCTGATAATGCTCTCGTCAGGTCAGATGGAAGGGTTCTGGTTGCAAGCAATATCGAAACGACGGGTGTCATCAATATTGGCGCTGCTGCAACAGATCCAGCCAGCGCTCCGGGAGTACTGGATGCTTCTGTACTTGTATTTGGATCCGGTAATGGCACAATTGTCTTCAACCATACGGCTTTTGAAGGCACCAGCTATAATTTCGCTCCTTCCATGTCCGGACGCGGAAGGGTTAATGTCCTTTCCGGGGTAACCACGCTGACCGGCACCAATAGCTACACCGGAGTAACAACTGTTGCGGGTGGTACGCTGAAAGCTGGTGGAGTCAGTGCCTTCAGTCCGTCGTCGATCTTTGCCGTTCAGAGTGCGGGGACGCTTGATCTGAACGGAACCAATCAGACGATTTCAATGCTGCAGAATGCGGGAACAGTTATTGTTGCCGGAGGTTCTGTCGGGAAGACATTGACAATTACAAACTCGCTGACAGGCGATAACGGTACGTTTGTCCTGAATACGATTCTGAATAATGATGCTTCGCTGACGGATCAGATTGTGCTGGATGATAGTTCTGCAGACGGGCCATCAAAACTCCTGATCCGTAATCAGGGCGGTACGGGTGCGCAGACTGATGTCGGTATCATGGTCGTGAGTGCCATTAATGGCGCAACAACATCGGAAGACAGCTTTACGCTTGATCCAAGGTCCCCGGGGTACCGTTCGACGACCCAGTCTCTGACAGCGGGTGCTTATGATTATAACCTCGTACGCGGTGGCAGTGGCAGGCAGTCAGACAGTTTCTATCTGGTTTCCTTTAATACTCCAATTATTGTTGAGCCAGATGTTGGGCCGGAAGAACCGGGTGTTGTACCGCAAGAGCCGGATATCGAGCCGAGAAAGCCGACCTATCGCCCTGAAGCAGGAATTTATCTTGCAAACCAGCAGGTTGCGCAAAGCATGTTTATCACAACTCTGCGTGACCGTCAGGGATATGCCCAGACAGAGAATGGTGCAGAGCCGAATACTTATGCAGGATGGGGACGGGTTACCGGGCGGCTTTCCAATGGCAAAGCGGGCCAAGGGACATTGAATACTCAATCTGAAATCTGGACGGCTCAGCTTGGTGTTGACCTGTTATACCTTGAAGGTCAGGCTGGTACTTTTCACGGCGGTGTGATGGGCGGAATTGGCCGGGCAGACACAAAGGCATCTTCACGTATTCGCTCATTCTATCAAGCCGATGGCCGGGTTGATGGTTATTCCGTTGGTGTCTACGGTACGTGGTACGAGAGTGAAAAGGATGGTCTGGGCTTTTATGCGGATGGATGGACCCAGTATGGCTGGTACGATAATGAGGTGAAAGGAATTGGTCTCCAGAAAGAGAAATATAAAAGTGAGACTTTTACCGCCTCTCTTGAGATTGGCCATTCATTCGAGCTGAATCGTTCAGAAAACTGGCGTGTCATGTTCGAGCCACAGGTTCAGGTTATCTACGTGAACTACAATGCAGATACCTATGTTGAACAGGGTGGAACTGTTGTTCGGCTGAAGAATGATGATGGCTTTATGACCCGTATCGGCGGTCGTTTCTATGGTATCTATACTTATGCGGATGGCAGGACGCTGCGACCTTATATGGAAGCTAACTGGTGGTATCGCCAGAAGAGTGGAGGGGTTCTGATGAACGCGGATTACGTAAAGGGTGGGGCCTCGCGCAACATTGCGGAAATCAAGCTTGGGGTCCAGGGTGAGTTTGCAAAGAACTGGTCTGTCGGAGGGCATATTGCCGGCCAGATTGGTGACCGGAATCATAATGCAATAAGTGCCCAGTTTGGTACGAAATATACTTGGTAATCTAAGCTAGAAAAGCCAGCCCCCGGAGTAAAAAACTCTGGGGACTTTCATATCAGTAGTTATTCTATTGTAAGAGGCTTGATAGGTTTAAATAAAACCCACCCTTATTGTAGGACAGGTTTCCAGTTTTTGGCCTCTGTCTGTGCCTTTTCCAGATCTGTTGCTGACAGCTGTGCGCTGATGCGTTCCAGGGCAGCAGGAGCTGAGGGGAGTTGTCTGGCAGCGGCGAGATTATAATAGACATGGGCCTTGACCAGGTCTTTGCTGACACTCTGCCCGTTTTCATACATTCTTGCCATCTCAAATAATCCGACAGGATTGCCCTGAGCCGCGGCTTTTTCGAAATAGTTTTTGGCCTTGGCAAAATCCTGCTTAACGGTGTCATTGCCATTGGTATAGAGAAAGCCGAGAGAATTCAGTGCTCCGATATGGCCTGCATTCGCGGACTTTTCATAATAAGAAACAGCCTTTGTGGTATCTTTTGTGACACCTTTACCTTCCAGATAGAGCCCGGCGCAGTTATAGGCGGCATCTCTGTCGCCAAGGTCGGCAGCCTTACAGATCATGCTAGCTGCTGTCTTGTAATCCTGCAAAACGCCTTCACCGCGAAAATGCATCAGTCCGACGCGATTGATTGCTTTGGCAGATCCCTTTTCAGCGGCAGCCAGATAAAGGACACGTGCCTTATCCATATCGGCTTGCATGCCAACACCCAATTCAACCATACGCCCCAGATAGAAGCCGCCATCAGGCTGACCCGATAGGAAGGCAGCATTAAATTCCTGAACAGCCTTGCCATAATCCTTGGCATCTAAAGCAGTGATGCCATCTTTTAAAGCCGTTTCAGCTGATTTAGCGTTTGTCTGGATTTGTGGTTTCTGAGGAGCAGTGGCTTCGTTCTTTTGTGCCAGAGCAAGGCCCGCCGCACAAGATGATATGGCAACACCAAATGCCAGTGTTTTTAAAGATTTCAATAACATATTAAACCCTCAAAATAGCTTCATGGAAGCAGTCAGATAAATTTCAGGACTTCTTTTATTCTTTGTGCCGGTTTCAAAAATGGGATGGGCATAGGCGATATCGAAATTCAGTCGCCCATGGTTATAGCGCAAACCAAAACCTGCCCCTGATCGGGAAATATCAGTTTTGTTTGCCAAATCTCGACCATAACCATAATCAATGAATACGAATGGTTGCGCAGAGGTCAGGATTTCATGAGCCAGAAGGAGATCTTCTTTCTTATCTCCCAGAATACGATCAACTGGTAGCACAAAGCTGAATTCAGACCGAACAACGAAACCGCGGTCAACTTTTGCGGCAATACTTGTAAAGCCACGTACAGAGGAAGAAGAGCCCAGAGTTAACTGGTCATCCGAATAGAGGGGATGGTCAGTCCATTGACCGGACAAATCAATCCGGAACGTTCCAATATCCTGAAATCCTTTTGAGAAACCGGTTGATGCATCGAGCTTCCAGAACTGTGCCCTAGGCTCTGAACTGGTAATATCATGTTTGTCTCTGATTGCATTCCAGATTGTGAGACCTTTATTGAAACCCAGCCCATAATAAAAATTGGCACCTTCCAAAAGATGGGTTCGTGAAAATCCAATGCGGGCAATCGAGAACCTCTGGTCTTCAAGTCTGGCATCATTAATATGCCTATCTTGGCGGCGCCAGGTCAGAGACGTGTCAATGGAGCTTTGGATATCCTTATTTCTTTCCAGATTGTAGGACAGACTTCCTGTCACAATTCCTGTGCGGGTAAAGAGATCGACACCTGACTGGAGGCTGCTGAGACTTTCAGAATAAGAGCCGCTCAGTCCCAATGTGAAGCGCCGGATAGGCAGTGAAAAAGCTGCGGTTGCTTCATTGGTACTGAGGCCACTGGCAAGGGAAGTCTGCCATGAGTCATTAAGGCCAATCAGGTTGTCTTTATAGATGTCGACACGCATACGGCGATCAACTGTTGAGCCGGTGCCATTAAGTGCTGCGCCGTTGGTCTCATAGCCAACTTTTATTCTGAAGCTGTCAGATCTGTTATTGGTATAGACGACATTACTGGTTGCGGGCTTACTGCCTGCTTCAAATTTTGCTTCAGCTTTATTAGACGGTACCCGATTCATAAAATCGGCATTGCGCTGTACATCATCAATATGCACAACATCACCTTCGGAGCCCTCAAAACTTAGCCATTGCCTCAGGCCCGGAACATTGAAGAGCTGAAAATCATCCAGTGGATCATCAAGGGTATCAAGCCAGCGTGATGCAGCGCTTAAAGTGCCCCAGACACCTTTGGCTTCTGAAACATTTTTCCAGCCTCTGCTCCATCTTTCTGATATTGGAAGACTCTCGTCCGTCTGGGGTTCGTTGTAAATGATTTTATCGATACGACCTGTATAGACGTTTACAACGAGACGACCAGATGCGACGATGTCTTGATCTGGCAGATTGCCCTGAGTTGTTATATATCCCTTCTCGACATGTTCGTCATTGATTGCTGTTACAATTGCATTGGCAAGCGCGTTATCCAGACAGTTCGCAGCTAACGGTTCCAGCTTTTTTCTTAACTGCTGGACATCAAGAAGCTCGATACCATTGACCTGTATTTCTCTGACCGGAAAACAGGCTTTGGGGTTATAGTCTTTTACAGGCGGGGATAGTTTCTTTGTTACAAGCGTGATATTGGCGCCTCTTAATTGAGGCGGTTCATTTGCATAAGCTGCGTTTGATAACAAACCGGTGAGAGCGGCTGAACAGATGAGAAACAGGCATCTGTTCATGGTAGAATATCCTTGAAAATACCAAGATGATACGGATTTAACGGGCCAATATTCTGCAGTGGTGGTCTAACCTCAAAGATACCAGCAGGGATATCTTCATTGTCAGAACCGCCCTGTATCAGGCCACCATCGAGCACAACGGCTTTCTCTGAATGGATTGCTAGTGAGCCCACAGGGGCATAGATATAGCCACCAAGAGGCTGATAAGCCACTCTTGCGTTGCTACCACTCCAGAGGTTGCCCAGGCCTCCGACACGATTGATGACAAATGGAACATAGGCGGCTCGTGATTCAACTGTCGGGGCGTAAATCTCCATATCACCATATGAGACCAACCACCCTCCTTCATTTATGACGTAGTCGGAAGCATGAATGGATAACCCATATTGCGCATTCATCACGCCACCGATGGTATTGATATCAGCCATTCCTTTTGACCAGCAAACAACACCGCATTGTTTTATTATTGAAAGGGTACCAGTCCAGACAGCCTCATTCTTGAGGGACTTTGCAACAATAGACAGCGAGCCTTCAGCTGCTGATATTTCGCCGCTGTTTACAATATCGCCTGCTTCAATAGAGATTGATGAGCCAAAAATAAGGGCCCGATCATCAATACGTGTTTTCCCGTAATCAAAGGTTGTAACAACGCGCTTTTTCTTACCGAAGAGCCAGGAATTCCAGGTGCGTTTCCTGGTAATGGTAATTATTGGAGCACCATTATTGACTGCATCAATAATTGTCGTTGTGTTGTTTAGATTACCACCGGCTTTCAGATGAATGTTGTTGTTTGAAAGGATACGTGCATCCGTATTATTCAGATTACCGCCAGCATCGATATCGACATTGCCACGCGATCCGTAAACAATCGCCAGGCGGTCTGCATTCTCTGAAAGCAGAGAGATATCTCCAGTTGCTTTCAGGGTTACAGCTCCTTTTGAGTCAGAATCTGCAGATCCCTGCACCTCACCGATAATAGAGCCTTCAATGTCGATGTTGCCAGCATTGGCAATGATTGTGATAGGGCCTGCATTGCTACTGACAAAGGCCTGATTCTGAGGACTGTTCAGAATTTCAACAGAACCACCTGTCAGTTTAACACTTTTCTCGCCATTGATCAGTCCGCCCCTGCTTGAGATTTTTCCCGAAGCATCAATCTGAAACTCACCAATTGTTGAGTAACCTCGCCCCGCAAAGGAGACCCCGGCACCTTTGGCTGAAACTGCAATTTTGACCTTGCTACCCTGCATGTACCCTTGAGGTGTTACGTCAACGAGGTACTCAGTTGATGTGCCGCCAAGGTCTTTGCGTTCGGTAACATAGGGCCTGAGAGTGCTTGAGGCAGGAACAGTCGGATCAGCTGTCAATTCAGAATTGCCGGCTAATAATGAAATCTCTGCGTTTGGGCTGACGTTTTCATTAACAACAGGCCCATCAATTTTGAGCCGTGCAGCAGCAAGATGGAGTGCGGTCATTGCTCCTGTCAGCCCACCGGGCCCAACGTAGATATCGCCTGAGCCGGTTGGAATAATGGGCGCGCCAGCTCCGTTCAGGCGAACAGTCCCGCCGGATAGGATGACGTTACCGGTATTAATAAAAGATCCACCGTCAATCGTGATGCCATTCGGGTTCGCAACAATGACATGAGCGCGGGATCCCAGGACCTCAATTGGTCCATAAAGATAGCTGCGGTTGCTGGATGTCACCTGATTAACGATTGTATTGGCGCGAACGTTTAAATTATCGAGATTGGCACCGACTGGCATTACCGAAAACTGGTTGTATGTATTCATAGAGACGCCGCCTGGTGTGGCGGGCGCAATGGAAACAGTTGGGCGTCCCATAGCGCCTATTGAGACGCTGGTAGACGTATTCTGGTCGGGTACAATCTGTGCATGTGCTGCTGAGAGCGAGCAGACAGAACCCATAATGGCAATGAAACATAGTTTAAGGGCAGTGGATGATAGAAAGTTTTTAGTCATTATTGCGCCCCTCTTTTATGCAGAGCTTCAATTGCCTTTTTTATGCCTGTTAAAGATACGGTAACATCAGTTGGCTGAGCTTTCGTTGTCCAGATTCTGAACTGTGCTTTTTTGCCAGCCATTAATTCCCGCTGGAGTTTGGGGCTAACGGTAAAACCGGCATGGCATCCACTGGTGTTACAGGTTTCAACCAGAATTTTGTAAGCATTTTTATTGTCAATACGGAGCTCAATTCCGGGTGCGATATATCCCCCCAGTGGAATGGAGACGACACCAACAAGCTCATTCTTTTTCTCTCCGGGCAGGATTGTGACAGCGAAAACCGTTTTGCCACTTTCCTGTATTGCAAGCTGTTGTGAAATCCTGCAGCCAGACTGTTGAGTTGCTGGTTGCGGGTTACAGGAGAGTTCCCAATCATCAAACCTGTTTTCAGCGGCCTCTGGCTGCTGCGCTGCTGCGCTGCCTGCTAGTAGAAGCATGCTGAATACATGCAGTAATGTTCTGAATCGATATTTCTGCCCCACAGACTGCCTCACAGAGTTACTGTTTTATTAATGAATCAGATGGCCGAGGTTTAAAAAATTAGCAAGGAATATTTTTATTCGTGTAATTTGTATGATTTTTCCTATTCGTTGTAATGTATGGTTTTCTTATGTTTTTCAGATTTTTTATTAGAAAAATAATCCACATATTACGTTGGTAATTTTCATTAGGATATTTTTTTGTTCTAGGATATATTTTCCCGCGACATCTTCGGTTAAGCGAGGGGCTGACCGAGTAATAATATTAATTCAGAAGTCACGGGTATTTGTTATGGGGCAGGGTTCATTTAGCTTTTCCGGTACAGCTTCGCGT
>NZ_JBBYXI010000008.1:0-14661 GCF_039655745.1 Hohaiivirga grylli | reverse complement strand
GACGTCTGTCGACCCCTCCCGCAGTTCCTGTTGAGCAAAGCCTATCAGATGATAGGATCATTTGCCTCGAAGATGGCACTGTTCATAAGAGCCTGAAGCGATATCTTGCCGTTAAATACAATATGACCCCCGATCAATACCGGAAAAAATGGAACCTCCCCGATAATTATCCCATGGTTGCGCCTGCTCTCAGTAGACGGCGTTCTGATGTTGCACGACACACAAAACCGCATGCCTCAAGGCGGGTAAGTAAATCGTTTGGATGAGAATATAAATGCAATATATGTATTTTCTATTAATATGTAATAAGGTTTTGTATATAATATAACCATATTTATGCAAGAGATTCTATATTTAAAATATAATTCTAAGAATTATTTATTAAATTTGTCATGTTTATAAAAATTCTCTTGCAAAAGTATGTAGATTGTCGTTTCTTAGTTGTAAATGAAGTATCATATGTATGGTATAAGCATATTTTATCATCAAGGGTAGTTGAGATACTTCAAGTTATAGAAACATGAACTAAGAGACTGTTAGTAAACAGCACTGGCAGAAAAGCAGTCAGTATCAAAATGGGGCCTATTATGCATAACAAGACTTCCCGCTCGTTCCTGCGGAATCGCTTTGTCGCAAACACATCCGTGCTGGCCATTACAAAGGCGGCAAGGTCAGCGCAGATAAGTAGGGTTACGTTCCGCAAGGCCATTGCCGCGTCCCTCATCTCAGGATCGATGATGCTCGCAGGCGGTGCTTATGCTGCTGACTGGACAGGTGCAACCGATAACAACTGGTCAACAGGTTCGAACTGGTCAACCGGCACGGCCCCCAATGCCGCCGGTCTTCAGGTCCGCTTTATCGATGATGATGCTACTCTCAATGGCAAGACAATCTCCGTCTCCGGAAGCTCAACTCTTGGCCAGCTCCTGATCGGTGGTATCGACAATACAACCTCTCGAGCATTCACTATTGATGGCGGAACACTCAATTTTGACAACTCCGGTTCAGCCGGACTGATCTCGCTGTCAGGCAACAGAAGGCTGACAATCGGTTCGTCTATCACATCAGCCGGGGCTCTGACCATTCAGAACTCAAGTGCTTATGGCACGGCCCTGATCGTCAATAGCACGGTTGATGCCGGTGGTAATGCGCTGACATTTGATGTCGTCAATAATGCCTCCATTCAGGCCAATGGTGTTGTCAGCAATGCATCTTCCGTCACAAAGTCTGGTGTCGGAACACTGACACTCAATGGCGCCAATACGTTTGCCGGTACATTCAACTTCAATGCCGGGACTATCGCTGTTGGTAATAACGCTGCTTTCGGTACATCTGCAATCGTACTGGCAGCCGGTGGTAACCAGACATTCAATATTGCATCCGGCAGCCGGACACTGAGCAACCAGATCACGCTCAACGAACAATTCAATGTAAACGGAACAGGGAATACCCTGACGTTCACTGCTGCCCAGATATCAAACCTGACCGGGACAACCACATTCAATACTGGTAATGTCACCACTCTTGCCTTTGGTTCAGACTTTGCCCTTCAGGGAACGGGATCTGTTACCAAGACCGGCTATGGCACCCTGGTTCTGTCCAGCACCGGCAACACCTTCTCCGGGGGGCTGCATATCTCTCAGGGGACCGTTCAGACCGGCACGTTCTCCGATACACTGGTGCTGGGTGCTGCGGGTGCCAACAACATGCTCGGCACAGGCGCTATCAGTCTGACGGATGCTTCCTCTAACCTGATTATCAATGCAGCCTCATCGGCTGCCACGGTTCAGTTTGCCGGTAATATCAGTGCGACCAATGGCTCAACCATTCAGGTCAACAACGGTGCAACCGTTGATTTTGCCGGTGGCACACTCGACTTCGGAACGGGTGCCTCAAAGGGTAAGCTGGTCTTCACGGGTAAGGTTGTTCTTGGAAATACCCTGTTTGCCAATGCTGCCGGTTCTTCCATGTCGATTGGTGGTGATCTTGAGTTCAGTGCCGGTTCGACTATCGGTCAGTCCGGTATCGATTTTATTCTCGATTCCACAGGGGCTCAGACTGTTACGGCAAGTGGCGCGGTTCAGAACCTGAATGCCTTTACCAAACAGGGCACAGGGACCGCCACATTCTCCTCCGCTATGACGAGCTTTGAAAGCACCAGCTTCTCGGTGCTTGGTGGTGTCATGGATATCGGAACGGCCAATGTCATCACGCCTATTGTCAACATGGGCGGTGGTACCATCAACTTCCATACAGCTGACCAGATTGTATCATCTGCAAAGCTGACATTGCTGGATGGGACAAACTCCACATTCAACCTGAATGGCTTTGATCAAACCTACAGTGTTATTGACGGCAATGGTGCTTTAAACCTGAACCTTGGCGGGACTTCGACCGTCAGCAATACAATCAATCTTGGTTCGATTATTGGTACACCTTCTGCTATTCGCATCAGTGACTGGGACGGAAGCCTGACATCTTCCTATGACTATATCTATGTGACGTCTGATCCGACGGCTTCCCTGTCAAGCTTCTGGTTCCAGGGGTATTCACAGGGTGCGACCGCAACTGATCTTGGCAATGGTACCTGGGAGGTTCGCCCGGCCGGGTTCCAGAGTTCCGAATGGAATGGAATGGCCAATGATTTGCTATGGGGTACTGGTGGCAACTGGGTAGGTGGTGATGAATACAGCGTTCCTAACCATGCAGGTGCTACTGCTATATTCGGTAATCTGGCGGGTAATCTGTCAGGAACAAACATCTCCCTGGCAACAAGTGATGGAACATGGACGCTTGGTAGTTTAATCGTTAATTCAAGTGTCTCAACTTCTGGAGCCGCGATTGCGTTTGGCAATGGAAAGATTATCTTCGATAGTGGGGTAGATGGTGTTGATGCATATATCAGCGTGCAAACAAGTTCCCCATGGCTTACTTTTAATGGAATGGTTCAGCTAAATAGCCGGACAGTTGTTTCGGTTGTTCCTAATGGCATTATTTTTTTCTATGGCGGTCTTTCAGGAAGCGGGGATCTGGTCATTGAGGGCCCTAACAATGTACGTATCGCCTCAAATCTGAATTCAGGGTATAGTGGTGATATCTATCTGAATAGCGGGCTGCTGGGTGTCTATAGTGATAATAATCTGGGAACGGGTACGCTTCATCTGGCAACCGCAGTTTCGCTTGGTTATCAGTTCCCGCACGGTAAGATGAGGGTCAATAACAAACTGGATATCCACGGGACGTATGTTACACCTAATAATGTATTCTTTACCTATGTTGGTGACATTTCTGTCGATTCATCTCCTACCTTCAACGTAACCACTATCACAACGACTGCGGGTGAGAGAGCAGCTACGACTTTTGCAGAAGGACTGAATCTTGTTGGTTCTGGTTCTGTGAAAAAAGATGGTTACGGTGCGCTGGAACTTATGAGTTCCAATAATACATTCGGCGGTGGACTGATTGTTAATGCCGGAACCGTCTACACCACCCTGACCAGTGATCTCACAATTGGACAGCTGGATGCTGGTCATAACTATCTTGGCTCGGGCTTAATCAATGTTAACGCCAACAGCTCTGCGTCAAGTGTTTTAGTGAGTGTCTCGAGTGCCGGCTATACGGGTAAACTTTCCGGATCTACACTTACGCTCAATAATAATGGTGAATTTGCCTTTCTTGACGGGGGAGCCTTTGTTCTTGAAAGTGGGGTTCTTGATGGAGGGACAACTTCCTCAAAAGGCCGGTTGCGTGTAGCTGGTGATCTGACCTTTGGTGGAACAACGCTGGTCAACAGGCCTGATATCTACGTTGATACAACAACCAATACATCAGGCTCATCGACCATTTATGGCTCAGGCGTGATCTCCGGTATACGAGACTTCTATAAAATGGGTAATGGGACCACGACAATTGATAGTGGTATCGTTACCTTCCAACCTTCGAACTTGTATATAAATGGTGGAACGCTCCGGCTTAGTGCTGATAATCAGATCAGTGCAACAGATACTAATTTTGTTCTGAATGGTGGTACCTTTGATACGGCTGGCTACAGGACAGACATCGCTAAACTGTATCTACGAGCTGATTCATCGCTGCTTCTGGGTAATACGGGTGGGATAACTGCTGCAACCCGCCAAACTGCTGCGTCAGACTGGGCTCCAAGCGCTATCTGGTCCATTCAGAATAATGGCCAGACCTGGGTTGCCAATGATAGCACGACTTATGTCCGTTTCAGTTCTGATCCGAGTTTTTCGGCGAGTGAACTGGGAAATATTGCCTTTACTGGATATGAATCTGGTGCGAAGGTTGTGACGGATTCCGGTTACTGGTACCTGATTCCGGATGCTACCTTGACTAATGAATGGGGTGGCCTTGCCTCGCCGGATAATAAATGGGGTACTGCCAGTAACTGGCTTGCCAGTGTTGTTCCGAATGGAGTTAATGCCAGTGCGACAATCCGTGATGCGGATGGTAGCCTGAACGGTAAAACCATTGAGGTTGATACTGCTTATACGGTCAACCGCCTGAATATCGAAACAAGCTCTGGTGCGAACTTTACAATTGGTGGATCCGGTACTCTGACACTTGATGGTGATGACGCCCAGATCCGTCATGCTGGTGTGAATATTCTCAACCTTGCCACAACAATTAACCTGAATACCGCTGTTGAGCTGAAAAATAATGTATCCACGTCCGTTGGTTATCTTGACTGGACCGGAACAGTGACAGGCTCTGGCAGCCTGACAAAGACGGGCTCTGGTTTGTTGCAGATTTCCGGTGGTGCCAGCAACAGCTATACAGGTGGCTTCCTGTGGCAGGATGCTTCGACCATTCAGATCAATGCCAATGGTTCACTATTTGGTTCCGGTGTGTTTCAGATTGGTGATGGCACTGCTAAAACCTATATGATTGAGAGTACTGGTGCGTCTCATACGGTAACAACAGGCTTCAAGCTGGCTGGTAACCTTGTATACCAGAAAGACACACTTAATGGGGTCACGATTACAGATTCCATTGGTACTGCACGTGGTCTGACTTTATCCGGTGCTGGTGAGATTGATGGTTTCCGGACAATAAATTTATACGGTAACAGCGCAACCAATCTTTCAACACAGACCGAGTTCGTTACTTTGACCCTAGGTGGGACTCTGACCGGGACTGGCGGGATTTACAAAACCGGTGGTGGTACCCTTGTGCTGAACGGTACAGGCAACAGCTTCTCGGGAGGAGTTGAGCTCGTCACCGGGATGATTCAGGTTTCGAAGAACGAGGCTCTCGGCACTGGCGTTTTCACTGTTTCGACTCCAACTTCCTATGGAGGTGGTATCAGGGGAGTTGGAGGAAGTATAACCAATCCAATAGTTCTGAGTAACCAGCTCAACTGGAAGGGGACGTTTTCAACCGTTGGTCATTTGCTGTTTGACTATAATGGTACATCAACTATTACCGGATCAATTGGCTTTAATAATGGCGCAGTTGATGGGTTTGTCGGTTTCGGTAAAAACCACATATTGTCCGGAACAGGTTCCATTGTTCGTGGTGTTGCGGGTAGTTACAGCAGTTATTTCATTATGCGCCTTGAAGGGGCTAATACCTATTCGGGCGGTACGTATCTGGCGATGGGTGTAACCCAGGTTGGTCGGGATTCTGTCTTTAATGAAAACGGGAAGGTGATCAGCGGTGCGCTGGGAACAGGCACAGTCTACTTTAGTGGTGGAACAATAGGTGCCTATAGCGATACTGGTTCGGGAATTACATCCCGTCGTCTTTCAAATATTATTTCACTGTCCGGCAGCACTCTTGTTGTAACACATGCAGGTGATGCCAATACACTTATTCTTGATACGCCGACGATTACCTTGCGTAATAGCAAGCTGGATTGGACAGTTAATGTCAGTCAGGTTGGTGGGATATTATCAGTTGAATCTCAGTTGCTTGATAATATTTCTGCCGGTTATCAGGGCGGAATTACCAAGACAGGGGCTGGTATTCTTGAGCTGAAAAACGCTAACAACCAGATCAGTGATGGTATTCGTGTAACGACGGGTACGCTTCTGGCAACGGCTCTGGGCGATGTGACCACGGGTCGTCTGGATACAGACAAGAACTATCTGGGTACGGGTGCTCATATTCTTGATGGCGGTCTGATGGAGATTGCAACCGTTGACGGCGCAACGGTTCGCCTGTCCGGTTCCGGGATGACCATGAACAATGGTGGCAGCCTGTCTGTGACGGGTGGTTCAAATATCCGGACTATCTTTGATAGCAACTCCAGCTTTACAGGAACGACCACAACCGGTTCGATCACGACCTCGGGTCAGCTGATCAAGGAAGGGGCAGGGACGGTTACCAGTGTTGGTGCCAGACTTGTGACCCCTGATCTGGTTCTTAACTCCGGTACATTGAGCCTGACGAATGCCAATCTGATGTCTGGTGTCACCCAGCTGACGATGAATGGTGGTACACTGGCTCTGAATGGTCTGAGCCAGACTTCTGGCGCACAACTTGTACTGTCTGCTGATTCAACAATAGACTTTGGTGCAGGTTCAAGCATCCTGACGATTGGTAGCCTGTCACTGTCAGGTGATGGTCTGAATGTCGGCTCAGCTGACTATACGCTGAGCCTTGATAACTGGAGTGGTAATGCAGGTGCTGGTGGTGGCACAGATCAGTTGATTATCAGCAATATTACTGCAGGCCAGAAGCTTTATAATGTCTGGTTTACAGGTGGTTACACAATTGGTGCGAAGGTTGTTCTGAACCCGAACAACCAGCTGGAACTCGTGCCACTTGGTAAGGCGTATATCTGGGACAATCACTCTGTCAGTGCCTTGTGGGCAGATTCTAACTGGACAGATGTTGGCTCACCTACTGCTGCTGGTGATGGCGCAGTATTTGCTGATGATGATTCAGGACTTAATGGTCGGACAATTTCAACCGGTTCTGGTTTGACAATTGGTTCTGTTTCATTTGAAAGCACCCAGGGACAGCAGTTCACACTTTCTGGTGGAACAATCACTTTTGATACAGCCGATGAGAACCAGTCTGCGCAGTTGCGTCTGGTTAACAACTCTGCTCCCACGATTGATGCGGCCATTAACCTGAAAAGTAACCTGGTGATCACGGCAGCCGGTTCCGAGGCTCTGACCATTAATGGTACAATTTCTGGTGCGAACAAGTCGGTCTCGAAAAGTGGCGATGGCGAGCTTGCACTGAACTCTTCGGGGTCGAACTATACCTCTGGCCTGACCATTAATAGTGGTACTGTGACCTTTGGTGCTTCGAGCTCGGTTGATGGCCTCGGTGGTGTTGCCTCCGGCCCGGCCGGTATCGGTACCTTGACCATCAATGGTGGCACACTTGAGGCGACAGGTAGCGACCAGACACTGCATAATAGTGTTGTGATCAACAACGACTTCACGGTTGCAGGTACCAACGGTCTGACCCTTGAGGGGTCGACAGGTGCGACTGCTACTATTGCCAATGATGCAACGATTACGGTTACTGACGCAGCCGGCAGCCTGACCTTTGGTGAGGACCTTCCTCTGACTGGTTCCGGTGATATTACCAAGGCTGGTGATGGTACGCTGAACTTCAACAGTGATAGTGCCGGTTACAGTGGTGATGTGACTGTTAATGTCGGTACAGTTGGTATTGGAGCAGATCAGGGCTTTGGTACAGGTTCTGTGTCCCTTGGCAATGGAACAACGCTTGTAGCTAATACCGACGGCCTTGATGTTAGCAACAATATTGCGCTGGCAGCTGGTACGCAGACAATTGCGACAGATGCCAATGATCTGACGCTGTCAGGTGTGATCTCCGGTGATGGTGCTGTAACCAAGACGGGTACAGGAACACTGACGCTTGATGCGGCTTCGACCTATACTGGTGGCACAACGATCACTGCCGGGACTGTTGAGCTAGCCAATGCCGATGGTGCCGGGACAGGCACAATCACGGTCAATAGTGGTACAACCCTTGAGGCTTCTTTCTCGAACGGAACGCTTGATAATGTTCTGGTTGGTGCTGGTGCCTTTGATGTGACGGGCATGAATGTCCGCATTGATGCAGACAACAGCGGTTACACGGGTACTCTGACTGTTGCCAATGGTGCGTCGGCGCTTGCCAATGATGCGGCTGATCTTGGTAGCTCAAGTGTTGTTCTGGCTGGTACAGGCCAGCTGACCATTGATCCGGTTTCCGGCAGATTTACACTTGATAACAAGCTGTCTGGCACAGGTACACTGGTTGCTGACATGGCTACAGGTACGGATGTGTTCTCGTTCGGCTCTGGTGCAGCCAATGGCTTCACGGGTACGGCTGCGATCAACACAGGTACAGTTGCCGTTGATGCGAATGCTTCTTCTGCTCTGACTGGTGCGACCTTACAGCTGAATGCCGGTTCAACGGCTCAGGTCACCGGCAGCCAGTCAGTTGGTAACCTGACCATGACCGGCGGCACGATCAACGCCAGCATTGACAATGCAACGGGTAACATCAGCAGCTTTATTTCGACAGGGACACTTGCATTAACCTCAGGCAGTGTCTCTCTTGACCTGCCGTCGATGATGAACTCAGCTTCGACACTTCTGATTGCTGATGATGGTGTGACCAATCAGCTGGTATCTGCTGCAACCGTGACGGGTGATATCTCGAATATCACGCTTATCGGTGCAGATGGTACGGCTCTTGGTAGCTCGAGCGTTCAGCAACTCACGCAGGGCGGTTCACAGGTTGCAAATGCCAGCTACAACCACAGTCTCTCATCAACAGGTTCGAACGGGAGCGGCATCTATGTTGCTTACGAACTGACGCAGCTTGAACTTCTGGCTTCGCAGACATTGTCTCTGACCGAAGGGACAGGTGCCACAGGTACTTCGGCTGAGCTGAAGGCGAAAGTCACAGGTTCGGGTAATCTTGAGATTGCCTCGAACAGTGCGATTACCATCTCAAATGCCTCCAACGATTACAGTGGTTCGACGACGGTCTCTTCAGGCACGGCGAAGGCTGGTGTTGCAGATGTCTTCAAGAACACGGGTGATATGATCGTTGCCTCTGGTGCAACGCTTGACCTGAACGGGTTTGCCAACCAGGTGAATAACCTGCAGGGTGCCGGTTCTGTTGTGGCATCAGCTGCGCTGACCGCCAATAACACAGCTGACAGTGCGTTCTCAGGTGCGATCTCCGGTTCGGGTTCTCTGACCAAGATTGGTTCCGGTGAACTGACCCTGTCTGGTGCTTCGAGCTATACCGGCACGACGACTGTGAATGCAGGCAGCCTGAAACTGACCGATGCTGGAGCAATCTCGTCTGGCGCTGCAACAGTTGCGACTAACGCGCTGATGGAACTTGCTTTTGATAGTGCCACATTTGCGAATGTGATTGGTGGGGCAGGGACAGTTAAGGTCAGCGGTACTGATGTGACGCTTGCCGGAACAAACACCCTGTCCGGTCAGTGGGATGTGACGGGTTCTGCGATTGCAACAACTGAGGGTAACCTTGGCACGGCTGGTGTGTACCTTGATGGGGCTGCGAGCCAGTTGTCTGTAACGCCATCAGCTGGCTTCACGTTTGCCAATGCGCTGACGGGTAACGGGACACTGGTAGCCACGATGGGCTCTGGCACAGATGCCTTTGCCTTTACATCTGGCATCGGTTCTGCCTTCACGGGTACACTTGTGATGGGCACAGGCAGTTATGCTCTGTCTGGCGTTAACACGACGGCTCTGACAAATGCAACGCTTCGTGCGGATTCTGGTTCGACGGTTACGGTTGGTACCGGTACTCAGTCTATTGGTGGTCTGACCTTCAATGGCGGTACAATGGTGTTTGACGTGACGGCTCCGGCCCAGACAGTTGCCAATGGTTCGGTTACAGCAGGGGCTCTGGATATTAACGGCACAGGTAGTGTGGTGATTAATGTTCCGACCTCCGGCATTCCTAGTAATCCGGCGACAGCAGGTGATCTGAACATTCTGGCTCAGGATGATGCTGGTGCACTGGTTCGTCTTGTAACCAGCGCAGACATCACCGGTGGGGCAGGTGCGCTTGATCTGATTGACCAGAATGGCACTGACCTTCTGACGTCCGATCAGCAGTTTGGTATCCTGAATGCAGCAGGGACAACAACAGCAGCGACCGGTACTTATGGTTATCGTCTGAACACGGGTGACAGCAATGATGGTCTTTATGTTGCGTATGCGTTGAAGGCTGTTGAGCTTCTATCCGGTCAGACCCTGACCCTGACCCCATCCACGGGTGCGACGGGTGTTGCGACCGATCTGTCGGCAACTGTGTCTGGTTCGGGTAACCTTGAGATCGCTGCGGGTTCTGCAACAGTCTCACTGACCAACATTGCCAACAGCTATACGGGTACGACGACGGTCACGTCCGGTACATTGCAGCTTGGTTCGAACAATGCGCTTGGTGCAACGAGTGGTCTGAGTATTGCGTCTGGTGCAACAGCTGATGTTAATGGCTACAGCCAGACGGTCAACGGTGCCTTCACAGGTGCTAGCGGTTCGACGCTGAACCTCGCCGGTGGTTCTCTGACCATCAACAATGGCGGTGCATCAGCTGGTTCCCTGACAGGTGCCGGAACACTGGCTGTTGCTGGTGGCTCGCTTGATGTGACCGGTGCAAATGCAGGTCTGACCGCTGCTGTCAGTGTTGCCTCGGGTGCCGAGATCATCATTGATAACGTTGCCGGTATCGGAACATCCGGCACAGCAACGGTTGCCGGTGAGCTGACGATTGATGCCGCTTCCGGTTCGTTTGCGAAGGGTGTTGCGGGTGCTGGTACGGTCAATGTGGTCTCTGGTTCGGATATCACGCTGACAGGGACAAGCACACTGTCCGGCAGCTGGGCAGTTGACGCGGCCTCGAAGCTGACGGCTTCAACGCAGGGTAATCTCGGTACAGCCGAGATTGCCAATGCCGGTCAGTTTACTGTCAACACAACGACGGACTGGACGCTTGCCAATGACTTTACAGGGGCAGGCTCCTTCACGAAGTCAGGTTCGGGTAACCTGACCATTGCGCAGGCGAATGCCCGGACAGGAACGACGCAGATTGATGCGGGTGTCCTGACACTGACCCATGCTGATGGTGTCGGTTCTGGCAACATCACAGTTGGAGCTGGTGCACTGACGCTTGCGTTTGGAACTGATCAGACATTTGACAACGTTCTGCTGGGTTCCGGTCAGACGAATGTGACCGGGGCAGGTGTTGCAACGATCAGCAGTGTGAACTCTGCTTACACCGGCAACTGGTCGATCTCTGGTCATGCTGCGCTTGATGCCTCGACGACGGACAGTGCGACGAACCTTGGTTCGGGTGCAGTGAATGTCACGGGTCAGCTGACAGCTGCGAACGCAGGCGCATTCATATTCTCGAATGCTCTGACAGGTACAGGTACGCTTTCAGCCTCGAATGGTGGCGCAGCCTTCAGCTTTGCCTCGAGTGCAGGTTCTGCGTTTGCAGGTACGGTTGCTCTGTCGAACAACACGTTTGATCTGGCGGGCGTGAACACGGCTGCTCTGACCAATGCCACACTGAGCCTCGGTGCTTCGAATGTAACAACGGTTGGCTCTGGTTCCCAGGCGATCGGCAATCTGGCGTTTGACGGTGGTATGCTGAAGTACGCCAACCTGACAGTTCCGGCTGACAGTGCTTCGACTGATCTGGTGACGACGGGTAACGTGACAGTCTCGGCCAATGGCGGTTCTGTTGCGGTTGACCCGGCAACAGCTGGTCTTGTTGTCCCGACCACGCCCTCACAGACGAACCTGCTGTCCCAGGATGATGATGCACAGGTGAAGCTGGTTGATGTGAGCGGTACAGTGACAGGCGCGGGCGGTCTGACGCTGACTGATCTTGCCGGTAATGTGATTTCCCTGACCGGTCATACGGTTGATATCATTGAAGGTGGTTCGACAGTTGCGATTGCTGACTATGATTACATCTTCACGGGCAAGGATGCGGATGGTGTTTACCTTGGTTATGGCCTGAAGCAGCTTGATCTTCAGTCTGGTCAGACACTGACGCTTGCAGCTGATGCAGGCGCGTCGGGCAATGCCGCCGATATGGCCGCGAAGATCACCGGTTCCGGTAATCTGGCTATTGATGCAATCAATGCCAGTGCAGGTACTGTATCGCTGTCGAATGCCACGAACGACTACAACGGTGTGACCTCGGTTCAGTCTGGTACATTGCAGATGGCCAATGATAATGTTCTGGGTCAGACGTCTGATGTTCAGATTGCAGGGGGAGCAACCCTTGACATGAACGGTTACTCGCAGACGGTTGGCGCTGTTCATACGTCAGTTGGCGGACAGCTGAACATTGCTGATGGCTCAACCCTGACCATTGCCGATGCTCAGCGCACCAGCGGCGATACAGATGGTGGCTCACTTGAGGCCAACACCCTGTTTGGCTCGGGTACGTTCGTCATTGATCCTTCGATTGTTCATGTGAATGGCAAACAGTCGAACTACACGGGTAACCTTCAGGTGACAGGTGGTTCCGAGCTTCGTCTGAACACGGCAGATGCGTTTGACACAGCCCAGTCGATTGAGCTGGTAACGGCTGATGATAAGCTGACCTTTGCCAATCTGTCGGCCTACAATGCTACCTGGACGGATGTTGCCAATGGTTCGGCAGCAGTGTCGATCAAGGGTGTCGGTACGGTCACATCACAGGATGGTTCACAGGTTCAGCTGACCGGTGACAACAGCAGCTTCAGTGGTCAGTTCGTTGCCGCAGTGAACTCAGTGCTGAGTGCCTCTGAGCAGAAGAACATTGGCAGTGCTTCTATTCAGGCTGATGGTCAGTTCCAGTTTATTGCCGATGGTATCTGGCAGCTTGAGAATGACGTGACGGGTGCAGGCCTTGTTCTGAAGACGGGCGCAGGTATCCTGAGTGTTGACCAGTCACTGTCTGGCTTTACGGGGCTGACGCAGGTTGAATCCGGTACACTGGTTGTTGGTGAGAGTGTTGGCTCGTCAGCGACAATCGGTGGCTCTGTCCGGATTGAGGCTGGTGCGTTGCTGTCTGGTACAGGCAGTATTGCAGGTGATGTCTATAACCTTGGTAACATCGTTGCGTTTAATGCGCTTCCGAATATGAATGGTTATGGCATTACGTCGACCTCTAACCTGACAGTTGGTTCCCTGATCAATGCGGGCAATGTTGTGCTTGGCGGTACACTGGTCGGCAATACGCTGACGGTTAATGGTGACTATGCCGGAATGAGTGGCCGTGTTTACATGAATACGGTATTCGGTGGCGATACCTCGCAGACGGACCGTGTGATCCTGAACGGTGGTAGGACCACGGGAACAACGAGCCTTGTCATCACCAATCAGGGTGGTGCTGGTGCTGCAACCAATGTCGGCATTCAGGTTATAGAAGCCACCAATGGTGCGACAACAGAAGTAACGGCGTTCAAGCTTGATCAGCTGTCCTCTGGTTACCGCTCAACGACAGATACGCTTGCGATCGGTGCTTACGATTACAGCCTTGTGAAGGGCGGTAATGGTGGTAACAGCGAAAGCTGGTATCTGACGTCACAGGTTGATCCTGATCGCAGTGGTGCCGGTTCGTCTTCCGGTACCGAGCGTCAGCTTCGTCCTGAGGCCGGTATCTACCAGCTTGGTCATCAGGTTGCGCGTACGATGTTCATGACAAGCCTTCATGATCGTGATGGTTATGCTGGTATGGCAAACAGCAATCGTGACTACGCCGGTTGGGCGCGTGTTACAGGCACGCGGACTAATGGCCGCTCGGCCGGTAATGCTTTGTCGACAACGGCAGAGACATTCACGGCGCAGATTGGTGTTGACCTGTTCAAGTATGAATCTCCTGATCTTGGCACCTTCTATGCCGGTATCATGGGCGGCTGGGGCGCCTCTGACCTTGATGCCAAGAGCCGTCAGGTTAACCAGTCGAAGGCGACAGGCACGACGAAGGGTTACTCGATCGGTGCTTATGGTACCTGGTACCAGAATGACCGAGGTCAGCCGGGTGCCTATGTTGACACATGGGCTCAGTACAGCTGGTTCAACCACGAGGTTCGTGGCTCGGGTCTGCCAAAGGAGAAGTTTGACGCGCAGTCGCTCACGATCTCACTCGAGACAGGTTACAGCTTCCTGCTGCACAGCAGTGAGACAGCGAAGATCTATCTTGAGCCACAGGTTCAGCTTGCGTACATCAACTACACCTCGGGCAGCCTGACGGAAGCGTCTGGCACGACTATCCGCTACAAGGATGGTTCTGGCCTTCTCGCAAGGGCAGGGGCCCGTCTGTACGGCCAGTTCAATCTTGAGAATGGGACAGTTCTTCGTCCTTACCTTGAGGCGAACTACTGGTACAACCAGAAGGGTGGAAAGCTTTACATGAACAACGACCTTGTTCCATCCGGTGCGCCACGTTCGTTCGGCGAGGTCAAGCTCGGCATCTCGGGCGAGCTGACGAAGAACCTTCAGGTTTGGGGTGACATCGGAACACAGTTTGGTGGCAAGCATTACAATGCCGTTACCGGACAGGTGGGCCTCAAGTACACCTGGTAAGACATATAAGATACTGATCATAAGCCCGCCTTTCTGGCGGGCTTATTCATTTCAGGCAATCAATCTGGTTGTTTGAAAAATTGTTCTATTTATA
>NZ_JBBYXI010000007.1:0-19729 GCF_039655745.1 Hohaiivirga grylli | reverse complement strand
ACGTCACCGTCGACGTTTCGCTGATCGTTCCGATCGCTATGGAAGAGAAGCTCCGCTTCGCTATCCGTGAAGGTGGTCGTACCGTCGGTGCCGGCGTCGTCGCCGCTATCGTCGAGTAAGAGTTCAAGTTATGAGGGGTGACCCGGTTTCGGGTCACTCTGTCGGTCTGGAGGAGTGTAGCTCAATTGGCTAGAGCACCGGTCTCCAAAACCGGGGGTTGGGGGTTCGAGTCCCTCCACTCCTGCCAAACAGATCGACAAAGCCTCCAAAGTGAGGTAGTCAGAACTTTCTGATCTTCGGATCGCAGGCGCGTGGCTGGAAACTGTCACGCGCCGCTGTCAATTCAAATGGCGGAAGAAATTTCGCATAATCGAGGGCGTTACGAGGCGGTTTTCCGCTAAGGATGCAAGGACGTATGGCAAAGACGAACCCGTTTGAGTTCCTACAACAAGTACGCGCAGAAGCGTCCAAGGTTACTTGGCCAACGCGTAAAGAGACGATGATTACAACCGGTATGGTGTTTGTCATGGTTATCGTTGCGTGTCTTTTCTTCTTCGTGGCGGATTCAGTTATCCAGTTCGCCATTCGCGCGTTATTGGGCTAAGGAGCTGGCTATGGCAAAACGTTGGTACATCGTCCACGCTTATTCCAATTTTGAGAATAAGGTTGCGCAGTCTCTGCGTGATCAGGCTGCGCAGCGCAATCTTGAAGACAAGTTCGAAGAGATTCTGGTTCCCACTGAAAAGGTCGTTGAAGTCCGTCGCGGTCGTAAAGTTGATACAGAACGCAAGTTCTTCCCAGGTTATGTTCTGGTTAAGTGTGATCTGACTGATGAAGTCTATCACCTGATCAAGAATACACCGAAGGTTACAGGCTTCCTTGGTGCTGACAAGTCGAAGCCTATTCCAATTCCGAATGCTGAAGCAGAACGCATTAAGGGACAGGTCGCTGATGGCGTTGACCGTCCGAAGCCTTCTGAAAGCTACGAGGTTGGTGAGCAGGTTCGTGTTTCTGATGGTCCGTTTGCTTCCTTCAACGGTGTTGTTGAAGAAGTTGATCATACACGTGCCCGTCTCAAAGTTGCCGTTTCCATCTTTGGTCGCGCAACGCCTGTTGAACTCGAATACAATCAGGTTGAAAAGCTTGGTTGATTTTTGGTGGGCCTTAATGGTCTGCCAATAACCCGCATCTGCGGGGAAACACGCGGGAGGTTGTCCGGCTTGCCAACCGGGAAAAACGCCGTACCGCGATCTGCAACCATCAGGTTTCAGGTTGGCGCCTGAATATCTGGTACATTTAAGGGAGCAGTCCCATGGCAAAGAAAATTGCCGGTTACGTTAAGCTGCAGGTTCCGGCTGGTGCAGCTAACCCATCCCCACCGATTGGCCCAGCACTGGGTCAGCGCGGTCTGAACATCATGGAATTCTGCAAGGCCTTCAATGCGAAGACCCAGCAGATGGAAAAAGGTACTCCGATTCCGGTGATCATCACCGCTTATCAGGATCGTTCCTTCACTTTCGAGATGAAGCAGCCGCCAGTGTCTTACTTCATTAAGAAGGCAGCTAAGCTCGATAAGGGTTCTCAGACCCCGGGTCGTGGTGGCAAGGCTGGTTCTATCACCAAGGCTCAGGTCGCTGAAATCGCTGAAAAGAAGATGGCTGACCTTAACTGCGATAGCATCGAAGCAGCATCTGCAATGATTGCAGGTTCCGCTCGCTCGATGGGCATCGAAGTTGTAGGCTAAGGGAGAGCAGAATGGCACATCACGGAAAACGTATTCGCGCTGCTCGCGAATTAGTCGACGCAAACAAGCTCTACACAATTGAAGAAGCCGTAAAGCTTCTCAAGGGTGCAGCTAAGACAAAGTTCGACGAAACAGTTGAAATTGCTATGAACCTCGGTGTTGACCCACGTCACGCTGACCAGATGGTTCGTGGTGTCTGCAACCTGCCAAACGGTTCAGGCCGTACATTGCGCGTTGGTGTTTTTGCTCGCGGCCCTAAGGCTGATGAAGCAAAGGCAGCTGGTGCTGATGTTGTTGGTGCAGAAGATCTGTTTGAAATCGTCAATGGCGGTACAATCGAATTCGATCGCTGCATTGCCACACCTGACATGATGCCACTCGTTGGTCGTCTTGGTAAGGTGCTTGGCCCACGTGGCATGATGCCAAACCCAAAGGTTGGCACAGTTACTATGGACATCAAGGCAGCTGTTGAAGCCTCTAAGGGTGGTGCTGTTGAGTTCCGCGTTGAAAAGGCTGGTATCATTCATGCTGGTATCGGTAAGCTTTCTTTCGATGAAGGCAAGCTGATCGAGAACATCAAGGCATTTGTTGACGCTGTTTCTAAGGCTAAGCCTTCAGGTTCGAAGGGCACATACGTTCAGCGTGTTGCTGTTTCTTCGACAATGGGCCCTGGAGTTAAGGTTGAACCAGCATCGGTTCTGAACGCTTAATAGGTGTTCCCCTTTAAGATATTAAGCCCGGCTTCATAGCCGGGCTTTTTTTATTCATCTGAGAACTCTAAGCTCTTTTATAATCTTAAAAAATCTATTTTTCCTGATTAGATTTCGTTGAGTAAATTTAATTTTTTATATCATAAATTAAATTCATTTTTTGAATATTTTTCTAATTAGTAATTATAAATATACGTAGCAAGGTTGATTTTTAGATCGCGTGCCTATATTATTTTCAGATGCTATTCATAGACATTAAAAAATGTCTCCGTTTTAATCCAATATTTTCTCTGGCACTTTCAAGCGATTATTTTGCTTTTCATTTTCTGTCGGACTTGGGTTAATTATTATAAATTGGAGAGTCTTTTGCCTAAAGTTCATCCTTTAGTGATGGCTGCTGCTATGTCTATCTCTGCAGCCTTTTTCACTTTTTCCGGGCCTGTTCAGGCGCAAGTGTGTGAAACTGACAAGCCGATTGTTTTTGGGGATCTCGATTGGGATTCCGTTGTCTTCCATAATGAGGTTGCGCGCTTTATTCTTGAGAAAGGATATGGTTGCCAGACTGATGCTATTCCCGGCTCAACAATTCCACTTTATGCCGGAGCCGTGCGAGGCAATATCAGTGTCATTATGGAGGTATGGGAAAATATATCGCCCAAAGTCTGGAAGGATGCCTTGCAGGCCGGAAAGGTGCGTGAAGTTGGTGTAAACTTCAGTGATGCTGTGCAGGGGTGGTATGTTCCGCGTTATCTGGTTGAAGGGGATGACGCACCTGCAAAAGATTTGAAATCTGTTTCTGATCTGCCCAAATACAAAACATTGTTTCAGGATCAGGAAGAGCCAGAAAAGGGACGCTTTTACAATTGTGTTCCTGGCTGGGGCTGTGAGATCAGCAATACCAAGAAATTTTATGGCTATGGCCTTGATAAGGATTTCATCAATTACCGCCCCGGTACGGCAGCTGCGATGAATGCCTCAATTGAAAGTGCTTTTCGCCGTAAGCAGCCAATTGTGTTCTATTACTGGGGTCCAAGTTGGATCTACGGTAAATACATCAAGGATATGGTTCCGTTACAAGAGCCTGCTTATGATGAAACCGTCTGGAAGCAGATGGAAGAAACAAAAAAGCCAGAAGAGGTCAAACAGGCTACTGCTTACCCACTGGGAACAGTCAAGGTTGGTGTCAATTCTGCCTTTGCAAAGCGCGCTCCCAAGCTGACGGAATTTCTGGCTCGCTATCGGACAAGTAATGATATTACCTCTGAGGCTCTTGTTTATATGCAGGAAAACAGAGGTTCTGCTAAAAAAGCTGCTCTGAATTTTTTGAAAACACGTGAAGATGTTTGGAGGCCATGGGTTTCTCCAGATGTAGCAGCACGCGTCAAAAGCGCTCTCTGAAATCTTTGAAAGATGAGGGCTGTGGCGCTGGTCAGTGCCGTGCTCATTCTTTCTCCTATTTGGAATGAATGGCGTTCTCCTGAAGAGCGTACATTTTATAAATGGAGCTTTTAATCCATGAATATTTTCCCTGACTTTAAGTCGCCTATCGTTGATGCGACCAACAATGCAGTTAATGCGCTTGTTGAAGGCTATGGAGATACTTTTAATGAAATCTCCGGTTCTATTCTGAGCGTTCTGCTGTTGCTGGAGAATGCTTTAAGGGCAGTGCCTCCTGTTGTGATGATTATACTCATTGCAGCTCTCGCATATCTCGCCAGCCGGAAAATTCTTTTTACTGTTATTGTGGCAATTTCACTTTGGGCGATTGGTGCCCTTGGAATGTGGGAGCAGTCCATGCAGACACTGGCTTTAGTGCTTGTTGCTGTGCTCCTGTCAGTTGTCGTCGGTTTGCCAATCGGCATTATGTCTGCGTCATCAAAGGTAATGCGTAAGATCACAATGCCTTTGCTTGATCTGATGCAAACAATACCAAGTTTTGTCTATCTCATTCCGGCTGCCATGCTGTTTGGCCTTGGTAAGGTTCCGGCATTGCTGGCCACGGTAATCTATGCTGTTCCGCCTCTGATCCGTTTGACGGATCTCGGAATTCGCAATGTTGATGATTCAATTGTTGAGGCCAGTCGCGCCTTCGGTTCTACCCGCTGGCAAATCCTGCTTGGGGTTCAGGTTCCCTTATCGCTTCCAGCAATCATGCAGGGAATTAATCAGACAACCATGATGGCACTTTCCATGGTGGTTATTGCCTCCATGATTGGTGCGCGTGGTGTTGGTGAAACAGTCCTTCTCGGACTTCAGAGAAATGACTCCGGGCTTGGATTGGTTGGCGGCATTACGATTGTCATTCTTGCCGTGTTGATTGACCGAATTACGCAGTCATATGGAAACCGTATTCAGCGTCATCGCAGTGAAGGAGTCTGATTATGTCATTAATTGAAATTAAAAATCTGACGACCATCTTTGGAAAGAATCCGAAGGCTGCGCTTGAGAAGCTGTCTGATAATAGTAACAAGCAGCAGATGCTGGCCGAGACAAACCATGTTCTTGCGCTAAACAATATTTCTCTGACAATTGAGGCCGGTGAGATATTTGTCATCATGGGGCTGTCCGGTTCGGGTAAATCTACCCTGGTTCGCCATATTAATCGTTTGATTGATCCGACAGCAGGCTCTGTTCTGATTGATGGGGTTGATATTGTCGGGCTCTCCAGAAAAGAACTTCTGGAACTGCGTCGTAAACGTATTGCAATGGTCTTTCAGCGCTTCGGTCTGATGCCGCATTATACTGTGCTGGAGAATGTTGCCTACGGGCTGCAGATTCAGGGTGTAAAAAGTTCTGAGCGTCTTGATGCTGCAAAGCAGTGGCTGGAGCGGGTAGGGCTTGCCGGTTATGAAAACCAGTATCCGGAACAGCTTTCTGGCGGGATGCAGCAGCGGGTCGGTCTTGCAAGGGCGCTCGCTTCAGATACGGATATTATCCTGATGGATGAAGCATTCTCTGCGCTTGATCCGCTTATTCGTAGTGAGTTGCAGGATGAGGTGGTTAATCTTCAGAATACATTGGGTAAAACCATTGTCTTCATTACTCATGATCTTGATGAGGCGCTTCGGCTTGCTGACCGAATAGCAATTTTGAAAGATGGCAACCTGATACAGGTTGGTACGCCTAATGATATTCTGCTCAATCCTGCGGATGCTTACGTTGAGGCCTTTGTGCGTGATGTTAATCGTGCGCGTGCCCTGACTGTTGATACATTAATGCAGCCTCCTGAACTGCGACTGACTGCGGAAACGATTGGCGGGGCATTGGCTCAGATGCGTCGTGCTCAGACAGATATTGGTTATCTGGTTGACGACGGAAAATACGCAGGTGTTGTAACGCGTGATGCTCTGGAAGAGGCAATCAAGGAGCATGGAGCAGGGCATGCCACATCTGAGGTCGCTGATGAGACCCACGCAATCGCACAGGATACGGCAATTGAAAATGCCCTCCAGACAATGCTTGATAGTGAGCATCCTGTTGCTATCGTAACGGAAGAGGGCGAGCTTGCAGGTGTTATCAATCAGCAGGACGTTGGTGAGATACTGGCTGTATCTGACAAAGATGAGAAGTCAGAAGAGAAAGAAGCCTGATTTGTGATATGTTTTGACCTTGAAAGAGAAGAAATCTGAAATGTACCCCTTGGCAATTGCATTAAAAGGGGTTACATAAGGTTCCTACATTTGGGCGACTCTGTTTCGGGTCGTCCATATTTATTCCATCTGGGCAACCAGATGGTGACAGGCCGCCGGCTTAGAGCCTTACCGGAAGGTAGGTTTTTTGTCGAACGGCCTTGTCCTGTCCGAGACTGCCGGCGTCACTTGTGACTTAATACTGCCAGCATAGACGGGGAAGCCGGAATTTCTGCGTGATGCGCAGTCTTTGATCGGTAGAACCACTCATCCAGCCTTCGGGTTGGGGACAGGGCTTGCGAGAGCGCCGTTTGGGCCTGAAGCTGCAAGCTGAAGAACTAAGCGGCATGTGCAACCGGTAAGCATCTTCTTGTTTACCTAAATCGGAGAGAGCCAGTGGAAAGAGCAGCAAAGCGCGAGCTCGTGTCTACGCTCAACGACGTGTTTAAAAGCACGGGTGTCGTTGTTGTAGCCCACTACGCTGGTCTAACGGTTGCCGACATGCAGAAGCTGCGCGCGCAGATGAAGCAGGCCGGTGCTACCGTTAAGGTCGCGAAAAATCGCCTCGCCAAAATCGCTCTCGAAGGCACGGATGTTGCATCTATCAGTCCTCTTATGACAGGACCGACCCTGATCGCCTATTCAGACGATCCGGTTGCAGCACCAAAAGTTGCTGTCGACTTCGCTAAGTCCAACGACAAACTCGTTGTTCTTGGTGGTGCGATGGGAACGACAGCTCTGGACGCAAACGGTGTGAAGGCTCTTGCCTCTCTGCCGTCTCTGGACGAACTGCGCGGCAAGCTGGTTGGCCTTATTCAGGCTCCTGCTACAAAGATCGCTCAGGTTGTCAGCGCACCGGCCGCCAAGGTCGCACGCGTTTTCGGAGCTTATGCCAACAAAAGCGAAGCGGCGTGAGGCCGTCCTCATTAACCCTGTTCGTATTGATCAAGGAATTTAAACATGGCTGATATCGCCAAACTCGTAGACGATCTGTCTGCACTTACCGTTCTTGAAGCTGCTGAGCTTGCAAAGGCTCTGGAAGAAAAGTGGGGCGTTTCCGCTGCTGCAGCTGTTGCAGTTGCTGCTGCTCCTGCTGCTGGTGGCGCTGCTGCCGCTGAAGAAAAGAGCGAATACAACGTCATTCTTGCTGCTGCTGGCGACAAGAAGATCGAAGTCATTAAGGAAGTCCGTGGTATCACGGGTCTTGGCCTTAAGGAAGCTAAGGACCTCGTCGAAGGCGCACCTAAGCCTGTTAAGGAAGGCGTTGCTAAGGACGAAGCCGAAAAGATCAAGGCTGCCCTTGAGAAGGTCGGTGCAAAGGTTGAGCTTCAGTAATGAGCTCCCGCAGGCTCTAGGGCTTGCGTTCCTTCAGGCTTCTGAAGGTTGAATTTAGACGGTCCCAGCCGGTTTTCGGTTGGGGCCGTCGACTCGTCAATTCAGATTGTCATGGAAATGACAATGTGTGGGCGTTAGATGCGGTGGGCCTGAAAAGGCTTTCAGATGGGATGACCGGTTTACCGGGCGGTTGACCCAAAGTTTCGAGTGAGGCTTTCATTCGAAGTGTTTGGTCAGTCGTTGTTTAATTAAATTGGAGCGAGGTCCATATGGCCAATAAGCTGATAGGCCGGAAGCGTATCCGTAAGTTCTTCGGGAAGATTCGCGAAGTTGCGGAAATGCCGAACCTGATCGAGGTGCAGAAGGCATCTTATGATCAGTTCCTTATGGTCGAGGAGCCGAAAGGCGGGCGCCCTGATGAGGGGTTGCAGTCGGTTTTTAAATCTGTCTTCCCGATATCAGACTTTGCCAACACTTCGCTGCTTGAGTTTGTCAAATATACATTTGAAGCTCCAAAGTACGATGTTGATGAGTGCCGTCAGCGCGGTATGACTTTCTCAGCTCCCCTCAAGGTGACGCTGCGTCTCATCGTATTTGATGTCGACCCGGATACGGATTCCCGTTCGGTCAAGGACATCAAGGAACAGGACGTTTACATGGGCGATATGCCGCTCATGACTGATAACGGTACCTTTATCGTTAATGGTACAGAGCGTGTCATCGTTTCCCAGATGCACCGTTCACCGGGTGTGTTCTTCGATCACGACAAGGGTAAGACGCATTCTTCCGGCAAGCTTCTGTTTGCTGCGCGTATCATTCCTTACCGTGGTTCATGGCTTGATATCGAATTCGATGCCAAGGATATTGTTCACGTCCGTATCGACCGCAAGCGCAAGCTTCCGGTAACAACGCTGCTTTATGCTCTTGGTCTGGACGGTGAGGAAATCCTCAACACGTTCTATAGCACGGTTGAATTCGACCTGACCAAAAAAGGCTGGCGTATGCCTTATGACCCTGAACAGATGAAGGGTATGAAGGCTATTACAGATATTATTGATGCGGATTCCGGTGAAGTTGTTCTTGCTGCTGGCAAGAAGCTGACTGCACGTGCTGCCCGTCAGCTGGCAGAGAAGGGCCTCAAGGCTCTGCGTGCAACGGATGAAGATCTGTATGGGCGTTATATTGCTCAGGATATCGTCAATATGCAGACCGGTGAAATCTACGCCGAAGCTGGCGACGAAATCACTGAAAAGTCCTTGAAGGAACTGGTTGATCTCGGTTTCTCAACGATTCCGGTCCTCAATATCGACCATATCAATATTGGTCCTTATATCCGCAATACGCTGGCAGCAGATAAGAATTCTTCCCGTCAGGAAGCTCTGTTCGACATCTATCGTGTTATGCGTCCGGGTGAACCGCCAACAATGGAAACGGCAGAAGCCATGTTCCATTCGCTGTTCTTCGATGCAGAACGTTATGATCTGTCAGCCGTTGGTCGCGTCAAGATGAACATGCGTCTTGATCTGGATGCTGAAGATACAGTTCGTACTCTTCGTCGTGAAGATATGCTGGCTGTTGTTAAGGCTCTGGTTGACCTGCGCGATGGCAAGGGCGAAGTCGACGATATCGATCACCTCGGTAACCGTCGTGTCCGTTCTGTCGGCGAACTGATGGAAAATCAGTATCGTCTTGGCTTGCTGCGTATGGAACGCGCTATCCGTGAACGTATGTCTTCTGTCGATATCGACACAGTCATGCCTCAGGATCTGATCAATGCCAAGCCTGCTGCTGCCGCTGTTCGCGAGTTCTTCGGTTCTTCGCAGCTGTCACAGTTTATGGATCAGAACAACCCGCTTTCCGAAGTAACCCATAAGCGTCGTCTTTCGGCGCTTGGCCCAGGTGGTTTGACCCGTGAACGTGCAGGCTTTGAAGTCCGTGACGTGCATCCAACACACTATGGCCGTATCTGCCCGATTGAAACACCGGAAGGTCCGAATATCGGTCTGATCAACTCGCTGGCAACTTTTGCCCGCGTTAATAAATATGGCTTTATCGAAACACCTTTCCGTCGCGTTCGCGAAGGTCTGGTAACTGATGAAGTAATCTATCTCTCCGCAATGGAAGAAGCGAAGTACAACATCGCTCAGGCCAATGCGACGATGGATAAGGATAACCGTCTGACAGAAGACCTCGTTGTCTGCCGCCGTGCAGGTGACGTTATGGTTGCTCCTGCCGATAAGGTTGACCTGATGGACGTGTCACCGAAGCAGCTTGTTTCGGTTGCCGCTGCTCTTATTCCGTTCCTTGAGAACGACGATGCTAACCGCGCTCTGATGGGTTCGAACATGCAGCGTCAGGCTGTTCCGCTGTTGCAGGCGGATGCACCGTTCGTTGGAACAGGTATGGAAGCAATCGTTGCCCGTGATTCCGGCTCAGCTATTGCTGCCCGCCGCACAGGTATCGTTGATCAGGTGGACGCAACACGTATCGTTATCCGCGCCAGCGGTGAAACTGATCCGACAAAGCCGGGCGTTGATATCTACCGTCTGAAAAAGTTCCAGCGTTCCAACCAGAGCACCTGTATTACACAGAAGCCATTGGTTCGCGTTGGTGACCTGATCACGAAGGGCGAGATCATTGCTGACGGTCCGTCTACGGAACTCGGCGAATTGGCTCTTGGTCGCAACATGCTTGTCGCGTTCATGCCATGGAACGGTTACAACTACGAAGATTCGATCCTGCTTTCCGAGCGTATCGTGAAGGACGACGTCCTGACATCGATCCATATCGAAGAGTTTGAAGTTTCTGCTCGTGATACCAAGCTTGGTCCGGAAGAAATCACCCGCGATATTCCGAACGTTTCGGAAGAAGCGATGAAGAATCTCGACGAAGCCGGTATTGTCTATATCGGTGCTGAAGTGAATGCCGGCGATATTCTCGTTGGTAAGATCACGCCGAAGGGTGAAAGCCCAATGACACCAGAAGAAAAGCTTCTGCGTGCTATCTTCGGTGAAAAGGCATCTGACGTTCGCGATACATCCCTGCGTGTTCCTCCGGGAGTAACAGGTACAATCGTTGAAGTCCGCGTCTTCAACCGTCATGGTGTTGACAAGGACGAACGTGCTCAGGCAATCGAGCGTGAAGAAATCGAACAGCTCGCAAAAGACCGTGACGACGAACAGGCAATTCTGGATCGTAACACTTACGTCCGTCTGAGCGCCGTTCTGAAGGGCCAGAAGGCTGTTGCCGGTCCTAAGGGCTTTGCAAAAGATGCTGCTCTGACAACTGACATGCTGAACGAGTTCCCTCGTTCTCAGTGGTGGCAGTTTGCTGTTGCTGATGATGCCGCTATGGCTGAAATCGAAGCTATGCGTACGCAGTACGATGAGTCAAAGAAGCTGCTTGAACAGCGCTTCCTTGATAAGGTCGAAAAGCTGCAGCGTGGTGACGAACTGCCTCCAGGCGTCATGAAGATGGTCAAGGTCTTCATTGCCGTTAAGCGTAAGATTCAGCCAGGCGATAAGATGGCTGGCCGTCATGGCAACAAGGGTGTTGTCTCCCGTATCGTGCCTGTCGAAGACATGCCATTCCTGGAAGATGGTACTCACGTTGATATCGTGCTGAACCCACTGGGTGTGCCGAGCCGTATGAACGTCGGGCAGATTCTCGAAACCCACCTGGGTTGGGCTGCTGCTGGTCTTGGTAAGCAGATTTCGCAGGCTGTTGAAGCCTACCGTAAATCTGGTGAGGCTGCACAGCTGCGCACGAAGATGCTTGAAATCTACGGTGATGAGCCTGCAATCAAGGAAGCTACCGATGATCAGGTTGCTGAGCTTGGTTCGAACCTGAAGCGCGGCGTTCCATTTGCAACACCAGTCTTTGATGGTGCAAAGGAACTCGACATTGAGAACATGCTTGAAATGGCTGGTCTCAATAAGTCAGGTCAGGTCACATTGTATGATGGCCGCACAGGTGAGGCTTTCGATCGTCAGGTAACAGTCGGCTACATCTACATGCTGAAGCTGCACCACCTTGTTGACGACAAGATTCACGCTCGCTCCATCGGTCCATACAGCCTTGTTACCCAGCAGCCGCTTGGTGGTAAGGCCCAGTTCGGTGGTCAGCGCTTCGGTGAAATGGAGGTCTGGGCTCTCGAAGCTTATGGCGCCGCTTACACCTTGCAGGAAATGCTCACCGTCAAGTCTGACGACGTGGCAGGCCGTACAAAGGTTTATGAGGCGATTGTCCGTGGTGACGATACCTTCGAATCCGGTATTCCTGAGAGCTTTAACGTTCTCGTCAAGGAAATGCGTTCGTTGGGCATGAATGTCGAATTGACCAACAGCAAGAAAGTGCTTGATCAGTTGCCGCCTTCAGAGGCTGCCGAGTAAGCGTTTTTAGTTAGTTACATCCGGTCGCGGATTTATCCGCGACCACATGTTTTGCCGGTGAGGAAGCAATAGGCTTCCTACAGTTCAGGAGACGGCGATGAATCAAGAGGTCATGAATCTCTTCAACCAGACGGCTCAGCCGCAGAGCTTCGATCAGATTAAGATTTCGATAGCGAGCCCGGAAAAGATTCTGTCCTGGTCCTATGGCGAGATCAAAAAGCCTGAGACCATCAACTATCGTACCTTCAAGCCAGAGCGTGACGGTCTTTTCTGCGCACGTATCTTTGGCCCGATTAAGGATTACGAGTGCTTGTGCGGCAAATACAAGCGCATGAAATATAAGGGCGTTATCTGTGAGAAGTGCGGCGTCGAAGTGACTCTCGCACGCGTCCGTCGTGATCGTATGGGTCACATTGAGCTTGCTGCTCCGGTTGCTCACATCTGGTTCCTGAAGTCTCTGCCAAGCCGCATTGGTCTGCTGCTCGACATGACACTGAAGGATCTGGAAAAGATTCTTTATTTCGAATCCTATGTCGTTATTGATCCGGGTCTTACTCCACTGAAGGAGCGTCAGCTTCTTTCAGAAGAAGAGTATATCCATGCTCAGGACGAATTTGGCGAAGATCACTTCGTTGCCATGATCGGTGCGGAAGCTATCCGCAAGATCCTTCAGGATCTCGATCTTGAGCAGGTTGCAACTGATCTGCGTGAAGAAATTGCTGTCACGACTTCAGAACTGAAGCCTAAGAAGCTTCTGAAGCGTCTGAAGATCATTGAGGCCTTCATCGAATCCGGCAATAAGCCAGAATGGATGATCCTGACAGTTGTTCCTGTTATTCCGCCTGATCTGCGCCCTCTGGTGCCGCTGGATGGTGGCCGTTTCGCGACATCCGATCTGAACGATCTTTACCGTCGTGTGATCAACCGTAACAACCGTCTGAAGCGCCTTATCGAGCTGCGTGCGCCCGATATCATTATCCGCAACGAAAAGCGTATGCTTCAGGAAGCTGTTGACGCTCTGTTCGATAATGGTCGTCGTGGTCGTGTCATTACAGGTGCTAACAAGCGTCCTCTGAAGTCTCTTGCAGATATGCTCAAGGGTAAGCAGGGCCGTTTCCGTCAGAACCTTCTCGGTAAGCGTGTCGACTATTCCGGTCGTTCGGTTATCGTTGTTGGTCCTGAGCTGAAGCTGCATCAGTGTGGTCTTCCAAAAAAGATGGCTCTGGAGCTCTTTAAGCCATTTATCTATGCCAAGCTGGACGCACGCGGTCTTTCCGCAACCGTTAAGCAGGCGAAGAAGCTGGTTGAAAAGGAAAAGCCAGAAGTCTGGGATATTCTCGATGAGGTTATCCGCGAACATCCGGTTATGCTCAACCGTGCGCCAACACTCCACCGTCTTGGTATTCAGGCATTCGAACCTGTCCTGATCGAAGGTAAGGCTATTCAGCTTCACCCGCTGGTCTGTGCTGCGTTTAACGCCGACTTCGACGGTGACCAGATGGCTGTTCACGTACCGCTGTCGCTTGAAGCCCAGCTTGAAGCACGCGTACTGATGATGTCCACCAACAACATCCTGCATCCTGCCAACGGTGCGCCTATTATTGTGCCGTCACAGGATATCGTTCTTGGTCTTTATTATCTCTCCCTTCTCAACGAAGGTGAGCCAAATGAAGGCAAGGCATTTGCTGATGTTGGTGAAATCGAGCATGCTCTGGCCAATAAGGTCATCACGCTGCACACCAAGATCCGTTATCGTTGGGTTGGTACTAACGAAGACGGTTCCAAGTACAGCAAGATTTACGAGACCACACCAGGTCGCGTCTTCCTGTCCCAGATGCTGCCAGACCATTCTTCAGTTTCCTTCGATGTCGTGAACAAGCTCATGACAAAGAAAGAAATCTCGAACATGATTGACACCGTCTACCGCAACTGTGGTCAGAAGGAATCGGTGATCTTCTGTGATCGTATCATGTCCCTTGGTTTCCGCAACGCTTTCAAGGCCGGTATTTCGTTCGGTAAGGACGACATGGTTGTGCCTGAGAACAAGTGGGAAATCGTTGAAGAGACCCGTACTCTGGCAAAAGACTACGAACAGCAGTATCAGGATGGTCTAATCACACAGGGCGAAAAGTACAACAAGGTTGTTGATGCTTGGGCTAAGTGTTCTGATCGCCTTGCTGGTGAAATGATGAACCGCATTTCTGCCGTTCAGCACGATGAGGAAGGTCGTCAGAAGCAGATCAACTCGATCTACATGATGTCCCACTCTGGTGCCCGTGGTTCTCCTGCTCAGATGCGTCAGCTCGCAGCTATGCGTGGTCTGATGGCTAAGCCTTCTGGTGAAATTATCGAAAGCCCGATTATTTCAAACTTTAAAGAAGGTCTGGACGTGCTCGAGTACTTCAACTCGACCCACGGTGCCCGTAAGGGTCTTGCCGATACAGCTCTGAAGACTGCGAACTCCGGTTATCTGACTCGTCGTCTTGTTGACGTTGCTCAGGACGCTGTTATCCGCGAACGCGATTGTGGTTCAACGAATGGTATTTCCATGCGTGCCATTATCGACTCCGGTCAGGTTGTGGCATCTCTCGCATCACGTGTTCTCGGCCGTACGGCTGTGGAAGATGTGGTCAGTCCTGATGGTACCGTTCTGGTTCCTGCCGGTACGATGATTGAAGAACAGCACATTGAGGCAATCAATGCTGCCAACGTTCAGGAAATCAAGATTCGTTCAGTGCTGACTTGTGAAACCAAGACAGGTGTCTGTGCCACATGTTATGGCCGTGACCTTGCTCGCGGTACACCAGTCAATATGGGTGAGGCAGTCGGTGTTATCGCTGCTCAGTCCATTGGTGAGCCTGGTACCCAGCTGACAATGCGTACCTTCCACATCGGTGGTGCTGCTCAGATTGCTGATCAGTCTGCTCTGGAAACCAACTTTGAAGGTACGGTCAAGATTCGTAACCGTCATATTGCACGTAACTCCGATGGCGATCTGATCGTCATGGGTCGTAACGTTGCAGTGGTTATCATGGGCCCTGACGGAACAGAACGTGCCGTTCACCGTGTTCAGTACGGTTCACGTCTGAAGGTTGACGAGGGTGATAAGGTCAAGCGCGGCGCTCGTATCGCCGAGTGGGACCCATACACACGTCCAATCGTCAGTGAAATCGACGGTGTTGTTGGTTACGAAGATCTGGTTGATGGCCAGTCCATGACAGAAACAACCGATGAAGCGACAGGTATCGCCAAGCGTGTTGTTATTGACTGGCGTGCGTCTTCCCGTACAGCTGATCTGCGTCCGGCTATCATCATTGAAGCTGAAGGCAAGGTTGCGAAGCTCGCCCGTGGTGGTGATGCCCGTTATCTCCTGCCAGTTGAGGCTATCCTCAACGTGGCTCCTGGCTCCAAGATCAAAGCTGGTGATATTCTGGCTCGTGTCTCCTCTGAGAGTGCGAAGACCCGTGACATCACCGGTGGTCTGCCACGCGTTGCCGAACTCTTCGAAGCTCGTCGTCCAAAAGATGCCGCTGTAATCGCAGAGAAGTCCGGTACAATTCAGTTCGGTCGTGACTACAAGAATAAGCGTCGTGTTTCGCTTATTCCGCATGATGGTTCTGAAACAGTTGAATACCTGATCCCTAAGGGTAAGCATATTCACCTGCAGGACGGTGACGCTGTTGAACTCGGCGATTTCATTGTCGACGGTAATCCAGCTCCACATGATATCCTTGCGATTAAGGGTGTCGAAGAGCTGGCAGCCTATCTCGTCAACGAAATTCAGGAAGTCTATCGTCTGCAGGGCGTGGGCATCAACGATAAGCACATTGAGGTGATTGTTCGCCAGATGCTGCAGAAAGTTGAGATCACGGAAACAGGTGATAGCGATCTGATCGCTGGTGACCAGATTGACCGTACAGAGCTTGAAGAGATTAATGAGAAGCTTGTCAGTGAAGGCAAGAAGCCAGTATCCGGTAATCCGGTTCTGCTCGGCATCACCAAAGCCTCACTGCAGACACGTTCGTTTATCTCTGCAGCATCCTTCCAGGAAACAACGCGTGTTCTGACGGAAGCAGCTGTAAATGGTAAGGTTGATACGCTTGAAGGTCTCAAAGAGAACGTCATCGTTGGTAGCCTGATCCCAGCTGGTACAGGTGCTATGGCTTCCCAGATCAAAGCTGTCGCTCAGCGTCGCGATGATCTGATCCAGGAGCATAAGAAGGTTGATAGCCAGAAGATCATTGAAGAGCTTCCATCTATCACCGCAGCTCCAGAGGCTACACCTCCTGCAGCTGAGTAAGCTCAACGCATAAAAGTTTAAGAGGGCCGCTTCTCCAAGCGGCCCTTTTTGCATATGAAAGGGTAGGGAGTTTTTAGAAATAAATTCTCTTTTTTGGGGCTGCGCAGGTTGTTTTATGACTCCAGGTTACGATTTTTCAGAAATCGCAACGGATAGTGTTGACTTTTTGCGACTCGAAATATAGAACGACAGGACTTTCCAGCTGGCTGTAGGTGATCGCATGTCAAAACACCTAGTTTTGACCCGGGCCGCCTAAACGCAGCTGAATTCAGCACTGACTGACGATTGTCAGAATTAGGGCATGACCGTAGCAGATTTTCTGTTGTGGTCCTCTGTAGGTGCACCGCGCAACGGCGTCAGCCTTGTCGCGGTTTCGTGTTATGTGGCTTTTGGCTTCGTAATGCGGCATTTATGGTTTTATTGGCTTGAATTTGGCCGCATGGCGGCTAGTGGAAGAGGGCAAGGATGCCAACAATTTCTCAGCTGATCCGCAAGCCGCGGACGGCACAGAAGGCCCGGAACAAGGTTCCAGCAATGGAAGCATGCCCGCAGAAGCGGGGTGTTTGTACACGCGTCTACACAACAACACCGAAGAAGCCGAACTCGGCTCTTCGTAAGGTGGCTAAGATCCGTTTGACTAACGGTTTCGAGGTTATCGGTTATATTCCAGGTGAAGGTCATAACCTTCAGGAGCACTCCGTGGTAATGATCCGCGGCGGTCGTGTGAAGGATCTTCCTGGTGTTCGTTATCACATTCTTCGTGGCGTTCTCGATACGCAGGGTGTGAAGGATCGTAAGCAGCGTCGTTCGAAGTACGGCGCGAAGCGTCCTAAGTAATTTGACCTTGGACTGGATGGAGCTGGCATATGTCTCGCCGCCACAGCGCTGAAAAGCGTGAAATTATTCCTGATCCGAAGTACGGAGATATCGTTGTAACCAAGTTCATGAACTCGGTTATGTATGACGGTAAGAAGTCCGTAGCGGAATCAATCGTTTATGGCGCTTTCGATATTATCGAGAGTCGCGTTAAGAGCGATCCTCTTGAAGTCTTTAAGCAGGCTCTTGAGAACGTTGCTCCAACCATCGAAGTTCGTTCCCGCCGCGTTGGTGGTGCAACGTACCAGGTTCCTGTCGAAGTTCGCGCTGAGCGTCGTCAGGCTCTGGCAATTCGCTGGTTGATTCAGGCTGCTCGTAACCGTTCTGATAAGACAATGGTTGAGCGTCTGTCTGCTGAGCTGCTCGATGCGTCCAATAGCCGTGGTAGCGCGGTTAAGAAGCGCGAAGACACGCACCGTATGGCTGAAGCCAACCGTGCATTCTCTCACTATCGCTGGTAACGGCCAGGAACCGAACGGAGTATAGGTGATGGCACGTACGCACGCCGTAGAAGACTACCGTAACTTCGGCATCATGGCTCACATCGATGCTGGTAAGACGACAACAACCGAGCGTATTCTTTTCTATACGGGCAGACTGCACCGTATGGGTGAAACGCACGAAGGCGCTGCAACCATGGACTTCATGGCGCAGGAGCAGGAACGTGGTATTACCATTACTTCTGCTGCTACGACCTGTTTCTGGCGTGGCAAGCGTTTGAATATTATTGACACCCCCGGCCACGTCGACTTCACGATTGAAGTTGAGCGTTCGCTGCGTGTTCTCGATGGCGCGGTTTGCGTGCTTGACGGTAACCAGGGTGTTGAGCCTCAGACAGAGACAGTATGGCGTCAGGCTGACAAGTATGACGTTCCACGTATCGTCTTCATCAACAAGATGGATAAGATTGGCGCGGACTTCTACAAGTCGGTTGCAAGTATTATTGATCGCGTTGCTGGTAAGCCTGTCTGCTTGCAGCTGCCAATCGGTGCTGAAAACAACTTCAAAGGCGTTGTCGATCTGATCGAGATGCGTGCCCTTGTTTGGGAAAAGGAAGAAGTTGGCGCTGATTATACAGTTGTCGAAATTCCTGCTGATCTTGCTGACAAGGCTGCAGAATATCGTACGAAGCTTGTAGAAGCTTGCGTCGAGCTCGATGATGAAGCAATGAACAACTACCTTGAAGGTGTTGAGCCAAGTGCAGACGCTCTGCGTCTTCTGGTTCGTAAGGCTGTTCAGGAACGTGCTTTCCATCCTATTCTGTGCGGTACAGCATTTAAGAATAAGGGTGTTCAGCCACTGCTTGATGCGGTTGTTGATTACCTTCCTTCTCCGGTCGATCGTGGTGCCATTAAAGGTATCGACTTCAAGACTGAAGAAGAAGTTGTTCGTATGCCATCTGACGATGAACCTTTCTCCATGCTCGCATTCAAGATCATGGACGATCCGTTCGTTGGTACGATTACATTCTGCCGCGTTTATTCCGGTAAGGTTGAGTCCGGTACAACCGTTCTGAACTCTACACGTGACAAGCGTGAGCGTGTTGGTCGTATGCTTCTGATGCATGCTAATAACCGTGAAGATATCAAGGAAGCTTGCGCTGGTGATATCGTTGCTCTGGCATCCCTCAAGGATACCCGTACTGGTGACACTCTGTGTGATCCAAATAAGGCTGTTATCCTCGAAAAGATGGAATTCCCTGAGCCGGTTATCGAAATCGCTATTGAGCCTAAGTCAAAGGCTGACCAGGAAAAGCTTGGTCTTGCTCTTGCGAAGCTCGCTAACGAAGATCCTTCCTTCCGTGTATCTACCGATCAGGAATCTGGTCAGACAATTCTGAAGGGTATGGGTGAACTTCACCTCGACATTAAGGTCGACATTCTCCGTCGTACTTATAAGGTCGATGCCAACGTTGGTGCTCCTCAGGTTGCTTACCGTGAGCGTATCTCGAAAAAAGTCGAGGTCGATTATACTCACAAGAAGCAGTCTGGTGGTACAGGTCAGTTTGGTCGCGTTAAGCTCATTGTTGAGCCTAATGAGCCAGGTGCTGGTTACCAGTTCGAGAGCCAGATTGTTGGTGGTGCTGTTCCTAAGGAATATATCCCTGGTGTTGAAAAGGGTCTCCAGAGCGTTCTTGGCGCTGGTATCCTTGCCGGCTTCCCGGTTGTCGATCTCAAAGTAACACTGGTTGACGGTGCTTACCACGAAGTTGACTCCTCGGCTCTGGCCTTCGAAATCGCTGCTCGTGCAGCTCTTCGTGAAGCTCTCCAGAAGGGCGCTTCGGTTCTCCTCGAGCCGATCATGAAGGTCGAAGTTGTGACCCCAGAAGATTACACCGGTAGCGTCATCGGTGACCTGAACTCCCGTCGTGGGCAGATTCAGGGACAGGATATGCGCGGAAACGCAGTTGTCGTGAATGCAATGGTGCCACTGGCCAACATGTTTGGTTATGTGAACACTCTGCGCTCTATGTCTCAGGGCCGCGCCAACTTCACGATGCAATTCGATCATTATGATCAAGTGCCGTCTCACGTAGCGGCTGAGGTTCAGGCGAAACTCGCCTGAACCAACTGAACCCTTAAAGATTAACGGCTTAGAACAGAAAACAGGTGCTGCGATGGCCAAGGAAAAATTTGAGCGGAATAAGCCGCATTGTAATATCGGAACGATTGGTCACGTTGACCACGGCAAGACGTCATTGACGGCTGCGATCACGAAGGTATTGGCAGAAGCCGGCGGAGCTG
>NZ_JBBYXI010000006.1:0-24191 GCF_039655745.1 Hohaiivirga grylli | reverse complement strand
GACGTCTGTCGACCCCTCCCGCAGTTCCTGTTGAGCAAAGCCTATCAGATGATAGGATCATTTGCCTCGAAGATGGCACTGTTCATAAGAGCCTGAAGCGATATCTTGCCGTTAAATACAATATGACTCCGGATCAATACCGGAAAAAATGGAACCTCCCCGATAATTATCCCATGGTTGCGCCTGCTCTCAGTAGACGGCGTTCTGATGTTGCACGACACACAAGGCCACATGCTTCAAGAAGAGCCGATAAGAGAAGGTCAACGATGCCCGGCTTCGCCTGAGTATTTGTCCTGTCTCACCAATAAAATCACATCTCTTTCAGCTTAAAAAAGCTTTTAAATACTGGGGCTATCCTATGAACAAATCACGTTATGGATCATTCCGCAAAACCGGAAAGCACGCTGCTTCTCTCTTTGCAACTGCAAGTGTTCTCGCAATCGGTCTCGCTATGCCAGTCGGGGCTCAGACAACATGTGACGGTGCCGGTAACTGTGTTCTGTCGAATCCGATGACGCCGGGTAATTTTAACAATGGCACCGGGTCGCTCAATGTGACCGGTGGTACAGTTAACCTGACCGGGACTGCCAGATATGAGGATAGTGTTGGCCCTAATATTCAGTATATGAGACTGGCAGACGGATATAATACGGGTTATTTTACAGCGATCGGTGATGCCGTAGATCCCAATTCGGCTTTTGCCTTGAATGTTGGTATGCAGAACAACAGTATTGCTGTTTATGACCCGATTACCGGGGGCTCGATCACTGTCAATACCTACACAACCGGCAATATTCAGCAGACAGTTGCCGGTGGCAGTCTTAACTGGAGCCGGGCAATTTATTTTCCGACGGAAGCTGGGGCGGGTCCGATGATTAATGCCCGTATTGCGGATGTCAGTGGCGGTGGAATACTCAACTTCAATGTTGCAGGTACAATCGGTAATACAACGACCAAGGATACCATTTTCGTCAAGGTGACAGATGGGGTGGTCAACTGGGATTCGCAGAACACCATCGTGCACGCCCGCAGTAGTGCAGGTATAACATCTGCAAGCCTTTCTCCTTATAATGTGAGCGTCGATACCCATACCTATGCCGGAACATTCACAGTTACGCTGGCTGATGGGTCAGTGACCCAGCATACCGTGACAGATATTACTAGCTTACAGGCCTATAATGACTGGCTGGTTGCTCAGTTGCAGGCCGGTAAACTCGGTACTGGAGCATCGGCGCAATCCAATTATAATAACGCTTTTGCGCAAGCCTATATCAGAAAAACCAATCTGTATCAGGTTAATCCGAACCCGAATGCAATTTCGCCAACTGATCCACTCTTTATCCCTGTCGGTGAGCGTGTAGCAATGCAGGCTGATGGTGTGAATGCAACAGGCCGGGTCTCTACGACAGGGCGACTGACAATCACTTATGGGATAGGTCTTCACGCTATGAATGGTGGTACCGTCATCAATGACGGCACGATCATTACTTATGGAAATGAGGCAACATCCGGTATCAGCGCGACAAGCGGTGGACACGCGATTAATAATGGTGTTCGCTATGCCGGGCCAATCAGTGATATTCGTAACGAAACCGGTTGGGATAATGTTTCAGATAGCGGATCTACCTATCTCAATACCGGTATTATCAATCTGAGTGGCTGGACTTATAATACAACCTCAACTCAGTACCAGATGGCCCTCAGGGTTTTTAATTACGGAACAATAACCAATCAAGGCACGATCAACGTCGGTACAACGACACAGACATCTGACGGTTATCCGACAGGCGTCTGGCTCTATAGTGCTGGAGCCACTCTTATCAATGATACAGCTGGCGTGATGTATGTCGGTCGCGAGCAGAGTGATAATATTTCTGTGGCGCCGATTGATCGTGGCGGTGCTGATGTTGCCCAGTCAAACGGTGGTCGTCTGGTCAATGCGGCGGCAGGCGGTGTCATTATTGATAACCGGGGAACAATGATTATCGGTGATCTGGTGCAGAATGGTATCGCCATTCATGCCTCTGTCGCGAATGCCATGAATATTGTCAATAACGGTATTATTGAAGTGCGTGGCCATTACAACGCTACGCCGATGCCGAATATTGGTATTCTCAGTCTGAGCACAGCTGCTGGTACTGTAGTCAACAACGCGGGTCTGATCAATCTGACCGGTATCAACGTGATTGGTATCAAGACGACCACTGGTGGTAAGGCCCAGTCCTCCGGGACGATCAATGTCTCTGGTGGTGCCGATCCGTCAACGGGCCTGCGCAACTACGGCATCTGGTCGGAAGGAACTGGTTCGCAGGTTGATCTGTCCGGGATAGTCAATCTGTCCGGTGACGGTGCCATCGGTGTTCACGCCCGCGCTTCCGGTGGTGTCGCAATCTCCGGGAATGGTCAGGTTGTATTCTTGTCTGGCACGAACCAGATTGGTTACTTTGTGTATGGTGCCGGTTCAAGCATCAGCAACACCGGAACCGGTTCCCAGAACGTATCCACCGAAGGCTCAGTGCTGTTCCGGATGGAAGACGGTGCCGATTTCGCCGGTGGGGCAGGGGCGAGTTCCGTTCTGACCGCATCAGGCAAGGATACCACAGCTGTTGTCGTAACTGGCGTGACGGGCACAGATGTTTCAGCATTTAACTCTGGCGGTATGACCTTGAACCTCAGCGGGCCGGGAGCAACCGGTGTTTTGGTCGAAGGTGGGGCGCAGGGCAAGATTACATCCAGTGCTACAATTAATCTGACGGGTGTCGGGGCCATCGCAGGGATCGCCGATGGTCAGAAGCATGCGCTTGACGGTTCAGACGTCGGTAGTATCGTTGTAGGGTCTTTGACCAATGCCACCCTTGATGCGGGTGCATCAGGCTTTGGAACCGGGACCATTCTGGTTGCTGGCGCCAATCTTAATTCTTCACTTGATGAGGTCACAGGCTATATTGCCCGTAACGGGGCCTCTCTCGACAACTCCGGCAACATCATCTTCACAGGTCAGGACACAACCGGTATCCGGGTTGAGGAAGGCTCCACCGGTGGCAACTCCGGCTCGATTACCATTCAGGATGGTGGTGTCGGACTGATCGCCGCCTCCAGTAATGCCGTCACAACCCTCAACAACTCCGGTAACCTTATTCTGAAGGGTGGCAGTACAACAAACCGGACCGTCGGTATCTCTGCGACCGGTTCCTCTGTTGCCGTCAATATGACGGCGGGAACCATCGACCTGCAGGGTGATGGTGCGATTGGTATCTCGGCCTTTGATGGTGCAACCGTCTCCCTGACCGGCACCTCGTCTGCGGCCTTCTCGGCTACAGCCACCGACCAGATCATGATGCTGGTATCGGGAGTTGGGTCAACCATTACCACCAATACATCCGGTGGGTCACTGGATGCCTCGGGCACCAACTCAACCCTGATCCGCCTTCAGGATGGAGCCGTGCAGTCCGGTGTCCTGAACATGACTGCCTCGGGCAATGGCGCCCGCGGGATCTGGGCCACCGGTTCCCACACACAGGTGACGTCGCTGAGTGGTTCCACCTTCAATGTCGGTGGTGTCAACGCGCAGGCCGTGCTGGTAGAGGGCGGTGCCGAAGTGCAGCTGAAGTCGGGAACCGTCATCAACCTGACCGGCACCAACACCATCGTCGGAACCGTCGATGGCAATGAGTATGAACTCGACGGGACAACGGTGATTGCAACCGGTACCGGTTCAAGCCTCGTGTCGGAAGCAACCCTGAACTCAACAGTGACCGGAGCCACCGGCTTCGTGACCCAGAATGCCGGTATCCTGACCAACAAGGGGGATATCATTTTCTCTGGTGCGGACAGTCAGGCCATTCGTGTTCTGAACGGTAACTTCACCAATGAGAGTGGTAACGTCACGGCCAATGGCGTGGCTGTTTATGTCGAAGGTGCAAATGCCACCGTTGATGTGCAGGGAGGACTGGTCAAGGCAACCGATGGCACAGCTGCCATTCGTATCGGTCAGGATGCAGCGCTCAATCTGGTTGGTTCGGGCCTCGGTGTCGTAACAGCTGGAGGCTCAGCCCATGCCGTTCTGGTTGATACAGGTGCGGCCGGTCTGGTGATTGATGGGGCCTATATTGATATGGCCTCAAGTGGAGCCGGAACAGGTAATGGTGTCGAGAACCGTGCCGAGATCTCCGGTATCCAGTTGACCTCAACCACTCGTATTGATGTGATGGACGGGAAGGGTATCCGCACAGCGGCCACCCTTGCCCAGACCAACTCCGGTACGGTCAATGTGATGGGCTCAGGTACTGGTCTTGCCTTTGAGACGGCGACGGGTGGAGCGATGTCAAACAACATCGACTTCTCTGATTCTAATGCCCTGACCATCAATGTCATAGGAGCCAATGGTACAGGTATCTCCGTGAACCATACCGGTAACGGCGATATGAAGAACGGTGCCAATGTGATTGTTGCAGCCGGTGGTGGCTCAGCCGTCAACCTGACGGGTGTCTCAACCTTCACCAATACCGGCAATCTGACCTCTGCCTCGACAGCAGCCCCTGTTGTTGATCTTGGTACGACGGTGAGTGTGACCAATGAGGCGACAGGTATCATCTCATCAGCAACAGGTACGGCACTGGCCTTTGATGGCCAGAACAGTTCACTGGTGAACAGTGGCCGGATTGATGGTCTTGTTGCAATGGGGGCAGGGAACAACACGGTTGTTCTGAACACTGGCTCAACCAGTGGAACGGTGACATCTGGTTCCGGCACGAATGCCTTCACAGTCAGGGGCAATGCGGCGTTCACGCTGCTTGATGGTGGTACAGGCGCAAATGATACGCTGACCTTTGATGGCAGCGTCCGGACATTGTCCGCGAGCAGCATTACGCGCTTTGAGACAATGAAGCTGACGAACAGCAGTGCGATCACAACGGCTGATGTGATCAGCCTGACGGATACGGCTGGTGGTATTGGTGCCATTGATATTGATGCGACCTCCACCCTGAACCTGCATGGCGCTTCGGGCTATACCCTGAATCATGTGATGACAGGTACGGGTGTGATCTCGGCCGTGATGGCCTCTGCCAGTGATGCCTTCAGCTTCGGGAATGGAGCAGGCAGTGCCTTTGCCGGAACAGTACAGGCCGGTCTTGGTACACTTGACCTGTCGGGAACAAACACAACGGCTCTGACCAACGCCACCTTGCGGGTTGATGCCGGTAACGTCACAACTGTTGGGACAGGCAACCAGACGATTGGTGGTCTGACCTTCAATGGTGGGATGATGGTGTTTGATGCCTCCATTCCGGGAGACCGGGTGGCTGCCTCGACCATCACAACGACAGGAGTTCTGGATGCATCCGGTACGGGCACAGTCCAGGTGTCTGTCCCGTCCGACTTTGCCAATGACCAGCCGGTTCCAAATACAACGGTCTCCCTGCTTGAGCAGGATGACCAGACAGCTCTGGTGCAGCTTGTTGATGCTGTCGGGAGTGTTATCGGTAGTGGTGGTGCGCTGACGATTGTTGATCAGTCGGGAGCGGTGGTCAGCAATGCCCAGCAGATTGATATCTCACAGGGCGGAACGGTTGTTGCGGAAGGTACCTATGATTACCGTCTGACGACAGGTGCAAACTCTGATGGTCTGTATGTGAGCTATGGTCTGACCGAGGTTAACCTGATCGGGACGGGTACGGATGCACTCATCCTTACTCCGGCTACTGGTGCGACCGGAGCGGCAACAGATCTGTCTGCCAGGGTGACTGGTTCGGGTGATCTGCTGGTTGCGGCCGGTGCTGGCAATGTTGTGTCGCTGTCGAATGCACTGAACGACTACATCGGTATCACGACGGTTGATGTCGGCACGCTGAAGTTTGCTGCAAATAACGTGCTTGGTGAGACTTCAAGCCTCGATATCCTCGCAGGCGGTATTGTTGATACCAATGGCTACTCGCAGTCCGTTGGAGCCGTTAATACAGCACTGGGCGGGCAGCTGAACATCACGGCAGGTTCAACCCTGACGATTGCTGACAGCCAGCGCACCTCTGGTGATGGTGGTTCGCTTGAGAACAATACGCTGTTTGGTTCCGGTACGTTTGTCATTAATCCGTCAATTGTCCGGGTCAATGGTGTACAGTCAGGCTACACCGGTCTTGTACAGGTGACCGGTGGTTCACAGCTGATGCTGAATACGGCTGAAGCGTTCAATACAGCAGCCGGAATTGAGCTTGTCACATCATCAGACAAGGTGACTTTTGGTGATCTGTCTTCGTATGATGCGAGCTGGACAGATATTCCGAATGGTACAACATCCGTTGGGTTCGGTGGCCTTGGAACCGTTGAGTTCCGGGATGGTTCAAACGTTACGCTTTCCGGTAACAGCAGTTCGTTCAGCGGTCTGTTTGATGTTGGAGCCGACACAACCGTGACAGCAACGGAACGGTCAAACGTTGGTACGGCCGGGATTCTGGCCTCCGGTACCTTCGTGGCAGATACGTTTGCTGACTGGACGTTTGATAATGTTGTGACCGGTTCCGGTGTATTTGCCAAATCCGGTTCTGCCACAATGACGGTTGATCAGGCGCTTGCCGGGTTCACCGGACTGACGGAAGTGCGCTCGGGTATTCTGGTTGTGGGTGACGCAACCTCAACTTCTGCCAGTGTTGGCGGTTCTGCGCGTGTTCTGACAGGTGCAACTCTGAGTGGTCGGGGAACGATTGCGGGTCCGGTTGACAATGCTGGTACGATTGCGGCCTTTAACGCGATTGTCGGTCATGAGGCAGAGGATGCTTCGAACTTCACCGTCGGTGCCCTGACCAATAGTGGTACGATCCTGTTGGCGGGTGGTATGGTCGGCAATACACTGACCGTCAATAATGGACTGACGAGTAACGGTGGCTCAATCATCATGAACACGGTGTTCGGTGGTGATGACTCACAGACCGACCGTCTGATCCTGAATGGTGGTGCAACGACAGGTTCGACGAGCCTTGTGATTACCAACAAGGGTGGTTCGGGTGCACAGACGAATGTTGGTATCCAGGTTGTCGAGGCACAGAATGGTGCAACAACGACATCTGATGCATTTACACTCGGGATTGGTTCATCCGGTTACCGTTCAACGACGGGGACACTGGCGATTGGTGCGTATGACTACAGTCTTGTGAGAGGTGGTAACGGCGGCAATGCTGACAGCTGGTACCTGACGTCTGAGATGCCAGTTGTTGCCGGTGGTTCCGGTAACGGATCTGGTTCGGGCATTCCGGGTGGGCATCGTTACCGCCCGGAAGCCGGTGCGTATCAGCTTGGTCATCAGGTTGCACGTACGATGTTCATGATGTCCCTGCATGATCGAGATGGTTATGCGGGTATGAGCACCACGAACCGTGAGTATGCAGGTTGGGCGCGTGTGACGGCGAAGCGCGAACATGGTCGTGCGGGATCAAACGCGATCTCGACTTCTGCGGATACGTTCACGGCGCAGGTTGGTGTTGATCTGTTCAAGTATGAATCCCCTGATCTTGGCACATTCTATGCCGGTATCATGGGCGGCTGGGGTACGTCTGACATTGATGGCAAGAGCCGTCAGATCAACAATGCGAAGACGACGGGCAAGACGAAGGGTTATTCGATCGGTGCTTATGGCACATGGTATCAGAATGACCGTGGTCAGCCGGGAGCGTATGTTGATGTGTGGGGTCAGTACAGCTGGTTCAATCATGAGATCAGCGGTTATGGCCTGCCGAAGGAGAAGTATGACTCTCAGGCCGCGACGATCTCACTTGAGACGGGTTACAGCTTCCTGCTGCACAGCAGCGAGACAGCGAAGATCTATCTTGAGCCACAGGTTCAGCTTGCGTACGTCAGCTACCACTCCGGCAGCCTGACGGAAACGAGTGGCACACAGGTTCGCTACAGGAACGGTTCCGGTCTTCTGGCCAGAGCGGGCGCCCGTCTTTACGGCGAGTTCCTTCTTGAGAACGGCGCGAAGCTTCGTCCATATCTGGAAGCGAACTACTGGTACAACCAGAATGCAGGCAAGCTGTACATGAACAACGATCTTGTTCCATCTGGCGCACCGCGTTCATTCGGCGAGGTCAAACTCGGCATCTCCGGTGAGATCACGAAGAACCTTCAGGTTTGGGGTGACATCGGAACACAGTTTGGTGGCAAGCACTACAATGCCGTCACCGGACAGGTGGGCCTCAAGTACACCTGGTAACCGCAATACAGCAACACAACAACAAACAGCCCCCGGAGCACAAACTCCGGGGGCTTTCCATATGTGTGAATGGACGCAATTAATTTTAATTGACAAAGATTGCCATAAATTTTGACAGAATTTCTAGAAGTGCTATTATGTCATCAATGGAGGAAGCTATGGCAACAATGAATGTATCCTTACCTGATACAATGAAAACCTGGGTTGAAAATCAGGTTGATCAAGAACGTTATGGCAATGCCAGTGATTATATTCGGGATCTGATACGGAAAGATCAGGAGCGTCGGGAGGCGATTACCGCGCTACAGGATGCCATTTCCAAAGGTGTTGAGAGTGGTCAGGCTGCGCCTTTAGATGTTAAGGCGTTTAAGCTTCGGATGCGTGAACGTCATGTCGTCAAATAAGGTGTCAGGATATCGACTTACGCCTGCGGCTTATGACGATCTTGATGATATCTGGCGATACACCGCAGAGACTTGGTCTTTAGAGCAGGCTGATAAATATATTGATGAGCTCAGCGATGTTTTTGAGACCATAGCATCACTCCCATCTCTTGCCCGTGAACGTATGGAATTTAACCCGCCAGTGCGTATTCATGTTCACCAAAGCCACTTGGTAATTTATAGAATTTCTGATAACTTTGTTGATATTCTCCGTCTTCTGGGTGGACGGCAGGATTGGATATCCGTTTTGAAGGCGGCTGATTTGTGAGCATCCACTTATAAGCCTGTCCACAGGCGCTCTCAACTGTTCATATACAGCTTATATGGATTTGTTTTGTGGTTGTTTGAAGGAATGTGACTGTTCCGATAATTTGCCCTGCCGGGTTGTGTTCGTTTAAAATTGAATGCATAACCTTGCAAATTGTTTATGCAAATGTTATGCAAAAAAACTAATAAGCAGCTTTGGTCCGTTTTTGCGGGCCGGGTTTTGATCGAAGAAATGTGATTGGTGGGCTATGAAAAACCTCAGTAATTTCAAAATTTACCCCCCCCCCCCCCCCCCCCCCCCATATTAAGTGGGCCGAGCGGGCCTCAGGGCGGGTTGCAGCCCGATTCCGTACCGCTAAAAACTGATCAAAATCCCGATAGTCCGGCATTTTCTGCCGCCGTTGCTATCGTCGTTGCCTACCTGCAGAAAACCAACTGCTCCGAAGAGCAGATTGTCTCTCTCCTCAAAAACATCCATCAGGTTGCGCTGGAGATTCTCGATGTCGAGAATAGTCAAAGCCGCAGTCCCTTCCGCAGAGAGAAGGCCGAACCGGCCGTTCCCATCAAGGACAGTGTCTCAGACGATCACCTGATCTGTCTCGAGGATGGCCGAAAGGTCAAAAGCCTCAAACGACACTTGCGCTCTCGCTACAATATGACCCTTGCCGACTATCGCGAGAAATGGAGCCTGCCCGATGACTACCCGGTCGTCGCGCCTGCGCTCAGTCGTAAGCGATCAATCATCGCAAAACAGGTCAGGCCGCATAGCGCCCGATTACGTCATAAATCCGCGTCGTAAATACCTGCGCGTGTATTCATCTTTTTTATAAACAAATACAATTTGGGGCCCTGTCATGGCTATCATCAACACCCGTTCGTTCCTGCGTCGTAACTTCGCCGGTAATGCATCCTCACTCGCGATCGCAACTGCTGCGCGTGAGACAGCCCGCAATCGCGTGACGTTCCGCAAGGCACTCGCCGTATCCGTCATCTCTGGCTCGATGTTGCTGGCAGTCGGCGCTGGTGCTGCGACACATACCTGGGGCGGGGCAAGCGACACGAATTGGTCAACAGGGACGAACTGGTCAACAGGGGTAGCTCCTAATGGTATTGGTGAGATTGTTCAGTTCCTTGATGCTGACTACAACAACAAGACGATTACCCTGACAGGGTCAAATACGCTCGGCTCCCTGTATGTCGGGAAGTACATGGATGATGATAACGCCAGATCGCTGGTCATCGCTGGTGGAAAGCTGGACTTCAATAATGGTGCTTCGGTTTCACTCATCAGCCTGTCTGGTAATCGTGCCCTGACCATTGCATCCGACATTGCGTCTGCATCCAATCTCACCGTTCAAAGCGCCAGTGCTTTTGGCGGGAAACTGACCATTAATGGGGCTATGGATATCGGTGGCAATACCCTGACATTCACCGATGCTGCCGGGAGTGGTGGTACAATCATTAATGGCGTTATCAGCAATGCTTCTTCCGTTTCAAAAACCGGAAGTGAGACACTCACACTGAATGGTGCCAATACCTTCACTGGAAACTTTGACTTCCAGAGTGGAACGGTTGCCATCGGCAATAACTCTGCGCTTGGCAAGGGCGCTATTGATCTCACCCATGGCTCCAACCAGATATTCGATGTCTCGGCGGGCAACTTCACGCTGACCAATGCCGTCCTGATGAACAGCGGCTTCAATGTTGTTGGTGGCAAGACACTGACACTCAACCCGGCAACGGCACAGAGCACAACCCTTACAGGCGCTACGAACTTCAATATTGGGGCCGGTACCGGACTCGTATTGGGTTCAAACTTCAGCCTCACGGGGGCAGGCCGTGTCGTCAAGCAGGGTGATGGAACTCTGACACTCAGCAGCAAGGGTAACAGCTTCTCTGGTGATCTGGATATCCAGCAGGGAATTGTCGAGACAGGGGCCTTCACTGATACGCTGACCATTGGTGCCGCTGGTGCCAACAATATGCTCGGCACCGGTAACATCACACTGGCTGCGAATACCAAGCTCCAGATCAATGGTTCAGCCGCATCGACGACAAAGTTTGATGGTCTTGCTGGCAGTGGAGTCGGCAAGGTTACAATTAATGCTGGTGCCCATATGTACATCGGCAGTGTAGACAGCCGCGGAACCGTCAGTTTCACTGGTGGTGAAATTGAAGTCAATGGCGGTGAGATGCACCTCTATGGGGATGTTGAACTCGGCGATACAGTGCTGAATATCAACGGCGCTGCTTCCATGAGCATTGGCCGCAATCTCACGTTCCTTGCTGACTCCCTGATTGCCCAGAGCGGTATTGATTTTATCCTTGATTCAACACTCGCTCAGACCGTCTATTCAGGAGATATTGCCGGTGTTGTTGATATCCGTGAGGATTTCACGAAACAGAACACGGGCACCGCGACATTCGACAGCACGGTCAAATTATTCAAGACCAAGTCACTTTCCGTGCTGGGCGGGACGCTCAATCTCGGAACAGCTGCGATCGCCACCTCAGACCTGATTATGGGGAACGGAACGCTGGGCTTTGGGGTAAACGATCAGTTTACTAACTCAACCCGTATTATTCAGAATGCAGGTACAAGCTCTGTACTCAACCTCAATGGCACCAATCAGGTCTTTGGTGAGCTGACAGGTGCAGGCTCAACCACATTCAATCTCGGTACGCCGCCATCTGGTTACAATACACTCAACCTTGGCTCCATTACAGGTACACCGGATATCATTCGTATCGAAGATTGGGATGGGACCCTGGTATCAGGGTTCGATCGGGTTAATGTCAGTGGTTTTGCTGAGGGTGATCTGTTGCCTTATGTCTGGTTCCAAGGATATGGCAAGGGCGCACAGGTTGTTAATGGTGAGCTGCTGCCAATCGGTAATCAGGTTAGTGAATGGAACGGGTTAGCCGGTAATTACCAATGGGGAACTTCTGGCAACTGGGTTGGAGGTGATGGCTATAATATTCCAGATCATTCCGGCGCTACGGTTCTGTTCGGCAATCTTATCAATATATCACAACAGACTGTCCGACTTAATGGTGCAACCCGTACGATTGGCCATTTGATCATGAACTCGTCCACGTCAGCAACTCCTGGCATGAGCATAGCTGATGGGACCATTATTTTTGATAGCGGGGATGCAGGGACGGCCGCAACACTTACAAATACTGCGGGGCCAGCAGTATCATTCAATCAGACGATATCCCTTCAATTGAATTCTGATCTGGTTTTTCAAGGAACAGGTGGGTTTGCTATTGCAGGTTCTGTCATTGGTTCAAAAAATATCATAATGAATGGATCTGGTTATGTATTTGTAAATAGTTTGTCCACTCTTATGGCAGGGTATACTGGTGATATATTTTTAAACTCTGGTACGCTTTATGTTCAAAGCGATAATAATCTGGGGAGTGGTACTGTCCATATTGCTGGTGGGATTATCGGTGCCCAAGGTAATGACAATAAAATTGAAATAAATAATAAAATAATTATTGGTGGTGATTTTCAGGTTAATAATGCTCGGTTAACTCATGCTGGAGATGTTGAGCTTACTCAAAACCGTACAATTACTATTGGCGGTAACATAAGCAAGCCTGGTGAGTTTTCTAGTGTGACATTCAGTGATGGTTTTAACCTTACAGGCGTTGGCGGGTTAACAATTAACTCTACCGGTGGAGGTATAGAATTACAAAGTGGGAACAGCACATTTAGCGGAGGTCTGACGACAAGAGGTGCTGTCTATGTAACGCAAAATTCTGGGTTGACCATTGGTAGTCTTATGCCTGGACAGAACTATCTTGGCTCTAGTGATGTTACTGTAAATGGTGGTTGGATAAAGGCTGATAGTAATGGTCATGCGGGCCAACTCACTGCATCAACACTAACATACAGCTCTTCTGGCGGAAGTTTTCAATATCTCAATGGTGGTGCGTTTACTCTTGCGGGAGGAACCTTTGATGGTGGAACTGGAACGACTAAAGGGCAACTGCTTGTATCTGGTGATTTAACTTTTGGTGGCACATCTATTACCAATAGGCCAACAATTGTCGTTGATACGACAACCAATCCTTCTAACATAACGAATATTTATGGCTCTGGTGCTATAACGGGATTTGCTTTCTATAAAAGAGGCTCTGGGACAACAACGATTGATGCTGGTATCACCAGCTTTGCTCAGGATAATAGTGTTTATCTGGAAGGCGGTGTTCTACAGCTTGGGCGGCATGGTCAGCTGACAGCTTCAAACGTTGTGCTTACTGGCGGCAGTTTGAGTGTCGCCAATAGTATCAAGGCAGATAATCTTGGTAACCTGTTCTTGAGAAATGATTCCTCACTTATGCTTGGCAGTTCTGGTGGTATGACTTTTGCTAAACGGCAGACTGAGGCTGGCAACTGGATTGATGGTAAAATCCTTACGATCCAGAATAATGGTCAGGAGTGGGAGCCTAACAATGATCCGACACAGGCCGCCACTTATGTTCGCTTTAAGGCAGATCCCGGCACATCGGGTACATGGCTGAGTAATGTTGCCTTCACCAATCATGAAGCAGGTGCAAAAGTTGCACAGGGTAATGATGGCCTTTGGTATCTCCTGCCAAATGCTCCTCTGACCAATGAATGGGGTGGTGGTTCTGATCCGGACATGAAATGGAGTACGGCGGGAAACTGGCTGAACTCTATTATTCCGAATGCTGCTGGGGCCAGTGCGACGATCCGTGATGCGGATAGCAATCTTAATGGCAAGACTATTGATATTGATGGGGCCTTTACGGTTGGTCGTCTGAACATTGAGTCCAGTTCTGGTCAGACCCTGATACTCGGTGGCGCAGGTAGCTTAACCCTTGATGGGACAGATGCACGTATCCGTCATGCGGGTATTAATACGACAACCATCAAGACTGATGTGAACCTGAATGCTAATGTTGAGTTGAATACATCAGCCAATGTTCTAGCAGGCCTTCTTGAGTGGTCTGGTGATGTTCATGGCACAGGCGGGTTTACCAAGACAGGTACTGGCACCCTGAAGCTGTCTGGTGGTTCAGCGAGCTCATATGCGGGGGGCTTCTTGTGGCAGGATGCATCGATCATTCAGATTAATGCTGATGGCTCCCTGTTTGGTTCTGGCAAACTGACGATTGGTGATGGCAGTGCCAAGACGTATGCACTTGAAAGCACGGGTGGTAGTCACACGGTAACAAGTGACTTCTCTTTAGCCGGGGCTCTACTGCTTCAAAAAGATACGGTTTATGGTGTAACCGATAACAATGATATTGGAACGACAAGAACTTTAACTTTTAGTGGGGCGGGTAGCTTAGCGTCCGGAATGCTTGCTATTGATACCTATGGTAACAGTGCCAATGCCTCTGCATCTACTCAAAAACTGACATTGGCCTTTGATGGTCAACTGACAGGCTCTGGTGGCATAAACAAGGTTGGTAACGGTGATCTTGCACTTAATGGTGTTGGGAATACATTTTCCGGTGGTGTTATCTTAACACAAGGCCGGATTCATATATCTCAGGATAATGCTTTAGGGACTGGTGTCTTTTCGAATGCAGCGTTGGTGGGAATAACGTCAGCAAACCGACAAACACTTTTTGGAACGACAGGATCGGCCACTAATCCACTTGTATTGGGTAACCAGCTCAATTTGTCTGCTCCGGGGCTGTATCTCGATGGATATCTGAAATTTGATTACAATGGGACATCTACCTTAACAGGTATGGTTGGGCTTGGTAGCTCAAGCCCAGATTATCTCACAATCTTCGGTAAAAACCATATTCTTTCCGGAACTGGGGGGATTGTAAAAGGGGTCGCTTCATCCTGGAGTAGTAGGGGAACGATAAGGTTTGAAGGTGCCAATACCTATTCTGGCGGAACCATACTATCGGAGGGTATAACTCAGATTGGCGTAGACACTGTCACAACTGGGGCGACAGTTATCAGTGGTGCTCTTGGGACAGGTAGCGTTACATTAAACAATGGTGCAACCATTGCAGCTTATAGTGATGACGGTAGTACCTCACGCAGGCTTTCAAATGTAATTATCCTAAATGGATTGAATACAGCTGTTACGGGTGGGGGAGATGCCAAAACACTGATTTTCGATACACCGACCATTACGTTAAGGAATGGTAAGACTGACTGGAGACTGAATGTCTATCCCGGCACTACAGCCTCATTTGAGTCGCAGTTTATTGATGGAGCTTCTGCCGGTGGTATCACGAAGATCAATACAGGTACTCTTGAGCTGAAGAATGGCGACAACCAGATCAGTGATGGTATTGAGGTATCTAAAGGAACTGTTCTTGCAACAGCCACAGGTGATGTGACCACAGGTCGTGTTGTGGCCGGCGAGAACTATCTGGGTTCGGGTGCACATACCATTGAGAACGAAGGTACCATCCGGATCGCGACCGTTGATGGTTCAACGGTAACCCTGTCTGGCAACGGTATGACCTTCAATGGAGCTGGCATACTTAATATCACTGGTGGTTCGAACATCCGGACGGTATTCGACAGCAACTCATCCTTCTCAGGCGATGCCCTGACCGGTTCGATCACGGCTTCCGGTTCGATCTTCAAGGAAGGTGCGGGGACAAACACCAGCATCGGTGTCAATCTGAACACCTCCAATCTGGTGATCAGTTCCGGTACGCTGGGCTTCTCCGGTTCCAATCTGGTTTCCGGTGTCGGTGGTCTCAACCTGAACGGTGGTACGCTTGCGCTGAATGATACCAGCCAGACGTTTGGAGTGGGTGCCCAGCTGAGCCTGACCAACAGCTCGACTATCGATTTTGGCTCTGCCCAAAAGGGTATTCTGACGGTTGGCAGCCTGCAGCTTGACAGCACGGGTTATTACCTGAGTGACAGCAGCTACACGCTGAACCTTGATAACTGGAAGGGTAATCCAGTATTGGGTGCTCAGAACTCTCAGTTTATCGTGACGGATGGAAGAGAAGGCCAGAAGTACAACAATATTTCCTTTGGCGGTTCCTATATGACCGGTGCAAAGGTGATTAAAAACTCAAACAATCAGTTTGAACTTGTGCCGCTTGGTGTGGCGTTCATCTGGGATAACCATTCGAACTCCGCCCTGTGGACAGGTGCGAACTGGGAAGGCATAGGTACGCCAACCAAGGGAGACGGTGCGAAGTTCCTCGATAACAAGGACAGCGGTCTGAATGGCCGGACGATCTCTGTTGGTTCCGGCGTGACTGTCGGTGCGATTGAGTTCGAGACCAATCAGGGCCAGCACTATACGATTGGAGAAGCGGCGAATACAAAGATTACCCTTGATATGGATGATCCGACACTGGACACCCGTCTGACACTGAAAGGTAATTCCTATCCAACCATTGGCTCTATTATTGATCTGAAGCAGAACCTTGTCATTGAGACGTCGGGAAGTGGCAAGCTGTCGCTTAATGGTGCGATCTCTGGTGGTGGCAAGAGTGTTACCAAGAATGATATCGGAACTGTTGCGCTGAACTCAGGTGGCTCAACCTTTACGGCGGGTCTGATCATCAATGCAGGTACGGTTGAGTTTGGCGCCTCAAGCTCTCTGGATGGTGTGGGGAGTGTTGTCGAAGGCCCAGCCGGTATTGGCAAGCTGACCATCAACGGTGGAACGCTGGTTGCAACCAATAGTGACCAGACGCTGCACAACTCTGTTGTTGTCGGTGGCGACTTCACGGTTTCTGGCACGAACGGTCTGACCTTTGAAGGGTCACTGGGTGCGACAGGCAATATCGCGGCTGATACAACAATCAATGTTGCGGAGATGGGCGGCTCGCTGAGCTTTGGCGAGAACCTTGCTCTGACCGGCTCTAATGATATCACCAAGTCCGGTTCTGGAACGCTCAACTTTAATGGCGATGGCTCCGGTTACAGCGGTGACGTGAACGTTGCCTTTGGCAGTGTCGGTATCGGGACTGATAATGGTTTTGGTACAGGCTCCGTCTCACTTGCGGCAGCAACAACACTGGTTGCAAACGCCGATGGTCTTGATGTCGGGAATGCGATCACCCTGTCGTCTGGTACGGCAAAAGTTGATACGGGCGCCAATGATCTGACCCTGTCCGGTGTGATCTCCGGTGCGGGTGTCCTGAACAAGATCGGGACAGGCACTCTGACCCTTGATGCGGCTTCCACCTATACAGGCGGAACGCTGATTACGGCCGGTACGGTTAACCTTGCCCATGAGGATGGGGCCGGGACAGGCCTGATCACGGTTCTGACAGGCTCTGAGCTTGAACTGTCGTTCTCGAATGGCACGCTTGATAATATTCGCTCGGGTGATGGTGCAATCAACATTACAGGTACGAATGTCCGCCTTGGCGGAACCTCGAGCCACTCAGGTGTTCTGACCGTTGCGAATGGTGCATCAGCAATTGTCTCCGCTCCGAACAACCAGCTTGGCAGTGCGGAAGTCGTGCTGGCTGGCAATGGTCTGATGACCCTTGCCATGGACCCGGGCAGTGCACAGTTCTCGAACAAGCTGTCGGGTACAGGTACGCTTGCAGTTGAACTCGCCCATACGGGTAATGAGTTCTGGTTTGCGGCATCTGCTGCGAACGGCTTCACCGGCACAATGGAGATGGGCACAGGCGGCTTCAAGCTTGATGCGAATGCGTCGAGCACGCTTGCGGGTGCGACGCTTCAGCTGAATGCCAATTCGATTACCAATATTACGGGCAGCCAGTCAGTTGGTAACCTGAGCATGAACGGTGGTCTGATCAATACGACGCTGAATGCGACGACAGGTGGATTTAATGAGCATGTAACCACGGGTAATCTTGATCTGACCTCTGGTCAGGTGAAGCTTGACCTGAGTGCGATGAGCTCAAGCTCAAGCATTCTTGTTGCCGATGATGGTGCGACGAACCAGCTTGTGTCTGCCACGAGCGTGACAGGCAATGTCTCGAACATCACGATGGTTGACCGTAACGGCAATGCACTGGGCGCCACAAGTGTTCAGGGTATTACGCAGAATGGCACGACGGTTGCCAATGCCACCTACAGCCACAGCCTTGCTTCAACAGGTACGGGTGGGGCAGGTCTCTATGCCGCCTACCAGCTGACTGAGCTTGCGCTTCTGGCCGGGAAGACACTGAGCCTGACCGAAGGCACAGGTGCCACCGGAACAGCCGCCGAGCTGAAGGCGAAGGTGACCGGTTCGGGTAACCTTGAGATTGCCTCAAACAGTGCCATCACGATCTCGAATGCCGCGAACAACTATAGCGGTTCAACAATCGTCTCTTCCGGCACAGCGAAGGCCGGTGTTGCGGATGTCTTCAAGAACACCGGCAACATGGTTGTCCAGTCTGGTGGTACACTTGACCTGAACGGTTTTGCCAATCAGGTGAACAACCTTCAGGGTGCGGGTTCGGTTATTGCGTCAGCTAACCTGACGGCGAACAACACGGCAGCCAGCAGCTTTGATGGTTCGATCTCCGGTTCCGGCAACTTCACAAAGATTGGTTCGGGTGAACTGACCCTGTCAGGCACATCGAGCTATACCGGTACAACATCCGTTGATGCCGGTAGCCTGAAGCTGACCAATGCAGGTGCGGTCTCAAGTGGTGCTGTCACAGTCGCCTCCGGCGCTGTTATGGAGCTTGCGTTCAATACAGCAAGCTTTGCCAATGTGATCGGTGGTGTGGGTACTGTTGCAGTCACAGGCTCTGATGTGACCCTTGCGGGTACGAACACCTTCTCCGGGCTGTGGAATGTGACAGGTTCTGCGATTGCAACCACGGAAGCCAACCTCGGCACCGCTGAAGTTGCGCTCAATGGTGCCTCCAGCCAGATGAGCCTGACGCCATCAGCAGGCTTCACATTTGCGAACAAGCTGACCGGTAACGGTACGCTGAATGCGCAGATGGGTTCCGCCAGTGATGCGTTTGCCTTCTCGTCGGGAGCCGGTTCTGCCTTCACGGGTACACTCGCCATGGGCACAGGCAGCTATGATCTGTCAGGTGTCAATACGACAACACTGGCCAATGCAACCCTTCGTGCGGATTCTGGCTCAACCATCACGGTTGGCGCAGGTAATCAGGCAATTGGCGCATTGACCTTCAATGGTGGTAAGGTTGTGTTTGACGCGACCGTCCCATCCCAGCTTCAGGCGAATGGTATCGTCACAGCCGGTACACTGGATGTGAACGGTTCGGGTACGGTCTCGATCAAGCTTCCGGGGACACCGGGTATGCCATCGATTGGTTCTGCCACAACCACGAACCTCCTGGCTCAGGATGATACGGGTGCGCTGACGAAGCTTGCCTCGGCAACAACAGTTGTGGGTGCGGGTGGTAACATCGGTCTTGTTGATGCGAACGGGCATGATCTCCTGTCTGCAGACCAAGAGATCAATATTGCCAATGCCGCCAACACGGCAACAGCCGCCAAGGGCACTTACGGTTACCGTCTGAACACGGGTACAGGTAATGATGGTCTCTACGTTGCTTACTCTTTGAAGACGGTTGAGCTTCTGTCTGGTCAGGTTCTGACCTTAACGCCAGATGCCGGTGCAACCGGTCTTGCGACCGATCTGTCAGCAACGGTGACTGGTTCGGGTAACCTTGAGATTGCCGCAGGTTCTGGCAAGCTGGTGTCTCTGACCAACTCCGGTAACAGCTACACGGGTACAACAACAGTAACCTCCGGGACATTGCAGCTTGGTTCAGATAATGCGCTTGGCAATACGACAGCCCTGAGCATTGCATCCGGTGCAACGACCAACGTCAATGGTTACACGCAGGTTGTGAACGGTGCCTTCACGGGTGCAACCGGTTCAACACTGAACCTGAACAATGGCTCGCTGACCATCAACAATGGCGGCACGTCCGCCGGTTCCCTGACCGGTGCAGGCACACTCGCCATTGCCGGTGGAACACTTGACGTCGCTGGTGCCAACACAGGCCTGACTGCCGGTGTAAACATTGCCTCTGGTGCAACCGTTGAACTCGACAATGTTGCCGGTATCGGTAACAGCGGTACAGTAACAGTTGCCGGTGACCTGATCATCGACAATGCGACAGGCACATTCGCAAAGAATGTCGCCGGTGCCGGTGATGTTACATTCGCTTCGGGTTCAGCTGTAACCCTAACAGGTAACAACACACTGTCCGGTAACTGGATTGTTGATGCAGCCTCCACGCTGACAGCCTCGACGCAAGGTAACCTCGGTTCCGCCGAGATCGCCAATGCAGGTAGCTTCACCATCAATACGTCAACCGACTGGACATTGGCTAACGACTTCACGGGCGCAGGCTCGTTCACGAAGTCGGGTTCTGGTAACCTGACCATTGCACAGGCCAATGCCCGGACAGGGACAACCGATATCACGGCAGGTTCGCTGACGCTGACTGATGCTGATGGTGTTGGCTCTGGTAACGTGACGGTCGGAACAGGTTCGCTTGAACTGACGTTCGCCGCAGACCAGACGTTCGACAATGCCCTTCTGGGTAGTGGTGGAACAACGGTCTCTGGTGCCAATGTTGCAACCATCACAGGTGCGAACTCCTCCTATACCGGTGACTGGACAATCACAGGCAAGGCCGCTGTTGATGCAGCCGCGACCAACAGTCTGGACAATCTCGGTTCCGGTAAGGTTGCGCTTGCAGGAACACTTGATGCCACAACCAATGGCGCCTTCACATTCTCGAATGAGCTGAGTGGTGCAGGTCTTCTGAATGCCTCGAACAATGGTGGTGCGTTCAACTTCACATCGAATGTTGGTTCCGCCTTCACAGGTACACTTGCGCTGTCGAACAACACGTTTGATCTGTCAGGTGTGAACACGGCGTCTCTGACCAATGCAACCCTGAGCCTTGGTGCAAATAACATCACCACGGTTGGTGCAGGATCTCAGGCGATCGGCAATCTGGCGTTTGATGGTGGTACCCTTAAGTACGCCAATCTGACGGTTCCGGCAGATGCCACATCATCTGATCTTGTCTCGACAGGTAACGTGACAGTCTCAGCCAATGGTGGTTCAATCGCGGTTGATCCGGCAACAGCAGGTCTTGTTGTGCCAACCACACCTCCACAGGTTAATCTGCTGTCCCAGGATGATGATGCGCAGGTTAAGCTTGTTGACGTGAGCGGTACAGTGACAGGGGCAGGTGGTCTGACCCTGACCGATCTTGCCGGCAACATCATCTCAATGACCGGTCATACGGTTGATATCCTTGAAGGTGGTCAGACAGTTGCCGAAGCAACCTATGATTACATCTTCTCAGGTACAGACGGAGATGGTGTCTATCTTGGCTATGGCCTGAAGCAGCTTGACCTGCAGTCCGGTCAGACACTGACGCTGACCCCTGATACCGGTGCAACAGGTAATGCCACTGATCTGTCTGCGAAGCTGACAGGTACGGGTAACCTTGCCATCAATGCAGCAGGTGCCGGTACGGGAACAGTGTCCCTGTCGAATGCGACGAACGACTACGAGGGCACAACCTCTGTTCAGAGTGGCACGCTGCAGATGGGCAATGACAATGTCCTCGGGCTAACCTCTGATGTTCAGATTGCCTCTGGCACAACCCTCGACATGAACGGGTTCTCGCAGACGGTTGGTGCCGTTCACACAGTGGCAGGTGGCAAGCTTGATATTACAGCAGGCTCAACCTTAACCATTGCAGATGCCCAGCGAGCTGCGGGTGATACGGATGGCGGTGGTCTGGATGCCAATACACTGTATGGCGCCGGTACGTTCATCATTGATCCATCCATCGTCCATGTGAATGGCGCGCAGGCGAACTACACGGGTGAGCTTCAGGTCACAGGTGGTTCGGAACTTCGTCTGAACACGGCAGATGCATTTGACAATGCCGCTTCGATTGAACTTGCAACGGAAGACGACAAACTGACGTTTGCCGATCTGTCAGGTTACAATGCAGCTTGGACGGATATTGCGAATGGTACAGCTGCGGTCTCGATCAAGGGCAAGGGAACAATCACATCTGAAGATGGTTCTGATGTTCGCCTGAGTGGAGACAACAGCCAGTTTGAAGGTCAGCTTGTTGCCGGTGCAAACTCTGTTCTGCGTGTGTCTGAACAAAAGAACATCGGCACGGCAAAAATCCAGGTTGATGGCCAGTTCCACTTCATCGCGGATGGTATCTGGTCGCTGACCAATGAGGTGACAGGTTCCGGTCTTGTTGTGAAGGATGGCTCGGGTATCCTGAGTGTTGATCAGGCTCTGTCGAACTTCACAGGTCTGACCCAGATCACATCGGGAACACTGGTTGTTGGCGAGACAACCAGCCCAGCAGCCCTGATCAAGGGTGATGTGCGTGTTGAGAGTGGCGGAACATTATCCGGTACGGGTACGGTTGAAGGTCAGGTTCTGAATGCGGGTAACATCCTTGCATATAACGCGCTTCCGAATGCGACGGGTTACGGCGACAGCAGCCAGACATCGAACCTGACGGTTGGCGCCCTCTCAAACGCTGGTAACATTGTGCTTGCCGGTTCGCAGATCGGTAATACACTGACGATCAAGGGTGGCCTGACAGGTCTTGGTGGTCGTGTTTATCTGAACACTGTTTTTGGCGGAGATGACTCGAAGACGGACAGCCTGATCCTGAATGGTGGTGCCACGACAGGTTCGACGAGCCTTGTGATTACCAACAAGGGCGGGGAGGGTGCCCTGACGAACCAGGGTATCCGAGTTGTTAATGCGCAGAATGGTGCAACAACAACCTCGACTTCGTTCAAGCTTGACCAGCTGTCATCGGGTTACCGTTCGACCACGGATACATTGGCGATTGGTGCGTATGATTACAGCCTTGTTCAGGGCGGTAATGGAGGTGACGCCAACAGCTGGTATCTGACATCTGAAGCGTCCAAGGATGGCAGCAACAGTGGCAATGGCCGTAATGTCCGCCCGGAAGCCGGTGCGTATCAGCTTGGTCATCAGGTTGCACGTACGATGTTCATGATGTCCCTGCATGATCGTGATGGTTATGCTGGCATGAGCACCACGAACCGTGAGTATGCAGGCTGGGCGCGTGTGACGGCGAAGCGCGAACATGGTCGTGCGGGATCAAACGCGATCTCGACTTCTGCGGATACGTTCACGGCGCAGGTTGGTGTTGATCTGTTCAAGTATGAATCTCCTGATCTTGGCACATTCTATGCCGGTATCATGGGCGGCTGGGGTACATCTGACATTGATGGCAAGAGCCGTCAGATCAACAATGCGAAGACGACGGGCAAGACGAAGGGTTATTCAATCGGTGCTTATGGCACATGGTATCAGAATGACCGTGGTCAGCCGGGAGCGTATGTTGATGTGTGGGGTCAGTACAGCTGGTTCAATCATGAGATCAGCGGTTATGGCCTGCCGAAGGAGAAGTATGACTCTCAGGCCGCGACGATCTCACTTGAGACGGGTTACAGCTTCCTGCTGCACAGCAGCGAGACAGCGAAGATCTATCTTGAGCCTCAGGTTCAGCTTGCGTACGTCAGCTACCACTCCGGCAGCCTGACGGAAACGAGTGGCACACAGGTTCGCTACAGGAACGGTTCCGGTCTTCTGGCCAGAGCGGGCGCCCGTCTTTACGGCGAGTTCCTTCTTGAGAACGGCGCGAAGCTTCGTCCATATCTGGAAGCGAACTACTGGTACAACCAGAATGCAGGCAAGCTGTACATGAACAACGATCTTGTCCCATCTGGCGCACCGCGTTCATTCGGCGAGGTCAAACTCGGCATCTCCGGTGAGATCACGAAGAACCTTCAGGTTTGGGGTGACATCGGAACACAGTTTGGTGGCAAGCACTACAATGCCGTCACCGGACAGGTGGGCCTCAAGTACACCTGGTAACCGCAATACACCAGCAATAACAATCAGCCTCCGGAGCAAAAACTCCGGGGGCTTTCCGTATGTGTGAATGTACGTAATCTATTTGCTTATCCACAGGAGCTCTAACTGTTCATATACGACTTATATGGATTTGCTTTGTGGTTATTTAAATGGAGCCTTGATGAAGAGCGTACCGTTGTTCGTCTGAACGGGTGGCCTCATGAGAAGAGTGATGCTCCAAATAATATCACTGAGATTAGGTTGGGGGTGAAGTATAATTGGTAATAATATTTAGATCTGGGTAAGAATTCATTTATTTTGCGGATGAATTGCTTTTACGAAAAATTAATTATAAATGTAAAAAATATACTGATTCGTACATTAAAAATATCAATGATGACAATAAGTGGGCAGCATGAAAAAAGATAATATTTCCAACAATTTTGGGGGGGG
>NZ_JBBYXI010000005.1:0-35819 GCF_039655745.1 Hohaiivirga grylli | reverse complement strand
AGTGATCTTGGTGGAACCTGGGGCTCGGTTGATGTGGGTGTCTCCGGTCAGGTCAGCACCAACATGCGTCTGTTCGCATCCGCGACCTACAACGCCTCACTGGATAGCGGCAAGGGTCACAGCATTGCCGGAAGACTGGGCGTAAAATACGTCTGGTAACTTGCGGTTTTTGAAGATAAACATCCCTGTTTTTAATAAAACAGGGATGTTTATGTGTTTTATATTTTATGAAATTAGGCTCTATCGTGTCTAATTCTAATTTGCAAACTCAGTCTCAAGCACTTCAAGAAGAGTAACTCCAGCCTTCTCAAAAGAACTCCATGAACTTGTTTTTGGCGTCGAACGTAGTGTCCAAGGTCTAACACGCGGACGATGATTCACTTGTATTAAATCGCCGTCATCTGCAAAATAGGTATCATAAGTATTCAACTCATAAGACAATTCTAAAATTGATGATTTTAGAGGTATTCCATTTTTTCGGCGCTTATGAATACTCAAAATTTCAGTTTCTGGCAGCTGATCAGAATAGTTAATGTGATATATGCTTTCATCACATAATGAGGATATATAATTTGCTAGTGTAGCTAAAGATTGTATTCCGTTTGGTAATGAAGGGAGTTCAGGCTTTTTATTGGAGGGTTTATGTTTTATAGCTCTATCAATAAGTGGGGAGCCTTGAGCAATATCTTGTAATTCTCTGACGCTATCTGAGGGTTCTACTAAATTTGTAATATCTCCGACGAGAATTGCTGCAATATGCTTACAAAACATACCGCCTTTTCGGCCCGCAGGGCATGAGCAAAAAGCGCGTAAATTTTCTCCGGAACCCTCTACTGTTATATTGTATGGTTTTTGTGAGCTACCCATTACCTGAAATTTTAAAGACATTTTCTCAATCATAGGCATTTCTATTGGCGTTAGAATACTAGGATTTAGTTTTGGAGAAAATATTACTTCAGGCCAATCTTTATATTGGTGCCCCTGGCCGGAATCGAACCAGCACTCCTTGCGGAACTCGATTTTGAGTCGAGCGCGTCTACCAATTCCGCCACAGGGGCTTACCTGTGTGACAATCGCCTATCATGCCCGATTGCTTCAGGTCAATCTTGAATGATGTTTGAGGCGCAGATTTTTGCTTACAAAAATATTTAATTCTGCTTTTTACAAGAATAGGCAGAAAAAATCTGGCAATTAACGATTTCCTTATCGAGAGGATGCATAAAAGCCATAATTCGTCATGTACTGCATTGTTATGTTTTGCCCCATCTCCAATGGGATCGTTTAGATAAGGTCAGCTGAGGGTCATGTTCCGAAGTCTTTATAACTGGATTCTATCACTTGCTGCCCGCCCGTCTGCGCCTTGGGCATTATCGGCGGTATCCTTTGCTGAAAGCTCCTTCTTTCCTATTCCTCCTGATGTGATGCTGGTGCCTATGGTTCTGGCAAAGCCTGAGCGGGCATGGTTTTATGCCTTCATCTGTACGGTTGCATCTGTTCTTGGAGGCATTGTCGGTTATTTTATCGGTGCTGTTCTTTATGATACCATAGGTGTCTGGCTGTTTAATCTGTATGGGCTGACAGAACAGGCTGCAGTCTTCCGGGATACTTACGGGGAATACGGGGCTTATGCCATTTTGATCAAGGGGTTCACCCCAATCCCGTTTAAGCTGATTACGATTACGTCTGGTTTCGCCAATTACCCTCTATTCTGGTTTGTTATCCTATCTGCTTTAACACGGGGTGCGCGCTTCTTTCTGGTTGTGGCTCTGGTCAAGAAATTCGGACCTGAGATTCAGCACATTCTGGACCGCCATATTAATATAGTTGGTATTATCTTCATCGTTGTGCTGATTGGCGGCTTTGTTGTCTTCCGCTATCTGCTTTGATGAGTAAGGATACCAAAAGGATGAGTTTGCTAATGCAATTACAACAGGAACTGACACCACGCAGAACGGCTCTTTTTGTTCTCATTAGCGCGATTTGTGTTATCGCTGGCGCATTTATTTTCCAGTATGGCTTTGGGATTGCCCCCTGTGAACTCTGCTATACGCAGCGGATAGCCTATTATATTGCCATGCCAGTTGCGCTTCTGGGAACGCTTCTGCCCAACCGTAGTATGACTATTCGACTGGCTCTCGGTATTCTTGTGCTGGTATTTCTGTTTAATGCGGGCCTTGCAGCATATCATGCCGGGGTTGAATGGAAGTTCTGGGCGGGCCCAAGTAGCTGCACGACGCCACAAGGGATGTCTCTGGATAATGGTGGTGATCTGCTGGCGCAGATGCAGCAAACAGTTGTTGTCAGCTGTGCCGATGCGGGCTGGCGTCTGTTCGGTATTTCGTTGGCTGGCTGGAATACGCTGATATCTTTGGGCCTGGCCGTCGTTGCTGCTTTTCCGCTTATTGCAAAGAAGCAGTAATTCCCCTTATGGGGCTGGTGTCGCCAATATACTTTTCAGAAGAACTTCCAGATCTTTCTGTGTGAATGGTTTCGGTAGTACAGGGCTATCCTGATAGGCAGGCTCAAGCCCGGCTTTGCCATAACCTGTTGAAATAAGATACGGGATGTTTCGGCGTTTGAGTTCATCAACCAGCGGGTAGACGGGCTCACCGGCAATGTTGAGATCAAGTATGGCAACATCAATCTCTGTTTCCGCAAGCAGTGTAATGGCTTTGGAAATGCGCGCAGCTGTTCCGCATACTTCGCAGCCAAAATCAAAGAGCATATCTTCAATCAGTAATGCGATTGCTCCTTCATCCTCAACAATAATGGCACGGATACCGGCGAGAGAATTGTCATTACCAACGCTGCTCATACATTTGCCTTCTTGTTTGAGTAAGGGTGCTTCGCTCAGTGCTACAGTTGGAGCAGAGACAGCCAAGCTGTCAAGTCATCCGGTAAGAATGAGCTGCGTGATTGAGGGGCTCTCTTATCAGTGACAATTGTTTTATTTTTCTGGAATACGCTTTATATAAGCCGTAGATATATTTTATTTGAACGATGGCCGACATAACCGCAAATAGTGAATCTGATAAAAAACCCGTATTGATTGTTCTTCATCAGGAGGCATCAACGGCGGGACGTATTGGTGATATCCTTGTCCAAAGAGGTTATGCGCTTGATATCAGGCGCCCGCGATTTGGCGATATGCTGCCGGAAACACTGGTCAATCATACGGGTGCTATCATTTTCGGTGGGCCCATGAGTGCCAACGATAATGAAGATTTTATTCGGCAGGAGATAGACTGGATCTCCGTACCACTGCGGGAAAACAAACCTTTTCTTGGTATCTGCCTCGGTGCCCAGATGCTGGCGCGCAACCTTGGTTCAACAGTCCGACATCATACACAGGGACTGAATGAGATCGGCTATTACCAGATTACGCCGACAGATATGGGTTCAAACTTTGCGCAGAAGGTTGGGGCACCATGGCCGAGCCATGTCTATCACTGGCACAGTGAAGGATTTGAATGCCCGGCTGGCGCTGAAAAGCTGGTGAGTGGCGAGTATTTCCCCAATCAGGCTTTTCGCTATGGTCAGAATGCCTATGCCATTCAGTTTCACCCTGAAGTGACTCAGGATATGATGAAACTATGGACGATAAAAGCCGCTGAGAAGCTCACGCTGCCTGGTGCGCAGGATCGGAATACGCAGCTTGAAAGCCGCCTCCGTTATGACCCGGAAGTTGATCGCTGGATCAACCGGTTCATTGATTTCTGGCTTAGCTCAGGTAACGGAGACGGGCTGGCTTTGGCTTAAAGGTGATCAGTCTTTCTTGGCCTGCTGGAACTGCTCGAAAGCGGAAATGGCATCAGCAGCATACATGAGGGATGGTCCACCACCCATATAAACGGTCATTCCGAGAACCTCTTCAACTTCAGCTTTTGTTGCACCAAGCTCAACCAGTGCTTTGGCGTGAAAGCCAATGCAGCCGTCACAATGTCCGGCGACGCCAAGGGCCAGTGCGATATACTCTTTGGTTTTCTTATCAAGCACGCCATCTTTTGTAGCTGCCTGGGCCATTGCAGAAAAACCCTGTATTGTCTCTGGAATGTCAGCGCGTAAGGTTTTCATATTTGCTGAGATGTTCTTGGTGATTTCTAAATAATCCTTAGCCATAAATTCCTCCATAAAGACAGTTGAATATATTAGAAATATCTAATATAAAAACCTCATGAACACAACCCATGAAATACTTCCACCTGATGTGATGGTGCGTAATGCCACACAGGCGGCCGATTTACTCAAGCTTCTGGCAAACGCCAAGCGGCTTGAGATTTTGTGTACGCTGGTCGGTGGAGAGAAATCCGTTGGTGAACTTGTTAATATAACAAACCTTTCACAATCTGCTGTTTCTCAGCATCTGTCAAAACTCAAAGCATCTGGCATTATCAAAGACGAGAAACGTGGGCAGATGGTCTATTACGCACTGGCAAGTATGGAAGTAAATGCCATTCTCTCTACATTATATCTGATTTACTGCCGCTAATAATTTAGAAATTACTAATGGATTGTCACAATGTCTATTTTAACCGTTGATGCAAAAACACTTCAAGGCTGGTTGGCGAATAATGAAGCTGTCCTTGTTGATGTACGTGAACCTGTTGAATATGCCACGCAACATATTCCAGAAGCTGTTTCCCTGCCGCTCTCTCAGGTCTCCATGACCAGTCTGCCTGAAACAGACGGGCGAAAGCTGGTACTGCAGTGTAAGGGTGGGGCGCGATCAATGGCGGCCTGCTCCAGTTTGCAGAAGCAGATGCCGGATGCTGTTTTCTATAGTCTTGCCGATGGCATTGGCGGCTGGCTGCAAATTGGTGGCCCTGTTATCGGGAATGGTCGTAAGGTCCTTCCGCTTGACCGTCAGGTTCAGCTGACGATCGGGATAGGTCTGCTCCTGTTCTCTCTGCTGGCATGGTTTGTCAGTCCGTATTTCATTCTGGGTACGGGCTTTTTTGGTCTTGGACTGACATTTGCAGGAGCAACAGGGTTTTGCGGCTTGGCAAGACTGATGGCACTGGCCCCTTGGAATAAAATGCCATAAAAGATCATATATGAGATTGGTGAGCACTTCGGAGACTAATGTGACTGCTGCCAAATTGAATATCGTTCCCTTTGTGAGCGTCGATCATATGATGCAGCTTGTTCTGCAGATTGGTGTTGAACGTGCTCTGACCGAAATGGCTTCTTATATTGAAGAAGATTTTCAGCGATGGGAATTGTTTGATAAAACGCCGCGTGTCGCATCTCATAGTCATGACGGCGTCATTGAACTTATGCCGACCAGTGATGGTACGCTGTATGGTTTCAAATACGTCAATGGTCACCCCAAGAATATGCGCTCTGGGCTCCAGACTGTGACAGCCTTTGGTGTGCTGGCGGATGTTGGGTCAGGCTATCCAATGCTGCTGACGGAGATGACGCTTCTGACTGCTTTGAGAACGGCCGCTACGTCGGCTGTTGCTGCGAAATACCTTGCACCTGAAAATCCAAAAACCATGGCAATTATTGGGAATGGTGCGCAGGCTGAATTTCAGGCGCTTGCATTTTCCGCCCTGATGGGTGTTGAGACTGTGCAGCTTTACGATATTGACCCTGCTGCCAGTCAGAAGTGTCGATATAATCTTGCTGGCACAGGCCTTGAGATCAAGATGTGTGCTTCTGGACAGGAGGCGGTTGAGGGGGCGGATATTATCACCACTGTTACGGCTGATAAACAATATGCCACAATTCTGACGGACAACATGGTTGGGGCAGGTGTTCATATTAATGCTGTTGGTGGTGATTGTCCGGGTAAGACGGAACTGCACAAAGATATCCTGCTACGCTCGGATATCTTTGTCGAATATACGCCGCAGACCCGTATCGAGGGTGAGATACAGCAGCTTGATGAGAGCCACCCGGTAACGGAACTCTGGCAGGTAATGACTGGTCAGGTTCAGGGGCGCAAATCACCAGAGCAGATTACGCTGTTTGACTCGGTTGGCTTTGCGATCGAGGATTTTTCAGCTCTGCGTTATATCCGAGATAAGCTTGCCGGAACGGGTTTGTATGAAGAGCTGGATTTACTGGCTGATCCCGATGAACCACGTGATCTTTTCGGCATGTTGCTACGTAAACAACAGCAGATGGCTGATGGTCAGTAAAGGCCTTTAACTTCAGGTTATATGTGAGATAAAAAAGGGCCCCGAGGGGCCCTTTAATCTTAGAAGCGTGTTGAGGAACCGATGCGTACGGTTGCATCAGGTTGATTGCTCTTGCCGATTATTGTCGAGACAGAGCCACTGACGCGGGTATCTGGTGTGACATTCCATGAAGCACCAACCGCAAGTTCAGCCCAGTCTTTTTTCGATAAACGAATATTGCCTGATGAGACATCATAGGTATCAATCATAATACCTTTGAGAATATCAGCATGACCGGAGAGGCGATGGGCCCAGGCTGCGCGGGCAAACATCTCAAAGCTGTCCGAGAACTGGTGACGAACCTCCAGACCCAGTCGGCTGATCAGTTCACGGGCTGTCTGGTTTTTGAAAGCGATCGGGAAGGGACCACCTTCTTCCTGATAACCACCAACCTTTGAACGTGTCCATTCAATCTCGGCGTAAGGTGTCAGCCATGTCTTGTCGAGCATGGCAAAGCTCCAGCCAACCCGACCTAAGGCGCCCCATGACTGTCCATCTGTAGAGTCTTTTGAAAGGACGCTAGCCCGCGAACCATTCATATAACTGCGGCTGATATCGATATCATGCCAGCTTGTTGTGACAGCCCCGAGAAGCTGCAACCCTTCCCGTGAGGGAGCATAGGTTGCGAAGAGTGAGACGCCATAGGAGGATATCTTGTTTTTGCCACCAAGGCGCAGATCATAATCACCGGCTCCGGCTGTAAAGGCTGTGCCAATAGAGAATCCCGGCAGCAGGTTCATGGAGATACCAGCAGAACCACTGATGAGGTTGCCCTTCCCATAGTCTCCATTACTGCTCCAGAAGGCACCGGATCCGGTAATAAAGGCACAAAAACGTGTGTCTTTATTTTCCCATGGTGCACATTGCTTAGTTGCAGCAAAACGTAGGTCAGAAAGTGCTGCTGATGGCAGGTTCTGAACCTGTAACACCTTTGCTGCCGTATCCTGAACGGATACACCAACCTCCTGATCCGTAATAAAACCAACAGATGGGGGTTGTGGTGGCAGTACTGTCGGTGGGGTCACTCCGGGTTCAGTTGGGCCAACTGGTGGAGTTGGATCTGTTGTATCGATAGATTCATTTGGAATACGAGCAATCCATGAACTGAAAACACCGGTTGTAGGGTCAAAACCGTAACCAGCCATTATCTGCCCGTCATCAGAAAGCAGATTGGCGATGACAAGAAAATTGGTATCAACAATGGTGACGCCATTTTCTGCCAGAATACCTCTGATGCTTTGCATTCCGGTTTTTTCAGTCCAGCGGAATGCTTCTGTTTGACCATATACGAGTGATTCAGTTGTTGTACCGGCGCCAACGATAACAGTACCGTCAAGACTAATTCTATAGGGAATGCTCAGAAGGGTAGATGCATTGGGATCAATGAAACCTAACCCTTTCATTCCAGTTTCTTCAGTCCAGCGAAAAGCCTCTTGTCTGCCGGCGGATGAAAGAGCGACGCCAATAATGGTATTGCCATCACCAGAAAGGTCCATTGGCTGAGTTACAATGGTATTCTCATCAATCGTACCAAGGCCGTGCATTCCGAGGTTTTCATTCCAGCGAAAAGCAACTATCTGGCCATTGTCATCATTAGAGACACCAATAACGACCGAGCCATCCGGATTGGTTTTTATAGCCTGTGACCTTTGGATGGAATTGCTAAGGTGCCCAAGACCTTGCATTCCGCCGGCTTCTGTCCAGCGGAAAGCTTCAGTCACAAAGTTATTGTTAGAATCAAAATAATGTCCTGTTCCCACCAGTACGGAACCATCGCTGCTTCCTGATATGACTGAGCTAAACTGTGGGGTTATGCCACTTCCTGTTATGAAGCCCAGGCCGACCATTCCTGTCGTTTCAGTCCATCTGAACGCTTCATACATGCTTTGATCATTGATGCTTTGTCCGGCAATAACATTACCGTTATCACTGGTCCAATAGGCAAGGCTATAAGGATTTTGTGAATTTAAAAATCCTAGCCCCTGCATACCTCCGGTCTCTGTCCAGCGGAATGCTTCGCGCTCTGCATTTGCGCTTGTGCTATTACCGATCACGACAGAGCCGTCTTTGCTGGTATATGTTGCGGAACTATAGGGTGCAAAAGAGGGGTTTGGGTCAATGTGGCCAAGACCTACGGTTCCGCTCGATAATGTCCAGCGGAATGCTTCTATTGCTCCTGTTAGTTGTGACATCTCTCCGACAAGAACAGCCCCGTTTCCACTAAGCCATGTCGGAGTAGTGGTTGCATCGGTGGCAGGGATCTGAATATAGGTAAAATCTGGCTCCAGATTCTTGCTGGACAGACCTTGGGCTGATGCCGTTATTGAACCCGTGCTCAGAAGTATTGCAATTGAGCTTAGAAGAATTGTTTTAATTTTCATATTTTGCCACCTGATTGCAGCTTATGATTGCATTTTTTGCTGCATAAATTTTTGTTGTCATTAAATGAATTTTTTATAAAATCCAGTAATATTTTTCAAAATATAATATAATTTAACAAAGTTAGAATAATTTTACTTTTCATACATTAAATTACAACAATGTCATTAATGAGGGTGAATTTATAAGTGCCCAACAATATTAAATTTTGGGCACTCATTAATGTATTCTTGCGTCATTAAAAGTCTGTCGAAACACCGATACGGACAGTTGCATCTGGCCGGTTGCTCTTGCCGATGGCAGTTGAGACAGAGCCGCTGAGGCGGGTATCTGGTGTGATCTTCCATGACGCGCCAAGTGCAAGTTCCGCCCAGCTCTTCTTCGGAAGAGAGATGGCACCTGATGAGAGATTAAATTTTTCAACCATCACACCTTTGAGTGCATTAGCATGACCTGAGAGGCGATAGGCCCAGGCTGCCTGACCAAATATCTCAAACCTGTCTGAGAATTCATGGCGAAACTCAATACCGAAACGACTAACCAGTTCGCGGGCGGTCTGGCCTTCAAAGATGAATGGGAATGGCCCACCTTCTTCCTGATAACCGCCAATTTTTGAACGTGTCCATTCGATCTCTGCATAAGGCATGACCCATGTTCTATCGAGGGCAGTAAAGCGCCAACCAATCCGGCCTAACGCGCCCCATGATTGCCCGTCAGCCGAACCTTTGGAGAGTACGGTTGCACGAGAGCCATTCATATAGCTGCGGCTGATATCCATATCATGCCAGCTTGTTGTGACAGCTCCCATCAGTTGTAGGCCTGTTTTTGCAGGTGCGTATGTGGCGAACAGTGAGACACCATAGGATGATATCTTGTTCTTTCCTCCAAGGCGCAGATCGTATTCACCTGTCCCTGCCGTAAAGGCTGTGCCAATAGAAAAGCCGGGCAGAAGGTTCATGGAAATACCAGCGGAACCACGGAAGAGATTACCATTTCCGTAATCGCCATTGTTGCTCCACAAGGCACCGGATCCGGTGATGAAAGCACAAAAACGTTTGTCACTATTCTCCCATGGTGCACATTGCTCAGTTGCGGCAAAACGCATATCAGCCAGAGTTGCTGATGGCAGGTTCTGTACCTGCAACACCTTCACTGCTGTATTGCTGATTGTGGCATGCGCTTCCGATGGGGAAATAAAGCCAATATCTGGTGACTTGGGAAGCTCAGGTAAGCCTGTATCAATATCAGGAACAGTCGTTCCCGGCTCAGTTGGGTCAATAGGGGGGGAGCCGCCGTCTATTGCTGATTCATGGGGAATTCTGACAATCCATGTCTCTAAATTGAAAGCAGCATCATATCCCATACCAACTATAACTTGCCCATCCTCAGAAATCTGTGTTGCTTGAATAAGCTCAAGACTGCCGGTTTCAATGCCATGGGTTGCCAGAATGGCTGGTATACTTTGCATACCTGTTTCAGGTGTCCAGCGAAAAGCACTTTGCATAAAAATTGCGTCTGGATTAGTGCTCACACCAACAACGACCTGACCATCTCCGCTAACGGCAGAAGCAGCGCTGATTGGCGTAGCGCCGCCACCATTAATGAAGCCAAGGTTTTGCATTCCGTCTGTTACACTCCAGCGGAAAGCCTCATTAAAATCTGAAGAATTTTTGCTATAACCAACGACTACAGATCCGTCTTTGGATAAATCAAGTGGTTCACTGGCAATGCCGGAAATATTGTTCATGTCAGTGAGGGCACCGAGGCCGTGAATTCCAGCTTCTGCCGTCCATCGAAATGCTTCGATTATGCCCAGATCATTTTTTGCCACGCCAATGATCACGGAGCCATCATGATTAGTTTTATAGGCTGAACTGGATGAGGTTGCTCTGTCTGAACCAAGTATGCCGATACCCTGCATGCCAGTTTCTGCTGTCCATCGGAAGGCTTCTTCATAGAAAGTATTGTCAGCGGTTCTGCTGCCGCTTGTTCCAACAATGACAGAACCATCAGCGCTGCCTGATTTTGCTAAGCTGCTATAGCTGATGGTGCCATTAACTCCTGGTAAAAAACCGAGGCCTTGCATACCTGTTACTTGTGTCCAGCGAAATGCTTCTGAAAAATTGTCATTGTTGGAACTTTGCCCAATAACGACAGAGCCATCATTGCTGGTCCAATATGCTGTGCTGAAACGTGATGTTGATCCGCCAAGAACGCCGAGACTCTGCATTCCCGTGGTTTCAGTCCAGCGGAATGCTTCTACCATAAGGCTCGTGCTAGAGCTTCTTCCGACAAGGACAGAGCCATCCTTGCTGCCATAGACTGCTTCACTAAAATAATATTGCCCATCTGGTGATCCAAGAAATCCCAGACCTTGAATGCCATTGCTTAATGTCCAGCGATAGGCTTCTGAGTGTCCAGATGGATTACTAGATGTCCCAATAATAATCGTCCCATCAGGACTAAGCCATTTATTATAATTTTCATTGCTCGAGGGTTTGCCGCCATCAATGTATCCAACTGTGCCAAATGAATACTCCTGAGCTTGCAATGAATGTGTATTTTCAAGCATCATTCCTGACAGGGCTACAATGCTAGCTGAAATAAAAAGTTTAAATTTATTAATTTTCATTGTGCCCCCAAAAAAATCTTTTCTATATATTTAGATTTTTTAATATAAGATTGTGGCAAATATTAGTTTTATTATTTTAATTTATAATTATATTTTAATTATTAAATAAATAAGAACTAATATTTGTTTTACTCGTATAGTTTCTATTGGATTTTTCAAATGGGGTGTTCCATTTGGTTATGGCTTCGGGATTGTGGAGAGCTCTCCTACGTCACTCCATAAGCATTTCTTATTAGCGTTTCCATCAGATTATAATATTAAAGTTGTATTTCAGTGTATAAATTTTAATGTAATCTTATATTCGTTGTTTCATGAAATATACATGTAAAAATTTTTACATATTTGAATTTCAATAATAAAATAGATAAAATGAAACAATGATCTTAAAATCGAGAAAATTTAAAGCAGTGTTTTGGGGCGCCCAAATCTAGGTTTATTCTTTCTCTTGGCGAGCGATTCTTAAGTATTAAATTGGGTTCCGTTGTTTTTTCAAGTGTATGCCGCATTTTAGGAAATATTACCATATTTCGTTATGAGGCGTATGATGGCCAGCTTAAAGTTTTCCAGGCGTGACCGCGCGGGCAGAGAATTGTCAAAAGGCTTGCGTAGAGGGATGCTTGCTATCTTACGGATGGCTCACCGGTGCCTTGGATTAAAGCGTGACCGACTTGCAATAGGCGTATCAACTGTTGGGCGGCGTATAGTAACTGCAAGTTTAATTGTAAGTACAATACTGTTTGGGCAGTTGTTCGTTTCCCAGACTGTACAGGCGCAGGCGCTTGGTGGCGGTCTTATTTCAGGCCTCACGACAACGGCTATCTCTGGTCTTGGCTGCTTGCTTTCGGGGGCTGGTGCGACATTGACCAATAATATTGCTATTGGTTGTGGTGCGCAGGCAACTCTTGCAATTAACGCTCTCACAATTGGTGCTGGTTCTTCTGCAGGTGGGATTGCCGCTTCTGCGCTCGGTTATCAGGCAAGTGCTATTGGTGCGAATGCGCTCGCCTTAGGCTCCAGTGCAACAGCGGGTGGCTCAAGCACAATTGCCATTGGTTTGTCGGCCAATGCTTCAAGTCTGAACGATCTGGCAATCGGTAATGGCGCTGCTGCCTCCGGAACTTACTCTTTGGCTCTCGGTCTTTCAGCCACTACATCCGGGCAATATTCCCTTGCTTTGGGTGCTAATGCTTTAGCTACCAATAATAACGCCATTGCGATTGGTGCCAGCTCTGTGACATCTGCTGCAGTGTCAACGGCTGCAACAACAATTAACGGTGTGAGCTATTCTTTTGCCGGTAATATTGCCAACAGTGTTTTCAGTATTGGTAGCGGTACCCTTCAGCGTACTTTGGTAAATGTCGCAGCAGGTCAGCTGTCTGCGGCATCAACCGATGCAATCAACGGTTCTCAGCTTTTTGCAACCAATCAGAGTATTACTGCTGCAACAACCAATCTTGCCGGTGTTTTGGGCGCTGGTGCCGGTTATGTTGGTGGTGTCTGGACTAATCCAAACTATGCTCTCAGCAGTATCAATGCTGCTGGTACTGTCAGTGCTGCATCCTATACCAATGTCGGTACAGCCTTAAGCGGACTGACAAGCAGCCTTGTAAACGTCAATGCGAGAGCTGCAGCTGGTCTGAATATTTCTGCCAATGGTGGTACTGCAACGAATCTTGGACTGGGTAGCACGCTTAATGTCGCGAATGGCTCTAACGTAACAGTTACGCAAACGGGTGGTACATTAACGATTGCCTCTGTTGCAGCGCCAATATTCTCAGGTGTTGTCACGGCAACGGGTGGGTTATCTGTTGGTGCAGGTGCTACGGTAAATCTGGGGGGCAATAAGCTCCTGAATATTTTAGATGGTACATTATCAGCCGTTTCGACGGATGCCGTGACAGGTGCGCAGCTCTTTTCAACTAACCAGCTGCTTTCATCGACAACAACCAGTCTTTCAACAGCCCTTGGTGGTGGAGCCAATATTGGTCTTGGTACAGCGCCAAGTTACACGCTCGCTAACATCGCGATTGGTGGTGGTATTACAAACACGGCTTATTCAAGTGTTGGTGGCGCTTTGACGAGCGTCAACAGCAGTTTGACAAACCTGAATACCAATGTAACCAATGTTAGTACGCAGGTTAACAATGCTGTCACCAATCTTACAACTGGTCTGCTTGGTCCGTTACAGCGTGTAAGTGGCGGCAACGTTCTGTCCCTACTTGATATTGCCGGAAATATTAATAGCCCGGGTGTTGCCCAACGTCTGACCAACCTTGCCAGTGGTACCTTATCAGCCATTTCAACTGATGCTGTCACAGGTTCACAGCTCTTCACCACAAATCAGCTGCTCTCAACAGCAACAGGACGCCTCTCTACCGCTCTTGGTGGTGGAGCAAATATTGATCTGGGAACGGCACCGAGCTATTCGCTGGCTAATATTGCTCTCGGCGGTGGTATTACCAATACGGCATACGCAACTGTTGGTGGCGCCTTAACCAGTGTCAGTGGCAGTTTGTCCAACCTGAATACGAATGTTGGAAATGTGACCACACAGGTCACAAACCTCGGTACGCAGGTCAATAACACTGTGACCAACCTCACAGAAGGTTTGCTTGGTCCATTACAGCGTGTGGGAACGGGCAATGTTCTCACTCTTCTTGATGTTGCTGGAGATATCACTAATCCGGGTGCAGCCCAGCGTCTGACCAACCTTGCCTCTGGTACATTGTCTGCACTTTCGACTGATGCGGTTACAGGTGCGCAGCTGTTCTCGACCAACCAGCTGCTGACAACGGCAACGGGTGCGCTCTCTACTGCCCTTGGTGGTGGAGCCAACATTGGTCTTGGCACTGGCCCAAGTTATTCGCTTGCCAACATTGCAATCGGTGGTGGTATTACCAATACGCTTTACACCAGTGTTGGTGGAGCTTTGACGAGCGTTGGTGGCAGCCTTGTTAATCTGAATACAAATATCGGCAATGTGAACACGCAGGTCAGTAACGTTGTAAATAACATCACGAGTGGTGTTCTTGGACCAATCCAGCGCGTTGCTGGAGGTGATGTTCTGTCCCTGCTGAATGTTGCGGGTGACATCAATAGTCCAGGTGCCGCCCAGCGCCTGACCAATCTTGCCTCTGGGACTCTGTCTGCCATTTCGACAGACGCTGTTACCGGTGCGCAGCTCTTCTCGACCAACCAGTTGCTGACAAGTGCAACAGGTGCGCTCTCAACCGCTCTCGGTGGCGGTGCTAATATTGGTCTTGGTACAGGGCCGAATTATTCACTTGCGAATATTGCGGTTGGTGGTGGCATAACCAGTTCACTCTACACCAGTGTTGGTGGCGCTTTAACCAGTGTCGGCGGCAGCCTTGTCAATCTGAATACGAACATCGGAAATGTGAGTACACAGGTTAACAATGCCATCACAAATATTACGACTGGTGTCCTTGGTCCATTGCAGCGTGTTGCTGGTGGAGATGTTCTGGCTTTGGTTGATATCGTTGGGGATATCAATAATCCAGGCGTCCCACAGCGCCTGACTAATCTGGCAGCTGGTGTTGTATCTTCAATTTCGACCGATGCCGTTACGGGTGCTCAGCTGTTCAACGTTAATCAGGTATTGGCATCTGCAACATCCAATATCTCAGCCTTTATTGGTGGTGGTGCGGATATCGGTATTGGTCAGGGCCCGAATTTCAGCCTTGTTAATATTGGTGTGAATGGTGCCATTGGCGCGAATGTTTACAATACTGTTGGCGCTGCATTGACTGGGTTAAGTGGCAGCCTACTGAATGTTGGCGCGTTAGTGAATACTGGCCTTGGCGTAGCTGTTAACGGTGGTTTGGCCATTAATATTGGTCTGGGCGATACGCTTAATCTTGCCAGTGGTCAGAATATCGATATCTCGCAGAATGGTTCAATCGTAACTATTGCGACAGTATCTGCCCCAACCTTCTCAGGAACGATCACAGCAAATGGTGGTTTAACGGTCGGTTCTGGTGCGACAGTAGATCTGGGTGGCAATAAAATACTGAATGTTGCTGCTGGCACACTCTCCGCTGTCTCAACTGATGCTGTTAATGGCGCACAGCTCTATGCGACGAACCAGACGATTGTCACAACAGCCGGTAATATCTCAGCCGCTCTTGGTGGTGGTGCAAATGTTAGCCTTGGAATTGCCCCAAGCTACTCCATCACGAATATCGCAGCCAACGGCACACTGACGACAGCAGCTTTTACTGATGTTGGCAGTGCATTCGGTGGTGTGAACAGCAGCCTGACCAATCTCAACACCCATGTGAATGATGTTAGTTCGCAGGTTACAAACATCGTCAACAACATCACCAACGGTACAACAGGCCCTGTCCAGCGGACAGGTGTTGATGCCCTGTCACTGATTGCTTCTGGCGGAGATGCCGTAACACCGGGTGTTGCACAGCGCCTGAGCAATGTTGCCTCTGGTACATTGTCTGCTGTTTCAACGGACGCCGTTAATGGTGCGCAGCTTTACGCCACCAACCAGACAATCGTCACAACAGCCGGAAATATCTCTGCTGCTCTTGGTGGTGGTGCAGATGTGAGTGTTGGAATTGCCCCAAGCTATTCGATTACGAATATCGCAGCCAATGGTACGCTGACGACAACAGCCTTTGCTGATGTTGGTAGCGCATTCGGTGGTGTGAACAGCAGCCTGACCAACATCAACACCCATGTGAATGATGTTGGTTCACAGGTCATGAATATCGTCAACAATATCACCAACGGTACAACAGGCCCTGTCCAGCGGACAGGCGAAGATGCCCTGTCACTGATTGCCGTCGGTGGTGATGCCGTAACCCCGGGTGTTGCACAGCGCCTGAGCAATGTTGCCTCTGGTACGTTGGCTGCACTTTCGACAGATGCGGTTAATGGTGCGCAGCTTTATGCGACGAACCAGACGATTGTTACAACAGCTGGAAATATCTCAGCCGCTCTTGGTGGCGGTGCGGATGTTAGTGTGGGAATTGTCCCAAGCTATACACTCTCTAACATTGCCATTGATGGCACTTTAACCAGCTCCATCTATACAAATGTTGGCAGTGCATTTGGTGGCGTTAATAGTAGCCTGACAAATATCAATACCCATGTAAACAACGTCAGTACTGAAGTGACAAATCTTGCCAATGTTGTTGCAAACATTGGTAGTGGTGGTGCTGGTTCTGCTATCCAGTATACTGGTCTTAATGAGTTGTCCCTGATTGCTGTTGGCGGTAATGCGGCAGCCCCAGGCGTACCTCAGCGTTTGACTAATGTCGCTGCCGGTGCCGTATCAGCAGTCTCAACTGATGCAGTGAACGGTTCGCAGCTTTATGCCACCAACCAGACAATCGTCACAACAGCTGGAAATATCTCAGCCGCTCTTGGTGGTGGTGCGGATGTCAGTGTTGGAGTTGCCCCAAGCTATTCCATTACCAATATCGCAGCCAATGGTACACTGACGACAACAGCCTTTTCTGATGTTGGCAGTGCATTTGGTGGCGTTAACGGCAGCCTGACCAATCTCAACACCCATGTGAATGATGTTGGTTCTCAGGTTACAAACATCGTCAACAACATTACCAACGGTACAACAGGCCCTGTCCAGCGAACAGGCGTAGATGTCCTGTTACTGATTGCCGCCGGCGGTGATGCTGTAACACCGGGTGTTGCGCAGCGTCTGAGCAATGTTGCCTCTGGTACATTGTCCGCAGTTTCAACCGATGCGGTCAATGGTTCGCAGCTTTACGCCACCAACCAGACAATCGTCACAACAGCTGGGAACATCTCAGCCGCTCTGGGTGGTGGTGCCAATGTCAGCCTTGGTATTACCCCGAGCTATACCCTGTCGAGTATCGCAATTGATGGCACCCTGACGAGCAATATTTATGGTGATGTTGGTAGTGCGTTTGGTGGCGTTAACAGCAGCCTGACTAACATCAACACCCATGTGAATAACGTCAGTACCGAAGTCACCAACCTTGCCAATAGTATCACGAATATTGGTAATGGTTCGGTTGGTCCGGTCCAGTACACAGGTACCAATGAACTGTCATTAATTGCCTCCGGTGGTAGTGCAGCTGCTCCCGGTGTTGCCCAGAAGCTGACGAATGTTGCTTCCGGTACTCTGTCTGCCGCTTCAACCGATGCGGTTAACGGTTCGCAGCTTTACGCCACCAACCAGACAATTGTAACGACCGCTGGTAATGTCTCTGCAGCTCTTGGTGGTGGTGCTGATGTCAGCCTTGGTATTGCACCAAGCTACTCAATTACCAATGTTGCAGCCAATGGCACGTTGACAACAACAGCCTTTTCTGATGTTGGCAGCGCCTTTGGTGGTGTTAATACGAGTCTGACTAATCTCAACATTCATGTGAATGATGTCAGTTCTGAAATCACCAATATTGCTAATAATATCAGTAATGGCTCGGTTGGTCCTGTCCAGTACACAGGCGCCAATGAGCTGTCACTGATTGCTTCAGGTGGCAGTGCCGCAGCTCCGGGTGTTGCCCAGAAGCTGACGAATGTTGCCTCCGGTACGCTGTCAGCAGTTTCAACTGATGCGGTCAATGGTTCGCAGCTTTATGCGACGAACCAGACGATTGTAACGACAGCCGGTAACATCTCCGCTGCTCTTGGTGGCGGCGCAGATGTCAGCGTTGGTATTGCCCCAAGCTATACCCTGTCGAGTATCGCAATCGATGGCACATTGACGAGCAGTGTTTACGCTGATGTTGGCAGTGCGTTTGGCGGCGTTAACAGCAGCCTGACGAACATCAATACCCATGTGAATAACGTCAGCACTGAAGTCACCAACCTTGCCAATAGCATTACGAATATTGGTAACGGTTCGGTTGGCCCTGTCCAGTACACAGGCGCCAATGAATTGTCACTGATTGCCTCCGGTGGTAGTGCGGCTGCTCCGGGCGTTGCCCAGAAGCTGACGAATGTTGCTGGTGGCACACTCTCCGATGTCTCAACTGATGCAGTCAATGGTGCGCAGCTTTATGCCACCAACCAGACAGCCGCAACAACAGCCGGTAACATCTCAGCTGCTCTTGGTGGCGGCGCAGATGTCAACCTTGGTGTCGCGCCAAGCTACTCGCTGTCGAGTGTTGCAATTGATGGCACATTGACGAGCAGTGTTTACAATGATGTTGGTAGTGCGTTTGGCGGCGTTAACAGCAGCCTGACGAACATCAACACCCACGTGAATAATGTCAGTACCGAAGTCACCAATCTTACCAATAATATCAGCAATGGCACACTTGGTCCTGTCCAGCTGACGGGTGTTAATGAGCTGTCACTGATTGCTTCCGGTGGTAGTGCAGCTGCTCCCGGTGTTGCCCAGAAGCTGACGAATGTTGCTTCCGGTACTCTGTCCGCCGTCTCAACCGATGCGGTTAATGGGTCTCAGCTTTATGCAACCAATCAGACAGCGGTAACAACGGCTGCTAATATCTCTGCCGCCCTTGGTGGCGGCGCAGATGTCAACCTTGGTGTCGCGCCGAGCTACGCCCTGTCGAGTATTGCCATTGATGGTACATTGACCAGTTCTGTTTACACGGATGTTGGCAGTGCCTTTGGTGGTGTGAATACCAGCTTGGTCAATCTGAATACTCATGTGAATGATGTCAGTACGGAAGTAACAAATATTGCCAATAATATCAGCAATGGCACACTTGGCCCTGTCCAGCTGACGGGTGTAAATGAGCTGTCACTGATTGCTTCCGGTGGCAGTGCTGCTGCCCCAGGTGCCGTTCAGAAACTGACCAATGTAGCATCCGGTACATTGTCAGCTGCTTCAACCGATGCGGTTAACGGGGCTCAGCTTTACGCGACCAACCAGACAGCTGCGACAACCGCAACGAATATCTCTGCTGCCCTTGGTGGCGGTGCTGATGTCACTCTTGGAACAGCGCCAAGCTACACCCTGTCGAGTATCGCCATTGATGGTACATTGACCAGTTCTGTTTACACGGATGTTGGCAGCGCCTTTGGTGGTGTGAATACCAGCTTGGTCAATCTGAATACTCATGTGAATGATGTCGGAATTCAGGTTTTGAATATTGAGACCAATATCAGTAATGGTACGACAGGCCCAGTTCAGCGTTCTGCCACGAATGAGCTATCACTGATTGCTTCTGGTGGCAGTGCTGTAGCTCCGGGTGTGGCGCAGAAACTGACCAATGTTGCATCCGGCACCCTGTCAGCTGCTTCAACCGACGCAGTTAATGGTGCGCAACTTTACGCAACCAATCAGACAATTGTAACGACAGCGACTAATATCTCAGCCGCTCTTGGTGGTGGTGCAGATATCAGTCTCGGTATTGCACCAAGTTATACAATGAGCAGTATCGCGACTAACGGGACGCTGACCAGTTCTGTCTTTACGGATATTGGTGCAACGTTCAGTACCGTCAACACCAGCCTGACCAATCTCAACACTCATGTGAATGATGTTGGAACGCAGGTTACGAATATCGTGAACAATATCAGTAATGGAACAACCGGCCCTGTTCAGCGTGTTGATCAGGACGTTCTGGCTCTGATTGAGGAAAATGGTACGGCGGCTAATCCGGGGACGTCTCAGAAACTGACGAATGTTGCTGCCGGCAGTATTTCTGCTGGTTCAACGGATGCGATTAATGGCGGTCAGGTGTTTAACATCAGCCAGAGCGTTGCCTCGGCCATTGGAGGTGGTGCAACGGTTATGTCCAACGGTCAACTGAGTGCGCCAAGCTTCAATATCGTCAATGTTGATGCAAGTGGTTCGAGTTCATTTGGCTTCTACACGAGTGTCGGTGATGCGCTGATAACCCTGAGTTCGAGTGTCAGTAACATCAATACACGTGTAACGACTCTGGCAAGCAGTATTCCAACGGGTGGCGGTGGAACCGGGGACACAATTGTCCAGCGTATTGGTGGTACGAATGAGGTGAAAGTTGTTGCACCTGGCGGAACATCAAGCAACCCGGGTAGTGCACAGGTTGTCAGCAACGTTGCTTCTGGTGAGGTCTCTGCAACTTCAACCGATGTCGTTAATGGCTCCCAGCTTTATCAAACAAACCAGAAAGTTGCTGAAGTTGACTCAAGCGCTGTGAAGTATGGCAAGACATCTGATGGCTCGAAGGCGAATGCCGTCGTTCTTGAAGGTGGAGATCCGAATGCGCCGGTTCTGGTCAGCAATGTTGCGACAGGTGTTGCTGATACGGATGCCGTCAACGTTGCACAGCTGAGATCAACAACGGTCAGTAATACGCTCTATGTTGACCAGCGTGCTCAGCAGACGTTGCAGCAGGCTAATTCTTACACGGATTATCGGGCTCAGCAGACATTGCAGGCTGCTAATGGTTACACGGATTATCGTGTCAGTCAGCTTAGCCAGGACATTGGCAATGTCCGTAAAGAAGCAAGACAGGCTGCTGCTATTGGCCTTGCTGCGGCATCGTTGCGGTATGATGATCGTCCGGGCAAATGGAGCACGGCAATCGGTGGCGGTGCCTGGCGCGGTGAGGGTGCGCTGGCAATGGGTATCGGCTATACCAGTGAGGATAATTTTGTCCGCTTCAATATTTCTGCTACAACATCTGGAGGGAACTGGGGTGTCGGTGGCGGCATCAGCTTTACCCTCAACTGAGGTGTTTAAATGAAACCTGCATTCGGTTTCGCCATGGTTATGGTTTTCTGCGGCAGCTTCGCATCTGCCGCAGAAACCGGTGGTGACAAAACAGCAGCTTACAGAATAAAACCATCAGAAGTATCCTTGCCTGCTGATGTTCCCCTTGGTCAGTACAAGCGCACGTTCCAGCCTTTTGAGAACTGGATACTGGTCTGCGATGAGAATCTGAAAGCCAAACGCAAAGTCTGTAATGCCAGTCAATCTATTGAGGATGCTGAGAAGAGGGTTGTCTTCAGCTGGTCATTGGCAGCCAGCCAGGATGGTGATCCTTATATGATTGTACGGACACTGCCTGATGCGGATGTTGCAAAGGGTGTATCTTTGGATCTTTCTACCGGTCCCAATTTTGCAAAGATCAAGCTTGATGGCTGCAATGATAAAGTTTGTGTTGGCAAGACGGCGGTTGGGCCGGTTTTATCAGGGCAGATATCAAAAGGCGCCCCGATCCGCATAAGCTACCAGCAGAAGGACGGAAACATTATAACGATGCTGTTGCCACTCAAGGGGTTACAGGATGCGGTGAACGCAATTCAGTAATTTTTCATAAATGGTAAATAGAAAAATATTCTATCTTTATTCCTTGTAAAATATAAAAATACATTAGTAAGCAACACCCGTACTCTGGCGTTGAGAGTACAATATTTAACATAAAAATGAACATTCCCGCACATCGATAATTTATCTACCCGTCTGGACAGTCTAATATAGACCAATGGATAGGGGGTGAGGCTCTGCGTTCTGCGCTTGCAACCAATGTTGAAGGGGCCTTTTCACTTGAGACGATCAAAAGTTTATCACTGCCGATAATGGTAGTGACTTAGGCGGTCAGGAGTAATTGATGTCTGGATTGAAATGGCTTGAAGCGGAAAAGAAACTGTTCCGTGACGGGCAGACTTTTAACCCGCATCGACTTGAATGGATTGCTGACGCCGAAGCGTCGGTCTCGACAGCTGTTGATGTCAGTGCGACAGAAGCCCTTGTCAAATTATCTGGTACTTTACGCAAGGTTCCCGTTGGTATTATTGGCCCACGTGAGGCAACGGAAGCCCAATGTGCGCTTGCTGAGAAACTGGGAGCAGCTTTTGCACGCCATGGCTTGCAGCTGGTATGCGGCGGCAAGAATGGTGTGATGGAGGCGGCCTGTAAAGGACATGCTGAATTTGGAGGAATGCCGGTTGGTATTTTACCAGATGAAGAGTGGCAGGCTGCAAATCCATATGTCGCCATTCCAATAGCAACCGGTATTGGCCCGGCTCGTAATGCGCTTATTGCACGTGCCTGTGTTGCACTTGTCGCCGTTGGTGGTGGTGTCGGTACACTGTCAGAAATGGCGCTTGGGTTACAGTTCAACCGGTTGGTTCTGGCAATGCATGACGCCCCTGAAGTTAAGGGTGTTGATCGCTATGATAACATTGATGATGTTCTGGAAAGAGTTGCCCTGCGACTTTTTACCGGAAAATGAGTTTTTGTTGTTTGTGTCATAAACCTGTCATATGCCATAGTTACGGCAGTCCACAACTACCACTCCAGATGGTTTTTTAATGCCTTTAATAGCAATCGCCTATCTGATTTTCCTCGCGGCTCCGGTTTTACTGCTTGCGCTTGGTTCTTTTGGTGAAGCATGGAGCAATACGCTTCTGCCAACCGGTTTCTCCATGCGCTGGTATGAAGATGTTATCACTGATCCAAGCTTTGTCCGGGCATTCAAGACCAGCCTGCAGATTGTGCTCGTCACGTGTGTGATGAATATCATTATCGGCTTGCCGCTGGCATATGCCATTCAGGCTGGTGCCCGCGGTGGGGTTAAACTGGCTGCGCGCATGGTTACTTTGATGCCGGTCGCTGTGCCGGAATTGGTGCTGGCCTTCGGCTTTATTCTCGTTTTCTCGAGTGATGCGTTGCCATGGCTCGGCAGTTTCTGGCTCTTGGCGGCTGGTCATCTGGTTTTGACACTGCCATATACTGTTACGGCTCTGGTTGCGGATATGGAACAGTTGCGTCTTGATGAATATGAATATGCAGCGGCAACACTTGGAGCATCATTTCTTGAGCGTATCAGGGATGTCACCATTCCGCTGCTCAGCAGCAGTTTGCTGTCCACTACGCTGACGGTGGCTGCCTTGTCGATTGGTGAGTTCCAGCTTTCCAATCTGGTGTCCGGCTTCCTGTCGCGCACCTATCCGGTTGTTCTTCTACAGGCATTTTATGGCGCAACAGGCTTTGCCTGCGCAGCAACCATTGTTCTTCTTTCTCTGGCTGTATTGGCATCGCTGGCCAGCAGTCTGACAGCCCGTATTGCCGGGCCTGCCAAAACAGGAGCCAGCGCATGACACTCAGATATGAGAATGTAAGCTTTACCTATCCGGGAACAAAAACCGGGGTTACCGATATCTCATTGCAGATTGGCCGTGGTGAGCTTCTGGCCATTATTGGTGCTTCCGGTTCTGGTAAATCAACAATTCTGAAATTGCTGGCAGGTTTTGTGCAGCCCGATCAGGGGCGCGTTATGGTTGAAGGTAAGGATATCAGCAGCCAGCCGCCAGAGTCCCGCCGGCTTGGTGTTGTGTTCCAGAATTATGCCCTCTTCCCACATATGCGTTTATGGGAAAATGTAGCCTATCCGCTAAAAGTTCGCCGTATGTCCAAGGCCATCCGTCGTGAACGCGCCATTGATATGCTTGGTCGTGTTGGCATGGGTGGTCGTGAAAATGATTATCCGACAATGCTTTCAGGTGGTCAGCAGCAACGTGTGGCTTTGGCACGTGCGCTTGTCTTTGAGCCATTGGGCCTTCTGCTTGATGAGCCATTATCTGCGCTTGATGCGGGCCTGCGTGTTGAAATGCGTGATGAGATTCTGCGCGTTCAGCGTGCTGCAGGCATTGCGACCCTGCTGGTGACCCATGATCAGGAAGAAGCGCTCTCTATCGCCGATAAAGTAGCCATGATGCAGAATGGCCGACTGGTACAGGTTGGCGCACCCCATGAGCTTTATGAGGCGCCAGTCAATGCAGATGTTGCACGCTTTGTCGGTCAGTCCAACCTCTGGAGGGGCAAGGTTGTTGCAACCGGGACGGTTGAGACAGAGATCGGAGCCATGGCCTGTGACACAACTGGCCGTAGTGTTGGCGAAGAAGTTATTGCCTTTGTCCGTCCAGAGCGGATTGAACCAGTTATCGGTAAGGCTGGCAAAGACCAGTCACAAGTTTTCAGCGGCATTGTTGCAGCCGATCGTTATCTCGGCCCAATTCGCCGTATTGACCTAAATGTTGAAGGCGGAGTGATCCGCCTGGAAACGCACCTTCGTGAGGCAGTGACGACCGTTGCCATTCCGAGGGATGCAGTGCGTCTTCTGCCTGCATCCTAACCATCATATCTGACAAGGATACGATTATGAAAAGACGTCAATTTCTTAGCTATGTTGCCAGTGTCTTCTTTTTGACATTTGGAACAGCAGCCGTTGCTTTTGAAGGCCCTGAGCTTTATGCGGGCGAAAAGGCACTTTATGAAAAGGCCAAGAAAGAAGGCCTGATCGTCTCCTTCGATACGGGGCCGACATGGGCAAACTGGGCTGGTCAGTTCAAGGCCTTCCAGCAGCGTTATCCGGGCATTGAAATGGTCTATAATGACCTTGGTTCAGCTGCCACAGTTGTCGCTCTTGATAAGTCACGTAACCGCCCACAGGCTGATACGGCTTACTATTTCGCAGCTTCCGCTCTTGATGCTGTTAAGGCCGATGTTGTCGAACCTTTCAAACCAACAAACTTTGATCGCCTGCCAGCAGAGCTGCGTGATCCAGAGGGTAGGTGGTTCTCGGTTCACACACTCAGTGTTGCCTTCCTCGTCAACACAAAGCTCGTGAAGAATGTACCAACAAAGTGGTCTGACCTTCTGAAGCCTGAATACAAGAACGCGATTGTTTATCAGGATCCGCGCTCAACAGGTCAGGGTCAGGTTGTCGCTTTTGCTGCTAACTTCGGTAATGGCGGCACGATGGATAACGTTGAGCCAGGTATTGAATACCTTGGCAAGCTCAGCAAAGCCGGTAACGTTCTGCGTACTGTTGGTACAACGCCATATGCCCAGTTCCTTAAAGGCGAAATCCCGATCTGGATTGGTTATGAGAATGATGGTCTGAAAGCAAAGCACGTTGACGGTATGGCTGACAGCATTGCTGTTGTCATTCCTGAAGAAGCATCAGCTGCTGCGCCTTATGCAATCTCTCTGGTCAAAAAAGGCCCGAACCCGAACTCAGGCCAGCTCTGGCTCAACTTCATCATGAGTGATGAAGGTCAGAAGATTTTTGCTGAAGGTTATGTTCGTCCTTCCGTCAATGATATCGCATTGCCAGAAAGCGTTGCTGCGAAGATGCCAAAGGCACCTCAGGTTCACCCGCTTGATATCGCCAAGGCAACAGCCAAAAAGGGCGAGATTGATGCTGGTTGGGCCAAGGCCGTTCTTGGACGCTAAAGGCTTGCCTTTTTAAGAAATAACAGTTGGCTGAAGGATCATTAAGATGAGCGCCCGGGTTTCAAATCGCACTCTTGCAGCTTTTGCTGCACCTGGCATGATTGTGCTCGGGCTGTTCTTCCTGCTGCCATTATGTGCTGTGCTCGCGGGAGCCTTCACGGATGGTGGTCATGCTTTCAGCCAGCTGGCTGGTGATACTGTCTTCTGGAATGGTCTTTGGGGAACGCTATTCCTTGGAACTGCCGCTCCAATGTTTTCTCTGGTCATTGGTTTTTGTGTTGCGCTCTGGCTTTCACGGGTGAAACCAAATGTCCGTACAGGGGCGCTGATTGCCGTGTCTCTGCCTTTGACCTTCTCCGGTTTGATTGTCGCCTATGGCTTCATTCTTTTGATGGGGCGTTCTGGCTTTGTCACATTGCTTCTGGCAAAAATTGGTTTTGATCCGGCTGTCGTCGGTGGTTTTATCTTCTCGCCTGCCGGGCTTGGATTGGCTTATTCCTATTATCTTGTACCGCGCGTTGTGCTGATTGTGCTGCCTTCTATTCTTAATTTCGATGGTAACCAGCTCATCGCTGCCCGCTCGCTGGGAGCTGGCAAGTTGCGCTCGCTCATTGAGGTTATGCTGCCGCAGATCATGCCAAGTCTGGTCGCAGCTTTCTGCCTGACCTCTGCTGTTGCAATTGGTGCTTATGGGACTGCGCTGGCTCTTGTCGGGACACAGGTCAATATTCTGCCACTGGTGCTTTATAGCAAGGTTTCTGAAACAGGAACCGATCTTCCAGCAGCTTCCGCTATCTCAATCATCCTCGTGGCAATCTGTACGATTGTGATTGCCCTTGGCGAAGTGGTCGGACGTAAACGTGTCAAACGCGGCGCACACTAGAATGAAAAAAGGCCCGTTTAAACGGGCCTTTTTTATACCTACTCGCCTTTAGCCAATACGCTGTTGTGCCGTCCGTAGATGAAATAGATGGCAATGCCGACTGTAACCCATCCGATAAACAGCATCCATGTTAATCCGGCTAATCCCTGCATGATAATCAGGCAGGAAATAATAGCCAGTGATGCGACCAGATACAGAGATGGACAACGGAAAGGGCGATCAATATGAGGCTGACGTTTGCGCAGGATCATGGCACTTGAGCACGCGACAATGAAGGCAAACAATGTGCCGACGTTACACATTTCGGCGACCATATTGATAGGCGTCAGCCCTGCAATGAGTGCGACCGTGCAGCCGACAATGATTGTGACGATGTAAGGCGTGCCGTATTTCGGATGAACCTTGCAAAGTTTCTTTGGCAGCAGACCATCTCTGGACATGGCGAAGAAAGCACGGGTCTGCGCATAGATCATGACCAGACAGACGGTTGTCAGCCCGGCAACAGCACCGACACCAACAATAGCTGAACCAAAGTTATAGCCGATGGTCCGCAGGACATAGGAAACAGGTTCACCTGTATTAAGCTGGCTGTAGGGAACAGCACCTGTCATGACAGCCGCGACGGCAATGTAAAGCACCGTGCAGACGACCAGAGAGATGATGATACCAAGCGGCATATCTTTCTGCGGGTTACGGGTTTCTTCTGCAGCGGTCACCAGAGAGTCAACGCCAAGGTATGAGAAGAAGATGAGCGCTGCACCTGCCGGGACGCCAGCCCATCCATAAGGAAAGAAAGGCTCCCAATTGCGCGGGTCGATATTTGGGCCGGCCAGCAGGATGAAAAGAAAAATGGCACTGAGCTTGACCGCAACAAGAATGCGGTTGGCCGTTGCACTTTCCTTGACACCGCGAACCAGAAGAAACGTGATGAAGAGGGCAATAAAGCTGGCGGGTGCATTTATGATGCCGCCATCGGCCGGGTTGTTGACCAAAGCATGGGGCAATTCGATACCACCGGATTTCAGCAGGCCGACGAGATAATATGACCAACCACCGGCAACAGCGCTGGCACCAATGGAGTACTCCAGAATGAGTGCCCAGCCAACGAGCCATGCCATAAACTCACCAGCCCCCACATAAGAGAAGGTATAGGCACTGCCTGATGCCGGAACGGCTGCTGCAAGCTCAGAGTAAACCAGACAGATAAAAACACAGGCAATACTTGAGAGCAGGAAGGAAAGCATGATCGCAGGACCGGCGGCAGTTGCGGCTGCTGTCCCGGTCAGGACAAAGATACCTGCCCCAATAATCACCCCGATGCCCATGAGTGCAACATCCATTGCCCCCAGAGATTTTCTGAGGGCTGTTTGTGCGACTTGCTCTTTAAGTTTGGCAATACTTTTGGTTCTGAACAGATTCATAGCCCAGCTTCATATCGTAATTGTTATACGAAAAGAAGAGGTAATCTGTTCTGAATATCAGCTTGCGAGAGGGTAATATTCTCTTACTAATCCGCCTAGAAAATCAGCAACAGCCAGTGTCGCAGAGCGGCCGGCAACTGCTTCTGCTGTGGGGTTGTAGTTGGTATTTGTATTGACATCATAGGTACGGATTTTTCCATCCTGTCCAACAATGAACTCAATACCGGAAATCTCAATGCCGTTTTCAGAGAGGAAGCGCTCGTAGCTTTCTTTCAGGTTAGCGTCGATATCATCAATGATTTCAAATTTTGGACGTGGTGTAGCGGTTGTCGGGCAGAAGGCATCACCAATTTCACAGGCCTCAGCCGGGCAGAGCTCAAAACCCTCGCTGGTATCGACACGAACAGCATAGAGAAACCGCCCGCCGACGAACTCGGCACGGGTGATATAAGGTTCTGGTGCCTTTATGTATTCCTGCAAAAGCTGAATACCATCAACGGGTTGCTCATATGTTGGGCCATTGAGGTAGGATGACAGGCCTGCATATGTATTGAACAACTGAACGCCTAGACCCTTACCGCCGCGGTTAGGTTTCAGAATAACCGGCTGGCCTGCATCAAAGAAGGTTTTTGATGCATTAAGAACATCTTCTTTGCCTGTTACAACGATTGTACGTGGTACGCGGATGCCTGCCCGTTCCAGACGTGCATACTGGCGTGCTTTGCTGATCTCAAGATCAAGAGCTGATGTGCCATTGATGACCCGTCGTCCATGACGCTCAAGCCAATGGAGCAATGCCAGCGTCAGCTCAGGAGCATAGCGATGATCCCTTGTATGGGATGAAGCACTCATACGGTTATAGAAAACACCTTCCGGAGGGATTGCCGCGTAATCAACCTTGCCATGATCAATCAGCCATTCTGTCCAGGGAACATGGCGTGCGTCAAAAGCATCGGTAAAGGCACCAATCCATGCCGGGTTTTCGTGAATAACATGTAAACGGCTCATAATAGGCTCCGGTCTGTAAACAACAGCAATTTTGATTCATTATGTATGGTAGAGCTCAAAATTAGCAATAATCATTGCGTTTAATTTTATACCACAAATTATGAATGTATTTATTGCTGCCAGTTATCATTCAGTAAGTCTATAAACCGTTATGTTTTGATTGGTAGCAGACAGTTTTTGGTAATGATATAGATCTGAATGGAGAGGAGAGGTCTCCCTATTGGGCAGAATTTTTATCTGCCCGTATTCGTATGATCTTTGGTTGTATGCTGATTGCTTTTTATTAGTATTCCACTATGCAATTCAGCCTTTGTTTACAGCCTCAGGCTTCATAATGAGATGTCGCCTGCTAAAGGCCAAGACACTCAGTATATTGCATTTTGCATTAGCTTAATTTAAAATTTGAATAATTTTGCATATGTAAAACATTATTCGACATACATGGTCGATTGTGAATTAAGGTTTAAGTCATTGTTTTTAATAATGATTCATCATGATTATTTTGGGTTTGATTTTTTCGGAATCCAGTACGTTCCATATTTAAGTATATGAATGGTTATTTTCTGTAACATCCTAAAAAGAGCAAGCATTCTCAATTTAAAAGAGTTAGATTAAATATCTATTTTGCATATATAAATATACTTATTTATTAAATTAATCAATTATATTGTGATATAGTTTTTTTATTTAAAAAATTTAAATAAATGTAACTATTGTTAAATTTAGAATTTTTTTCTATAAGAAATTGTTCGTTTTTTTAAAATTGTATTGTTATTAACTAAAGTCAATGATAACGATTTTATATAGTTTGTTTGAATTCAACTTATAGTCGATTCTAAAACATTTTAAATGTGTGGGCAGAGAAGATGCATTACAATAACAATCTTACAAATTTGAACCCCTCGCTTATTGAGCGAAATTAGGGGATTCAGGAAACTACAACATGAATTCTGAAAAAATAAATCAGCCTGTAGCGCCAGCTTTTCAGGCCGCTGTCGCAATCGTTACCGCTTTCTTGCAGAACGCAACATGCCCCCAAGAGAAAATTGGGGCATTGTTTAGAGACGTACATGAAGCTGCGCTAGCCGCTTTACGGCTTGAAGAAACAGCAGAGAATGTGGAATTTGACGATCAGGGAAACATAATACCGCTACCGGCAGTGCCCATAGAAAACAGTGTCTCGGATGAGAGTATTGTGTGTCTCGAAGATGGTACGAGACATAAAAGTCTTAAAAGATACCTTGCGACGAAGTTTGGTCTGACGCCTGATCAATATCGCCAAAAATGGCGATTACCCAGTGATTATCCGATGGTTGCCCCGTTTTTAAGTCGCCGGAGATCAGAAGTCGCGCGGCAAACCAAACCACATACTGCAAAAAAGAAATAAATAACTATATTAGATTACCCGGACTACTTATTATTCCGGGTAATCTTTAAATTAAATATATGATTTTCCAGCTGTCTTTGCGTTGATTTCAGTAATCATCATACTTCTCATTTCAACTTTGCGAATTTTGCCAGTTACTGTCATCGGGAATTCGTCAACGATCCTTATAATCCGTGGGATTTTAAAGTGGGCAATCTGTCCGCGGCAGAACTCTGGGATATCTTCTGGGCGGGTTCGTGCTCCTTCTTTCAGCCGAATCCAGGCAACCAGCTCCTCACCATATTGTTCATCTGGAATCCCGAAAACCTGTGCCTCGATAATTTCGGAATGGGTAAGAAGGTATTCTTCAATCTCTCGAGGATAGATATTTTCGCCGCCTCTAATGACCATATCCTTCAGCCGGCCAACAATCCTGCAGTATCCTTCTTGGTCAATTTCTCCCAAGTCACCGGTATGCATCCAGCCTTCATGATCAATGGCTTCTTCCGTACGTTTCTTATCCCCCCAATAGCCAAGCATGACGGAATAGCCACGTGTACATATTTCGCCTCGTTTGCCGCGGGGAACAATCTCGCCACTATCGTCAATGATTTTGACTTCAAGGTGAGGTTGTATGCGCCCGACTGTCGAGACCCGTTGTTCAATAGGTGTATCGACTTCACTCTGAAAGCTGACAGGACTGGTTTCTGTCATCCCGTAGGCAATCGTAATATCTTTCATATGCATGCGTTCCATGACAGACTTCATGACTGTTATGGGGCAATTCGCGCCTGCCATGATGCCTGTTCGTAAGGATGACAGATCGAAGTCATTAAACTGCGGATGGTTTAGCTCTGCAATGAACATTGTCGGGACACCTTGCAAAGCTGTACAACGCTCGGCCTCAACAGTTTGTAAAACCGCAAGTGCATCAAAACTTTCGCCGGGATAAACCATAGCTGCGCCTGATGTAACGCAGGCAAGGTTACTCATAACCATGCCGAAACAATGATAAAGGGGAACAGGTATGCACAGTTTATCATCAACCCCAAGACGAATGCAGCGACCGACAAAATAGCCGTTATTGAGAATGTTCCGGTGGGAGAGTGTTGCCCCTTTTGGTGCACCAGTTGTCCCGCTTGTAAACTGGATGTTGACTGGGTCATCAGGATAGATCTGGATATCGTTTAGAATGTTTATTTTGTCTGAATACAGTTTATGAAATGGAGTGGATCCCTCATACTGTTGAGAGCCAGTTGTAAAGATATGTTTTAAAGTTGGTAGTTGTTCTGCTCCTATTTCATGAAGCATGTCTAAGAAGTTTGTACCTTTGAAGGCTGGAATGGTAATGAGCGCCGCGCACTCAACCTTGTTTAATGCGTATTCAAGTTCTGAAGCCCTATAGGCAGGGTTGATGGATACGAGAATGAGGCCTGCTTTAGCTGTAGCAAACTGAGTGAGCGCCCATTCCGGGCAGTTTGGTGCCCAGATGCCAACGCGATCTCCATGCTTTAAACCAAGTTCCAGAAGCCCGGCAGCAACAGCATCAACACGCGCCTTTAACTCTGCCCAGGTCCAGCACACATCTTTGTCGCGTACGATTAATGCTAGGCGATCAGGATAACGTTCGGCAATATTATCGAGGGCTTGGCCAATCGTTAGATCAAGTAGTGGTGGTTCAGTTTTACCCTTTACATAGCTATAGTGCTCATCATTAGGTTGCATTAGCGTCTCCTCTGTATTTTTGCTCACTTTCTTATGAAGTGGTGCAGGCCATAGCCTAAGGTTTTTTTAACCCAGTAAGCAATACATATAATAACAAACGACCGTTCGTATTTGGTTGTAGGGCACACTTGCAATTCGAGATTTAGAAACGCTAACTTGAAAAGTGATTCCAATGATGAAATGATCGGTAATACATCATGCATGTGAATGAAAGCACATGGGGCTGTTGATATTTAAAAAGACTATGTTACTGAATTTTATATTATTTTTTAATGACTGAATATTTGAATGTAAAGATTCCATTTTTCCTTGAAAATAAAGAAAAACATTCCTATTTAAATTTTAATTGATTTGGACTATTGTCTAATTATAATTCAATGTAATTTAATTTTTTAATTTATATTAAATTTAAATAAATTAGAATGATTTTCTATGTTGTTTCTTGTAATTAATTTGGATAAATTTTATATATAACAATATAAGAAAGATTATATTAATTCTAAGGCCTAGCAATAAAGGCATTAGGGGCTGAAATGATTAAGGTTTATCGTGGGCAGCGCACGCGCTCTGGCGTGATGACGGCTAAAAAGAGTTCTCTACTTATTGCGACATCTGCCTTTATTTCTCTGTTCCCTGTTCACTCTGTTTGGGCTGCCTGTCAGTCAACATCCGGGTATTATCATACAGGTGCAGGATCGAATTGTACTTTTGACAGCAGCTCGCCATATGTTTCAAGTGTTACCCAAGATGGCGTTGAATACCTTTATTTTGGGAGCAATTCTGCACCTTCAGCTGTCATCTCAGTTAGTGGTGGCTCATCACTGCATATTCTGCAAAATGCATATATAAATCAGTTGGGTGGGGCGGCGCGCCACGGTATCTCGGTGTCAAACGGAACAATGACAGTTGATGGTAATTTGATAGCCCAGAGTTGGAATTCAACAAGCTCCCGAGCTATGTATATCGGCACAGGTGGAGTTGTAACCGTTAATGGTGATCTTTATACCTACCGAAATGGATCTGGCGGCGCTACAAGTCTCCAGGTTACGGATGGCGGTATATTAAATGTAGCCGGGTCTGGCTATATCTATAGTGATGCGCCAGGAACACAGGCCTTTCGCAGTTACAGTGAGTCTCATTTTGGTGGTGATCTGACGATCACTCTTCTGGCTTCAACACCAGGTGGTCTTGTTAATTTAAATGCACTTGCTCACGAAGGAACTCTTGAGATCGGTGGTACATTGAACGTTCACGTGGTTGATGGTGTTGCTGTTAATCACAATACGGCCAATGATAATTCTATTACCGCTTCAGGACTAAATATTCTCACTACACCCAATAATAATGGACAGTTGAGCAGTAGTATCTCTGCTGATGGTTATCGGATCATTGGTGGAAGTGGCACCTACACAGGTACTTCTGTTATTGATGCGCAGGGCAGGGGCATTGTTTTTACTGGAGCAACAGGTCAGCTTAATCTGGCTATGGGTGGTGCTCCTTTGGTTGCTGAAAGTGGCGTTGCAACACTTGGCCTTGGTTCCGCTGCGACGGTAACATCCGCACAGACGGCAATTGTTTTTGGTGATGCGGTCCTGAACTCGTATACCCTGATCAAATCAGGGGCGACTGTGTCAGGTGATGTTGGCCTTTATGAAGATGGCATCGGAAATGCCACTTTGGAGATTGAAGGTGGAACAATATTATCCGGTTCTATTTCCATGGGAGCCGGTACAGATAAACTGATTATTCGTGGTGCTGTAGACTTTCAGAATATTCCGAGCATTGATGGCGGTGTGTTTAATGTCAGTACGCCGGAATATGACGTTCTGGAATTTACTGATGCGCAGGTCGATATCGACGGCAGTAAATTCACAAATTGGGAAGATATCAAGATTAATGGCGGGCAGGTTAATCTGTTGGCCGTCAATGCCAATACCCTGACAGCCTCGACGGAAACAGGACATGGTATACATGTGGCTTCTGGTCAGCTGAATGTTGAGAGTGACTATACCCTGATGGGGAATGTCACGCTTGATAGTGCTGGAATGCTGGCTGTGGGTGGAACAAATGTTTCCCATGGCTCTGTTCAGGGCTTTGTGAGCAATGCGGGTAGCATCAACCTGTCCAATCAACGTGTTGGTGACACACTGACAATTAGCGGTGACTATGTTAGTGCAAATGGTTCCGTGCATCTGGATTCCTATCTTGGAAATGACACATCTGCTACCGACAGGCTAATCATCAATGGAACGGCCACAGGGCGTACTCTGGTGCGAATTACCAATGTAGGTGGCAGTGGAGATATGACAACAGGCGATGGCATTATGGTTATACAGACCACCAGCAGTGACCAATCTGCCTTTACTTTGTCTGGCCGCGTTGCTGCGGGCGCTTATGAGTATAATTTGTATCAGGGTGGTAATACAGCAACGGGTGGAAACCCGACTGACCAGAATTGGTATCTGCGCAGCACATTGCAGATAGGCTCTCCAGATACGGGTACAGATGGCAATAATAATAGCAGTAATAATATAAATACCGGGAGCAGAATTCAGGTTCCCAACTATCGCCCTGAAGTTCCGCTTCTTGCATCAGTTATGCCAATCGCATCAGAATATGGTTATGCAATGCTTGGCTCGCTGCATGAGCGCACTGGTGGTACGCAGCAAGTATCTTTGCCGGCTATTTATGAAGATGTCGTTGTCTCTGGTAAGGGCAAGAAAACACATATTGCAAGAACTCTGGTTAAAGAGGCAGATCAGAAGCAATGGGCTGCTGCTGGCTGGGCGCGTGTGATTGGTGACCGTGGTTTCAGAGAGCGAAATAACTTCGAACAGCATGGCCCCGATTATAACTACACTTTTGCCGGTATTCAGGCTGGTCTTGATGTCTTTACCCGTGAGGATGCTGAGGGCACTCTTGATCGCGCCGGCTTCTATGTTGGCTATGGCAATGTGCAGGCTGATGTCAAAGGTGCCTGGTATGGCAAAGCCGGAACCATTGATATGGATGCCTATACGCTAGGCGCTTACTGGACACATGTATCCCATCAGGGGTGGTATACGGATGCTGTTGTTCAGGGAACCTGGTATCAGGCGAGCACCAGTTCCATCGGCGGTCAGCGCAGCAAGCCGGATGGCTCTGGCATTATCGCATCCCTTGAGGGTGGTTACAGCTTTGATCTGGGTAATGGTTTGACGCTTGAGCCACAGGTCCAGCTTGCCTATCAAAATCTCAGTTTTGATAACGTAAGGGATGCCTACGGGTCTTTCAGGTTCTCTGATGAAGAGAGCTTGCGTGGGCGCATTGGCCTTCGCCTCGCCAAGACATGGAACGCCTCTGCTGATAAGACACCACGGCTGATCACAACCTGGGTTCGTGCCAATGTCTGGCATGAGTTTATGGGAGATTCCACAACAGCTGTATTCCGTCGTGATGGTGTCTATTCGACATCAGTGACATCGTCATTAAGCGGGACATGGGCTGAAATCGGAGCTGGTGTTTCCGGTCAGGTTTCCGATAATGTTTCACTGTTTGCAACTGGCGCCTATAACCGCTCGCTTGATAACAAGGGGCGGGAAGCGTGGAATGGCCGGCTGGGTTTGACTGTTAAATGGTAATGCTGGATAGCTTTACATGAACAACGACCTTGTTCCATCCTGTGCGCCACGTTCGTTCGGCGAGGTCAAGCTCGGCATCTCGGGCGAGGTGACGAAGAACCTTCAGGTTTGGGGTGACATCGGAACACAGTTTGGTGGCAAGCATTACAATGCCGTCACCGGACAGGTGGGCCTCAAGTACACCTGGTAAGACATATAAGATACTGATCATAAGCCCGCCTTTCTGGCGGGCTTATTCATTTCAGGCAATCAATCTGGTTGTTTGAAAAATTGTTCTATTTATATAAATTGTAGATTATTTTTCATTTGTAGTTATATAAATATTCAAGTTTGTGGAAAATTTTTATTTAAAATAGTTGTTTTTTGAAAGCAATTGTTGCGTGAATTGTTTGCAGATGATAATGATAATTATAAATTTGCAATAATAATCTTATGA
>NZ_JBBYXI010000004.1:0-213632 GCF_039655745.1 Hohaiivirga grylli | reverse complement strand
AATCTAAAAATGCAGAATTTAAATTCTTTTTTTAGACCGCCTCCGAAGAGACTGCCTAACAATCAAACGACCATCAGGCAAACAAAGACGCCGCAAAACAATTGCCCCGCGGCGCCGATGGACACCTTATGAAATACACACCCAAAAGAGTCAACAGGGCATATCTACTTTAAGCATCAATAATGCAAAAATATTTGCAAAAACATATTAACACACTGAAAAATATGAGTTTATTTTTTGGAAAAAGTTTAAGCCTGCCTTTGGAGAATTTGCAAAAGGCTTATTTCTAAAGACTTCTGCCACTTATCTTATGAATGATAAACCAAATCGGCGCTGCAAAGTTGCCATATTCATACGAATAGGCTTAGTTAAATGAAAGTGCACCGCTATGGCCAAGCACGCAGCCAACGCCTGTTCAAATCCAGATTGGGCTTAATGACATAATTTATGTATAGATATCTCCTTCGCGGGATATCTCATGTGTAGAAGATAAAGAGTAGCAGTTATATGATCGCAACAGGCAGGAAATATTGCCAATGCTGACAACAGGTGGAAACGCTCCTGATCTTGGCAATGAACCACCGCTTGATGCCGCTGGGTCAAATGCAGAGATTATTGACCGCCGCGAAGTTAACCTTCGCTGGCTGGGTGCGAGCATTCTCATCGGCATTACCGGCGGTGCCCTTATTGGTGCCTCTGTCTATATTGCTTTTCAAGGCCTGACCTCTCTTGTCGAACAGCCACGCAAAGCCAGATACATCCCCTATCAGGCATCAGCTCCTGATAACAGCTCAGCCACCCCTATTATCAAAGGCGATAAGCTTGTCCGCCAGAGTGCGGCTTCTGATAATAAGAATGGCGACGCTCTTCGAATACCGATCACAACAAAGATCGGGAATCGCGAGATTATCAAGGTCAGACAATTTATTCGTGTTGCGACACCTTTGTCGACAACCTCCGGGCTTTACGCAAGCAATATCCCTCCCTTTAACCCTATGAAGCTGATGGCTCAGGGAGATGATAACAATCAGACTGAAGAGCTGCCTGCTCCTCAACCTGAAATCACAGATGCGGATGTCTCTATTACCCGGGCTGATCTGACTCATATCGTATTTAAAGAGAATCAGCAGACGCTCAGTGACAGCGATGCTCTAGCTCAGCTGGAAACAGAACTGAGCCTGCTCAAAAGTCAGGGGCAGCGCAGTGGCTTGCCTATTACACCGCAGTTTCTTCTCTCACGCCCCCTTCAAAGCCTTGGGCAGCTGACAGATGTCATGGGCGGGACAAATACGGCTGATAATTTCTTTTCTGGAATTGAAGTTCGGGTGATTCCGGAAAACGTCACAAACATTACGAAAGACACAGCAGCTCAGCCGGACGATGGTGATAAAGAATATCAACTCAAAAAAGGGGAAACCCTAAAAGCCTTCTTACTAGATCAGAGAATCCCGGCAACAGAGGTTGATGAGATTATTCAGGTTCTCGGGAAAAGCGTAAAGGTCTCTTCTCTTGGAGAGGGGCAAACTATACGCATTCTCTACGGCGAGAATCCTCTGACAAACCGAACAGATGATGTTTTACGAGTCACGTTGGTTTCCGGAAAGAAGGAAACAGCGATTGCAGCCCTTTCTGATCGCGGTGAATTTGTCTCGGTTATGCCGATTGAGGATACATCATCCAGTAATACAGCCGTTGCCAGTGCCAAAGGCTCCTCTACTGAAGAAGAAGAGGAAGAGAAGAACGCCAAACTTGGCACCGCCCGCATTTATGAAAGTCTTTATGAGACGGCGGCTAAAAACAATATGCCAACTGACATGGTTCAGGAGCTCGTAAAGATATTTGGCAGCGATGTTGATTTCCAGCGTCGCGTATCGCCGGGTGATTCCATCGAGATTCTTTATTCCGTTGATGATGAAACTGGCGAAAAGCCTGAAATGCTGTTTGCCGCTTTCGTAACCAATGGTGAAGCACGCAAGCTGTATCGTTATCAATCAGATGATGGCAGTGTTGATTATCTGGATAGTGAAGGCCGTTCACTCAAACGCTTCCTGCTACGCAAACCGATTACAGACGGCATTTTAAGATCCGGGTTTGGAATGAGACGCCACCCTGTCCTGCGCTATTCCAAGATGCACACGGGTGTCGACTGGGCCAATAAGATTGGTACACCAATTCTTGCAGCTGGTAACGGCACGATTATTGTCGCAGGTTGGAAATCCGGTTACGGTATGCGTATCGAGATACAGCATGCCAATGGTTACGTAACTTCTTATTCTCACCAGTCACGCTTTGCTGAAGGTTCCACCGTTGGCGCCCGCGTCCGTCAGGGTCAAGTAATCGGGTATGTTGGAACAACCGGCTTGTCGACAGGCCCGCATTTGCATTATGAAGTTGAGGTAAACGGGCATCTTGTTGATCCTCTGAAAATACGTGTTCCACGTGGCAGAGAGCTGAATGGAACAAGTCTGGCAGACTTTGTCAGCCAACGTAAACAGATTGATATGATTCTCGATAAAGCTGGCTCGTCCATTGCGGTTGCCCGGGACAGCTCGGAATAATCCCACTCTGCTGGTGACTTTTTCCAGCAGGGTCTGAAAAATAAGAAGATGCAGTTACCGCTGCTGCAAGCGGGGTTAAAATGTTAACCGCCATCCTGATTGTTTTACCTGTCTTCGGACTAGTCATGGTTGGATATTCGGCAATCAGATTCAATCTGTTGTCAGAAAAAGCCGGGATCGGTATTTCGGAATTTGTTTTCAATCTGGGCATGCCTGCCCTGATGTTCCGTACATTGGTTCATGCCGAGTTCCCATCTAATCAGCCGTGGGGATACTGGATTTCCTATTTTGGCGGTGCCTTAGGTGTCTGGGTTATCTCAAGCCTGATTTCAGGAAAGATATTCAAACAGAATTCGACAGAAGGCGTTGTTGCTGGCTTTGCTGCCGGACAGTCCAACACCATGCTGATGGGTATCCCGATGATCATGCAGGCTTATGGCAAAGCCGCTGAAGTACCGTTGTTCATGCTGATTGCCATCCATCTGCCAATCATCATGACACTGGCAACCATTCTTGCCGAGGGCCGGAAGGCATCTGTTCTCACCCTCATTAAACGGCTTGTGACCCACCCAATTATGGCGGGCATTATTCTTGGTCTTATCATCCGGCCATTCGGCCATTATGTGCCTGAGTTTATCTGGAAGATTACTGACCCGGTGGCAACAGCTGCAGGCCCTTGCGCCCTGATTGCCATGGGTATCTCACTACATCGCTATGGGATTGAAGCTGGCTGGAAACAGCCTAGCATCATTTCATTCCTTAAGCTGATCATGCACCCACTTCTGGTTTACGTGCTGGCATCTTATGTCTTCACGATGCCACCCGTATGGATTGGTGTTGCGGTGCTGTTTGCAGCCTGCCCGACAGGCGTAAATGCCTATATTTTTGCAGCGCAATACCGTCAGGGTATTGGATTGGCTTCAACAACACTGACGCTATCAACAGCCCTATCCATTTTCACAATCGTAATGTGGCTGCGTGTTCTGGGTGTCTAGCACTTAATATATTTAATAGAAACCAAGCATACGCCGGATATCTTCCGGCGTATTTTCTTTTGCACGTAACTCAGCAAGCGATTCAGAGAACAGACTTTTAGAAAGCTTCTCCCCCTGCCCACCCCGTATGAGTTCATGATGATAATAAACGGGTGTCGGAAGACCTAAAAGTTTCTGAAGCAAAACATGCAGATCAGTGGCAGGTTCAAGGTCCCTCCCCCGCACCACCTGTGTCACACCCTGCTGCGCATCATCAACCACCACAGAAAGATGATAACTCGTTGGTGTCTCTTTCCTGACAATGATTGGATTACCCCAGCGCAGAGAATAGCATTCAAACGCTGAAATACTCTTGACAGCATTATTATTTTGATCCGGCTCAAACCGTTCATAAATCAGGGGTTCATCAATACACGCGAGAGCTTTTTCGACATCAAGCCGCCAGGCATGTTCATCACCCCGATTAATCCTACTGTGGACTTCAGCTAAGCTCAGGCCACGACAAGTGCCGGGATAAATCGGAGCTCCATCCGGATCCACTTCTTCAGTCATGTGGTCAGCAACTGCCTGAGCAATATCCTTGCGAGAACAGAAACACGGATAGACAACTCCCATATCCTTCAGACATGCAAATGCTTTGCCGTAGGCGTCAAAACGTTCTGACTGACGTAAGACAGGTTTTTCCCATTGAAGCCCGAGCCAGCCTAAATCCTCATAGATCGCATGCTCAAACTCAGGCTTGCAGCGTAAAATATCAATATCTTCAATACGCAGCAGCAAACGTCCCTTGCATGTCCTCGCCAGTCTCTCGTTCAGAAGAGCTGAGTAGGCATGTCCAAGATGCAAAAGGCCATTCGGGCTTGGAGCAAAGCGAAAAACGGGTTGCAAAAACAGATACTCTCACTGCAGATAGGTCTTTATTATTAGAATTGGTTTGAACCGTTTAGCAAGATATCAGACGGTGTAAACCTGAAAGGGTCCATTCTATGGCGCATAGTATTCAACGGATCGACACAGAGAATGACCTGAAAGCAGGGATTGAAGCGCTTTCACAGCAAGATCCCGTTATTGCCCGCCTAGTCGCAGAAGGCGCCATTCCACAAATGCGACTGCGTGAAGGTGGCTTCTCCGGACTCTGCTGGATAATTACAGGCCAGCAACTTTCAACGGCCAGTGCCAATGCAATCTGGCAAAGACTTGTCAGCCATCTGGGAGAAGTCAGCCATGAGCAGTTTATATCATCACCCGAAGAGGATTTAAGAAAACTCGGCCTTTCTCAAGGCAAAATTAAAACCATGCGCGCAGTGGCGGAAGCGGTCATTGAGAATCGGCTTCCCATCGAACAATTAGCCCAAATAGAAGCTCAAGAGGCACATAACCTGATGACAGCAATCCATGGCATCGGCCCATGGACGGCCGACCTGTATTTGCTATCCTGCATCGGACATACTGATGTCTTCCCAGCAGGAGACCTTGCCTTACAGGAAGCCTATAGGATTGCCTATGGCTACCCCCATCGCCCCTCTGCAAAAGAGATTACGGAGCTTTCCCTCAAATGGCGGCCATGGCGCGCAGTTGCAGCCCGTATCCTGTGGGCCTACTATCGGCAGGTTAAGGCACGTGATGGGGTTATGAGCACCAACTAAAGCCACTTATCTTGCTGCTTTAGCCATGATCAGTTATCGCTGATTGACATATTCTTTAACACACTCCAGCGGAGCCTTTTATGTCTACAACGCTTGACGGTCCTCGTATTGCCCCCGCCTCCGGAACAGCCACACAACTGGTTGTCTTTCTGCACGGGTATGGCGCCGATGGGAATGATCTGATTGACCTCGGAGCACAATGGCAACGCTGGATGCCAGATACAGCATTTGTTTCACCCAATGCGCCAGAGCCTTGCGGTATGTCGCCAATGGGTCGGCAATGGTTTGATTTGACTTTCCAGAACCCGAATGAACGCTGGGTCGGCGTTAATCATGCTGCCCCAGTATTAAACGCTTTTCTGGATAGTGAACTGGCACGTTATAACCTCAAGCCTGCCCAGCTTGCCCTTGTTGGATTCAGTCAGGGAACGATGATGGCCCTTCATGTCGGCCTGCGCCGTCCTGAGCAGATTGGTGCAATCCTTGGATATTCAGGGATCATCGTTTTTGATGAGGCACGTGGCCCTGAAAGTCTTGCAGACGATATCACCTCGAAACCACCTGTTATGCTTATACATGGCGATCAGGATCAGGTTATCCCTCCTCAGGCCCTGCCAATATCAAAACAAATCCTTGATGATCTTGGCGTCCCGACACAAGCTCACATCTCACGCGGACTAGCCCATGGTATTGATGGCGAAGGTTTCCAGCGCGGTGGGGCATTCCTTCTCAATAGTTTTGGAATTCCGCTTCCGAAGTGATATTCTACGGAATGATTTAAAACCGTCCGTTGTATATTGTAGCGTGATGGTTTAGGTTCCCAGCATCGGTCCGAAGCGTAGCCTTGGCCGCGTGAAGGTCCGTAACCCAGAGCAGGCCGTTATCCTGTAAGTAAAGGCCCAACGGCTTGACTATCTATCATTTCGAACCACGGTATACCCCCATGAACCGCCGCCGCCGTATATATGAAGGCAAGGCGAAAGTCCTTTACGAAGGACCTGAGCCGGGAACGCTTATCCAGCACTTCAAAGATGATGCCACCGCATTCAACGCCAAGAAACATGCCGTTATCGACGGTAAAGGCGTTCTGAATAACCGGATTTCAGAATTCATCTTTCAGGCTTTAAACGAAATCGGTGTTCCAACCCATTTCATCAAACGCCTGAATATGCGCGAACAGCTGATTCGATCTGTAGAGATCATTCCGCTTGAGGTCGTCGTCAGAAACGTTGCCGCTGGTTCAATTGCAACACGCCTCGGTCTTGAGGAAGGGACACCTCTTCCCCGTTCCATCATCGAGTTCTATTACAAGAACGATGAGCTGAACGACCCGATGGTATCGGAAGAGCATATCTCAGCTTTTGGCTGGGCTTCCCCGCAGGAACTGGATGAAATGATGATGCTGGCAATGCGCATCAACGACTTCCTGACAGGTATGTTCCTGGCTGCCGGTATCAAGCTTGTTGACTTCAAGATTGAAATGGGCCGCCTGTGGGATAACGACATGTCACGCGTTATTCTGGCAGATGAAATATCCCCCGATTCCTGCCGTCTGTGGGATGCAAAATCCAAGGATAAGCTTGATAAAGACCGGTTCCGTCGCGACATGGGCGGGCTGATTGAAGCTTATACGGAAGTTGCGCGCCGCCTTGGCATCGTCACCGAGAACGAACAGTCGGCCGGAAGCGGCCCGCGCCTCGTACAATAATCAAAAAATAACGGAGTGCGTTCACAGACCACTCCGTTTTTTCATTCTGTTTCTGAATGCCCGGCCCTTTCAAAAAATCACTGGCAGTCGCATCTGTCCTGCTTCTTGTAAGCTGCTACCCGGCTGGCAAAATGATTTCTGGCATAGAGAATGCCGGACAATGGTTCTCCCTTCCCTTTCATAAGTTTCTTCACGAAGGTGAGATTGAGCCTAAGGCAATATCCTTTTGCGAAATTCCAAAATGCAGTAGCAGACTGGTTGTCGGTATTTTTTCCGCCAAGGGAGAAACAGCTGATAGACTGATGCAGATACTGGATAACCCAAAGCGACTTTTAACAGAGCTTGAGGCCAGAAAACGCAAGGCATTAGTTGCTCTCAGCAAGAACAAATCCGCAAAACCTGTTTCCAGCCAGAGTTTCATCACCCCACTGGTCAAAGACGGCATTCATGGTTTCGCACTCAGCATGAAGCGTAAGGACGGGAAAGCAGAAGTCGAGAGCACGGTTTTTGGCTGGAAAAAAGATAATGTTCTCCAGATTATCATTGTTGTCGGAACGGAAAGAGAAATCGTCGATAAAACGGCAATCGGCGTATTAGCACGCCGCAATCAGTCTGCATTTGACTGAACAAAGAAAAATATACTTCAACATATCTTGAACAACCCGTATTTTTTTACGCTCATAGCCCTATGATTGGTTGTTAATCGTGTGAGAAACGCGTATTCCACTAGTCTACGCCGGAAGCAGCCGGTCCGATCTCCTAGCCATCGGGAAATGACATGAAAGCTCGCGTTACAGTTACCTTGAAAAATGGTGTTCTCGACCCTCAGGGCAAAGCAATTGAAGGTGCTTTGAAATCCCTCGACGTCAATGGCATTGGCAGTGTCCGTCAGGGCAAGGTTTTCGATATCGAAGTTGCGACTTCTGATGCATCCGAAGCCAAAGCCATTCTTGAAGCAGCCTGCACAAAGCTGCTCGCTAATACTGTCATCGAGAATTTTCAGATCGATATCATCTGATATCACGCTGCATATTCTATCAGCCCGGATGATATCAGGGCTTGGCTCAAGGGAGCAAAGGCTATGAAAGCTGCGATCATTGTTTTTCCAGGTTCTAACCGTGAGGGCGATGTCGCTCGTGCTCTGGTACAGGCTGGCTCAAAAGTTGAGAAGGTTTGGCACGCAGAAACATCTCTTCCAGCAGGAACGGATCTTGTTGTTCTGCCCGGCGGGTTTTCATACGGTGACTATCTTCGTTGCGGTGCCATAGCCGGGCGCGCCAATATTATGGATGCGGTAAGAGATCATGCTGCACGCGGTGGCCTTGTTCTTGGCATCTGCAATGGCTTCCAGATTTTATGTGAATCCGGTCTGTTACCGGGTATCCTGATGCGTAATGCGAACCTGCGCTTCATCTGCCATCGTCAGTTCCTCAAAGTTGAGCGAACAGATACAGCTTTTACCAATGCATATAAAACAGGCCAGGCAATTGATGTCTGTGTTGCGCATGGTGAAGGTAACTATACAGCAGATACTGAAACCCTGAAGCGTCTTGAAGGTGATGGTCTCGTAGCCTTCCGTTATTGCAATGAGCAGGGCGCAGTCACCGGTGACGCAAACCGCAATGGTTCGATGAATTCGATCGCCGGTATCTATTCCGACAATCTCAACGTCCTTGGCATGATGCCTCACCCGGAAAACCTGATTGATGATCTGGTTGGCGGCACTGATGGGCGCGGAATGTTTACAAGCCTCATCAACTCTTTCACCAGCAAGGCTGCCTGAAGCGGCATTCACCCATAACTCTACTTCTGGCAGGAATACGAGACGAGAGATGATCAATAACGATACTCCTATTACCCCGGAACTGGTCAAGGAACACGGGCTCACACCTGATGAATACAAGCGCTTCTGTGATCTGATCGGGCGTGAACCAACCATCACGGAACTCGGCATTGTCTCGGCAATGTGGAATGAGCACTGCTCGTATAAATCATCCCGTCTTCATCTGAAGGGTCTGCCTACGGAAGCCCCATGGGTTATTCAGGGCCCAGGTGAAAATGCCGGTATCATTGATATTGGGGATGGTCTGGCCTGTGCATTCAAGATGGAAAGCCATAACCACCCATCATTCATTGAACCCTATCAGGGCGCGACAACGGGTGTTGGCGGTATCCTGCGTGATGTATTCACCATGGGTGCCCGCCCAATTGCAGCACTGAATGCCTTACGCTTTGGCGAGCCATCCCACCCCAAAACCCGCCATCTGATTTCCGGCGTTGTTGCAGGTGTTGGTGGCTACGGTAACTCATTTGGCGTTCCTACCGTTGGCGGCCAGTTTGGTTTCCATCCTTGCTACAATGGCAACAACCTTGTGAATGCCATGGCTGTTGGCCTCGTGAAAACAGACGAGATTTTCTACGCAGCAGCAACAGGTGTTGGTAATCCTATCGTTTATCTCGGTTCCAAAACAGGCCGTGACGGCATTCATGGTGCAACCATGGCTTCTGCCGAGTTCGATGATAAATCTGACGAGAAACGTCCAACCGTTCAGGTTGGCGACCCCTTTGCTGAAAAGCTGCTTCTCGAAGCCTGTCTCGAACTGATGCAGAGTGATTCCGTCATTGCAATTCAGGATATGGGGGCTGCTGGCCTCACCTGCTCTGCCGTTGAAATGGGCGCTAAAGGCAACCTCGGTGTTGAGCTTGATCTTGATAAGGTTCCTTGCCGTGAAGAAGGCATGACAGCTTATGAAATGATGCTGTCTGAAAGCCAGGAGCGTATGCTCATGGTTCTGAAGCCTGAAAAGGAAAAGGAAGCTGAAGCCATCTTTATTAAATGGGGGCTGGACTTTGCAATTATCGGCAAGACCACCGAGAAATTACGCTTTGTCGTAAAGCACCATGGTAAGGTTATGGCTGATCTGCCCATCAAGGAATTGGGTGATGAGGCACCGATCTATGATCGTCCGCATGTCCCGACACCGAAGCAGCCTGTTATTACGCCAGAGTCTATTTCCCCACCTGTCACCAATCGTGATGCGCTCATAAAGCTGATCGGATCTCCTGATCAATGCTCCAAGCGCTGGGTTTGGGAACAGTATGATCATCTGATCCTTGGCAATACGGTTCAGGCACCGGGAGGTGATTCTGCCCTTGTCCGCGTTCAGGATGGACCAAAGGCCCTTGCCCTGACAGCAGACGTCACACCACGCTATTGCGGTGCAGACCCGGTTGAAGGTGGCAAGCAGGCCGTTGCTGAAGCATGGCGGAATATCACCGCTGTTGGCGGTACACCACTTGCTATCACCGATAACCTGAACTTCGGAAATCCAGAGCGTCCTCATGTGATGGGTCAGCTGGTTGGTTGCCTTAAAGGTATTGGTGACGCCTGCCGGGAACTCTCCTTCCCCGTCGTTTCAGGCAACGTTTCGCTTTACAATGAGACCAACGGTGAGGGTATTCTGCCAACCCCAACCATCGGTGGTGTTGGTTTGCTTGACGATGTCATGCGCTCTGCAAGTGTTGCTTTCAAGCGTGAGAATGATGCCGTCATTCTCATTGGCGATACCGCTGGCTGGCTTGGTCAGTCCATCTATCTTGCCGATATCTGCGGCCGTGAAGAGGGAGCTCCTCCTCCGGTTGATCTGGCAGTTGAGAAGTGCAACGGCGATTTTGTCCGTGGCCTAATCCGCGATGGATTGGTTGATACTGTCCATGACTGTTCAGAAGGTGGCATTGCTCTTGCTGTTGCTGAAATGGCAATTGCCAAGGGTATTGGCATGACCTTCAGCAACCCACCGACCAAGCTCCCACTTCATGCCCTGCTGTTTGGTGAAGATCAGGCCCGTTATGTGCTGAGCGTTCCGGCACAGCAGGCACAGGATATTCTTGAAAAAGCCAAATCAGCTGGCGTCCCTGCTTTCTGGATTGGGATGACAGGCGGGACATCATTGCATTTACCGCAAGAACTTCCCATATCTGTCAATGAACTGAAACAAGCCCATGAATCCTGGCTGCCTGATTATATGGCAAGTCATTAATATTGGCCTGTTACTAAATATACGGTTTTAAAAAGCGAGTTTGTTAAATGGCTATGCAGGCCCATGAAATTGAGCAGTTCATTAAAGCTGCCCTACCAGATTCCCAGATTGAGATTCGTGATCTGGCAGGAGATGGAAACCATTATCAGGCAACCGTCTCCTCAGCAGCCTTTAAAGGTAAGTCCAGAGTTCAGCAGCATCAGATGGTTTATGCCTCACTGAAAGGCAGAATGGGCGGTGAGCTGCATGCCCTTGCATTGACAACCATTGCCCTTGAGAACTGATAGACAAAATATAACGACATAGATATGTCAGGAATTGAGCAGGAGTTTCCGATATGGCTGATGCCCAGCAGATTATTGATAATGAAGTAAAATCAAATGATGTTGTCCTCTTCATGAAAGGGACACCTGATTTTCCAATGTGTGGGTTCTCTGGTCAGGTTGTCCAGATTCTGAATCACATTGGTATTCCATACAAAGGCATTAATGTCCTTGAGAATGATGATATCAGACAGGGTATCAAGGACTATTCAAGCTGGCCGACAATTCCGCAGCTTTATGTCAAAGGCGAGTTTATTGGCGGTTGTGACATTACCCGTGAAATGTTCCAGTCCGGTGAACTAGAGAAGCTTTTTGAAGACAAAGGCATTTCTGCCTGAAGATTTACTCTTCAATTCAACATACAGAGGGGGTTACTAACCCCCTCTTTTTTTATGCCACTTGTCTAAACTTGATGCTGTTCCAGTTAATGAGAACGTAGAGCTTCATTCCTATTTCCATCTTAAATTTTCAGCATTTCACTTCTAGCTTGCGACAGTTCATCCTAATTTTCGTTATAGATTTTTTCGGTAAACTGTTATAAATATATCAGTAACGTAACTATCTACGTTAAAAGGAAAAATTAAAACAAGAGGTAATTCAATATATTAGTACCAAGTCTCGTCTCCTGAATAGGCACGTTTGAGGTTGGGTAACCCTACGTGTTCCAGCAAAGGGTTGTATGATGAAGATTAAAGACGCAATTGATAAGATCCCCGGCGGCCTTATGCTCGTGCCGCTTTTCCTCGGAGCACTCTGCAAGACCTTCATCCCTTGGGCACCGGATTATTTCGCCGGCTTTACAAAAGGCATGATGACAGGCGTTATCCCGATCCTTGCCGTTTGGTTCTTCTGTATGGGTGCTTCAATTAAGCTGAATGCAGCTGGCACTGTTCTTCGTAAATCCGGTACAATCGTCCTTACAAAACTTCTGGCAGCATGGGCTATTACAATAGTCGCTGCCATGTTCATCCCTGCTGAAGGTATTCAGACAGGCTTCTTTGCTGGTCTTTCTATTCTTGCAATCGTCTGTGCGATGGATATGACCAACGGTGGTCTTTATGCTTCTTTGATGCAGACTTACGGCACAAAGGAAGAAGCTGGCGCCTTCGTTCTGACATCCATCGAATCCGGCCCACTGATGAGCATGATCATCCTTGGAGCCTCAGGAGCAGCAACCTTCGAGCCACAGATTTATGTCGGTGCAGTCCTGCCATTCATCATTGGCTTTGTACTCGGTAATCTTGATCCAAAGCTGCGGGAATTCTTCTCACCCGGCGGCATGCTGATGATTCCGTTCTTCGCATTTGCTCTTGGTAATACAATTGACCTGAATACCCTGATATCTCCATTGGCCTTCCTTGGTATCTTCCTGGCTATCATGGTGATCATCCTGACAGGTATCCCGCTTATCCTTGCTGATAAATATATTGGTGGTGGTACGGGAACAGCTGGCCTTGCCGCATCCAGTACAGCGGGTGCTGCAGCTGCAAACCCGGTGGCCATTGCAGCAGTTGCTCCTCAATTTACCGAGGTTGCAAAAACAGCAACGACGCTCGTTGCAATCTGCGTCATCGTTACCTCTATTCTTGTGCCGATCCTGACAGGTATCTGGTACAAAAAATTTGGTAAGGGCAAAGCAGAAGCGAAAGACGTCCCTCTTTCTTCAAAAGCTGCTGCCCATTAAGACACATTCCTAATACAGAAAGGCGCCAAATAGGCGCCTTTTTAATACAATTTATGAGCCAAATTGCACTTTACAGCTTAAACAAACTACCTTACCCCTGCCCGATAATTAAAATTACTTTGCAACGGCAGGGCTCAACAGACATGATCATTCGACGCATCTTAGCAAGCATCCTGATGCTTATTTCACTATCAGTGGTTCTCAATGCGTCAGCCAACGCTGAATCAATGAGTAAAGTGAATGATCTGCTGAATGCTCCCGGTCCCATCAATTACGATTCAATTGATTACCATCTGGCTTGGACCGCTGAAAATCCAAACTATTACAAACATGAATATGTACCTTCAGGTGAAACTGTTGAGCGATACAAATCCATGCTGCTTCTGGAATTATTAACCGGCAATGCTTCGGTTAAGGATGCTGCAGCATCACAGGCGTGGCTGATCTCCAAACGCAAGAAAACAGACCCGGTCGCAAATATGTCCCTAAGCGCCAAGAATGATAGCGAAGAGCTTCTTCTTGATTTTGTAATGAGCGCAAGGGATGCCAAAGGCGAGCTCATTGTTGAATGGAATGCTTACCGCTATCTGCCATATACAGGGCCAGATGGTGAAAAAGGCGTTTTGCTGTTTGCTATCAGTCGCCGTGCCTATGGCGATACGGATACCATGGCCTTTATGAAACAGCTCAAGGAAATACGATCGCATAATCTGAAGGCTCTGGTTAAAACCCCTGTTCCTGTTGTTTCATTAAATAAGGCAAAGAAATAAGGGCCAGGTTTGATAAACCTACAGAGCACCCCTGATGAGATTAAACGCATCCTCACTGGCCCATTCAGCCCCACCTTTCAGAATACCGGCCTGACAGCCAGCAGTATCCAGAAGAATAGTTGTTGGCAGACCCACAACATGGCCGGATTTTTGAAGGGTTTTCAGGATGGTGCCGCTGTCATCTGCATAAAAAGCAAGATTCTTGATATTATTATCTTCAAGCCATTGCTTTGGTTTTTCTGCACTTGATGTATCGAGGCTGACAGCAACAACTTCAAACTTGTCACTGCCTAATTCGGCCTGAAGCTTATCCAGTGACGGCATTTCTTTCCGGCATGGAACGCACCATGTTGCCCATAGATTCAGTAAAACCGTTTTTCCTTTGAATGATGACAGTGTTTTCTCATTGCCATCCTTGTCTTTGAAACTCAGATCTGGAAAAGCCTCAGGCCGAAGAGAAGAGGTAAAAGCTGCAACCTCACCTTTTGATAACTCACGCAGTTTACCAAGAGCAGGATTAGCCGGGCAATCCATACGCAGATTTGGCTTTATTCCCCCCGGCCCTCCGAGGAAAACAGCACCAGCTGCCAAAAATAAAACTGCCACAACACTTGTGTAGACCTTCTTACGGCTAAAATGGGTTGCTGTATTTTTTTCAGATTGACTCATGTCGGAACCAGTTATGACCTTCAAAACAATGGATGGAATTATGCATCTATTTGCCGTTAAATCGACCCCAAAACAGACAATAGTTTGTCACAGTTATATAAATTCTGAAATTCTGTAGCTGTGAAAACTGTAATTCTCTCTCGCATCTAAGCCAAGTTGCGGGTATGGTGGGCCAAATTTTCGGAGTTTTAGATGTTACTGCGTCGATACAATGCTGTGCTTTCCGCTGTTGGAATTATCGCTCTTACCCTTGCAGCCTGCGGCCGCGCTGGCCCGTTGGAACCACCACCTCGTCCAGGTGAAGTAGCGCAACAGGGTATGTCAGCAGATGACAATACCGGCAATATGGCCTCTCCATTGCCAACACCGCAGAAGTCGACCAAACGTCCGGTAACCATTCCCAATGAACCATTTTTCCTTGATCCCATTCTCTAACAGTTAAGAGACACGATCAGTATTATCATTGCCTGAAAGCTGGGCCATGCATCATTTTTCCTATCGCAACGGCGTGCTTCATGCAGAAGATGTAAGCATTCCATCCATTGCCGATCAAATCGGCACACCTTTCTATTGCTATTCAACAGCAACGCTTGAGCGTCACTACAAGGTTTTCTCCGAAGCCTTCCGTGATCAGGATGCACTTGTCTGTTTTGCAATCAAGGCAAACAGCAATCAGGCTGTTCTTAAACTCCTCGGCAATCTTGGTGCCGGTATGGATATTGTCTCAGAAGGTGAACTGCGTCGCGCGATGGCTGCCGGTGTTCCGGGTGAGCGGATTGTTTTTTCGGGTGTTGGTAAAACCCGTGATGAAATCGCTCTCGCTCTTGAAGCCGGAATCCTATGTTTCAATGTCGAATCTGAGCCTGAACTTGCCGTTATCTCAGAGGTCGCCACTTCAAAAGGTCAAACGGCTCATATCTCTATCCGCGTTAATCCGGATATTGACGCAAAGACACACGCCAAGATTTCGACCGGAAAATCCCAAAACAAGTTTGGCATTCCAATTTCACGGGCCCGTGACGTCTATAAATATGCTGCATCATTACCCGGCATTCAGGTCACGGGTATCGATATGCATATCGGCAGTCAGATTGTAGAACTTGGGCCTTTTGATGCCGCCAGTAAGGTTCTGGCCTCATTTGCTCAGGAGCTCATGGCTGATGGTCACAAACTGCAGCATATCGATTTTGGCGGCGGTCTTGGTATTCCCTATTTTAATAATAACCATGTGCCACCTGACCCGCAGGCCTATGCCGAAATCATCAAGAAGAATGCCAGCCATCTGGGTCTGAAATTCATCTTTGAGATGGGGCGGATGATTGCTGGTAATGCCGGTATTCTTGTTGCCAAGGTTATTTATGTAAAGCAGGGCGAAAATAAAACATTCGTCATTATTGATGCCGCCATGAATGATCTGATTCGTCCGACACTTTATGAGGCCTACCACGATATTATTCCGGTAAAGGAAGCGCTGCCCGCTGCTGAACGACAGAATGTTGATATCGTTGGCCCGGTTTGCGAAACAGGTGATTATTTCGCCCTTGATCGTTCGATGCCAGACCTGAAACCGGGTGATCTGATTTCGGTCATGACAGCCGGTGCTTATGGTGCGGTACAATCATGCACCTACAACACAAGGCGTTTAATCCCGGAAGTTCTGGTCAATGGAACCAAATCTTCAGTTGTCAGACCACGTCAAAGCTACGATGAACTGATCGGGTTAGACCGAATTCCCGACTGGATGTAAGATGCCTTGGCAGCCTAGCCAATCGTATTCGCCCAAAGCGCAGGAGCGGTACAGGAGTGCCAGAGGAACAAGATAAGCAATATGCAAAGTCGATTGCACGACTGAACAGGCTGGCCGGGCTGGCCTGGCTTGCAATCGGTATTGAGCGCTTATGGCAAAACCTCTGGCCACCAGTTGGTGTTGCTCTTATATTCCTTGGTTTCTCATGGATTGGTGGCTGGCAGATATTGCCGGGCTGGGCGCATGTTATCCTGCTCGGCATATTTGCTGCAGGTTTTCTGTATAGCTGCAAATCCCTACTTAAGCTTCGCTCTCCAACATTAAATGATGCCCTGCAAAGAGTTGACCGCGATAGCCAACTGCCCCACGGGCAAGCCGAGAGCATGAATGATCTTCTGGCAGTGGGAAGAGGCAGCGCCCTCACCCGTACCCTCTGGCTCATGCATCGTAAACAGGCCAGCCAGACAATACCTGACATGCGCGTGGCCTTCCCTAACCCTGAGATGCCAACCCATGACCGTTATGCGTTACGTTCGGTTGCCATATTGCTAGCCATCGCAGGGGCTTTTGTTGCAGGCCCGGATAAGCTTGACCGGCTGACGGATGCATTTAAACCCGCTCTCAAATCCTCATCAGATGAAACGCAAGGATTGCAGGTCACAGGCTGGATTACGCCACCTGCCTATACGGGTATTGCGCCAATAACGCTGGACTTCAGCACAACCAATCAGGTTTTGCGCGTCCCGGTTAACAGTCGGCTGATATTAAAAGCCTCAAGTGAGACCTCCGCAAAACTCAGTATTGTGCCTCTCCCGGCACAACAGCAGGGTAAAACGGATAACCAGCTCGCAGAATATGATACTCTCCTGACTGAGAAAACCGATGTCACTTTGAAAACAGGCTGGTTCAATCAACTAACGCAGCAGATTGAACTTATCCCTGATACACCTCCTTCTATTGAACTCGACAACAAGATGGATGTTAACAGGAGGGGCACATTCGGTATTTCATTCAGGGGTTACGATGATTATGGCATTACAGATGCCAAGGCCCTGTTTACGCTGAACCCGCAATACCGCTCCCTCGTCCCGGCGCCTGAGATTACGATCAATCTGCCAGCGGGATACAAAGACGGAAAAACACTCAACCAGACACTGAACCTTGGCGATCATCCATGGGCAGGCCTGCCCGTCACCATGAGGCTGGCTGTCAGTGATGGCGCCGGCCAAAAAGCGCAGAGCCAGGCTTATCAGCTAACATTGCCCCAGCGCCCATTCACTGTACCACTTGCAATCAAGCTGGCAGAAATCAGACGTATTCTGGTTGTTGAATCGGACAGAAAGAGAGAGGCCATCAAGGCAATTCGTGATCTCCTGACCATTACAGCAGATGCGCCTTTAACATCAGCACAGTTCCTTGGATTGCGACATGCCTATTACCTAACCCGCTCCCTCACAACCGATCAGGATCAGCTGGAACTGGCAGCGATGCTATGGGATATGGCCATTCAAATTGAAGATGCCATGTTCTCAGATGCAGAAAAGCAGCTCAGATCCGCTCAGGATAAATTACAGGAAGCAATCTCACGTGGGGCCTCCCCTGCGGAAATTGAACGCCTCTCACAGGAATTGCGGGATGCAATGGGGAAATACCTACAGGAACTGACAGCAAGAGCGGCCCAATCGGGAGATCAACAACAGATCACGACCCCAATGGGCCAACCGATGGGTACAGATCAATTATCTCAACTGATTGATCAATTTGAAAATCTGATGCAGCAGGGAAAAGTTGAAGAAGCACAGAAGGTCCTGGAACAGATACGGAATATTTTTGACAATCTCCAGATTTCAAAAACGAACCCAGAAATGGATGCCAGAACTGCGGCCGCTATTCAGGCCATGTCATCAGCCAAAAATTTATTACAGACACAGCAAACGCTGAATGACGATACCTATGATCACATCCGCAAGCAGCTCATGTATCCGGATGAGAAACCTGCATCTGACACCAAGTTTAATGAGCTGCAAAAACGTCAGGGTTCCTTAAAGCAGCAGCTTCAATCTCTTGGAAAAGAAGCTCAGGAAGCCGGCATTGAAACTGACGATAATCTGAAAGAGGCCAGGGAGGCTATGCAGCAGGCTGAAGATGCCCTCGGCTCTCAGGATAGCGAGTTAGCCATAGATGCACAGACCCGGGCTCTGGAAGCCCTTAAAAGAGGGGCTGAGAATATGATGCAGCAAGCGCAGAGCATGATGCAGAATAATATGCTGCTCATGCCACAAGGCGGACAGCAGGGTAATAACCCCAACCCATTTCAGGGTAAGGCCAATATCAAAGATACCCGCCAGCACCTTCGCGAAGTTATCGAGCAGCTCAGAAACAAACTGAGCGACCCGACACGTCCAAAAGACGAACTTGATTATTTCGAACGTCTGTTACGTGATTAAGCATCAGGAGAACCCAGAATGCTGGACGATTTCGGAAATACAATTGTCTTACTTGCCGTCGGTCTTGTTGCCATTGTTCTCCTGCTTGGCCTCGCCAATATGCTGCGTGGAGGCTCTCCAAACCGTTCACAGACATTGATGCGCTGGCGTGTTGTTTTACAATTCATCGCCATTGTTATCATTATGCTTGTTGTTTGGGGGCGCGGCTTCGTTTGAAGAATTTGCCCTTCCTGTAAAATAGTATAGAAAACGGCAAACAGTCATTACCTGCCGGATATCATTATGCCTCAATCAGAAGCCCAGCTGAGCGGCCGAAAGCTTGCCTTCATTGTTACAGAAGACTGGTTTTTCTGTTCGCACTTCCTGCCCATGGCAAGGGCTGCGCGTGAGCTTGGCCTTGATGTCACAGTTATCTGCCGCATCCGCGACCATAAGCAGATCATTGAGCAGACTGGCGCAAAGGTCATCTCACTTGAGGCAGAACGCAAAAGCCTGAACCCATTTGCAGCAGCACGTGCCACATGGCAGCTTTCACGCATTTTAAAAGCTGAACAGGCTGACATCATCCATTGCATCGCACTGAGATCTATTCTTGTCGGCGGTGCGGCAGCCATGCTCGCAGGTCTGAAAAAACGCATTTATGCCCTGACAGGTCTGGGCTTCCTAGGGGCACGGCAGGATAAAACGGGACAAGTCGCACGCTTTATTGTTCGCACACTGATCCGCTGCCTGACCAGCCGGGAAACACGCTTTCTTTTTGAAAATACGGATGACCCAAAGATGCTCGGGTTAGACCCGAATGATCATGATCGTGTCACCATCGTGGGAGGCGCTGGTGTTGATCCGGATAAACTGACAGTTTCCCCCCAACCCTCCTTCCCTCCACTTCGCATCGCCGTAATTGCACGGATGTTGTGGTCAAAGGGTATTGATCTGGCAGTTGAGGCAACAACAAAAGCGCGTGAACGCGGAGCCGATATTGAGCTCTCACTTTACGGTGCACCTGATCCTTCCAACCCTAAAGCCGTCCCGGAAGAAACTCTAAACAGCTGGAGCCAGTGCGAGGGCATCAAATGGCATGGCCCGACAAGAGATATTATCTCTGTCTGGAAAGACCACCACGTCTGCTGCCTTCCATCCCGTGGAGGAGAGGGTTTGCCACGCACCCTGCTTGAAGGCGCATGTTGTGGGCGGGCCATTGTCACGACAGCTGTTCCGGGTTGTAAGGATCTCGTTCGCAATGGCATCGATGGTTTTGTCATTCCATCAGACGATGTCAGAGCATTAACGGAAGCCTTCTTGGCACTGGCTGCGGATCAAGAACTTGTCATTCAAATGGGACACTCAGCACGCGAGCGTATCCTGAACGGCTATACCGAGCGTGATGTGATGAATGGTGTAAAAGCACTTTATACGCGGAGCCTTACATGATCCTTGATCGGCAGGCCTTCATCAGAACACACACACGGCTGACACCGGCTCCACATACACCAGCTATTCGTATTCATGTTGCTGATGAAGCCACGGAACTCTGGCAGAAGACAGAAGATGAGCTCGGTGAAATTGGCCTCCCTCCACCCTTCTGGGCCTTTGCATGGGCAGGTGGTCAGGCTTTAGCACGTTATATTCTTGATAATCCCGACATTGTTCGGGGCAAAAGGGTTCTGGATTTTGCATCAGGCTCTGGAATTGTTGGCATCGCTGCTGCCATATCAGGTGCCTCTCATGTCGAGGCTTGCGATATTGATGCCTTCTCTATTGATGCCATTCATCTGAATGCAGAAGCCAACGGTGTCACGCTTATCCCCAAACAAGAAGACCTGATTGGTACGGATTGCCAATGGGATATTATTCTTGCAGGTGATATTTGTTACGAACGTGATACAGCAGATCGTGTCATTAACTGGCTATTGGATATGACCAATAAGGGAAAGACGGTTTTGATCGGCGATCCCGGACGTAGCTATCTACCAAAAGACAGACTGCTTTCTCTTGCAACCTATGAAGTACCGGTAACAAAAAGTCTGGAAGATTCAGAAGTTAAGAAAACATCTGTATGGCGTTTCAAGGATTAATGGAAGCTGTTCATCTTCCATTAAAATAACAAAGTCCACTTATTTGGCAGGGTCGTTTAAAAGGATACGTTATTGGAACGTGTAAAAGCCAAAATCGCACGCGTTGATTCTATTGATTTCTGGCGTGGTATCATTCTGGTTTCGATATTCATCAACCACATTCCCGGGAATGTATTCGAAAGCTATACTCATAAGAACATAGGCTATTCGGATGCAACGGAAGCGTTTGTCTTCCTCTCGGGTCTCTCGGTTGCACTGGCTTATGGCCGTCGCTTTATCAGCGGCGAGATTACATTACCTTTTCAGGCAATCCGACGTCGTATCCTGACAATCTACAGCGTACAGTTCTTTCTTTCGCTGGCTGCCATTGCACTGTTTCTGGCTGCTGCATTTTTGTTTGATGACGATGGTTTATTTGCTGAGCATGGCCGGGATATCATTCTGGATAAGCCGATAAAAGCACTGCTGGCCATTGCTGGCCTGAGCCATCAAATCGGGTATTTCAATATTCTGCCTTTGTATATTGTTCTCCTCGTTGCCACACCGGCAATGCTGGCATTGGCGCGACAGAACATGTCCTTGATGCTCGGAGTTTCCTTTGCCATCTATATTCTGGCCCGTCTCTTCGATATCAACCTGCCGACATGGCCTGTTGAAGGGCAATGGTTCTTCAATCCATTTACATGGCAGCTGCTGTACTGTCTTGGCCTGTATATTGGCCTGCAGATGCACAGAATTAATGACTTCCGTAATTCATCATTCTTTATCGTCGCTCTTGTCACAATGGTGCTTTCATTCATTCTGGTGACCGGCGTTTTCTCAACAGCACCGGAGCTGAAAATAGCCTCTGAGGGTTTGCTCGACCTGTCTAAAACTAATCTTGGTCTGGCCCGCTTCATCCACTTCATGGCTCTGACTTATGTTATCTTCTACCTGTCATTACATAAGTTTCTAAAAGTCCAGCCCATCTATGACGCACTCTGCCTGATTGGGCGGCATAGTCTTCCCGTATTTGCAGCCGGCTCCCTACTCAGCTCTGTCGGCCAGATCATGATGCAGACAGCCAGTATCCATCTGGCCCTGTGGGACGAGTTTATTCTGGTGGGTGCAGGGATTGCTATTCTCTATCTCGTTGCCAGAACATCAGCATTCCGCAGACAGCAAAGCCGTATGACGCAAAAGACTGCCTAACCTTTCGCTTAATATCCAAAAGTCGCCAAATGGGCTACTTATAGCTAAGCTTAAAAAGTCGGGGCAATATACAGCATTGTATGTTGCAAAGTCCGGCAGCCAAATGGAACGGAGCTTTGCCATGAACAGACGTACTTTCGCAACGATACTGGCTGCAACTGCTGCTTTAACTCTCACACCGGCAACCAGCTTGGCCAAGCCAAAGAAAGCCACAATTGTCATGCCGATTTCGGTTGTTGCCGGTAAAACCCATGAAGAAGTTATGCCTGCCCTCAAAAAGCTTGTCGCTGAGATCAGAAATCAGCCTGGGCTGATTGATGAAGATATGATGGCCGGAAAGTTTGAACGTCCGAACTTTGTTTACGTGACAGTGTGGGAAAAGCAGTCAAACTGGGAAGCCATGTTTGGCAATGAAGAGTTCTTGAAAACTCTTGAAGACATTAGCCCTGTCATCTCACTCCAAACAGCAGACGTTTATCGTCCGATGAAGATGGAATGATAACGTAACTTGCATTGAAAAGGCCCCTTGAAGGGGCCTTTTTATTGTCTCATCACCGAGTTGCTGCCCAGAAAATAACTTTCCGCCGGATACAGGCGATGATGCAGTGCATCGACATACCAATAATTGCCAGAACAATCAGCACGGCAAACATATCAGCAATTTTCATTGTATCATTGAATTGCAGGATCATCTTGCCGAGTCCACTGGCACCGCCAACAAATTCTGCAACGATCGCACCAACCAGAGCAAATACCGCACCTAAATTTAGGCCTGCAAACAGATAAGGCATGGCATTCGGAACCCGAACTTTCAGCAGTATCTGCATACTGGACGCACCAAATGAGCGCAACATTTCAATCTGTTCACTGTTCGATGCCTGCAGGCCCACGATCACATTCACCAAAATCGGGAAGAATGAAATAATCGCCGCCATAACAATTTTGGAGGTAAGGCCATAACCAAACCAGTGCAGGAATATCGGTGCCAGAGCAATACTAGGTATGGTCTGAAAAGCCACCACATATGGCATCAGACTTTGTTCAAGAATTCTGAGCTGCGAAATGGCAACCCCCAGAATAACCGCAATTACAATTCCAAGAGCGTAACCCGCCAGCACTTCATACATGGTAACGCCAAAATTCCCCCAGAAAGCTGTTGTATGAAGCAGGGCGACAAAGCGCTCTCCTATTTTCAGCGGACCGGGGAGAATAAGTTCGGAAATCTCTTTTGCGCGAACAGCCCATTCCCAGAAACCCGTTGCGAGAATGAAGACCAGAATAACCAGAAAAACCTGTTTCAGTTTAGGATGGGAAACTTTGCGAGGCATTTTAAATCACCCTCGCATTACTGAAGTGACTGCGAATATGGCTCATAATTTCGCCAGTACTTTCATGAGCCATATCACTGAGCTGGCGCGGCCTTGGCAAGTTAACCGGGACAATTTCACTAATCTTTCCTGGTCGGGGGCTCATGATCACGACGCGATCTGCAAGAAATACTGCTTCTGGAATTGAGTGGGTCACAAACAGAATTGTCTTACCACTATCCAGCCAAATGCGTTGGAGCTCTTCATTCATAAACTCACGTGTCATGGCATCAAGACTACCAAAAGGCTCATCCATCAGCAGGACCTTGGGGTCGCGTACGAGCGCCCGGCAGATACCGGCGCGCTGGCGCATGCCGCCGGAAAGTTCTTTCGGGTATTTGTTCTCAAAACCCGCAAGCCCGGTCATTGCCATCAGATCAAGTGCCCTGTCGCGATAAACCTTCATATCAAGGTTGACCAGCTCAACGGGCAAGAGGATGTTTTCCAGAATTGTCCGCCATGGCAAAAGGGTTGGCTCCTGAAACACAAAGCCAACTTCTGAAGAGGGCTTCCTTACAGGTTTGCCGTTGAGTAAAACCTCACCTCGGTACTCACCAACAAGGCCTGCCAGAATCTTTAACAATGTTGTCTTGCCACATCCGGAAGGTCCGACCAGTGCAACAAACTCTCCCGGTGCAACATCAAGATCGACAAGGCTGAGCGCCGCAGTGATGTCACCACCTTTGGTACTGTAGTTCTTGCTCAGCTTGCGTATCTGGATAAGCGGGGACATTTCTTCCGTCATATTATAGCTTCTCAACAATGGCTTTCGTATCGAAGCTATAGATTTCAGGCATCAGCCTGTTATCCCAGATACTTCCCACATCCAGTTTCTTTTCGGTTTGCTTTGTATCAAAGGCAAACTGCAATAATGCATCCCACCTCGATGCCGGGATATCAAGCCAATGGCCCCATTTTTCTGGCATTACATCTGTTGCAGGGATTGAGTCTGCCAAAGCAATTTTCATGGCTTCTGCGGTATTCTGTGCATCTTTGCTCTGAATATCAGCACTTCCCGAGAGCTCTGGAAATTCTTTGAATGACAGCTGCAAGGCACTTTCAGGGAAACGGTAGGTATAGATGATCCCCTTATAGGCAGCACGCGCAAAAGCCGCCAGCTGTTCAGGTTCCTCCTGCAGCTTCTTTATGCTGGTTACCATCGTCACACTGAAGAGCTTATTCATCTCGGCGGGACGCGGCAATAATGTCAGCTCAATACCGTTTTGTTTCATTACGGTGAATGAATCTGAATAGCTGTCAATCGCATCAACCTGACCGCTCTTGAGAGCAGCAGCGGCCCGTGCTCCCGCACCAACAGGGACAATACTTACATCTTCTTCCGAGAGGCCCGCGATCTTCAGATTGGCCTGCAAATCAGCATATGATGCCGAAGCCAAACTGATAACACCAACCTTCTTGCCCTTCAGATCAGAGATCTTTTTGATGGGTGACCCCGGCGGTACACCAATAAAATAAGGCCATTGAACCGTAATACCTGCAAAAGCCCTGAGCTGTGCACCCTTATCAATCGCAGCAGCAATACTGGCAGAAGAGGCATAGGCAACATCAGCGCTGCCACTGACGAGCGCCTGCAGGGCAGCGGTTGAACCACTGGTCTGAAGAATTGAAACTTCCAGTCCTTCCTGGCTGAAATATCCAAGTTGTTTGGGAACCGCATAGGTAAAGGTTTCTTCCGCAGCAGTAATTGTATTGCGCGCTAAGGCAAGCCGGAGGTGCCCTTCCTCCGCATGTACCGTTGATCCCAGACATGCAACAATCAGTGCACATATTCTGGCTATCGACGAGACTTTGAACATATAGGCTTTCCCCCGCATCCGGATACGGAAACTTTCGTTCATTGCAATATTGGAACCAGTATTATTTGCAAGTCCAAATTTCAGAATAATTCTAATATTCAATCACAAGATAGTCATCTGTTATTCTAATTTCCTAGATAGACGCCCAATTCAGACCCACAATTTAAATATGGGGTGGGCCTCATCTCACATTAGTGATATGAAGCGCTAGATATCCAGATGGATATCAGCTTTGTAGAAACGGTATTGGCACGCGTGAAATTGGAACATTCCCATAATCATACCCATGCCCATAATCATACCCATGACGGTTGTGAATGTGCACATGCCCATGACCAGTCTGAACGGGCCGCTTCTGCCATCAAAAATGCAGAGAAAGTCTGCCAGCAGCGCGGTGTACGCCTGACCAAGATCAGATATCAGGTTTTACAAGCCCTTTACACAACCCATCGCCCGCTCGGCGCTTATGATATTGCCGATATTCTTTCTCGTGATGAAAGCCACGACGGTAAGCGTTATCTTGCACCCGTCACCATTTATCGCGCGCTCAATTTCCTTTTGGAACAGGGCTTTGTTCACCGACTGACAAGCCGGAATGCCTTTGTGGCCTGCCCGCATGGTCATCGCCCTGAAGATCTCGTTGTTTTCCTGATCTGCGATAATTGTGGAGGTGTTGATGAACTTTGTTCCTCACAGCTATCCGCAACCGTTAGCTCACTGCTCGACCAGGAAAAATTCAAACCTCAATCGCAGGTTATGGAGATAACGGGATTATGTGCACACTGCCGAAACAATAGCCGCTAATCCAAATTGCAAGATCAATCGGACACCACTATGGATCAGAAGACAACACCATCTGATATGGCAAATATGAATAGCTGCACTTTTGATAATTCAGTCTTCGCTGGTCCAAAAGCCCGCCACAAAACTGTTGGCGTCATGGTTGGCAATGTTCAGGTTGGAGGCGGAGCCCCCATCGTTGTCCAGTCAATGACAAATACTGATACAGCAGATATTGATTCAACCGTCGCTCAGGTTGCAGCCCTAGCCAAGGCAGGCTCCGAACTTGTTCGCATCACGGTTGACCGCGATGAGGCTGCCGCTGCCGTTCCAAAGATCAGAGAACGTCTTGATCGTCTTGGAATTGACGTCCCGCTTGTGGGTGACTTTCATTACATTGGTCATCAGTTGCTGGCCAACCATCCGGCCTGTGCAGAGGCTCTTGCCAAATACCGTATCAATCCGGGCAATGTCGGCTTCAAAGACAAGAAAGACAAGCAGTTTTCCTCCATTATTGAATGCGCAATTCAATATGACAAACCAGTCCGTATCGGTGCGAACTGGGGTTCATTAGATCAAGAGCTCCTGACTGCTCTGATGGATGAGAACGCACGTTCTGCACAGCCTCTTGATACTAGGGCAATCACACGGGAGGCGATGGTCCAGTCAGCATTAAGCTCAGCTGAACGCGCTGAAGAGCTTGGACTTGCCCGTAACCGTATCATTCTCTCTGCTAAGGTTTCTGCCGTACAGGATCTGATTACAGTCTATCAAATGCTGGCAAGCCGCTCTGATTACGCCATTCATTTAGGTCTGACAGAGGCAGGAATGGGCACGAAGGGTATCGTTGCATCATCCGCAGCGATGGGCATTTTGTTACAGGATGGTATCGGTGATACCATCAGGTATTCCCTGACCCCTGAGCCCGGTGGCGACAGAACTCTGGAAGTCAGAACGGCACAAGAGCTTCTGCAGACAATGGGTTTCCGGACATTTGTTCCACTCATTGCCGCTTGCCCCGGATGTGGGCGCACAACCTCAACTGTATTCCAGCATCTCGCTCAGGATATTCAGGCATGGATTATCGCCTCAATGCCAGAGTGGAAGAAAATCTATCCGGGTGTCGAGAATCTTAATGTTGCAGTTATGGGCTGTATTGTGAATGGCCCTGGGGAATCCAAACATGCCGATATCGGCATTTCTCTTCCCGGTACCGGTGAGCAACCTGCCGCTCCCGTATTCATTGATGGCAAAAAGGTTCAAACTTTGCGTGGCCCGAATCTCCATCAGGAGTTTCAGATGATCGTACAGGATTATATTGAGAAACGTTTCAAAGCATAAATCTCTTTAATCAGAACAGGTTATCTTTATACTCCTTTTATCTTCCAGATAATATTGCATTGTGAGGTTCCATGTCCTGTGCCCCTGTGCTAGAGAGCGTTCCCACAATCGGAGTTGATATGAGCTCCAATGAGGTATTGAGAAATATTTTTTCAAAAGCAGGAACATAGCTCCCTGACACCAGTTCTTAGAGATAGAACCTTTTGATTTTTCCAGAAACAAAACGGAGAGCGCACACCTTAAGGACAATGCTTGTCATCCAATAGGAAATGCGACTCATGGTAATGCAATGGCCCAAGAAAAACAGCCTGACAATCTGACAGAAAACTCCTCTGGAGATAAAACTCAGCCAGATGGGCAAAAGGATATTCCGGAATCGGAAAAACCGGCCACACCAAAATCTGAGAACAACACACCTATGACCAGCGTGAGCGAAGACGCTGCCGCTGAATTTGAGGAAGAGACCGGCCACGCCAAAACGGGCTTTATGGCTCTCGTCATCGGCTCAATTGGTGTCGTATTTGGCGATATCGGGACTTCCCCGCTCTACGCACTGAAAGAAACAGCAGCCGCTGCTGCTGAAGGTGGCCCACTGACACGCGAGATCATTCTTGGTGTTCTCTCCCTCATTGTCTGGGCCCTTATCCTCGTTGTAACAATCAAATACGTTGTCATTCTTCTCAAGGCTGACAACAAAGGCGAAGGCGGAACCCTGACCCTTGTCGCTCTGGCACAACGTGCGCTGGGTAAGCGGCGAGGCGTTGTTCTGCTCCTTGGTATCTTGGGAGCCGGTCTGTTTTATGGCGACTCACTGTTGACACCCGCCATTTCAGTTCTTTCCGCTGTAGAAGGTCTCAAGCTTATCGCACCAGACTTCTCAACCTATGTTGTGCCGCTGACGATTGCGATTGTCATCTTGCTGTTTTCCTTCCAAAGACACGGCACTGGTAAGGTCGGTATTTTCTTTGGTCCGATTATGGTGCTCTGGTTTGCAACCCTTGCGGTTACCGGCATCATCAATATCGTGAAGGATCCAACGATCCTGTTTGCCATCAGCCCGCATTACAGCATCATGTTCTTTATCGAGCATCCGCATCTTGGCGTGATTGTCATGGGCGCCGTCTGCCTTGCAGTTACGGGTGCCGAAGCTCTTTACGCAGACTTGGGGCACTTCGGACGTTCACCTATTCGGACAGCCTGGCTGTGCTTTATTTTCCCGGCTCTTGTGCTGAACTACTTTGGACAGGGAGCTCTGGTCCTCTCCAATCCAAAGGCTATTGAGCATCCCATCTTCTTCCTTGTGCCTGAATGGGCACTGCCTGCGATGATCGTTCTGGCAATGGCTGCAACAGTTATCGCCAGTCAATCGGTTATTACAGGGGCTTTCTCCATGACACGTCAGGCCATTCAGCTCGGCCTGCTGCCACGCATGGAGATTCAGTTTACCTCTGAATCACATCAGGGACAGATATTCCTGCCACGCGTCAATATTCTTTTGATGTGCGGTATTATTGCTCTCATTCTGGCATTCCAGTCTTCCAGCAACCTATCTCATGCCTATGGTATCTCGGTGTTTGGTGCGATGTCGGTCGACGCCATTCTGGCTATCGTCGTCATCTGGAAAGGCTGGCGCTGGTCGCTTGGCCTGACCCTTGCCATGATGCTGCCCTTCCTGTTCCTCGATCTGGTTTTCGTTGGTACAAACGTCCCGAAAATCATGACCGGTGGTTATGTCCCGATCATTCTGGGTATGGTTCTCATTACCATCATGTGGACATGGGTTAAGGGAACAACCATTCTTTTCGACAAGACGCGCAAATCTGACGTGCCATTGGCTGAGTTGGTTGCCATGCTCAAAAAGAGCCCACCACACACAGTTAAGGGCACAGCGGTCTTCCTGACGAGTGACCCGGACACCTCACCTTCTGCCCTGCTGCACAACCTCAAGCACAATAAGGTTCTGCATGAAAAGAATGTGATTCTCACTGTTAAGACCGTTGATACACCACGTGTCAGAAACAGTGAGCGCGTTACGCTCGAGCAGATCAGTGATGCTTTCTGGCGCGTGAAGATGACTTACGGCTACATGGAAACACCGAATATTCCACGCGGTCTCGCAATCCTGCGCAAGTTTGGCTTCAAGTTTGATATCATGGCGACATCATTCTTCCTGTCCCGCCGGTCTATTCGCCCGGCAGTCCAGTCGAGCATGCCGTTATGGCAGGATCGTCTCTACATCGGACTTGCCAAGTCTTCGACCGATGCGACAGACTTCTTCCAGATTCCAACAGGACGTGTGGTGGAAGTCGGTACCCAGGTTACCATCTAAAAAAGAAAGCCCCCATTTCGGGGGCTTTTTCATGTCTGGTTTAAACACGCCGTTCAATTACAAAACGGGCAGCATCACGTAGCATATCCGCTTTACTCCCAAAGCCATCCAGAGCATCCAAAGCCTGTTCAAGCAGACGCTTGCATTCATTTCGGGCAGCTTCAACACCGATACGTTCTACAAGCGTAATCTTGCCACGTGCCACATCCTTACCGGTCGCTTTGCCGAGTTCAGCCGCAGTCCCGTCAAGATCAAGCAGATCATCCGCAATCTGGAATGCAACCCCTAACGCATCACCATAAATCCGAAGTTTAGTCCGAAGAGGCTCATCCGCACTTGCGATAATTGCACCCGCATCAACGGAATAACTTATCAGGGCACCAGTCTTCATGGCCTGCATGATCTTGATATCATCAACAGATGGGTCAACAGCTCCATAACGCCCCTCTTGAGCCAGATCGAGCAGCTGCCCGCCAACCATACCGCCTATGCCGGAAGCCTGCGCCAGTCCCAAAACCAGTTCAGAGCGAATATGAGCATCCGGACAATGGCGTTCATCCGCAAGCTCGGCAAAGGCTAGAGCTTGCAATGCATCACCCGCAAGAATAGCCGTCGCTTCATCATAAGCCTTGTGCAGAGTTGGCTTCCCGCGACGCAGATCATCATCATCCATGGACGGCAGATCGTCATGCACAAGAGAATAGCAGTGTATCAACTCAGTGGCAGAGGCCGCCCAGAATGCCTGTTTCTTTAGATCATCACTCATCTCTGCAGACAGAAGACGGGTAACCTCAATCGTCAGAAATGGTCGTAACCGTTTGCCACCGGCCAGCACAGCATAGCGCATAGCCTCCACCAGTCGACGTGGGCGGGCAACTTCCCGGCCTGTGGTGTTATTGGTAAGAAGCTCAGCCAGATACAACTCGACCTCGGTTGCGACTTGCGTGAGATGCTCACTAAACAAACTATTCTGGGAAACCATCACACCACCAAAAATTCCTTGTATTCAAATGCTGTATTATGGATGTAAGTAGACAGCAACTATTGAAATCAATTTATTATGGCCCCCCTTGGCCGGGAATAACAAAACACTTACTGAATTAATGAGCGAGCAGGATCAAAAGCAGACACCCCGAAAGACAAAACTGAAACGCATCACGCTTCAGGTTGCGGGCTTTTGTGCGCGTCTGCTCATGTACTGGTCTGTCATCGTTATTTTTCTAGGGGTGATCTACTGGGTTGCCCCCCCGGTTTCCACACTCATGATCGGAGATTGGTTCCGTGGGCAGAATGTCTCCAGAACCTATGTTTCTCTGGATGAAATATCTCCTTACCTTCCACGCGCCGTTATCGCGTCAGAAGACGCATCCTATTGCCGGCATTCCGGCATAGACTGGGAGGCGCTTAATGATGTGATTAAAGCAGCTATAAAACGTGGCCCTAGCCGGGGAGCATCAACAATCGCGATGCAAACCGCCAAAAACCTGTTCATGGTATCCAGCCGTTCCTACATCAGAAAAGGCCTGGAGATACCCGTTGCGATGTATCTTGATCTGATATGGTCCAAGCGCAAGATGATTGAGATTTATCTTAACATTGCAGAATGGGGCAATGGCATCTACGGTGCAGAAGCTGCCGCACAACATTACTTCAGGAAAAGTGCCAAGAACCTGACACGCCAGGAAGCGGCATTACTGGCCGTTGCCCTCCCCAATCCAATCCAGAGGAATGCCGGCAGACCTAACAATTTTCACAGGGTTCTTGCAGGACAGCTCCTCCAACGCATGAATCTTGAAGGTGATGTCGATTTTTGCTTCCGTTAAAGCCCAAAACGGGTTATGAGGGGTGCAGATTGATAAAAGCGCCGGGAGCAGAGCTTCCCGTCGAAGGGGATTGGCATTCAATTTTCCTCAAAATGCTCTAGCCTTTTCTTTTAAAGGCATGTATAAGGCCGCTCTTATTGAGATTATGTTTTTGAGCGTTCCTCTTTCTCGGGCGCTCTGCCTTTGACCGGAGAACGTTAAAATGGCCGTTCCTAAACGGAAAACATCGCCGATGAAGCGCGGATTTCGTCGCTCCGCTGATGCGATTAAGTCCCCTACATACATCGAAGACAAGGATTCTGGCGAGCTGCGCCGTCCGCACCACATTGACCTGAAGACCGGTATGTACCGTGGCCGTCAGGTTCTGAAGGTAAAGACAGAAGCTTAATCTCTCGCGAGATATCTACGAATTAATCGGCGCTTTAGGCGCCGATTTTTTTGTGCAGAAATTTCACACACAAGTTCTGCCTTTTACGTCCTCTTAACGTTAATCATCCATAGTAGCCGGATTGTATTGCGTATCGAGGAAGTACTATGAGTGCCAGTAAGCCCAAGCTGCTGAAGAAAATCCGCACATCCACAAGCAAAAAGCGAAGTGTTGATACTTCCCACGCCTTGGAACATTTCAAGTCGGCTTTGTATACTTGGACCCTTGATGATGACTGCATCAAATGGTCATCCAATGCAAAAGACATTCTGTCATTTCAAAAGACAAGCCTGCCTATGACAGGTCGTCACTATGCTGCAATTACGGAGCCCGGCTGTGGTATGGGCCGTGCTGAAGCCATTGCAGCAGACGCGGTCATAAGTCATCCACGCGGGATGCCTTACCATTTGCATTATGCCCTGCGACTGAACGACGACACCATTGTCATGGTCATAGATTCCGGACGGTGGTTTGCTGATCATAACGGGCATCCAAGCGTTGCCCATGGCAGCCTGACCGTTACAGGTTTAGCTGACCCCGGTCTTCTGCCTGCACAAACCAAAGCACGTTCAGAATTCCTGTCAATCATGACCCGCAACTGCCGGACACGTGGTGGCCTGAAGAACATCAGCGTTCTCGCATTTGCAATTGATTGCGATTTCGGCAATGGTACAGGCATATATCACAGCATCCATGATCACCCGCACGGCTTGGAAATTCTGGATGAGGTAATCACAAGAATACAGTCATCCATCCGTCGCAATGACAGCTTCTTCCTGCAATCTGATGGTACAATTGCTCTGGCTCTGATGAGCTGCTCTTCCTATGACCTTGAGCTGGCAGCATGCCATCTTCAGGGAAAGATTGCAGCAGAGCCAATCGCAACCAAAGATGGTGATATTCGCCTCACCTTAAGGATTGGTGGCGCCTGCGCTCCGGATCATGCCACAACATCCCTGCAACTTCTTAATCACGCTGTGGAAGCTTTACAGAATACAAAAACAGGTTCTGCTGAAATCAAGATATTCGACGGCCTTGCCCGTACATATGCCGAGATGGATAAAGCTCTGGGCACATTCCTTGGAACAGCTGAACTCTTAAGCGAGAGCTCACTTCACAATAATCTGGTTCTCGCACGCCGTCCTTTACACGATGCCTATTCACGCCTCCCTGCCCTGCATCTTGTTGGAGCCGGGCATCGTAATCGTAATTGTCAGGTTGATTGGGCCGAGCATCTTCATCATGCTGCTGATATTGCCAATCTGTCTGCAAGACTCGATCAGCACCTGATGGAGCTGGCATGTTCAGAACTGGCTGATGATACAGACAAACGCTTTATTCTACCGGTTTCTGCCCAGACCCTGGCTGAAAAAGATTGGCCTGTGCATCTTGCCAATTATCTGGGATCACACTCCGGTATTGCTTCACGCCTGCTAATCGGTATTTCAGAAACCCTGGTGGCCGATGATCTTGCCCTCATGAAACGACGGATCGACAGTATTAAGGCACTTGGTATTGGTGTTGCTCTCCTTGATTTCGGCAATGGCCTGACATCTCCAGAACTGCTGGAAAGACTGGCCGTTGATATGGTCCTGCTTGATGGTGCCCTTATCCAGAATATCGCCAGTGCAACAGATAATCGCTTCTATGTCCGGAACCTGATGGATATGGCTCAGGGTAAGGATACAGCTGTTGCAGCCACCTGGATTGAAGATGAGCGAACAGTCACCCTACTGAGTGACTGGGGTGTTCAGTATCTTGAAGGACGTATCAAGACGAATACACCTGCGATGGAAGAGCAGGAACGGCGCATCGCCTGACAGATCTTGATTTGATATCAAAAATGCCCCGCCTGAGACATCAGAGCGGGGCATTTTTTTAGGTGGCCTCAGAGCTCTTTAACCGACCAGTGGCAGACTCTTTTCTGCAGCTGCCTCTTCATCATCCACAACAGCGACTTCAAGCTCTTTAAGACGATAATGATATCGGTATGCATCTGTAAAACCAATGGAAGCATACAATGAACGGGCAATTTCATTCGCTTCAGTCACTTGCAGATAGGCATGCTGGGCGCCACGTTCCCGACCCCAGGCCATCAAGCCACACAGGACTCTCTTGCCAAGCCCCAGACCTCTCAGATCAGGCTGGACAACAACATCATATAACCCGATATACCCACGCTCGATAACGCCGAGACCCCAGGCAACAGGCTGGTCATCCATAACAAGTGTTGCAAAGCCATGGTTTTGACGAATGCGCGAGACAATACTGCGCGTGATATTCACCGTCTCCTCAGTCTTTTCCTGAGATTTCAGTGAACTTGCCAACCATTCTTCCGTCAGCTCAGAGCTGATTGTAATGCTGTCTTCTGTTTCAAACTGGCTCAAATCACTGTGAAGCATGCAATATGAAGGATCTTTTTCAACAAAGCCCTTTGCAGCCAGAAGTTCATCAGTCCCGGCTTTCTCAAGACCGGTAAGGCGAAAGATTGGTGACTGGCCAACAGCGATATACTGCTCACTGATATACTCAATCAGCGCATCATCCAGAGCAGCATCCGGACAGATCGGAGAAGCAGAGTTTGCCCTCTTCGTATATTTATCGGCAAAACGTGCTGCCCATCCTTCATAGAACTGACATTCAAGGGACGGCCAGGCATTCAGAAGCCGATACTCAAGGGTTTCTGTTAATTTTAAATCAGACATAGCACTCTTCAGAACTTATTTTTCCACTCACGCAACGCTTTGAACACTTCAAATGGCGCAGCACCTTCCATATTCACTGAACGTGATACTTCCGGAACCTCCACCCGAAGGAAAGGGTTCGTAGCCTTTTCATCAACCAATGCAAATGGAACCATAAAACGGTTTTCAGCAGCCAGTTTTTCAGCCTCTGCAAACCGTTCTTTCAATCTATGGTTATCGGGTTCAACAGCAAGGGCAAAGCGACCATTGGATAAGGTATAATCATGCCCACAGAATATCTGGATATCATCGGGGAGATTACGCAGGCGCTCAATTGAGTCCCACATGTCCTGATAATCACCGAACACCCGGCCACAACCAAGTGTGAATAAAACATCGCCGACAAACGCGATACCATGGCTTTGCACGATATATGCAACATGGTCATCACAATGACCGGGGGTTTCAATGACGTCAATTTCCAGCTCCCCAAGCGAAATCAGGTCACCTTCTGAAACAAATGCATCTGCCTCAGGGATGATATCCTCTGCCTTGAGGGGCGCTGTTACAAAGCAACCATATTTGTCTTTTAGGGCAGCAATTCCCTGTACATGATCGGTATGGCTATGCGTCACCAGAATATCTGTGAGCTGCCAGTCAGAATCATCCAGATGTTTGATAATGGTATCTGAATCTGGCGCATCAACAGCAATGCAAAGCCCTGCATCTGCATCCCGAACAAGCACACCGATGTTATCCGAAAGACACCGGAAAACCTTTATCTCTAATGGCATTAGAAATGCCTCCCCAGAAATGTAACAACCCCGTTTCAAGCACCATCACGAAATCAACTATCACTAGATGCTTTCCTGTTATACTCTAAATTAGCTATACACCCTGCGTGACCATAACGGAATGTCGAATATTCCGTCGAGAAGGCTGAATGATGAGCGTTGATGTTATTGATCTGAGCGCATTTTATAATAGCGCACTAGGGCATGTCGCCCAGCGATACATTGAACGCGCGATAGAACAGTTTCTTCCGGAAACAAAAGGTTTACGTGTACTCGGCCTTGGATATGCCATCCCATACATGGAGCGTTTCCGGAAAGAAGCCGCCAGTCTTGTCGCACTGATGCCCGCAGCACAGGGTGTCGTCAATTGGCCGCAGGGGCAGCAATCCGCAACGGCTCTTGTTGATCCACTTGCTCTTCCCCTGCCCGACAGTTCTATTGATCGTGTGGTTTTGGTTCACGCGCTTGAGACGGTCAATAACCCTACAGATTTCCTTAAAGAGATATGGCGCATTCTCACCCCGGGTGGCCGCCTGATCATGGTAACACCCAACCGTCGCGGCCTCTGGGCCCGTATGGATACAACCCCTTTCGGGCAAGGCCAGCCTTTCAGTCGCAGCCAGCTGCGCTCTCTTATGCGGGAAGCTCTCTTCTCCACAGATAACTGGGCTGAAATCCTCTATGTCCCCCCTGTGGACAATCACCTGTTACTGAAAACTGTCAAAATATGGGAAACGCTGGGTGGCAGTTTTTCCCTGCCATTTTCTGTCGCGGGTTTACATGTGGTTGATGCCAGCAAACAGCTCTACAGACTTATTCCTGCGGGCCAGAAACAAAGGAAACAGAGGCTTGGACGACTGCTTGTTCCAGCGGCCTCACCTTCTACCATCAATAGTAAAAACACTTCTCTTGCGAACTCAGAACATAAAAACTAGGCATTCACCGTCTACTCGTGGTAGAGCACCTCTGTGGTTCTTGACACAATGCCTATCGCGCACCACTGTCATCCCGCTTCCCTGATCCGGAAAGATTAAGGGAATTGGCAGGCTCCGGCCTCCAACTTGTTAGTTATTTATGCTGAAAGATGTCGAATTCTATGCGTAGCTATCTCGATTTCGAGAAATCCGTCGCTGAACTGGAAGCAAAAGTTGAAGAGCTCCGGTCTCTTGGCTCTGACGGGGAATCCATCTCCATTGCCGACGATATCACACGTCTCGAAGACAAGGCTGAGCAGGCTCTGAAGGAGCTCTACTCAACACTGACACCGTGGCAAAAAACACAAGTGGCGCGCCACCCTGAGCGCCCACATTATGTCAATTATCTCGAGACACTGATTGACGAGTTCACGCCTCTGGCTGGTGATCGTCTGTTCGCTGACGACAACGCCATTATTGGTGGCATGGGTCGTTTCCGGGGTCAGCCGGTTTGCGTCATCGGACAGGAAAAAGGCTCCACAACAGCTTCCCGTCTGCAGCATAACTTTGGCATGGCCCGTCCTGAAGGCTACCGCAAAGCCGTCCGGCTGATGGAACTCGCTGACAGATTTGATGTTCCGGTCATTTCATTCGTTGATACGGCTGGTGCTTATCCGGGTATTGATGCAGAGCAGCGCGGTCAGGCTGAGGCTATTGCCCGCTCAACACAGGCACAGCTTGCCCTTGGTGTTGCGAACGTTGCCCTGATCATCGGTGAAGGTGGTTCCGGTGGTGCGATTGCCATTGCAACCGCCAATAAGGTCCTGATGATGGAACACGCCATTTACAGCGTGATTTCACCGGAAGGTGCTGCCTCAATCCTGTGGCGTGACCCAACCAAAGCTCAGGAAGCGGCAACCAATATGAAAATTACCGCTCAGGATCTTCTGCGCCTCAAAGTGATTGATGCGATTGTTCCGGAACCTGTCGGCGGGGCCCATCGTGATCCACAGGCAGCTCTGACCGCTGCCGGTGACGCCATTGCAAAAGCTCTGAAAGACCTTCAGGGCATGAGCAGCAAGGAAATTCGCGCCCAACGCGCTAAGAAATTCCTTGAGATTGGCCGTAATCTCTGACAATTTTGGCACCATCCGTAACCGTTTATTAACCATGTTAGCTACGAATAATTGCGGATGGTAACCATTGAGTAACGCTGATAGAAGTAATAATCAGAAACGATACCAATACAGGTATCACTGATTTTCTAACGGGGTTTTCCTGATGTTGAAACCTGCTGTCGCTGTTTTAGGTACTGCACTTCTTCTGGCTGGATGTCAGGATGGAGGTGGCTCAGCACGAAGCCGTGCACCTATTCCAACTGCTACTCTGGATCTTATGCAAAGCAAGGGCATGAGCCAGCGCGACCCAATCCTGATCCGTTCCTATAAAAAGGAATCAGAGATGGAAGTCTGGAAGATGGGTTCTAACGGCCGCTATACTCTGCTGAAGACTTATCCAATCTGCCGTTGGTCTGGACAGCTTGGCCCCAAGGTTCGTGAAGGTGATCGTCAGGCTCCGGAAGGATTCTATTCAGTCACTCCATCACTGATGAATCCCAATTCATCCTATTACCTGTCGTTTGACACAGGCTTCCCGAATGCCTTTGACCGTTCAAAGGGCCGCACGGGTTCAAACCTGATGGTTCATGGTTCCTGCTCTTCCCGCGGGTGCTTTGCCATGACGGACGAAGCCATTGCCGAGATTTATGCAATTGCTCGCGAAGCTTTTGCAGGCGGACAGCGTAGTTTCCAGTTCCAGTCATATCCATTCCGTATGACAGCCAAGAATATGGCTCTCCACAGAGCTGACCCGAATATCGGCTTCTGGAAAAATCTCAAGGAAGGTTCTGACTACTTCGAAGTCAAACATCAGGAGCCAAAGGTTGCTGTCTGTGCCGGCCGTTATTCATTTAATTCCAGTGGCACATGCTCCAATGCATTTGATGCTGCCGTTGCACAAAAATCTGCGTCTGATGAGCGCGAAATTGCCTCTCTCGTCAACAGCGGTACCAAAGCTGTTAACCTGGTCTATGGCGATGGTAGTCAGCACTCTTCATTCCGTGGCTTCTTTGCGAAGTCTACAGGCCCTGAAGTCAGCCGCCCTGAATTACTCGCTTCCGGCCCACGTGAAGTTGTCGTAACAGATGGCCCATCAACAACAGCTTCTCTGAAAAAGGATGATCAGGATAACTGATCTTTCCCCAGAGGAAAGTTTCAAAGCCCGGGATCATCTGATACCCGGGTTTTTTATTACCTGTCATGGAGCAAATAAAAAGCCCCCGAAACGGGGGCTTTTAAATTATGCCAGCTTACCGTGGCAGTGTTTATACTTCTTACCAGAACCACAAGGGCAAGGCTCGTTGCGGCCAACACGTCCCCATGTTGCAGGGTTATTCGGGTCGCGCTCAGACGGTGCAACACGCTGAGCCAGTGAGGCTCCACCAAGAGGTGGGGACAGCCCCAGCAGACCCATTTCATTCTCACCTGTTGCCGGGTCGATATGCTCTGCTGTCATTTCAGGCAGCTGTGGTGCATCCGGTTCCTGGAACACAACTTCAATGCGCATCATCTGACCCGTGACCTGCTCACGCAGGCGACGGACAAGCACGTTGAACAGCTCGAAAGCTTCTGACTTATATTCGTTCAGCGGATCACGCTGGGCATAACCACGCCAGCCAATAACCTGACGCAGGTGATCAAGCGTCACAAGATGTTCGCGCCACAGATGGTCAAGCGTCTGCAGAAGAACCTGCTTTTCAATGTAGGTCATAACCTCAGCAGAGTTCAGCTCAATGCGCTTGCCGTAGGCTTCATCAGCCAGTTTCAGTACACGCTCACGAATTTCCTCATCCGCAATGCCTTCTTCCTTGGCCCATTCTTCGACAGGCAGGTCGAGGTTGAGGAAATGGGCAATCCCTTCTTTCAGTTCGGGGATATTCCACTGCTCAGCATAGGCATTTTCAGGAATGTTGCGGTTAACGAGATCGTCGACGACACCAAGGCGCATTTCATCAATGATTTCGCGAACGCTTTCTTCAGCCATGAACTCGCGGCGCTGTTCAAAGACAACCTTACGCTGATCGTTCATGACGTTATCGTACTTCAGAATGTTCTTACGAACATCGAAGTTGCGTGCTTCAACCTTGGCCTGAGCCTTTTCAATGGCCTTGTTGATCCATGGGTGAATGATGGCCTCACCCTCTTTCAGACCAAGCTTTGTCAGCATGCCATCCATACGGTCAGAACCGAAGATGCGCATCAGGTCATCCTGAAGAGACAGATAGAACTTGGAACGACCCGGATCACCCTGACGGCCAGAGCGGCCACGCAGCTGGTTATCAATACGGCGGGATTCGTGACGCTCGGTACCGATAACGTAGAGACCACCAGCTTCCAGTGCTTTCGCCTTGAAGGCTGCAACTTCATCACGGATGGCAAGCTCAGCTTTCTTACGGGCTTCACCTTCCAGATTATCCGGCACTTCCTGAGCTAGGCGAATATCAAGGTTACCACCAAGCTGAATATCAGTACCACGACCAGCCATATTGGTTGCGATGGTAATCGCACCCGGTGCACCAGCCTGAGACACAATCACGGCTTCCTGTTCGTGGAAGCGGGCGTTCAGAACGGCAAAGTGCTGATTTGGCTGATTATTACGGGCTGCATTGAAGATGGGTTCAAAGCGCTTTGGATCTTCAAGATCAATCTGCTTCAAGCCACTTTTCTTCAGAAGTTCAGCCAGCAACTCAGATTTTTCAATCGATGTCGTACCAACAAGAATTGGCTGTCCACGGCGGGATGCCTCATGAATTTCCTTGATGATACCGGCGTATTTTTCTTCAACAGTACGATAGACTTCATCGTCTTCGTCAATACGGGAAACCGGACGGTTTGTTGGAATCTCAACAACTTCAAGGTTGTAGATTTCCTGAAACTCGTCAGCCTCGGTTGCTGCCGTACCTGTCATACCGCCCAGTTTGTTATACAGGCGGAAGTAGTTCTGGAAGGTAATAGAGGCCAGTGTCTGGTTCTCAGGCTGAATCTGAACCTTTTCCTTCGCTTCCAAAGCCTGATGCAGCCCTTCAGAATAGCGGCGGCCTGGCATCATACGGCCTGTGAACTCATCAATGATGACAACTTCATCATTGCGAACGATGTAATCTTTATCACGCTGGAAAAGAGCATGCGCACGCAGTGCCTGATTGACGTGATGCACCAGCGTGATGTTCTGGGAGTCGTAAAGATCACCCTCAGTCAGAAGGCCAGCTTCACGCAGCATAACCTCAACAGTTTCGTTACCCTGTTCGTTCAGGGCAACTGAGCGCTGCTTTTCATCAAGATCATAATCAGCCGGTGTCAGTCGCGGAATAAACTGGTCAATCTTCAGATAAAGATCAGAACGGTCTTCCAGAGGACCAGAGATAATCAATGGCGTACGGGCTTCGTCAACGAGGATCGAGTCAACTTCGTCGACGATTGCAAAGTTATGTCCGCGCTGAACCATCTGCGCGAGCTCATACTTCATATTATCGCGCAGATAATCAAAGCCATATTCGTTATTGGTGCCGTAAGTGATGTCACACTCGTAAGCGGCCTTGCGCTCTTCATCATCGAGACCATGAACGATGATACCGACAGTCAGCCCGAGAAAACGATAAACACGCCCCATCCACTCGGCATCACGCTTTGCGAGATAGTCGTTGACGGTCACAACGTGAACGCCTTTACCTGAAAGCGCGTTCAGATAAACAGCCAGTGTCGCAACAAGCGTTTTACCTTCACCAGTGCGCATTTCAGAAATGCCGCCATCGTGAAGCACCATACCGCCGATGAGCTGAACATCGAAGTGCCTCTGCCCAAGGACACGCTTGGCAGCTTCGCGAACTGTTGCGAAAGCAGGAATCAAAAGGTCATCAATCTTCTTGCTGCCATCTGCAATCTGAGCTTTGAACTCAGCAGTACGGGCCCGCAGCTGATCATCCGTCAGTTTAGAAATTTCACTCTCAAGTGCATTAATAGCAGCAACCTTCGGGTGATATGACTTCAGACGGCGTTCATTGACCGAGCCAAATAGTTTCTTCGCAATGGAGCTGAGCATCGAAAACCTGTTATCTTTTTTAGATCATGACAAGCGAATATTGTCCTAAGATAGTCATCCATTCGCCTATCTAAAAGGGCTAGAGACCCACTAATCGTCAAAAAAGCAGGTTTAAAGCCGAATATAATTCTGTTTAGGCTGATAAACTCCCGTTAACAAGAGCATTCTCAGGAGTTTTCTAAGGCTTCCAAGGAAGAATTACTTTTCTGAAAGACCTTACTTCGCCATAGCTAGAATAATATTTCCCAACTTCTTAGACCATAACTCTTTCCAAGGCTTTAATATGGCGGAATTTCATCATATCTTCCAATAACCTGAGAATGTTTGAAAGTTGAACAACAAAATACCTCAATTTAAGTGAATTTCTCCAAATCAGAGCACTTTCTCGAAGGAATGTCTTGTCAAGAGCAGGCAACTCAGTCATTCGGTGCTCTATCCGCAATGCATCAGCATGAAATGGGTTTTTAAATGTCTTCATTTGTTTCACAAACACTTCGTATGAGCCTCCTTGCCGCCGGCCTCGCAATCAGCTCGGTATCGTTTTCTCCAGTCATGGCTCAAACAGCAACTGAAAAGCCTGCTGCTGATGCTGTCATTGCCAAAGGTAACGGCTTCACCGTCACAGAAAAAGAACTCGCTGAGATGATGAACGATCCATCTCTCGGTGCAGATAGCCTGCCAGAAGATCAAAAGCGTGAAGCTCTCATCAATTACCTAATTGACCTGAAGGCCGTCTCACAGCTCGCCGCGGCATCTAAGCTTGATCAGGCTCCTGAGTTTGCCAAGAAGATCGCTGATCTGAAACAGCAGCTTCTGGTTCAGACATACCTTGATGAAGAAGTGAAGAAGCTTGTTACCCCTGAAGAAATCCGCAAGCTTTATGATGAAACCACCAAGGAAATGAAGCCGGTTCCGGAAGTTCGGGCCCGTCACATCCTTGTCAAGACAGAAGATGAAGCCAAGGCTGTTGTTGCCCGTCTGAAAAAGGGTGACGATTTTGCCAAGGTTGCTGCTGAACTTTCACAAGATCCAGGTTCCAAGGATAGCGGTGGTGAACTCGGCTTCTTCTCGGCTGATCGCATGGTTGCTCCTTTCTCTGAAGCTGCCTTCAAGCTTGAACCAAAGCAGATTTCAGCCCCGGTCAAATCTGATTTCGGCTGGCACGTCATTGAAGTTGAAGAGAAGCGTAACCGCCCTGTTCCTTCCTATGATGAGCTGAAGCCACAGATCGAAGCTTATCTGACACGTCAGTCTCAGCAGAAGGTTATGGAAGCTGCTCGTGCAACCGCTAAGGTTGAGCGGCTGGACAAACCAGCAGCTGAAGACAAGGCACCGGCTGACAGCACTGCTCCAAAGAAGTAAAGACAAACTGAGGTAAGCAGCTATAACTGCTTACCTCATATCCGTTTCCTGCGGTGACGCCAGTTAGCGAGTTACATTCATGTCAGCACAAATCTCTCCCCTTGCTCCCAAATCCTATGCCAAGCTGACACCAGTTGATGGTGTGACAATGGCAACGGCAGAAGCCAATATCCGCTATAAGAACAGAACTGATGTTCTGTTTGTTCTGATGGACAAGGGCACAGAGGTTGCTGGTGTTTTCACAAAATCCAAATGCCCTTCAGCTCCGGTTGACTGGTGCCGCACCTCACTCGCACAGGGCAAGGCCCGCGCTCTTGTTGTCAACTCCGGTAATGCCAATGCCTTTACCGGAAAAAAGGGTGCTGAAGCCGTAGAACTGACAGCAAAGATCGCCGCCAAAGCCGTCAACTGCAAACCTGAAGAGATTTTCATTGCCTCAACGGGCGTAATTGGTGAGCCACTGGATGCAACCAAGTTTAATGGTGTTCTTGAGAGTTGTGCCAAACAGGCTTCTCCAGATAACTGGATGGAGGCTGCTCAGGCCATTATGACCACCGACACTTTCCCGAAACTGGCTGGTCGGAAAGTGCTGATTGGTGATCAGGAAGTAACCATCAATGGCTTTGCCAAGGGTGCTGGTATGATCCAGCCTGATATGGCAACCATGCTGTCTTTCATCTTTACAGATGCTCCAATTGCAGCCCCTGTCCTGCAGGCCCTGCTCAAGAAGGGTGCCGATAACAGTTTTAACTGCGTTACAGTTGATGGTGACACCTCAACATCAGATACCTTGATGATGTTTGCAACGGGTGCTGCGGCTAAGCGTGGTATCAGGAAAATTGAAAGCACGTCTGACAGTCGTCTGAAAGCTTTTAAGGCGGCCCTTGATGATCTGCTTGCCGAGCTTGCTCAATATGTTGCTAAAGACGGTGAAGGCGCACGCAAGTTCGTAACGGTTTCCGTATCCGGCGCAACCAGCAATGCTTCGGCCAAGAAGATTGCTTTCGCCATTGCAAACTCCCCGCTCGTCAAAACGGCAGCCGCCGGTGAGGATGCAAACTGGGGCCGTGTTGTCATGGCCGTTGGCAAGGCAGGCGAGCCTGCACAGCGTGACCTTCTGACAATTGCATTCGGAGATATCGTTGTTGCACAAAAGGGTGCACGCGCCCCGGATTACAGCGAAGAAGCCGCCTCCGCTTATATGAAAAATGCACACATCACCATCAGCGTCGATCTTGGCCTCGGCAAGGGTAAAGCCCGTGTCTGGACCTGCGATCTGACAAAGGCCTACGTCGAAATCAACGGCGATTATAGGTCCTGATATGACACAGGATATCAAACTCCTTCTCGTCGTCGCTGTGGCTCTTGTTGATCAGGATAACCGCATTCTGCTGGCCCAGCGCCCGGAAGGTAAACAGCTTGCTGGGTTATGGGAATTTCCCGGCGGTAAGCTGGAGCCAAATGAACGGCCAGAACAGGCGCTTATCCGTGAATTGAAGGAAGAGCTTGGCATTGATGTCAAAGAAGACTGCCTTGCCCCTCTGACGTTTGCAAGCTTTGCTTATGAAGAGTTTCATCTTCTGATGCCACTTTACATCTGCCGACGCTGGGAAGGGTTTGTTCAGTCCCGGGAAGGTCAGGCGCTGAAATGGGTTAAGCCTCTGGACTTGCGCCAATACCCAATGCCCCCAGCGGATGAACCACTTATTCCACCTCTGATTGACCTACTGAATATCTAATCAGATTGACGGCCTGCGCAAACCGCTTGTGCAGGCCGCTGCAAATGCCAAAGCGGCAGCCAGCCAGAGTATCAGAATTGTATCGTGGCCCTGTACCAAGCCGAAGATTACAGCCACCAGTGCAGCCCCTGTTGACTGACCAAGCAGACGCCCCGTTGATTGCAACCCACTTGCGCCACCGCTTCTTTCAGGCGGTGCACTGCTAATAATAATCCGGTTATTCGGTGCCTGAAACAGGCCAAACCCCACACCACAAATCGCAAGGCGCCAGCTGATATCAAGAACAGATGGATGATCGCCAATGACAGCCATCAACGCCAGTCCAGATCCAAGGAACACCAAGCCTATTACTCCAAGAAACTGAGGCGCAATCCGGTTGGATAACCGCCCTGACAATGGTGCAATCAATCCGGTCATAACCGGCCATGGCGTCAGTAAAAGCCCGGTCATCGCTGCTGAGTAGCCAAGGGTTTCTTCCAGATAAAAGGGAAGTGATACATAGGCCATGGTTTGAGCGGCAAACGACCCGAAAGACGTCAAGATAGAGAGTGCAAAGATTGGCCGTTTCAACAAATCAACCGGCAGCATCGGCGTCGTCAGTTTCAGCTCACGGCGAACAAAAAAGGCCCCGGCAACACAGGCAATACCAAGCATCCACAAACTGGTATCTAACGCCTTGCTATCACTCAGTGAATTTAATCCGGCAATCAAAAAGCCAAAGGTCAGCGCATTTAAAATAAAGCTCTGGAAATTAAATGGCTTCCCGGCTGCGGGTGTCACCGGTAACGAGCGCGCTGCAATAACCAGTGCAATCAGCCCCAAAGGTACATTGACCAGAAACAGCCATTGCCATGAGCCAAGTGTCAGAATACTGGAGGCAATACTGGGGCCAGCTGCTGATGAAACGGCAACGACAAGCGCGTTATAGCCAATTCCTGCACCTAACCTGTCTTTGGGAAAAATAAACCGAACCAGAGCAATATTCACGCTCATAATTCCCGCTGCCCCTATCCCCTGAACAACACGGGCCAATGACAGCGCCAGGAAACTTCCGGACATGGCACAGGCAAAAGAGGCCAGAGTAAAAACGGCAAGCCCACACCAGTACACTTTCCGATAGCCAATGCTATCGCCGAGGGCCGCTAAGGGAAGCAGAAAAACAATGATTGCCAACTGATAGGCATTGATAATCCAGACGGAATCTGCCGACGAAACAGCCAGCTCACGCTGGATTGTCGGCAAGGCAACATTGACAATAGCACCATCAAGTACGGCCATTGTCAGTGCAATTACAATCGTAAGAAACGCAAAGAACCGTTGCGGATATGCCAATCCATCAGGCAAGATCAGTCTCCAGAATATCTGTCAGCTGTCTTATTCCTCAAAGATACTATGCGCCAGCCATATTGCAGGACTTAAGCACAGGATCAGCCATTCCCCATATAAAGGTTCTCCATGCGCTGGGTTCCATCGACGGGGAAGCGGTGATCGGCAGGGGGATGTGCACGCTGCCCGCACTCATGCCGCGGACAGATACGGCAACCAACACCGATCGGGACAGCCCCTGCTGGCGCATTCAGGTCAATTCCATCGGCATAAATCATCTGGCTGGCATGGGTAATTGAGCAGCCAAGCCCGATGGAAAGATAGCGGCGTGGCGCATTATAGCTATGCCCGCCCTTAATGACGGCTTTAGCGATACAGAAGTAACGCCGCCCATCAGGCATCTGGCTTAGCTGAATATTGATCTGCCCGGGATTCAGAAACGCAGCGTAGATATTCCACCGTGGGCAGGCACCGGTGTGCCGAGGGATATGAATTCCGGAAAGTGAAAAACGTTTGGAAATATTCCCGGCAATATCAGTTCGGACCAGATGAAGGGGAATACCACTCATACCGGGTCGCTGCAAAGTCGTCATGCGGTGGCAGACCTGCTCAAAGGTTGCACGAAAACGACGACCGATGCGCTCAATATCATACCGACTATCCCGGCAGGCATTAAAGAACGGACCATAAGGCATGATCAGCGCAGCTGCCGTATAGGATGAGAGGACTGAGCGGACAAGCCCGACGGAATCAGGCTGCGGTAATGTACTCTGCTCAATCAACGCCGTTATCTCATGCTCGGCAATCAGCCGCGCCAGATGCTGGGCCATACTGAACAACGCTGAACGGGGCTCGAGAATATCGGAAAGCGCTAAGATGCGACCATGATCTTCAAGACGTAAAACAACGCCTCTCGGTAAAGACATCTGTCGGACTTCCGTACCAAATACATTGAACAGGTAGTCCTTTAACCCCTGTTCGAAATCTTCAGACACATTGTCAATTTCCTGCCGCACGCGTTCTGCGGCGGCTTCCAGCGTCGGAAAGTAGTTGGCATTTTCCTGTAAAAAATCAGAAACCGCCTCCGGCATAAGGTTATACCCGGAGGTAGCCACATCTCTAGCAGCCTCCGGCCTTTGTAATTCTTTTACACGATCAAAGAGCTTCAGAACGGCCCGCCCGACAGCCGGATGAGACTGCACAAGATCGCGGATATCCTGATTGGTGAGATCACTGTCAGCAAACAGGTCATCCCCAAAGAGCTCCATGAGATCTCCGGTCAGCTGCCCATCATCATTCTCGGCCAGCTCACCCGGCTCAACGCCAAAATGCCCTGCAATCCTGAAAAGCAAAGGTACCGTAATACGGCGACGGTTATGTTCAATCAGGTTGAGATAGCTGGTGGAGATATCAAGCGCCACGGCAAGTTGGGTCTGGCTCAGACCCTTCTGGTGTCTTAACCGCTTGATGCGCCCACCGATTTGCAATTCGGCGTGTGCCATCTGTCATTCCTTCCTTTTACACAATTTACAAAAACTGTGCTTTTTCTTTTCAACTTTTTACAGCTTAACTTGCTGATTTCATTATTTATCTTGTCATTTCACCCGAAGTTGTCAATTATTTACTTAACGAGAACGGCAATGAACGTTCCGGGTTCCAGGAGGACGGCCATGAGCAATTTGAGCGATCAGACACACGGTTCACAACGGTTGGAAACCAGCCAACCTGATGAGTTCATTACGATTATTGCACCTACCCTTGCAGAGGTAATGGAGAGCTTCCGAACACAGGGTCTTGCCGAGAAACACTATACTATTGTTCATCGTGCTGGACGTCACAGTTTTACGGTTGCAGGCAATAATAGTGAGGCCGAAGCCCTGTTTAATGGAACACCAATGGTCGCTGCTACTTTTGCCCGACGCTTACAGGCTTAACCTGTACAATTTTGAGGCTAAGAGAAGTCCTCTTCTCTTAGCCCTTTAAGATAATAACCACGACCAATTTTAACAAAGCAACTCTTGCAAGCTGGTGCGGGCAAGGGAACGCCTAAACTCACCCTAAAACCAACATAATGACATCAGGAGAACGACAGATGGACAAGATTAATCCTTATCACAAAACAGATTTCCCAACCCCTGAATGGGCAGCTGACCGCTGGAAGAATATCAAGCGTGATTATTCTTATGATGACGTTCTCAGACTTTCCGGCTCTCTCCCAATTCGCAACACACTGGCTGAGAATGGAGCCAAGCGTTTATGGGAACTTCTGCACTCGGAAGACTACGTTCCAACGCTCGGCACCTTCACAGGTAATCAGGCTGTTCAGCAGGTCAAGGCAGGCCTGAAAGCCATCTATCTTTCAGGCTGGCAGGTTGCAGCTGATGCCAATACATCCGGCAATATGTACCCTGACCAAAGTCTCTATCCGGCTGATTCTGTTCCGGCCATCGTCAAGCGCATCAATAAAGCACTGCAACGTGCTGATCAGATTCAGACCATGGAACGTTTTGACGGCAAATCCGATACGGACGTTAATTATTACGTTCCGATTATTGCGGATGCGGAAGCCGGCTTTGGTGGCGCGCTTAATGTCTTCGAGCTGATGAAATCCATGATCGAAGCAGGTGCTGCTGCTGTCCACTTTGAAGACCAGCTGGCCAGTGAAAAGAAATGCGGCCACCTTGGTGGTAAGGTCCTTGTTCCCACCCGTACCTTTATCCGTTCTCTGAATGCGGCTCGTCTGGCAGCAGACGTCATGGGTGTCCCGACACTTATCATGGCCCGGACAGACGCCGAAGCGGCACAGCTCATCACCTCTGATGTCGATGAATATGATGCACCATTCATCACGGGTGAGCGCACTGAAGAAGGTTTCTATCGTCTCAAGGGCGGCTTTGAAGCAGCAATTGCCCGTGGGTTGGCCTATGCACCTTATGCTGACCTGATCTGGTGTGAAACATCAACACCCAGCCTTGAAGATGCCAAGCGTTTTGCTGAAGCCATCCGTAAGGAATATCCGGACCAGCTGCTGGCTTACAATTGTTCGCCATCGTTCAACTGGGCCCGTCATATGGGCGATTCGGAAATGGCAGCCTTCCAGCGCGAGCTGGGTGCAATGGGTTATAAATACCAGTTCATTACATTGGCAGGCTTCCATAACCTTTCGTACACTACCTTCAATCTTGCCCGTCGTTACAAGGAACGCGGCATGGCAGCTTATTCTGAGCTTCAGCAGGCAGAATTTGCAGCAGAGAAGGACGGTTTCTCTGCCATGCGCCATCAGCGTGAAGTCGGCACCTCATACTTTGATGCAGTTGCCACCGCCGTCTCACGGGGACAAAGTGCAACAACGGCCATGTCTGGCTCAACTGAAACTGCACAGTTTCACTAACCAGATATCTTCAGGGCGGAGTTGCTACTCCGCCCTCCCCTTGTGATTTTTAAAAGGGATATCAGATGAGCACCTACGTTAATCGTGCCGGATTGAAAGTTGCTGCCGAGCTTGCCGATTTTATCGAGCACAAGGCATTATCAGGTCTTGATGTCACAGCTGAAAGCTTCTGGCAGGGACTGACATCCCTGGTTGAAACCCATATGCCGGAGAACCGGGCATTACTGAACATCAGAGCAGAGCTTCAAAAGCAGATTGATGACTGGCACCCCAAACATGGCCCAGCCACATCTCAAATGGAGAACTACATCAGCTTTCTGAAAGAGATCGGTTATCTTGAGGATGAGCCAGCCAGCTTCCAGATTTCAACTGAGAACCTTGACCCCGAGATTACACATCTTTGCGGCCCTCAACTTGTGGTTCCCGTTTCCAATGCCCGTTACGCACTCAACGCAGCCAATGCCCGCTGGGGTAGTCTGTATGATGCACTTTACGGGACTGATGCCATCTCCCGTCAGGGAGAACTGGCTCCGGGGAAAACCTACAATGCGATAAGAGGTAAGGCTGTTTTTGAACGCGCAGCTGCATTTCTGGATCAGGCTTTTCCTATTAATGGCGCATCGCATAATGATGTCATCGGTTACAGCATCAGCCAAAATGGGGATGGTGCCCAGCTGATACTTCAAACAGCAAGTGGCGAAGTACAATTAAATAATCCGGATGCCTTCCATGGCTTTTCTGAAAGCAATAAGGGCCTTCACATCCTTCTCAGGCATCATGGATTATTTGCAGAACTGTTGATTAATTCCGCAGATATGATCGGCAAATTACATCCAGCACATGTTGCTGATGTCACGATTGAAAGTGCGCTCTCTGCCATTCAGGATTGTGAGGATTCTGTTGCGGCCGTCAATGCAGCAGATAAGGTTCACATTTACAGCAACTGGCTTGGCCTGATGCGTGGAGACCTTGAAGATACTTTTGAAAAGAATGGCAAGCAGACGACGCGCCGCCTCAACCCTGAGCGCAGCTATACCGGCCGTGACGGACAACCACTGAAAATCCGCAGCCGCTCTCTCCAGCTGGTTCGCAATGTCGGACATCTGATGATGAGTGATGCTATTCTAGATAAAAATAATGATCCGATTGGCGAAGGTATAATGGATGCAGCGGTAACAACGCTTTGCGCCATGCACGATCTCAAGCTCAAAACTAATTCACAAACCGGCGCAATCTATATCGTCAAGCCCAAAATGCATGGATCAAGGGAGGTCGCATTTGCCTGTCAGGTCTTCACGGATGTCGAGAATTTCCTCGGCCTGCCGAAAAACACCATCAAGATTGGTGTTATGGACGAGGAACGCCGAACATCTGCCAATCTCAAAGCCTGTATATTCGCAGCTCGTGAAAGAATTTTCTTTATCAACACTGGCTTTCTCGATCGGACAGGTGACGAAATCCATACCTCCATGGAAGCTGGCCCGGTCTTACCAAAAGATCAGATCAAGTCAGAACGCTGGCTACTAGCTTATGAGAACCGCAATGTCACAATCGGGTTAAGCTGTGGCCTCTCCGGCAAAGCTCAGATCGGTAAAGGCATGTGGGCAAAACCTGATGACATGGCCGATATGCTGACACAGAAGATCGGCCACCCAAAAGCAGGTGCAAATTGTGCCTGGGTGCCATCGCCAACAGCAGCCACACTCCACGCTCTGCATTATCATGAAGTAGATGTTCATGCCGTTCAGAGAGCACGTCTGAGCGAACCAACCGCTTCACTGGAATATCTCTTCTCGATGCCGGTGCTTGACCCACAGTCCCTCTCTGCCGAGCAAATCCAACGCGAACTTGATAACAATGCTCAAGGTATTCTCGGTTACGTTGTCCGTTGGGTTGATCAGGGCATCGGCTGCTCAAAGGTTCTGGATATTAACAACGTCGCATTGATGGAAGACCGGGCAACCTGCCGTATTTCCTCACAGGCTATCGCCAACTGGTTACGGCATGGATTAGTAAGTCAAGAACAGGTTTTAGCAAGCTTTACCCACATGGCCCGGACAGTTGATGAGCAGAATGCCGGAGACCCGCTTTATATCCGGATGTCTGATAATCCCGACCGTTCTGTTGCTTTCAAAGCCGCTCTGGACCTGGCGATAGAAGGAACTGTTCAATCCTCTGGTTATACCGAACCAATTCTACATGCCAGCAGACTAAGATTTCTTGAAAAATAACACCTATCACAGTCAAGCCCGCTTCTCAAAAGCGGGCTTTAAAAATATAAATGCTTTAAACATCCTTGACCTTCAATGCATCAGCCAGTCGCATCTTGGCACTTCCCGGCCGCATGGGCTTCTGCTGACTTTCATGCGGCGCCCAACCAAGGAGCCAGACCAGATCGAATGTCGCTCTGAGGCGCCCGTCAGGATCGGCAAACTGTTCAGCATAGAGCTCTGCTGCACGCATCAGGGTCTGACGTTTAAACGGAACCTTACGGCGCTCCGTCATAATGTTTGTCAGTCCCATCGCACGCAGATCATGCATGAGATTGAACATTGAGCTGTAACGCACAGTCAGAGGTTCACAATCAACGACCGGCAATGCAAACCCGGCACGCTGCATCAGTGCACCAGCATCACGAATTTCAACGAACGGAGCCACCCTAGGGCTGATGCCCCCTTCTATCTCAGCTTCCGCCTGCATCAGAACCTGCCGCAATTCCGTCAGCGTATTCCCGCCCAACATGCACCCCAGAAACAGGCCATCAGGTACCAGACTACGAGATATCTGAATGAGGGCGCCCGGCAAATCGTTAGCACTCTGTAGCGCGAGTAAAGAGATTACCAGATCAAATTCCTGCGCACCGAAAGGCAATGCCTCCTCATCACCTTCAATCTGTTTAATACCGACGGAGGTTTCTGAAGCGACCGGTGTCAGATGAACCAGTTCCTCAACAATACCCGCTTCTTTCAGAAACCGGCCAGCCTCTGGCAGAACCGTTCCCACATCAGCTGCATTTTTGAAGCGGCGTGTAATAACACTCAGTCGTTCACCAAGATCAGCAATGGCATAATCCAGCAAAAAGCGCTCATACCCATTGGCAATGGCACGAAGATAACGTTTCCGCATAAGGCTGCGGTCAAACAGGGGCAGGGTGTTCATAAATCCGTTTTACCCCTGAAATGCCATAAAACCAACGAAAATCATCATACCCATACGCGAATTTTTATAACGACAAAGCGCTATTATTTTTTTATTTAGTACAAATAGGTCATAATTGTTGACATATTTATTTAAAAATGGCTACACCATAGGCCAACAACATTCCGGCCTTACCGGATCATAGAGTACGTTTTGGAGAGTAAGCCATGTCCGAAGCACAGGACGAAAGCAACTGGGATAATCGTTACGCCACCCGCTCAAGCCGGATGCAGGCATCCGAGATTCGTGAGCTTTTAAAGCTTCTGGATCAACCTGACATTATTTCCTTTGCCGGGGGTATTCCTGACCCTCATCTGTTTGCTGCAGAAGACATGCGTAATGCTTATTCTGATGTTCTATCAAAAAATGCTAACGCTGCGCTTCAGTATTCAACCAGTGAAGGGTATGAGCCCCTGCGTCATTGGTTGACAGACTATATGTCAAAAATTGGTGTCAAATGCACACCTGACAACATCATGATTGTCTCAGGCTCACAGCAGGCTCTGGACTATTGTGGCAAGCTTTTCCTGTCACCTAATGACACGGCTCTTGTTACACGCCCGGCTTATCTTGGCGCTCTTCAGGCTTTCAATGCCTATGAAGCACACTATGATTTCATTTCACCTGAAAGTGGCAACAGGACGCCGCAGTCATACAAAGATGAAGCAGCCAAGGCTGGTGGAAGGCCAAAATTCGCTTATCTGACACCAGATTTTGCGAATCCAACAGGAGATACAATTTCCAGAGAAGCCCGAATGAAACTTCTCGCTCTGGCTGATGAACTGGATATCGTTGTTCTGGAGGATTCTGCTTATCAAGGTCTACGCTATAGCGGCGAACATGTTCCACCAATTATTTCTCTCGACCTTGAGCGCAATGGTGGTGACATTGAGAAAATCCGCACACTCTACAGTGGCAGCTTCTCGAAAACAGTTACCCCCGGCCTTCGACTTGGCTGGATCTGTGGGCCTAAGGAAGTCATCCGCAAGCTTGTCCTGATCAAACAGGCAGCCGACCTCCACACGCCTACAATCAACCAGATGGTTATGTATCAGGTTGTCAGCAATATCTTTGACAAACAGGTCGATAAAATTCGTAAAGCCTACCACCACCGCCGTGATCAAATGCTTGCTGCTCTTGAGAAGTATATGCCAGCCAGCGCATCATGGACAAAACCGGAAGGTGGTATGTTTATCTGGCTGACGGTTAAAGAAGGTCTTGATTCTAAAGAACTTCTTGCCAAATCTCTTGAAACAGAGCGTGTAGCCTTTGTTCCAGGAAAGGCATTCTTTGCGGATGGTAGCGGAGCCAATACAATGCGCCTGAGCTACTCTCTGGCCAGTGATGAAGAGATTGATCAGGGCATTATGCGCCTTGCCCGCCTCATTAAATCTTACGAATAAATTTCAACTTTTTGCATGGTTGCCTGCGCTCTCCAGATATGAGGAATATCTGTTGAGGCAACCATGCAATCAAAGATCAGACCATCTGTTGGTTCGTCAACAGCCAAGCATTTTTTATCAGGGAAGCCATACCGTTTCCTAACCAGATGCTTTCGGCACTTTACCGATTTTCTCTACCCGCCAGCATGTCTTAACTGTCGCCTTCCCACAGAACAGCCAGATGCCCTCTGTCCGAAATGCTGGGGGCAACTTGAGCTGATCGAACAGCCTTATTGTGAACGGCTGGGCATTCCCATAACGGAATCCGCAGATGGGCCAATTATCTCTCCAAGAGCGATGGCAGAACCACCTGTTTATGGGAGAGCACGCTCAGCCTGTCGTTATGAGGGATTAGCCCGTCATCTGGTCTATGCACTGAAGTATGGTGACAAACCTGAATATGCAAAAATCATGGGCAGAATGATGCATACAGCCGGGCGGGAGTTGATTGATCAGTGCGACCTGATCATCCCAATCCCCATGCACAGGAGACGTCTGTTTCATCGCCATTATAATCAGGCCGTTATTCTCGCGAATACTATTTCCCAGATAAGTGGCTGCCAAAGTTCAGCCTCTGCTCTCAGACGTATTCGCCCAACTCAAGCGCAAAGCTTTCTCAATAAGGCCCAGCGACGCAAAAACCTTAAAAGGGCTTTTGCAGTAGCGCAGAAAGAAGCCCCTATGATTAAAGGCGCCCGTATCTTATTAGTTGATGACGTTTTAACGAGCGGAGCAACGGCCGACAGTGCGGCAAATGTGCTACTTCACACGGGGGCAAGTGCAGTTGATATCTTGACCTTTGCCCGTGTCGTGAAGAACTACATATAAGGGTCTAAACTTATAGGAAGACGGAATGCCTAAAATTATCATCTACGCCAAAAGCTGGTGCCCATATTGCAAATCTGCCAAACAATTGCTTGAGCAGAAAGGCGCAACCTTTACCGAAATCGACGTCGAGAAAGAAGCCGGCGCCCTTGATGATATGCTGGCGAAATCCGGCGGACGAAAAACCGTTCCGCAGATATTTATCAATGATCAGCACATTGGCGGCTTTGATGATCTGTATGCCTTTGACCAGAGTGGTAAGCTTGATCCTCTTTTAAAAGAGTAATCCATTATGTCAGTGAGCTTCAAAGCAGCCTGTATCCAGATGCAGTCGACACGCGACCCAAGCACTAACAGGGATACTGTCGTTAAATTAGCTTCTGAAGCCGCTAACCTTGGTGCGGATTACATCCAGACGCCGGAAATGACCAATATTCTGGATCGTAACCGTGATACTTTCCGAGCAAGAGTAACAACCGAGGACAATGATATTGTCCTCGCTGCCCTGTGTGACCTTGCACGCCAGAGGCAAGTCACCATTCATATTGGCTCTCTGGCAATTGTAGATGGAGAGCAATATGCAAACCGGGCATATGTCATTAATTCAAAAGGTGATATCTGCGCCCGCTATACCAAAATCCATCTCTTCGATGTTGATCTGCCGAATGGCGAAAGATGGCACGAGTCAGCAACCTATAAAGGTGGGGCTCAGGCTGTCGTTACGGAACTCCCTTTCGGACTGCTCGGTCTAAGTATTTGCTATGACCTAAGGTTTCCAAACCTGTATCGACAGCTCTCTCAAGCTGGAGCAATCTGCCTGACAGCACCATCCAGTTTCACGAAGCAGACAGGTGAAGCCCACTGGCATATTCTTCAACGGGCACGCGCAATTGAAAACGGCGCTTTCATGATTTCTGCAGCACAGGCTGGCCTTCATGAAGATGGTCGCCAAACCTATGGGCATTCCATTATTATTGACCCATGGGGGCGTATTCTGGCTGAAGCAGATACAATCCTGGGCATTATCATGGCTGAAATTCATACAAGTGCAGTCGCAGATGCCCGTCAGCGCATCCCCTCCCTGAGCCATGACCGCCCCTACGCGATTTTAAACATGTCATAGGTCTTGCAGAACAGTAAACAATCACAAATATATAATGGAAGCAGATAACAGAGAGGGGCAATGATCCGTTACGCACTGGCCTGCCATCAGGGTCACGAGTTTGAGAGCTGGTTTCCATCGAGCGCCTCTTATGAAGAGCAGCGCAGCAAAAAACTCGTCTCTTGCCCGCTGTGCAATTCTCTGAAAATTGAGAAACAGATCATGGCACCACAAGTAGCGCGAACAGATAAGGACAAAACAACACAAGCCTCACCCAAACAATCGATTGGCCTGCTCTCTGAAAAAGAACAGCAGATCAGAGAAACCCTTCGCGCACTTCGCAGGCATGTTGTTGAGAATGCAGAAGATGTTGGAGAACGTTTCCCGGAAGAAGCACGGCGTATTCATGAGGGGAATGTCGAGAAACGCTCTATCTATGGCCGTGCAACACTCAAAGAAACTAAAGAATTATTAGACGAGGGCATAGATATCATGCCTCTTCCGGATATTCCCGACGACAAAAACTGACACACTTTTCCTATTCACAAACAATAGGCAATCTCTTAAAACGACTTGAACTCTTACGCGGTTTTAAGATGCTTGCTCGCTTTTTCATCCCGGACAAATTTCTGGTCATACTGATTACAACCCTGTTATTGGCAACCTTTCTGCCAGTCACGGGCAAAGCAGCAGACTACTTTGAATATGTCATCAATTGCGCCATAGCCCTTCTTTTCTTCCTGCATGGCGCAAAGCTTGAGCGATCAACCGTTATTGCCGGTCTTGTACACTGGCGCCTGCATCTTTGTGTCCTGACCGCAACCTTCATTATCTTTCCATTGCTTGGCCTTGGAATTGGTATTCTCTCTCCCTCACTCATCAGCCCAGAACTTTACGCCGGACTGATGTTCCTCTGTATTCTGCCGTCAACGGTTCAGTCTTCCATCGCATTTACCTCAATTGCAGGCGGCAACGTTCCGGCAGCAGTCTGTGCCGCTACCGCCTCCAATATTATCGGCATATTTTTGACCCCGCTTCTGGCAGCTCTGTTTCTGCAACGGCAGGCAGGTGGCGTTTCACTTGATTCAATTGAAGCCATTATGCTGCAACTGCTGTTGCCATTTATTCTGGGCCAGATCGCCCAGCCCTTCCTTGGGAATTTTCTGGCAAAATACCGCAAGATTGTCGGTATCGTTGATCGTGGTTCAATTATACTGGTAGTCTATGCCGCCTTTAGCCATGCAGTCTCAACGGGTTTATGGCACCGCGTCTCAGCAAATGATCTGATCATCATTCTTATTGTAAACGGTGTACTGCTGGCGGCTATTCTCGCTATCACAACCTATGGCAGCCGCTTGCTGGGCTTTAATCGGGAAGACGAAATTACAATTACCTTCTGCGGCTCAAAGAAAACCCTTGCCAGTGGGGTGCCTATGGCAACAGTACTTTTTGCCGGGCAGAATATCGGCGCCATTCTCTTGCCGTTGATGATTTTCCATCAGATGCAATTAATGGTCTGCGCCCTCCTTGCCCGTCACTTTGCGCAACAGACAAAGCATGAGAGTGATGACGGCGGCTATTAGTTTGAAGGCTTTACAGCCGTCACAAGATAATTGACGGCTGTATCATTTGACAGGCTCCATTGGTCGCGCAATGGATTATAGACAACACCACGGACTTCTTTGATATCCACGCCATTAGCCTTAATCGCTGATGTCAGTTCATCAGGCGTCACGAACTTTTCCCACTGGTGTGTCCCACGCGGCAACCAGCGCAGAACGTATTCAGCACCAACAATCGCCAGAGCGAAAGAACGCATTGTTCTGTTCAGTGTAGCCATAAACAGCAACCCACCGGGCTTCACGGCAGTACAACAGCTCTTCATGAATGTTGGTACATCAGCCACATGCTCAACGACCTCCATCGCCAGAACGATATCAAAGGTCTCTCCTCTGGCAACGACATCCTCAATGGTCTCTGCAACATAGGAAACTGTCACACCATTACCTTCAGCATGGGCTCTGGCGATAAAGACATTCTTCTCGGCCGGATCAATACCAACAACAGTTGCGCCGAGGCGGGCCAAAGGCTCGGAAAGCATCCCTGCGCCACAGCCAATATCAATAATCCGCAAACCGTCTAAAGGCTGAGCACTCTTCACATCCCGATTGAAGTGAGTGCAGATGGCATCGCGCAGATACTGAATGCGTAAAGGGTTAAACTTGTGCAGGGGCTTCATTGGTCCTTTCGGATCCCACCAGGTTTCAGCCAGCTTGGCAAAACGCGCAATCTCATCCGGATCGACCGTTGACGTGCTTGTTTTCTGGCTCATCCCTATATCTCCTGACCGCATGAATAACGGCATCGTTTGACTGTAAATACCCTTGTCTTAACCTTATAGCTTGGACTGGTGGTGGAACAAGGTTCTATCTACATAAAAAAGCACAGCTGTTACATTGACATGTGCGCTCGCGCCCTGCATCTATATGCATCTTCCGTATTTGAGAAATCAAAAATTTCCGAAAGCGGATATGGCTGATGAAAAAATTTCATCAGCTCCGTTTGGCCCCAATCCGAATCGAGGCTTTTGATGCCCCGTCTGGTGATGAAGTTCGGCGGCACGTCTGTCGCCAATATTGAGCGTATTCGAAACGTCGCATTGCATGTTAAACGCGAGGTCGACGCTGGCTATGATGTTGCTGTTGTTGTCTCTGCAATGGCAGGCAAAACCAATGAACTGGTAGGCTGGTGTAAAGAAGCTTCGCCAAACTATGACAATCGCGAATATGATTCCATTGTTGCATCTGGTGAACAGGTCACAGCAGGTCTTCTGGCTCTGACATTGCAGAACATGGGCATTAACGCCCGTTCATGGCTTGGCTGGCAGATTCCGGTGATGACATCGGATGATCATGGCTCAGCCCGTATTTCAGCTATTGATGGCACAGGCATCCTTGCCGGTTTTTCAGAGCGCAAAGAAGTTGCGGTTGTTGCCGGTTTTCAAGGTATTCACCAGCCAACCAATCGCATTACAACACTTGGTCGTGGCGGTTCCGACACCAGTGCCGTTGGCCTTGCGGCCGCCATTAAGGCTGAACGCTGCGATATCTACACTGACGTTGACGGTGTCTATACCACTGATCCGCGTATCGTTTCCAAGGCGTCCCGCCTTGACCGCGTTTCCTTTGAGGAAATGCTTGAGATGGCGTCACTTGGCGCCAAAGTTCTTCAGGTTCGTTCAGTTGAACTGGCCATGCTGTACAAGGTTCCAACCTATGTACGTTCCAGCTTCGACGACCCTGCCAATCCGCAACTCGGCACTTTGATTTGCAACGAGGAGGACATCGTGGAGCATCAGGTTGTTACCGGCATCGCCTATTCCAAAGACGAGGCACAAATTACGTTGCGCCAGGTTGCCGATAAACCTGGCATCGCCGCTTCCATTTTCGTTCCATTATCGGAAGCCAATATCAATGTTGACATGATCATTCAGGTTGTCTCTGCTGATACCAAGACAACTGACATGACATTCACGGTTCCGTCTGCTGATTTTGAGCGTGCAAAAGCCGTATTGATGAAGCATCGCGATGCCATTGAGTTTAAAGATGTTCAGGGCACAACTGATGTCGTTAAAATATCGGCAATTGGTATCGGAATGAGGAGCCACGCCGGTGTTGCAGCCAAGGCGTTTAAGGCTCTCGCAGAAAAAGGCATTAACATCCGGGCGATTACCACCTCGGAAATCAAGTTCTCTCTTCTGATCGATGCCCCTTACACCGAGCTTGCAGTACGTACACTGCACTCTCTGTATGGCCTCGACAAAGAATAATTTGAATAGCGGTTTGCCGCACCATAATAATGTCTTAAAGTGCATCCACTGCGATTGTTTTAAGACATAATATTTTGGTTTTGATACGACGAAATACCATGAACCCAGCGGGGCGGTTCAAGTCGATAATGACTTTAACCGCTCTATGATTATTAGTTAGAGCAAGAACAGGAACGACGGCTATGGTCACCGCTCCCGGTGGTCCGCGAATTCTGCTCCGGCGCCTTAGAGAAATCATGGCGGAGCAGGCCGCGCCACAAGACCGGCTTAACAAAATTGTCGTCCAGATCGCCGCAAATATGATTGCGGAGGTATGCTCGGTCTATGTCCTGCGCTCTGATAACACCCTTGAACTTTATGCAACCGAAGGTTTGAATCAAAGTGCTGTTCACCGCACGATTCTGGCTATGGACGAGGGTCTCGTTGGCCTGATTGCCCAAACTGCCGAACCATTATCTCTGGCAGATGCCCAAACCCATGAGGCCTTTTCGTACAAGCCGGAAACAGGTGAGGAAATCTATCACGGTTTCCTAGGTGTACCATTGCTGCGAACCGGCCAGACACTGGGTGTTCTGGTTATCCAGAATCGTAGTTTCCGGACATATACGGAAGAAGAGATTGAGATCATGCAGACCACTGCAATGATCCTCTCTGAGATGCTGGCAACAGGTGAGCTTCAGGCGATTGCCTCCCCTGGTACCTCACCACTGATTGGCCGTCCACTTCATATCAAGGGTAAGACTCTTGCTGATGGTATCGGGCTTGGCCACGTTGTGTTTCACCAGCCACGTATTGTTGTCGAAAACCTGATTGCCGAAGATGTCGACAGTGAACTGAGACGCCTTGAGCAGGGCATTAGTGCCATGCGTCAGTCAATTGATGAGCTGATTGAACGCGGCGACATTGCCCATCACGGCGAACACAGGGAAGTCCTCGAAACTTTCCGTATGCTTGCCAATGACCAAGGCTGGTTACGGCGCCTCCGTGAAGCCATTCACAGCGGCCTGACAGCTGAAGCATCTGTTGAGAGGGTGCTCTCAGATAATCGCGCCCGCATGATGCGCCAGACTGACGAATACTTACGTGAGCGCCTGCATGACCTGGACGATCTGTCGAACAGATTGTTACTCCAGTTAAGTGGCAAAGATATCCTCTCAGAGCGCCTTCGGCTGCGTGAGAACGCGATTCTCATTGCCCGCTCCATGGGCCCGGCAGCCCTTCTTGACTATGAACCGGCAAAACTGCGTGGCCTCATTCTGGAAGAAGGCGGGCCAACCAGCCATATTGCTATTGTTGCCAAGGCAATGAATATCCCGGTTGTTGGTCAGGCTGCCAATATCGTGTCACTGGCCGAACATGGCGATGCAATTATTGTTGACGGGACAGAGGGTGAGATTCACCTGCGCCCGACCCCGGACATTCAGGCATCTTATGCTCAGAAAGTCCGGATGCGGGCCCGGCGTCATGCTCAATATCGTAAACTCAGAACGGTACCTGCGGTCACATTAGATGGTGTTGCCATCACCTTGCAGATGAATGCCGGGCTTGTTGTTGACCTCCCCTATCTGGAAGATACAGGTGCAACAGGCATCGGATTATTCCGGACTGAACTTCAGTTCATGGTTGCTGAACGCATGCCGACAATGCGCGAACAGCAGCACCTTTATGAAGCCATCTATGATGGTGTGAACGGTAAGCCGATAACCTTCAGAACCCTTGATATTGGTGGCGATAAAATCTTGCCTTACATGGATAAGGTAGAGGAAGAGAACCCGGCCTTAGGCTGGCGTGCCATCCGCATTGGCCTTGATCGTCCCGGCCTTCTACATGCTCAGGTCAGAGCTCTTCTGAAAGCTGCAAACGGCCGTCCGGTCCGTATCATGTTCCCGATGATTGCCAACTGCTCAGAATTTGAACAGGCCAAAGCCATCGTTGAACGACAGAAAGCGTACCTTGTCAGGCATGGGCACCCTCTCCCATCCGAGATAAAACTCGGTGTTATGGTTGAGGTTCCATCTCTGCTGCTGGAGCTTGATGAGATTTGTGCGCAGGCAGATTTTCTTTCCGTTGGCACCAATGATCTTATGCAGTTCCTGTTCGCGGCAGATCGTGAAAATCGTTTTGTTGCCAATCGGTTTGACAATCTCAGCACACCGATGATCCGCGCGCTCAAACGCATCGTTGATAAGGCAGACAAACATAATTGTTCTGTTACAGTCTGCGGTGACATAGGCGGTAAGCCAATTGAAGCCCTAGCCTTATTTGGTCTTGGCTTCCGCTCATTGTCCATGACACCGGCAGCCGTTGGCCCGATGAAAGCACTGGTTCTGAAACTGAACATTGCAGAAGTCTCTTCCATCATGGAAAAAGCCCTATCAACGCATGATGATGGTTCTTTGCTGCGTCAGGCTCTTAATGACTTTGTTGAAACGCGGGGCATCCCATTACCATCATGAGTATTTCATTTTCTAAAGAACGCCTCGATACCATTCTTGCCCGCGCTGAAATCATTACTGCCACTCTTGCCTCTGGCCCGGATGCCGAGACATTTGTGACATTATCACGTGAGTTTTCAGAGCTTGAGCCTGTCGTGGCCTCCATCAAGAATTACCTGAGTGCTCTGGATGATCTGGAGGGAATCGAAGCCCTTATTGCAGATGCAGCAACAGACCCAGAAATGCGCCGCTTCGCAGAAGATGAAAAGCATGATGCAGCAGAGCGTGTAGAAACGGCAGCTCAGGATCTCCGTATCATGCTGCTTCCAAAAGATGCAGCCGACGAGAAAAGCGCAATTCTTGAAATTCGTGCCGGTACTGGTGGCGATGAAGCTGCCCTTTTTGCTGGCGATCTCTTCCGTATGTACAGTCGCTATGCCGAACTCAAAGGCTGGAAAGTTGAAGTGATTTCGCTTAGCGAAGGCACCGTTGGCGGCATTAAGGAAATTATCGCTGAAGTAAAAGGTAAAGGCGTGTTTGCCCGTCTCAAGTTTGAAAGCGGAGTGCATCGTGTTCAGCGTGTTCCCGAGACAGAAGGTTCAGGGCGTATCCATACCTCTGCTGCAACGGTTGCTGTTCTGCCAGAAGCCCAGGGCGTCGACATTGAGATCAATGAATCTGATCTGCGTATTGAAACCATGCGCTCAAGTGGTGCCGGCGGTCAGCATGTCAACAAAACGGAATCAGCAATCCGTATCACTCATATTCCGACAAATATTGTCGTACATGTACAGGACGAGCGCTCCCAGCATAAGAACCGCGCCCGTGCCATGGATCTGCTGCGTTCAAAGCTTTATGATGCCGAGCGAACCCGCAAGGATTCAGAGCGCGCGGCTGATCGTAAATCACAGGTTGGTTCCGGCGATCGCTCAGAGCGTATTCGTACCTATAATTTCCCGCAGGGGCGTATTACCGACCACCGCATTAACCTGACACTTTATAAACTTGAAGAAGTTATTGCCGGTAATGCGCTGGATGAAATTATTGATGCATTGACAACTGAGCATCAGGCCAGCCTTCTGGCGGCCGAGAATGAAGCCTGAGAAAGTGTCTTCAACGCCTCACTTCCCAGCTTCTGTCAGTCGCAAAGATGCGCTTGCCATTTTCCGTCAGAATCTAACTGCTGCCGGGTTTGAAACGGCTGCTCTCGATAGTCGTCTTCTCTTGACAAGAGCTCTCGGCATTACGCCCAATGAATTGATCATCAATGATCACGTTGCCATCCCACCAGATCAGATTGTAACGCTTGAGCTCTATTTGAACCGACGCCTGCAAGGTGAATCTGTCGCCCGCATTACCGGCTTCAGAGAGTTCTGGGGGCTTCCTTTTCAGCTCGGTTCAGACACTCTCGAACCCCGGCCGGATACAGAAACCCTGATTGAAGCAGTTCTTGATTACTACCCGGATCGTCAAGCACCTCTACGTATCCTTGATCTTGGTACCGGTAGCGGCTGTATCCTGATCAGTCTCCTGACAGAATACGCCAAAGCCAAAGGCACGGGTGTTGACCTCAGCGCATCGGCAATTAAAACGGCGAAGCAGAACGCTGCTGCCAATGCTGTCGACAGCCGCAGTCAGTTCCTCATCTCAGACTGGTTTGATAAAATTAATGGGACCTATGACCTGATTGTCTCAAATCCGCCCTATATCAGGACAGATGTCATCCCTACCCTATCTTCCGAGGTGCGTAATTTTGACCCGGATCGCGCCCTGGATGGGGGCGCAGATGGGTTGACTGCCTATCGAAAAATTATGGAGCAGGCTCGACAATATCTGGCTCATGAAGCTTATTTGGGCTTTGAAATTGGTTTTGATCAGAAAGAAGCCCTTGAAAAGCTTGCATCTTTGCACGGCTATAAATTCATTGAGTGTCGCAATGATCTCTCAAACAACCCACGAATTGTTGTTTTAAAGAGACATAAATAGCCAAGTACAAATATATTACGGCGATCTTAAACCATGGTTTAAAATCTATTTTCCAATTTTTCTGAATTTTTGCTTGTTGCGCGGCGAGAAAACAGGTAGATTCTTGACTTAAGTGTCGTACATACCCTTACTGGACAAATATGGTAGACCATAAAACAGGGATTACGATATAAGTCGAGTGAACGGGGCATTTTAATAACCCGACACAGACAATAAAACCCAAAAGTTTAAGGAACATCCGGCAGACCGGCAAGCAGATACGCAAGACTCATGAAACGAGGGTTCATAAGACCATCGTGCATTTCAACCGCATCTCGCCTTAAATGTTTTCATATCGGAATTTTCGTATGTTCAGTGAAATTCCGAAGCTTAAAAGAAGATAACGGGTCTTAAAATTATTGGGGTTCATGTGGTGCTGAAACATTACCCCCGCGTCACTAGAAACAGCGAAAGTCGTAGATGAGCATGAGATTAGGACAAAACAGACGGATGCGTGGCCGCAGTCGCAACAATAGCAAGGGCCCGAACCCTCTGACACGCAGCTATGAGTCAAACGGCCCAGATGTCAAAATCCGTGGCACCGCTCAGCATATTGCAGAAAAATACTCCCAGCTTTCCCGGGATGCTCAGGCTGCAGGTGACCCTATTGCTGCTGAAAACTACTTACAGCACGCAGAACATTATTTCCGTATTATTGCCGCTTCTCAGGAGCAGATGCGCCAGCAGTATGGTCAGTATCAGCGCAGCTCTGATGACGAGCATGAAGAAGGCGATGGCGAATCCGAGGAAAATGGGCACTACAACCCAGAAACCGATGAGCAGCCAACAATAGATGGCTCCGACTTCGTTCCTTCACAATCTGCTAATTACGAAAATCATGATTCCCGCCGTGACCAGCAACGCCCACAGCGTCGCAGCCGTTATGGCCGCATTGATCGTAACCGCACCAGCAATTCTGACCATCAACGTTATGATCAGGAAGGCATCGGAGAAGGAAATTCTGAGGGCGCCCCATCACGTAATCGCTATGGCCGTCAGGAGTTCAACGAAGAGCGTCCGGTCCGCCGTCGGACACCGCGCACCGAAGGAGTGGAAGAGAACAATGAAGCTCAGTCTTCACTGCCAGCATTCCTGACAAACCCAGTCCGTCAGTCTGCCAAAGCTGAAGAGCCTGAAATGAGCTTCAGTGAACCACCTGAGAATGATGAAGAGGCCAAGCCTGTTCGCCGTCGTCGTCGGGTTGTTCGCAGCGTCGAAACGGATGCGGGAGCAGAATAAATCCCTGCTCAAGATATTTTTACATGAAGGGCCCCCTCAAGGGGCCCTTTTTCTTTTATCTAAAGAGCAATCCAGCCCGCAGCAATGGCACCCGCAATAGCACCGGCAAGCAATAGGGCATCATGAATAGCAAGCTGTAATGAAGATGGCGTCCCTGCATCATAGAGAAGCAAGGTTGCTGCAACGATAGACAGAGACCATCCAAATCCCAGAAAAATCAGAGACGAACTGAAGACAAGCGTTGTCTGTCCAATCATGAACAAGACAACAGCCAGGATCAGGCATGATAAACCGACAAACGCAATTTTCCAGGCAGAGATGTTTTGTGGCAAACGCGGGACTAAAAGAGCCGGCATATACATTGCCAGAACGTGCCAGCCAATAGCTCCTGTTACCTCTGTACCGTTAATACCGCACCCAATCATCGCGATAGGCGTTGCACCCATCAGTGCCGTCATTAAAAACCATGACGTAGCTCCAACAATTGTCGGAATAAGCAATCCGCTCCATGCCATATTCGCTTGTCTGACAGCGGCAATCACCCGTCGCCCGGGTAACGCGATTGCCAATGCTAAAGCACCGACATGAGCGAGCGCAGCCAAAATGGCTGACCCAACAAAGACACTTGGTGACCATTGCTCTGCATAAACGGCAAGAGTTGGTGCAACAAGCCCTACAACAGCACCGGCACCAAAAAGTATTGAAACGGCATTACGCCGTCCTGACATCCCCAGACCAGCGGCAGCATGGCGATAGAAAAGGCCAAACCCATTGGCAATGCCAAGCCAGAATGCCCCAAGAACAACAGCCTGAAACTGTGCATGCATCAGCCCCCAGGCCAGCACAAGTCCACCTGCAATACCAAGACTGGCACCCAGACCAAAAGCTGCACGACGTCCAAAGCCATCCAGCAGGAACGAGGCAGGAAAACTGGCAACCATGGCGCCAACAAAGAAGGATGCGAAGGGTAATGTGACCAGCCCGGAACTTGGCGCATATAATCCACCAATTAATGGTAACATACCCAGAGTAATAATCTGAGAAAGAACGGAAAAAGCAAACCCTGCAGCAAGCAGGAAGATATTTGCTGTTCTGCGGCCACTGTCATCTTCAGGAGCTTCGATGCCATCACATAAACACGACAAACGCCCCGGCCGGGAACGGCTGGTTTGCATTTGTCTGCCTATCTGTGCCTGATTACTCATTCACTTGTCCTGAGATTGATCCTGTTTATGCGGTCTTTCCTCTGGAGGAAGATCGTCATCATTCAGAATGCGAACGGCTGCTCCCTCAAGATCATCATACTGACCTGATTTTAAAGACCAGAGGAAAGCCCCCAAAGCCCCAAGGCCAATAAACAGAGCCATTGGCAAGAGATAAACCAGAACGTTCATACAGAGCTCTCCAGAGGGCCATTGATCAGGGTTTCTTTTACGGTTCCTGCTTCCTGAGCTTTAGTGCCAACCCCGACCTGTCGTCTCACCCTTAACCCGTTCAGGGTTACAACCAGAGAAGAACCCGACATGGCAAGAGCCGCAACCAGGGGGGTAACATGCCCAAGAAAAGCCAGTGGAACAGCAACAAGGTTATAGAGAAGAGCAAAGCCAAGGTTCTGACGCATCAAACTCCGCGCCTTACGTGCTGTTGCCAGAGCCTGAAAAACAGGCATCAGCCTATCGCCAAGGAAAACGGCATCGGCATGAACCTGAGCCAGATTGGAGGCTGAGATAGGTGACAGGGAAACACTGGCAGCCGCAAGAGCCGGAGCATCATTCAGGCCATCGCCGACCATCAGAACCGAAGCACCCTTTGTCTGCAATTCTTCAATAGCCCTAATCTTGTCAGCAGGCTTCATGCTCCCATGCCAATCTGCTACCCCAAGCTTATCAGCGATTGAACGAACAGCCTCTGGCCGATCACCCGACATAATACGGATATCATGAATACCAAATTTCCGCAGAGCCTGAAGCGTTGCGACAGCATCAGGCCGCAAGGCCTGATGAATAGCAAGAAGCGCCCTCTGAGCCCCATAGGCAATAGCAACAATCGATATACTCTCATCCTTGAGCAACGCGTGCGTATCAGCTTCTGAGAAACCACAGAAACCATAACTGCCAAGGCGGGCTTCCTGGCCATTTACAATAGCCCGTACCCCCTCACCCGCAATTTCTTCAACCTGATCGTAAGGCTGACATTCTTTAGCCTCCGTTGCTACAGCGGCAGAAAGTGGGTGATGACTTGAGATAGCTAAACGAGCTGCAATTTCCAGAAGATCAGCAGGAATATCATTACGATTGGCAACCTGTAATTCCGGTAGGGTCAATGTGCCGGTTTTGTCAAAGACAACCGTGTCAACTTTTGCCAGACGCTCAATCGCGTCACCTGCATTCAGTAGTAACCCGGCCCGAAACATATTGCCCGATGCAACAACCTGCACAACAGGAACGGCTAATGCCAGCGCACAAGGGCATGTGATGATCAAAACGGCAACAGCAGTCAGAATAGCGTCATGGAATGACGCACCAAGCATCAACCAGATGCAGAGTGTTATCAGGGCTGTTGTATGAATAACCGGCGCATAGGCAGACCCAACCCGATCGGCAAGCTGGATGTAGCGCGATTTACTGCTGGATGCTTTTTCAAGCAGACGCTCGATTTCATCGAGCAGGGTATCTTCACCGATAGCTGTCGCCTGTACTGTGATAGCGCCGCCATAGTTTGAGCTACCCGCATAAACCGTTGCACCTGTCTCAATGTTTCGTGGCAGGGTCTCACCAGTAACCATGCTCTCGTCAATCTGTGAGGTGCCTTGGACAACCAGACCATCAACAGGCACACGCTCACCCGAACGAACAAGAATCTTATCATTTGGCTGCAGAGCGCCAACCGGCACAAGAACTGCCTGCCCATTTTCATCAAGGCGATATGCTGTTTCTGATTTCAAAGCAGCAAGATTACCCGCGACAGCTCTGGTTTTACGCCGCATGGCCTGTTCAAGCGTCCGCCCGCAGAGCAGAAAGAACAGAAGCATCACGCCTGAGTCAAAATAAGCGTTCTGGGCATGGTTTAATGTCTCATAAACGGACATAACCATGGCAAGAATGATAGCAACAACAATCGGAACATCCATATTGAGGCGGCGCTCACGAAGGGCTGCGAATGCACTTCTAAAAAATGGCTGCCCGGCATAACCAATTGTCGGCAAAGCAATTAATGCAGAAATCCAGTGAAACATATCACGGGTTTCAATGCTCATCTCTGAGGCGTTTCCGGCCCATACCGAAATGGACAGCAGCATGATGTTCATTGAAGCAAAGCCAGCAATGCCAAGACATCTCAGCAACCATTTTTCCTTGCGGGCTTCCGCTTCTTCTTCAGAGCGAACAATATGCGGATAGGCGCGATATCCCAGATCTTTCAGTGTCGTCAGAAAGATTGCAGGATCAAGCTGGTCAGCCTTCCAGGCGACCTTCACACGGTGATTTGTATAATTCAGACGTGCATCCAGAACGCCGTCGATACGTTCCAGCCCACCTTCTATTTCATGGATTGCATCCGGACCAGTAATGCCATCAACGGCAAGCTCAACAAAGACAGCCCCATCTTCCCGATGTTGGACAAACAACGAGAGGTCTATCATCTCAGCCATAATGGCCTCACTGCAACTTGATGGAATTACGTGAGCGGAATTTAACTTCACCATTCTGGTTCAGCGTCAGCTGCAGATACCAGTTACCGCTTTCCGCTTCAAACTGCCCCGTAAAGGTTCCCGGTGACACTTCTGTCATCTTTACAGGTGCATCCTTGCCTGCATCAGACGGATGGGTCAGATACAAAACGGCATTCAGACCTGTCAGTGCAGCATCATCTTTTGTACGGGCCGTCACGGTTACATTGTGTTTTGTACCGGCACTTTCACCCATAATGATATCAACATTCCATTGTCTTTCGGTCTGTTCCCGTGCAGCGACAACATCCTGCTGATAGGCAACACCGCGTTCATAGGCGTTTTTCACATCCAGTCCGCGTAATGTTGTTGTGGCAGTGTACACCATATAGGCATTAACGGCCCCAACAATGGCAAAAGCTCCGACAAAGATTGTCAAAACATGCCAGCCATTCAGTTTAAAGCCGCCTGTATTCTCTGGTGCAGACATCATAAGGTTCCCATATCTTCCAGAGAGTTTCTCTCTTCCGGAAATCACAATGCAAAGTACTGGCTTATGCCCCCATCGGAGAAAATGATCCCCCGATGGAGTGACTATACATTGTCTATCTTCTAACGGCGACGGGCATCGAAGAAGTGATCACTCACTTTTGCGTTATTACGCGCGTCTTCTGTATCAATAATCGTGAAGACAATTGCCTTGCGCTCAGGAACATCATCAGAAACCGTTACAAGCACACGCGCTTCCAGTGTCTGATCCGGACCAACCGTAATTTCCGGCACACCACTTTCCGAACTCTGATGGCGGTTCACCAGCTGGACTGTAGCATGGTCAATACCATCGACATTCAATGTGAAGGTTCGTGGTGTATGAAGCTTGTTACCAATACGGATTGTATAGGCATTACGGATAGAGCCATTTCCAAGACGAACAGCTAGCGGATTTCTGTCATGCAGAACACTGAATGTCTGAGCAGAACGGTTCAGCAGTGAATACATCATGACACCGGCAACGGCACAGATCAGCGCAACATACATCAGCGTACGCAGACGAATGACACGTGGCTTGATTGGCTCTTTGCCCTGCTCACGGAGCTTGACGTTCAGGTCCGTATCATAGGTGATCAGGTTCGGCGCTCTACCAAGCTTGGCCATCACATTATTACAGGCATCGATACACAGACCGCACTGGATACAGCCAAGCTGCGAACCTTCACGAATATCAACACCTGTGGGGCAGACGGCAACACACTGGTCACAATCAACACAATCACCGGCAGGCAGGCCCTGCAGACGCAAGGCATCATTTTTCTTGGCATGGCCGCGTGGCTCACCACGATCACGCTCGTACGTGACGTTAAGCGCATACTCATCCGTCAAGGCTGCCTGAATACGTGGCCATGGACACATGTAGATGCAAACCTGCTCACGCAGAAAACCTGCAAGTGCATATGTCGTAAATGTTAGGATGGCGATCCAGATATAAGCCATCCAGGGCGCTTCACCTGTCGCCAGTTGCCAGACAAGTGTAGGAGCATCTGCGAAATACAGAACCCATGCACCACCTGTCCACCAGGCAATCATGATCCAGATCCAGTGCTTAAGGATTAGAAGCGAGAAGGCTTCAAGCTTACGGCCTTCTTTTTTGCGTCGGTCACGGGCTCTCTTCTCACCTTCAACCCAACGCTCAACCGCATAAAATAAATCTGTCCAGACGGTTTGCGGACAAAAATAACCACACCAGACACGGCCTGCCACGGCATTCATCAAGAACAGCATAAGTGCGGCAAGAACCAGAAGCCCCGTAAAATAGAAAACTTCCTGCGGCCAGATTTCAATTCCGAAAAAGTAAAACCGTTCATGCGCAAGATCAAGGAGAACAGCCTGTGTGGGCGCATCTGGCCCACGGTACCATCTGACAAAGGGAAGAAAATAGTAGACACCAAGCGCAACGATCAGAATAGCCCATTTGATCGTCCGAAAGCGGCCCTTCACAGCCTGAGGATAGATTTTCTTACGGTCCTCATATAATGGCGGCTCAACAGCCTGGTTTGGTTCGGAGCCCATCATAGAAGCATCAGCCATCGGTTCCCCTGCCTCCCGGTATCAATTTGGTCAGACGATGATGCGTTAAGAAAACACCGTGATCTGGCCTTATAAAAATTTTTCACCCTACAGGTATTAGGCATACCTGTTCCCTACTGCTCAAGTGCACCTATTTTAGAAAAATTACAAGAAAAAAAGCCGCAATTGGCTAGCAATTGCGGCTTCCTCATCAGATTGTGATCGCTTTAGTTCTTGGGAAGAACAGCGCCACCAAAATTGACAACATAGACTGCAAGTGCCTTGATTGTTGTATCATCAAGACGGCCTTCCCATGTCGGCATCACATTACCCTGACCATTGGTAACGGCACGAATGATCTGTTCTCTGTCAGAGCTGTAAAGCCAGATCTTCGGCTGCTTCTTACCGTCGACAACACGTGGGAAGAGGTTTGGAGTTCCAAGCTCTTTCATACCCATGCCATTGTCACCATGACAAACTGTACAGTTTTCCTCGAAAACAACTTTACCAGCATCAAGGTCAGCTTTTGCATCAACCGGCAGATCGTTCTGTGCACGGATGTAATCCGTAACATTGGCAATCTGTGTTGGATCAAGCAGGCCATCGCGCCCGAAAGCCGTCATGACACCTGAATGCGTTTCAGGGCTTGTTGAGCGAACACCAACCTTGATGGTCGTATAGATCTCTTCAGGTGTACCACCCCAGAGCCATTCGTCATCGTTCAGGTTTGGATAGCTGAATGAACCCTGTGCACCCGAGCCATGGCAGGGAGCACAGTTATCTGCAAACGCAGCCTTACCCATCGCTACAGCAAAGTTGTAAAGCTCAGGGTCTTTTTCGTTATTGGCAATGACTTCATCAACGGAAGCCGCCGCCAGCTTTTGAGTCATTGGCCCGCGGAGCGTCTTCAGCCCCTGAAGCTCTTCTTCCACAGCTGAACGGGAGTGCCAGTTGAAAGCGCCAACCGTATAGCTCTGAACCAACGGCCATGATGGGTAGACCACCCAATAGCCAATGGACCAAATAATCGTTGCATAGAACATATACAGCCACCACTTTGGCAGCGGCGTATTCAGTTCTTCAATGCCATCCCAGGAATGACCGGTCTTGGTCATTCCGGTCACGGCATCAACCTGTTTCTCTTCGTGGTGAGCCATGATCAGTCCTCCCGAAGCGGCATACGAGCCGCGGCATCGAATTTGTTCTTACTTGAGGGCAACAGGGCGTATACAAGCACGCACAGAAACCCGACTAGGAACATGACCAGCCCGCCAATCTGCGAGAACGAGGCCACAGAAGCATAAGTCTCAGGCATCGTCCCCTCCTTAGCGAATGTTGGCCTTGTTGTCGTACAGTTTGAAATCGACCAGAGTGCCAAGCATCTGCAGATAAGCAATCAATGCATCGCCTTCTGTGATATGACCGCTAGGCGTTGTTGTGCCTGTATATTTACGGGCAATAGCCTTTGGATAACGGGCAACCATCTCGTCAATTCCCGGATCATCAAGCGATGCCTGAGCTACGAGATCGGCTTCAGCCTTCGCAATCATTTCATCCGTATACGGCACACCTTCAATCTGCTGAACCTTCATATCGGCATCGATATATCTGTAATCCAGCGGTGTTGTGAAGAGGAACGGATAACCCGGCATAATCGAGGTCGGGACAACCTGACGTGGGTTTTTCAGATGGTCAACATGCCACTCGTCTGAATACTTGCCACCAACACGGGCAAGATCAGGGCCAGTACGCTTGGAGCCCCACTGGAAGGGACGATCGTACTTGCTTTCAGCGGCAAGTGAGTAGTGACCGTAACGCTCAACTTCGTCACGCAGGGAGCGGATCATCTGGCTGTGGCACAGATAACAACCTTCACGGACATAGATGTTGCGACCGGCAAGCTCAAGCGGTGTATAAGGCCGCATGCCATCGACAGTTTCGATTGTGCTCTTCAGATAGAAGAGCGGAACAATCTGGACGAGACCACCGATCGATATCACGATAAGGATACCGATCAGCAGAACAATCGAGTTGGTCTCGAAGATTTTATGGCGGTTCCAGAGGGACATATTCTGTTTCCTTTACTGGGCAGCCGCAGGAGCGGGTTCGAGAGCAGCGGATGATTCTTCTTCAGGAGAAGCAATCGTCTTATAGATGTTCCAAGCCATGATAAGAGCACCAACAAGGAACAGGACACCGCCGTATGCACGGATAAGAAGGAGAATGTGCTGTCTCTCAACGACTTCGATGAAGGAATATTCAAGGAAGCCAAGCGCATTATAAGCACGCCACATCAGACCTTCCATAATACCGGAAACCCACATCGCGCTGATGTAGAGAACGATACCAACCGTGGAAATCCAGAAATGCCAGCTGACGAGCTTGAGAGAATACAGTTCCTTACGGTTCCACAGCCACGGAACGAGGCAGTAGAGCGCACCGAAGGAAACATAAGCAACCCAACCCAGAGCACCTGAGTGAACGTGGCCGATACCCCAGTTGGTATAATGGCTCAGTGAGTTCACAACTTTGATGGACATCAGCGGGCCTTCGAATGTGGACATACCGTAGAAAGCCACGGAAACAACCATCAGACGCAGAACCGGATCAGTACGCAGCTTGTCCCAAGCACCCGAAAGGGTCATCAGACCGTTGATCATACCACCCCAGGACGGCATCCAGAGCATGACGGAGAAGGTCATACCAAGTGTCTGCGCCCAATCCGGCAGAGCCGTATAGTGCAGGTGGTGAGGACCAGCCCAGATGTACATGAAGATCAGAGCCCAGAAGTGAATGATTGACAGACGATAACTGTAAACCGGACGTTCTGCGCGCTTTGGAATGAAGTAATACATAATGCCAAGGAAGCCAGCTGTCAGGAAGAAGCCGACGGCATTATGACCATACCACCACTGGAACATCGCATCCTGAACACCAGACCACAGGATGTAGGACTTTGGTGAGAAGATGGAAACCGGAATAGTGATGTTATTGCCGATATGAAGCATGGCAATTGTTACGATGAAGGCCAGATAGAACCAGTTCGCAACATAGATATGTGCTTCTTTACGGCGCCAGATCGTACCGAGGTAGACGAGCAGATAAACCACCCAGACAACCGTCAGCCAAAGATCAGAATACCACTCTGGCTCAGCATATTCTTTACTCTGTGTGATACCGAGCAGATAGCCTGTACCAGCAATAACGATAAAGAAGTTAAAGCCAAGAATGACAAACCAAGGCGCGATATAACCAGCCAGGCGGGCACGACATGTACGCTGAACAACATAGAAAGATGTTGCCAGCAGGACGTTACCACCAAATGCAAAGATAACGGCTGATGTATGAAGAGGACGCAGACGTCCAAAACTGATCCATGGCAGATCAAAGTTCAATGCCGGATAAGCCATCTGAAAAGCGATAATCACGCCGACCAGAAAGCCTGCAACTCCCCAGACAACCGCTGCAATAGTCGCAAATTTGACTGGCCCCATATTATAATTCGGCTTGTCACCGATCATAAGGGAAGGCAGAGCTGCCTCGCGGTTATAGTAGTTATTGATAATGAGAAAAACGCTTGCAATAGCGCCTGCTGCAAAAAGAAAGGCATGGAATGCATAAGCTGTCGACCAGGCCTTTGCAGCAATCACAACGCAAAGCAGTGCGAAGGCTGCAAAAACGATAGCTGAACCAGCTTCCCCTACCGACATTCTCTTTACAGGCAAAGATGTTGAACTTGCCATGAACCCGATTCCTCCTCGGCAAGCGCTCCCACCTTTTCACAAAAGATGGACCACGCTGATTAAGGCATATTGTCGCGATAACCTACTCAAGCATTGACGCAAATCAAGACCAAAAGGTTATTACTATTGAACCTTGGACAAATAATTTGAATTTTTCTAATCTTTTAAATGAGTTAGATTGGCCACAAAAAAGACAAAATCTTTTATGTGGACCTTCCTTAAGCGGCTAATGTCTCTAATTTTTCCATTTTCAGGAAACGAATCCCGTCCGGGACAATCAAAATGACCTTGTCTTTGGCCAGTTTGGTCAGTGTCCGGCTAACGGTTTCAATCGTCAGACCTAAAAAGTCTGCAATATCCTGACGGCTCATAGGCAGCCGAAGGGTGGGAGAATGATACCCAATTCGATAAAGCCGATCCCGCAAACCAATCAGGAACGCGGCAATACGCTCTTCGGCAGAGCGGCGTCCCAGCAGAACCATCTGTTCGCGAGCAAGCGTCAATTCATAGGTTGCTGCTTCATGGAGCCGTTTCAGCAGTGCGGGCGTCTGGTCGACATAAGCTTCGAACAGCTTGCGCGGGAACCGACAAGCAACCGCACTTGTAACAGCATCAGCCGAGAAACTGTAAGTTGGCTCGAATGCCAGCCCAAGAAAATCCCCCGGCAATGCAAAACCGACAATCTGGCGCCGACCATCTGGCAGTAATTTATAAAGGCGAACCATACCTTCTGTCAGATTGAAAACAGCATCGGCTTCTTCATCCTGAGAAAACAGACTTGTCTTCGCATTATAGCCAACAGAATGCCCAAGATTACGGAACGTCTTGATTTCCTGTTCGTTAAGAACATTACAAACGCTGAGTGGTCTGATTTTACATCCATCACAAAGGCATCCGGATGGGTCGAGAACACACCCCCCGCAGTTTGGATCACCAAAGGCCGGCTCAACTGGATCTTTGAATTTCTTGGGTTGCAGCAACATGATCTTTTCGGCACTCCCCACGCCTTATGATTATGTCATGTTCAGTTCGCTTGATAAAGTGCAAACTGAGATCGTTCAATTTGCCATTTCCCGAGCGATCAATGTTCTCACATTGGAGGTTGGTCGAAATAAGCTACCTTTTTGATTGACAAAATTACATTAAGGGAGCGTATGACCATGAAAGAACGATACAAGCTTCTAGCAGATTTCGACAAATTGTCGCAACCTCTATTAGCCATATTTGACAGACAAACTGATAATATTTTTTAATCAGGACTTCTATTACCGAGAAGTTGTATAAAGGGGAGCCGCCTCTTAAAGGTGGGATATGCATGACACCAGATGCTATAGCTCGTTATGATCTGCGCGTACCAAGGTACACCAGCTATCCGACAGCCCCCCACTTTACACCTGAAGTCAATGCAGGGACTTATGCGGGCTGGCTTTCTGCACTTCCTGAAACAACAACGGTCTCACTGTACGTTCACATTCCTTTCTGTGCAGAGCTCTGTCTTTATTGCGGGTGTCATACAACCGTTGCCAGAACCTACAACCCTATTGCCAGCTATGTAGAGTATCTGCTGCAAGAAATTGCGCTTATTAAAAAGCAGCTCAGCAAACGGCTGAATATTTCCCATATTCACTGGGGTGGCGGCACACCAACAATTGTCTTATCTGATGACATGGCTCGCATCATGCAAGCATTGGCTGATACTTTTAATTTTAAAGATGAGGCTGAAATTGCCATCGAGATTGATCCCAGAACTGTCACACGGGATCAGGTTGAGGCCCTGGCTAAGGCTGGGTTTAACCGTGCAAGCCTCGGCGTGCAGGACTTTAACCCACAGGTCCAGAAAACGATTAATCGCATTCAGTCCTTTGAAGAAACCCAACAGGTTGTTACATGGCTGCGCGAGTTTAACATTTCTGGAATCAATCTTGATCTCATGTACGGCCTGCCTCATCAAACCGTTGAAGGCGTTATCAGCTCAGTCAGAAAAGCACTGGAGCTTGAACCGGATCGTTTAGCACTCTTTGGCTATGCCCATGTTCCGTGGATGAAGAAGCATCAAAATCTCATCCCTGAAAGTAGCCTTCCAGGTGCAACTGACCGTGTCAGCCAGATGCAGGCCGCAGAAGAAACCATTACCAAAGGCGGCTATGTCACTGTTGGCATCGACCATTACGCCAAACCGACAGACCCAATGGCTGTCCAGCAGAAAGAAGGAAAACTGCACCGCAACTTCCAAGGCTATACAACCGATACGGCAACAGCGCTCATTGGCTTCGGGACATCTGCCATTGGCTTCCTGCCTCAGGGGTATGTCCAGAATGCCTCTTCAACCGTTGTTTATCGAGATGCCATTAAAGAGGGCAATCTCGCAACCGCACGTGGCATCGCCATATCTCAGGATGACATACAAAGACGTTCAATCATAGAACGTCTGATGTGTGATTTTGAGATTGATATCGATGCCTTCACAAAAGCAAACGGACTACCTGCAAACAGCTATGACGATGAGCTGGAACGCCTTCATCCACTTGTTACTGATGGCATTGTTGTCATGGATGGCAGATATATTCAGGTCACGGCTGGTGCCCGCCCTCTTGTCCGTCTTGTCTGCGCCGTCTTCGACCGTTACTTCCAAAGTAAGCAGGGGCAATACTCCAAAGCCCTATAATAAAACAGGCTGAATCCTGTCAGCCTGTCACTTTTATTTATTGAAACCGGGCTCCAAAAATGGAGCCTTTTTCAATTGAGAACTCAGCACTCAGGCGCGCATCTGAATTTCCGCCAACCCAAAGCTGATAACCTCCAGGGGAAACCTGATAAGCAACCTCTGTCTGCCCCTCCTTATAAAAACTCAGGTTCTGGAGAGGAATCTCAAACTGCACGGTTTTTGCCTCTCCGGCAGCAAGTGATACCTTACTGAAAGCTTTCAATTCACGAACCGGGCGGGACTCCTCGTCAAACGGCTTACGAACATAAACCTGAACTATTTCCTCCCCTGATCGGTCACCCGTATTCTGGACCAGGACAGAAAGCTTGAGGCTATCCTGCTCAACATTCAGATGCTCTGCCTTTTCAATTTTCAGATCACTGTAATTAAAGGATGTGTAAGTCAGCCCCCAGCCGAACGGATACAATGGCAGATAGGATTCATCGTAATAACCATAGGTGAAACGGTTATCATCAAGATGCGGACGGCCACTTGGCAAATGATTATAATACACGGGCACCTGTCCAACTGCACGAGGATAAGTCAAAGGCAGCTTTCCAACAGGGGCCTTATCACCAAACAGGACGTCAGCAACTGCGTTGCCTCCTTCCGTTCCCGGATACCATGTCATGAGAATAGCACCGAGCTTCTCCTGATAACGGGTAATGTCCAGTGGTCTCCCAGCCATTATAACAAGAACAACAGGTTTATCGGTCTTCAGGAGGCCATCGAGCAGGTTCTCCTGTTCTCCAGATAATCCAAAATGTACTTTGGATGCCGCTTCCCCTGAAGCATCCCGCGGTTCACCAAGTACGGCAATAATCACATCAGTTGTTTTTGCTGTCGCAACAGCGTCTTCAATTTTCAGTTCATCAGTACAGAAGATATCGCAGCCCGCCTGATACGAGACCTTTACGCCAGATTGGCTTGCCCTTTTCTCAATACCTTTCAGATAAGAAACAGCATCCTCACATCCACCTCGTGCCGCATGAGGCCCCAACTGTTCACAAGGCCTATCGGCCAGCGGGCCAATAACAGAAATGGATTTCACATCTTGAGAAATGGGGAGCAGATCACTGCTATTTTTGAGAAGAACAAAACTCTTTACTGCAGCTTCACGTGCAAGCCCGCGGGAGGCATCCGTCGGAAAAACCGTATCAACTCTTTCCGCGGGTGTATGGGGAGCCTCAAACAGACCAAAGCGATATTTCGTCAGCAAAACACGACGAACGGCTTGATTAAGGGTTTCTTCAGAAACCAGTCCCAGCTGAATAGCCTTGTAAAGGTTCCGCTTATAGAGCTTGCTCATCATATCCATATCGACACCGGCATTGATTGCTATCGCGGTGGCGATCAGTTCATTAGCGGCAATACCATGCGCCATAAGCTCCTGAACAGCACCCCAGTCTGATGTTACAAATCCATCAAATTTCCATTGATCACGCAGCAGGTCACTCAGCAAAAAGCGATTAGCCGTTGAGGGCTTGCCATTGAGAGCATTGAATGCACTCATAACTGAACCCGCACCAGCACGAACACCCGCATGATAAGGTGGTAGATAGAAATTATAGAGCTCTGATTGCGGGATCAGCGTCTCGGCATATTCACGCCCGCCAGCAGGTGCACCATAGCCTGCAAAATGTTTAACTGTTGCAACAAGTCCTCCGGCCTGAATTCCCTCAACACGGGCAGCCGTCAGCAGGGATCCAAGATACGGGTCTTCACCGAAGCCTTCAATAATGCGTCCCCAACGCGGGTCACGTGAGAGATCTGCCATAGGAGCATAAGTCCAGTTGACGCCCACATAACGGGCCTCTTCTGCCATTGCCTTGGCAACGCGGCGCGATAAATCCGGATCGAATGCAGCAGCTTCCCCTAGAGGTGTTGGGAACTGCGTTCTGAACCCATGGACAACATCCAGACCAATCAACAGCGGAATAGCCAAACGGGTTTTCGCTGTCATCTCCTGAGCCTTGGCAATATCCTGCGCATTGTTGAAATTGATCAGAGCCCCTGCTGTTCCATTACGAACGGCTTCCCAATCCATTAAGGGACCATTGGAAATCAGGACAAGTTGCCCAATCTTTTCATCAAGGCTCATCTTTGAAATGAGTGCATTGACCTTGCCTTCAAGAACCTTGCATTCAGGCGTTAGACCAGAGCTATCCTGATTGCAGTTTATACGTGGCATTATGCCACTATCAGCTAAGGCCATCTGTCCGGTGAGAACAAAAAAAAGCCCAATTATCAAAATATTACGGGCGAAATGAAGCAATTCGTTTCTCATTTATTTATCTACACTCATTACAAAGGCGGATATACAAGCTTGAAGAGAAAATGGCATTTTCTACAAGTGTATAAATTCCATCAGGCATTTTAGCATAACTTTTTTGCCTGATCTTTGAAATTGAGTCTCAAGATAGTCACTCTGGATCACTCCTTTAATGTTTTCTACCAAGACCAGTTACTCGCAGAACCTTTTGCTTTTAAAAGCCTGCTTACCCCTCATACTTGGGGCACTCACGATTTTTATTCTTTTGTCACAAAAAGCAGATGTGACAGCTGTATTAATCTGCGCCATCAGTGCTATCATCTGCTCCGCCCTACTTCTGAAACGTGACGGTTTGAAAACACCCTACGCAAGCGAAGCACAGAGCCGAAGCAACACAGTAGCCCAAATACAGAAGACTATTCCTGAAGCACCAGCTGTTCTCAATGAAAACCAAGCTGACAAGCAGGAAGATATTATTTTGTCTGCGCGGGAAGCTTACCGTAAACGGCAAATGCAATATGAGCAGATGATTGAAGTCATCAATAACCTCACAGGCGCGATAACACATGATATGAATCTGCGGCTCAATACCATTGAGACCAGCCTCAGTGAGGTTATCAATCAGCTCAATGATCAGCCCCCCCTAAAACGCAAACTTAAAACTGCTCAGTCTGCCTTATATAAAGCTGAGAATCTGATGGCGAAGCTGGCCTCCTTCTCCAGTCAGAGAGAGTGGCAATCCCACCATGTGGACATCAATGAACAGCTTACGGTTATTGCTGATCTGATCCGCAGGTCTCTGCTGAGTGAGGCAATCAAGCTGGATATACAAACCGGTCAGGATTTATGGCCTGTGGAGCTTGATCCAGACCAGCTGCAAATGTCCCTCATCAATATTGCGATTAATTCCCGTGAAGCAATGCCAAGAGGCGGCACCATCACCATGATTGCTGAGAATGCATTACTCAGGGATGAAGCGCTTAAGCTTTACGGAGATTTTGTCACCATCACAGTAAAAGATACCGGAGCAGGTATTTCCTCAGAAACTTTGGAAAAGGTTTTCCGTCCGTTCTTTACAACGATGGAGTTGAGAAAAGGCGTTGGCATAGGCCTTAATCAGGTCAAAACATTTGCCATGCGCGTTAATGGTGATGTGACTATTGAAAGCATTCCGGGCGCTGGAACAAGTGTCACTCTTTATCTGCCGAGAGCCTCTCATGAAGCAGAGAGCCAGGAGCTTGTACACTCAGATATAACCAATGACTCCTCGATACTGATTGTTACCGAAGAGAGCTCTTCTGAAATTCTGGAACTTCAGAAGAAAATTGAGCATATTGGTTATTCTGTTATTTTTGCCCATACACCGGAAGAGGCTCTGGATATTATCAATCAGAACCACCCATCTGTTATCATGACAGACCCAACGATGCGTGGCACACTTGATGGTATAACTCTTGGAAGGCAGTTAAGACACCGCAACCCGGAAGCAAAAATCATCATGCTGACTGAGAGTATCATGACCGATATAGATTTTCCGGTTCTGCATCTTCCAGTACAGACAGAGCAGCTTCAAACGCTTCTGAATCCCATGCAATAAAAAAGCAGAGCATCAGCTCTGCTTTAAAAACTTACCCAACTATTGGGCGGGGGAAGTTGGCCTGTCCACCTAAGACAAGAGAAACTTCACCAACGGCCTTGGCGGATGGCTTTGAAACCAGCCACTCTTGTGAGCCATGGGAATGGAAAGCCTCTGATGGTTTCAGACGACGGGCTGTTCCGTCACTGGAAATCTCATCAATAACAACAAATCCGAAAATTGTCAGACGCACAGCCATGCGCTTGGTTGCATAATCATTTGCGGAAACAGGCAAGCTTCCTGCAGCATAGACAGCATCCATGAAACATTTCTGATCTTTGTAATGCGAGCCAGCGGCCTGACCATTCCGAAAACGAACAACGCTCGCCGAACTACCGGAAGCAAGTCCCATACCATCATCCCTTCTTGCAGATTCGCCCCAGCGCGAATCACGAGAAAAGAATGCCAGCAGGTTATTAAGAACAACCTAATAAAGACCACAGATTAATTTTCATGGATCACCTGACCCATCGGTTGATCTGGTTACGTTTGCTCCAACGCCATACAACAGCAAAGGCGACAAGTGTCAGGCCTGTCACAAAACCAATCCAGATTCCCTGCCCGCGTAAAGGCGTATTAAAGGCAAGCGTAATGCCAAGGGGAAGTCCGATGACGCAATAACCAATTCCGGCCAGGATCATTGGAATACGGACATCACGCAGTCCACGAAGCATCCCCACCCCAACAGCCTGTACGCCGTCGCTCAACTGGAAGACTGCCGAATAGAACAGGAAGCCCGTTGCAAGAGCAACAACAGCTGCATTCTTTGGATCACTCAGATCAAGATAGAATGATACCAGAAGCTCTGGCATTAAAATCATAACTGTTGCCGTACACAGCGCGAACCCAAGAGCCATTGTCATTGCTGCCCGTCCTGCCAGGGTCACGCCATGGGAGTTACCCGCACCATTGGCAAGCCCGACACGAATAGCAACCGCCTGCCCCAGACCAACAGGAACCATAAAGCATAGCCCTGATATCTGAATTGCAATTGTATGGGCTGCAAGCTCATTGGTACCGAGCACGCCCATCATCAACGCTGAGAATGTGAACGCGACAACTTCAAACACCATATGTAAGCCTGCGGGCAGCCCAAGACGCCAGATGGCAAAAAACTTTGGCCAGTCTGGACGCCAGAACCGTCCCAACAAGCGATATCTGCGGAATTTCTTTGCCCGTAGAACCACAACCAGCATGCCAATCGCCATATAGATGCTGGCAAAGAGAGTTGCATAACCAGCTCCCGGCAATCCAAGTGCCGGCATTCCAAAGTTGCCGAACATCAAGGCCCAAGCGACAAGAAAATTGATAGGCAATGCTGTCAGGCAGATAAACAATGCCCAGGCAGGTCTTTCAAGAGTCGCAACGAATGAGCGAACCAAAGCATAAACCAGCGTTGGGAAATACGCCCATTGCAGAACATGCATATAGTGCCCAGCCTCTGCAGCAAGCTCTGGCTTTTGGCCAATATAAATTAGAATCTCTTCTGCATGCCACAGTACAATCCAGACCGGAACACTCAGGCAGGCTGCCGCCCAGAGCCCCTGCCGAAAAATGCGGCGCACTTCCCGCACATCATTGCGCTTGCGCCCAAGCGTATTGGCAATGATTGGTGAGGTAACAGTGACGACACCCACACCAAAGATAAAGAAACCGAAATACAGATTTGTTGCCAATGCACCTGCCGCAAGGGCTTCCGCCCCCAAGCGACCTGTCAGCATAACGTCAATAACCGTCAATGCCGTTTGAGACAGATTGGTCATAATCATTGGCCAGCTCAATAAGAGCATTGCCAGAAGTTCCTTGCGGAAACCAGACCAATCAAAACCTGTATTTTCTCGCTGTTGCGCGAACATAACTTTACCTAAAAATTAAACATCACAGAGAATGGGCCGTCCATCCTCTATTGGGGAGCCGATACGCAGCTGAGTTGAGTGAAAAGCAGTAAATTTATAAATTATTCTGCTCACGGATGCCATTAATGCGGCATTATTGATATTTCTTCAACTTTTGATTTCTAAAAAGAAAAGAAAAGCGCAAGGTGTCAGATATTCCATCTGACTATTTTTTTGCCGCATTCATGCTGAAAGACATTCAGCATATTATATTCTCAGGGAGTTAGCAGTGTCCTATTTGCGTCGGTTCTGGCTCTGTTCGTTTCTCATTTTATCCCTTATAGGCTTAACACCCAACGCTTTCGGTGCCGGGGTAGAAACATCTGCAACAACAATCGCTCCGACGGTTGATGCCAAAACGATTCGCAGCTCCTTTGAGAAATATAAAGCTACTCTCGACACTATTGAGAAGGCTTTGACGAATGATACACTCTCAGACAGTCAGATGCAGAACGCCCGGGAGCAGATATCTCCCATCGTTGATGACATTCAGCTTTCTCTCACAACCATTACACCACGCATCACCACAACAAAGGCGCGCCTTGATCAGCTCGGGCCTAAACCTAAAGATGCAACAACCGAAGAAAGTCCGGAGGTTGCCAATGAGCGTACTGAAAAGGAAACTTTATTTGCTGATCTTACAGAAACCCAGCGTCTGGGTAATGTAACACTCGTTCAGGCAACGCAGCTTCTGACAGAACTCAGCGATAAAAGAAGAGCCCTTTTCCAAAAACAGATTTTTCAGAAAAGTAACAGCATCGTTAGCCCTGATCTCTGGATAAATGTCCTTTCCTACATCCCGGAAGAAATCACGACCACAAAGGCTGTGCTTTCAAGCTGGTTGTATGAGCTGAAGAGCAATGCTTCTCTGGCAACCACATTACTCTTCTGCTTTGCCGCTTCTATCTGGCTTCTTCTGTTTGCCGCCCGTCCTTTATTTGCCGGTAAGCTGATTAAGCGCGACCCGGCTGTTGAGGGTCTAACCCACCAAAGGAAAATTCTGGCAGCTATTGCCGTTGTTCTGTTCAGGACAGTTCCTGCCGCCATTGGGGCGATTGCAATCTACAGCGCCGTACAGCACACCACATGGGTTCCGGATAGATTAAGCATAGTTGTTGCGACTGTGTTGATCTCTATCGTTAGCTTCGCCTTTGTAAATGCCCTTTCTAATGCTGTTCTATCACCAAAAAACCGCCCGTGGCGGCTGGTTTCAATGGCAGACAGCACTGCCGCCCGGTTACGGCATTATATTCTGCTTATCGCTGCAGTGTTCATTATTGGCAAAATCGCAGATTCATTTTATCAGGCGTTTGAAGTTGCTCTTCCCATCTCGGTCGCCAGCAAGGGGGTATTCTCCATTGCGGTCGCTGTTCTGCTGATGATGCTGCTTTTGCATTTTGCCATTGCCGGCAGGATCAACGAGGAAAGCCTTGCCGCCTACTCAGCCGCGGAAATGGAAATAGGCGGGCCGCTGCGCATGATTGGCTGGCTGTTGATTATCAGCATCATTGGCACAGCATTATTTGGCTATATTGCGCTCAGTTCATTTCTCGTGGATCAGGCGGTCTGGCTCGCGGTTCTTTTCACCGTTTTGCGGATGTTCTTGTCATTCATCAATGAACATATGAATGCTCATACGGCAACGAGCGGTAAATTCTCTCTCTTCTTACAAGCCAATACAGGGCTCACAAAATCTTCACTGGAGCAGCTGGCCGTTATCCTCAACGGTCTGTTGCGCGTCAGTCTGATTATTATAGCCGCAACACTGGCGCTGGCTCCATGGGGCATTGAATCTCTCGATTACACCGCCCTTGCCCGTTCTGCCTTCTTCGGTTTTCAGGTTGGCGAAATGACCATTTCAATCTCGTTGATTGTGATGGCAATCGGTCTGTTTGTGCTCGGCATCATCATTACCCGCCTGATCCAGCGCTGGCTTGATACGACCTATCTCCCGGCAACCAAACTTGATGCCGGACTCCGAAATTCAATTAAAACGGGCGTTGGTTATATCGGCTTTATCATCGCCGCTTTTGCAACCTTGAGTTACGCCGGTATCAGCCTCAGCAATATTACAATTGTTGCCGGTGCCCTCTCAGTTGGTGTCGGTTTTGGTTTACAGTCCATCGTCAATAATTTCGTCTCCGGCCTCATCCTTCTCTGGGAAAGACCGATCAGGGTGGGTGACCTTGTTGTGGTCGGTGATGGTGAAGGAAATGTCCGGCGTATAAATGTCCGCTCGACCGAGATTGTTACTTCAGACAGAACAACGATTATCGTTCCAAACTCCAATCTGATTTCAGGTGTTGTCCGCAACCGTGTCCGTGGAGACAGAATGAATCGGATTGTGATTGCCATTCCGGTTGATCGGACAATTGACCCTGATCTGCTCGCAACAATTGTAAAAAAATGTGCGCTCGACAATCGTGATGTTGCCAGCTCGCCGCCACCAAATGTCCTTTTCAAGAAGATCGCAGAATCTAATCTTTATTTTGAGCTGGTCTGTTTTGTGGAAGAAATCGAGATTACCTCACGGGTCTCCAGTGAGCTGCATTTTGCTATTTTCAGGGCCTTACGTGAGGCCGGAATTATCACCAGTGCATCACCAACACAGATACAGCTTCAAGGTCTCGAGCCTGTTGCGGATTCTATCAATAACCTTGCAGGGCAACGGTAACGAATCTTTCACACGATACGGGTAACATGCAGGCGAATGATGAATTAGCGGCCTTTGTGGTTCGCCTGCGTGAGATAATGCCCAAATGAGAAAACTGATTGTTACCTGTGCACTGGCAGGCCTGGCCCTGACATTGGCCGCCTGCGATAATGATGCCAAGAAATCACGCCCAAGCTTTTATGTGTCTTTAGCTTCAGCTTCAGCACAGATTGACAGCAAAATGGCAAGCAACATGATTTCGGCTTACCGCCGCAACCATGGCCTCGGCCCACTGGTACTTGATCCGGCATTACAGGCTGCGGCAGAACAAGAAGCCCGTGCTATGGCTGGTAGTGACAAGCCGACATCGGCAGATACTATCAAACAGCGCCTTGCACGTAGTGGTACGGCTAAAGCAGAAGTCAACACATCTGCCGGCTATCATACACTCGCCGAGGCCTTCTCCGGATGGCGTGACAGTCCTCAGCACAACCGCGTGATGCTGAACGCCAGTATGAAGCGGATGGGTATTGCAACGGCTTATGCACCCGGTTCAAAATATAAAGTCTACTGGGTACTGATTGAAGCCCCATAATATGATTATGGAATGCCGGGTTTAACCCGGCATTTTTGTTTTAAGCTTATCCAGTGGTGTAATCAGCAAAGCTGTCAGACGGTTCCGTGATTTCCGGACAACCTGAAAACGATACCCATAGAAGTTGAATATCTGGCCGGTGTTTGGAATCTGTCGTGCTTCATGAATAACCAGCCCGGCAATTGTTGTGGCTTCCTCATCCGGCAACCGCCAATCCATCGCACGGTTAAGATCACGGATTGGCACGGTACCATCAACAATAACCGCACCATCTTTACGTGGGCGCACTCCCTCAACCGTCAGATCATGCTCATCCGCAATATCACCGACAATTTCCTCCAGAATATCTTCAAGGGTCACAAGCCCCATCACCTCACCGTATTCATCAACGACAAGCGCAAAGTGCGTTTTCTTTGACAGAAATGCCTGCAGTTGATCCTGCAAAGAGGTGCTCTCAGGAACGAACCAGGTTTCAAGCGCAATCTCATCAATTTTCAAGCGGCTTGCATCCCCATCAACGGCGCTTAGAGCACGAAGTAAATCCTTGGAGTGCAGAACCCCAACAATATTCTCCTGCGTCTCACGCCATAAAGGCAGACGGGTGTGAGATGAAGCGATAACCTGACGGACAATCTCAATTGCTGGCAGATCAGCATCAATACTTTCCATCTTTGTCCGATGCACCATGACATCAGAGACAAACAGCTCTTTAAGATCAAGCAGGCCACCAAGCATATCCCGCTCATCTTTAATGACATCACCCTGCCGATGGAGAAGTGCAACCTGACCTTTAATTTCTTCGCTTGGTGTCAGCAAAGGTTCACTATGGCGTACTTTCTCACCCAGTATCCGCAGAATAATCTTCACAATCCAACCAGCCACCTGCGTCAATGGCCCCAGAATACGCATGGCATAAACAACCCAGCGAGCCATACGCAATGAGGCGCCATCGGGAGATTTAATCGCCAGAGTTTTAGGCAGTATTTCTGCGAAGATAATGACGAGAATAGAAATGATAACGGTAGCTGCAATGACACCGTAATGTTTGCCAAGAAGAATTATCAGGATACTGGTTGCGAGTGATGAGACACCAATATTAACAATGCTGTTGCCAATCAGCATTGTTCCTAAAAAGCGTTCCCTTGCTTCAAGAATACGAAGTACACGCTTGGCGCGCCTGTCACCCTTCTCAGCAAGCCCGATCATCCGGGCTTTGGAGGTCCCCGTAAAGGCCGTCTCTCCGGCGGAGAAGAAAGCAGACATCAATAGACATAAAATAACAATCAGAGATGCCAGCCAGATATCCATGATTAACCCGTCAGCTATTCCATTCATCCATCAAAAAGGCCGCAACATCAGCCTTGTTTAAATCATGTGCAATGAAGCTTTTTCCAATCCCCTTCGCAAGGATGAATGTCAGCGTACCAGCCTTGACCTTCTTGTCCTGTGTCATGGCATCAAGGATAGCGTCTACGGAACCAGCACCACCGGGAACATCCTGCAACCGGGTTGGGAGGCCAACACTTTTCAGATGCGCTTCGACACGCCCTGCGTCCTGCCCAGCGCACAGGCCAAGGCGCGCAGAAAACCGGAAAGCCTGAGCAAGCCCGATCGCAACAGCCTCACCATGCACAAGGCGTGCATTGTCGTATTTAACTATGCGCTCAAGCGCGTGACCGAATGTATGCCCAAGATTAAGCAGTGCGCGGTCACCATTCTCGAACTCATCACGTACAACGACTTCAGCCTTGGCACGGCAGCTATGGGCCACAGCCTCATCCCGCTCTGGTCCACCAGCAAAAATCTGCTGCCAGTTTTCTTCACACCAAAAGAAAAAGCGTTCGCTGTTAATCAAACCATATTTGATAACTTCAGCATATCCTGCGCGTAATTCCCGCTCAGGTAACGTATCCAGAATTGCCGTATCAGCGATAACAAGGCTTGGTTGATGAAAGGCGCCAACCAGATTTTTCCCGTGGGATGAATTGATGCCGGTTTTTCCACCAACAGAAGAATCGACCTGAGCCAGAAGCGATGTAGGCATTTGGACAAAACGCATTCCGCGACGGACTATTGCCGCTGCAAAACCGGCAAGATCACCAACGACACCACCACCCAAGGCAATAACAAGATCACCACGCTCAACGCGTGTTGCCAGAATATCATCGCAGGTTTTAGCAAGAACAGCATAGCTCTTGGAGCTTTCTCCCGCGGGAACAACAACAGGTGCTGCAACATCAACGCCATTGTCAGCTAATGTTTTAATGATACGCTCAGCATGCAGCGAGTGAACATTCTCGTCTGTTACAAGAGCAACCTTACGCACCCCTAGCTTTTTGATCTGCTCAACACCCTCACCCAGAATATTGCGTCCCACCAGGATGTCATAGGCACGCGCACCAAGAGGAACGGGAACAATCAAAGGCTTGGAAGTTGTCATGACTGAGGCTTTTCCTGCTTATCAAGATAATGGCGCAAAGATCGAACAATGGCTGAGACAACACGATCATGCGGCCCTTCACGCGATTCAATATGGACGTCCGCCATCGCATAAAAAGGGTTACGCTCGCTTGTCAGTTTCTCAAGAATAGTTTTCGGATCACTTTGCTTGAGAAGAGGACGGTTATTTCTGCGGCTGACACGCTCAAGCAGAACATCAACATCAGCTTTGAGCCAAACTGCGACGCCCTTTTCAGAGACAGCCTTACGTGTCTCTTCATTCATATAGGCGCCCCCACCTGTTGCAAGCACCAATGGCCCCTCTTGCAAAATGCGGGCAATAACCCGGCGTTCGCCCTCACGGAAATAATCTTCACCATGTATTTCGAAGATATCCGGAATCGACATGCCTGCCGCAGTCTCAATTTCGTGGTCAGCATCAAGAAACGGAAGCCCGAGCCGCATGGCCAGGCGACGCCCAACCGTGCTCTTGCCAGCGCCCATCAATCCGACAAGCACAATTGAACGCCGCCCGAGTTGGTTACGCAGACGTTCGGCCCGTCGGTTGAAAACCTGCCGCATCCGCAGGCTACGCCGTGCTGATACAGGGCTGATTTTACGCTTCTGTTTCATAAACCTATCCCAAAGCGCCCCACGTGAACCGCGAAGCACAACATGTCACTAAAGCATTTTGCTTACAGTTTGAATTGGAAAATGCCCCATTTCGTCTTTTGATGGGGGCATTGTTTCATGATCGGTAAACTTTCCTGCTTTATGAGAGTTATAAATTAGGAAATCTGAGCGCGGAATGCCATGCCTACATTAAGCAGATTACTGGTTATTCTTGCTATTATCGCGATCGCGGTATTCGCTGTCATATATGCGCTTGCAACATTTGTTGAACCTCAGCAACGCACAATCTCAATTCCGGTAATAGAACGAAATCAGAATACACAATGAACCCCACCCGTCTTTTAAATCTGTTTCTGGATATGCTGGCCGCCGAACGCGGCGCCGCTGAAAATACACTTGCCGCATATAGACGCGATCTTGAATCTTATCTCGATTTCCAGATCGACAATGGTGTCAAACTTGAAAAAACAGACCCGAAGGATATTCGTGAATTCCTTAACTCTCTTGAAGGTAAAGGCTTAAAGGCTTCATCAGCGGCCCGTCACCTGTCAGCCGTCCGGCAGTTCCATAAATTTCTTTATGTCGAAGGCTATGCCAAGCAAGATCCAAGTGCTGCAGTTGATGCTCCGAAAACCCATCAGGCCACACCTAAAGTTCTGTCAGTTGAAGATGTGACACGTCTCCTTGATCTCGCACAGGAATATGCCGGTAAGACAGAGGATACCTCCCCGTTCGAACGGCTTAAAAATGCCCGTATGCACTGTTTGCTCGAACTTCTCTATGCCACTGGTCTGCGTGTTACAGAACTTGTTTCACTACCAAAATCTGCGGCCAGAACCCGTGAGAAATTTTTGGTTGTTCGGGGCAAAGGTAATAAAGAACGACTGGTGCCTCTGACAGACAGTGCCCGTCAGTCAATGACCCACTATGTTGAGATGCTGGAAACCAGCCGCCGTGATAGCCCGTCATGGCTTTTTCCGTCAGATAGTGAGAGCGGACATATGACCCGGCAGGCTTTTGCACGTGACTTAAAAGCATTAGCGGGAGCCGCAGGTATTCGTGGCGACCATATCTCGCCGCACGTTTTACGCCACGCCTTCGCCAGTCATCTTTTACAGAATGGGGCTGATTTACGGGTCGTACAGGAACTGCTTGGCCACGCCAGCATCAGTACAACCCAGATCTATACCCATGTTCTGGATGAACGCCTGAAGAGCATGGTCCGGGATCTGCACCCGATGGGATCAGGTAATTAGTTATCTGTCCTTGCGCCGCAGAAGAAACATGCCCTGCTCGCCAAACATATTCCACACCCACCAGGGCAGGCTGAAACGCATGGGCTTACCATTGGCGTGCAGAGCTTCTGCCCGTTCCATTTCAGCTCCGACTTCATCACACAGATTGATGAAGTCACGGATAGTGCAGAAGTGAATATTGGGTGTGTCATACCATGAGTAAGGCAAGCTCTTGGACATCGGCATCCGCCCAAACAGCGCAAGATGCAGCCGGACTTTCCAGTAACCAAAGTTCGGAACCGAGACGATGACCCGGCGACCAATTCTCAGGAGATGCTCCAGCACCACCTTCGGTTGGTAGGTTGCCTGTATGGTCTGTGAGAGAATGACATAATCAAAAGCATCCGTCGGGTAATCAGCCAGATCAATATCGGCATCACCCTGAATGACTGACAGGCCCTGTGCCATGCAGGCCGAGACGCCCTCACGCGACAGTTCAATGCCACGTCCGTCAACCTGTCGTGTATCCCGTAAAAAGGCCAACAGCTCACCGTTACCACAGCCAACGTCGAGCACGCGTGCTCCCGGAGAGACCATATTGCCAAGCAGACGGAAATCAAGGCGGACACCATCGCTACCCCGTGGGGCAACAAGCTCTTTTATTTCTGAACTCCTCATGCAATCCCCCGGGCTTTGGCACTGGCTTCAACGAAACCTGTGACTGCCTTGAACATTTCCGGCTCATCAAGCAGGAAGGCATCATGTCCCTTATCGCTCTCAATTTCCATGAAAGCGACAGATGCACCCGCTGCATTCAGCGCATGCACAACAGCCCGTGAGTCACGTGTGGGGAACAGCCAGTCTGATGTAAATGAGATGACACAAAAGCGTGTTCGCGAGCCTAAAAAGGCTTTTGCCAGTATGCCATCATGTTCGGAAGCCAGATCAAAATAGTCCATGGCGCGTGTGACATAGAGATAGGAGTTTGGATCAAACCGCTCAACGAAGCTCTGGCCTTGATAGCGCAAATAACTTTCGATCTGGAAATCAGCCTCGAACGAGAACGTCTTGTCTGTACGATTCTGAAGGCGGCGACCAAACTTGTTATGCAAAGCTGTCTCAGAGAGATAGGTGATATGTGCCGCCATCCGGGCAACGGCGAGCCCTTTGGCAGGGCGTACACCTTCTTCGAGATAACGACCTTCTCGCCAATCCGGGTCAGCCATAATGGCCTGACGACCCACTTCATCAAAAGCAATATTCTGAGCGGAATGTCTGGCTGTTGTCGCAATCGGGATCGCCGAGAAAACTTTATCCGGATAACTGACTGCCCATTGCAGGACCTGCATACCGCCCATTGAGCCACCTATCACACAGAAAAGTGAATCGATGCCGAGACGATCAATCAGCATTTTTTGCGCACGCACAATATCGCGGATTGTGACAAGGGGAAAATCTACCCCCCAAGGTTTATCGGTTTCAGGGTTAATTGAAGCCGGGCCTGTTGAGCCCATACACCCACCAATAATATTGGAGCAGATCACAAAGAAACGATCAGTATCAATCGGACGTCCAGGCCCGATCATAACTTCCCACCAGCCAGGCTTCCCGGTAACAGGATTAAGGTTCGCAACATGCTGGTCACCCGTCAGGGCATGACAGACCAGAATTGCATTGGAACGATCTTCATTCAGTGTGCCGTACGTCTGATAGGCAATCTGCCAGGGCGCGATTTCAACCCCGGCATCCGTACAAAGTGGTTCATCCGCACCAAACTGCGCGACAAGGCTTTCAGGATCATTAGCCTGAATAACCTGTTCCAGTTTCTTTGTTATGGCCACCATCTGCCTCAACACAATCATTTCGTTCTGTATTCAGAACACATTGTTATTTGAGGCGGACAAATCCGTCAATCAGAACTATTCCTTTTTGATGATTTTATTAAACCGGTGGCATTTCACTTTTAATCAGCTTACAAAGAAAACCGCTTATATTAAAAGTAAATACAATGGCCCATAGGTGCCAAAGGTAAACTACGGAACACAGTGATGTCAGATACACCCGCCAAGCTCAGCCTTACCGATCTACGCAATGAAATTGATCGGATTGACCATGAGATGCATCAGCTTCTGATGCAGCGCGGCCAGATTATTGACACCCTCATACAGGTCAAGAAAACCTCTGAATCCGGCTCAGCTTTCCGCCCCGGTCGTGAAGCTTCAATGATGCGCGCAATTGCAGAGCGTCATAAGGGCCTTCTACCCCTTGATACGGTTGAAGGTATATGGCGCGTCATCATCGCAACCTTCACCTACGTACAGGCACCCTTTTCTGTACACGCTGATATCTCAGGCGGTGATGACCTGATGCGTGATTCAGCGCGTTTCCATTTTGGCTTTACGGTTCCCTATCATACCCATCCAAGTGCGACTGCCGTTATTTCAGCAGTTGCTGAGTCTCGGGGGGACCTCGGCATCTTCCGGCTGGATCAGGGTGTTTCATCAGGTGCATGGTGGCGCCTTCTTACCTCAGAGAACTCTCCCAAGATTATCTCGCGCCTGCCAATGATTGAACGGCCCGATCATCCTGCCGGAACACCTGTGTTTGTCATTTCAAAACCTCTGACAGATGCCGCTGTCCGAGATGTTATTTTGTACTCCGCACGTTTTGAGCGTTGGCGGGCACAGGATTATGCCAAGATCGCCAGCTTTGGTGGTGAGGTTATTGCCAGTGCGGCAGACAATAATGGCCTGTCTGTTCTTCTGGCAGCACCGGGCAATATTTCACCAGAACGTATCCGCGAAGAATGTGGCGCAGATGGTGGAATGCCGGAGCTTATCGAAATTGGCAGCCACGCCGAACGCTTTCACCATGTAGGTGAGTAGATTTTCATTCCATTTAAAGGTTTATGGGTTTAATAAATACCCGATTATTCAAGCGCAGGAATAGGCTCCGACATGACAGTACACCCTCAACCCCGCCCAAGCATTATGCAAATTGATGCCTATGTGCCCGGCAAAAGCGCGGCAACAGGTGGTGGCAAGGTCTTTAAACTGTCTTCAAATGAGACCCCATTGGGCCCATCTCATGCTGCTATTGAAGCTGCCCAGAAAGCCCTGAGAGGGCTTGAATTCTATCCGGATGGCAGCAGCACAAAACTGCGGCAGAGCATTGCAGCAAAGTTTGGCCTCGACCCTGAGCGGATCATCTGCTCAAATGGTTCTGACGAGCTCCTGACACTTCTCGCCCATACCTATCTGGAAAAAGGTGATGAAGCGATCATCACAGAACATGGCTTCCTTGTTTACAAGATAGCTGTTCTTTCCGCGGGTGGAACGCCTGTTACAGTTCCGGAGAAAGATTGCCGCGTCGATATTGATGCCATTCTTGCAAAAGTTAACAGCAAGACAAAGCTGATTTATATTGCCAACCCTGCTAATCCTACCGGCACATATCTGCCATTTGATGAAGTGAAGAGATTACAGGCAGCTCTACCACCAACAACAATTCTGGTTCTTGATGCAGCCTACGCTGAATATGTCCGGAATAATGATTATTCCGCAGGCCTTGAACTGGTCGCCACCAGTGAGAATGTCGTGATGACACGTACATTTTCAAAGATTTATGGCCTCGCAAACTTACGCCTTGGCTGGATGGTTGGCCCGGCAAGTATCATTGATGCACTTAACCGTGCCCGTGGTCCATTCAACGTCAATGGTGTCGCCATGGCTGCCGGTATTGCCTCCATCAAAGATGAAGAGCATGTTGCCAAAACATCGGAACATAATAACAAGTGGCTTCTATGGCTCACTGAAGAACTTACAAAGCTTGGCCTTCAGGTTACCCCAAGTGTCACAAATTTTGTTTTAATTCACTTCCCTGAGACACCCGGCAAAGGCGCTGCAGAAGCGGATACTTTCCTGTCTTCACGCGGATTGATTCTACGCCGTGTCACAGGATACGGCTTCCCGAATGCCCTACGCCTGACCATTGGAACAGAAGAAGCGAACCTTCTTGTTATCGCTGCCCTGAAAGAATTTCTGGCAAGCTGAGAGATAGAGATAACCGTGCCTAATACGACTTTGCCTACTCCTCTGGCACAACCGCTTTTTGATCACATCACTATTGTTGGTGCGGGCCTCATTGGTTCGTCCATTGTCAGAGCTGTTAAGCAGCAGAATGCCGCAAAGCATATTACTGTCGTTGATGGAAGCCAGCAGGTTATTGATCGCGTTGCCGCTCTCAAAATTGCAGATACGCAGACAACCGACATTGCTTCAGGTGTGAGGGACGCAGATCTAGTTATTCTATGTGTTCCGGTTGGTGCAATGGGCACTGTTGCCGAAGCAATGGCAGCCCACCTGAAATCAGGTGCAATTGTTTCAGACGTCGGTTCAACAAAAGCGTCTGTTATCCGTCAGGTCGCCCCTCATCTTCCCAAAGGCGTTCATTTCATTCCAGCGCATCCTGTTGCCGGTACGGAATACTCAGGGCCAGATGCCGGTTTTTCAACATTGTTCAACAATCGCTGGAGCATTCTGACACCAACAGATGGTACAGATCAGGCTCTGGTTGAGAAAATGCGGACCCTCTGGGAGTCTTTCGGCTCCAATGTCGAGATCATGGAACCACAGCATCATGATCTCGTGCTGGCAATCACAAGCCATGTCCCTCACCTGATCGCTTATAATATCGTCGGAACAGCCGCCGATCTCGAAAAGGTAACCCAGTCGGAAGTTATCAAATTCTCAGCGGGTGGTTTCCGTGACTTCACACGTATTGCGGCATCCGACCCAACCATGTGGCGTGACGTCTTCCTGAATAACAGGGAAGCTGTGCTTGAAATGCTCGGACGTTTCAATGAAGACATTGCCGTCCTGACCCGTGCCATCCGGAATGGTGATGGTGATGCACTCTTTGAGCTTTTTTCAAAGACACGCACCATCCGCCGGAACATCATCACCCATGGTCAGGAAACCGACGAGCCAAACTTCGGACGACGTCAGTAAAGCGGCGCCAGTCTTACTTTCGGCACATCAAACATTCCACCAATACGAATACGCCCGTTCGTCAGCACAACTTTGGGAAGTGCAACAACAGCTGTTTTAGCCGCATCGGCTGGCAGCGGTTGCAGCGGGCGTGGTTCCTGATTACCGGATGTCAGACGCGCCATCAGATCAGAATAATTTGCCTGCGCAATATCAACTGATCCTTTCAGGCGATGCTCTTCATCCAGTCCCAGCTCAGCCTGCACATTCAGGATGCGGAGACCTTTACGGGTATCAAGCTTCTGGAGTTTTACAGAACCGCCAACAACGCGCCACATCTCAAGAATGACATTAGCAGGCTCTCCCCCTCGCAGTTTGGGAAAGTTGACGAAGGTTGCCAGTGCATCAACATCAAGCGGTGCATCGTCTCCCATACGCGCATTCATAAGCGGTATCACTGCACCAGACACATTGATGGCAACATCAAACGACTGCATGACCGGATTGTTATCCGGAGCCAGACGAATGTGAATCTCACTGTTATTGGAAGAAGCCTCTACAGTAGCGACTTCCGGCAAACCGGAAATTCTGACATTCGATTGCTCAGCAACAAGAGCAATACGTTCAAAGCCACCCTTGTTTAAACCAGAAATGCTGGCCTCAAGCGATTTCCAGTTTCCGGTGCCTGAAACATTTCCGTCTGTAAATTCCATCGGCCCAGTGGCTTCAACAATCATATGGCGCGGATTATAAACCTGAGTAACAACCTTTGTCGGCCCCAAGGTGACACGTGTATTCCCGGCCGTATATGCAAAGCTCTCACAACTCACTTCGAAGCGGAAAGGGAACCCGCCAATTGTCCGGTTCGGGCAGTCCCATACCCGGCCACGCATTGCCTCAACTGTTAGAAAATTCTGCGTGGCTTCCTCAACCTTCCCGCGCATATAAAACCAGCCACCACACCAGCCCGCAACAAGAATGATTAGCAAAGCCGTTGGGCCATAGAGCCAGAACTTGCTTGCTTTTCTTTTAACTGGTTGTACCTGCATTCCATATATCCCTTTTGAAAGGCTGTGCTAAAAGCAGTCAGTATCATTACAGTACGGACAAGAGCTAGACCTTAATTTCCCTGAACCATAATGGACATAACCGGAATGCATCAAACAGAAGAAGCAGAAATACCCTCACAACAGGATGATTTATGGGTATTTGGTTATGGTTCCCTGATGTGGAGACCAGGGTTCGAATTCATTGAAAAACATATTGCGCAGCTGGAGAATTTCCACCGTTCTTTCTGCATTCTTTCCCATGTCCATCGCGGAACTCCGGAGAAACCCGGCCTCGTCCTTGGGCTTGATCATGGCGGTTCCTGCACCGGTATCGCCTATAAGGTCAAAGCTCAGAACAGGACAGAGACAATCGCCTACCTGCGCGAGCGTGAGCAGGTCACCAGTGTTTATCTGGAAAGATGGTTGCCTGCCAGACTGGCGTCAGGTGAAGAGGTTAAGGTGCTTGCTTATATTGTTGACCGTGACCACAAACAATATTCCGGCACTTTAAGCAACACCGAAAAGCTCACATTCATCAAACAGGGAAATGGTATCTCTGGCCCGAACAGCGAATATGTTCGCTCAACCTACGAGCACCTTCGTCAGATTGACATAGAAGATCATGATCTGGCTCAGCTTGTCGCTGATCTTTAGAGAAGACGTTCCCGCTCTTCCAGCCCCTCTTTCCAGAGGCGGTTAGAAGATGTCTCTATGCCGGTTTGCAACTGCTGCTCAAACTCATCTGCCTTTAACCCAGCCGGGATTATCGGCAGAAATTCGATAACGATCGTACCGGGATAACGCAGAAATTTGCGACGGGGCCAGAACAGGCCTGAATTCAGCGCCACCGGAAGGCACGGCTTGCCCAAACGTTTATAAAGATGGGTTGTACCGGATTTATAGCTTGGTTCAGCTCCGGGTGCACGACGCGTTCCTTCAGGAAAAATAATAAGCTGCCGCCCCTCTTCAACAGCCTCTTTGGACTTAGCCGTCAGGCTTTTAATGGCAGAAATCGTGCCATTCCGATCAACCGGTATCATCTTTGATTTCAGGATATACCAACCAAAAAGCGGGATCCATGACAGCTCCCTTTTAAGCACAAAGGCAGCGTCATCGAAGTAAGGTAACAGCGCAAATGTTTCCCATAAAGACTGGTGTTTGGATGCAACCAGCAAACCACCCTGCTGAAGGTTTTCAAGGCCTCGGGCTTCAACACGTGTGCCCACAATAACCTTCATCAGCCACATGCTGGAACCAGCCCAGGCAATCATCAGATTCTGAAGATTACGGCGTGGAAAAACAAAGCATGGCAGGCCAACAACCAGCCACAGAGCCATATTGAGATAAAAAGCCAGATTGAAAACGAGCGAACGAAATACCAGCATATGCATTAATCAGTCATTATCGGAAATATGCCGATAGCATCTTTTGGCATAAGGCTCCAGTAGATTAGGCAGCGATATCAATTGCCGGGCTCAACAATATTCTTGACTGGCTTTCCTAAAATACGCGCGGCAGGTGATCTTTCAGGGTCTTTTTCAATCTTCGTTCGTCCCCATGCCACCAGATACTTCAGGTACTCACTGACGAGCAGACGCATGGTTGTCGCATCAGACCACCACCCTTCAGTCTTGATACTACCCGCCGCAACAGCATAAGGGATTTTTTCAAGCTTGGGCATTACATGACCAAGCTCCACCAATGTGCGTGGCATGTGATAGTTTGATGTTACGATAATCAGTGTTTTAAAACCATGCTCATTGGCCCAGTAACGCGCCTGAATTGCATTACCAATCGTATTGCGGGCACGGTAGTCCAGATCAACGCAACAAAGGAAAAGCGATGCATAAGACGGGTTCAGGCGGATAATCTCATCACGGGTCGTCTGCTCGTTAACACCGGAAATAAGCATACGTTTTGCGCCGCCACGCGCTAATATCTGCAAGGCCTCATCGATACGCTGCGCACCGCCCGTGAGGGTCACAACCGCATCACCTCTGACATCAGTATGCATATTGTAGCTTTGAACGGTACGGACATAGCCAAAAAAGCCAGCCACAATACCTATGAAAGCAATTGCAATAAGGGCAAGAAAAATACGCTTCAGCCAACGCATGATGTGCCATTGCCGTCGCCGCGGCGGGAGCCAGTGGGCACGCCATGACCAGCCAATAGGCTCGGTTGTCGAATGTTTATCTGAAAACATGACTGCCCTTAACGCTATCTCTCATAATGAATCTTAGATTAACAATAATTACGGCAACTCGTAGGCGTTAATTGTGAGTTATTCAAAAGAGACTGATACCTTTGTTAAAATTTTAGCTTCAATCTCAATTGGATGCAGTAAGGAAGTGCCGAACAGTTGCCCGTGACACCACAGCTGTAATACCAGAAACAATCAGGGCAACAATAATAATCGCCAAAATTCCCTGCCAGCCAAAGTCAAATGAACCGAAGAGAGCTTCAAGCTGTTCACCGGTTGCACTTGCCCGCCATATACTGCTGAGAAGACTGAAGCAAAGAACCATCACAATTGCTGCCACAGCCCCCATGGCGCTCCCCTTAAGAGACATTTTGAAAAAGCGCCGCTGGAATTCCCTGGCGATAAAATCGTCATTGGCTCCAACAAGATGGAGTACCTCCACAACCTCACGGTTCCCTGCCATTGTCCCGCGTGTCGCAAAGGCAACCGCAAGCCCAACCGCTCCAAGCACCAGAACCACCAGCATGATTCCGACACCAATGACCGTATTTGCCATTGTCGACAGTCGAGACATCCAAAGCGCATGATCATCAAGGGTTGTACCCGGTATCTGCTCCTGAAGCTGTTGGCGCAAATTCGTGAAATCCGGCGGGGCTCCACCGGCAAGTTCAAGAACAATCAGACGCGGAATAGGCAGATCATTGAAATCCAGACCAGTACCAAGCCAAGGCTCGAGCAGCCGCTCAGATTCCTCTTTTGTGAACGCTTGTGCTTTCTTAATACCCGGATACTGTGCCGCCAGATTTGTTGCAATCTGGACATCAGCATCAATATCACGCTGCGGAGCCGGCCGCACCTGAATGGTGACTTCACGAGATACCGCTGCACGCCATTCACTGGAGTTGGATGCAACGATCTGTGCCCCACCTGCACAAAGGGCAGCCAGAAATGTCATGATGGCAATAACAGCCATTAAAGCCCGACTACCAGCACTATCCACCGGCACTAAAGGTGCCCCACGACCAAGTGCAGGCCCGATTGGTTTTTCCCAGTCAGGACGCTTGTCCTTCTTGGGGTTACCTTCATCTGTGGTGGTTGTATTTCGATAGCGGGATCGGCGAAAATTCATGTCTTTCACCCGTCTATATGCAAATAACCATCGCCAAGCACAAGGCGACGGGCATCAACAAGATCCATCAACCCAAGATCATGGGTTGCAATAACAATTGATGTTCCCTGACGATTGAGCTCAACAAACAGCCGTAACAGACGTCGGGCCAGTGATGGATCAACGTTACCGGTTGGCTCATCGGCCAGAAGCATAGCAGGGCGAACAATCAAGGCACGCGCAATAGCAGCTCGCTGCTTCTCACCACCAGAGAGAACAGGCGGGAGAACATGCATTCTGTCCCCAAGACCAACCCAATGAAGAAGCTCAACAACCTCATTGCGGTAACTGGCTTCATCCTTACCCTGCACCCTTAAGGGCAGAGAAACATTCTCATAGGTTGTCAGATGATCCAGCAGCCTGAATTCCTGAAACACGACCCCCATTTTGCGCCTGACATCTGTCAGCTCATCATTGGAGATACGGGAAACATCTTTACCAAAGACGGAGATCAACCCACGGGTTGGCTTGATAGAGAGAAGAATCAAACGCAGAAGGGTTGTCTTGCCAGCGCCGGACGGCCCCGTCAGAAACTGGAATGAGTTGGGCGGAATTGAGAAACTCAGGTCACGCAGAACCTCGGGGCCCATACCATAACGTATGCCCACATTTTCAAATTGTACCGCTGGAGGTACCATTTTGAATTGATTCTCTTTGTAATCAGCCAACTCTTGTGCCAACCCATTTCTTTACCGAGCAAGGCTTAAACCCTGCCAAGCGTACTCAGATAACACGCACCCTATAATGAAAACCTTAACCATGGGTAACGTGTCTATTCGCTATAATATGCATATTGCCAGTAGATCATTAACGATTAGCCAACTATCATGCGATCTGTCGGCCAATATTCTGTTATCGACATCAAGGTTTTTCACCCAATCCTGTCTATTTCGTGGTAAGGAGCGGGCGGATTAGTTCCAAAACGATCTATCAGTAATTGCAGTGTGGAAAATTCATGACTTCGACTCCCCGTATCCGCGTTCTGTTTGATGAAGCAACTCTTGCAAAGCGCAATGATGAGCTTGCAAAGGAAATTGCTGCTGTTGAGCCGAAAGACCTTCTGGTTGTGGCTATTCTCAAGGGCAGCTTTATGTTCGCATCAGACCTGCTGCGCTCGCTGCACCGAGTCGGCTTGATGCCACAGGTCGAATTCGTTCACCTTTCAAGCTATCGTGATGGCACCACTTCATCTGGTCAGGTTGAGATTTTGCGTGACGTCCAAAGTTCTGTGAAGGGTCGTGACGTTCTGCTCGTCGATGACATTCTCGAATCTGGCCGGACACTGGTTTTTGCCAAAGATCTTCTGATGGCTCGCGGCGCAAACCGAGTCTTCTCAACTGTCCTGCTTGAAAAGCCAAATAAACGCGCCGTCAGCATTGGGGCAGATTTTGTCGGCTTCACCTGCCCTGATCTTTTCGTTGTCGGCTATGGCATGGATATCGCCCATTATTATCGGGAACTTCCATTCGTTGGCGTCGTTGATCACGTAGATCAAGAACCGGATATGTTCGGAGGAGCCTGAAATGGCACGCATCCTCCTGGTGGAGGATGAAGACCCGGTACGGGCCTTCGTCAAAAGAGCGCTTGAAACGGATGGCCATACGGTCCTTGAAGCTTCAGACGGAGAGGACGGTATAGACCTGTTCATCGCAGAAGGGGGGAAATTTGACCTCCTTCTGACAGATATCCGTATGCCTATTATGGACGGCATTGAGCTTGCACATATGGTTCGCCAGCAGAATGCACAAATTCCTATTCTGCTGATGACCGGCTTTGCCGAGCAAAGAGAACGTGCATCTTCCCTTTCCGGCATTGTAACCGATGTCCTGACAAAACCTTTTACACTGGTTGATTTGAAAAAGACGGTAAGCCTAATTCTGGGGTGACTTTTGTCACTGTTTCCGAGACGGGCTTTTCATACCTGTCATAGACAAGCTCCACAAACTCTCCTGGGAGAAATAAATGAGCCCTAAAGGAAACGATCAGAATAAACCCGAGCATCCCTTTCCAACAGAACGACCGGAAAAATGGTCAAAACGCTCCCTTGCAGCACAGGCGCTCGGCTCCATAGATCCAATTACCAAGGGCATTACTCCACCTATTCATCTATCCACGACCTATATCCGCGATGAGGACAATGGCTATTCCTCAGGATACGTTTATGGTCGCCCGGATAATGCAACCGTTCATGAGGCTGAAGCCGTTCTTGCAATGCTCGAAGATGCTGATGCGGGTGCAATATTATTCTCATCAGGCATGGCCGCAGCAACGGCAGTTTTTCAGGCACTTGAACCGGGAGACCACATCATTGCCCCCAAGGTGATGTATTGGGCTTTACGCCACTGGCTGGCAACAGAGGCGAAACGCTGGGGGCTTCTTGTTGACTTCGTGGATGTCGAGAATACTGACGCAGTCAAAGCAGCTATCCTTCCCAACAAGACAAAACTGATCTGGATTGAAACACCATCAAATCCGCTTTGGGGTATTACTGATATCGCAGCAACTGCGGATATCGCCCATAAAGCAGGAGCCAGACTTGCTGTCGATTCCACAACAGCTTCCCCCTATCATACCCGACCTCTCAACCTTGGTGCTGATATTGTCATGCACGCCGCGACAAAGGTTCTGAACGGGCACTCAGATGTCGTGGCCGGTGTCATTGCAGGAAAAGTGGCAGATACCTTTTTCGAGCGGATTAAAATGATCCGTAAAAGTCAGGGGGCGATTATCGGTCCCTTTGAGGCTTATCTGCTTTTACGCGGCATGCGCACCCTGCACGTCCGGCAGGCAACACAATCCATGAATGCAATGGTTCTCGCACAGAGGCTTGAACAGGACGCGGATATTGCAGTTGTACTGTACCCAGGCCTGCATTCCCATCCGGGGCATGAGGTTGCCCGAAAGCAGATGGAAAATGGCTTTGGCTATATGCTGTCCATTCGCCTGAAAGGTGGTGAACAGGCCGCTATAAAAACAGCAGCCCGTGTGCAGTTATGGAAACGCGCCACATCTTTAGGCGGCGTTGAAAGCCTGATTGAACATCGCGCATCCATTGAAGGTGCTGGCAGCCCCTGCCCACCAGACCTGTTACGCCTGTCTGTCGGTATTGAATCAGTTGATGATCTTTATACCGATCTGATCAGCGCAATACGGGCTAAATAAAACAACCCTTAATCCTGCTTTCGCGTGATATACGTTTTACGTGAAAGCAGCCCATTAATCTCACCACCAAAAATGAAAATAGCCGCGAGCATATTGACGAAAACCAGAACAACCATCGCTGTCGCAAGACTGCCATAGGTCGAGCTATAGGCTCCTGGATACAGGCTGAGATACCACCCAAACCCTATTCCAGCACAAAGCCATAAAACAAAGGTTGTGATAATTCCGGGCACAACGGAAAGAATACTCCTGTAACCTGCCGGAATAACCTTATGCGCCACAATCAAAGCCAGAATGATAATACCGGTGGCTGCCAAAAGGCGCGGACCAGCGTTCCATTGCGGTATAAAATCAGCAGCCTTCGGCCAGATATCTTCAATTGCCAACCAAAGTCGAGGCCCCATAACCAGTAAGAATGCAACAACAAGGAGCAGAACGGCACCTGCCAGCACATAACCGATTGATTCAAGACGAACCAGCCACCATGCCCGTTTCTCACGAACTCCATAGGCGCGGTTCATTCCAATACGCAGGGCTTCAACACCACTTGATGCAAAATAGATGGCAAAGATCACACCAAAAGTAACAACCCCAGCCCTGCTACCTGTCATGATGGCATGAATTTCATGAAGAATAGGCTCTGAGACAGCCTGAGGCCAGCCATCCATCATCAGGTCAATGGCCTGTGTTGCAAGCATTGTCTGCCCCACCAGACTGGCAATAGCTGTCAGCACGATCAGGAATGGAAATAAAGCCATCAGCAATGAAAGCGAAATATGGCTGGCGATCGCCCAGCCATCATGGCGATTAAACCGCAGAAAAGACAGCCAGATAATTGTCAGGATGCTGCGCATGATCTCCTCCATGGCGGCATCAGAAAAAACCAACCACTTACAAAATACTCATATAACAGGCAGTCTTAACGAACTGCATAATTGCAATATGCTATACATCTAGCGCAGTATTTTCAAACACTAGCCATGTTGCGGTGTATAAACCCCATCTCTTAAATCTTTTAGCTAGTATGCAGAACGATAAATCTGTTTCTACACTCCCTCATCATTCATGAGTGAACAAACATGCAATCTTCCGGGCCCGTCAAAGCTCTGGCTATGCCAATTCTCTTTGTAATCATCTGGGCCACAGGCTTTATTGTCGCCCGTCTGGTCGCACCACATATTGAGCCCCTGACCTTCATGCTCGGGCGCTATATGGGAGCAGGCATCGTTCTGGCAATCATTGCTATTATTCTTAAAGCCCCCTGGCCGGATAACAGACGCGATATACGCAACAGTATGATTGCGGGTATTCTGTTGCATGGCATTTATCTGGGAGGCGTTTTCTGGGCGGTAAAACACGGCATGCCCAGTGGCATTGCGGCCCTTGTTGCCGGGCTTCAGCCCATCGCAACAGCTGCTCTCGTCGGTCCGTTACTTGGCGAAAAAGTATCACGTAAGCAATGGTCGGGTGTTCTGATTGGATTATGTGGAGCCTGCCTCGTGATTGTTCCCAAACTGGGGGGACAAAATGGCTTTACATTCTCAGCATTGATTGTGTGCCTATGTGCAATGTTCTCAATTACTTTTGGTACGATCTGGCAGAAGAAAAACGGTGCCTCCATAAACCTTGTTACCAACACAGTCGTACAATATATAGCCGCATTCATTGTTACGTTACCTGTCGCCCTCATGACAGAAACCATGCAGTTTGAAATCACGACCGACCTTTTCCTTGGCTGGTTCTGGTCCGTATTCGGATTATCAATCGGGGCTATTCTGCTATTGCTGACCATGATCCGTAAAGGCGCAGTCGCAAGTGTGGCCAGCATCATTTATCTTGTACCACCAACATCAGCTCTCATGGCTTACTTTATTTTTAGAGAAGAGCTTTTACCGCTACAGATCGTCGGAATGGCAATTGCTGCAACAGGGGTTGCAATCGCCCTTAAAGGGCAGGCCAGGTAATAGAAAAATCCCCCAGCCGGTTGGTGGGGGATCTTTTTAACTCACTCAGTTAAGCATGGCATCAGAGGGCCGTTTCTCTCCAGAAACACCAACATTGCCAACCATCAGACCATCTTCACCGGCATGAACCTTAACAGTTGAGCCATCATAAACTGTTCCGGCCAATATCTGTTCAGCCAGTGGGTTCTGGACATACTTCTGAACGACACGTTTCAGTGGACGTGCGCCATAGGCAGGGTCATACCCTTTATCAGCGAGCCAGTTACGGCCACTCTCGTCAATATCAAGAATGATTTTGCGGTCATCAAGAAGACGCTGGAGGCGGGCAATCTGAATGTCGACAATCGCACCCATCTGCTCACGCTGCAGGCGGTGGAACAGGATGATGTCATCAACACGGTTAAGGAACTCTGGCCGGAAGTGCGAACGCACCACAGACATAACCTCTTCACGCACAACTTCAGAATCCTGACCTTCAGGCTGGTTCACAAGGTATTCAGCACCAAGGTTGGATGTCATGATGATCAGCGTATTGCGGAAGTCTACCGTTCTGCCCTGCCCGTCTGTCAGACGGCCATCATCAAGAACCTGTAACAAGACATTGAAGACATCAGGGTGCGCCTTCTCAATCTCGTCAAACAGTACAACCTGATACGGGCGACGCCGTACAGCTTCTGTCAGCGCTCCACCTTCTTCGTAACCCACATAACCGGGAGGTGCACCAATCAGACGCGCAACAGAATGCTTCTCCATATACTCCGACATGTCCATGCGGATCAGTGCTGTCTCGTCATCAAACAGGAAGGTTGCCAGCGCCTTGGTCAGCTCTGTCTTACCAACACCTGTCGGTCCGAGGAACATGAATGATCCGATTGGGCGATGCGGGTCTTGCAGACCAGCCCGGGCACGGCGCACCGCTGTCGAGACAGCCTCAACAGCCTCTTTCTGACCAATCACCCGTTTAGACAGACTATCTTCCATATGCAGAAGCTTTTCACGCTCACCTTCGAGCATCTTGTCAACCGGTACACCCGTCCAGCGTGAGACAACCTGCGCAATATCATCAGGTGTGACGGCAACTTCCATCATGCCACCTTTGCCTTCAGCCTGCTCTTCAAGCGTCTTCAGCTCTTTTTCCATGTCCGGAATAGCGCCGTAAGCCAGCTCGCCTGCCTTCTGGTACTGACCAAGACGCTGGGCCTGAGCCAGTTCATTACGTGCATCATCAAGCTTCTTTTTCAGCTCTGCAACACGTCCAAGAGCATCTTTCTCCGCAGTCCAGCGAGAGGTGATAGCCGCAGATTTTTCTTCCAGATCGGCCAGCTCTTTTTCAAGCTTTTGCAGACGATCCTTGGATGCAACATCATTCTCTTTTTTGAGGGCTTCACCTTCGATTTTTAGGCGGATGATGTCGCGATCGAGACTATCCAGTTCTTCCGGCTTTGAATCCACCTGCATCCGCAAACGTGAGGAAGCCTCATCAACAAGGTCGATCGCTTTATCCGGAAGGAAGCGGTCGGTAATATAGCGATTGGAAAGCGTTGCTGCAGCAACAAGCGCGCTGTCCGCAATACGGACACCGTGATGCTGTTCATACTTTTCCTTGATACCGCGCAGGATAGAAACCGTATCCTCAACGGTTGGCTCACTGACGAACACAGGCTGGAAACGACGTGCCAAGGCGGCGTCTTTCTCAACATGCTTGCGGTATTCATCCAGAGTTGTTGCACCGACGCAATGTAACTCACCACGGGCAAGTGCGGGCTTCAGAAGGTTCGATGCATCCATCGCGCCATCTGTTTTACCAGCACCCACCAGTGTGTGCATTTCATCAATGAAAAGGATGATATCACCATTGGCAGCCGTAACCTCCGAGAGAATGGCTTTCAAACGCTCTTCAAATTCACCCCGGTATTTGGCACCGGCAATCAGCGCACCCATATCCAGCGCAAGCAGCTGCTTATCACGCAGGCTTTCAGGCACGTCACCATTGATGATGCGTAAGGCCAGCCCTTCGACAATAGCCGTTTTACCAACGCCTGGCTCACCAATAAGTACGGGATTATTTTTTGTACGGCGGGAGAGAACCTGCACCGTGCGGCGGATTTCTTCATCACGACCGATGACAGGATCAAGCTTACCCTCACGGGCAGCTTCCGTCAGATCGCGGGCATATTTCTTCAACGCATCATAAGAGCTTTCAGCAGATGCGTTATCTGCCGTTCTGCCTTTACGCAGGGCATTGATAGCCGAGTTAAGGTTCTGCGGTGTAACACCGACAGCACTGAGAATACGGCCAGCCTCACTTTCCTTCTCCATCACCAGAGCCAGCAGAATGCGCTCAACAGTGACATAGGAATCGCCAGCCTTGTCAGCCAGTTTTTCAGCTGCATCGAACAGTTTTATCAGATCACGGCTTGCCTGCGGCTGTGAGGCGGCACCAGAAGCACTTGGCTGTTTCGCCAGCCACTCATTAATACTGTTCAGTGCCTGTCGGGATTGGCCACCAGCACGGTCAATCAAACCGGCCGCCAAACCTTCCGGATCATCAAGTAAAACTTTCAGAACATGTCCCGGTGTCAGTTGCGGATGTCCTTCACGTGAAGCAAGCATCTGAGCAGACTGAATGAACCCCTGAGCGCGTTCAGTATATTTTTCAAAATTCATAATTTCTTCCTTCCCAGTGCAAACCACGTCCCCACGGGCCCATAATCTGCATCTGTAGCAACAGACCTTATTCAAAGCGTCTGTACTAGAGATGGTCATTCGCTCTTCCCTCAACAAGAGGCAGAACGGATGAAATCAGGAATTTTTTGTTATACTTGGCACCTGCAAAAACGACTGAAAACTAGTGATCTTCGCAGGCGCGAAATCCTTCCCGGATATCCTTAACTGGCAGCTCGCGGCCGATGATAACCAGAGTTGAGCCACGTGTCTCTTCCGGTTGCCACTCTGAGCCATAATCGAAGCCAACCACCTTATGAACTCCTTGAACAATCAGACGGCGTGGCTCTCCGGCAATCGCGAAGATTCCTTTATAGCGCAGCATATCATTGCCAAAGCGTTCAATCGTTTCTTCCATGAAGTTGCCAATCAGACCGATATCCAGTTCACCAGCCTGATAAACCCGCGACTGAATGTTATCTTCCCATGAGTGCTCATTCTCATCATCCTGCGGTTTCTCAAGAAACGACGGGTCAACTTTCAGGGCATCATCCAGATTGAAGGCTGCCACATCAATCCAAGCGGCACGCGGCAAACGTCCATGATCTGCCTCGATAATTTCAGCACGGGCATTGATCTTGCGAAGACGTTCAACAAGCTTGGTTTTTGCCGCAGCATCTACGCGATCCACCTTTGTCAGAATAAGGCGATCTGCAAATCCAACCTGCGAAACAGCCACACGGTTTTCATCCATTTGCCGATTGGCGTGTTCGCAATCAACCAATGTCACAACAGCATCAAGTGCAATACGTTCACGCAGCTGCTCATCAACAAAGAAGGTCTGAACAACCGGCGCGGGATCGGCCAGACCCGTTGTTTCCAAAATCAGGCGATCAAACTTGAGTGTTCCCTGATCCCGGCGGCTCAAAAGGTCATGAAGTGCTTCCGTCAGCTCTCCTCTGACAGAACAGCAGATGCAACCACTCGAGAGTTCAATAATTTCAACACCAGTCTGTGGCTTAAGCAATGCGCTATCAATATTGACGGCACCAAACTCGTTCTCGACAATCGCAATCTTTTCTTCCGGGTGTTGCTCAAGAAGATAGTTGATCAATGTCGTTTTACCTGAACCAAGAAACCCGGTCAGAACAGTTACAGGTACGAGTTGCATGTCTGTCATCAGTTTATCCAAATAAAAAGGTGGCCTTTAACGGCCACCTTGAAAAACACGGGGTGACCCTTGCGGGATGCACCTGATCAGCAGCAGCGGCCGCCGTTTTTGCCACCATAACGCGCTTCCTGACGTTCGCGGAAAAACTCTTCATAAGTCATGTAAGGTTTATCCGGATGCTTAAGACGCATATGCTGAACATAGGTATCATAATCTGGAACCCCGACCATGAGACGGGCTGTCTGTCCGAGATAGCGTCCTGCTTTTGCAAGATTCTGGAACATTGCCTGTTACCTTCTAAGAGACGAGGGACCGGCATAACTGCCGGTCCCGGATTTAGTTTAAGAAATAGCCTTGGCACCTTCTGGCAGACGCTCATAAGGAACTTCTGCAGCGGTTGGCTTATTCTCTTTGTTGGCCTTCATAATAGCCAGAATACCATAGACTGTCACGCTCAGAACAATGAACATGAATACCAGCGTCAAGCCAGCATCAAGACGATTGTTGAAGATGATACGTTCCATATCGCCAGCATTCTTGGCCAGACCCATGACCTTACCTTCAGCCATCAAAGCTTTTGCGGCATCGGCAACGGCAAGGAAGCCAATCTTGGCATCTGCAGAAAAGACCTTGAGCCAGCCGGCAGACATCGTGGTGATAAGCAGCCAGGCTGTTGGAACCAGAGCGACCCAGACGTACTTAGCGCGTTTCATCTTAACGATAACAACCGCACAAAGGACGAGTGCCATAGCGGCAAGCATCTGGTTGGCAATACCGAACAATGGCCACAAGGTGTTAATACCACCAAGCGGATCAACCACACCCTGATACAGGAAGTAGCCCCATGCAGCCACGCAAAGGCCGGTTGCAAGAAGGTTCGCACCAAGGTTGTCTGTCTTCTTCAGAGCTGGAACGAAGGTACCCAGAAGATCCTGCAGCATAAAGCGGCCAGAACGTGTACCGGCATCCACAGCCGTCAGGATGAAGAGTGCTTCGAACAGAATGGCGAAGTGATACCAGAAGGCCATCATACCTTCACCAGCAATCACCTGATGCATGATATGCGCCATACCAACAGCAAGTGTTGGCGCACCACCGGCACGGGAGATGATGGAGTTTTCACCAACATCCTTAGCCATCTGTGTCAGCATGTCCGGTGTCAGCACAAAGCCCCAGCCGTTGATAACCTGGGCTACACTTTCCGGTGTTGTACCGATGAGTGCACCCGGGCTGTTCATGGCGAAGTAGATGCCTGGCTGAATAACCGAAGCAGCGACAAGAGCCATGATCGCAACGAAGGATTCCATGAGCATGCCGCCATAACCGATGAAACGGGCATGGGTTTCATTCTCAAGCATCTTCGGTGTTGTACCGGAAGAAATCAGAGCATGGAAACCAGAGACCGCACCACAGGCGATGGTGATGAACAGGAACGGGAACATGCTGCCTGTCCATGCCGGACCATGTGCGCTGGAAGCGAACTGTGTCAGAGCAGGCATTTCAAGGTTCGGACGAACAATCAGAATACCGATGGCCAGACCAACAATCGTACCAATCTTGAGGAAGGTCGACAGGTAGTCACGTGGGGCCAGCAGCAGCCAGACTGGTAGAACGGCGGCAACAAAGCCATAGCCGATCAGAATCCATGTCAGCTGAACACCGTTAAAGTGGAAGACCTGGCTCCATTCGGCACTATCATGCACCCAGCCACCAACGATAATGGCAGCAAGCAGCATAACCAGACCAATGAGCGATACTTCACCAATACGGCCCTGTCGAATGTAACGGGTATAGATACCCATAAACAGAGCTATCGGGATTGTGGCCATAACCGTGAATGTACCCCATGGGCTGTCGGCAAGAGCCTTAACAACAATCAGGGCAAGAACGGCCAGAATGATGATCATGATCATGAATGCACCGAACAGTGCAAGTACACCCGGGATAAAACCGAGTTCCATCTTCACAAGATCACCCAAGGAGCGACCATCACGACGCATGGAAACGAACAGAACCATGAAGTCCTGTACCGCACCGGCAAGCACAACACCGGCAATCAGCCAGAGCATGCCAGGAAGGTAACCCATCTGCGCTGCTAGCACAGGACCGACAAGCGGACCAGCACCGGCAATAGCGGCAAAGTGGTGACCGAACAAAACGTTTTTATTTGTTGGAACATAGTCAAGGCCGTCATTATGGCGCCAGGCCGGCGTCATACGCGTTGGATCAAGACCCATGACATTTTTTGCGATGTATAAACTGTAATAACGATAGGCGACGAGATAGATAGAAACTGCTGCGACGACAATCCAAAGAGCATTGATCGTCTCACCCCTATTTAATGCAACATAGCCAAGAGCAAAAGCTCCGACTACTGCAAGTAGGGCCCAACCGATATGGGATGCTATACGACCCATACTTACCCCTCCTAGTTACTGACCTGAAGAAATCCCCCCAGAAGACAATCACTTCCAACTGCAGAAGACCCTGCCAGAAGACAAGCAAGACAATTCAAATTTTTGAATATGCGCAAGTTATCATCTCCGAACAGGTTATTGTCAGAGTTACATATAGCCTGACATTCAAAAAGGTGCAAATAGCGCTAAGATATAAGTAAATATAAGATATTCAGAAAACCAAAAGCGGCGGGAATGACCCCACCGCTCTTGAAAATCATATATTTTGATTCTGGCTCAGAACTTGTAGTTCACACCAGCACGCAGAACCTGAAAACTCGGAGAGTCTTTAACAGTCATTGCGTTAAAGTTTGTACGGCCCTGCCATGTATGGCTTTTGTCAGAAAGGTCGATATAAGCATATTCGCCCTTAATGGTCAGGTTATTGGTAATGGCATATTCAACACCTGCGCCAAGGGTCCAGCCCCAACGCATGTCATCATTATTGCCACCAAGCTGATAAAAACCTGTCTGATATTCACTGTTCAGCTTAACCTTACCGTAAGCCAGACCACCAGTTGCAAAAACCAGGAACCGATCCGTTACAGCAAAACCGAGACGTGGGCGGATTGTACCGAACCAGCTTGTCTTGCTGGAAACAGAATATGTTTCAGCCTTGCCGGTATAGTTTCCGAAACCGGAGTCACGGCGTCTGAGGTTGGCCATATTCAGGTCAGCTTCAAGACCATAGACAATGCTACCGGACTGGAAGTTATAACCAATCTGCAGACCACCGGTAAAACCGTCGCTTTTCTTGCTTCCGCCGTAAGAAAGCGTACCGAAATGGTCGTTAATCTTGTTATCATCGCTGGTGTTCCAGCCATAGCCGGCATTCAGACCTGCGTAGAAACCAGCCCATGTAAAGGACTGTGCCGGAGCATAGTAATTGTTGTTGCTGCCGTATGGCAGGTCAGATGCGAATGCTGCGCTGCTCAGACCTGTTGCGGCAAGAAGAGTAACAAGCAAGCGTTTCATATCGCGGCTCCTTCTTTATCCTGTTGTACCATCTTCGATCTGGCAACCAGCCTTTTAGAGCATGGATATCAGCATTTGATATCCTTGATTGCGAGATCCATTCCAGCATTTGCCGGAATGAACGAAATCAAATCCCACTCACGGGTATACAGCCAAGATAAATGCCCTACCGGTAAACAGCGCCTTAACAGGACAGAGGAACTGACGCTTAAAGTTAATAGTTGGTTAATAAAGAAAGCCCCCGAAAACGGGGGCTCTTTGGATCAGGAAGAGAAGACAACCGTCTTTCGGCCATTCAGCAGAACCCTGCTCTCAACATGGTTTTTGACGGCACGAGCCAATACACGGCTCTCAATATCGCGTCCTGTTGCCAGAAGATCATCAGCACTCATGGCATGAGTCACACGCTGCGTTTCCTGTTCGATAATCGGCCCTTCATCAAGATCAGCCGTTACATAATGGGCCGTGGCACCAATCAGTTTCACACCACGGTCATAGGCCTGATGATAAGGCTTTGCCCCCTTGAAACTCGGCAGGAATGAATGATGAATATTAATCACCCGGCCAGAGAGTATGCGCGACAGATCATCAGAAAGAACCTGCATATAGCGTGCCAGAACCACAAGTTCGGCACCACTCTGCTCGATAATTTCCAGAAGCTTTGCTTCCTGTACCCTCTTGGTTTCAGCTTTCACGGGTAACAGATAATACGGAATGCCATTAAGCTCGGCAGTTGCGCGGCTGTCATCATGGTTGGAGACAATTGCGACGACCTCAGCCCCCAGCCAGCCAACCTTAATTTGGTAGAGAAGATGCAACATAGCATGGTCAAACTTTGAAACCATGATCAGTATCTTTGGCTTACGGGCACCGTTAATCAACTTGGTGGTCATGCCAAAATGTTGGGATGGCTGCGCGAGAGCACGCTCTATTTCCTCGTATGTAACACTTGGCGGGCATGTGAATGCAATACGCATGAAGAACTGGTTTGTCTGACGATCCCAGAACTGATTACTCTCGGCAATATTGGCGCCAATCTTGAATAGCTCTGTTGTAACGGCCGAAACAATTCCTGGCCGATCTTCACAAGAGAGTGTAAAAACAAAACTGTTATCGAACATTCTTATTCCCCAGAGCCCATAAACTGGCTTTTCTATAATCCAGAAGTCACTCTTAAACGTAAAAACCTACAGGGTGACTTGTTATGCTGTCGCACATAACTTGTCTATTGACCAAGTCTTTATGTTTGATGTCATTGATATATATTTCTAAAGAACATCGAAAATCTTAATTTTTAAATATGGATTGAGAAGATCATGGCCCACTTCAAAGACCATATACCGTCATCGGAAATTACACCGAAAGATATCTTCCTTAACAGGCGTTCCTTTATGGCAGCTGCAGGAGGTACTCTGGCAGCGGCAAGCATGGGCCTGTCTCCAAAACAGCTACATGCTGCTCAGATTGATGGAACATTACCCGCAACGCGCAATAAAGATTTTAGCGTAGATGTAACACCAACGGCCAAGAATATTATCAGTACCTATAATAATTATTACGAATTCGGGACGGATAAATCATCTCCGTCACGCTACGCGGAACGACTGGTGACACGACCATGGACTGTTGAGGTTACTGGCGAAGTTGAGACACCCAGAATATTTGACATTGATGACTTGCTGAAACTCCCGCTACAGGAGCGTGTCTATCGGTTCCGTTGTGTTGAGGCATGGTCAATGGTTGTACCGTGGATTGGTTTCGAATTCCGGGAACTTGCCAAGCTTGTGAACCCGACAAGCAAGGCAAAATACGTTGAATTCACAACTGTTGTCCAAAAAGAGAATATGACCGGCCTCCGCTATCCCATCATCGACTGGCCATACAAGGAAGGCCTGCGGATAGATGAAGCCATGCATCCCCTGACACTGCTCACCGTAGGCTTGTATGGTGATCTGCTTCCCAATCAGAATGGAGCACCTATTCGCCTGATCGTGCCTTGGAAATATGGGTTCAAAGGTGCGAAATCTATTGTTCGTATTGCATTCGTTGAGAAACAGCCCAAAACATCATGGGTGGAAATTCAGCCGCAGGAATATGGGTTTTATGCCAATGTGAACCCCGCCGTCAGTCATCCGCGCTGGAGCCAGCAATACGAACGGGCACTCCCTAATCTGTTTGCCTCGCAACCCACTCTGCCATTTAATGGATATGCTGATCAGGTAGCATCGCTTTATACAGGCATGGATTTATCAAAATATTATTGAGCATATCACCGAACATGAAGAAACCGGACATTATCGGAGTAACCAAACCAGTTGTCTTTCTTCTGGCATTACTTCCAGCCTTGAAGCTTGCAACAGAGTTGATATCTGCGTTCTACTTTCAAGCCCCACTTGATCTGGGTGCAAATCCTGCCCAGACAATTGAACATATCACTGGAGATTGGTGTATCAATTTTCTGATGCTCACGCTCCTTATCACGCCAGCAAGACGCCTGACCCACTGGAACTGGCTCATCAGATACAGGCGTATGTTTGGATTATTTGCCTTCTTTTATGGCGTACTTCATATCTTGGCTTATCTGGCTTTTGATAAGGTATTCCGTTTCAACGACATTATTCAGGATATTTTTCAACGTCCCTATATCACAGTCGGTATGGCCGCATTACTGCTGATGCTCCCGCTTGCCATCACCTCAACACGTGGCTGGATCAGACGTCTTGGGAAACAATGGACCAATCTGCACAAACTGGTTTATGTCAGTGCTACGCTGGGCGTTGTACATTACTGGTGGCTGGTTAAACGCGATATCACATGGCCCTTAATCTATGCGCTGATTCTCTTCATTTTACTTGGTAGTCGCTTCTGGTTTCATTTGCACAAGGCATCAAGAAAACAACAATAAACCATTTAATTATTTGATTTTATTTACAAATTAAGAAGCAGAATAAACCAAATTAACGATTAGCAAAATGTTTAGAAATAGAGACTAGACCGAAGACTAAGTTTTTGAATGCATTTCATTTAGATGACAAGCTTGAGCGAAATGCATTGTAACATATTTTTGTAAGCACGGGATGACCAGCCTTAGTGTAACAAGTCTGCTACACCACTAGGAATGATTAATTTCTTGCCACAGAAAAAACATGAATGGCTCTTAGCCAGCCATATTCTGCCAGTCGGCAGAGGGATGAAACAGATGTGTGAATTTAAGGAGACTGAGGTGACAGTCGCAACGTGTAAAACAAGTTCAATAAAAACGGTATTCCAGCGCCTCGTCGTTGCGGTTGGGTTACCTCTTCTTGCCGCTGCCTGTGCCTCTCCATCCCAGCAAACCGACCCTAACATGGTCAATGCTGATATGGCCCACCTTTATGCTGCGGTTCATGATAATGGCGTTGATGTCCCTGCAATTAATGTTGCAGAAATCAAGCGTCGTAATCTCCGTCAGATGGTTGATTACGAAACACGTGAGCCAACTGGCACCATTATCGTCGACCCACGTGCCCGCTTCCTCTACCTTGTTATGGGTGAAGGTAAAGCCATGCGTTATGGTATCGGCGTCGCTAAAGCTGGCCTGGCTTTTGAGGGCCGTGCCTATGTTGGCCGTAAGGCAACCTGGCCATCATGGACCCCAACCGCTGCAATGATCAAACGTGAGCCAAAACGCTATGGCCCGTATGCAGGTGGTCTCAAGGGTGGTATCGCCAATCCACTCGGTGCTCGTGCACTTTACCTCTACAAGGGTGGTTCAGACACCCTCTACCGTATCCACGGTACAAATGAGCCATGGTCAATTGGTGAACGTGTCTCCTCTGGCTGTATCCGTCTGTTCAATCAGGATATCCTTGATCTGTTCAGCCGCGTCCCAACCGGTACACGTGTCGTCGTTCTCGGCGCCGGCCCGGATGAGCCTGATGATGCAGAAGGTCACTATGTTGACGGCGGTATCTCTGAGACAGAAGCTCAGTAATATTGCATCAGCATAAAAAGGATAAAGAGCGGCCTTTCGGCCGCTTTTATTTTTTCAGAACAGTCATTTGATACCATAAAACTAATAATACCGGATCGAAGCTTGTTTTATAAGGGATAAACCTGTATAGGTTTTATTGTGAACTTGTGCTCAAGTATTATTCTTCAAGGTTACCGATTGTGATTATGTGACATGGTGAGCGGTAGGAGGAAACTTCTATGCTGGCTATGACTATCCGATCCGACGCAGTCCAAATGAATGATTGCGATGGTTGGGCTGAAGATTCAACACGTCCATCTCAGGATATTTTCCAGACAAGCAAAGATACACCGCGGCGTATTATCGTTGCGCTGACGAGTGGTGCCTATGGGAAAGCTGCCATTCTTGATGCCGTCATTATGGCAAAGGAAATTTCCGCAGAGCTCGTAGGAATTGCAACCATTGATGCCAAACGGCTCGACAATGTCGGGTTTATTCCGGCCGGTGGTAATTACTATGCTGCCAAACTCCGGTCTCAACTGCTTGAGCGCGCGAAGCTTGCCCTGGAAGAGACAGTCCAGTTTTTTAAGGAAACTGCGGCTCAGGCTCAGGTGAATTACTCCCTTTGCCGCCAGAATGGTGAGCCAACAGATATCCTGCAGAATTTTCAGCGCAAGGAAGATATGATTCTGGTTGGGCGCTTTGGCTGGTTTGACCACGGCGTATCACAGCAGAAGATTGATCCTATGCCCTTACTGGCAAAGAAAAATATCTTTCCGATTTTCTGCTCACCTCAACAGGGCTGATCATAACAAAAAAGCCGCTGACTAATCTGCAGCGGCTTTAAAATGCATCAAAGATGCATGATACCAAAACCACATCGCTCATGGTTGGTAAACGGTGACACGGCAGAGTCACCATAAGCTGCAACAGCAAGCCAGACCCCATCTGTGCAGATCGCAACTTTAACCTTTACACTGCTTGAGACAGAGGTTGTCTGCGGTGTGACCCCCTGCAAAGCTTCAAGAGCAGCATGTAAAACGGCATGCATTTGCCCTGGTGTCTTGCGGATGACGTTATTCTGGATAGCGGCATTCAGAATGTTACGCGTGAAGGTTTCATTGATCTTACCGCGCGTACCGGAAATAAATGTAACAGCAAGGCGGATATTATTGTTCCCGGCAAGGACATCTGCCTTAATTGTTTCTTCTTCACTCTCATCACTGAGTGCCGCAAGAATTGCAATTTTCCCGATACGTGTAAGCTTTATTTCCATCGCGTGCCCTTTCCGCGTTATGGGCGATTATTGCTGTGTTGTCGCAGGTGCCGGTATAATTGATTGACCCGTATATTTTTGATACGCAAGGCTGGCGAGGAAGCCCAAAAGAAGCAGAATAAGCAAAAACTTTTTATTGGCACGGCTAAAACTCCGATAAACCGGAGTACCCTGAACACTGAGTTTTCTCGTCTTCTTCGTCATATTTTCGCCGTTCCTACAAACGCTTGCCATTTCATTCGGCACAGACCCTATATGTAACTATAAATGAACTTCACACCTAAAACAATCGGATGCAACGCCACACCTTAGGCGCACAAATAACAAAAAAACTCTGGTAGCGAACTTAATCGCTACCAGAGTTTCAATTATCAGTTGTGGTATCTGTTAACCCATAATCGCCTTTGTAGCGAAGTAGAGAACAGATGGTACTAACAAGCAACCAAAGCCGGTATAGAAGGTTGCAACCACAGCACCATATGGAACCAGACGTGGATCCGTTGCAGCAAGACCTGCAGCCGTACCACTGGTTGTTCCCATCAGACCACCATAAACAATAGCTGTCTGAGGATTGTTGAGGCCAACAAGCGGAGCAACAAGAGGTGTCACAATCATGACCAGAATGGACTTGACCACACCAGCTGCAATGCTCATGGCAACAATATCAGAACCAACACCAAGTGCGGCGCCTGTTACAGGGCCAACGATGAAGGTAGCTGCGCCACCGCCAATTGTAGCCATTTCTTCTGCTGAGGTGTAACCGAACGCATAAGAAACAACAGCACCAACAACATAGGCAAGGATAATACCGATGAACAGAGCAAGGATGCCTGCCAGACCAGCCTTTTTAATTTCCGAGAGCTTGGCACCAAAAGCAGTAGAAATAATTGCGTAGTCACGCAACATGCTACCACCCATGACACCAACGCCACCGAACATGGCAACGTCTGCAAGACCCTTCTTACCGCCAGTGATTTCACCACCGATGTAAGCAAGAGCCAGACCAACGGCAATCGCAATAGCCGAGCCGTGAATACGGCCCTTCAGAACGATGTCGGAAAACTTGTAGCAAAGCCACATGACAACACCGACAAAGATGAAGGCCATTACAAGGCCATTGCTGATTAGAATTTTCTGAGCAATATTGATAAGTTCCATGATTTAGCCCTCCCAATCTTCTGATGGCTTAACCATCGCAGCAAGCGGGCGGACCAAAGCGAACATTACAACAACAGCACCAATGCCAGCGAGAATAGCACATGGGCCGCCTTTAATAGCAGCGACAACATTCTGGTTCATGGCCATAGCAACCACGATTGGAATGTACATGGCACTCCAGAACTTAATGCCAGAGTTTGCAGCATCAGTCATCCAGCCTTTTTTGTCAGCGTATTCTGACGCCAACATCAGGACAACCATGGCAAAACCGACACCACCAACGTCCGATGGCAGTCCAAGGGCATAGCCCAGTGTACTACCAATCCAGACACCGATGAACATACATGCACTTAATAGTGCTACCCCATAAATAGCCATTATCATCCTCCCAAGATGAAATGCCAAAAACTTGTGGGCCTGAAATCAGGCCCACAAGGTCAGAAATTATTCAATAACAGCGAGAACGTCGCCAGCACTGACGCGGTCACCAGCTGCCTTAATTTCCTTAACTGTACCAGCCTGAGGAGCACCAACTGGTGTCTTCATCTTCATGGCTTCAACGATCATGAGAACGGAGTTCTGCTCAACAGCATCACCGACCTTCACCTTAACTTCGTCAACTTTACCAGGCATACGAGCTTTGACTTCCATAGTCTTTCTCCTTAGTTCAAAAGGCTTTCGCCTCGTTTAATGGCAACAAGCCAATTCGAGTATCTTTGATACCCACGATCCGCCCCCACTGAAGGGAGACTGATATTTCAATATTTAGAGCAAACATAATCTTTGCACCCAAGAATGCAATAAACCGATCCAAACCGGAAAACGCATTAAGAAGCAAATTCTTATTGGGTACGAACTGACTGGAATGATTGGTATTGAGAACAGGCTTCCTATCCACAGTCGACAATGAAGAAAAAGAAACTCCTTCGACCAAACGGCATACCGAATGGGGGCTCTTTAACGTCAGAAAGCTTGGATACCGTAAGTCTCTGATACTATAAAGCACAGGAACCTCACGTCCTGCTGCTCACTTAATCACTATATCACAATCAGCACAAAACTTAATTTCACACGATCACAGGTACACAATATGCCTCTATTTGAATTTAGGCAATTACCTCCCGCTATGTAACCCAGAATTGGACGTGTGACAAATTAGCACACAAATAAACACTAAGAAAACACAATGTAACTATTTGATATTAAATGTTTTCCACCCCAAAATTCCCTTCAAAATTTACATTTTTATTTTGAAGAAAAAAATTCTAAATTAATTCTTAACCTACTGAAAAATAAAGGACATATTGTATGTGGCATATGTATCCACTGCTTTTCTTAAAAGCCAGATACTCGTTCAAAAAAAGACCGGACCTCTACAGCAGAATACTTGCTTTAAAAGTATTTAAAGGTCTATGATAGGAACGTGAATTAAAAGTGGTTCAGTGATCCTTATCTAGCTGCCGATTGTGATTATAGTGACATGGTGATGCGGTAGGAGAGTTCTCCTATGCTAACTATGCGGACAGAAAGTGCTTTAGGAAATATGGGCGAGCATCCAGCGTGCAACCGCCTTCTTTCTGTTGGCGAAGCCTTTCTCAGCGGTGTTCTACTTGAAGCCGGCACACATCCAAAGCCTGGCCTTGTTACACCCCGCTCCAATGGTGCACACAACGATATGACCCACATGACATTCATGGTTGGGTCTGCAGCTATTTCTCAGGCATTTTACTGTTGTGCAGATGCCGGATTCACCCACACAGCAGATTTCCCCACGCTCCTCCCCACGCTCCGCACAATCGGAAAGAGTTTTGAGAAGCACCTCTTAAACAAAACAAAGAACGTAAATACCCAAAGAGGCGCACTCTTTTTGGGAGGTTTGCTTTCAGGTGTTTCCGGGAAGTTGTTCCAGACAACCGAGAGCTCAACTCTTTCTCACCTAGACGTCTGTGCTGGCCTTTCAACCATGTGTGAAGGACTGGTAGAAAGAGAGCTTTCATCTCTGGAAGAAAACGTCGAACGCAAAGAAACTGCAGGCGAACAACTTTATAAACGTTATGGTGCACGGGGTGTTCGCGGCGAGGTTGAAGACGGCCTGCCCTCAATTATCAATGCAGGCATGCCTGCTCTCGTAAATGCCCTGGACAATGGACTATCATTGAATGATGCTTTTGCCCATACACTGATCAGCCTGCTGACAATGGTTGAAGACACCACAATTCTTTGGCGCCGTGGACCTGATTTCCTAAAATCAGCTCAGCAGGCGGCACAATCTGCTTTATCGCAGGGAGGCATGTTGACAGAAGCGGGAAGAAATACAGTTAGACAAATGGATATGAAGTTCTCGGCAGATAATTTCAGCCCGGGGGGCTGTGCCGATTTACTGGCTATGACAATAGCCTTGTACCTTCTCGAAAAAGGTAATTTTCCAAGAAAAATAATGTGATCAAGTAAAACATAAGAGTAGCAGAAATTAAAGACTAAGAGGAAAAAAATGGGACCTATTGAATATGCAGCCGTAACCTACGGCATGACCATCGTGATTTCCTTCGGGGTTATCGCGATCATTATTGGGATCAATAAAGTAGTTGGAAAATAACTACAGAAATTGCCGTAGAGGGCTATAAAAATGACAGATCAACTTGTTCAAATCTTTCCGGGAATAGCCACGCTATTCTATCAATCTCCAGTCATCGCATGTACGCGCGTTGGCTTGATTATTTTTGGGCTTATTCTTGCATATTATGGGTTTAAGAAAGTTCTTGAGCCACTTATCATGATCCCTATGGGTCTTGGTATGATTGCAATTAATGCTGGCGTTCTTTTCATGGACGCAAATGATCTCTCCAAGATCGGCAATATTATCCTTGATCCAATGGTGTCTGACCCAAGTGACTTGGTTAACATCATGCAGATCAACTTCCTGCAGCCAATTTACACATTGTCATTCAGTAATGCACTGATCGCCTGTATCGTGTTCATGGGTATCGGCGTGCTCAGCGAAATCAGCTTTATTCTGGTTCGCCCATGGGCATGTATGACAATCGCTCTCTTCGGTGAGCTTGGTACCTTCTTCGCTCTCGTCGTTGGTAAATGGATGGGCCTGAGCTCTGGTGCGGCTATCTCTGCTGCCATCATCGGTGGTGCCGACGGCCCAATGGTTCTCTTTGCATCTCTTATGCTTGCAAAAGACCTGTTCGTGCCGATCGCCGTTATTGCTTACCTGTACCTCTCCCTCACCTATGTCGGGTACCCATACCTGATTAAGATGATGGTTCCAGCCAAGTATCGTGGCGTTGACATGGAATTTGATGTTCCTGATGTCTCTAAGAAGACAAAGTTCCTGATGACTGTCATTCTGTGCGCTTTGCTTTGCCTTCTTCTGCCAGTTGCTTCTCCTTTGATCCTTTCATTCTTCATTGGCGTAGCTATCAAAGAAGCTGAAATTGAGCCTCTGCAGAACCTGCTTGAATCCACATTGCTCTATGGCGCAACCTTCTTCATGGGTCTGCTCCTCGGTGTTCTCTGTGATGCAAGCACACTCCTGAACGACACAGTCTTCAAGCTCGTCATCATCGGTGTTGTTGCTCTGGCAGTATCTGGTGTTGGTGGCCTGGTCGGTGGCTGGATCTTCTATTGGCTCACAAAGGGTAAATTTAACCCACTTGTTGGTATTGCCGGCGTTTCCTGTATGCCAACAACACCAAAGATTGCACAGAAGATCGCTATGGAGAACAACCCATACTGCATCATCATGCCAATCGCCATGGGCACATCCATCTGTGGTGTTATCACGACAGCCATCATCACCGGCGTGATGATCGCTACAAATGGCTGGCTGCTCTGATCAGCCCAGAGATTGACTAAAAGTGGTGCCCTACGGGGCCCCACTCCACCCCGCTGAATTATTCAGTTTGGATTAAAAATGAAGATCATTCGACATCAAGTTATTGATTCAACGAACCGGGAGGCAGCCAGATTGATTGCCACTGGTCAGTCGGGTGATTCAGTGATTGTTTCGGAGCGTCAGACAGCTGGACAGGGGCGCTATGATCGCAGATGGGAATCCCGCTCAAATCTGGGGTTACTGTTCTCTGCAATCCGTACAGTCAAAATCAATCTGGAAAATTTACCTCAAGCAACGCTGGTTGCCGCCGTTGCTGTCGCCGATGGTATTGAAGCCACCACAGGGCTGGCTCCCAAGGTGAAATGGCCAAATGATCTGCTGATCAATGGCCGAAAAATCTGCGGCATTCTGGTTGAGAACCCGGTTGGTTATTCGAATAACCGTGACGATGTTCACACCCTTGTTTTCGGTGTCGGCATCAATGTCTCCCAGCAAACAACGGATTTCTCTTCCGAACTGACAGATCGTGCAACCTCTCTCGCAATAGCGCTAGAAGGAAAAGAGATCGACAAGGTTCTCCTACTCGAAGCTGTCGTTCAGAAGCTTGATGAATGGTTAGCAGTTTGGTCCACTCAGGGTTTCACATCCATTCGTGATGCCTGGCTGAGCCGAAACTGTACTATTGGACAACGCATCCTCCTGTCAGATGCTGCAACCGCCGAATACGGTGAGGCCATTGGCCTTACACCCGACGGTGGCCTCAGCATCCGTTTTGACAGTGGCATTGTTCAGAATGTGGACGCGGGCGAAATCTCTTTTGCCCGTCAAGATGATCTCTCCGCCCCATTGAGATGAAGGGAAGTGAAGATGAGTAAAGTAAAAAGGAAATGGGATACTCTCAGAACTGAATACGAAGAGCGCATGAAAGATGCCATTCCTCTGCGTCGCAGAGGAAAGGAAATCGATGCTGCTGATACTGTTCAGCTTCTGGAAGCTGTCATCAGAGCTGGTGATAAGGTCAATCTGGAAGGTAACAACCAGAAGCAGGCTGACTTTCTTGCCGAATGCCTATCGAAAGTTGATATCTCCAAGATCAACGACCTTCACATGGTTCAGTCGGCTGCTCCGCTGCCGGTCTTCCTCGAACTCTTCGAGAAGGGCATCGCCAGCAAGCTCGACTTCGCCTATGCTGGCCCGATGGGTGGTAAGGTTGCTGAGTTTATCAACGAAGGTAAACTTAAGCTGGGTGCTATTCACACCTATCTCGAGCTTTTTGCCCGTTACTTCATCGACCTGACACCACGCGTGTCCATGGTCTGTGCCTATCAGGCTGACCGTGAAGGTAACCTCTACACAGGTTTCAACACCGAAGACACTCCGGTTGTTGTCGAGGCTGCCAAGTTCCGTCAGGGTATCGTTATTGCTCAGGCTAACGAAATCGTTGACAAACTGCCACGTGTTGACATTCCAGGCGACTGGGTCGACTTCGTTGTTGAATCTCCGAAGCCTTTCTATGTTGAGCCACTGTTTACACGTGATCCAGCTGCGATCACCGATTCCCAGATCCTGATGGCCATGATGGCTCTGAAAGGTATCTATAAGGAATATGGCATTCAGCGTCTCAACCACGGTATCGGCTTCTATACAGCTGCTATCGAACTTCTTCTGCCGACATACGGTGAAGAGCTGGGCCTAAAGGGTAAGATTTGTAACCACTTCGCCCTGAACCCCCACCCAACACTTATTCCAGCTATTGAATCTGGTTGGGTTGACTCAATTCACAGCTTCGGCGGTGAGCTTGGTATGGCCGATTATTGTGCCGCCCGTTCCGATGTCTTCTTCATCGGTCCAGATGGAACAATGCGTTCAAACCGCGCCTACAGCCAGACAGCTGGTCACTATGCCATCGACATGTTCATCGGCGGTACGCTCCAGATCGATAAATACGGTAACAGTAGTGCTGCTACAGCTACCCGTGTTGCCGGTTTCGGTGGCGCTCCAAACATGGGCTGTGATGCCAAGGGTCGTCGTCACGCAACGCCAGCATGGCTGAAGTGTGGTGAAGAATTTGGTCAGCAGGAAGAATACATCGGTACGATGCCACGCGGTAAGCGTCTCGTCGTTCAGATGGCAGAAACCTTCCTTGAGAAGATGCAGCCTGCATACGTTGATGAACTCGACGCTGTTAAGTTGCAGAAGAACGCTGGCCTCGATATGCCGCCAATCATGGTCTACTCCGATGACGTGACGCACATCATTTCTGAAGAAGGTATTGCCTTCCTTCATAAGTGCCGCGGCCTCGAAGAGCGCATGAACGCCATCCGTGGTGTTGCTGGTTACACAGAGATCGGTCTGCAGGCCAATCCGAAGATCACAAAAGACCTTCGCGAACGTGGCATTATCCAGACACCGGAAGATCTCGGTATCGATCGTGGCAGAGCCAACCGCTCGCTGCTCGCAGCTAAGAACGTGAAGGAACTGGTTGAGTGGTCTGATGGCCTCTACAACCCACCTGCACGCTTCAGAAATTGGTAAGCTAGAGGTTTGAAATGGCTAAACAGTTATTAACATTCAACTTTGAATATAAAGCCGACAATCCGAAAGGTCTGCCGGTTGGTCAGTCGCACTATGGTGTCGTCGGTTCCGGCGATATGGAAGTGCTCATTGAAAAGAAGGATCAGGGCGGAAAGGCCACCTTCACAGTCGTAACTCCGGTTTCTGGCTTTGAAGAAGTCTGGAAGCGCGTTCTTGAGCGTTTCGTGATGGACACACAGATTGGTGACGTCCACTTCGAAATCAATGACAACAACGCCACACCGGTTGTCGTGTCAATGCGTATGCGTCAGGCATTGGCCGAGATTTCAGGCTAAGCGTGAAAGGTTTGACAATGAAAAATTGGAAAGAACTACAGGAACGCAGCTTCTTCGATTCCAATGCACGTACCCGTGCTTATGGTCTCGTAGATGAAGGCACCTTCACAGAGCTCGCTGGCCCGTTTGATCGTCTCAGCAGCCCTCACCTGCCTCTGATGGGCGAAGCCATCGAAGCTGATGATGGTATCGTTACAGGCGTTGGCCTCATCGGCAAGCGTCCGGTTTTCGTTGCCTCCCAGGAAGGCAAGTTCATCGGTGGTGCTGTTGGTGAAGTCCACGGTGCCAAGCTCGTCAACACAATCCGCCTTGCGCTTGAAAGCTACGAGAAGATCGCAGCTAAGCATGGTGGAACATGCCCAGAAGACAAGCGCCCTGCTGCTGTCATCTCCTTTGAAACAGGTGGTGTCCGTCTGCATGAATCTAACGCCGGTCTTCTCGCTCACGCTGAGCTTATGGATCAAATCCAGGCTTGCCGTGGCAAGGTTCCAGTGATTGCCGTTATCGGCAGCCGCGTTGGTGCCTTCGGTGGTATGGGCTTCGTAGCAGCTGCAACAGACGTCATCATCATGAGCCAGTTCGGTCGTATTGGTCTGACAGGACCAGAAGTTATCGAACAAGAAATGGGTAAAGACGAGTTTGACTCTTCTGACCGTGCTCTCGTTTACCGCACAACAGGCGGCAAGCATAAGTACATCATGGGTGATGCAAACTTCCTCGTTGAAGACTCAATCGGCGCATTCCATACGCAGCTTGCTGATGTATTGGCTCAGCCATACTCCAGCATTCCTGCCATGGAACGCATCGGCACCCTGCCACTGATCGAGAAGCAGCTGAAGGGCGTTGCCCTTTCTGTCGAACTGAAGCCAAAGGATTCGAAAGACGTATGGAAATACGCCGGTAACGAAAATCCAGACGCTCTGATCGATATGAACGTCAGCGACTTCTTGAAGAACGTCAAACGTCTGCAGCTCGGCTGAGGAGATTAAGTTATGGAATTGGAAACAATGATGGGTCAAGGGCGTCTCGCCATTGACATGATTTTGGATCCGGGTTCATTCACCGAGAATACTGTCGGCGCATGGACCAACACTGATCCTGAGTTCGGCCCTGGTGCCGTTGTTGGAACAGCAAAGCTTGATGGTGAAACTGTAACGGTTATCGCCAGCGATGCTATGGCTGCCAACATGAAGTTCCCGGTTGTTTACGCTGGTATTATTGGTCTTGAGGAAGGTTATAAGATGGCTAAGGCTGTCTATAACACAATCGAAGCCGATAAAGACAAGCCTCTTGACCAGAAGCGTCCGCTTGTTCTCATCGTCGACACCCCCGGTAACGGTCCTGGCAAGCAGGAAGAAATCTTCGGAATGAACAAGTCCACCGGTGCCTATCAGCTGGCACTGGCAGAAGCCCGTCGCGTCGGTCATCCGATTGTCGCTATCGTGGTTGGACGCGCCATTTCCGGTGCCTTCCTTTGCCATGGTCTTCAGGCTGACCACATCATCTCGCTGTCAAGCAAGTACCACACAATGATCCACGTTATGCCGATCACCAGTGTGGCACGTATTACACGTCTCGACATCGAGTTCTTGGAATCGCTTGCTAAAGACAATCCTGTCTTTGCTGCAGGTCCAGAGTTCTTCTACCGCCTCGGTGGTGTTGAAGAAATCGTGGAAAATATTCCAGACATGCGTGACGCTGTTATCAAGCACGTCAAGGAAGTCCGCGCGCTTAAGCTCGCTGGCAAAAATGACGAGCTCGGCCCATGGGGTCGTGGCAAGCTTGGTGCAGAGCGCAATGGCCGTCCAGCCCGCGCTAAGGCAATCGAAGTGATGAATAAAGAATTCGCTTCGGTCGAAGACAAATATCTGTCTGCATGATATGAATAAACATCCGGCCCCAACACGGGGCCGGATGCCTTTTAAGCGACCTCAGTAGAGTAAAACCCGATTAAGGAGCGCAGAATGTCCAAACAGTTAGAAGAGCTTGAACAGTTCGTTGATGAGTTTGGAACCGCCCCAACTCTCCCAGAGGTTCCGCGCCGTACCCTTGCCGATAAAGGCATTGCCGGGCCAACAGCGGCCCATATTATTGAAGAATTACACACCCCATTCAATCTCGCCTATCTGACCTTCACAACAGGTTCGACTGCCTTCCAGAATATCGTTGGTGTAACGCATGCCGAGATTGAATCACGGGTTAAAGCCGCTCTAAAAGCTTTTGAGCTCGCAGGGCTGCCGAAAGGCGCTCGCGCTCTTATCACCTATGCTCCACTTGTGAATGTTTTCCCTGTCCATTCCTTACGCGAACACGAAATGGAATGGGACTTCCTGAAACGTTCCAGTCGTGATGCCTTTGTTGTTTCACTTTGCAAGGACAAACCAAAGCTTGTCGTTGGAGAGTCCAGCTTTATCCGTGCAGCTCTGACAGATGCCAAGAACCTTGGTTTTGAATCTGAAATTCCACGTGACGTCATTGTCTTTGCCGCTGGCACACCTCTTGATCTGGACCTGATTGAGACCGCCCAGCCTTATGGCTGGCAGATTCACGACATCTACGGCTGTCAGGAGTTTGGCTGGCTGACCCTTGATGGTGTCCCGCTGCGCAATGACATTACATTCGCCCCTTCTCCTGCCGGCGAACAGTTCAAGGAACTGGTTGTTGGTGGCCTGCCACTGGCTGACAGTTTCCCTGTCGGAACAAGTGGCCACGTGTGTAATCAGGAAGGCAAGATCATTACCTATCGCCGTGAGCGCACAAATCCGGAATATGAAGTCTACATCAAGGCAACGACACTTGCCTCAGCCGTCTCCATTGACCGTGTTGCCCGCACGATCCTGCGCATTAAGAGCCGTGTTGTGAAAGTTGACCCGAATGTTCAGGTCAATGCACCTCACACCATTTTGGAACTGGTACCGAGCATTACAAAGCGGGATGAAGTGCCACCTGTTGTCATGACGATTGAAGGGCCGGAGAAAACAGAATTCTTTGATCTGATGGTCAAGGCTCAGCTTGACCTGCAACAGACCGCGAAGACTGATCCGACATGGGTCAAGCAGCGCTAATGACAGACTATGCACGGCATACATTAATTGATGTAACGGATGCGGGAAGAGAACGTATCTTACGTGAGCTCCTCCCCAATCCGGAAACCCGTGCGACCCTTGCGCAGCTTGAAGAAACACTGCTGCCATCCCAAAATGGCACACGTATTCCAGGGATTGTCCGCCGTGATCCAGAGGCTCTGGCTCAAAGGTTTGTGCCCATCGGCTTTTCATCCTGTACGCGTTATAATGGCGACCGTTTACGCCTCGCCGCCGCGGTTAGACCCGATGAAATACTGAAGGTCACGACACCTTTTGAAATTCCACCATCAACAACACCAAGAACAGCCGCTCTCGCGGCTTATCAGGCTCTTTATAATGAGGCACAGCAGCAGCATGTGCGCTTGGGGTTATGGGGCTCAACGGCAATGGAACTTTATACCGGCCTGCCCTATTCCAAAGAAGACTCTGATCTTGATCTCCTGATCAGCCTTGCTCCGCTTTCTATTCTTAATGATATGCTGGAACAGGCTAAAACCACGGAAGAGAGATTTAGCCTTCGTATTGATTTTGAACTCTCCCTCCCAAACGGCTATGGTATTCACCTGAAAGAACTATTGCTCACCGAGAATAAAGGACTAGTCGGCAAGGGAATGAATGACGTAGCAATTATTAAAAGAGAAGAAATTCTGGCACTACTAAATAGCCAAAAATAAATACAAAAATTCAAATTAACTTCAAATAATTATAATAAAATCAAAAAAAATATTCATATCTGAAATCATCCATGTTAAAATTATGGAAATAAGTAGGATAGTTTTCTAATGAAAATTATAATCACAATAATAATAAAATTTATAACCATTATTAAAGAGGGGGATATGCTTATTTCTAAACGTTGCTATTTATATGCAAGTATTGCTGCTATCGCTATAATGGCAGGTTCATCTTCACTGCATGCTCAAGTCTATGTTGATACTGATGAGACAGTTCCTGGAACTCACAGTTCACCATGGAACATCGGCAACACGCTTTCTATCGGTTACACCTCTACTGGATCGATGATGGTTTTGGGTAGCGGTAAAGTTTCAAATACAGATGGGTATATCGGTCACAATGCAGGCTCAGCGGGGGCGGTTACGGTCACAGGAACCGGTTCTCAGTGGACCAATTACGGCAGGCTTTTTATCGGATATTCCGGCACAGCTTCTCTGACCATCTCCGATAGCGCTATGGTCTCAGCAGGAACGCTCGTGGAAATCGCGACAGATGCAACTTCTAGTGGGACAGTTAAAGTCATCGGCAGCGGTTCCCAATTAGTCAGTGGGGGTGTCATATTGGTCGGACGCTTCGGCAAGGGAACACTGACTATCTCTGATGGCGCGCTAGCCTCAGGCACGCAGGCGACTATCGCAGCAGAAACAGGCTCCAGTGGCAGTGCCATTGAAGTCACCGGATCCGGCTCGCAACTGATTCTCAGCAAAGAATTATTTGTCGGAGTAAATGGTAATGCTCATCTGACAATCTCCGTTGGTGGGCTGGTTTCAAATACAATTGGGTATATCGGTGGAAATCCCGGCTCTAACAGTATTGCTGAAGTTACCGGAACTGGCTCACAGTGGCTCAATAGCAATGAAATTTATGTCGGACGCATGGGTAATGGATCCCTGACTATCTCCAATGGCGGGGTAGTCTCAAATGTATTTGGTTTTATTTCATATGAAACCGGTTCTTCCGGCAATGTTATTGTTACCGGAGCCGGCGCCCAGTGGATCAACAGTAATGCCTTATATGTCGGGCGCTCCGGTATAGGAAATCTAACAATTGCTAACGGTGGGCTGGTCTCAAATTTATACGGATACATCGGAACATTTGCCGGCTCCAGCGGGACTGTTATCGTCACCGGCGCAGGATCACAATGGATTAACAGTGATAATCTCGCTGTCGGGCAGTTCAGTAACGGGTATGTAAATATCTCTGATGGTGGCCTTGTTTCAAATGCAATCGGTTATATTGGATCATTTGTCAGTTCAAACAGTAGCGTTGAAGTCACAGGTGCAGGTTCGCAATGGATCAATAGCGGCACCTTATATGTTGGCCTTTCCGGTACAGGATCTCTGACTATCTCCGATGGTAGCACTGTCAAGACAACAGAGGCCCATCTTGCTGAGTATGCAGGCTCTTCAGGTGTGATCAATATTGGTGCGGAAGCAGGTATTCCAGCTCTTGCGCCGGGATCTCTTGATACACCTTCCCTTGTCTTCGGCGATGGTGATGGCACCCTTGTCTTCAATCACACCGATACCTCTGGCAGTTATCATTTTGCAGCAGCCATCAGTGGCACAGGGCAGGTTGACCACTACAGCGGTACAACCATTATGGATGGAGCAACCACCTACGCAGGGCCAACAACGCTCTATGGCGGGATAATGGTTGCTGGAAACACTAATGTCTTCAGCCCGAACTCGGATTATAATGTCTACAGTGGCGCTGCTCTGGACTTCGCTGGACACAATCAGACTATTCTTAGTCTGACCAATACCGGAATTATCCGGATGAATGGTTCCCCTGGCACAGTGCTGACTGTAACAGATACCTACACCAGCAATGGCGGATCCATTCTGATGAACACAGTACTCGGTGCTGATAACTCAGTAACTGATCGTCTTGTTGCAGGCAGCGTTGTCATGGGCAGCGGCGCAACCAGCCTTTTCATTAGCAATGTGGGCGGCCTTGGAGCCCTGACAACGGGTAACGGCATTATGCTGGTCAAGGTACAGGATGCAAGCAACTCTGCTGCTGATGCGTTCCAGCTTGGAAACCGTGCTGCAGCCGGAGCCTATGAGTATACCTTGCATCACAATGGCATCGAAACAGATAATAGTGACGGGAACTGGTACCTGCGCAGTACAATGTCTAATAGTTCTGGCGGACATGATGGAACAGTAGAAGTCCCGAACTACCGTCCGGAGGTACCACTGGCCGCCTCTGTCCCACCGGTTGCCATCGAATATGGCTACGCCATGCTCGGCACCATGCATGAGCGCATCGGCGATGGTTTTGCCGTACGACCAGAACCGGTTTTTGAAGAGCGTATCGTCCGCGGCAAGAACGGCAAACGTCAAGTCATCAGAACTGAGATCCGGCAGTCTGCCAATAACCAGAAGTGGTTTGGCGGCGCCTGGGGCCGTCTGATCGGAGATCGCGGTTTTCGTGATGCCGGCAGTTTTGAACGCCACGGCCCAAGCTACAACTACACCTTCTCGGGTCTTCAGGCTGGTCTTGATATCTATGGCCGGGAAACAGAAGCAGGAACAGACAAGGTTGGTATCTACTTCGGCTACGGCAATATTGACACCCATGTGAAGGGTGCCTACGGCGGTAAGGCTGGTAACGTGGATATGGATGCCTATACCATCGGTGCCTACTGGACCCACAGAGCCACTCAGGGCTGGTACACGGATGCCGTCATTCAGGGTACCTGGTATTCAGCCGATGCCACATCTGTTTATGGCCAGAAGCTCACACCAGACGGCTTCGGTTTCATCGCCTCACTTGAGGGTGGCTACAGCTTCAACCTTGGTAATGGCCTGACGATTGAGCCACAGGCTCAGCTGGCCTATCAGACAATGTCATTCGACAATATCTCGGATGCTTATGGCCGGTTCTATCTCGATAACAGTGACAGCCTGCGCGGGCGTTTGGGTGTACGCATCGCCAAAGACTGGGATACATCCGGCACAACCTCATTGCAGTCCCTCACCACCTGGGTCAGAGCCAATGTGTGGCATGAGTTTATGGGGAACAGCAAGACCACAACAACGGATGCCTATGGGCTAAACGGTGTGACGATCCCGTCTAACCTCGGTGGAACATGGGCAGAGATTGGTGCCGGTATCACGGCACAGTTTACAGACAACGTCTCGCTGTTTGCCACAGGTGCCTACAGCCATTCACTGGACAACAAGGGCCGGGAAGCATGGAACGGACGTCTTGGCATCAATGTGAAGTGGTAAGATATTAGAGTGCGTATTCATATGCTTTGACGAACGATTCATTGAATATAAAAAGACATAAATTTTATAAATAATAACAAAAATATGACCCTTCCTTCAATCTGAAAGGAAGGGTTTATTTTTTTAAAAAACAATCACTTAAACAATAAAATCATTAAAGAATTAGATATTTTTTAAATTTAAAAATTTAATATTATAAAAAATTATTATACTTTCATAAAATAATTGTTTTATAACATTACATACGAATTTATAACATCACTGAAATACAGAGAATTCTTCAGGAGTGGGGTATGAAAATTTTCAATCATCGTGGCTGGTATACAGGAATTGCTATTGCCGCAATACTAGCCGGATCATCTTCTTTACAGGCTCAGGTTTACATCAATACTGATGAGACAGTTCCAGGAACACAGACTTCCCCACTACATATTGGCAACTGGCTTTATATTGGGCATACGGCAAATGGTTCATTAACAATTTCAAATGCTGCTATTGTTACCGATACTTGGGGTTCTATTGGTCACAATACAGGCACTTCAGGTACTGTTACTATCACAGGAGCCGGGTCCCAATGGATTAACAGTGATGGCGTTTATGTTGGGTTTAATGGTGATGGAAATCTGACAGTTTCCAATGGCGCCAAGGTTTCAAATACAGGTGGATATATAGGTTACAATGCAGGTTCTTCGGGCACCGCAACCGTTACTGGCACAGGGTCCCAGTGGGTTAATGACGGCATTTTGTATGTCGGTCTTTATGGTGATGGATATCTGACAGTTTCTAACGGTGGTTCAGTCACAAATCACAATGGCACTATTGGAGCGGATTCAGGCTCCACAGGTAAAGCTATTGTAACGGGTGTCGGTTCCCAATGGGTAAGTAGCGGGAATTTATCCGCCGGTCTTTATGGAGAAGGTCACCTGACAGTCTCGGCTGGTGGTCTGGTTTCAAGTGACGTGGGGTATGTTGGTAGAGATGGTGGCTCATCGGGCATAGTTGAAGTAACCGGCAGTGGCTCCACATGGAACAATATATATGGTCTGTATACAGGACTTACCGGAACTGGCTCTCTGACTATTTCTGATGGCGGTCTGGTCACAAATGCACATGGGTATATTGGCCACGATGCCGGATCATCAGGATCTGTCTCTGTAACTGGCCCCGGATCTCAGTGGCTTAATAATAATAGTTTGACTGTCGGACGTTCCGGTTCCGGATCACTAGTCATATCCGCGGGGGGACAGGTCTCAAATACATACGGGATCATTGGCCACGATGCCGGATCATCAGGATCTGTCTCAGTAATCGGCCCTGGCTCTCAATGGTCTATCAGTCTCTATTCTTTTATCGGATCTTCCGGTACAGGCTCTCTGAGCATCTCTGATGGCGGTCTGGTTACATCAAATACAACATTTACGTATATCGGAGCTCAGGCAGGCTCCATCGGAACCGTTGAAATTAAAGGAAACGGTTCGACATGGACGTCAAGCGGCACAATAGATGTCGGCCAGTACGGTACTGGATCTATGACTATTTCAGATGGTGGCTTACTTTCATCGAATGTATATTCGAATATCGGAACTTATTCCGGTGCCCACGGTACGGTCAGAGTTACCGGAAACGGTTCCCAGTGGCTCAATAATGGTGGCTTGTTCGTTGGATATTTCGGGACCGGCAATATGATTGTATCAGATGGCGGTTTGGTCTCAAATACATTCGTACGCATGGGGGCGAACCCATCCAGCGCAAGCACGGTTCTGGTCACTGGCATGAACTCTCGCTGGATTAATAGTGGCAACCTGTCTGTTGGATTTTCTGGATCAGCAAGCCTTACTGTTTCCAATAGTGGTGCTGTCAGCGCAACAACCGTTTATGTTGCCGAAGATAGTGGGTCATCAGGCATCATCAATATTGGTGCGGCAGCAGGTATTCCAGCTGTTGCTCCGGGGGCCCTTGATACACCTTCTCTTGTTTTCGGTAATGGTGATGGCACTCTTGTTTTCAACCACACTGATACTTCTGGCAGCTATCATTTTAGCCCTGTTATCAGCGGAGCTGGTCAGGTTAATCATTATAACGGTACAACCGTTATGGATGGTGCAAGTACCTATGCAGGGCCTACAATAGTTTATGGCGGCACAATAGTGGCCAATAATACCAATGTTTTCAGCCTAAACTCAGACTACGACATTCGTGACGGTGCAATTCTTAATCTTGCAGGTTATGATCAGACAATTCTAAGTATGGCAAATGCTGGTATCATTCAGATCAAAGGTATTCCCGGTACAACCCTTACTGTAACAAATACCTACACCAGCAATGGCGGCTCCATTCTCATGAACACAGTACTCGGTGCTGATAACTCAGTAACTGATCGTCTTGTTGCAGGCAGCGTTGTCATGGGCAGCGGCGCAACCAGCCTCCTGATTACCAATCTGGGTGGGCTTGGTGCATTGACTACTGGTAATGGTATCAAGGTTGTTGAAGTACTTGATGCAAGTAACTCTCCGTCAGGCGCCTTCCAGCTTGGCAGTCGTGCAGCTACCGGCGCTTATGAGTATACCCTTCATCAGAATGGCAAAGGTGCCGATAGCAGCGATGGCAACTGGTACCTGCGCAGTACGGTAACAATTCCTGGTGACAATGGTGGAACAGTAGAAGTCCCGAACTACCGTCCGGAGGTACCACTGGCCGCCTCTGTCCCACCGGTTGCCATTGAATATGGTTATGCCATGCTCGGCACCATGCATGAGCGTATCGGCGATGGTCTTACCGTACGACCAGAACCGGTTTTTGAAGAGCGTATCGTCCGCGGCAAGAACGGCAAACGTCAGGTCATCAGAACTGAGGCCCGGCAGTCTGCCAATAACCAGAAGTGGTTTGGCGGCGCCTGGGGCCGTCTGATCGGAGATCGCGGTTTTCGTGATGCCGGCAGCTTTGAACGCCACGGCCCAAGCTACAACTATACCTTCTCGGGTCTTCAGGCCGGCCTCGATATCTATGGCCGGGAAACAGAGGCAGGAACAGATAAGGTTGGTATCTACTTCGGCTACGGCAATATTGACGCCCATGTGAAGGGTGCCTACGGCGGTAAGGCTGGTAACGTGGATATGGATGCCTATACCATCGGTGCCTACTGGACCCACAAAGCCACTCAGGGCTGGTACACGGATGCCGTCATTCAGGGTACCTGGTATTCAGCCGATGCCACATCTGTTTATGGACAGAAGCTCAAGCCAGACGGCTTCGGCTTCATCGCCTCACTTGAAGGTGGCTACAGCTTCAACCTTGGTAATGGCCTCACGATTGAGCCACAGGCTCAGCTGGCCTATCAGACAATGTCATTCGACAATATCTCGGATGCTTATGGCCGGTTCTATCTCGATAACAGTGATAGCCTGCGCGGGCGTTTAGGCGTACGCATCGCCAAAAACTGGGATACATCCGGCACAGCCTCATTGCAGTCCCTCACCACCTGGGTCAGAGCCAATGTGTGGCATGAGTTTATGGGGAACAGCAAGACCACAACAACTGATGCCTATGGGCTAAACGGTGTGACAATCCCGTCTAACCTTGGTGGAACATGGGCAGAGATTGGTGCCGGTATCACGGCACAGTTTACGGACAACGTCTCGCTGTTTGCCACAGGTGCCTACAGCCATTCACTGGACAACAAGGGCCGGGAAGCATGGAACGGACGTCTTGGCATCAATGTGAAGTGGTAACCGGACAGCTGAATATCCTTTAGTCAGCTGTTCCATATGTTTCAAAAAGTAATGATCTGACCCAGCAACGGATAGATTCTGATGGGTCAGGTCAGACGGCAAACTCATAAAAATCGAGACCATTAAGTGGAAGCTTATCACCGTCTAAAGCAGGCGGTAGCAATGGTTATGGGAACAAATGGCAAGCCATCTTTGAACAAAGTGGGTCAATCAAGGTATTCACTACGCAGGGCTAATAAGGTCAAACCCACCTCTAAACCTGAATTCAAAACTGAACCCCTAAAGAAATCATTCTCCTGTCTATATGCAGACTAATCCATAATTTATAATATACATTGCAATTAATAAAATTAATACAATTTCATCTTGTATAGAAGATTATAAATACAATTGAAATGCAAGTAATTCTCTGCTAACCCAACGTCAGCAAATATAGTCAAAATTTCCTATACCAATTTAAATTGGGGGCACATTATGAATATGGTAAAACCTGAAAAGGTTCATTCTAGCGCACGTTTTTTTGATTCGCGTGGAAAGCTCGCTATAAGTACAACCGCTTTGGCAACTTACCTGCTTTGCGGTATGGCAATGCCTGCATCCGCTCAACAGTACGTCTGTAACGGTGTAACGACAGCCTTAACCGATGCTCAGTCCTGCGCATCAACCGGTAATGTGACGGCTTCAGTTGATAATATTACCATAACTGCAAATGGAGCAACATTTCTGTATGTCAGATCATCCGATGCCGATGCAACTCTGACGGTAAACAACACGAATTTAACAACAGATGGCTCATCACATGGGTACTATGTGGTTGCTAATGGTACTGTCGGAGATACATCTCTCTACCTGACCGGAACGAATAATATTGTTCTTGGGACATCAAAAGATACAGCAGTTCTTGTATCTAACTCCAGCGGAACGGCACCAACAGGTGACCTCTTGCTGAATGTAACCGGTACCTTGAACATTACAAACAATGGGGCCATCAGCAATGTCGAAATGGACGGGATGGAAATCTCAAATGGTGGCTCAGGCAATGCATACCTTTCCCATACGGGAAATGGCATAATCCAGACCTATCGGGGAAGTGCTGTCCTACTTAAATTAACGGCAACAAGCTCTGGAAACGGCACAATCCTGCTTGGCAAAGACGTTCGGCTGAAAGTTGATAATACCGGCACGACTAATGGCAACAATTCCGGTATTCGTGCGAGTGCATTAAGCACGGGCAACATAGATATTAACAGTGCTGCTACAATTGATACGACAGGCACTGGTTCTCACGGTATCTATGCAACCTCTACAATTGCTGGCGGTGGGAAACTTAACATTCTTAATACTGGTAACATAACTGTTTCCGGCGATAGTTCCCATAATATCCGTGCAACCACCGTTGATGGCAATGTTACTATCGAAGCTCATGGAGTGCTCATCAACAACGGCCAATCAACAGGAAACAGCGCCGGTGTGCGCAATTCCGGTATTAATGCCGAATCGAGCGGTGCCGGGAATATACTAATCAAGGGTGATGCGACAATCTCCCTAACCAGCGAAGATGGTCCTAATTTATCAGCTGGTATTACCGCATATTCATACCAGTCAGGAAATGTTGACGTTATTTATTCAGGCAACATCTCTTCTCAATCGAAATATGACAGTAGCGGAATACGTGTCCATGCAGTTGATGGTTCTACCAATATTGAATATACGGGCGGTACTATTCACGTAAAGGGTGACAATGGCGATGCTCTTTATGCAAGTGCCTTTGGAGCTGGAGCAGCTTCTGTTACTGCAAAAAACAGTACGCTGATCACTGAGGCGAATAATGGACAGGGTGGATCTGCATTCGCTATTGCAGCAAGCACCAATTTCAGTGACGCCACCGTAACCGTTATAAATTCCACTCTTGAAGTTGATGGCGCTTCATATGCCATTTTCGCACACGGCAATTATCAGGCTCTTTCCGGTGGCGGCATCGGCAAAGTTACGGTCGACGTTGATAGTGGATCAACACTGACCTCAAACGGCTCATCAGGCGGCGGCATCCGTGCAATCAATACCACTGGTGCAATCGATATTGTTCATAACGGAACCACAACCGTATATGGCGGAGGTGTAGGAGCAGGTATTTCAGCAACAGGTACTGGCCAGATTGAAATTGCCAATGGTGGTACGATCCATGGTGGCTGGGCCAATTTACAGGCAAACAATGCGGCTGTTATAATGGATGGTGGAGAGCAGACACTCTCAAACACCGGAACGCTTGATGCTCTGGCAGATCGGGCCGTCCGCAGTACTGCGGCCAATACATTCTCCTTAGACAACAGCGGTACCATGATCGGTACGGTTAATGTCTTACAGAATGCTGCTGCAGCACCTGCAACAGTCAACTTTGCCAACTCCGGCACATGGGATATGCGCAGTTTCGCAGATACTGATGGTGATCTGGTCCGTGACAGCTATGCTGTTGCTGTCAGCAATCTCGGTGAAAGCGGCATCAACACCGTTACCAATACAGGTACAATCCGTGTTCTCGGTGATGAAGGTCTCGCAGCAACTGTCGATACAGCAAACATGTATCTGCCAGAAGCAAACGGCTTTAACACTGTTGCCACTGGTGGCCCTGCTCAGGCTCATATTCTGGGTGTTGCTGACTTCACCAACAATGGCATCATTGACCTCACTGCCAATGGAGTTGCCGGTGATGTTCTCGTCATCTCCGGTGGTCAGACAGCTGGCGTCAACGGCAACGGTAACTTCGTGACCGGCGGCTCACTCAACATCAACACGGTTCTAAACGAAGGCGGGGCAAACTCACAGTCTGACGTTCTCGTCGTTGATAACGTCGTCAACAGCGGCTCTGCCACCGTCGTCAATGTCACGGCAACAGGTAATGGCGCTGAGACAATCGGCAATGGTATCCTTGTTGTAGATGTTCTCGGTACACGTTCTGATGCTGATGCATTCGTGCTTGGCAACCGTGTTGTTGGTGGCCTGTATGAATATGGCCTTAAGCAGGCAGGCTCTAACTGGTACCTCCAGAACGATGGTCTGCGTGATGAAGTTGTTGTCACAACAGAAACACCACGTAGCATCATTGAGCTTGGTTCTTCGATGATTGCGTCAGCCTCTGTTCGTGCCAGCAGCATGACATTCCGTGGCCCATATAATCTCTATGGCGGCTTCAGCCCTTACAGCTCATGCTGGAATGCTGATCCGGAAGACAAGCTGAAGCGCAAGTCTGGCAAGAAGGACCTCAATGACTGGTGTCACCGCGTTGAAGAGAACCAGAAGGGTCACTTCAACAGCGTATGGGCTCGTGCCTTCGGTGCAACCGGCAAGCAGGGTTCTTACAACTATGACAAGAACGGCGCCCGGACAAACTGGAGCCAGCAGGGTATGCAGGTCGGTGTTGACCTCTACGGTGTTGAGCGCAAGGACGGCTCTGGCGACATTCTCGGTGTCTACTTCAGCTATGGCCGGAATGACACCAACGTAAAGAACGTCAATGGCAAGTTCGGCCAGATCGGTTCTGTTGACTTCCAGGCCTATTCTGTTGGCGCTTACTGGACACACCTTAGCGCTTCCGGCTGGTATGTCGATACCGTCCTTCAGGGCACGATCTACGATCTGGACCAGAGCGTAACCCGCGGTCGTCAGGCCTCAACAAATGGTTATGGCTTTGCAGCATCGCTTGAAGGTGGCTACAAGTTTGATCTGGGCAATGGCTTCGTACTAGAGCCACAGGCACAGGCCATCTGGCAGTTCATCAGCCTTGATAGCTTCAATGATGGCTATGGCATCACAGCGATGGACGACATCAATGACTTCCGCGCCCGTATTGGTGCAAAGCTTGGTTATACATTCAAAGGCGAAACACCAATCACCGTCTGGGGCCTGGCAAACATCTGGAAGGACTTCTCTTCCAAGAGCAGCACAGCCTTCTACAACTATAATGGCTCACTTCAGGGCATCGTGAAGGCTCCACTGGATGACAGCTGGTTTGAACTCGGTCTGGGCGTTTCCGGCCAGATCACCAAGGATCTCAGCCTGACAGCAGAGGGTTCTTACAATCAGGGCCTCAACAACTCTGACCGCACATCATGGCAGGGCTCTATCGGTGTTCGCTACACCTGGTAAACCTGCTAGCGGTAATCGCTAAAAAACAAAGCCTCTGGAGATAAAAATCTCCAGAGGCTTTTTTATTAGGTTAGCTTAAAATAATTAAGCCAGACGCTCGGCATGCCATTTTATGTGGTCAGCCATAAAGGTTGAAATAAACAGGTAAGAGTGATCATAGCCCTCACGCATATTGAGCGTCAGAGGAATATCGGCTTTCTGGCATGCCTCTTCAAGCAACCATGGTTTCAGACCATTCTCAAGAAACGGATCAGCGCTTCCCTGATCAACCAGTAACTCATTTACCCGGAAACCATCTTCAATCAGCAAAGTTGCATCATATGCGCGCCAGAAGGCCTCATCAGCCCCCAGATATTTTTCAAAGGCAGGACGTGACCAGTCAGCAGTTGAAGGCTGTACGATAGGGGCAAAAGCTGAAACTGAGCCAAAATGTCCCGGATTTTTCAGGGCAAGCGTTATGGCACCATGACCACCCATAGAATGCCCAAATATGCCCTGCCTTTCAAAGTCGAGAGCAAATCCGCCCGCTTTCAGGACTTCAGGCAGTTCTGACAATATGTAGCGTTGCATATTGTAATTGCGCGCGAATGGCTGTTCGGTTGCATCAAGATAAAAGCCTGCGCCCTGACCGAACTGCCAGTTATCCTTTTCATCAGGAATGGCATCTCCACGGGGGCTGGTATCTGGACAGACAAGCGCCACACCAAGTTCAGCAGCGATATGTCTGTATTCACCTTTATCCATGACATTCTGATGCGTGCATGTCAGACCTGACAGATACCACAGAACCGGAACTTTTCTCGTCTCCGCCTGAGGTGGCAGAAAGATTGCAAAGGTCATGTCACAGTGACATGCCTGTGAGGGATGCGAATAAACATATTGCATCCCTCCAAAGGCTTTGACGGCAGAAATTTTCTTCATTCTGGAAGCCTCAATAGACAATAACAGATCGGATGGACTTACCTTCATGCATCAGGTCAAACGCCGTATTAATGTCTTCAAGACCCATCGTATGCGTAATCAGATCATCAATATTGATCTTGCCATCCATGTACCAGTCAACAATCTTCGGCACATCCGTACGTCCACGGGCACCACCAAAGGCAGACCCTTTCCAGACCCGGCCTGTGACAAGCTGGAATGGACGTGTTGCAATTTCCTTGCCAGCTTCCGCAACACCGATGATGATGGATTCACCCCAGCCACGATGACAGCATTCAAGCGCCTGACGCATCACATCAACATTTCCCGTAGCATCAAATGAGTAATCGGCGCCGCCATCTGTTAAATCCTGAACAGCCTGCACAACCTTATCGCTACCAATCTCAAGCGGATTAATAAAATCCGTCATGCCGAATTTTTTGGCGATCTCCACTTTGGCCGGATTAATATCAATACCGATAATTTTATCAGCCCCGACCATCCGGGCGCCCTGAATAACGTTTAGCCCAATACCACCTAAGCCAAACACCACCACATTCGAGCCCGGGCGAACTTTGGCCGTATATAAGACGGCACCTATTCCCGTTGTTACGCCACAGCCAATGTAGCAGATCTTATCAAACGGCGCATCTTCCCGAACCTTCGCAAGAGCAATTTCCGGCAGAACCGTAAAATTGGAAAACGTGGAGCAGCCCATGTAGTGGAAGATTTCACCGTTATCACATGAGAAACGGGTTGTTCTGTCAGGCATCAGGCCCTGCCCCTGTGTTGTTCTGATCGACGTACACAGGTTGGACCGTTGCGAAAGGCATGTTTTACATTGGCGGCATTCAGGTGTGTAAAGCGGAATAACGTGATCACCAACCTTGAGAGATGTCACACCAGCCCCAACTTCACGCACAATACCGGCACCCTCATGGCCAAGAATAGCAGGAAACTTGCCTTCAGAATCCAGACCGGCGAGTGTGTAAGCATCAGTATGGCAAACGCCTGTCGCCATAATCTCTACGAGAACTTCACCGGCCTTCGGGCCACCAATCTCAATAGTCTCAATGGATAAAGGCTGGTTTGCCGCCCATGCGACTGCTGCTTTGGTTTTCATTATGGTGTTTCCTTTATCATTCAGAACTGATTACTTCAGATAGGCCCGCAGGATTTTAACGATATCATCCATCTGGTCATCCATGACGGATGGATGTGCTGGATCCTGCTGAGATGTTACGGTTTCACGTAAATGTATTTCGAGCACTTCTGCCATCAAGCCACCAGCGGCACCGCGCATGGCTGCAATCTGCTGCAGAAGAAGCCGACATTCCGTCCCTGCTTCAACAGCCCGTTCCAGCGCCTCGATCTGACCTTTAATACGGCGAAGCCGCACAACCGTGCGCTTCTTATCTTCAACTGAGTATGGCATTTACTCTCCTCATACCTCTACTCACATACTGGTGGGAGTATGTCAATATACTGGTAGGAGTATATGGAACTTCAAGAATACTGATAAGTGGAATTGCATAAAATAAAGCCTCTGGAGATATTCTTTCCTGAGGCTTTATCTTGGCTGCTTATTTGCCTTTAATCTGCTCTGAAAGCATCTTCTCGACAACCGTATCAAAGCTGTCCTTTGTTTTACCAGCTTTCTGCATTTTGGCCTTTTGTTCAAGGACATAAGCATCGCGCTTTTCAACTTTTTCCTTCAGCGTCTTTGCTAATTCAATACGCTTGGCATTCTGTTCCTGAATAAAGATAGCACGCTTCTCGACATCCATCTTTTGCATCACTTCCGGCAGTTCCTGTTCCGGAATGGTTTCAAGTTTGAGACCTTTATTCATGTCTGCAACAAGATCACCTTTACCCGTTACAACAGCGGCTCCTTTACTGCTTTTATTGACGTATTTTGACATCTCAGCAGCAGATGATTTGGTAGCGGCACGATAGGCATCCTTTTTATTCTCAACGGCCACTTTCCGCGTTTTTGTACCATAAGCAAGAACCGTATTATTGAGAGCAGCCTGTACCTGAATAATCTCATCATCATAAGGCGTTTCAATATCGACAACCTTACCACCATCTTGCGGAATTGCGATGTATTTGCCATTGCCAAGCTTAGCAATTTCTTTCCAGTAGCGGGTTGTTTCTGTTGTGCCATCAACTTGAATGGCATTAACGATAATCCCCTTCTGGGTCGCGTCTTTTAATACAACCGGGTACTTGCGATCATGCTTGTAATCCATATGGGGTGGCTCATCACCAACAAGAAAGATTATGCGTTTGACATTCTGCTGACTACTCTCGCTCGTCCAATCCTGCTTGGTAACAGCAACATCAAGCGCTTCATTGACAGATTCAGGAGCATCACCTCCCCCATCAGCTTCAAAAGTGAGGAGGTTTGCATAAATACCCTGAATGTCAGTCGTCAGATTAAATGACTTGGTGACATAGTCATCACCAATATCCCGATAAGCCACTAATCCCATTTTGATTTTTGCATCAGGGTTTTGATCAACAATCGTATTGGCAATCGACCAGATCTTACGCTTGGCGCCTTCAATCAGCCCATTCATTGAGCCTGTCGTATCAAGTACAAATACGACTTCAACGCCATTAACCTGAGCAGAATTGTTAGCAGGTTCAGAATGCGCTGGACCTGAGAGAATAACACTGCCAGTCAGCACGGATAAAAGATAAACCTTCTTGATAAATTGCATATATTTTGCCTCCACATGATCCGTTCTTATGGGAATAAGATTGAGCTGAATTGTAGCAGAAAATTATTTTCCAGTATTTTTTCACAAAAATTAAAAGTAAATTAATCCCGCATTCAAGATATTTTGTCATTGTAGGTCGTAATTTCTTTTTCTGATGGTCAACAGAGGAATTGCAGGAATTTGCACAAGAGCAAGATACTCCGTCATTTTGGCAATTTTTCCGTGAGCCATCCTTCATATGTCTAATCTGATATGCCGCCATAATGCGTGAGGGCGGTTCTTCATTTTGTCTTCTCTTAATGAAATCCGTGACTGTCTCAAAGAAAATTTAGCCAATATTCTGTAAAATTGGCGATCCCGGGAAGACTCGAACTTCCGACCTTCGGTTTAGGAAACCGCTGCTCTGTCCTGCTGAGCTACGGGACCGCATAAGCGGCAAGAGGCACGCCCCCGGCACGAACCGGATGAGAAAGCGTCTAGCACGACATAAACCCTCATGCCAATAGCTTCAGCTATTGCGACGATTAATTACAGGAAACGCCGTAATCAGGCCTGACAGTCGTCACAAAATTGTGTAGAAAGGGTCCAATCAAGAATTTTTATTTCAAGAGATGATTATGCCACAATATCGTTCACGTACTTCCACCCACGGTCGTAATATGGCTGGTGCCCGCGGTCTCTGGCGCGCCACTGGCATGAAGAATGAGGATTTTGGCAAGCCGATTATTGCCATTGCGAACTCCTTCACCCAGTTCGTGCCCGGCCATGTTCATCTCAAGGATATGGGCCAGCTTGTTGCCCGTGAAGTTGAAAAGGCCGGTGGTGTTGCCAAGGAATTCAATACCATTGCTGTCGATGACGGCATCGCCATGGGCCATGACGGCATGCTCTACAGCCTGCCATCCCGCGAGATCATTGCTGACTCTGTCGAATATATGGTCAATGCCCATTGTGCTGACGCCCTGATCTGTATTTCCAACTGTGACAAGATCACACCCGGCATGCTGATGGCCTCACTGCGCCTCAATATTCCAACGATCTTCGTCTCAGGCGGCCCGATGGAAGCCGGTAAGGTCAACTGGCGCGGCAAAACCCGTGCCGTCGATTTGATTGATGCCATGGTTGCCGCAGCCGATGACAGCGTCTCGGATGAAGAAGTTCAGGAAATGGAGGCGAATGCCTGTCCAACCTGCGGTTCCTGCTCCGGTATGTTTACCGCCAATTCCATGAACTGCCTGACAGAAGCGCTTGGCCTTGCCCTTCCCGGCAACGGCACTGTTGTTGCAACCCATGCTGACCGTAAGCGTCTGTTTGTGGAAGCCGGCCATCTGATCGTTGATCTGGCCCGCCGTTATTATGAGCAGGATGATACATCCGTACTGCCCCGTTCGATTGCCACATTTGCAGCTTTTGAAAACGCCATGGCACTTGACATTTCCATGGGTGGTTCAACCAATACGGTTCTCCATCTGCTGGCAGCAGCTCACGAAGGTGAAGTCGACTTCACAATGAAGGATATCGACCGCCTGTCACGTAAAGTTCCCGTACTCTGCAAAGTCGCCCCTGCGGTTGCAAACGTCCACGTGGAAGATGTTCACCGTGCAGGTGGCATCATGGGTATTCTGGGCGAGCTGGATCGTGCAGGATTGCTTGATACATCTGTACCAACAGTCCATGAAAAAACCATGCGCGATGCCCTGAACCGCTGGGATGTCAAACTGACAAACAGCGAAACAGTCGGCACTTTCTTCCGCGCCGCACCCGGAGGCATCCGCACTACGGTCGCTTTTAGTCAGGAACGTCGTTATGACGAGCTCGATACTGACCGCACAAAAGGTGTAATCCGCAGTAAAGAGCATGCCTTCTCGCAAGATGGCGGCCTCGCAGTTCTGTACGGCAATCTGGCCGAAGATGGCTGTATTGTTAAAACAGCGGGTGTTGATGACAGCATTCTCACCTTCAACGGCCCTGCCCGGGTCTTTGAAAGTCAGGATGCAGCTGTCAAAGCCATTCTCGGAAATGAAATCAAGGCTGGTGACATTGTCGTCATCATCTACGAAGGCCCACGTGGCGGCCCGGGTATGCAGGAAATGCTTTACCCAACCAGTTACCTGAAATCCAAAGGACTTGGTAAAGCCTGTGCTCTCATCACAGATGGTCGTTTCTCAGGCGGATCTTCCGGGCTCTCAATCGGCCACGTCTCACCGGAGGCTGCTGAAGGTGGCCTGATTGGTCTCGTGAAAGATGGTGACGAGATTGAGATTGATATTCCACGCCGTGTCATCAATCTCAATGTCGCGAAAGATGAACTTGATCGTCGCCAGGCTGAAATGGAAGCGCGCGGCAAACAGGCATGGAAGCCTGAGAAGCGTGACCGCAAAGTCTCAACAGCTCTGAAAGCCTATGCTGCCATGACAACCAGTGCAGCCAAGGGCGCTGTCCGTATTGTTCCGGAGTGAGCATTGTCCGACAGGTTTAAAGTAATCTCAAAATCCGCGCCGAAGTCCTTTTTGACGCGGATTTTTATTGGAATGATCGGGCTTATTCTGACAGCCCAGTCTGCCTTTGCGGCAACCCAGATCAGGAATAACAAGGCCTGCTTTGACAAGGAAATAACCACTCAGGTTGTTGGCTGGAATAAATACGGCGACTTAATGCTCTCCTCAGGACAGACTGTGTATCTGGCCGATGTCATTATTCCACAATGGAAAGGCCGGAATAACCGCAGGTTTCAGGAGATCAGCAAGCTGTTTGGAAAAACAGTTATTGTTAAACTGCAAAGCAAGCCTGATCGGTGGAAACGATACATGGCAGCCGTTTCCCATAATAACGATGACATCGCCCATAAACTTGTCAGAAAAGGGCAGGCCATTGTTTCAGCACGCGAGAAAACGCGCCTGTGTACACCACAGCTGCTTGAGTCAGAGAAGGAAGCCAGGGAAGGCAAGTTTGGCCTCTGGGCGACAAACAGCTTCACACCGATTGCAGCAACAGACATCCAGACTCTAAAGGAAAAAAACGGCCAGTTTGTTTTGGTATACGGCACCATCATCAATATCGGTGAACGTAAAAACTGGACCTATCTGAATTTTGGCACCAACTGGAAAAATGATCTGGCCGCCATGATACCCGCCGGAATATGGGGCAAGCTGAAAGAAACCGGCCTATCTGTAAATGAGATAAAAGGCAGAACAGTTTTGTTACGGGGAACTGTAAAATTTTCTGATCATTGGGGCCCCTCAATCGAGATTCAGGCAACTGAGCTGTTACAACTGGATGGCGGCGTGTAAAATCACACAAAAAATGAGATAAAAGCGCAACTATTTTAATGTTTGTATACAGGTCATATATTATAGCCAGAATGAAGGTGGAGATGGTATGAATTATGTTCCATTATCCAGCTTATGCCCTATATGGGTATTCTAGGGATTTCTGATTTCTCAGATAATTCAATAGTGATCATCGGGAAGAAACAGTCGGGCGCGTTGTTAGTCGGTATGGTTGGTGTTCTGAAAACGACATTCAAGTATGGCGTATCAGCACTTGTGCTGTGTCTTTTGGCTGCCTGCTCTACTAATGGCAAAATATCTTTGCCAGCAAATACCCCACGCACGCTTGGAGCTTTCTCAGACAGTTCCAGAGATCATGCACGACTTGTTGCAGCCTTCGGAGGTGAGTATAATTATCCACCTGCCAAACGTATGCTGGAAAATATTGTCCAGCGGCTTGTACGTGCCTCAGACAGACCCGACAGATCCTATAAAGTTACAATTCTGAATTCTCCTATTGCCAACGCCTTTGCGCTGCCATCCGGGCATCTTTATGTAACCCGGGGCCTCTTAAGCGTTGCCAATAATTCCTCTGAAATTGCAGCCGTCCTCTCTCATGAGATGGCCCATGTCACACTGAACCACGCTGAAGCACGGACTGAACTGCAGGCACGCTCTTCTCTGGTACAGCGGGTCAACACAGAAGTATTAAGCGACCCGGCAGCAGGCCGCATGGTCAAGACACGCAGTAAAGTCAGTCTCGCAAGCTTTTCCCGGTCTCAGGAAATTGAGGCGGATGAAGTTGGGATCAAGACACTGGCTGCAGCAGGTTTTGACCCTTATGGTGCAGCAGGCTTTCTGGCGAATCTCAGCCGTTCAGTAAACAGTACGGCTAAATCCAAAACTTCACCTGACATGCTTGCGACCCACCCAAGCACGGCAGATCGTATTCGGCGTGCTTTGACAGAAGCCAAAAAATTCTCAAGTCCACGTGCACAGGGGACAGATCGTTCAACGTATCTGTCTGCAATCAATGGCATTGCCTTTGGTGACGATCCTTCCGATGGCATTGTACGTGGCAGACGATTTGTTCATGCACGCTTTGGCGTGACATTTGATGCTCCTGAAGGCTTTTCGCTTGAAAATACTTCTCGCGCAGTACTCGGTGCCTCAAGCAATGGTACCTACAAGCTGCTTTTTGATGCCGTCGAAAGCCGTTCAGGCCAATCCCTTGAGGATGTTCTGCGCAATACGTGGAACGAAACGATTGAAACGGATTCCATCACAAATATCACAATCAATGGGTTGCCAGCTGCAACAGCTTCTTCCCGCAGTGCGGAATGGAACTTCCGTCTGGCAGCCGTTCAGATTGGAGATACCGTCTTCCGGTTAATCATTGCAGCCCCAACCAATACCGGTGATATTGACCGCGTCTTTAACCAGTCGCTGGGCACGCTACGCCAAATCAATAGTGATGAGGCCCGTCGTATTAGCCCGCTGCACATCAAGATTGTTACCGCCCGGGCGGGTGATACGCCTGAAAGCCTTGCCTCAATGATGATTGTAACAGATCGCCCTCTGGAGCGGTTTGCCGCTCTTAACGGCATTTCAACATCAACAGCGCTTCAGGCTGGAGCTGAATACAAGATTATCGCTGATTAAAAAATGCGCCGCAGAATTTCCACGGCGCACCCCGTCATGAGATTAAGTGACAGCAATAATCTCTCAGACGAAAGCTCCAACTGCCTTTGGATGGCGCTCAACTAATGCACGCCGCAGTTTTTCCAGTGCCCGGTTCTCAATCTGACGAACACGTTCCTTGGAAATCCCAAGATCATCACCAAGCAGTTCAAGTGTTACCTGATCATCCTGCAGGCGACGGGCCCTCAAGATACGCAGTTCACGCTCATTAAGAACATCAAGTGCATGATCCAGCCACTCGGCGCGGCGTTCGCTATCAATTGAATCGGAGACTGATTCATCCGGAAGCGGGCTGCCATCGACCAGAAATTCAATACGTTCTGAATTAGTACCGGAATCGCTATCCATCACCGGAGCGTTAAGCGACGTATCGGGCGCTGACAATCTTGCATCCATCAAAGCAACATCACTGCTGGAAACGCCAATAGCCAGAGCAATCGCATTATGGGCCTCGTCAGAGACAAGTTCATTCTGTCCCTGTGCCAAACGTGCCCTCAGGCGGCGCAGGTTGAAGAAGAGTGTCTTCTGGGCAGAGCTGGTACCACCACGAACAATTGACCAGTTACGAAGAATATAGTCCTGAATTGATGCCCGTATCCACCACGTGGCATAAGTTGAGAAGCGAACTTCCCGCTCTGGCTCAAAACGTGCTGCAGCTTCCAGCAAGCCCACGTGACCTTCCTGAACAAGATCAGACATTGGCAGACCGTAGTGCTTGAATTTGGCAGCGATTGAGATCACCAGACGCATGTGGGCATAGGCAAGGCGGTGCAGAGCAACTTCATCATGATTGTCTTTCCATAAGACGGCAAGCTGCCGCTCTTCATCACGCTCAAGAAAAGGAGCATCCATGGCTGCTCTGATAAACTGGCGTCCGACTCCTGGTACTCCACCCATGGTAACCTCCACTCATCACAACATCGACTGAGTAGGAACGGCCCAGGACAGAGAAAGTTCACTCGAATTTAAGACTTTTTTTTATTCAATTGTGGGCCCGTGCTGATTCACACAAAGCGATTATTTTTCTCATTTTTCGACATAATCTTATGGAACCACATGAATTATTTTAGCTTTTCTGCGTCAGATATTTCACAATTCATGAGAAAAGAAATAAAACAGCCTGATTGATCTAAGGTAGGCATTTTAAAAACCTGACCTATATTTTTCACCCGCGGATATAAAAAGACCCCGGCTTTAATAAAACCGGGGTCTTTTTATTAAAAGATTATTATCAGGAAATTATGCAGCTGCTTCTTCCTGATCTTCAGACGTATCTGCTTCACCCTCAGCAGCCTTTACGCGACGTGGAGACTTGGCAAGACGGCCTTCAATCAGAGCAAGAGCTTCTGTTGCTGTTACCTTGTTAACGGCAGCGACTTCGCTGACAACGCGCTCAAGGGCAGCCTCATAAAGCTGACGCTCGCTGTAAGACTGCTCAGGCTGTGCTTCAGAGCGATACAAGTCACGAACAACCTCTGCCACTGAAACGAGATCACCTGAATTGATCTTTGCTTCATATTCCTGCGCACGGCGCGACCACATGGTGCGCTTAATGCGTGCACGTCCAGACAGAACAACGAGAACTTTCTCAACATGCTCTGGCTCCGCCAGCTTACGCATGCCAACACTGGCAGCTTTAGCGGTTGGAACACGAAGAACCATTTTATCTTTTTCGAAAGAAACAACAAAAAGTTCCAGTTTGAAACCAGCAACTTCCTGCTCTTCGATAGCCATGATGTGACCTACGCCATGAGCCGGGTAGACAATCGCTTCGCCGGTCTTGAAACCTCCGCGTGGTGAGGTCTTCTTAGTGGTCGTCATGTTATCGGGGCCTCCTACCTTGCCCTCAATGTCAGAAACATTCGGGCTAAATCTTCCGGCATGAACCGGCGAGACAAAAAACAAAGGCTCAGACGAAACACGTCTCGTCTGATGCCGCGCTCAAGTCAGTTGCAAGTGGAATTCCACACATCATCCCTATCGATAACATAGTTAGAGCCATAATGCCCCTGCCTACCTTTCTGACAGTCGCTTTACGGGATGTTGTACGCAGGATGCGCAATTGACAGTAAAGGAGACCCTATCACAAAAAAGCTAATAAAGCAAAAGAAAACGCGCTCTCCGCGAAAGATCGTTAGCGGAGAGTAAACTGTAACATTCTGATTTTTATAGTTTGTTGCTTAGTCGCCATCACCTGGCTTATTGGAGAAATGCTCTATTTTATTAGGCTTTCCATCCCATTCAGCCGCATCCGGCAACGGGTCTTTCTTCTGTGTCAGGTTAGGCCAGATACGGGCCATATCAGCATTAAGCTTCAGCCAGCTCTCTGTATCCGGTTCAGTATCCGGACGAATGGCATCTGCCGGGCATTCTGGTTCACAAACGCCACAATCAATACACTCATCCGGATGGATAACGAGCATATTCTCGCCTTCGTAGAAACAGTCAACAGGACAGACCTCAACGCAATCCGTATATTTGCACTTAATGCAATTGTCGGTAACGATATAGGTCATCTTCATCTCCCCGCGACTACAAACCAGACAGAACGCATAACATATTTCATGTTTTACTTCTGTGTACCGTGTCACAGCATAAACTGCTGATTAGAATGCCTCTAACGCCTGAGGCTGCCTGATGCAAGCCCTAGATGTCAGCTAGTTGCTGTTGCTTCAACAACAACAATGAATATTGCTAATGAAATCTGAAAACTATTTACTTTTGAAGAGTAGGCCTGCTTCTTTTGCAGGGCCCCGGCGAAGACCTGGCGCAAGCACTTCAATAACAAGCGTTGTTCGCGGCAATGCAATTGTTAAAACATCGCCCGGGCTTATTGCATAGGCGGCCTGCGTAATGCGTACCCCATTAACCCGCACATGCCCATCCAAGATAAAACGTGTTGCAAGGGTACGCGACTTGATAATTCGCGCGTACCACAGCCACTTATCCAGACGTTGCTGACCTTCACGCATCCGGCCCCAGGCCTCAGGATTTATTATCCTGAAGCTGGTTCTTCAATGCCAGAAGCTTTGCAAATGGAGAATTCGGATCCGGTTCCCGGTCACGACGGTTATCCTGTTTGCGTTCAAACGATTTATTATCGCGTGGCCCGGCTTTCTTGTCAGAACGCTTCGGCCCACGGCGATCCCGGTCGGGGCGGGAGAACTTCTGTCCTTCACCCTCACGGCGTTCACCACGGTTCTGATCACTACGCTGACCGCGGCGCTGATTGTTCTGCCGCTGGCCCTGACGCTGCTGACCATCATTAAAGCGTTGCTGATGCCAGATTTCAATCGTAGCAGGCTCAGCCGGAACTTCAGCGGAAGCATCTGCAGCCTCGGAAGCCGTTGCTTCTGTCTGCTCTGCAACAACAGGCGTATCTTCAGCAACCGCCTGTTCAACAGGAGCTTCATCTGTAGCAACAGGTTCTTCCTTAGCCGCATCAGCAGCCTGAACTATTACACCCGGAATTGGAGCCGACGGAATGAGCGCAACTGTAATCGCTGCCCCTTCACGGGTTTCGGACGTATATCCAAGGGATTTCAGAATTGACGAGAATTCTTCACCAGCGCAGCCAACAAGTGATGTCATGGCAACGGTGACAACGAAGCCATTGCCATCAGCTGCACCAGCCGGTGGCTCACCGGGTGTTACACCCGGACGGTAGGCAATCGCCGGACGAATAAGATCAGCAAGACGTTCGAGAATATCAACACGAACAGCTCTCGTCCCACAAATGCGGAAGCCTGCTGAAAGGTAGAGACCTACAGCAATTTCCGGATCCATAGGAATAGATGTCCGGCCAGAGCTTGCAAGAAGTGCAATCTCGTCAATACCCTTCTGGTCAAGGCCGCCGTTCTTGAGAGCCCATAGCTGGGTTGCCAGTGTTCTGGGAGCCGGCTTCAGAAGAGCAGGCAGATAAATATGATAGGCACCAAAGCGGACACCAAGCTTACGCAGAATACCACGGGCATCCTGATCAAGACTGCGAACATCCTGCAGAACTTTACTGCGCTCAAGAACACCAAGTGTTTCTGAAAGCTGGAAACCAATTCCCTTGGCAATCCCTGTCAGCTCTGCTGCGTCTTCAAGCTGCATAGCAGGGCCAAGCAGACGAACGATGTAAGCCTTCAGCCATGCGCGCAGGCGAATTTCAATCTTCTCACGGGCCGGGCCGGAAAGCTGATCATCTGCAATGATACGAACATGCGGTTCATAAAGTTTTTCACCAGCTTCCAGCTTGGCAACCGGCTCACCAGTCCAGCGAATAGTGCCATCATTAGCAATAACCAATGAGGCATCTGCTGCAGCCGAAAAGCGTTCAGCTCTGGCCTCAATCTCGCTTGCTAAAGCTTTTTCAGCAGCATTTCGCAATGTTTTGGCTTCAACCGTATCGGCCAGTGATTCCGGCACGAACTGAAAACCATGAATATGACCAACGTGTTGACCTTCAACGGTCACTTCACCAGCAGTTGATATTTGCGCTTCGAGCATTGTGTTCTCTCTAAGGCGTCGCATAAGAAAGCTTGTTCGTCTGTCGACAAAACGTTGAGCAAGCCTCTCATGCAAGGCATCCGATAAATTGTCCTCTACCAGACGGGCGACGCTCTGCCAATGTTCCGGATCCTTTAACCAGTCCGGCCTATTGGCGACGAAGCTCCATGTCCTTACCTGTGCAATACGGTTCGACAGGGTATCTATATCGCCATCTGTCCGATCAACCAAGGCCAATTGACGAGAAAACCACTCTTCAGGCACAAACTCTTCATCCATAATGAAGCGATAAAGGGTTCCGATTAGGTCTGCATGCCCTTGTGAAGACACTTTTCTGTAATCCGGAACCTGACATATTTCCCACAGTCTTTTGACAGCAGCAGGTGTTGAGGCCATCTGACGGATATCATTTTCCTGAAAAACATTTTCCAGTGCGATCACATCTTCATTATCAGGTGCAAGGACGAGCCCGCGCTCATTCGGTGAACGGCCGAGGGAGGCACGCAGGTTGACCAGACTGGAGAAATCCAGATCAGGATTACGCCATTGCAATATCTGAACCGGATCAAATTTATGGCTTTCCAGCGCTTCAACAATTTCAGGCTCAAAAGGCGGGCAACGGCCTGCTGTTCCGAAGGTTCCATCACGCATATATCGTCCAGCGCGCCCTGCAATCTGAGCCAGTTCAGCCGGAAAAAGCTTGCGAAACTTAAACCCATCAAATTTACGGTCTGCAGCAAAAGCCACATGCTCAATGTCGAGATTCAACCCCATCCCGATTGCATCGGTTGCAACGAGATAATCGACTTCTCCCGATTGATAGAGCTCGACCTGAGCATTTCTTGTACGCGGAGAAAGAGCACCAAGCACCACAGCCGCACCACCTCTCTGGCGGCGGATCAGCTCAGCAATCGTGTAAACTTCTTCAACTGAAAAAGCGACAATGGCCGACCTTCTCGGCAAGCGGGAAATCTTCTTTTCACCCGTAAAGCTAAGTGTGGATAATCTTGGCCGCGTGGTAATCTGGATGCCCGGAATGAGCTTTTCCAGAATCGGCCGCATGGTTTCAGAACCAATCAGAAGAGTTTCCTCTGCTCCACGCTGGTTCAGAATCCTGTCTGTGAAAACATGACCACGATCAAAATCTGAGGCTAACTGAATTTCATCAATCGCGACAAAAGCGAGTTTAAGGTCACGCGGCATCGCTTCAACCGTCGACACCCAATAGCGCGGTCGGTCTGGCTTTATTTTTTCTTCACCAGTGATCAGTGCAACATTATGTTCACCAACCTTCTCAACAACCCGCTGATAAACTTCACGGGCCAGCAGGCGCAAAGGCAGCCCGATCATTCCGCTACCACGGGCCAGCATCCGTTCAATGGCGAGGTGGGTTTTACCTGTATTGGTTGGTCCCAGAACAGCCGTTACATTCTGCCCCCTAAGAGCTGACGGCAATGAGCGTACAACATTAACAGCTGCCCCACTCTGTGAAGCCTTAATACGCTCTGTTGCAGGTACGGGTCTTCCACGCCTAGGCCCCTTTTCATTCCCTAAAGCGTTCTTTTTTAGTTTCTCAATATATTCAGGAGGGAAAAGATGCTTCACCAGCAATATCCAAATTTTAAATCAGACAAACAGACATCAGAAATAGATTATTTGGTCAAGGAAAAAAGTCTTCTCTAATATTATGAAAATTTAAGTATATACAAAAACTTATAAAAATAGTTGCTTTAAGAAACTAAATTCTATCCATATCGAAAAAAGCATATCACAAAAAAAATTAAATTATATAATCAGATAATATAAAAGAAAAAAATATTGATATATTTAAAAATAAAATATATTTTAATAAAAAAAAATCATCCAAATAATTTTTAACATAAAGTTCTAATATTTAGTGGGGTATCCTATGGGCAGATATATCAAGAAGCGCTCTTTGCGTACAGTACAAACTTATAAGTCAACATTGTTAGCCGGAACAGCAGTACTATCTCTTTTAATACCTTCAGCAGTATTGGCAGATACATGTACAGCAACAACCTGCGTTTCGTCTTCAACTTCAACAAATACAGCGACAGCGACTGGTGGTGCAGATCTGACATTTCAGAACAGCGTCAATATTTCGACTGGTTCTGTCGCACTCAATGCGGATTCATCCAAAATAACATTCAACCAGAATGTGGATTTTGTTGCGAGCTCAGCAATAGGTAATTCCTACTGGCTTCAATCATTGAACAGTACAATTGATGTGAAAGGCAATATGGATGTCACGGCAACGTCGACATCAACAAATCCTTTTCTGCAGCTCAGCAGTACAACATTCAATGTGGATGGAAACCTGACTTTCAATGTCACAGCTAAGTCCAACGGTACTCCAGCTGGCAGCATTAACTACATACTCGTCCAGAACGGAAGTGTCCTGAATGTTGCAGGACATACGCAGATTGATGGTTCTAACGCGAGCGATCAGACCAGCATTCTCATGAATCCGAACGGCACGCTCAACTTCAGTACCCTGACCATTGACATGGGCACGGTAACAAGAGCGAAAGCAGGCAACCTTTCAGGGGTTCTCACATCAACCGGGGCAACTGTTATCAAGGGTGGTGAGTGGTCTCAGGCTATCTGGGCCAGCAACGTTTCTACAACCAGTCTTGGAGAAAGCACCGTTACGGCTGATCAGCTGAGAGCAACTTATGCAGATAAGCCCATTATCGTAAATATTGGCGCTGATGCCACTATTGATACCGGCCGTGCTGTCACTATAATCTCAGCCGCCGATTCGCTTGTCCTTATCAAAGGCCAGATATACAGCACCCATAACAGTGACAATACCGTAGTTTACGGAAATTCACGAAGTGATGAGGTCCGTATTCAGGGCAATGCTTATGTTGAAGGCTGGATCGAGACTGGCGCTGGAGATGATTCCCTTTACATTGAATCAGGGCAGTTCATTGGCTCTCTTGATGCCGGCACCGGCAATGATAAATTTGTCATAACAGGCGGCTCAGCAACCACAACCAATGGTTTCTATATGGGCTCCGGCAATGACCACTTTGAGATTTCCGGCGGTAAGATTGCCGGTGCGGTCTTCATGGGCTTTGCAAATGTCGATACCGGTCATAATACAGCCCTGATCACAGGCACAGCCGATATTTCCGAACTGGTACGGCTGGACGGTGGCGCGAATGGTCTGGATGCAAATGCCACAGCGTCGCTGACAATCGACAACTATAACTTGTCAGGTTACATGTCCATGACGCTCGACGACCTGAGCAAAGGTGTCAATCTGGTCAACTGGACGGAAATGAACATTGTCAACGGCAGTACCCTGACACTGACAAGCTCTGCTCTGTTCTTCCGGATGAGTAATCCGGCCGTTGAGAACGTTCTGAATATTGATGCAACATCGACTGTCACCAATTCAGATATTTCTCCTGCTACCCAGACCATCGCAGCGAGTGTTTTCAATGCGGGCACAATGCGGCTGGACGGTAATTCGGTTGCTGGTGACAAATGGACAATCAGAGGCAACTACACCGGTATGAATGGCACACTGATGCTTGATACCGTATTGGGTGATGACAGCTCTCTAACCGACCTTCTGTACATCACAGGCGATGTCGCCGGTATGACAAACGTCGTCATCAACAACAGAGGCGGCCTTGGAGCCCTGACAACAGGCGACGGTATCAAGATCATTGAAATTGATGGCGCATCTCCTTCTGATGCCTTTGCTCTCCGGAGTGATTACACCTATCAGGGAACGCCGGTTGTGGTTGGTGGCGCCTATGTCTACTCACTTAACCATAATGGTGTTACCAATACGTCAGATGGTAACTGGTACCTGCGCTCTGTCTTCGATGTGCCGGATCCGGTCGATCCTCCACCAACTGATCCAGATCCAACACCAGATCCGGACCCGAAGCTTCCTGATACCGGAGGGCCATCTGTTGTCCCACCAACCAAACCAACGCCAGTTTATCAGCCAGGCGTACCAATCTATGAGGTCTATCCTCAGGTGCTGCTGGCAATGAACCGTCTTGGTACTTTGGAACAGCGTGTTGGTAACCGCATGTGGTCCGTCAACAAGCCTGGCACCGCAACATCACAACAGGCAGGGAATGTTGTAGAAGACCGTGGCCTCTGGATACGCCTTGAAGGCTCAACCAGCCATATCAACCCGGCAAAGTCTACCTCTCAGGCTCACTATGATCTGGATATGCTCCGGGCTCAGATTGGTCTTGATTTCCTTGCTGCTGAAAATGAGAAAGGCAAGTTGATTGGCGGTGTCTACTTCCAGTATGTCCATGCCAATTCTGATATCCGCTCTCGTTTCGGTTCCGGCAAGATAAAATCAGACGGATATGGTCTGGGCGGTACACTGACCTGGTATGGCAACAACGATGTCTATGTGGACGGTGTTGCGCAGGTCATGTGGTATGACACAGATATCACCTCTGATACTCTGGGACGCAAAGAGGTCAGCGGCAACAAGGGTACCGGCTATGCACTGAGCATTGAAGCAGGCAGAAAGATTAAGCTGAATGAAGAGTGGACTATGACGCCACAGATTCAGCTCTCTTATAACGCTGTCGACTTTAAAAAATTCCAGGATGCTTATGGTGCCGTTGTCCGTCAGAAAGACAGCGACTCTCTCACAGCACGTCTTGGTGTGGCCTTCAGCCGCGAGAATGAATGGAGATCAGAACAGGGTGACCTGCGACGTCTGAAAACATACGGCATTGCCAACCTCTATTATGAATTCCTTGATGGAACAGAGGTCTCGGTTACCAATGTCAATTTCCGGAATCGTTCAGATCGCTTCTGGGGTGGCATCGGAGCCGGTGTGTCGTACAACTGGAATGATGACGCCTACTCCCTTTACGGCGAAGTAGACGCCCGCACTTCCTTCTCTGACTTTGGAAGCAGCTACGCTCTTAATGGAACAATCGGCTTCAGAGCCAAGTTCTGACATCATTTATGAGATTATTCAGCCCCTGTCAGGGTATATCCTGACAGGGGCTGTTTTTATATGTAACGCTGAATTCTCATTTACTCAGAAGTAACGTTCCACTGTTCTGCCTGCAGTGTAGCCATACCGGCAGCGGTTCTGACAGAAACACGCAGAGGCAGCATGTAGCCCGTTCCCTGTATTGGGGCGAGCCAGACAGACATATCTTTATTATGCATCATGTAACGAATAATCCGTCTGGCCGGGCGATGCCCTGCAAGCGGGACATAACGGACATTACAGACCAGAACCTGCCCCTTATATCCTCCAATATCAGCCTGACGCATACCCGCGTAGCTCATGACAATATCAAGTCTTGAACCACCATCAAAAACCGGAATTGTACGATTACAGTCTTTTTCTGAAAGTTCATTACCTCGCATTGGCATCAAGGTGGCACTCAGAGGATCAAGAACAGCCCTCTTATGTTGCGTTAACAGCTGAACCCTACCCGGCTTATCATCCATGGGCGGTTCCATACTTAATGTGGTGACATTGCCATTACGCGTATCAATCCTGACAACTTTCTGGCTTTTACCTAATCGAACCGATGCCTGAAAAATAGAATTGGCAACGGGATTAAGAGTATTCTTTTGCCCTATAATCGAACGTAAAGACCCATTTGCCACTGCTCCGCCTTTACCGCTGGCGAACAAACCGACAAGACCAACCAGTTTTCCCGTGGCCTGTATTTCATAGGATGAACCATGAATGGCACTTGAGACATCCAGTTGCCCCACAGGCAGCCCCATAATGCTTGCGCCATATCGAACCTTGAATGAGGCAGCCTGAGCTCCTCCGACCGCAGCCAGAGATGCTCCTAAAGCCAAAATGCTTGTCCATTTAATGGGTTGTTTCACAAATGGTCCTCTCGTGATTCCCTTAAAGATAGTACCGACTTTTCCACTTTACGAGCAGCAAGAGTCTTTTTTACGAAGATTCAGAGAGTTTTTATGCGATATTTGTTGACTAGGACCTGAATATTTCCTATAGCCAGCGGACTTCAAAGACTTTAGCAGTCTCCCCATTTGCACGCTTTCAATAGATTGAAGGCTTTTCATGTATGGCGGGACTTCGTAGAAAACAGGATGTAGATCATGTCGCGCCGTTGCGAATTGACCGGCAAAGCCGTTCTTAGTGGCCACCTTGTAAGCCACTCGAACCGCAAGACAAAGCGGAAGTTCCTGCCGAACCTCTGCAACGTCACGCTTCAGTCTGAAACTCTTCAGCGCTCCGTGCGCTTCCGCATTGCTGCAGCTTCGCTGCGCAGTGTTGAGCACCGCGGTGGTCTGGATGCTTTCTTGATCAAGGCTCGCGATGGTGAGCTTTCTCAGGGTGCACGCCAGCTTAAGCGCGAGATTGAAAAGAAGATGGCTGCTGCCAGCTAATTGGCTAAAGCAGTAACATCATGCTATGGGGCGGCTGATGCCGCCCTTTTGCATTTATATGGGTAACCGGAAATTGAAATGACAGCTACAGGAACAACAAAGCCTTTTATTTCAACCCGCGAGCTACTGCTTGCAGTGGTTGTCATGACGCTTGTCGTTCTGGCTTCAAATATTCTGGTTCAGTATCCAATTCACGCCATTGGGGCTGGTGAATGGCTGACATGGGGCGCAATCAGCTACCCATTTGCTTTTCTCGTCAATGATCTCTCCAACCGCCGCTTTGGCCCTGCCGGAGCACGTCGTGTTGTTTATGTAGGCTTCGTTGCTGCTGTACTGATCTCCATCGTACTGGCAACTCCACGCATCGCCATTGCCTCCGGCTCAGCATTTCTGTTCTCACAGCTGCTTGATATCTTTGTATTCCAGAAGATGCGCCGCAGAGCCTGGTGGCTTCAGCCTTTTGTTGCCTCTCTCGTTGCATCAGCGCTGGATACGGCAATCTTCTTCTCGTTTGCCTTCTATTGCGGCCCGTTATTTGGAACCGATGCCACCATCTCCAGCTTACTTGGGGCAGCAGGCATTGCTGACCAGTGTCAGGTTCTTCCATGGACCCAGCTGGCAATTGCAGATTATGGGATGAAGGTCATTCTGGCTGCTATTGCGATATTGCCATACGGCGCACTGATCACATTCATCAAGCCAATGAGACCTCAGAACGGCTCAGTCTGATTGCATCAATATCCGCGTTTGCGCACACGCCGGGAGGGTTCAGCGGGAGTATCGCTGAAAAGCTCGGCGAGCTTTTCCATCATTACACCACCAAGCTCTTCAGCATCCACAATGGTTACGGCACGCTGGTAATAGCGTGTCACATCATGACCAATACCGATTGCGGTCAATTCAACAGATGAGCGCAGTTCAATATCTTCGATCACCGCCCGCAGATGCTTTTCCAGATAATTGCCCGGATTGACTGAAAGTGTTGAATCATCAACCGGCGCACCATCTGAAATAACCATCAGAATACGTCTCTGCTCAGAACGCGCCAATAACCTGCGATGAGCCCAATCCAGAGCCTCGCCATCAATATTTTCTTTCAGCAACCCTTCACGCATCATCAGACCGAGGTTCTTTCGGGCACGGCGCCATGGAGAATCGGCTGACTTATATATGATATGGCGCAGGTCATTCAGACGGCCCGGATTTGATGGCTTACCTGCTTCAAGCCATTTTTCACGAGCGTGCCCGCCCTTCCATGTCTTGGTTGTAAATCCGAGAATCTCAACCTTCACACCGCAACGCTCAAGCGTACGCGCCAGAATATCAGCACAGGTTGCGGCAACCGTAATCGGCCGGCCACGCATCGAGCCTGAGTTATCGATCAACAGCGTCACAACCGTATCACGGAAATTGGTATCGAGCTCCTGCTTGAAAGAAAGCGCCTGAAACGGATCCGTGACCACACGTGTCAACCGGGCCGGGTCAAGCATGCCTTCTTCAAGGTCGAACTCCCATGACCGGTTCTGCTGTGCCAGAAGACGGCGCTGCAAACGGTTCGCCAGACGTCCGACAAGACCCTGCAGATGCGCGAGCTGTTTATCGAGGTAGCTACGCAGCCGCTCCAGCTCTTCCGCATCACAAAGCTCTTCAGCTGTTGTGGTTTCGTCAAACTCAGTCGTGAAGACGTGGTAATTGATATTCTGAACGTCGTTGGCACGGCTTGGTGGGCGCCAGCTCTCGGATGGGCTTTCCGCACTGTCGACATCCATCTCGTTCTCGGTTTCACCGAGAGGAGCATCATCACTTTCAGAACTGCCTTCTTCCGTATCGTTTTCGGCTTCTTCCTGTGTCTCTATATCGCCGCGCGTTGTTTCATTGGGATCTTCTTCGTCACCATCAGAAATTTCGTCCTGCTCATCCCCTTCCTGATCTTCATCAGGGTCATCTCGGGTGTCATTTTCAAGAAGTTCGTCGCCAATACTCAGGGTATGCAGGATATCCCGGACAAGACGGCCATAATCACTCTGCTTTTCAACAGTGCCGGCGAGCTCATCCAGAACCTGTCCAACCTGCTGTTCCAAGGAAGAGCGCCACAGCTCAACAATCTGATTTGCGGCTTCAGGCGGTTTTTGCCCCGTCAGACGCTCCCGGACCAAAAGAGCCAAGGCATCTTCAATCGGGGCCTCTTCCTGCGTTGAAACAGGCTGCTGTTTGCTCCTGAGTGTATATTTATCTTCCAACATGGCCGTCAGATTGGCAGCCGTTCCCGCGAGCCTACGCGTACCAAGGGCCTCAACACGAGCCTGCTCAACCGCATCAAAAACCGCCCGGGCCAATGGATCAGCAGGTGCCAGCTTCTGATGTGTCGCCGTATCATGACAGGCAAGGCGTAAAGCCAGCGAGTCAGCATAGCCTCGAAGAACCGCCACATCCTGTGCACTCATTTGCCGAGGGGGCTCTGGCAAACGAACAATCTGCCCTGTAACAGCCGCACGTTCTGCTGAATATCCAATCTCCAGATCAGGCTGTTGTGCCATCGTGCGCAGACAGGAAGCTACAGCCCTTTTAAAAGGCTCGGCAGGTGGTTCCTGTTTTCCTGCTGCAATACGATTGGAGATGGTCATTTATAATCTCAGGAGAGCGCGATATTCGCAGCTGACTGTGGCAATTCCTTACCGAAAGAGCGTTGATAGAATTCGGCAACCAAGGCCTGTTCCAGATCATCACACTTATTCAGGAAGGTAATTCTGAAGGCAAAGCCAACATCTTTGAAGATATCGGCGTTTTCAGCCCATGTGATGACGGTACGAGGAGACATTACGGTCGACAAATCGCCATTTATAAAGGCTGAGCGGGTCATATCAGCGACACGCACCATCTTATCGACAATAGCCCGGCCTTCATCATTCTGGAAATGCGGGGCCTTGGACAGGATAATCTCGACTTCCCGGTCATGAGGCAGATAGTTCAGGGTTGTTACGATAGACCAGCGATCCATCTGCCCTTGGTTGATCTGCTGCGTACCATGATAAAGGCCGGACGTATCTCCAAGACCAACCGTATTGGCGGTCGCAAACAGGCGGAATGCCGGATGAGGTCGAATAACCCGCTTCTGATCAAGCAGCGTTAAACGACCGGATTGCTCAAGGACACGCTGGATCACAAACATGACATCCGGGCGACCGGCATCATACTCATCAAAAACAAGTGCAATGTTATTCTGTAAAGCCCAGGGCAAAATACCATCCTTGAACTCGGTGATCTGCATACCATCCTGTAAAACGATGGCGTCCTTACCCACGAGGTCAATACGGGAGACATGACTATCCAGATTAATACGGACACAAGGCCAGTTCAGGCGGGCGGCAACCTGCTCAATATGCGTGGATTTACCCGTTCCGTGATAACCGGAAATCATGACACGGCGGTTAAACGTGAAACCCGCCAGAATTGCCAGTGTCGTCTCTTTATCAAAGAGATAATCCGGGTCGATATCCGGCACATGCTCATTCGCAACAGAATAAGCCGGAACTTCCATATCACTGTCGATACCGAATACCTTTCGGGCCAATACCTTCTTATCCGGCAAATTTGCACTGGCTTCGGCTGACATCGACATCTGAAAATCCCTTCTCAAAACCACATGATCCGCACGCAGTTCATGACTGCATTATCTTTATTCATATATCACAGACAGGCTATTCACAATTTGGCTGTGATCTCTTTTATTGGTTTAAATCGACACACCAGAAATCAGCACATTCCTGCTGTCTTGAGGATATCATGAGCACGAATGATATCCCGCAGGCGCTCTTCGAAAGATCGGTCACCGCCGTTGGCATCAGGGTGAAAACGCTTCACAAGCTGCTTGTACTGTGCCTTGATTGCAGCCGCATCGGCAGTGCTGTCCAACCCCATAACATCAAGAGCTTTACGCACAGGTGCCGTCAGGCGCTTCTTTTTCGGTTCTGCAGGCTTTTTCGGTTGAGCGGTATTAAAGTTTTCGCCACGCAGAACACCCAAGGGATCAAAATATTCCCAATCACGGGCAATCTGCTCACCATTTGGGCCTTCAGGCTTTTGATTCTTGCGAACCCCCATCGACCAGGTCGGGCGATGGCCAATGACAGAATTCTTCTGATAGGCCTGCACAGCATCATCTGTCATGCCATCAAAATAATTATAGGTCGCATTATATTCCCGCACGTGATCCATGCAGAAACGCCAGTACTTCCCTTCATTGCCGCGCCCCTTTGGAGCACGATACAAGCCTGGCTGCGAACACCCGGGGTGTTCACAATTTGGCTCGCTATCCTTCCGGGCCGTCTTCGCAGATCCCGATTTAATTCTGATGCGATCAAATAATGGTGAGTTCAAATTCATAATTCTACAATTATGCTCATTTCAGTTCATCAAACCAAGGGAAATTTATATCTCCCAACCATGTTTTTGCCCTTGACAGAGCGCACGTAACACCAAACTCTTAGCCACCCAATCATGTAGCTCAAGGAAACAGAATGCCAACAACAGGCAAACAATCCCGCAAAGACTGGATTACAGAAAAGCTAACAGCCAAGTTTCAACCACAGCATCTCGTTGTAACGGATGATTCCCAAAAACACGAAGGCCATAGCGGCTGGCGTGAGGGTGGTGAAACACATTACAGTATAGATATCGTATCTGAAGCCTTCAAAGGCAAGAGCAGAGTTGAAATACATCGCATGATCAACGATGTATTATCAGAAGCCTTCTCCAGCGGGCTACATGCTTTAGCAGTTAAGGCAAAAGCGCCTTAAGCCATTAACAACCAAAAATTACATGTAGAGAATTACAGGACGTTCGTTCTGTGATATAAGCTGATTTATGATTTGGGATCAAAGTTATGCCCAAATTCCGGCGCATCAGTTGCCTCGCAGCTGTCAGATTAAGCGCCAGACAGTTATTATCTGAAAGGTTTGGAATGCCCCAGTTACTGAAACAGTTTGTTTCCCGGTCTTTTGTATTGCTCACAACAGTTCTGGTTTTTACGGGTATTTCCATTCGTAGTAATGCCAACCCAGCAATTGTCATTGACGTTGATAGCGGGCGCGTTCTCTATTCTGATCAGGCAACGGATCCTTGGTATCCTGCATCCATTACCAAACTCATGACAGCCTATGTCGCGATGAAGGCTGTCCGGGATGGCAGGCTGAATATGGATAGCCTTCTGACAGTGTCACAGGCATCCGCAAAACTGCCACCATCAAAGATGGGGTTTAAGCCCGGCAGCAATATTCGTCTGGATAATGCTCTCAAGATTATTATGGTCAAATCAGCCAATGATGTTGCCAATACCATTGCAGAAGGCGTTGGCGGCACAACTGATAATTTCGTTGCCATGATGAATCAGCAGGCACAGCGGCTTGGTATGTACAGTACCCGTTTTGTTAACCCGCATGGCCTCCCGGACAACCGTCAGCAGACATCGGCACGGGACATGGCCATTCTGGGTCGAACAATGATCCTTGAATTCCCTGAATATAATTATCTGTTCCACATTGGTGCCATCCAGTATGGCAAGCGTGTCATGTATAACACCAATGGCCTGATTGGCCGTTATGCTGGCGCTGATGGCATGAAGACAGGTTTTATCTGCGCATCCGGGTTTAATGTAGTTGCAACAGCAACACGCGGCAACACGCAACTTCTGACAGTTGTCCTTGGTGCACATTCTGCCAATGAAAGAACACTCCAGGCCGCCTATCTGTTTGACAAAGGTTTTTCATCCAGTGGTTTCATGAGTTCATCTCTTGATTCATTACCGGCATCAAGCTCAGTCACTCCCCCCAATCTTCGGTCACAAATTTGCGACAAGAGTGGCCCACTGGCTGAGGATGAAGATGGTGCCATTACCACAAATGGTAATTCTGACAGTTTCGCTGCAACAGCATCATTTGGCTCAGGCACAATGGCCTATGCAGATTCGGCATCGGCTAAAGTAACCCTTGGCAAACGCGCCAAAGCCATTCCTGAAAAGGTCTGGCTGGGGATGACACCATCAAGTGTCCCTGAAGAGCCTGACGTTGCGAAAAAGCCCAAGGCAAAGCCACTGAAGGGCGCTGCTCCTGCTAAGAAAACAGCACAGGCCAAGCAGGGAACTACAAAACTTGCTATTCCACCTGTTCACGCGAAGCCCCCGGCCCGCCCGAAGTAAAGGCGGGTTCAGCTTTACACCACTGGCTCCATTTTCACTCTGGTTAAATCATGCAAGAAGCACCTAAAGGCCAACCGGTGAAAGCTCCGGCTCCTATTCCACTCTCCATCATCACAGGTTTTCTTGGAGCAGGGAAAACAACTCTTCTGAATTATCTGCTGCAAGACCCTGATCTTGCCGATACTGTCGTGATCATGAATGAATTCGGCGAGATTGGTCTCGACCATCTGCTTGTCGAAACCATTGATGAAAACATGGTTTTGCTTTCAGCAGGTTGTTTGTGCTGCAGTGTTCGCGGCGACCTGATCAACACATTGGAAGACCTGCTGCGCAAGCGGGATAATAACCGGATCATGCCTTTCAAGCGGGTGATCATTGAAACAACAGGTCTGGCTGATCCTGCACCGATTCTCCATGCCGTGCTTTATCACCCCTATCTTTCACTGCGCTATTCTGTGGCTGAAGTCATTACCGTCATTGATGCGGTTAATGCAGAGAATACCATTTCCAGTCATCTGGAAGCCTTACGGCAGGTTGCAATTGCCGACAAGCTCCTGCTGACAAAAACAGATCTTGTAGATAGCACTGAAACACTTTCAAACTTGCGCTCGCGCCTTAACGCTATCAATCCGGCTGGAACCCTTTGTGAAGCCGTTAATGGTATCATCCCGGCAAAAGCTCTTATTGGTGATGGTCTTTTCAGTATTGAGGGCAAAATCTCAGATGTTGAGCAGTGGCTCAAAACTGATGCTGTTGAGGCAGCAGAACGCCACCAGCATGGTCATACTCACCACCACGGGCATGATCATGAGCACGATCACCATCATCATGATGTTAACCGTCACGATGCCCACATCCGTGCTTTCTGCCTGACCAGTGACAAACCCGTCAGACAGGCATCCTTTCAGATGTTCCTTGACCTTCTGCATGCAACGCAGGGGCCAAACCTGCTACGCATAAAAGGCCTGATCTGCATCGCTGAGCACCCTGAAAAACCGATTGTCATTCACGGTGTGCAACATGTTTTACATGTACCAGCCGTTCTGCCAAACTGGCCTAGTGATGACCACCGCAGCCGCATCGTTTTCATTGTAAAAGACATTGAACGTAGCGTTATTGATGGCTTATGGAATGCTTTTCAGGGTATTCCGGGCATCGATCAACCAGATGCAGCTGCACTAACCGACAACCCATTATCACTACGGCGAGAGTAAATCATGGATTACACCTATCAGTTACTGACACTTGCCGGTGTTATGTTGGTGGCCTGTATCAGCCCCGGGCCTGATTTTATTGCCGTTACCGCACAATCACTCTCCAATCGCAGATCAGGCCTTGCAACAGCACTTGGTGTTGCAACAGGCTGTCTTGTTTGGGCGACACTTGCGGTCTTTGGGTTAGGCGTCATCCTATCCAAACTTGTCTGGCTTTATGATGTCATCCGATATTTCGGCGCTGCTTATCTGATTTACCTCGGTGTCATGACTTTTCTCAGCCTGCGGAAAAAAACATCCGAGATTTCACTTCATAAAGAACACAGCCTTTCATTCCTGCAGGCCTATCGCAGAGGGCTTCTTGTAAACCTGACAAACCCTAAGTCTGTCGCCTTCTTTGGCAGCCTTTTTGTAACCGTCATTCCGGCGCACGCTCCTGTCTGGGTATACGGGGCAACTCTTATAATCGTCAGTATTGTTGCAGCCTGCTGGTTCTGCACGCTTGCAACCCTTTTCTCAAACGGGCATGTGCGCAGCACCTATCTGAAACTGCGGAAACCATTTGATGCTGCAATGGGTGGCGTCCTTGTTGCCCTGGGCACAAAACTCGCCATCGATCATTAGTCTAAGTCATCTATTTCAGCGTAAAATTGCACTATCATATAGAGGCATGTGAAAATGTGCCTCTATGAAAACGAGGCAGATCACGACCATTCCGTTTCCGGAGGACATACCGATCATGCCAGAAACTGGCTTTCCCGTTTTCCAGGCTCCTTATGCTCCTGATGACATTACTTTTGTCCGCTCTCTACTGGCAGATGCGGAGCATGCTCCGGAAAATACCTCGCAGGGTCGTCAAAGGGTCAATGCACTTTCGGAAAAACTCATTACGGCCATCCGCACACAATCCAGCAAGATTGGTGGCGTAGAAGAACTCTTACACGAGTACTCCCTTTCAACCCGCGAAGGTCTTGCACTCATGGTGCTTGCTGAAGCACTTCTGCGTGTTCCGGATTCCTACACGGCAGACCGCCTGCTTGAAGATAAACTTGGGCAAGGTAATTTTGGAGATCATGAAGCCCGCTCATCAACGATTTTGATGGCGGCCTCCAACTGGGCACTTGGTATTTCTTCAAAAATCATCCAGCCGGGAGAAACACCGGCTGGCATTATGCAATCTCTGGTTAAACGCATCGGCTTGCCAACGGTCCGTACGGCAGCCCGTCAGGCCATGAAGGTTATGGGCAACCATTTCGTTTTCGGCCAGACAATTGAAGAAGGGCTGAAGCGCAGTCAGGGCCCACAGGAACGTTCATTCCGTTTCTCTTTCGATATGTTAGGTGAAGGCGCGCGCACAGCCGATGATGCTCTGCGCTACTTCAAAAGCTATTCAGCTGCCATTGAAGCCATTGCACGTCATGCTGGGCCAAGCCAGCCCGGCATCGACATGTCGCGCCCCGGCATATCCGTTAAACTTTCCGGCCTGCACCCACATTACACCGCCATGAGTGAAAAACGGGTTCTTGATGAAATGATCCCCGGTCTGGTGGCTTTGGCCAAACAGGCCAAAGATCATAATCTGGGCTTCACCATTGATGCTGAAGAGGCTGATCGCCTCGAAATCTCACTTGATATTATCAGTCGTGTGGCCTCTGCTCCCGAAATTCGTGGCAGTGAATGGGCAGGGTTTGGTCTGGCCATACAGGCCTATCAGAAACGGGCTGGTGAGGTCATTGATTTCATTGCTGATCTTGCACACCGTCTGGCAATGCCAATGACCATTCGGCTCGTGAAAGGTGCCTACTGGGATACTGAGATTAAACGTGCGCAGGAACGTGGTCTAAGAGACTATCCGGTCTTTACCCGTAAGGCTGTAACAGACCTTCATTACCTGCACTGCGCCCGAAAACTCCTGTCCTTGCGCCCATCCATCTTCCCACAATTTGCAACCCACAATGCCCAGACAGTTGCCAGCATTCTCGAAATTGCAGGTGACACTAAAGGTTTTGAGTTCCAGCGCTTACATGGCATGGGAGACGCACTGTACAAAAGTCTCAAAGCACTGAAACCGGATGTTGCCTGCCGAACCTATGCTCCTGTCGGCCCCCACCGCGATCTGCTCGCCTATCTGGTCAGACGTATTCTGGAGAACGGGGCCAATACTTCATTCGTTGCCACAGCAGCAGATACCAATATTCCCGTTGCTCAGCTTCTGAAATCGCCTGTAGAGATCATCGGCAAGGCTGAAAATGCACGCCATCCAAAGTTACCTCGGCCTCCATTTATTTATGGGACAGATCGGATCAACTCTCTTGGCATAGAGTTAGGATGCCGCGCATCACGGGAAACAATCCATAAGCAGCTGAATAACAGCGCAAGCGTTGCGTATAAAGCCGCTCCAATTCTCGACACGACCATAGCAGATTCCACGCCTGTATCTGTTATCAGCCCAATTGATGCAAAAACCATTGTCGGTGAAGTGTCCAACAGTACGGTACAGGATGTCAGGGCCGCAGTCGAAGTTGCACGAAAAGGTTTTACAGGCTGGAGTAAAACACCTGTTGCAAAGCGCGCGGATATACTGAAAGCGGCCTCAGAGCTGATGGAAGAGCGACGCGCCTGCTTCTTCCATCTCTTGCAGACAGAAGCGGGTAAAACCATTGACGACGCTATTTCCGAAGTTCGGGAAGCTGTCGATTTTCTCAGATACTACGCAACTCAGGCTTGCGAACTTCAAGGGGTGCCAACTCTTCTGCCAAGCCCAACAGGCGAGAGTAATAGGCTGCTGATCCGGCCAAGAGGTACCTTCGTAGCCATTTCACCGTGGAACTTCCCCCTTGCCATCCTCATCGGGCAGATTGCAGCCGCTCTTGTGACGGGTAACGCGGTTATTGCCAAGCCTGCAGAGCAAACACCTCTCATTGCGGCTGAAGCTGTTAAGCTGCTGCATGAGGCAGGCGTACCCGTATCGGCACTGCAACTGGTCACGGGAGATGGTGCCATTGGCGCGGCTCTTGTCGCACAACCGGGTATTGATGGTGTGGTTTTCACAGGTTCAGTTGAGGCTGCCCGTAAAATCAATCAATCATTGGCAGAAAAGGATGGGCCGATTGTTCCGGTCATCGCAGAGACAGGTGGCCTTAATGCGATGATCGTCGACGCAACGGCCCTGCCTGAACAGGTCTGTGATGATGTCATCTCATCAGCTTTCCGTTCAGCTGGACAGAGATGCTCCGCTCTTCGCATCCTTTGCCTTCAGGAAGACATCGCAGACAAAGTACTTGATCTCATTATCGGTGCAGCCAAACAGTTGACAGTTGGAGATCCGAGAGACTTTGCAACCGATATTGGCCCTATCATTGATGAGGAGGCCAAAACCCGGATTGAAGCCTATCTTGCTCATGATACGGCTGGCAGTAAACTGGTTTATGCGGGAGAAGCACCTAAACAGGGAACCTATATTGCCCCACATATCATTGAACTGAAACGCGTCAGAGATCTGAAACAGGAGATATTCGGGCCAGTCCTGCATGTCGTCCGCTTCAAGAATGACAGGCTGAAAGATGTCATCAATGATATTGCCCAAAGCGGTTATGGTCTAACCCTCGGTATCCATTCCCGCATTGACGGTTTTGCCGAACATATCAGCAAACAGCTTGCTGTCGGCAATATCTATATTAACCGGAATATTATTGGTGCTGTTGTCGGCACCCAGCCCTTCGGCGGTAGCGGATTATCAGGCACAGGGCCAAAGGCTGGTGGCCCACATTACTTAAGCCGTTTCACCATTGAGCAGACGATCACCATCAATACCGCCGCGGCTGGTGGGAATGCTGCCCTGATGGCACTGGATGAATCAGACGACTGATGGAGCGCAAACAATAAACCCCAGAAGAAGATATCGCTTCCGGGGTTTATGATTATTTTATCTCGACTTTAGTGGCCGTGAAGAAGGACGGTCTCTGACAATTGGTAAACCATTATGGGTTGTCAGGAAGCGTTGCTGCCCGTGTTTACGACCAACACGTTTACCCTCTCCGCCACTTTTGCCTGTACCCGCAGGCTGCCATGTCGGAATAAGATGATTTTTGCCATTACCGATCAGGTCTTCACGCCCCATGCGTTTCAGGGCTTCCCGCAACAGCGGCCAGTTTTCGGCATCATGATAACGCAGGAAGGCCTTATGAAGCTGGCGTTGTTTCAACCCTTTAGGCGTAAACACCTCTTCCTTGTCATCCGCAAACAGGCTCTTTAGCGGATTCTTGCCTGTATGATACATGGCACTTGCGGTTGCCATCGGGCTTGGCAGGAAGGCCTGAACCTGATCGGCTCTGAAGCCGTTTTTCTTAAGCCAGAGCGCAAGATTGAGCATATCTTCATCCGTTGTACCCGGATGTGCCGCAATAAAATACGGAATGAGATACTGCTCTTTACCAGCCGCTTTTGTCGCTTTGGCAAACAGCTCCTTGAAGCGGTCGTAAGCACCAATACCCGGTTTCATCATTTTTGAAAGCGGGCCACTCTCTGTATGCTCAGGTGCGATCTTCAGATAACCACCAACGTGATGGGCTGCGAGCTCCTTGACGTATTCAGGATTTTTAACGGCCAGATCATAACGCAGACCTGAAGCGATCAGAATTTTCTTGATACCCGGCAGTTCACGAGCCCGTTTATAGAGACGGGTCAACGGCGAATGGTCAGTATTCAGCTGCGGGCAGATATCTGGATAAACACACGATGGTTTTCGACAGTGTTTCTGGACATCGGGTGACTTACAGGCCAGTCGATACATGTTAGCCGTTGGGCCACCAAGATCAGAGATTGTCCCTGTAAAGCCGGGGGTTTTATCGCGAATAGCCTCAATCTCATCAATGATGGATTGTTCAGAGCGGTTCTGGATGACGCGCCCTTCATGCTCAGTAATGGAGCAGAACGTACAGCCACCAAAGCAGCCGCGCATAATATTGACCGAGAAGCGGATCATCTCATAGGCAGGAATACGGGCATTGCCATAAGCGGGATGCGGTACACGGGCAAAAGGCAGGCCGAAAACCGCATCCATTTCATCTGTTGCCAGTGGAAATGGTGGTGGGTTCAGCCAGACATCCCTGTCACCATGTTTCTGAACAAGGGCACGGGCATTTCCGGGGTTTGTTTCACGGTGTACCAGTCGCGAGGCATGTGCATAGGCCGTCTTGTCATTTACGACATCTTCAAAAGATGGCATGCGCAAAACTGTACGGTCTTTATCAGGTGTCTGCGCAGAAGGTTCTGCCGCATGGCTATCAACTTCCAGCCAGCCTTCCGGTAACGGCTCACTGGCCTTACGAGTGAATGCAGTCCCCCGGATATCCTTCATATCCTTGACGGCTTCACCTTTGGCAGCCCGGTGGGCAATTTCAGCAATCGCACGCTCGCCATTACCGTAAACGAGGATATCAGCTTTAGCGTCCAGAAGGATGGACCGACGAACCTTATCTGACCAATAGTCATAATGAGCCGTACGGCGGAGTGAAGCTTCAATGCCACCAAGTACGATTGGGGCATCACTATAAGCCTCACGGGCACGCTGCGAATAAACAATGCTCGCGCGATCTGGTCGCTTACCACCCTCATTATTTGGGGTATAGGCGTCATTATGCCGGATTTTCCGATCAGACGTATAACGGTTGACCATGGAATCCATATTTCCGGCGGCAATACCGAAAAAGAGATTTGGTTTTCCTAACGCCTTAAAAGCATCAGCATTGTGCCATTCTGGCTGGGCAATGATACCAACGCGAAAACCCTGCGCCTCAAGAAAACGTCCGATGATTGCCATGCCAAAGCTTGGGTGATCCACATAGGCATCACCTGTAATCATGATGATGTCACATGAATCCCAGCCAAGCATGTTCATCTCTTCCCTGCTCATTGGCAGGAAAGGAGCAACCCCAAAACGTTTCGCCCAATACGGACGATATGAAAATAATTTTACAGGCGCTCTTGAGCCCTGATTGGCAGATGTTTTTGTTTGCAAGGAATTTCTCGCCCTAATGGAACAGCACCTGCATAAAAGCATACCGTGGCGAAAGCAAGACATGCAGCATAAAGCTTAATTGCATACCTCAATCAAATGCGTTTCTTTTGAACTTAAGAATGCACAAGATAATAGATGAGGAACGACATGCCGATAACCTGCACAGACGGATCAGCAGAATATCATGAGGGTGGCTGCAGCTGCGGACAGATACGCTACCGCCTGAAAGCCCCGCCACTTTTTACCAACTGCTGCCACTGCACCTGGTGCCAGCGTGAAACAGGCTCTGCTTTTGTCATCAATTCCTTGATTGAGAATGATTATCTTGAAGTCGTACAAGGAGTTCCTAATAAAATTGAAATACCAACCTTGAGTGGTAAAAGCCAAACAATTGCGCGGTGCCCTAATTGTCAGGTGGCCTTATGGAGCCACTATACACACAAGCACATCGCTTTCATTCGAACAGGTACTTTGGATTATCCGCAGAATATCGAACCGGGTGCGCATATCTATATCTCAACCAAACAGCCTTGGGTGAAACTCCCTGAAACAACGCCAGCTTTTGAAGGCTATTATAGCACCCGTGAGCTGTGGCCTGAGAAAAGTCTTGAACGGCTTGCAGCGGTTCGTGATAAGAAGGCATAAAACCAACCGGGCGCAACTCATGGTAGATTTGTTAGCCCTCCAGCTACTTATCAAACCACAAAGATATCAGGAGAGTATCTGATGCATGAGGGCGCTTTACCTCAACAGGCCCTGACCCGTCTGATGGACATTGTCTTCCCCGGAGACACCAACCATCACGGAACCCTTTTTGCCGGTAACGGGCTTGCTTACATGAATAAAGCTGCCTTCATTTCAGCATTGCGGCACACACATATTGATATGGTGATGAGCGCTGTCGATGATATTCGTTTTAAGGCGCCCGCACGTCTCGGCGATATTATTGAAGTAACGGGCCGTGTGATCAGGGCAGACCAGAAATCTTTGGATGTTAAAGTTGACCTCATTGCAGAAGCCCCATTAACAGGCAAGCGTCATCTTTGTGGCAGCGGAACCTTCAACATGGTTCCTGTTGAAGAGCAGCATAAGCAGATCACCACATTATCTGCACCTATAGTAACGACACCAGCAGATGAGCTTCAGACCTCAGAGATTGTCTTTCCAGAACAATCCAGCCCTTTTGGTGGCCCCTATGGGGGCAATATACTGGCAGCCATGGGTAAAACCGCATTCGTTGCAGCAACCAGATATTGCCGAAAAACGATTGTCATGGCCTCATCACCACGCGTCAATTTTGAGAGCAAATTTCAAAAGGGCGAAGTCGTTGAACTGAACCCGCGTATTGTGGCAACAGGCAGGACATCCATAACAATTGAAATTGACTTACAGGCCGAAGATCTGAAAACCGGCTCCAGACGCCAATGCGGACATGGTACATTTATCATGGTGGCCATCGATGAAAACCACCAGCCAACACCAGTCCAGCCTGTCAGAAAATAAAAAAAGCCGGGCTATCAACCCGGCTTTTCAGATGATTTCGTAGAACTTAGTGGAACTCAGCCTGAATGGTCAGAAGCTGAGCAAGAGCCATTTCGGCAACATGCTTCATATCTTCCGGAGCATCACCCAGTTCCTGACGTGCAGTTTCTACTTCCTTGTCGAAGACGTCCTTATTCAGCTCATCTTCGTTGAAAGCACGCTCTGCCAAAACTGTCAGGCCATTTGGGCTGACATCAGCAAAACCGCCACGAACCAGAATACGGGTTGTCTTGCCACCCGTCGACAGAACCAGAAAGCCGGTTGTCAGGGCTGTCATGACAGGCGAATGAGCTGCGAGAATTGTCATCTCGCCCTCGGTCGCCGGGAGGACGACCTGGTCGACTTCGCCAGAAAAGAGCACACGCTCAGGCGAAACGAGTTCGAAATGCAAGGTAGCCATTAGCTCGCGGTCCTCAAATCAAGTGGCGGCAGCGGATAATCCGCTGCCATCATTACATTACGCAGCTTCTGCAGCCAGACGCTGAGCCTTCTCGATAGCTTCCTCAATGGAACCAACCATGTAGAACGCGGCTTCCGGCAGGTGATCGTAATCACCGTTGACCAGACCCTTGAAGCTCTTAATGGTGTCTTCGAGTGAAACCAGCTTGCCAGGAGAACCTGTGAAGATTTCAGCAACGTGGAATGGCTGAGACAGGAAGCGCTCAATACGACGTGCGCGGCCAACAACCAGCTTATCGTCTTCGGAGAGTTCATCCATACCAAGAATGGCGATGATGTCCTGCAGGCCCTTATAGCGCTGAAGTGTTTCCTGCACCTGACGGGCAACCTGATAATGCTCTTCACCAACGATGCGTGGGTCAAGCATACGGGATGTGGAGTCGAGCGGGTCAACAGCTGGGTAAATACCCTTTTCCGAGATCGCACGGGACAACACGGTTGTCGCATCAAGGTGGGCGAACGATGCCGCAGGAGCTGGATCGGTCAAGTCGTCTGCTGGGACGTAAATAGCCTGAACCGAGGTAATAGAACCCTTGGTTGTGGTTGTAATACGTTCCTGCAGAGCACCCATGTCTGTTGCAAGCGTTGGCTGATATCCCACAGCAGAAGGAATACGGCCAAGCAGCGCCGACACTTCAGAACCAGCCTGAGTAAAGCGGAAGATGTTATCAACGAAGAACAGAACGTCCTGACCCTGATCACGGAAGTTTTCAGCGACCGTCAGGCCTGTCAGAGCAACACGTGCGCGCGCTCCCGGAGGTTCGTTCATCTGACCATAAACCAGTGCGCACTTGGAACCGGCGGTAGAACCCTTGTTCTCCTTCGGATCAACATTCACCTTGGATTCGATCATTTCGTGGTAAAGGTCGTTACCTTCACGGGTACGTTCACCAACACCAGCGAACACGGAGTAACCACCGTGAGCCTTAGCAACGTTGTTGATGAGCTCCATGATGAGAACTGTCTTACCGACGCCCGCACCACCGAACAGACCAATCTTACCACCCTTGGCGTAAGGAGCGAGAAGATCGACAACCTTAATACCGGTGACAAGAATCTGAGCTTCTGTTGACTGCTCAGCGTAGCTTGGAGCTTCCTGGTGAATAGCGCGAAGGGTCTTACCCTTGATCGGGCCAGCTTCGTCAACCGGCTCACCAATCACGTTCATGATACGGCCGAGTGTTTCATCACCAACCGGAACAGAAATTGGAGCGCCTGTATCATGGACTTCCTGCCCACGGACGAGACCTTCAGACACGTCCATAGCAATACAGCGAACTGTGTTCTCACCTAGCTGCTGTGCAACTTCGAGAACCAGACGGTTGCCCTGGTTTGTTGTTTCAAGAGCGTTCAGAATCTCAGGCAGATGCCCGTCGAACTGAACGTCGACAACGGCACCGATCACCTGAGTGACGCGGCCTACCTTACCTGTCTTGGAAGACGCGACAGCGGTTGCTTTCTTGGCCATGGGTAATCCCTCTAGAGATTTGGTCAGAGCGCTTCAGCGCCCGAGATGATTTCAACAAGTTCGGTGGTGATCTTAGCCTGACGTGTTCTGTTATAGAGAATCGTCTGTTTTCTGATCATTTCGCCAGCATTTCGTGTCGCTGAATCCATGGCACTCATGCGAGAGCCCTGTTCAGAAGCTGCATTTTCAAGCAGCGCGCGAAAAATCTGGATGGTAATATTACGCGGCAAAAGCGATGTCAGAATATCAGCCTCACTTGGCTCATACTCATAAACCGCTCCACTGCTTTCCTTAGGCTTCGCATCCGCGGCAGCCGGAACCTCAGCCGGGATCAGCTGCTGGGCAGTTGGAATCTGCTGCAGAACCGTCCGGAATTTGGCGTAGAAAAGCGTAGCGACATCAAATTCACCTGCAGCAAACATGCCAAGAACCTTCTTGGCAATTTCATCCGCATTGGCAAAACCAACCTGACGGACAGCACGCAAGTCGAATTTTTCGACCACATAACTTTCGAACTGACGGCGCATGGCTTCATAGCCCTTCTTGCCGACAAAAATGATCTTGACTGTTTTACCAGCAGCCAAAAGCTTTTCAGCATGATCACGGGCCAGACGTGCGATTGATGAGTTAAATGCACCACATAAACCACGTTCTGCGGTGCAGATAATCAAAAGATGCGTCTTGTCTGAGCCAGTACCAGCCAAAAGGCGGGGCGTATCAGGACCAACGGTGACACCGGAAGCCAGATCGCTCAATACCTGCTCCATACGCTCTGCATAAGGACGCGCAGCCTCAACCGCAGTCTGGGCACGCCGCAGTTTTGCGGCGGCAACCATCTGCATGGCCTTGGTAATTTTCTGCGTGGCCTTGACCGAAGCGATACGGGTTCGCAGGTCTTTTAAGCTCGCCATTGCGTGCTCCTCATCTCAAACCGGCTCCGGATCAGGCAAATGCCTTAGCGACATCTTCAACGACAGTCTTCAGCTTGGCAGCTGTATCGTCGGAGAGATCGTTGGAGGTGCGGATTGCTTCGAGGATATCGGAGTGCTTGCTACGCAGAGCGCCCAGAAGAGCCTGCTCGAAAGCACTGACCTTATCCAGTGGCAGCGGATCAAGATAACCGTTAATACCGGCGTAGATCACACAGACCTGTTCTTCCGTCTTCAGCGGGGAAAACTGTGGCTGCTTCAGAAGCTCTGTCAGACGTGAACCACGGTTCAGCAAGCGCTGGGTTGTGGCATCAAGGTCAGAACCGAACTGGGCAAAGGCAGCCATTTCGCGATACTGGGCAAGCTCACCCTTAATCTTACCGGCAACCTTCTTCATGGCTTTTGTCTGAGCAGACGAACCCACGCGTGAAACCGACAGACCAACGTTCAGAGCCGGACGAATACCCTGATAGAACAGATCGGTTTCAAGGAAGATCTGACCATCGGTAATCGAAATAACGTTTGTCGGAATATAGGCCGACACGTCGTTCGCCTGTGTCTCGATAATAGGCAGAGCTGTCAGGGAGCCAGACTTATATTCTTCGTTCAGCTTCGCTGCACGTTCCAGAAGACGGGAGTGCAGATAGAAAACGTCACCTGGGTAAGCTTCACGTCCTGGAGGACGGCGAAGAAGCAGGGACATCTGACGATAAGCAACAGCCTGCTTGGAAAGGTCATCATAGAAGATAACCGCATGCATGCCGTTGTCGCGGAAATATTCACCCATCGCACAGCCAGCGAATGGTGCGATGTACTGCATTGGAGCAGGATCGGAAGCCGTTGCAGCGATAACGATGGAGTATTCGAGAGCACCGTTTTCTTCCAGTGTCTTCACGAACTGGGCAACGGTTGAGCGCTTCTGACCAACAGCAACGTAGATGCAGTAGAGCTTCTTGCTTTCGTCATCACCCTGGTTCAGAGGCTTCTGGTTCAGGATGGTATCCAGAACGATGGCACTCTTACCTGTCTGACGGTCACCAATGACAAGCTCACGCTGGCCACGACCAATCGGGATCAAAGCATCGATGGCCTTGAGACCTGTCGACATTGGCTCATGAACCGACTTACGCGGGATAATGCCAGGGGCCTTAACGTCAACGCGACGACGTTCTTTTGTCTTGATCGGGCCTTTGCCGTCAATTGGATTACCAAGAGCGTCAACAACACGACCGAGCAGAGCCTTGCCAACCGGAACGTCCACGATGGAACCAGTACGCTTAACGGTCTGACCTTCCTGAATTTCACGGTCAGAACCGAACACGACGACACCGACGTTATCGAGTTCGAGGTTAAGGGCCATACCGCGGACACCGCTCTCGAATTCGACCATTTCACCGGCCTCGACCTTATCAAGGCCGTAGCAACGGGCGATACCGTCACCAATTGAGAGAACCTGACCGACCTCGGTTACTTCGGCTTCAGAACCGAAACCCTTGATCTGCTCTTTAAGAATTGAAGAAATTTCAGCGGCACGAATGTCCATCAGCGGACCTCTTTCATCGCAAGACGAATGGAATTGAGTTTAGTGCGGACAGAAGCGTCCACCATGCGGCTGCCCATCTTGACGATGAGCCCACCAATAAGGTTGGGGTCGATTTTGAGATCGACTTCAACATCGGCTTTCGCCGTTTCTTTAAGCGCGGCCTTGATTGAGGCGAGTGTCTTTGCAGAAGGCTCTTCAGCCATTGCAACCTCAGCCCGGACAATGCCCTTGCTGGTCATAACCAGATCGCGATAAATCTTGAAGACATCCGGCAGTGTGAAAAGGCGGCCTTTTCGTGCAACCAGACGAATGAAGTTTGCAGCGTCGCCTTTCATCTTGGCTTTATCAAGAATAGCGCCGATCGCTTTTTCCTGCTGCTCAGCCGTGAAAACCGGGCTGCGGACCAATCGCCTCAAATCTTCGCTTTCCTGCATGAAACCATCAAAGCGGTTCAATTCCGCTTCAATTTTGTCAACTGACTTGGTTTCCTGCGCAAGCTGAAAAAGCGCCAAGGCATAGCGCCCAGCCACTGTGGCAATGATTGATCCCGTATCTGAACCGTGTTGAGCCACCGAATATCTCTCACAGTCTTTAAAAATCATCAGAATTTCTTTGGAGACCAAAGGCAATCATCAGATGATATGGGTTAACGCAGCGCTGATAGACCAGCATCTGCTTGAAAGCGTGACCGAGTTAGCATGTGATTGACCAAGGCGCAAGGCGAGTCACACAGTGAAAATTCATATCTTTCATTTTCAGCTGGCTATCAATGTCATTTTTACGCATCAAAACAACCATAAGAAGCAGCATAAATAATGATACAAAATGTCCTAAAATCCATTATTGGACACGTTGAAAACATAAGAATTCCCTATGATTTCGAGTTCTTTTGGTGACTTACTTCCTTCTATGATGACGAGCCTCAACAATGTTAGTACTGCATTGTAAGTAATTATTTTTACTATCCATATGCTCGACGAAAGTCTGCCTTTTGACCAACGAGATTTCATCCGGCCTTTGGATAAGTCAGCCAGAAAACTTAATAGACAGATCAGCATCAAAAGAAACTTTGAGGGTCAATATCAATGGTAACCCTTACATTTCCTTTTGGCTTCTCCGTGCGCTCAATCCACTCACGAAGGTATGCCTGTATCTGGACTGCCCGTTCGGTTTTTACCAACAGTCGATAGCGGTAGCGCCCCCGCAGCTGAAACAATGGAGCCTCAGCTGGCCCAAGCACCATCACCCCAGCGGGAGGCTGAGAGGAACGTGCTAATAAACGTGCGTGAGCTTCAGCTGCTTCCCGCTCACGGGCTGTAACAATCAACGCAGCCAGCCGCCCGAATGGGGGTAATACGGCATATTCCCGAACCCGCGATTCTTCCCGATAAAAACGGTCAGCATCTCCTGAAATCAAAGCAGAGATAACAGGATGCTCCGGCTGATAAGTCTGCACCAGAGCACGTCCTGCCCGCTCACCACGGCCAGCACGGCCGGTAACCTGTTGCAACAATTGGAATGTACGCTCAGATGCCCGGGGATCACCAGATGTCAGGCCAACATCTGCGTCAATAACTCCGACCAGTGTCATTCCCGGGAAATTATGACCTTTGGCAACCAGCTGCGTCCCGATAACAATCGGGAACTCTCCTGCCGCTACGGCCTCGAGCTCCTGACGCATACGTTCAGTCCCGCCCGGCATGTCAGAAGACAATACGATTCGACGGACATCAGGGAAAATTTCCGCAACTTCCTCAGCAATCCGCTCAACCCCTGGCCCGCAAGACGTCAGAGAATCGACAGTACCGCATTCAATACAATTATCCGGTCGGCGCTCCACATGACCGCAATGATGACATACCAATGCCCGGCGATATTTATGTTCAACAAGCCATGTCGAGCAATTTGGACATTCATATCGATGCCCGCATGAACGACATAACGTTAAAGGCGCGTAACCTCGTCTATTGAGGAACAGAAGCGCCTGCTCACCAGCGGCAACCGTTTCCCTGATCGCATTGAGCAATGGTTCCGAAAGCCACCTGCCAGCAAGTGGCTGGTTTTTCCGTAAATCTATCGGTGTAATTTTAGGAAGAATACGTCCACCAAACCGCTCTGGAAGATGAACGCGTCCATAGCGACCACGCTCTGCATTAACCCGGGTTTCAATTGAAGGTGTCGCAGATGCCAGAATGACCGGGCATTGTTCAATACGTCCGCGCACAACTGCCATATCACGGGCGTGATAATGGACGCCATCTTCCTGCTTATAGGCGGCTTCGTGCTCTTCGTCGACAACAATCAGGCCAAGTTCCTTGAAGGGCAGGAAAAGTGCGGAGCGGGCACCCGCTATAACCCTCGCCTCTCCCGATGCAGTCGCCGCATATAGGCGTTCACGTTTACGCCCACCAACACCAGAGTGCCATGTTGAAGGACGCACCCCAAAGCGACGGGAAAACCGATCAAGAAATTGCGCCGTCAGCGCAATTTCCGGCAGTAAAATCAATGTCTGCTTTCCGCGTGCAATCGCTTCCGCAACTGCCTCAAAATAAACTTCCGTTTTTCCCGAACCCGTCACACCTTCCAGAAGCGTAACACTTGCCTTGGCTTTAGTGACTTCGGCCCTCAGATAATCTGCAGCTTTTTTCTGTTCAGGTGACAGCTCAGGAACAGCAAAATCAGGCTTTGGCTCATCAGCAATAGGCGGCGGCGCCATTGCTAGAGTCTCCAGTGTTCCTTCATCAATCAGCCCATCAATCACACTCGTTGAGACGGCAGCCATATCTGCAAGGGCACGCTTTGTATGAAGCATGCCACCCTCTGCAGCTTCAAGCACACGTTGCCGCGCAGCCGTCATACGCGCAGGCGGAGGACCAGCCAGACGAACGCCTAAACGGATATTATCAACGCGATCAAGTTCTGGTGGCCGTAATGCAAGCGCCAGACAGGAGCCTCGTGGTGCAAGTGTGTACCATGCTATCCAGTCGAGAAACTTCCGTAAATTCTCAGAAAAATTCGGAGCATCAACACGTTTGGAAATGGGTTTCAGTTTGGCCGGGTCACCTTCAAACAGACGCCAGACCACACCGAATGTCTCACGCACGCCAAGCGGGGCGAGCACAACATCACCTTCCGCCAGAGAAATATGCGCAGGCACGACATAGCTGTATGGCTTGTCGAGCGCGAGGGGCATAAGAATCTCGGCGATTATCTGTTTCATTCGTACTTATTCAACCAAATGGTGCAACAATATCAATCCAAGTTCTGTTGTTTTAACAAGCAAGACCTGTTTTTTCGTAAGCGAGAGCCATGTCAAAAGGTATAGAAAAAGCTGAAAATCACTATGAAACACTGGCTTTCATGCCGGGTAACCGTGCGATTCAGAATCTTGCCTATAACTGGTTGCAGCTTTTAGGCAAGCAAAGACGCCTGTCACCAAAAACAATTGAGGCTTATGCCCGTGATCTCAGGCAGTTTTTAGGGTTTTTATGCGCACATCTGGGCGAAGAAATTACAATTGAAGGCTTTATCAATTTAAAGCCCCTTGATATTCGTGCCTTCCTTGCAGACCGCCGTAAGGGCGATATTCAAAGCCGCTCCATCATGCGCCAGCTGGCAGCTCTACGGTCATTCGCCCGCTTTGCCGAGCGAGAGGGGCACGGCATTGCCTCCGCGTTCTCTGCAATTTCAAGTCCGAAAACCCCACAAAACCTACCCCGCCCCCTTGCCCCTCAGACTGCCAAGGCTATGACAGAAACAGAGCTGAGAGCAGGAGAAGAACGGGAACAATGGATTCTGGCAAGAGACGCCGCCGTTCTCAGCCTGTTGTATGGTTCTGGTCTACGTATTTCCGAGGCCTTACAGATCAAACGACAGGATGCACCTATCGGGAAGATAGACACCATTACGGTTATTGGAAAAGGCGGTAAGACACGAAGCGTTCCTGTCATTCCGACAGTCCAGAAGGCTATTGAAAGCTATCTTGAGAGCTGCCCCTATACACTCAGCCCAACTGGTCCTCTTTTTGTCGGGGCACGCGGCGGCGCACTCTCTCCAAGGATTATCCAGCTTGCAGTGCAAAGAATGCGCGGGGCTTTGGGGCTACCTGAAAGCGCAACCCCTCACGCCTTACGTCATTCTTTTGCAACCCATCTGTTATCACGTGGTGGCGACTTACGTGGCATTCAGGAACTACTGGGCCACGCATCTTTATCGACAACACAGCTCTACACAAAAGTAGACGCCGCCCGCCTGATGAGCGCCTTTGAATCAGCCCATCCGCGCGCTGCGAAATAATCTATTTATTTTATACTGTGCACATGATGTGAGAAATTTTTAAATTAAGAGACACCTAAAATTTAAAACATTACCCGGCATGAAAAATGCCACCCAAACAGGTGGCATTCTTAGTAAAATAATTGAGTGTATCTAGATGCGATTTAATTCGCCCCAACGCCCCAGCGCCGCTCATTCTGAGCATCACTTAATGTATAATTCTTAACAACGCCACGACTGTCAAAAAGGATAACGACACTTTTCGATTTCACATCGGCACCCCGTGTAAAGTAATTGACGACAGGCACAAAGTTCTCAACTTTAGCTGTCGCAACTTCATGAGTATAAGTCCAAATTTCATTACCTGCATCGGTAAAGCTAACAGAAGAAGGATCTCCGATCTGCGCGCGGACATCTGCTTTTGTGGTTCTACCTTTAACTATTTTGCTATCAAGCGTATGAACTGTTTCGCCACGGATGGCTTCATTACCGCTGGATGCACATCCGGCAAGTGTCGCGGCTAGCATAAGTACCAGTAAATGAATGGATTTCATTTCATTCCCCTTTGTTGATCTGGCGGTAGTAATTATTTCCAACAAAGAAGTAAATAAAAATTTTCTTTAAAGCTTTTGAATGAAACCAAAACACCATCCCGAAGGATGGTGTTTCTAATGTTATATCGAGCATAAATCACATATGAATTGCACGCTTCTCAACTGAAAGCGCAGCTTCCTTAACTGCTTCCGATAAAGTCGGGTGAGCATGGCAGCTGCGGGCAATATCTTCAGAGGATGCGCTAAATTCCATCGCAATAACAGCTTCATGGATCAGCTCACCGGCATTCGCACCAATGATATGAACACCCAGCACACGATCTGTTGTGCTGTCAGCCAGAATTTTAACGAAGCCATCTGTTGTCTGGTTCACCTTGGCACGACCATTGGCTGTGAAGGGGAACTTGCCAACATTATAGCTGACACCTGCAGCCTTCAGCTCTTCTTCGGTTTTACCGACAGAGGCAACTTCTGGAGCCGTATACACAACGCCTGGAATGACGTCGTAGTTAACGTGTCCATGCTTGCCGGCAATAATTTCAGCAACAGCTACGCCTTCATCCTCAGCCTTGTGAGCAAGCATTGGGCCGGCAATCACGTCACCAATAGCATAGATGCCTGTCACATTCGTTGAGAAACGTGCATCGGTCAGAATACGACCGCGATCGTCTTTCTGAACACCAACATCCTCAAGGCCAAGCCCAGCTGTATAAGGAATACGACCTGTCGCAACCAGAACGACATCAGCGTCCAGGGTTTCAGCATCACCACCTGCAACCGGTTCCATGGTAATCTTGGCAGATTTGCCATTGTTTTCAACCTTGGTCACCTTTGTTGCCAGCTTGAAGGTCATACCCTGCTTGGACAGGATACGCTGGAAGTTCTTGGAAACTTCACCATCCATACCCGGCAGAATACGATCAAGGAATTCGACAACAACGACTTCAGCACCGAGACGGCGCCAGACTGAGCCGATTTCAAGACCAATAACACCAGCCCCGATAACGACCATCTTCTTCGGCACTTTTGGCAAATCGAGTGCACCGGTTGAAGAGACGACAACCTTCTCATCAAGCTCAATACCTGGCAGACGGGCAACGTCAGAACCCGTTGCAATAACAACGTTCTTCGCACCAATCATCTGGTTCTTGCCATCATCAGATGTGATTTCAATCTGGCCAACGGCTGCAATACGACCAACGCCATGGAAGGTATCGATCTTATTCTTCTTCAGAAGATACTCGACACCCTTGACGTTGCCATCAATGCCCTCAGCCTTGTAGGCCTGAAGCTTCTTGACATCGACAGAAAGCGGGCCGGTGGAGATACCGTAGCCTGCAAATTTTTCAGCAGCTTCTTCATAGGCATGAGAGGCATGCAGCAATGCTTTGGAAGGAATGCAGCCGACATTCAGGCATGTGCCGCCAAAGGTACTGCGCTTTTCAACAACGGCGGTCTTGAGCCCAAGCTGAGCTGCACGAATAGCGCAAACATAACCGCCAGGCCCTGTTCCGATGACAACGAGATCATAAGACATGATTGGTGGCCCTTTCAAAAATCAAAATCAGAAGAAGAAGGGGAAGTTTCCTTCCCCTCAAGATCACACGCTCACTAAGAGCACATGGCTAAATCAGAGTTCAAGAACCAGACGTGCTGGATCTTCCAGAGCTTCCTTGATGCGAACAAGGAATGTCACAGCTTCCTTACCATCAACAATACGGTGATCGTATGACAGAGCCAGATACATCATCGGACGGATAACAATCTGACCGTTCCGGACAACCGGGCGCTCTTCAATGCGGTGCATGCCGAGAATACCGGACTGCGGAGCATTCAGGATCGGTGTCGACATCAGGGAGCCGTAGATACCACCATTGGTAATGGTGAATGTACCACCCTGCATTTCGTCGATCTTCAGCTGACCATCACGGGCCCGCTTACCAAAGTCTGCAATCTTCTGCTCAATACCGGCAACCGAGAGCTGATCAGCATCGCGCACAACCGGAACAACCAGACCCTTCTCCGTACCGACAGCAATACCGAGGTGGTAGTAGTTCTTGTAGATGAGATCCTGACCATCAATCTCGGCATTAACAGCCGGGACATCCTTCAGAGCCTGTACACAGGCCTTGACGAAAAGGCCCATGAAGCCAAGCTTTGTACCGTACTTCTTTTCAAAAACGGTTTTGTATTCAGCGCGAAGGTTCATGACTGCGCTCATATCAACATCATTGAATGTTGTGAGCATGGCTGCCGTATTCTGGGCATCCTTCAGACGACGGGCAATTGTCTGACGCAGCTTGGTCATACGAACGCGTTCTTCACGCGATGCATCATCGAGAGCAGATGGGGCGCGGACCTGTACAGGAGCAACCGATACCGGAGCACCACCGCCAACCAGTGTTGTCAGCATATCGCCCTTCGTGACACGGCCATCTTTACCAGAACCGGCAACAGCAGCTGGATTAATGCCTGTCTCAGCCGCAATACGATTAACGGCAGGGCCGTTATTCTTGTCTGCTGCAGGAGCAGGTGTCGGGGCAGTGGCTGGAGCAGTAGGAGCTGGAGCCGGTGCAGAAGCGGCAGGAGCAGCCGAAGCGCTAGCGGCGCCACCTTCCTGCAGAGAGCCAAGCAGAGCACCCGGCTCAACCGTATCACCGTCTTTGGCTACGATATCACCAAGAATACCAGCAGCCGGGGCGTTTACTTCCAATGTGACCTTATCGGTTTCAAGCTCAACAATTGGCTCATCAGCCTTCACCAGATCACCCGGTTTCTTGAACCACTTACCAACGGTTGCTTCACTTACGGATTCGCCGAGGGTCGGCACACGAATTTCAATAGCCATAATTACCTACTGCCATGTTTCAGTGAGTCTGGCTCACTTTTTACTAAACGCGAAAAGCAGGGCGATAACGCCCTGCGATTAAACAGTGAACGCCTCGTCGAGGAATGCCTGCAGCTGTTGAAGATGCTTGGACATCAAGCCCGTTGCAGTGGCGGCAGATGCTGAACGGCCAACATAACGTGGACGATCAACTTTCATGCCAGCTGTCTTGATTGCCCATTCCAGATAAGGCTCTACGAATGTCCATGAACCCATGTTCTTAGGTTCTTCCTGACACCAGACAACATCGGCCTTCTTGAAGCGGGAGAGCTCATTGGTGATCGACTTAACCGGGAACGGATAAAGCTGCTCGGCACGCAGGATATAAATATCATTAATGCCACGCTTTTCACGGTCTTCCAGCAGGTCATAATAAACCTTACCGGAGCAGATGATGACGCGACTGATCTTGTCATCACGAACCAGTTTGGTTGTCGTCTCACGACCTGTCTCTGCATCATCGCGCAGAACACGGTGGAAGGATGTGCCCTCAGCCATATCTGCAAGGGTCGAAACTGCACGCTTATGACGTAACAGCGACTTCGGTGTCATCAGAACCAGCGGCTTACGGAAGTCGCGTTTCACCTGACGGCGCAGAATATGGAAGTAGTTTGCTGGCGTCGTGCAGTTTGCTACCTGCATATTATCTTCAGCACACATCTGAAGATAACGTTCCAGACGAGCGGAAGAGTGCTCTGGGCCCTGCCCTTCATAACCGTGCGGCAGAAGGCAAACGAGACCAGACATACGCAGCCACTTACGTTCACCAGCAGAGATAAACTGGTCAAAGACCACCTGAGCCCCGTTAGCGAAGTCACCGAACTGTGCTTCCCAGCAGGTCAGGGTATTTGGTTCAGCCAGTGAGTAGCCGTATTCAAAACCAAGAACGGCTTCTTCAGAAAGCATTGAATTAATGACTTCATAACGGGACTGATCAGGACTGATATGGTTGAGCGGTGTGTAACGCTCTTCATTTTCCTGATCGGTCAGAACAGTATGGCGCTGAGAAAAGGTTCCGCGTTCACAATCCTGACCGGACAGACGAACCGGGTTTCCTTCTGCAACCAGAGAGCCAAAAGCCAAAGCTTCGCCCATGGCCCAGTCGATACCCTCTCCGCTTTCCATCATCTTCTTGCGGTTATCAAGGAAGCGCTGGATGGTACGGTGAACGTTGAAGCCTTCTGGAACTTCCGTGATCTTGCGGCCAATATCCCGCAGTGTATCAACAGCAACACCAGTCAGGCCACGCCGTGGATCATTGGCATCTTCACGAACAGCCTTAAGACCTGCCCAACGGCCATCAAGCCAGTCAGCTTTATTTGGCTTATAGGTCTGAGCTGCTTCAAACTCAGCTTCAAGCTTGGCACGGAATTGTTCTTTGGCCTCAGTAACCTCAGCCTCAGTAACCAGCCCTTCTTCAATCAGACGCTTGCTGTAAAGTTCCAGTGTTGATGGATGGTTGCGAATGCGACGATACATCAATGGCTGGGTAAATGCCGGCTCGTCACCTTCGTTATGACCAAAGCGACGGTAGCAGAACATATCAACCACAACAGGCTTCTGGAAGCGCTGGCGATATTCTGTTGCAACCTTGGCTGCGTAAGTCACAGCTTCCGGATCATCACCATTACAATGGAAGATCGGGGCTTCAACCATCTTGGCCACATCTGACGGATAAGGCGAAGAACGGGAGAACCGCGGATCAGTTGTAAAGCCGATCTGGTTATTGATGATGAAGTGAAGTGAGCCACCTGTACGGTGACCACGCAAACCTGAAAGGCCCAGACATTCCGCGACCACACCCTGACCTGCGAAAGCTGCATCACCATGGATCAGCAGAGGCATGACAGCCGTACGCTGCTCTGGCTGGCAACCATGCTGATCCTGCTTGGCCCGGGTTTTGCCAAGAACAACCGGATCAACAATCTCAAGGTGAGATGGGTTAGCTGTCAGTGACAGGTGAACGTTATTGCCATCAAAAGCACGATCACTGGAAGCACCAAGGTGGTACTTCACGTCACCGGACCCTTCAACTTCATCAGGTGCAAATGAACCGCCCTTGAACTCATTGAAGATCGCACGGTGTGGCTTGCCCATCACCTGAGACAACACGTTCAGACGGCCGCGGTGGGCCATACCGAGAACGATTTCCTCTGTACCCAGAGCACCGCCACGCTTGATGATCTGCTCAAGTGCCGGGATCATGGCTTCACCGCCATCAAGGCCGAAACGCTTTGTACCGGTGTACTTCAGATCAAGAAACTTCTCAAAGCCTTCAGCTTCGATCAGCTTGTTGAGAATGGCCTTCTTGCCATTATCAGTAAATTCGATTTCCTTGTTTGGACCTTCAATACGCTCCTGAATCCAGGCCTTTTCGACCGGATCAGAGATATGCATGAATTCAACGCCAAGGGTCTGACAATATGTACGCTGCAAAATAGCGACGATATCGCGAACAGTGCCGAACTCCATACCCAGAACGTGATCTAGGAAGATTTTGCGGTCATAGTCAGCTTCAGTGAAGCCATAATTTGACGGATGCAGTTCACCTTCGTCAGGTGGTGTCGCCAGATTGAGCGGATCAAGATTGGCGTGAAGATGGCCACGCATGCGGTAAGCGCGGATCATCATCAGGGCATGCATGGAATCAAGCGTTGCCTGCTGGACATTAGAATCCGCAACCTCAACGCCCTTTTCCTGAGACTTGCTCTTGATCTTGTCGCTAACGGCTTTCTGCATTTCCTGCCAGCCGCCACCAAGGGCTGCTGTCAGCTCATCGTTAGCTGTCACAGGCCAGTTCGCCTGCTGCCAGGAAGCACCCTGAGCATTGCGAACGGCAAGGCCACTATCATCTTTCAGGGCTTTAAAAAATTCCTGCCACTCATCATCAACTGATGATGGATTCTGCTGGTAACGGGCATAGGCATCTTCGAGATAGCTGGCATTGGCACCATACAGAAATGCCGTTTGCGCAAATGCCTTATTCTCATCCTGGCGCGACATCTTTACTCTCCTCCCGCTTCCCGAAAGGCGGAAACGGCGGGTCATTGAATTTCAGCCGCAATGTCTCAGGTTGTTCCTGGACTTTGCTTGGAAACCGGCCGATCGTAATCGGCCAGATTTTTTATCTCAATAGAAGAGCCTCAGCCCTTCAGAACCTCTACCAGAGTCTTGCCGATACGAGCCGGAGACGGAGAAACCTTAATACCGGCTGCTTCCATCGCCTTGATCTTATCTTCGGCACCGCCCTTACCACCAGAAATGATGGCGCCTGCGTGACCCATACGGCGGCCCGGAGGAGCTGTACGACCCGCAATAAAGCCAACCATTGGCTTCTTGCGACCCTTCTTGGCTTCACGGGCAATGAACTCAGCTGCGTCTTCTTCAGCTGAACCACCGATTTCACCGATCATGACAATTGATTCTGTCTTTGGATCGGACAGGAACATGTCGAGAATCTCGATAAACTCGGTACCCTTAACAGGGTCACCACCGATACCGACAGCGGTTGTCTGGCCAAGGCCTTCCATCGATGTCTGGTAAACAGCTTCATAGGTCAGCGTACCTGAACGGGAGATGATGCCGACAGAACCTGAGCGGAAGATATTGCCCGGCATAATGCCGATCTTGCATTCGCCAGCCGTCATAACACCCGGGCAGTTTGGCCCAATCAGACGGGACTTGGAACCTGCAAGAGCGCGCTTTACGCGAACCATATCAAGAACCGGAATACCTTCTGTGATACAGACGATCAGCGGAATCTCAGCTTCAATCGCTTCACAGATTGCATCAGCAGCACCTGGAGGTGGAACATAGATAACGGATGCATCAGCACCTGTTTTATCGCGAGCTTCAAACACGCTCTCAAAAACCGGCAGGCCAAGATGAGTTGACCCACCTTTACCCGGAGATACGCCACCAACCATCTGTGTACCATAGGCAATTGCCTGTTCGGAATGGAAGGTCCCGTTCTTGCCGGTGAAGCCCTGACAGATGACCTTGGTGTTTTTATCAATCAGAATGGACATCAGCCTACCTCTTACTTTCCACCGCGAACGGCAGCGACAATCTTCTGGGCGGCATCATCGAGATCATCAGCCGGAATAACATTCAGGCCGGAATCACGGATAATCTGCTTACCCTCTTCAACATTAGTACCTTCAAGGCGAACCACGAGTGGAACCTGAAGACCAACAGCCTTAACGGCTGCAATCACACCACGAGCGATAACATCACACTTCATGATGCCGCCGAAGATGTTGACGAGAATACCCTTCACATTCGGATCAGCTGTGATGATCTTGAAAGCGGCTGTCACTTTCTCTTCGGAAGCACCACCGCCAACGTCGAGGAAGTTTGCTGGCTCTTCGCCATAAAGCTTGATGATATCGAGGGTTGCCATAGCCAGGCCCGCACCATTGACCATGCAGCCGATTGTGCCATCAAGTGCAATATAGGCGAGATCATATTTTGAAGCTTCGATTTCCTTCTCGTCTTCTTCCGTCAGGTCACGCAGTTCCATGACATCCGGGTGACGGTAGAGAGAGTTGGAATCGAACGAGACCTTGGCATCAAGGCACTTCAGGTTCTGATCTTTTGTGACGATCAGAGGATTGATCTCAAGCATTTCCATGTCTTTGGCGACAAAGGCAGCATAGAGCTTAGCCGTCAGTGCAACAGCCTGCTTTGCCAGATCACCCTTGAGCCCAAGAGCTTCAGCAACGCGACGGCCATGCAGAGGCATAATGCCTGTTGCCGGATCGACGGAGAAAGACACAATCTTCTCAGGTGTTGAATGAGCAACTTCTTCAATGTCCATTCCGCCTTCTGTCGAGACGACAAAAGCAATGCGGCTGGTTTCACGATCAACCAGCATGGACAGATAAAATTCGGCCTCGATATCAGAACCATCTTCAATATAGAGACGGTTAACCTGCTTACCGGCCGGGCCGGTCTGGACTGTAACGAGCGTATTGCCGAGCATTTCCTTGGCAAACTGCTTTACTTCGTCAATTGACTTGGCAAGACGGACACCGCCCTTTTCGCCAGCAGCAGCTTCCTTGAACTTGCCCTTACCGCGACCACCAGCGTGGATCTGCGACTTTACAACCCAAAGGGGACCTCCGAGCTTGTTAGCGGCAGCTTCTGCCTCATCTGCGGAGAAAATTGGCACACCGGCTGAAACCGGAGCCCCAAATTCCTTCAACAGGGCTTTAGCCTGATATTCATGTATATTCATATTGGGTCGTCCCCTTCTTACAACTTCAAATCTTCCGGTAGGAATTTAAGGGAAGGTATTAAGCCTTCCCCCTTAAAAACTTATTTCAAAGCCGGGTTAATTTCCTTACAGGCGTGGATCAGACCTTCAACGGATGCGAGAGACTTGGCGAACATGTCCTTCTCTTCTGCGTTGAACTTAACCTCGACGATACGCTCGACACCCTTGGCACCGATAACGACTGGCACGCCAACGAACATGTCTTTCACGCCATACTCACCACTCAGGTGAGCAGCACATGGTAGAACGCGCTTCTGATCTTTCAGATAAGCTTCTGCCATTGAGACGGCTGAAGCAGCGGGTGCATAGAAGGCAGAACCAGTCTTGAGCAGGTTGACGATCTCGCCACCGCCCTTACGGGTGCGCTCAACAATTGCGTCGATCTTTTCTTTGGTTGTCCAGCCCATGTCGACCAGATCAGGCAGTGGAATACCTGCAACTGTCGAATAGCGAACCAGCGGCACCATGTCATCGCCGTGACCACCAAGAACAAACGCGCTGACATCCTTTGCAGATACGCCGAATTCTTCTGTCAGGAAGTGGCGGAAACGTGCTGAGTCGAGAACGCCTGCCATACCCACAATCTTGTTTGGCTTCAGGTTGGCAAACTTCTGCAGCGCCCAAACCATCGCATCAAGCGGGTTGGTGATGCAGATAACAAAAGCATCAGGTGCATACTGCTTGATGCCAGCGCCAACGCTTTCCATAACTTTAAGATTGATACCGACGAGATCGTCGCGGCTCATGCCAGGCTTACGCGGAACACCGGCTGTTACGATAATAACGTCTGCGCCCTTGATAGCAGCATAATCACTTGAGCCTTTGAAGTTGGCATCGAAGCCATCAACCGGTGCAGATTCGGCGATATCAAGGCCTTTGCCCTGCGGCACGCCATCAGCGATATCGAACAAAACAACATCGCCCAACTCTTTCAAACCAATCAAATGAGCCAGTGTGCCACCGATCTGGCCTGCTCCAATAAGTGCAATTTTACGACGTGCCATGGTATTGACCTCTTGAGTTAAGCGACACAACTGCCGCATGATCGCTGGTTCTTTGACTCAATAATCAAACCTCTTCAAGGACATGATCGTGCGTCACCTCACGTGATCTGCGACATTTTGGCCTGTCTTTGTTGGGATAATTTTACTATTCTCTTATAATTCAACGGATTATCCGTTTAACAACGATAAATGGCCTAAGCCAAAAGACCTATTACATTTTTCCAAAAATGTAACATGTCTGCAAAAATCATAGAGAAAAGAGCGGTCAAACTGTGCGTAAGTAATAAAATAAGGCACGATAAAATAAAAAAGCCGGGTCAGCTTTCGCCAACCCGGCCAGTAATCAGAAAGTCAGTGTTATCGATTCATGCCCGCATTCTTCGGAACCATGAAGAAGATCGATAAGACAGACAGGACACAGAAGCCAACATTGACCCAGAGACCTATCGCAGCAGCGAACTGGATATCGCCAGTTGCCTTCAGAGCCGTATAGACAGCAGCTGAAATCGCAACACCGAATGCACCACCCAGAGAACTAGCCATCTTATAGATACCTGATGCCACACCAACACGATCAGCAGGAGCGTTAGAGATAGCTGTATCTGTTGATGGTGTTGCGTACAGGCCAAGACCCAGACCGAACATCATGTAGCCAACGAAGACTGCAACAACATAGATGGTCTGTGGCAGGAATGTCAGCGCCATCAATGCAACACCCGTTCCCGTCACGATGGTACCCCAGAGCATAGGCTTTCTTGCACCAACCTTCTGGAGAATCTTCTCACCAACACGGATCATGCAGAGGATGACGATCAGGTAACCGATAGACAGCATGCCTGTCTGGAATGGTGTGAAATTCAAACCCTGCTGAACATAGGAATTGGCAACAATCAATGTACCGGCAACAGCGTTCAGCATGAAGTTGGAGAAAGATGCACCACTGTAAGGCATGTTCTTGAAGAGAGAGAAGTCGATGAAGGCCTTTGTCTTGAGGCGGAACTCAACAATAAAGAAGATGACAACAGCAGCGGCAAACAACCCAATCAGACCAAGTGTTGTTGAGCTGGTCCAGCCGAAGCTTCCACCCTTTGTGATGACGAGGTTCAGCGAGACAAGTGCAACAACGAAGCAGACCAGACCAGAGTAGTCGAACTTTTGTGTTTCTTTAGAACCTTCTGCCTTGCTTTCCGGAACACCGTAAATCAGCAGCATACCAACAACAGCACAGACGATGGAAAGAATGAAGATCCACTGCCAGCCCATATAGGTTGCAATAGCACCACCTGCGAGCGAACAGACACCAGAACCACCCCATGAACCGATCGACCAGAAGCTCAAGGCTCTCTGACGGTCCGCACCTTCATAATAGGTCTTAATCAGAGCAAGCGTTGCCGGCATGATGAAAGCAGCCGAGAGACCCTGAATAATCCGGCCCAGCGCAAACAGATATTCATCTTTTGCAAGGATCAGACACAAAGAACCAATGATGCTTAGAATAAAACCAAGATAGGTAAACTTCACACGGCCAACACGGTCAGCAAGACCACCGGCCACCACAATGAAGCAACCTGAGAACAATGCTGTCAAACTGATCGCCAGATTGAGAGATTCCAAAGGAATATTTGTTGTTCTCTGGAGATCTGGAACAATATTTACAACCGACTGAGCGAACAGCCAGAATGTGATTACCCCCAACACGATACCAAAGAGGAATTTGTCATTCGCCTTAAATGTAGACGCCCCTACAAGTTGCGAAGCATTATCTGCCGTCAGTACGGACTTATCTTGTTTTGCCATTGGCAATTTCCTTTACGAATGCAATGAAAACGCCCCCCGCACATAGCGCGAGGGGACGAAGCACCAATTATTTTTTCAGATATTGCTCGGTTAATGCTGCCCAATAAGACGCTGCAGGAACAATGCAATCGTCATTAAAATCGTAGGCAGGATTATGAACATTTGCGAAGCCTGGCTCATCACCAGCTCCGATAAGCATGTAGCTTCCATTTGGGTTAGCTTCGAGCATGAATGCGAAGTCTTCACTACCCATGAAGAGTGGTGATTCATGCACTTTTTCTGAACCGACAAACCCTTCTGCAACACTCCGTGCAAAAGCAGTCATTTCTTCGCCGTTTACGAGAACCGGGCTACCGTTGACGTGCGTAATTTTAACTTCTGCGCCAAAGCCATGAGCCTGTGCGGTTGCAATATCAGTAATGCGTTTCAGCATAAGCTGACGAACGTCATTATTAAGGGCGCGAACACTTAACTTCATCAATGCACTGGCATTAACAACGTTAGGTGCATCACCAGACTGGATACATCCAATCGTCACCACAGCAGCTTCAAGCGGTGTGACATTTCGAGATACGATTGTCTGCAATGCTGTACCGATGTGGCAGGCGACAACTGTCGCATCAATTCCACGCTCCGGCATCGCACCATGTGCACCCTTACCGATGATCTCAATATGAATGGTGTCGGATGATGCCATCATCGGACCGGCACGGAAATAGAAGTGCCCAGCCTTCATGCCTGGCATATTGTGCATGCCAAAAATGGCATCGCACGGAAACTTCTTGAACAGGCCATCATCAACCATGACCTTGCCACCATAGAGAAGCTCTTCAGCTGGCTGGAAGAACAGGTGCAGGGTGCCATCGAACTGACGCGTTTCAGCAAGATACTTAGCAGCACTCAGGAGAATGGTTGTATGTCCATCATGGCCACAGCCATGGAACTTGCCTTCAACCTTACTGGACCATGGCTTACCGGATGCTTCAACAATCGGAAGGGCATCCATATCTGCGCGAATACCAATAACCCGGTCGCTGGTACCAACTTTTAACGTCCCAACCACACCGGTTTTTGCCAGACCGCGATTAACTTCATAACCCCACTGTGTCAGCTTTTCTGCAACAATATTGCTGGTCTCGACTTCTTCGAAACCCAACTCAGGATTTTGATGCAGTTTACGGCGAAGATCGATAAATTCACTTTCAGTCTTTTTAATCGTGTCAATAATTGCGTTCATTCGAACCTCCTCGTCCATTTCCAGACCTTAGAGATTCAGAAGAGATGAAAAAATGCCATTTTTTGGCATATTAGTGTACAAAATTAACAAGACAGCATATAAGACAACGAGAAATTAAAAACAGATCATGGAAAAGTGCTCATTATGGAATATGCAATAGACTACACTCTCAATGTCCAGTCTCTTGAGCACTTGAACAGCCCCGGACTTGCCGGCCTGACTCTTCTTTACATGATCCGGGGAAACGCAACCCTGCACATGAAAGACCAGATCTATGCCATCGGCAAAGACAGTCTATTCGTCATCAACCACAATGTACCTTTTGCACTTGCGAGCGAGAAAAACAGCCTGTTTCTCACTTTAACGATTTCATCAAATTATATTTTCAAAAACTATGAAGATTACTTTCGGTATGAATATTACATCCCGAATAAAGAAGATGCTTCACACATCAAGAACTACACGGAAAACCTGAAAGCCATTTTATCCAGAATTGCCATTATAAACTTCAATCCGGAGAATTTTCTGCGCAAGCTTGAGATTAACCGTCTCACTTCTGAGCTGCTGCTCATTATCATTTCATATTTCAAAGTGAAAACGGACACGCGTTCAGGTACCCAGAAAAAGTATAGCAAGGTCGTTACACAAGCGATCAAGGAAATACGCGAAAACTATAATGGCAAACTGAGATTACGCGACATTGCTAAAAGTGCCCATGTCTCATCAGCCTATCTTTCAAAAATATTCAAGGATGAGGTTGGCACAGGCTTTTCAGAATATGTAGAGCATATCCGTTTTGAAAATGCGCTCCACAGCCTCATGTATACGAATGATCCTATTTATCTCATTTCTGAAACAAACGGGTTTTCAAGTACACGCAAATTCATTGATCACTTTAAAAGTATATACCAGACAACACCGCATAAATACCGGGCTCAGTTCAAACAGGGCCAACCACCTTTGCTGGATACATCCGTGCAGGCAAATGATAGCCTGTCTCTTTATACACCGGCACCCGGTGGCAATGGCTCTTCCGAGCCAGACACAGAAACACTTCCTGTCTTACTTGCAGATACATTCTCGCAGCTGACGGAAAACGTTCTGGACCGGGATTACCCGCATGCCAATCGCTCCTTCTATTCACCAATTGAAACCGTCACCTTTGAAGCAAAACAGCAGCAAAATAATCCACCTGTTCAACATTGTGATCATGTCATCTTCGTCGGAGACATTGATGAGATACAGAAGAAGCACGTCCAGCAACAGCTGATAGAATTAAAGCGGATTAATGCTGTCAATTATATAGAGATATGGGATCCTGTTGCCGAGATCAGCGACCCGGATGAGATTGAAACGGATGAGCCCGTTATTTCCATCACCCCCTATGATCGCTATCGGTTACCTTTCAATTTCATAAGAAACGAGGATATTCCTGTTCTTATGCGTATTGATTATGGCAAGGTTGTACCGGATGCGGCGCGCTACCGTGAAAAGCTTTCACATTTTCTGAAACACTGCAGTACGAAATACGGCGCTGATTATATGCAGCGCTGGATTTTCATTATTAATAATGACGATCAGGAAGCCCTAGAAACAGCATCTTTCAGACATCAATACAAAGAGCTGCGGAGCTGCATTAAGAAGCTCCTTCCGAACGCACAGGTTGGCCTTCATTACCTGTTCGACATGGAAGCTGATATCAGGCAATCCTCTTTCTTGAGCGAGAACTTGGGAGAGCTTCTTGATGTCATCAGTTTCGATGCCATCTATGACTATGAGAAAAGAAGCCCAAATCCAACCCTTGCTCTGGAAGAGTTCAAGTCATTCGTTCAGCGGAAGACAGAATATGTCAGGCGCTATCTCAAATACCATAAAGTTTCCAGCGCCCTTATTTTAAGAAAATGGAACACCCTGACGGGCACAACCCGCTACAGCAATGCGAAATATTTTAGAGGAGCCCTGATTTTTAACGCAATTACCTCTCTGGCTCAGGATGTTCGCTATATAACGATGACATTGAACACTGAGATCTTTCCTGAAGTTTCCCCATTCCTGGGAAAAGGAAAAATCAGTGTTTCCGGCATCGCAATCTATTTTATGAATCTTGAGAAACGGCCTCTCTATTTCGTCCTGCAATTTAGCAGAAGGCTGCAAGGGACCTTATTAGCCCGAACCGCAGATTATATTCTGACAGAAACAGATTTTGGCTATCAGCTCGTTCTTCTCAATCCGACGATCTTTGACCCGTTTCTTTCTGTTCAGAAGGACACAACCCTTCAGTATAATCTCAGGCGGGAATTCATCATTAATGGGATTAAGTCAGGACAATACTACATTAAAAAATATGTTTTAAGCCAGCAGAACGGTGCTCTTTATCAGTATTATGAGCGCTTCCCGACAAAATATGGCAGAGATTACGAAGTTGAAGAATACCTGAACACCTATGTTCATCCCTACTTCAGTGTGTATGATCAAATAATAGGCGATGATCAGCTCGTACTGATTGAAGAATTTGACATCAATGCCGTTCATTTTTTTGAACTTCATAAGATATCAACCTGATATCAGCAATTACGATAAGTGCAGAAAAATCTTGGAAAACCGACCAACCAGCCTATATCGGACATAAAGCCTTTTATAGAATCTTACGGAGCCATTGGAGCCTCAAAACAATGTTTCAGTCTATTGCCCAGAAATTCATTTTAGCAGCCTCATGTCTGTTTCTTCCACTGACTGCAAGCTATGCTTCACCGTCTGCAATCTCTGGTGAATGGCAGGTTGAGAAAATCTCTACTGAAAATGTTACGGCTGATATTGAAACAACCCTGAACATTACAGAAGATGGCAAAGTCAACGGTTCCGGTGGCTGTAACCGCTATGTTGGCTCGGCAGATATCCAAGATGATACCATTTCTTTCAGCCAGATGGCGTCCACCAGAATGGCCTGTATGGAACCGGCAATGGCCCGGGAACAGACATACCTTAAAGCACTGGAGACAGTTAAAGGCTGGAAGATAGAAGATGGAAAGCTCGTCCTGATCGATAGTGAAAAGAAGCCCGTCATTGTTCTTCATAAGCTCGAAAAGCAGACCTCAATTACCATTGAAGTTCCAGGTAATATTGAAGTTAACCGCACCACAGCCACTTATACATGTGGGGACGTGCCAGTGGATGTTACCTACATCAATGCAGACCCCCACGCCCTTGCTGTCCTGAGTGTCAAAAACAAGACCGTAATCATGTCCAATGTTATTGCCGCATCAGGTGCAAAATATGCTGGTGGCCAATATACTTGGTGGACACAGAAAGAAGGCGCTGAATTTTACGATCTCACCTCTGGTGACAAGGCCAAGCCTGTAAACTGCATAGAAACAGGTACAACATCTTCTCTGGACTAAGCCAGAGTCTCTTAGATGTAATTGCTGCGCAGCGCCCGCAGAATAACGTGTATGATGACATCAAGGCGACGATCAAACATCTCCCGTGGCATCTGGCTATCCATGCGAATTGCGACGGGATGAATAAAACGACTTGCCGTATCAGTTATAAATGTTGCTGCATTCTCCCGGTCACGTATCTCAAATACAGAAGATGCCATTCCCTCATCCAGAACCCTGACAACGAGTTGCTTGAGACGCGCCCTGAAACGTCGGTAAATAACCCGGGAACCGGCCGCCGCATCGGCATAGACTTCAAAAAGATTTCTGTTCTCAACCATCAAATCCCGCTGCGCATGGGCAACAATACTCAGAAGGTTCTCAAGCTTGTCATCAACCGGATCCGGCCCATCGGCAATTGAAGCAATTGTTGCCTCAAGACCTTTCAGCCACTGAGCCGCAATGGCATCAATTAAAGCTGACTTGGATTGGAAATATCGGTACACATTTGCATGCGTCATACCTGCCGCTTCTGCAACGCTAACCACCGTCACCGAATGCCGTCCACCTGTACGAAGCCTGTCGGAAGCAATGGCAAGTAACCGGGCATCTACTGCCAGATGTGAATAGATATCAGCTTGCATCGCTGGCAGTTCATCGGGAACAGCCACCGGCTCATTGCTCATGTTTCCACCAACCCAGTCGAGACTTCTGAGGTATGCAGCGTATCATCATGCGGAAGCTGGAGATATTCCGTTGACTGCATTTCAATCAGACGTGAAACGGTCCGGTCAAACTCAAAAGCTTCAATACCCTGCTCTGCCTGATAAAGTGAAATAACCGGCACCTGCAATGAGGCCAGAAGCTTTACCTTGCGCTCATACAGCGTATCAATGAGAAGAATAAATCGCTTCGCCTCATTGCGGTTTTCAATTCCCATCTGCGGAATATCATCAAGGATGATGGTATGGAAATTACGGGCAACCTCTATGTAATCAGCTGCGGCCAGAGGCTTGGCGCATAAATCAGCAAACTCGAACCGGGCAACACCGTGGCTTGCCGCAGGTACAAAAATGTCATGCCCTTTGAAGGTTAGGGTTTTAGACTCACCTTTTTTACGGCCCGTCAGACTTTGGAATGCACGATCCAGTGCCTCATGTGCCTGCGCATCATTTGGAATATGAAAGACTGTTTCACCGCCCAGTTTTTCAAGCCGGAAGTCTGTTCGTGAGGACAGAACATAAACATTCATCCGTTCTTGCAGTAACGAAATGAACGGGAGAAACAGAGCCCGGTTCAATCCGTCTTTATAAAGATTTTCCGGTTCAACGTTTGATGTTGCAACAACAACAATATTTCTCTGAAACAGGACAGTGAACAACCGCCCCAGGATCATCGCATCAGCGATATCGGTAACAGCAAATTCATCAAAGCAGAGAACGTCTGCTTCGTCCGCCAGTTCATTGGCGACATGTGGAATAGGATCATCACCCTTCAACTTGCCATCTTTGAGAAGCTGACGCGTTTTATGAATACGACTATGGGCATCAGCCATAAAGTCATTAAAATGAACCCGGCGTTTTGACTTGGTTGGCACTGCATCAAAGAACAGATCCATCAGCATGGTTTTACCACGCCCGACAGAACCCCAGATATAAAGACCTTTGATAACTTCTGGCTGCTCTTTACGACCAAACAGATTCTGGAAAAATCCACCCGATGCAGGGCGTCTCTCACCCAGCTTTTGAACCAATGCATCCATTAAAGGCAAAAGCTCAGACTGGGCAGAATCCCAGCCAATCTTTCCTGCCTTCACCAGAGCATTATAACGGGAAGAAACCTGTCCGGTTGCAGCAACTGGTTCCACTCCTGCTGCTGCAACTTCAGTATTGTTACCTGACATCAATACGCTCGCAGTTTTCTGTTAGCGAGACATAGACAGAGGTGCGCCAGACTTGGTCAAAGCACCATCCATATTGCTGCCTTGCGCGCGCAGCCGTGCAGCCATCGTGCCACCGGTCTGGTAAAGATAGACTTCACCATCGCGGAAATCCCAGGCCGAGATTTTTGCAAGATCTTTATTGGTACAGCCAGAGGTTGATGCCTTGTAGAGATCAAGCGTTGGTGTGCTGGACAGAACAACGCGGCAGGATGAGCCCGTTGCGTCTTTCGCAGTCCATCCACCAACCATGCCAAACCGGCTTGCTGGCTGGGCTGGGGCAGATGTGACAGGAGGCAGAGCTGCGGTATTGGTTCCCCCCATACCCATGCCACCTGAGCCATCCATTCCGTATCCCGTTTGCCCACTGCCATCGAGCGGAGACAAAGGCTCAGAACTGATTGAACCAGAAGGGATTGCTTCAACAGCCTCTGGCTGCGAATAGCTTTGTTGGCCACCGCCACGAGACGAGCCGAAACGCTGGGATGAGCAGGCTGCAAGTGTCAGTGCTACTCCCAATACCAGACCAGCCTTAAAAAGCTGCTGTGTTGTGTTGTTCTTAACCTGTAACATCATTATTCATCCTGCAATTTACAGAGCCCATAAGCAGCGTAAAAAACTGCAATTGTTAAATATCTAACGCACTTACACTTACAAACAATCAAGCCTTAAGCAGCAATAACGCCAAGTTTATCAGCAAGCTGCTTCAGACAGACAGCCTGTAATTCCGTTGGTCCACCGTGACTATCTGCAACCCGAACAGCCATATCATAAACATCCTGCTTCTGAGACTGGTCCAGATCACCAACCCAGATACGGGCAAAGCGGATTATCAGATTTGACGGGTCGGTTACAGAAGATGCAGCTGCCAGAGCAAAATTATAAAGCTCGTCAACCCGAGTCACACCCATGACATTTGCAACTTCCTGTTTAATCTGACCGGCAACTTCATCATCAAGCTGGTTTTCAGCCTGAGCCAGTGAGACCAGGAAAGTTGTTGTTGCAGAAACCGGATCATTGACCATTGTCACTGGCGATGAAACCTGTTGGGGAACAGGCCTTTGACCGACACCTGCGCGCTGGCCCCGCGAGCCAACCTGACGGATGTCACCACTGCCCTGTGACGGGCGGCGCAAAAACAGGTACCAGAATAAAAAAGCCCCAAGCGCTGCGAACAAAGCCGTATAAAATGGCATAACCCTACCCTGATTATTACAATTGCCTCTATCTGTAATGCATTTATGCAATTAGCGAAAGAAGTTGGCATAAAGATAGCTGACCTCTCGCACATTTAATGTGACTTATCCGTGACACTTCATACAAAAAACCCGCCATCTAGGCGGGTTTTTATGGTTCCTGAACTGATTTCAGTTTTCTTTTGCGACCATCATCTTCTTGATTTCAGCAATCGCATGTGCCGGGTTTAGACCTTTCGGACATGTATTGGCACAGTTCATGATTGTCAGACAGCGGTACAGCTTGAAGGAATCATTCAGATCATCAAGACGTGAGCCTGTTTCCTCATCGCGGCTATCAATCAGCCAACGATATGCCTGCAGCAGAGCTGCTGGGCCAAGGAAGCGGTCACCGTTCCACCAGTAGCTCGGGCATGATGTCGAGCAGCTAGCGCAAAGGATACATTCATAAAGGCCATCAAGCTTTGCCCGATCGGAAGGAACCTGCAAACGCTCCTTCTCCGGATCAGGAGAGCGTGTCTGAAGCCAGGGCTTGATCTCTGCGTGCTGTACGAAGAAGTTCGTCAGATCCGGAATAAGATCTTTCAGAACCGGCATATGCGGAAGCGGGCGAACATTGACACGACCCAGCTTATCAGCCTCAACGTCATCAATACCATGTGTACAGGCCAACATATTGAACCCATTGATATTCATGGCACAAGAGCCACAAATACCTTCACGGCAGGAGCGACGCAGTGTCAGCGTTGAGTCCACATTGTCCTTGATCCAAAGCAGGGCATCAAGAACCATTGGTCCGCAATCATCGCGATCGACATAGTAGGTGTCATAACGCGGATTGGCATCATCATCCGGATCCCAGCGGTAAATCTTGAATTCCTGAATGCGCGTTGCGCCTTCAGGCTTTGGCCAGACTTTACCTTCCTTGACGACTGAATTCTTGGGAAGATTGATTTCAACCATGATCAATCCTGTCCTTTTCCTGAGCTGGTGACGTGCTGATTAAAAGATCAGCAGGAGCCCACCAGATAAAATCAATAAACGCGGGCGCGTGGTTCGACGTACTCGACCTCATCGGTCATGGTGTAATTATGAACCGGACGGTCATCGAGTTTGACTGTCTGCTTCTCTCCATCGACCCAAGCCAAGCTATGCTTCATCCAGTTCATGTCATCACGCTCTGCGAAGTCCTCACGGGCATGCGCACCACGTGATTCCGTACGGGCTGCGGCACATTCCATGGTGACAACAGCCTGAGACATCAGATTGTCGAGCTCCATGGCTTCCATCAGGTCTGTATTCCAGATCAGGGAGTGATCACTGACCTTGATATCTGCAGAGTTCTTCCAGACATCATGGATCAGCTTCTTGCCCTCTTCGAGAACTTCACCGGTACGGAACACGGCGCAGTTATTCTGCATCACGTGCTGCATTTCCTTACGGTGATGTGATGTCGGGTGTGCGCCCGATGCATAACGGAAACGATCAAGACGGGAGAGCGCAAGCTCATCCATCTTCGTATCCAGCTTAGGGTGCGGCGCATTTGGCTTCAGGATTTCAGCACAACGCAGACCAGCTGCACGGCCGAAGACAACCAGATCGATCAGTGAGTTGGAGCCAAGACGGTTGGCACCATGAACCGAGACACAGCTCGCTTCACCAATTGCCATCAGGCCCGGGACAACCGCATCAGGATTGCCATCCTTCTTCGTAACAACTTCACCATGATAGTTGGTTGGAATACCACCCATATTGTAGTGAACCGTTGGCAGAACCGGGATTGGCTCCTTGGTTACATCAACGCCGGCAAAAATCTTGGCGCTTTCGGAAATACCCGGCAGGCGCTCATGAATGATTGCAGGATCAAGATGATCAATATGAAGGAAGATATGATCCTTCTTCTTACCAACACCACGACCGGCACGAATTTCCATCGTCATTGAACGGGAAACAACGTCACGGGAGGCAAGGTCCTTCGCGGATGGTGCATAACGCTCCATGAAGCGCTCACCTTCGCTATTGGTCAGATAGGCACCTTCACCACGCGCACCCTCAGTGATCAGACAGCCGGAACCGTAGATACCTGTTGGGTGGAACTGGACGAATTCCATATCCTGCAGCGGCAGACCAGCGCGCAGAACCATAGCATTGCCATCACCCGTACAGGTATGCGCTGATGTACAGGAGAAATAAGCGCGGCCATAACCACCTGTTGCCAGAATGGTCATATGGGAACGGAAGCGGTGCAGCTCACCGGTTGCCAGTTCAAGAGCAATCACACCGCGACAATGACCATCGTCATCCATCAGCAGATCAATAGCGAAATACTCAATAAAGAACTGGGTATCGTGCTTCAGAGCCTGACCATAGAGCGTATGCAGCATGGCATGCCCTGTACGGTCAGCAGCAGCACAGGTACGCTGTGCAGGCGGCCCCTTGCCGAATTCAGTTGTCATACCACCGAAGGGGCGCTGATAGATGCGGCCATCTTCGGTACGGGAGAACGGCACACCCCAGTGCTCAAGTTCATAAACCGCAGCAGGCGCATGACGCACGAGGTACTCAATCGAGTCCTGATCGCCCAGCCAGTCCGAGCCCTTGACGGTATCGAACATATGCCACTGCCAGCTGTCGGGACCCATGTTACCAAGCGAAGCGGCAACACCGCCCTGAGCGGCAACTGTGTGCGAACGTGTCGGGAAAACCTTTGAGATACAGGCGGTATTCAGACCAGCCTGAGAACATCCAACCGTTGCCCGCAGGCCAGCACCACCAGCACCGACAACGACAACGTCAAAGGTATGATCGATAACAGGGTAAGCCCTGCCGTTGATCGAGTATGTATTGCTCTGAGAAGCCATCGCCCTGCCCTTAGTACGTAATTGTCTGAAGCATCATGGAAAACAGGATGAGCCGAACCATTGCATATGCAATCATGATTGCAACAACGGCACAGAATGCATCGTTAAAAACGAGCATTGTGTAGCGAACCTTTTTGGTCGGCACGTAATCTTCAAGGATCTGCTGCAATCCGTAACGCATATGCGCAATCATCAGGAAGCAGGTCAGGCCAAGAAGGATTGTAATCCATGGCTTGGAAAGAATAGCAACCATTCCGCCCGGACCCTTACCGGCCGCATAGGCGAAAACGAAGATGCAGAAGATAACCAGCGGCAGACCGATAATGGTCAGGATACGCTGCGTCCACCAGTGCTTGCTGCCATGGACGGCCTTACCCAGAGTTTTGCCACTTGGACCAAAAACCGAAAAACGCGGGCCAGCGGATTTAACGTCATTTGCCATGAGAGCCTCCGTTAGCGCGTGAGCATGAAACCGACAACCCAGAGAAGGAGTGTCAGTGTTGTGGAACCAACCAGGGTATAGATCGCCATATTGCGACGGCTGACGGGGTCAAAGCCCTTGCCCATATCCCAGATGAAGTGGCGAATGCCACCAAGCAGATGGTGGATCAGCCCCCATGAAAAACCGAACGGGACAATCCAGCCGATAATGTTCGACACGAGCCAATAGGCCAGCTCATTGGTGCTCGGCGTTGTCAGCAGCACCAGCCACAGGGCAAACAGCCCCATGCCGAAGTACAGCGCAAAACCTGTCGCACGGTGAAAACCGGACATGACCATGGTCCATGACCAGCCATAAATCTGAATATGGGGGGACAGCGGCCTTTGTCTGGACGCTTTATCTCCTGCCTGAGCCATTGTTTTTTGCTCCCGTTCAAGCAGCCTGCGGCGGTCGAAATCCGCCAAACTCTTCAAGCGGGTCGTACCGGATTCATCGATGAACAGCAATCCATCGAACAGGCTTCAGTAACAAAACGTAAGGATTGTAACCAACTCAAGTGAGTTAATCACACAACCTGCGCCCAGTTTCCCTGACACCTCAGACACATTGCAAAATAACAAAACTGAGATGCCAAAAAACCTGGCTGATTTGAGAATATTTTACCCCAAACCAGATAAGAACATAGCCTACATTAGACTAATTTACAATTAATCTAAACAAGGAAAGAGCACCTGCAAAGATATCGATAGAACTAGCTTTAACTTAATGGCAATTACTTAATTAATATCTATTCGCTCTATTTTATAGCCCTGCTCTTCCAACAATTTTAAAAGCCCGTACTCACCTGGTAAATGCCCAGCCCCCACAGCAACAAAAACACTTTTGTCTTTTAGCAAAGGGAGCAAGCGATCAACCATAATAGCATTCCGAACATTGAGCAGCTTTTCCATAATTTCTTCGGGATAATGCCCGTATTTCTCCACGAAAAGAGGATGATCCAATTCCATTATAGCAATCAATTTTCCAATATCATCACTCAGATACAGCTGTTTTGCTGTTTCCAATAAATCTGACGAATAAGGAAACGCCCTGATCTGTGATCGCAACATCTCTTGCTGGATGTGAAGAGGGACATCATTAAGTAATTTTAATTGCTCGCTTATTTTTTCCAGCCCAACGACACGGCGTCCTGCCTGCCGAGTTGCATGCGCAAGACTGTCATCAACACCGGGGGTAATTTTAGGGTCAGGAAATTTACCACAAGGCATTGAGGCAAGCTGCAAAGCCACATTTACCGGCCGGGATACCAACATTAATGATACCGAGCTGAAACTATCTTCTTTAACATAATTCTTAAGCTTCAACTGCTCCTCAGCACTCAGAAAATCTAACGGACGCTCACCACTTTCAGCCAAAGACCAGAACATGATTTCTTCCGGATTTTCATCCGACAAATCCATATCTTCAAAGCCGATCTGCCCGATCTGAGCTAGCTCAAGCGCCGTTAACTCAGTCTCATTAAGAGCCGCAAGAATCTTTGGGTTTAGTGGAATATAACGCTCATCATGAACATGGATCGTCCCTAGAACATACGAGGGCCTTTGCCCATCTTTCGTAATTTTGAAAAACTTTCCTTTAGTAAATGGCATTTGGACAGAACGCGCTTCTATCGCCTGAATGATTTCAGGATGCTTTTTTTGCCATTCAGAAAATAGAGACTTACCGACACACTCAGCCTTTGCCTGCGTTACCAGTCCAGCCAGTACCAGCAAGCTGCACAGCAGCCTTATAGTATTCATATTCTGCCCCTAAATTTTGTTTACATTTCCGGAGTTTTGATACCCCGTCGCACACAGGCTGCGACAACCGTATTACGCAGCAGACAGGCGATTGTCATTGGTCCGACGCCACCGGGAACCGGAGTAATGTAACCGGCATGCTCAGCAGCCTCTGCATAAGCAACATCACCGACCAGACGGGTTTTACCCTCACCCTTTTCAGGAGCGGGAATACGATTAATCCCGACATCAATCACAATAGCGCCGGGCTTGACCCAATCACCCCGGATCATTTCCGGACGCCCGACGGCTGCCACCAGAATATCAGCCTGACGACAGACTTCCGGTAAATCCCGGGTCTTTGAGTGGGCAACGGTTACGGTACAGCTTTCGGCAATCAGCAGCTGCGCCATCGGCTTACCCACAATATTGGAGCGGCCCACCACTACGGCATTCAAACCGGCAAGCTCTGGCTGAACCGATTTAATCAGCAGCAGAGAGCCATACGGCGTACAGGGAACAAGAGCCGGCAGACCGGTTGCCAGACGCCCGGCATTAACCGGGTGGAAGCCATCGACATCCTTTTCAGGCACAATCGTCTCAAGCACCTTCTGGGCATCAATATGAGCCGGCAGAGGAAGCTGCACCAGAATGCCATCAACCTGATCATCATAATTCAGTTTTTCAACCAGCGCCAAAAGAACTGTCTCACTGGTATCAGCCGGCAGGACATGCTCAAAAGACGCCATCCCAACTTCCTGTGTCTGTTTGGCTTTATTGCGCACGTACACCTGACTGGCCGGATCTTCCCCCACCAGAACAACAGCTAATCCCGGACGGGCATTCTGCGCTGACAGTTCACTGACGGCTGTTGCAACACGCTGGCGCAGACCTTCTGCAAAATTCTTTCCATCGATAATTTTTGCCGTCATATCCTCGCCCTATCGTTTGAATTTATGAAATTACGAACTGGTGATTGTCTGTAGCACCTCCATGAGAGCTGCACCATCACCTTGTATATGAAATAGCTTAAGTCTGGCCGTTGCCCCTGACTTCAGGGAAACAGCGGATGCCGGACATTTCAGAGATTTTGCCAGCAACTTGCGAACCGCATCATTGGCCGCACCATCTTCCGGCACCACCCGCACCCTGACTTTTAGAACCTTGCGCCCGTCTGAGAGACTTTCGACCCCGTCAATCGCATCACGCCCGCCCCGCGGGGTGACACGCACACGCAACTCAATACCTTCAGAGATTGCCTGCCAGGGAAGAGCTTGATCCGTCATAACTTAAGTTCAGAAGACGTTAGGATAAATGTAACGCACGATAATGTTCTGGAGCAGCATAATGCCCAGCAGCAGGATAACCGGAGAAATATCAATGCCGCCAAGATTTGGCAGAAAACTCCGAATAGGCCGCAAGACCGGCTCGGTTACCGCACAGAGAAAATTCCAGATACCGCGAACAACCTGATTATGAAAATTGACGATATTGAACGCCAGCAGCCAGCTGAAGATTGCCATTGCGAAGACTATGTACACATAGATGCTGAGAGCAAAGAGAATGACATCAAGAATTGCGCGCATTTATCTATCCATCGGTTTAACCAGATCAGAAAGGCCATCCGGTAATCTGTACCTAAACTCAGAGAAACAATTATTGCCCTCTCTGTAGCATCTAATGCCCTTAGGCCGGAAGAACAACCTGTATCAGCATAAATTAATAACGAACCACAAACCTGCTGCCGTATATGCGCACTTAATAAAGCAAGATTGACAGAAAATGCCACCCTTCTTAAAAATCAAAAGCAGCCGGGGCTGTAGCTCAGATGGGAGAGCGCTGCAATCGCACTGCAGAGGTCAGGGGTTCAACTCCCCTCAGCTCCACCAAGATACCGCTTTAAATGTATAAAGTCAGGCGGATTATGCCTGGGGTTGTCCTTAAATCTGAACAGCAGTTTGAAATGCTTATTTTAGTAAAGTGAAACTTTCAAAACCGATTCAAACGCGCCTATAACTTTAAATGCGACAGAACCCAAAATCACCGCTTTAAACTCTACTCAATCCGGTTTGGACGCTTGGACGGGACAACTATTTAATTCTATGTATATCGATATAATGCTTAAATTTAAATTTAACAATTTTATTACTCAAATCAAATATCAAAATTTTTTCGATCTTTTCACTATTAATGTATGCATTAATTGCAATTTTATTATTGCATGATCTGGTTCCATTTATATTATAAAATTCATTACTTTCAGAATCTTTTGCCTCAACAAACATAATGCCGTCTTGATTAAAAGAAACATGATACTCAGACCAAAAATCTTCATCATCTATTACATAAACATTTACAATTTTTCCTTTTAATGTATATGTTCGTTTGAGTGAAAAGGACGATTTTGCTACATATGAGAAGCAACCTTCTAATAAATTAATATTTTTTGTTAAATTTAATGTATACTTATTAATTCGACCGATAGATGGAAACATAGTCTCAAACAAGAGAGAATTTTTAATAAATCTGATATTACTTATTTTTAGCTTTTCCTCCTTATCATCTATAATATCATCGTCATCGTAAAGAATTAGAAGCCCAAGAGAGGCATAATTTTTTGTAATATCTTTTATAATAATCTCGCGGTTAGCAACATCATTATCAAACGACCAGCGTCCCTCAAACCATTCTTTTTTTGGAAACTCTAAGGCATTACACAATTTACCTTCCTCCCATCTTTATCCGCCAATATTCATCAAAGCCTGGTGGTTTATTTTTTATAACTGTTTTACCGTTAGAATCTTTCATTCTAATTTTATTAGGATCATTAGGATCAGGTGTCATCTTCTTAAACTGGTTACCAGTTCCAGCTGCATCGCTAGCCCAATTTCGTTCCCCAATCCCCCTATTATTTACCTCTACTCTCTAATACTGTTCCTCCAATACCCCAAGCTCCACTAGTAGCACCTACAATACCTTGAGCGGCCGTAAGAGCCTCAGCTTGTGTCATTGGACGCGAGGTACCATTCGGATATGTTATTGTACCCCCAATGACCGAATAGCCCTCTTGACTTCCACCAATTGTAGTTGCCGTAAGATTAATAGATTGCGTTGATCCATCCGATTTTTTGATTGTAAGCGTTCCTGAAGGGTTCTGTCGCATTAATTGATCTGCAACGTCCCCCACTCATAACACAGGGAGTTTAATTTTCTCCGTTATGAGTTGCAATGTTCAAATATCGACGCTTCCAGCCATCTGTTATTTTACTCTGTATGCGATGGTATCTGGCTTATTGTTTATCACTTCGCAATCTTGAGGTGATGATCCAAGAGCATGGAATAATTGAGACAATTCAGATGATGTGGCGAGGACAGGCGGATTAAGCCCGAAGTGCACCCTTAAAGCTCAAACAGCAGTTTGAACTACTCATTCCGGTACAGTGAAACCGCTCAACCATCTCAAACTGTATTGTCAGTTTCAAATGCGACAGAATCAATCTTCAGATACCATTCTCACGAAAAGCTTTCTCAATAGCATCGATAAAGCGGTTCATTCCTCTAGAGTATTTCTTTCTATTTAACTTATATAATGATGTCCTACTTACTATGAAAGGCCGACTATCAGAAGAATACGGAAACTCTATAGATATCTTCTCTCTTTTGTCCGTAATTATAGAATATATTTCTTCTGTTTGAGATGGCGTCCAACTAAAGCAATAGGCATATTTAATTTCTGGCATTTCAGACACTATAAATTCATACAATTTACTCCCCTCATTTTTATAAAGTATATTTTTAATATACTCAGATTTATGAAGTTTTATTTCATTTAAATCAGACATTTTAAAACCATTTAACACCATTTACTTGAACACCAGGAAAAGCCGTAATTAAATTACCTTTACTATCTGTGAAAATAGTAATTGTATTTGTAGATTTCCCTGTTAAATAATCAACTCCAACTCCACTAGAATGACTATATTGTCTAACATACAAAATTCCATGTTCTGTAGAAAATGAAGTACCAACAATTGGGCTATTTCTTGCATCTGCTTGTAAAACAGAACGTAGCTCATTTTGACTTATAGAGAATTGACTTTTATTACTTTTTCCTGAGTAATGAACTTCTACAACATGTGTCCAACCATTATCAGAATTACCTGTTCTAAGGTTGATTCTAGAGGCAACTCTTCCTGGAACTATGATTCCAGATTTATTATCAGTTAAACTTTTTAAAAGTCTTTTACCTCCAACAATAACCGACGTAGCCGCAATACTTACAGTTGAAACCAGTTTAAGATCAGAAATCTGCTGATTAGATAAACCTTTTGACTCTCCCCATTCGTCGATAATAGCAGCCAGTTTTTGCGCTGCATCATCAGAACCGTTTTCTATAGCTTGCTCAAGTTTTTTATACTCTGCCTCTCCTAGAATAGATTCGAGCAAAGTCTTTCTGACAGCACCACTTAATTCTGCCGTCATCATAGCGGCATTCTGGAAGCCCTGATCACTTAAAGCATCTCTCAAGGCATCCGCTAATCCAGAAATAGCCTTCATAGATTCTTGATCGATACTACCCTTACTAGTCATTACATTTGCAACTGCAAGGGTTAATATTTTTACACAAGTTGCCCATTCGGAAGCAGAAAGCTCTCGATAGTTTCCGTTATTATCAAGGAAGCCACACCCTGTTGAACTTGCATGGGCTGTAGTGACAAAGAATTCCAGAATGTTGAAGCCTGTTGTTCCCCCTCCATTACACCCAAGAACCCGTTTCAAATCTACTTTTCCAGAAAAAATATCCTGAACCGTTTGGTCAACATTTGCTTTTTGTTCGGAAGAGAGAGCAGATTTAAGAATTATTTCTTTTGCAGCATCTGCTATTGATTTATCAATATAACTAACTCCCTGCGCGGCTTCATATAAAGATTCCCTAATGTTATTAGGAAGTTCCTCAAAACCGTTTGAGGCCGCACTCTCTAATTTCTTTAGATTATTCCTTGTCGTCTCAAATTCAGAAGCAATCTCTTCAATAGCACTAGATGAGACATAGAAATCTACGCCTGAGCTTTCATCTTTCGTGATTTCCTGAGCCTTCTCAACATCACGGTTAAGAGCCGCAACATCCTGCTTTTGATCCTCCTGATTACGAATAGTGATTTCACCTTCACCAACCGTTGCATGATTAACCTGTTCACGGTCACGATCGGAGACAGAGCCAGAAATTGAGCCACCTGATGGTTTACCCGTTGCCGGATCATTACTGATACCAACATTCACATTCATTGATGAAGCTGTGTCATGATCAACAATATCAGAGAACCCAAGAGTTCCGGTATCAAGGGTCAGATTACCTGTTTCAGAGTTAATCACCGCACCATCAATCTGGGTATGATTGCCAACTGTGATGTTGAGATTATCTCCAGCATAGATTCCTGTCTGCTCCGTCACCCATGCCTTGTCGCTTGTCGAGTTTCCGCCACCTGCATTAAGCGAACCTGATACGCCATAACCAATGGTCAGCGAGCCACCGACATTCATGGATGAGCCATCAGAATGGG
>NZ_JBBYXI010000022.1:0-526 GCF_039655745.1 Hohaiivirga grylli | reverse complement strand
GGTATGGATATCTACCGCAGGGAATATGCCGATGGCATGCGTGATATCGCCGGTCTCTATGTCGGCTATGGCAACATCGACAGCAATATCCAGCAGGTCTATGGCGGCAAGGCCGGAACCATGACAATGGACGCCTACTCCCTTGGTGCTTACTGGACACGTAAAGGTGCTTCAGGCTGGTACATTGATGCCGTTGCACAGGGCACACTCTTTGACGATGTGAAGGGCACTTCTGTTGAAGGCAGCCAGATGAAGACCAACGGCTTCGCGTTCACAGCCTCTCTTGAAGGTGGTTACCCGATTGCCCTTGGTCAGGGCTGGTCAATTGAGCCACAGGCACAGCTGATCTACCAGTACGTCTCACTGGATAACAGCCATGATAACTATGGCCGTGTTCTCTATGGCGATACCAACACGCTTTACACCCGTCTGGGTGCCCGTTTGAGCAAGAACTGGGAGCTTGCCAACCGGTATCAGCTGACCACATGGGCCCGTGTTAACCTGTGGCATGCCTTTGGCGGTAATG
>NZ_JBBYXI010000003.1:0-553762 GCF_039655745.1 Hohaiivirga grylli | reverse complement strand
CAAGCGCTGGAACACCAACCTGACGAGCAAGCAGAATGTGCTCGCGGGTCTGTGGCATTGGGCCGTCAGCTGAAGAAACAACCAGAATGGCACCATCCATCTGAGCCGCACCAGTGATCATGTTCTTGACATAGTCAGCGTGGCCGGGGCAGTCGACGTGAGCATAGTGACGGTTAGCCGTCTCGTACTCAACGTGGGAAGTAGAAATCGTGATACCACGAGCCTTCTCTTCTGGAGCCTTGTCAATCTGGTCGTAAGCCTTGAATTCAGCTCCGCCGGCTTCTGCCAATACCTTCGTGATCGCAGCCGTCAATGACGTCTTGCCGTGGTCAACGTGACCAATCGTTCCGATATTACAATGCGGCTTATTCCGCTCAAATTTTTCCTTGGCCATGACGTCGCTCTTTCCTGGTCCGCCTGAAATCCAAATAAGCCCCTTGACCAGCCATGCTGCTCAAAGAGCCAATAATTCTAATATCTCAGCTGCATATCGTGCTTAGCTGGAGCGGGTGAAGGGAATCGAACCCTCGTCTTCAGCTTGGAAGGCTGTTGCTCTACCATTGAGCTACACCCGCACAATGCCATTTCAAATCGGAGTGGTGGGGGAAGTAGGACTCGAACCTACGAAGCTTACGCAGCGGATTTACAGTCCGCCCCCTTTGCCGCTCGGGACATTCCCCCGCACGCCGACCGAAACGCAATGCGCTGAGGTCAATAAGCAACGAACAAACATCGAAACCGAGGTTTCAAATTCGTCGTTGCGGGCCTCTTATGATTTGGTCATCTCAATCTGTCAACTATAAAGCGCATTAAAATATGCAACCAGAGGCATACGAACCGCTTTTTTTAGTGTAAGCAGCCATTATTGTCCTGTTGAATACCCATATTACAAGGCCTCAAGATGTCCAGCGGATCAAGAAACTCCAACCCAAATCAAAGAAAACCTAAAAATTTTTCTGCAGGATGGAAATATAAACAGGGAAATAGAAACCAACGCCCCGCATTCAGCAGGCCCGGCGACATTGACGTCGCCATTATCTACGGCTGGCACCCTGTCTTCGAGGCCCTGAGTAATCCAGTTCGCAAATTCAAGCGCCTGCTTGCGACAGAAAACTCTGCAAAAAAACTTGCAGAAAAGATGCCCCAGCTCCCAATAGAGCCAACAATAGTCAAACCGGGCGACATTACACACCTGCTTGAGCCGGATGCCGTTCACCAGGGTATTTATCTTGAAGCCGCACCACTTTGCTCTCCAACGCTCGAAACCTTAAGCAATAACGGCATTGTTCTGGCCCTTGATCAAATCACAGACCCGCATAATGTTGGTGCTATCGTTCGAACTGCAGCTGCTTTTAATGTTGAAGCCATCATAACGACAGCCCGCCACAGCCCAGCTGCAACAGGTGTTTTAGCCAAAAGCGCTTCGGGTGGCCTTGAACACGCCCCCTTCCTCGTTGTGAAGAATCTGGCTGAAGCCCTCATTAAGCTTGGTGAACGTGGCTTCCAGCGCGTTGGTCTCGACTCAGATGGGGAAGCGGATATGGGCAACCTTTCGCTAAAGCGCCCTCTTGTTCTGGTTCTCGGTGCTGAAGGAAAAGGTTTGAGACAACGAACCCGCGAATGCTGTGATGTTATTGGTCGCCTGGATATGCCCGGCCAGATTAAGAGTCTCAATGTCTCAAACGCAGCTGCTATTTCCTTATACGCAGTCTCAAAAGCAACATAACTACAAAAAACAATGAGTTAAAGAAAACACATGATTTAATCTGTAAAGCAGCATTTTATATCGCAGCGCTATTATAGCAAAATCGAAATCTGTCAAGATTGATATGACATCATTCCTCTTTTTTACGGGCATTTTCCCAAGAACTATAGTCTCAGCAACCAATGAATGATTGCCTTCATTTTAGACTGCATTAGCCTCTACACTAAGGGAAACTATTGGGATCAACCCGGCCCTTAAGAATTGGCGGATAAAAATCCGCCTCCGTCAGAAACCCGAATAGGTTTCGATGGATAAAACGGAGGAAACACATGACTTCAGTTGCCGCAACGCCTGCGGCTGCCCCTGCTCGGCGGCCAATGACCAAAGAAGAGAGAAAAGTTATTCTGGCTTCTTCTCTTGGAACTGTCTTCGAATGGTACGACTTTTTCCTATACGGTTCTCTATCAGCTATTATCGCAGCCCAATTTTTCTCTGGTGTTAATCCAACTGCCGGATTTATTTTTGCCTTGCTGGCCTTTGCTGCCGGTTTTGCCGTGCGCCCGTTTGGCGCTCTTGTTTTTGGCCGTCTTGGAGACTTGGTTGGCCGTAAATACACCTTCCTTGTTACAATCCTGCTGATGGGTATTTCGACCTTTGCTGTGGGCCTGTTGCCTTCCTATCAAACGATCGGCATCATATCCCCTATTATCCTGATCGTATTGCGTATGGTGCAGGGGCTTGCTCTTGGCGGTGAATATGGCGGTGCAGCAACTTATGTTGCCGAACATGCTCCTCCCGGCCGCCGTGGCTTCTACACTTCATTCATCCAGACAACAGCAACACTCGGACTTTTTCTTTCACTTCTGGTGATTCTACTTGTCCGGTCTATTGCTGGTGAAGCTGCCTTCAAAGAAATCTGGTGGCGCTTGCCATTCCTTCTCTCCATCGTTCTTCTTGGTATTTCCGTATGGATTCGTATGCAGCTCAGCGAATCGCCAGCCTTCAAGAAGATGAAAGATGAAGGGACTATTTCCAAAGCTCCTCTCAAAGAAGCATTCGGAACATGGGCCAATGCAAAAATTGCCATCTATTCTCTTATTGGCTCAACCGCCGGTCAGGCTGTTGTCTGGTATACCGGCCAGTTTTATGCCTTATTTTTCCTGACGCAGACCCTGAAGATGGATTCCTCAACGGCCAATATCTATATTGCGATTGCCCTATTGATCGGGACACCGTTCTTCATCATTTTTGGTGCCCTGTCAGATAAAATTGGACGTAAGCCAATCATTCTTGGGGGATGTCTGCTGGCTGCTATTCTCTACTTCCCGATCTTTACAGCCCTGACCAAGGCCGTGAACCCGGATCTGGCAGCAGCACAAAGCAGTGCTCCTGTGTCGGTTATCGCCGATCCCGGGGCCTGCTCGTTCCAGTTCAATCCTGTTGGAACATCCAAATTCACAACCTCATGTGACGTCACTAAGTCCTTGCTTGCGGCCAACTCTGTGAATTACAGCAATGTTGTTGCTCCAGCAGGTTCTGTTGCCAAGATCAAGATTGGCAATCAGGAACTCTCATCCTTTGAGGGTGCAGGTCTTGCACCAGCTGAATTTGCAGCCAAGTCAGCAGCTTTCAAGGAAGAGGTCATCAAGGCAATTCGTTCGCACGGTTATCCTGCTGCTGCTGATCCAGCGAAGGTTAATACACCACTGACAATTGCCCTGCTGACAGCACTTATCCTGCTGGTTACAATGGTTTATGGCCCAATCGCAGCACAGCTTGTGGAGTTGTTCCCCACACGCATTCGCTACTCGGGTATGTCACTTCCCTATCATATCGGTAACGGTTGGTTTGGTGGCTTCCTGCCTGCTACAGCCTTTGCAATGGTAGCGGCAACAGGCGATATTTATTATGGCCTATGGTATCCAATCACCATTGCCGTCGCGACCTTTATTATCGGCCTGTTTGTTATTCCTGAAACAAAAGATCGGGATATCTTCCACTGACAGACAGCTAAACAAATCAAAACGCCCCATTCCGGGGCGTTTTTCTTTTCAGGTCGTGCCACCAAGCAACCACTTATGTGTCGCAGCCTCAACCCAATCAGTCGTAATACTGAAAATAACTGGCGTATCATAAGGATGATGCTCTTTTATAAGTTTGCCTAACGGCTCAAGACATCCCTGCCTCGTCTTGAAAAGCGCAACAACCTCAGAACCTGTTTCAATAGCCCCCTGCCATTCATAAACTGAAGTCATCTGCGGAATGATATTCACACAGGCTGCCAGTTTTTTCTGAACTGCTATTCTGGCTATCTGCATAACACTGTCTGCATCAGGAAAAGTTGAATAAACGACAATCATCTTATGCTCGGATGTGTTTTGCGCTCCCATAATTCATGCCTTCCTACTTAAGCATAACCCCTTTGCGACAATTATTGGCATTTATATCGTTACACCATGCCTCTAAGATAAAAAAATTCCAAAATGAGTTTCGCGAGCTTTCCCCCTATTTCGTCAGAAGCAATGGGCACAGGCTTAAACTACCACCATTTTAGTGAAAAAATGGAGCCCCTCATGAAGTCAATGAAATTACTAGCAGTAACGGCTCTCTTCATCGCAACAGTTTTAGGCTCATTACAGGCTATGGCAGCCAGCTATCCTGAAGCTGTTGAACATGACTGGATCATCAAGGATTTCAAATTTCATACAGGTGAAACCCTGCCTGAACTGAAAATTCACTATCGCACCATCGGCACCCCTGAAGGCCAGCCCGTTCTTATTCTACACGGAACAGCCGGATCTGGTGCCAGCATGCTTACTGAAAATTTTGCTGGCGAACTCTTTGGCGAAGGACAGCCGCTCGACGCCAAGAAGTATTTCATCATTTTGCCAGATGCGATTGGTACAGGGAAAAGCACAAAGCCCTCAGACGGCCTGCGGGCAAAATTCCCACAGTACAACTACGATGATATGGTTTTAGCCCAATACCGTCTTGTTACCGAAAAACTTGGTATCAAGAAACTTAAGATCATTGTTGGCCATTCAATGGGTGGAATGCACGCATGGATGTGGGCCAGTTCCTACCCAGATTCAACAGAAGCAATTGTCCCCATGGCGTCACAACCGACAGAAATGTCGAGCCGCAACTGGATGATGCGCAGAATGATCATCGATGCGGTCAGAAATGATCCCGCATGGAAGAATGGCGACTATACCGAGCAGCCACAGCACTTCCGGATGGTCAATGTCTATTATGGCATTGCAACAAATGGTGGCTCCCTCGCCTATCAGGCCAAGGCACCAACGCGGGGAAAAGCCGATTCCCTACTTGCTGACATGCTGTCAAAACAGACGAAGCTTGATGCTAATGATTTTATGTATCAGTGGGCCTCTTCGAAAGACTACAACCCGTCAGAAAAGCTTTCAGACATCAAAGCACACGTCTTGGCAATCAATTCAGCAGATGATGAACGCAACCCACCGGAAAGCGGCTTGATGGAGCAAGCTCTTAAGAAGATTCCAAGTGCAGAGTATTATCTGATACCAGCCAGTGCACAAACCTCAGGGCATGGAACAACGGCAAATGCCAAATTCTGGAAAGCCAGCCTTTCTGGTTTTATAAAAAAGAATTTGAAGGACTAACCATTCTTCAATGGTATCCATACAAAAACCCCGCCGAAGTGGCGGGGTTTTCTTTTAGCTTGGCCTATAGCTATTACTTGCCTTTGGCAGGTGCAGCAGCAGGACCTTTATTAGCAAGATGCAGTTCCAGAAGACCTGGCAGATTACCAAGAGACATCAGGTGTGCGAATATCCAGCCAAGGAAACCTTCCTTGTGCAGCTCGGCAAGCTGAGCACCTGTCAGCTTGGAGAACTTCTCTTCAGATACAAGCAGGAAGTCCTGTACCTGGAATGCAACGCCTGATGCACTGCGGATGTCAGCAGAACGCTTTTCAAGAAGATCATATTTCTTGAGAAGGGCAACGAACTTCTGTGTACGCTCCATCTCAACACGGAAACCGTTCATGAAGCGAATGGCTTCTTCAAGAAGCTCGCTGTTTGTACCGTCCTTATTGAACAGCTCGCGACCTTCCTTGGTGTTCAGGCCAGCAAAAGAATCATCGAAGCAAATTGTAAATTCTTCTGAGTTTTCTTTTGTGTTTGCCAGAACGAAAGGATAACGACGGATAAAGGCCGGAATGTAAGTCTCTTTCTTCCACTGACCGTCTTTACCAACGAAATCGTTGTGACCAGCTGAAAGACCAAGAAGAGCAATAGGCATAACAGGCGCATCAGCCTCAGTACCTTCCTGCATGAACACAACAGGATATACACGCGATGCCTGATAGAATTCACTTCCTGCAACTGGCGTCCAATGTGCTTCTGCAGCAAAATCTACTGTTGCAGATGGCTTAAGCTTCATATCCTTATGAGCATCACGAGAAAGAGGTGTGACGTTCTTATAGAGCAACATAACTTTAGACACTTCGAAATCCCCTAAGTTTTATAGAACTAGAATTAACTAGTAAGAATTTTTTGCTAGTTGCCGGATTAAATAACCGACGACCCACGCTATTCCAGAACTCTTGCATATCCATCTAAAATGGAACATTCAACCGAGTATAAAGAAATTCAATCCCTTTAGTTCAAAAAAGGATTTGATAATTTGAATACGATATAAAAGATACTCGCAACAATATATAAAAATCAGAAAAACCTCAAAATTGAGTGTATAAGATGATAAATTACAATATTATTCCCGAATTATTTTATTTAAATCCACCTATCAGGCGTAGTTATGCATCAATATATTCTGGATATGGCAAAACTATGGTAAAAAAAGCCGCATTAAAATTATAATAAGGCTCATATGCTAGCTTATTTTTCAAGATAACCAAATTATATATAAGGAAAAGAAATCGTTATAATGATTACCATTTCCATAGAAAAGAACCAGAAAATACTTAAGGGTGCATATTAATGAAATCAAAAATTCTTACTATCTTTGTAACATTTCTGCTGGTTGCAACCACAGCTCTTTTATCTGTTTTTAACTGGAATGGATGGCTGTCCGATGAAAGGTATAGCAACAGGATAATCAATTTATTAGCAAACATGCAGCGCTGGATGGTCGAAACATTAGGATCAGCACCCACAGCGGCTATATTTGCAGCATTCAGCCTGTTTATCCTTTGGGGTGGTATTCAATCTTTGAAGGAAGAGAACAATACAGAGCCTAGTGGCACATAAGGTAAACTATTTATATGTGATCAGGAGGTGTAAACGCCCTCTCCTGATCACAGCCTTTACTGCCCAGTACAAGCTACTCAAGTTTAAAATTCTTATTCATAAACAAGTTAACTTAAACAGGTAGAGCCTCTTCCCTGCTCTTGTTCACTGTAGCAGGTGCGACAGGCTCAGTTTTCGCAATATCCAGTTTTGGCAGATTATTGACGATCTTCATCGTCTCAAGGCTAACTGTCACAACACGCAACAGCACATCCAGCGGATAGCGTGGGTTACCCATTGTCTCGATAGCCCAGTCATTGGCATCATTGACGATACCGCTGTCTTTATCAATGCGAACACCCTGGCGTTCCATGACCCAGTCAATAGCTGACTTACCATTCACGACATAATCATACGCTTCCAATGGAATACCACGTACCGTGATATACTCATTATAGATGACAGTGGAGAGATCTTTGTCCTTACCTGTCTTGCCATAACGCATCTTCTCGACACGGTAATTTTCCGGCTTACCCTTGGAATTATCATCCACCTCAGCCCGATAAGGCTGAACGGTTTCATAATTCAGATGTAAATCTGCCAGCGCACGGCCAGCCCGCTCAAAAGCACGAAAATCTGCTGCCGACTTCACAGCCGGAATACGCGGCAGCTCCTTCATCAGATTATCGGCAAATCGCTCCCGGTACTCATGAGAATGCAGCAAGCCATAGATATAATAGAAGATATCTTCTTTCGTTATCTTCTCACTGGGATAGGCTTCGTGAAAATACGCTAGCCCCTCATCAGTGATGGCATCCCGACGTCGTGGTCCGGAAGAGACGGCAAACAGATCATGTATTGCATTACTTCTCGCAGCATCTTCCGATTCATCATATAAATAGAGTGGGAAACATTGGGCACCCGCTTCCAAGGCATTCAGATCAACTATTGTATTGCTAATTAAGGCAGACATTCCATTCCGACTACCTTTACCATTAATGCAAATCACAAGATTTTCTGCCTGTTTATCTGGAAATATACGCGGCATTTGATAAATCATTTCATTGAAGCGACGGTTAAAATACAGCCATTGCTTCGTAAAAGGTCGATATAGACTTTTTACAATACAATTTTGATCAAAATAGAATAATCGCTTTTTAGCTAAGTCTTTTTTTAGCGCCCTTGTCCAACTGAGCATCATGGGATTTGCATCGACAAAAGAATCCAATTGCGAACTTTCGATCTGCCTACCAATTTGTTTTTCCTGATCAGTAAGTCGCTCAACTTCACCATTATAAGAGCTAATCATACGCTCCATATTAGCAGTAATAGCTTTATTCGAACTATTATAGCACCACGCATCACGTTGAGTTTTCAAGCCACTTGAATAATTAGAGAAAAGGCATTTTTCCTTGATTTTTTCTTTTGAACCAATGACAGGATAACTTCTTAAGCTATCATCCCGCTGATTAAGCCAATCACCATGCTGGTCTGGTATAATTACCTGCCAATCACAAGCTTTTGAAATACTCGAAATATCCTTTTGTGCATTTAGTTTTTCTAGTTTTTTTTCGCTGCTTAAATCGTCCCCAATATCATAAATATAAATTTGCCCCTTTTGCTCTGAAGCTGGATTCTTGATGAACAATGTCACAGAAATTCCAGTCATACTACCAGAACCAAAAACATTCTGTCCTTCCTTCGCGCGTCCTTTACTCAACATATTTTTACGAATATCGCCACGTAAATTGAGCACATAAATGCTTGAAAATTCTCCGTTCAAGCATTTACGCATCCCATCCATAGCAGGCTTTTCAATGAAACCAGAGCCAGAAACAAAGCCAATAACACCACTCTCACCAATTCTATCAGATGCCCAACGAATGGCGCGGATATAGCTATCATACAGTGCATTTTTATTGATTGCTGTAGACCGTTCCGCATAAGTAGAACGTATACGTTCATCTAAAATGGGATAAACAATGTTCTGGTTATTATCATTCGCGCTATCCTGCCCAGCCGAATAAGGTGGATTGCCCATGATAACGCGAATATCCAGCTTTTTCTGGCGCTTACGGCGGGCGCTGTTATCGACCAGCATGGCATCAACCATATCTTCCTTCTCATACATCTGGAAGGTATCAGTCAGGCATATGCCTTCAAAAGGCACATAATCACCTCCCATGATGCTGTGGTAGGTTTCTTCAATATTAATGGCAGCAATATAATAGGCCAGCAGAACAAGCTCATTAGCGTGGATTTCATGCTTATATTTATAAGGCAGCAGCTCTTTATCTATCAGACCACTTTGCAAGAGACGGGTGATGAAGGTTCCCGTGCCGGTAAAGGGGTCAAGAATATGTACATCTTTACTACCAAAGGTTTGGCCAAATTCAGTTTTTAGAACATGGGCCACGCTATGGATAATGAAATCAACCACTTCCACTGGTGTATAGACGATCCCTAACCGTTCTGTCATTTTCGGGAAGGCATTGCGGAAAAACTTGTCATAAAGCTCGACAATAATCTTCTGCTTACCGGTAATACTGTCTATGCCCTCAACACGTTGCTGCACACTGCGGTAAAATTTCTCAAGGGTATCGGCTTCCTTATCCAGCCTGTGCTCATGCAACACATCAAGGACCTTCTGCATGGCCTGCGACATCGGATTATTTTCAGTAAAACTATACCCCTTAAAAAGAGCATCAAAAACCGGCTTGGTAATGAGATGCTGGGCCAGCATTTCAATGATATCGGCATCAGAAATACTATTATTCAGATCATCCCGAAGCTCTTCTGCAAATTCTGCAAATAACAGCCGTTCGCGCTCATTCGTTGGATTATTCAGTATGGCGGTAATCCGGCTGATATGGGTATTGGCAATCTCTGCAATATCGTTTGCCCATTGCTCCCAATGCTGCCGGTTGCCAACCTTCTGCACCAGCTTGGCATAAATAGCCCGTTCCAGCTCTCCGAATTTAAAATGCATGGCAAGCTGGTAATCGGATTGCGGCCCTTCACGCAAACCTCCCCTTCCTGATCCAATCTCCGCACTCAGGATAGAATCGCCGCGTCCGTTATTACCTGTAGCTCTCTTGGCCATAACTTTTGATGGTATCTTGTCAGTTATAGCAATCACTTCCATTTTTGTTGGATCGCTGCCGATCAGATCCAGCTTATTGATCATGGCATCAAAACGGTCATCATGAGACCGCAGAGCATTCAGCACCTGCCAGACCACCGCATAGGTCTTGTTATCGTTCAGAGCGACATGGGGCTCAACACCCGCGGGAATAACCACAGGCAGAATCACATAGCCGCGCGTCTTACCCTCAGTTTTACGCATGACCCTGCCGACCGACTGAACTACGTCAATCTGCGAATTTCGTGGTGTCAGGAACAAGACAGCATCAAGAGCCGGGACATCCACACCCTCGGACAGACAGCGCACATTACTCAATATCCGACAGGTTTTTTGCGGTGGTTCAGCTTTCAGCCATTCCAGCTTAGCTTCCTTCTCACTGGCCTTCATGCCGCCATCGACATGTTCAGCCTCACAGTAGAGAAGCTGCTCTTGTGGAATCTGCTCTTCCTTCTGATAGGCTTCCACCACCTTCTGGAACATGGATGCGATCTGTTTGGAGCTGACCTTGTGCGTCTTCCCTCCCTTGGAAATCTCAATGACCTGACAGAAGGCAACCGCACGCTTCATAGCGGCTGAATCATCAGTCAGGTCTCCTGTCAGCCCCTGCTTTGCAAGGGCCTTCCAGCAACCGATAATCCGGGCGGCATCATCAACCTTCAGTTGGTTATTCTCATCTTTCCAAAGTTCCTGCAAACGGCGGTTAACGTGATCTTCTTCAACAGCCAGCACAATAACCTTGTAATCAACCAGCAAGCCACGCTCGACAGCTTCGGAAAAGGTGATGACATGCAGCTGCTCACCATAGAGCTCTGTATCATCCATGGAACAGAGCGTTATGCTATCCCGTTCGGCCGTTGCTTTCGCTGAATTACCATAGATACGCGGCGTTGCCGTCATATAAAGTCTTTTAGAGGCTCTAATGAAATCATTATTATGAACTTTGACAAAATGGCTTTCATCCTGTCCGGCAAAAGTGGCCCCCGTCGTACGATGAGCTTCGTCGCAGATGACCAGGTCAAAATCCTCTAGATCAAAACCCCGTTGTGCCGCGTTAATGACATCAATTGACTGGTAGGTGGAAAAGACAACACTCATATGCGTATCATCGTGACGTTTCTGCATTTCAGCAGCTAAACGTTCAGGATTCGTCGTAGCGGGATACTGCAATTCATGGGTTGCAATCTGGACTGTATCTTCGTCCTTTTTACGCTTCTTGCCGACCTCACTATCAGAACAGACAGCAAAAGAGTGCAATCCAATCGCACTTTCCTGCGTCCACTCGCTCAACGCCTGGGAAAGCAGTGCAAGGCTGGGAACAAGAAACAGAACGCGTCCTCCTGCCCCCACCAACTCCTCAGCAATCTTCAGGCTTGTGAAGGTTTTACCAGTCCCACAGGCCATGATTAGCTTACCGCGTTCCGCTTTTAAAAGCCCGCGCTTTACAGCCTCCAGAGCATTGGTCTGATGTGGACGTAGCTGCTTCTTGGGCTTCAGTTCAGCAAATGGACCTGACTGGTAAAGGCTCCAGTCAATCTGACTGTTTTCCAGATTATATAACGTTATTTTACTGACTGGAGGTTGCTGATCCTGCAGAGCATCTTCTGCGTGCTCACTCCAATGATCAGTTGTTGAAACGATGATGCGGTGCTTGAATGGTTTCTTTCCAGATGCCGTGAAGAAACTATCGATATCGCCTTTTTTCAGGCAATAATCCTCGGCATACAGTTTACACTGAATAGCGTGATATTCTTCCGTTCCACGTGTCTTCGCAACCAGATCAATTCCTGTATCGCGCTTGTCCAGCCCTTGAAGCTGAGCCCAGTCTGCATAACTCCAGACATCACTATATAAGTCTTTATACTGAGCCTCGTTACGCAGATAGCAAGCGATCAACTCTTCAAAATATGTGCCCTTTTCTCTCTCGCTTTTAGAATGTGTACGGTATCCATCAAGAAGACTGGAAAGGGCAGACATGGCGTAAATCCTTATCAAAAAAGATGCACGCCTTTTACATATAAGTAGAAATAAATACTACAAAAAATAGAAAAATTTTACCAAGTAAATTAGTCAAACCTACCAGCCTGAAAACCAAACTAGCATGCAGCACTCGTACGCTAACTTACGAGTGTATAAAATATTAAAGCTAAATGGGAGAAATGGTGCCGGTTGTGGGACTCGAACTCACGACCTACCGCTTACAAGGCGGTTGCTCTACCAACTGAGCTAAACCGGCATTTCACACATCTGATACATGAAATCGCGAAAAGCGATATGCATCTCGTGAGACGCGGATTTGAAAGATTGTGGCGCAGATGTCAAGAGCCATTTGCTGAAATCAATAAAATTTCTTCCGTAAAATGAAAATTCTTCCGTAAAAAGTTCAAACCTGCCCTGAGAAATGTGACATTTCCACACCGCAGCGCCTTTAGAGGCATTCTGAACTATAAAACATGTTGCATTGCCGGGCTGTGGTATGGGAAAGACCTGCAACCATTATATCGTGAGCTGTCTCTCCTTGTGAGTCTTTAGACACGTCAGCCACGACACCCTCGCCGGCTTGAGCCTCTCTGTTATGCATTGTTGCGACAGGGCTTCAGGTTTCTCGTGCAAGGACAGATGCAACAGTTACGGGTTTTAAAGAGATAAACGATGATCTTCAGTTCTCCAGCATTCATCATGCTATTTCTCCCAGTCTCCTTTTTTGTTTACTTTCTGCTGAACAAAAAAAGATTGGTGCTGGCTGGTAAGACCTGGCTCGTCATTGCCAGTCTTATTTTCTACAGTGCATGGAGCATTGCTTATCTGCCGCTTCTGCTAGGCTCGATTCTGTTTAACTTCTTTATTGGTAATCTGGCGTCATCACACGGGCCAAAAGTTCCGGGTAATTTTTCCCGCAAAACCGTTCTCATATTCGGCATTACCGTAAACCTACTGGTTCTTGGTTTCTTCAAATATGCCAACTTCTTTCTTGATAACGTCAATTTCTTTGCGGGCACATCATATCATTTAGCGAATATCATTCTGCCATTGGGTATTAGCTTTTATACCTTCACCCAGATCGCCTTTCTGGTTGATGCCTACCGGAATGAGGCCAAAGAATATAATTTGGTCAACTATGCCCTCTTCGTCACCTTCTTCCCACATCTGATTGCCGGTCCGATTCTGCATCACAAGGAAATGATGACGCAGTTTGAATCGCGTTGGACATGGGCTATCCGGTACCGCCATATCTTTATGGGACTTTTCATTTTCAGTATCGGTCTGTTCAAAAAAGTTATGATTGCCGATACCTTTGCTGTCTGGGCCAATGTGGGCTTTGAGCCAGGGACCATCCATTATTTCTTCAGCGCGTGGGCAACAAGTCTTTCTTACACCTTCCAGCTGTATTTTGACTTCAGCGGATACTGTGACATGGCGATTGGTGCCTCCCTGCTGTTCAATATCTGGCTGCCAGTCAACTTTAATTCACCTTATAAAGCCTACGATATTCAGGACTTCTGGCGTCGTTGGCACATGACTCTGAGCCGTTATCTGCTCAACTATATCTATATCCCGCTGGGCGGTAACCGGAACGGTAAGTTCCGCACGTATTTCAATCTTATGGCAACATTTGTTCTGGGTGGCTTATGGCATGGTGCCAGCTGGATGTTTGTGATCTGGGGTGCCATGCACGGTGCAGCCCTCGTCATTCATCGCGTATGGAAGAACAGCGGCATGAAAATGCCCAAGCCTCTGGCATGGTTTGTAACCTTCATGTTCGTCAATGTGGCCTGGGTATTCTTCCGCGCAGAAAACCTTGGCGATGCCAAGCGCATTCTATTGGGAATGATTGATTTCCAGTCAATCTTCAACACTCCGGTCAACTCTATTCCAATCCAGAATCTGGCATGGGGTGGACTGCTGTTTGATAAGCTGATGACGGTTATGCCAGTCGGTCTGGCAGGCTATCTTGCTTGCTACCTCATGATCATTGTCGGTTTCTTCGTCTGCTCTCAGAAGAACGCCATTCAAATGATGCATTCCAAGGGTAATGAATGGGGTAAGGTTGTCTGGATGACAATTCTGTTCTGCATTGGCCTTTATGCCTCTGCCGTCTCCACAAGCACCGTCTTCCTTTACTTCAATTTCTAATGAATGGAGCAAGCTGGCGTATCTGACCAAAGAGCTGAATTGTCATGAAAGCAAAAGTATATGTCTTTTTGGCATTGTCCTTCCTGATTACAGGATTGGTACCTGCCATAAATCTGACAAGCCGAGTCATCGAAGGCAACTTCCGCAAGATGGGATGGAAGAAATTCGCATCCCTCTATATGGCGGATGATGTCATGCCGTGGCTTGGCAAGAAAGCTTATGCTTACGGCCTCTCGGTCACACCAAGCTTTGTCTATATCGGTAAGGAAAAATGGCTCTATCTGGCTGACCCGAATATTCCGATGGATCCGACAACCGTTAAACGAAACGGGCTGTCAGCCGTTAATGTTGCAAATTTCAGCCGCGCCTTTATTGCACTGACGACTTGGGATGAATGGTTCAAGCAGCATGGTGTCAAAGAATTCAAACTTATGGTGGGGCCAGACAAGGAATCTATTTATCCGGAATATCAGCCTGATTGGGCTGCCCCCGCTCAGAGACAGCTTTCTGATATCATCCCGCAAATCATGACACCTGCAAAATATGTCGATCTTTATCCCGCTCTCCGGGCTGCAAAACAGGCATATGCGAAGGCTAATGATCCTCAGCTTGTCTATTATAGAACAGATACCCATTGGAATGAACTTGGCGCATGGACAGCCTATGAAGCTCTTGGTGCCAACCTGAAAAAGACACAGCCTGATCTCGTCTGGCTGAAACCGGAACTGGGTGAAGTTGAGAAGGTTCTGGAAAAAGAAGGTGGTGACGTCAGCACCATCATTTACGTCGACAAAATCATTAAAGACAAAGAGGTTCTGCTCAGGTTCCATTCTGATTTCAAGGCGGAGAGCCAATATCTGAATTATCTGACAGGTGAGCCTCATCCGGAGAACAGCCCAAATATCAAGTATCCGCCACGGACACCAACTCTTATCAAGACAGCGAATGCGCTTAATCATAAGAAAGTACTCTGGCTGCATGATTCATTTGGGATTCTCATGCAGGCCTATATGGAAGCAACTTTCTCGGAGGTTCTTCATATCCATCCGCAGTTTGCCAACTCCGGGATGATTACGGCACTCGTCAAAGATTTCAAACCGGATTACGTGCTGATAACGACCGTCGAGAGACAGCTTCTCACGAAAGAATTCTTCCGGATGCCACCTCCAGAGGAGATGGCTGACAAGAAAACAGGGCAAGGCCAAGAATGAAAAAGAAAGTTTATGCCTTTCTCATCGCAGCTTTGGTAATCACCTGCATCACACCGGGGATTAATCTGGCAGAACGTATCCAGCAGAGGAACTTCAAAAACCTCGGCTGGAAGAAGCTTTCTACGCTTTATACTATTGACTGGGTTATGCCATATCTTGGCCGTGCCACCTTTGGCTTTGGCATTTCCATCAATCCAACAAAAGCCTTTTTGGGTAAGGATGGATGGATTTATTTGGGTGACTCGGATTACACCGGCAACCCACAGATCGCCAAGCGTCAGGGAGCCAACCCGGAACGCGTTTACAATATGGCCCGGGTTATCATCTGGATGAACACCTGGAAGCAGTGGCTCTCAGAGAATGGTGTCGATGAGTTTAGGTTTATGATCGGCCCCGATAAGGAATCCATCTATCCGGAACATCTGCCGGACTGGATGCAACAGGCACCTGTTCAGGTATCAGATCTGATACCGCATGTCCTGCCTTCCAACCTCTACATTGACCTTTATGCGCCCTTACGCCGGGAAAAAGCAGAACTTGCCAAACGAAATCCACCTCTGACAGTCTATTATGCAACTGACACCCATTGGAACTTTATGGGCGCATGGACAGCAATGAGCGAGCTTGGCAAAAGCCTGCAGGCAAGCCGGCCTGATCTAAAATGGTTCTCGCCGGATATGGGCGATATTGTTGAGGTTAAGCAAAAGGGTGCTGGCGATATGACCCAGTTCCTTCATATCAATGACCGTATGCATGAGCAGGAAATTGTTCTGCGGTTCATGAAACAGGAACTGCCGCATAGTGATTATTTTGATTATGCAACAAATGAGCAGCTACCACCCAATCATATCAACATAACGGACTTTCCGCGTGCTCTTACCTTAATTAAAACACCTGATGCCATGAATAAGAAGAAGCTTCTCTGGCTTCATGATTCTTTTGGTATCTGGATGTACCCGCTGATGCGTTCGACATTCTCGGAAATCCTTCACATCCATCCGCAGTTTATTGACGATTACAAGCTGGAAGAGTTGGTCAAGACCTATAAGCCTGACTATGTGATTGTCACAAATGTTGAGCGACTGGTTCTAACAAAAGAGTTCTATGGTGTTCCTCCGGCTTATGAACCGGCTGACAGCAAGAATTAAGGCTGCAATATTATGAAAGCCAAAGTCTTCAGTTTCCTTATTGTTTCTCTTCTGATTACCTGTATCGTGCCCGCCTTCAACCTTGCGGAGCGCGTCAGAGAAGGCAACTATAAAAAGCTCGGCTGGAAGAAGATCAGCACACTCTATACTGTTGACGAAGTGCTCCCTTATTTCGGTATCAAAGCCTATTCGCATGGCCTCTCGATCAACTCAGGGAGCGCCTTTATTGGCAAGGATAATTGGCTTTTTCTGGGCGATAATTTTGGTGACCCGAGCTTTCTTGCAGAATCCATTACAGCCAAACGCGAAGGCTTAAGCCCGGAACGCGTTGTAAAAATGAGCAAAGTCATTATCTGGATGAACACTTGGGGGGAATGGTTTCGAAAGAACGGCGCGCGTGATTTCCGATTCATGATTGGGCCGGACAAGGAAGTCATCTATCCGGAATACCTGCCAGACTGGGCAGATCTTGCCCCTGCTCAGTTCTCAGATATCCTCCCGGCTATTTTGCCAAAAGATCTTTTCATTGATCTCTATAAGCCCCTGAAAGAGACGAAGGCGAAATACGCAAAGGCAGAAAAGCCTTTATCCATTTATTATCGTACAGATACACACTGGAATTCAATCGGTGCATGGACAGCCTTTAGTGAGCTCGCCAAAAGTCTTGGTACAACACAACCTGATATTAAATGGCCTATCCGTGAGGGCTTAGGAGATGTTGCTAAGACAGAGCCAAGGCTGGGCGGTGATCTGAGCCGTTTTCTGCACATTGAAACCCAGATACGGGATACCGAAGTAACTTTGAATTTTGATTCAGAGTTCAAACCGGACACGCGATATTACAATTACCTGACCGGAGAAGAGTCGATTGATAACTCAATCTATGTCAAGCTTTCACTTCGCTTCCCTCTCCTGACCAAAACAAGCAATTCGCTTAACCAGAAGAAGGTTTTGTGGCTGCATGATTCTTTCGGTATCTGGATGTATCCCTTCATGGAGGCTACGTTCTCAGAAATTCTGCACGTACACCCCAAGAACTCAAATCCGCAAGCCATTATGGAAATGGCAAAATCTTTCAAACCGGACTATGTTATTGTGACGAATGTGGAGCGTCTGCTCCTTGCCAAGGAATTCTTTGGAATACCACCACAATAACAGATACGTTGACATGATCACGACAATTTCAGACCCTGATGACCCGCGTATTGAAGGCTATCATGCTGTCCGTGAGCGTGATCTCGTCGGGCGTCATGGGCGCTTTATTGCTGAAGGTGAAGTGGTACTCAGCGTCTTATTGCAGTCAGATTATGAAGTTGAAAGCTTTCTTCTTTCTGAAAAACAGATCGCTCTTGCACAACATATCAGGGCCACAAAGCATAATAAGACACCCATCTATATCGCGGCCCAGAGTGTCATGGACCGTATTGTCGGATTTCATATTCATCGCGGCATTCTGGCGATCGGCAAGCGCCCATCTACCAAATCAATTGATGAATTGTTGACTGGCTTACCAAATAACGCGGTCGTTCTCGGATTGCTGGGCCTGTGTAATCATGACAATATCGGCGGAATATTCAGAAATGCAGCTGCCTTTGGTGTCGATGCCATAGTCATGGACGAAGCATGTTGCGATCCTTTGTATCGTAAAGCATTACGGGTCTCTGTCGGCGGCGTTCTCAAGGTTCCCTTTTCAGTTGTGACAAATGCCGATGACTTAGCCAGTGCCCTTAAACGGCATAATTTTCGGATGCTGGCACTCAGCCCAAGCGGAAAAACAGAGCTTGAAACACTGACAACAGAGGGAAGAACTGCTCTTTTTCTCGGCTCAGAAGGCCCCGGTTTACCGGAGACGTTTATGGCAAATGTTGAAACCGTCAGCATCAAAATGCAAAATGCTTTTGACTCCCTGAATGTCGCAACAACAAGCGGTATTGCGCTTTATCAGATCACCAAATCACTACCCTCGGTTTGATACTCCAAATTCACCGCTACTTATAATAAAACAGACATGCTATAGGTCTGGGGCCGGTTTGATTTCTTTCAGCAGAAATAGGGTCTTCTGCGGCAAGGTTATTATGACAAAAAGATATGAGAAAATAGCTTTCGTTGCGAGTGCTGCTCCTCAGGCACAAGAAGCCTTTCAGGAAATGAAACGACTCTATCCATCTGTTGACCCGGATGATGCGGATGTGATCGTTGCCATTGGTGGCGACGGTGAAATGCTGCGCGCACTTCACCAGTTCATGGGAACATCAAAGCCTATATTTGGCATCAATCGTGGTTCTGTTGGCTTTCTGATGAATGAATACCGGACAGATAACCTGATTGAGCGTATTGAGATGGCCGATCGCAGCATTACCCACCCGTTGCTGATGGTCGCGTGGGACATTCATGGGCAGTCACATACAGCACGTGCCATCAATGAAGTCTCGATGCTGCGGCAGACCTATCAGGCTGCCAAACTCTCAATCTCTATTGATGGAAAAGAACGCCTGCCAGAACTGATTGCTGATGGTTTGCTGGTTGCAACTCCTATCGGCTCCTCTGCCTATAATCTTTCAGTTGATGGCCCGATACTACCCTTGAACTCGCCATTGCTGGCCCTCACCCCAATCTCTGCATTCCGCCCCCGCCGCTGGCGTGGTGCCCTTCTGCCAGATCGTGTCAGTATTGTAATTAACATTACAGACCCTGAATCGCGTCTTGTCAGTGCAGTTGCGGATCACACTGAAATTAACGGCGTTTCTTCAGTTGAAATCTCAATGGATGACACCATTGATCTTGTCATGCTCCATGACCCTAATCATAGCCTTGATGAGCGTATTGTTGCTGAACAGTTTGGTAGCTAAGGGAACAGATAATGGAAAACCTCCATTCTTTTCTGATCGTCCCCTTTGGAAATGTTGCAGCACTTGATGAGGCTTATCGTGCTCAGCCAGATGCAATTATTCTGGAGTTCCGCGATAACTTTGGCGGCCCAGACTTTACGTCAGCCCTTACAAAAGGCCGCCCCTCCATAATTATCTTTGTACGTCTTTCATCCGTACGCTCTCACTGTTTCAGGCAAGAGCTTGATATCATCATGCCTGTAGAACCAGAGGGCATCCTGCTCTCAGAGACGAATGGGGTGGACGATATCGCTTTATGTTCAGCCAGACTGTCTGTCGCAGAGGCAGAAAACAACCTGAGAGAGGGACAAATCCGTATTATTGCTTCTATCGAAAGCAATATCGGTATTCTTGCATCGCAAAAATTCTATCAGACTATGGGCGCTCCATCTTTCCAACGCTTAGCTGCATTAGCCTGGAACGAGCAATCTCTCCGCAATGAGAACGCTGTCAGGCCAGATCAACCACTATCGACAGCTCTCAGACATCATTATCAAAATATTGTTTTTACTGCAGCCCGTTCAATAAACTTACCTGCAATAGATACGGCTTCACCCAACCGAGAAATCGTATCTTTTACAGATGAAAGCAGATATGCCGCCCGAATGGGCTATTCAGCTAAGATAGCCTTATTCCCGGAACAGGTTCAGGTCATAAATGAAGCTTTTGACAAAGCTTAATCAGAAATTGTTGGCCTTGTCATTGAAAAGCGCCCGGCCTCCAGTGCCGTAAAATAATCATGATAACCAGCTCGCAAAATTGGCTGCATAGCTGCGGTATCAACAAGACCATCCTTGATAAAACGCTCATCAATATAAACGCCAACAACCTGGCCAACCACCATATGATTACCGGTCGCATTACCATTGATATCTGCCAGACTGATGGTCTGTAGCCATCTGCACTCAAGTGCCGCTGGCGTCTCGGCAAGCCTAGGAGCCTTGATCAGGGTTGACGGAACATGCTTCAAACCCGCCTTCTCCATCTCATTCACACCACGTGGAAATGGTGCCGATGAGATATTCATTTGCTCTCTCAAGGGATAGGTTGCGATATTACAGACGAACTCTTTGGTCTCTTCAATAAAAGACAGTGCATCCTTCCGCCCTGTCGATGAAAACATAACCATCGGTGGCGTATCACAAACTGCATTGAAGAAAGAGTATGGTGAGAGATTAATCTCGCCTTTGCCATTAATCGCGGATATCCAGCCAATTGGCCGCGGAGCGACAAGGGCCTTAAAGGGATCATGTGGTAAGCCATGGTCTTTTAAGTCGGTCTGGTAAAACATCCTTACTCTCCGTAGTAGCTAATAATGTCAGCCATATCTGGCCTTGCACGATCACTTCGCTCCGCAAGAGCAACTGCGGGCGTTCCGATATGAATAAAGCCCGCCAGTTTTTCTATCGGCTTGAGCCCAAGTTCATTCAGGATACGCCGATCAAAGGCCCCCCAACCTGTGAGCCAGTTACCTGAAAAGCCCGCAGCTTCGCAGACCAGTAAAAGGTTCATTGCCACAGCCCCGACTGTTAGCTGCTGCTCCCATGAGGGAATTTTGGGATGAGGCATTGTGCGTGCAACCAGCGCCACAATCACAGGTGCCTTCATAAACCGCTGCTGTTCCGTCTCAAGCATCTCACTATCTGCGGCCGGATGAGACTGTTTGAAAGCAGTTGCCATAACATTTCCAAGAGTCTCACGGGCCTGCCCTTCAATAACAACAAAACGCCATGGCACCAGCTTGCCATGATCCGGAACGCGGGATGCCAATGTGAGAATCTCAACAAGCTGCTGTTTATCCGGGCCCGGTGCATTGAGCTGCTTTGTTGAAAGCGAGCGGCGTTGTTTTATCAAATTAAGTGTATCGTTCATTCCGTTTCCTACCTGTAACCGGACCATGTATTGTTCTTTAAAGTATCTACTCTGGTGCAATAAAGAGCTAACTTAAATTTGCCGCTGTCATCCAGCACACCTTTCTGTTAAAGACAAATCAGAATTAAGCCTTTGTTTTCAGACAATCATGTCATTAAAGCAGACAAAGGCATTCCTTCCGAAAAAGGCTTAGCTGGTAGTAAACATGTTGCAGAACACTTTCATAGGCCGATTATCTCCAGCAGTATTTGCAATCCTGTTTCCTCTGATCGGAAATGCTCAGCAGGCCACTGAAGCTTTACAGCCTCCTGCAACATCAGAGCAGCCAACCAGTTCCACTTCTGAGGAACAGCAGAAATTTCCGGTTGTTGCTTTAGCAACCCTTGGTGATTCCGAAAGCCATATTACATCTGGTCTTGTCTGGCGCGTTTATCAAAGCGTTGACGAGAATGTGTCTCCTGCTCTGGTCACCAAATCTCAGGAAGCCTCACCAATCATTTACCTGCCAAGTGGCGAGTATATTCTTCAGGCAACCTATGGCTATGCCAGCACATCTAAAAAGATCAATGTTGAAGATCGGGCCCTGACAGAAACACTTATCGTGAATGCAGGCGCTCTGAAGCTTAGCGGGACGGTTGGAGATACGCCTATCCCCTCTCCTCTCATCTCTTTCTCTGTTTATGTTTCCATTGGTACAGACACAGAAGGCAAGCTTATCTTGTCTAACGCCAAACCCGGAGATACCATCAGATTACCGGCTGGCACCTATCATATCGTTTCTACCTATGGCGATGCCAACGCTATCCAGCGTGCAGACCTAAAAGTAGAAACAGGCAAAGTTACAGAAGCGGTTCTTAACCATCGTGCTGCGGTTGTTACTTTGAAGCTTGTCGCAACAGAAGGTAGTGAGGCTTTTGCGGATACGGCTTTCAGCGTACTCACCCCCGGTGGTGACGTTGTGCGTGAAGCCATCGGCGCTTTCCCGCAAGTGACACTGGCAGAAGGTGATTATGTGCTGATTGCGCGCCATGACAACAAAGTCTACAGCCGAGAATTTAAAGTAGAAGCAGGTTTGAATCGTGACATTGAAGTCATTGAAACCAAAGACCGCGCAGGTGATTCAACCCCGAATTAAAAAGGGGCCCGCAGGCCCCTTAATTTTATCACTTTGTATCCGGAGGCGTCGCCTCTTTCACGAGAGAGCTCAGAGCCTCATCCAAAGTCATATTCGTCTGGTTCTGGCTGCCAAGGCGGCGAACAGAAACAGCTTTTTCAGTTGCTTCCTTCTTACCAACCACAAGCAGTACTGGAATCTTAGCCAGTGAATGCTCACGAACCTTATAGTTGATCTTCTCATTACGCAGATCAACCTCGGCACGCAGCCCGGCCTTGCGGCACTGTTCTGCCACTTCCAGCGCATAATCATCTGCTTCGGACGTAATCGTGCAGATTGTAATCTGTTGTGGGGCAAGCCACAGCGGGAAGTGTCCTGCAAAATGCTCAATCAGAATACCGGTAAAGCGTTCCATTGAACCACAGATTGCGCGGTGTACCATAACAGGTGTCTTCTTCTGGCCATCATGGTCAACATAGAAGGCACCAAAACGTTCTGGCAGGTTGAAGTCAATCTGCGTTGTACCACACTGCCAGTCACGGCCGATGGCATCACGCAGAACATATTCAAACTTCGGCCCATAGAATGCACCCTCACCCGGATTGATATCCGTCTTGATGCGTCCACCGGACTGCTCTTCAATCTGCTTGAGAACACGAGTCATAACTTCTTCAGCATGATCCCACATCGCATCAGTGCCAACACGCTTTTCAGGGCGCGTTGAGAGCTTGACGACAATCTGATCAAAACCAAAGTCAGCATAGGTTGAGAGAATGAGATCATTGATCTTCAGGCACTCTTCCGCCATCTGGTCTTCGGTACAGAAGATGTGAGCATCATCCTGCGTGAAGCCACGGACACGCATCAGGCCATGCAATGCACCTGATGGCTCGTAACGGGACACGGAACCGAACTCTGCCAAACGCATCGGCAAGTCACGATAAGATTTCAAGCCGTGCTTGAATATCTGAATATGACCCGGGCAGTTCATCGGTTTAATTACGAAAACACGCTCATCTTCGGTTTCCGTTACGAACATATTCTCACGGTACCATTCCCAGTGACCGGATGTTTCCCAGAGGGCCTTATCCAGAATCTGGGGAGCGTTCACCTCGTTATAGTCACCTTCCAGACGGCGACGCATATAAGAGATGAGAGACTGGAACAGGGCCCAGCCTTTGGCATGCCAGAAAACAACACCCGGTCCCTCTTCCTGAAAATGGAACAGATCCATTTCACGACCAAGGCGGCGGTGATCACGCTTTTCGGCTTCTTCCAGCTGATGCAGGTAAGCATCCAGCTCAGCCTGCGCTGCCCAGGCTGTACCGTAAATACGGGTCAGCATCGGGTTATTGGAATCGCCGCGCCAGTAAGCACCGGCAACCTTCATTAACTTAAAGGCACTGCCAATCTTGCCTGTTGAGGTCATATGTGGGCCCCGGCAAAGATCGAACCAGTCACCCTGATGGTAAATCTTCAGGTCTTCACCTTCCGGAATGGCGTCTACCAGCTCAACTTTATAGAGCTCGCCCTTATCACGGAAAACCTGCTTTGCCTTTTCGCGGCTCCAGAGTTCTTTTGTAAAAGGACGGTCTGCCGCAATGATTTCACGCATTTTAGCTTCGATCGCCTTGAAATCTTCAGGCGTAAAAGGCTCGTCACGTGCAAAATCGTAATAGAAACCGTTCTCAATAACCGGACCAATGGTCACCTGCGTTCCCGGGAACAGCGTCTGAACAGCTTCCGCCAGAACATGCGCACAATCGTGGCGGATCAGTTCCAGTGCTCTTGGGTCATCACGGGTTACAAATTCGATACGCGCATCAGCTGTAATGGCATCTGTCAGGTCACAGACAACACCGTCAAGCGCCATGGCAACAGTCTTCTTTGCAAGTGACTTGGCAATACCCTCAACGATATCCTTACCAGATACGCCGGATTCATACTGACGCTGGGCGCCATCGGGAAATGTTATGGTAATCATTTAATACATAACTCCTGGCTCACTCCTGCAAACACAGCAGGTAAGCGGACACGGATGATTGTTCGTGAAATAAGGTTGTTAGCGTATCCGTTTCGATAACAACCAGCATGCGGGAGAATAGACGTCTGTCACCGCAACGACAAATCACATATACCACCATGTACTGACAGACAATGCCTCAAGCCTGTTGCCCAGATGAATTATTGCTCTTTATTGGGCCTGGTCTCATCCGTTCCAAGGTCTTCACATGTCATGGGAGGCGGTGCATTCACACCACGCCAGCGCCCATAACGCCAGGGCAAGAACCATCTGGCCTGTTGAGGCAGCTGATCCGGCACCAGATCAATACCATGTGTTCCACCCGGCCCACACCGGCAAATTCTTGCAAAACCGATCCATCCACCACGCCACAGGCCATATTTCTGAATAGCTTCATCCGTATAGCTTGAGCAGGATGGCCAATGACGACAATGGCGACCAATCAGGCCCGACAACGTCAGCTGGTATGCCCGAATGGCATAATGTGCAGCCTGACGTATTACCGAACCCATCAAAACACCTCTTTTATCAACATAGTTGTATGAAATTGCTAGAAATCGCAAATAACTCTTGAACAACGGCCACTTGTCGTCTTTTGTGAGTGGCCTTCAAGGTTACCATCAAATATAGTCGTTCGTTCAATTAATCCATCAGTATGTTTGTTTTGATTGTACAAGAAGCAAACATCAACAATCGTTAGTTTAAAAACCAGTCGTAAAAATGTCCGCAGTCGACCCCATCGTTATTGTCGATAATATCTCAAAAACATTCCACGCGGGCGGCCGAAGCCACCGCGCACTGGATGGTATATCGACAACTATCAACCGTGGCGAGGTTCTGGTGGTCATTGGTCCGTCTGGTTCTGGCAAAAGCACTTTCTTGCGGACACTCAATGCCTTAGAGACAATTGACTCAGGCAGTATCATCATTGACGGTGTCTCGCTAACAGCCAAGAAAACCAATGTGGACCAGTTGCGAACGGAAGTTGGCATGGTTTTCCAGCACTTCAATCTTTTCCAGCATAAAAGCGTACTGGACAATATCATTCTGCCACAGAAAGTCGTGCGCCGCAGAAGTGAGGCTGAAGCCACCAAGGTTGCACAAGATCTCTTGGAAAAAGTTGGCATTCCACAGTTGGCGGATCGTTATCCGAGCCAGCTGTCCGGTGGCCAGCAACAACGTGTAGCGATTGCCCGTTCTCTGGCTATGAACCCAAAGATCATGTTGTTTGATGAAGCAACTTCTGCCCTTGATCCTGAAACTGTTGAGGGTGTTCTGGAGCTAATGGGGCAACTTGCTGCCGAGGGTATGACAATGGCCGTCGTTACCCATGAAATGCAATTTGCCAGAAAAGTGGGAGACCGCATCCTGTTTATGGACAATGGCAAGGTTGTTGAAGAACGAAAACCGAATGATTTCTTTGACAACCCGCAGTCTGACAGGGCAAAGCTGTTTCTCGAACAAATTTTATAAACCAAACAGGCAATCTCACTAGAGGTTTCTAATCTACAAGCAACTATCTGTTATTGAGGCAACATATTATGGCATCACTACTGAGAAAGCTCTCTCTCGCTCTTGCTATCGCTCTGAGCTGGATCGGCTTTGCCCTCCCGGGGCATGCAGACGAAATGGATGATATCCTGAAGCGTGGCGAACTGCGTATTGCCGTTCAGACACAGGGACCACCAGTCAGCTTCATTGATCGGAACGGCAAGCGTACAGGCCTTGCGATTGAACTGGCTGAAATGATGGCCAAAGACCTCGGTGTTAAGCTTGTCATTCAGGATTATGACTGGAAAGCCCTGATCCCGGCCCTCCTCGCTGGTAAGGTCGATATGATTGCGGCTGATATGGCCCCAACACCTCAGCGCGCAGCCCAGCTTCTGTTTTCCCGTCCAATGTTCTATCAGGAAACAGCAGCGTTCGCCTTGAAGGATTCTCCTCTCAAGACATGGCAGGAGGCAAATGCTGAAGGTAAGCTGGTTGGCGCAACACAGGCCAGTTCTTATGCAGCAGCAGCCAAGCGTTATATGCCAAAAGCAACTCTGAAAGAATTCTCCGGTGGTACAGTTGACGTTGCTCAGGCTGTATCAACAGGTCGTATTGATGCTGGCGTTTCGGACGTTGCGAACATCCGCACCTTCATTAAAGAATATGGCAACCTTAAAATCCTTGAAAATGCCATGGCTCGCGAGCCACTGGCATTTGCTGTAAATCCAAGCCATAACCATCTGAAATTCTGGCTCGACAACTATATTGAAGTTGTTTCAGCTGACAAGCGTCTGGATGAACTGCTTGACTACTGGTGGAACTCGGATGCTTGGGAAAAAGATCACAAGTAATCCTGTTTAAGTGGGTGGGGCTTTCTTAAATCTCCACCCCTTTTAAAAATCTGCACAAAAATACGACGAATGAAAAGCAGGCTCTGGCTAATCTGATGGAATGGCTCCTCGACTATTATAACTACAGAATTGTTGGGCAATACCTTGACCAGCTGGCGTATGGTTTCGGCCAGACGCTGTTTGCTGCAGGGTTGTCTCTTATTCTGTCCATTACGATTGGTCTGGTTCTGGCACTGATGCGCCTGTCAAAGCATGGCATTTTCTGGCGCCCGGTCTCTGCCTATATTGAATTCATCCGTGCAACACCGCTTCTTGTCCAGATTTACATAATCTATTACGGCCTTCCCTCTCTCTTCCCATCAACAGCACGCTGGAATGAGCTTTGGCCGGGTATTATTGCCCTGTCGCTCCATACCGCTGCTTATATGGCTGAGATTATCAGAGCCGGAATTGTATCCGTTCCCAAGGGACAGATTGAAGGCGCCAAGTCGGTTGGCATGACTTATACGCAAAGACTGCGCTACATCATTCTGCCGCAGGCTTTTGCCAATGTTCTGCCGCCTTTGCTAGGACAGACAGCCGTTCTCGTCAAAGATACCTCTCTTCTCTCAATCATCACAGTCTTTGAGATTATGAGTGCCGGTCTGCTGATCAACAGTGAGCGCGTAAAGCCGAATGAGAGCTTCCTGACAATAGCTGCCTGTTATCTGGTTATCTATGTAGCCCTGCTCGGGCTTTCCCATCTGATCAAAACCTATCTTGCCGGGCCGGCATGGAACGCGAAGAGGTAAGCATTATGGAAACCATTCTCCTTACCCTTAATGAATATTGGACCCTGTTTATCAGGATCATGCCATTCCTGTTCCAAGGCTTTATTGAGACCTTTAAGGTTTCTCTGGTCGCCATTCTCGCAGGCTCAACCCTTGGTTTTGCGATCGGCATCCTGCGCACTGAACGGATACCTGTACTGAACCCACTGCTGGCGCTCTATATCCACGTTCTTCGTGGCACACCGTTCCTGGTTCAGCTCTATATTTTCTATTATGTCATGCCCAACCTGAACATTTCATGGTTGCAGTGGGATGCTACAACAGCAGCGTTTGTTGCGCTTTCCATCTACACGTCAAGTTATGTCTCTGAAATTGTTTCCAGTGCCATTCAGACTGTCCCTGAGGGGCAATGGAATGCAGCAACTGCATTGGGGCTGACACATACGCAGACTTTACGTCTGATTATCCTGCCACAGGCCATGCGCCTTATGGTGCCATCCATGAGTGGCGTTTACGTCATGATCATCAAGAGTACTGCCATTCTCTCTGTCGTCGCGATCACAGAGCTGACACGTCAGGGGCAGTCCATGATTCAGCTGAATGCCCGCTACACCCTGTTTATCTGGCTTGTCGTTGCAGGTTTCTATTTTATCTATTGCTATCCCGTACTGCGCTTTGCCCGCTGGGCAGAAAAGAAGCTGGGTATCAGCAAGCCCATTGAACTGAACTAAAAAACTCCGGCCTCGTGCCGGAGTTCTGATTTTAATCAACACCTCAGGACAGTTTATCCAGTGCTTCAACAACAGCATCAAATGTCAGCAGTACAGAAGCATGACGGGCTGGAAATGCACGGATAGGTGTCAAAACCTCAAAGTCCTGCAACTCACCAGTGGGTGCAGGCCCATCATCCTTCAGCATTTGATGCATGGTTGTACGTAAGATCCTGAGATCATCACAATGCATACCTACGATATGGCGTGCCATAAGTGATGAGCTGGCTTGCCCTAATGCACAGGCCTTAACTTCATGGGCAAAATCGGCAACCACGCCATCTTTTACGATAAGATCAACTGTAACTGTTGAACCACAAATTTTCGATGATGCCTTTGCCGTTGCGTCAGGAGATGCCAAACGCCCTAAACGTGGGATATCCGCTGCCAGTTCAAGAATACGTTTATTGTAAATGTCATCCAGCATAGCAGCCGTTACGCCCACATATATCCAATAAGCATGCATATACTCCCTGTCTATTGCGAGATAAAGTGCTAAAGACCTGTACGTACCAGTGTATAGATATGATTAAACGGAGAAATCAAATGGAAGAGCGGCAGAAAGCGATCAGCGTTATCGCGCCAGCCGTTAAGCGACCAACGCGTGAGGAAGCCGAGGCTGCCGTCGAAGTGCTCATCAGGTGGGCGGGCGATAACCCGGAGCGTGAAGGCCTGCGCGAAACCCCGCAGCGGGTTGCCAGAGCATATCTGGATATATTCTCCGGTAATTTTAAAAGCCCCGCTGATGATCTGGATGCAACCTTCCCCAAGGAGGCCGATTATGGCGAGATTGTTTTAATCTCAGATATCCAGTTTTATTCCCATTGTGAGCACCATCTGGTTCCTTTCTTTGGAAAGGCGCACGTGGGTTATATTCCATCGGAGAAAATCCTCGGTCTCTCCCGCATCGCGAAGCTGGTACGTACATTTGCCCATCGCCTTCAAACCCAGGAGAGGCTGACGGCAGAGATTGCTGAAGAGCTCCAAAAGGGAATGAATGCAAAAGGTGTTGCGGTCATTATGGAGGCTGAACATCTGTGTATGTCCATGCGCGGTATCCGCCAACCGGGGACACAAACGCTGACGGCACATTTTACCGGCGTCTTTAAAGATGAGCCTATCCGGCAATCCCAATTCATTTCTCTCATCAGGCAGAACGAAAAATGACAGCCCCTAATGCTTTTCCGGTTCTTTCTTCCAAATCAGAACTTGAAGAAGGCACTGTTTTTGCCCCTCGCTTTGATACCAATGGCCTGATTACCTGCGTAACCATTGATGCACATACAAACCAGCTTTTAATGGTTGCGTATATGAATGCCGAAGCACTGCGCAAGACCCTCGACACAGGCACTGTCTGGTATTGGTCACGCTCACGGCAGGAGCTTTGGCATAAGGGCGCGACAAGTGGCCAGATACAGACATTGGTTGAAATGCGCACAGACTGCGATCAGGACGCCCTAGAACTACGCGTAACTGTTGGAGGCGACGGCGGCTGTTGCCATACGGGCCGCCTCTCCTGCTTCTACCGCTCTGTCCAGCTCTCAGACGGAACTCTGAAACTGGTACAGAACAGTAAATAAGTTATCAGCTGCGTTACCTTATGAGGGTGAGACATGTTTCTCACCAGCTGTCGTGATGTAATCAATCATCTCATCGTGCTCAGCCTCAATCTGGGCCATGCGGTATTTGACGATATCACCTTGTGAGATAAGACCTATAAGCCTCTCGTTTTCGATGACTGGCATATGTCTGAATTTTTTATTCGTCATTAGCTCAAGAATATCAATAAGCGTGGCCTCACCTGTACAGACAATGACATCCTTCGTCATATTAGCAGCAACCGTCTCCGATAAGGCATGACTACCACGCGCTGCTATCGCCTTCACAATATCACGTTCAGATAAAATCCCCAGGATTGGGTCACTCTCATCACTAACAACCAAAGCACCAATATGGTGCAAGCCTAGAGCAGCTGCGGCATCAGTCAGCGTCAGTTGCGGCCGGATTGTAATAACCCGAGACCCTTTATTACGCAGGATTTGTTCCACATTCATTGCACGTTCCTCCCGCCCCCAAATCATTTTCAATAATTAGTGGCTCTTTAGGAACTGTAGCGCCCTTCAGTAGAGAAAAGGGCATAGATATAGAACAGCACAAAAATGAAACGATTAACTCTCAGCTTTTCGTATATGATCATCAAGAAGGGGAAAAAACAAAAACCCGCCAATAAAACCACCAACGTGCGCCTGCCACGCAATCGTTGAATGTTCACCAACAAGCTCCCCGGCAAACTGCGCGAAGAAATAGTTCCCAACCAGCCAGAATCCGGTAAAGGCTAAAGCTGTTCGGTGATGGACAAGCTCTGATAAGTTAAGCCGTCTATTGTATGAAACACTTTCACTGACATATCCGCTGTCATTACGATCAAAAACATACCATGCAGCCGCCCCAAACATACCAGAGACGACACCAGAAGCCCCAATCGTTGGAATAACGCTATAGGGTTGCGACAGGTAATGAAATAACGCGCCAGTCAAGGCTGTCAGAATGCAAAAGATAATAAACCAAACGGTTCCCCACCGCCGTGCCAGCGGAGCCCCAAATGCCGCAAACCAAATTGCATTAAAACCCAAGTGAAGCCAGGAGCCATGTAGGAATGTATGCGTCAGAAGGGTTTCTAATCTGACACTTCCCTCACCCATGATCTGCTGCACGAGGGAAAGCTGCAAATACGTATCAGCATCCCCACTTTCCTGAATGGCAGCAACAACCGCCTGCAAGCCATCCGTCAGGTAAGCAATGCTCAGCCGCGCCGGAACAAGAGCATACTCAAACTGAAATAATCCATCTTCTGCAGGTGTAAGGAACCAGCCCCGCCATAGATGAATGGCAATAAACGAGAATATCAGTGCCGTCACAATCCATGGAAGGTTAATAATCGGCTGGTGCGTTTTCTGCATATCAGGTGATTGTGTCATGCTTTTTTCAGATGAGTGAATTGTGTGAAAGACTATATCTTATTACCTCCACGGCACAAATCATCTCTCAAAAATAAATAAAATCCCATTTTAATCAATGCATTAGAAAATTCCAAAGAACTCCGAACAGAGCGTTAATTCACACCCGTTGCGCCGTTAACCTTTTTTTAACTTCCGACTTGAGCACGGAACCATGAACTGGCAATGTCCGTTAACGATTTGTTAATTCTTTGTTCAGGAAGCCGCCGATGACCAACCTGGTCACATACACTTTGAAGACAGCTGCACTTGGTGCCGTATTTGCCATGATGGCAATGCTCAGCGCCAATGCACAGGTTATGGCCTCTCTGCCATCACCAACAGAGTCTATCGAAGTCAATGGGCGTAAGGCAAAGCCGGTTTCAGCATGGGTTGATTTTTGCAATCGTCATGCAGAAGAATGTGCAGTAGATACGAATGAAGCCGCAGTCATCACAATGACACCAAATATCTGGAAGCAGCTTGTTCAGGTAAACCGCAAGGTAAACCGTGATGTTAAGCCTGTCACAGATATGGATCATTGGGGTGTTGCTGATAAGTGGGACCTCCCAACTGATAACAAGGGTGACTGCGAAGACTACCAGCTCCTGAAGCGTAAGCTTCTTGCAGAACAGGGCCTTCCACGTCGTGCCATGCGTATGACTGTTGTTCTTGACGAAGAAGGTGAAGGTCACGCTGTTCTTATGGTTCGCACCACACAGGGCGACTATATCCTCGATAATAAGACATCAGCTATCCTGCCGTGGGGCGAAACAAATTACGTCTACGTCAAGCAGGAAGGCAATATTGATCAGCAGTGGGTTTCTCTGGGTGGTGTTACCTCCCCAACCACAACTGCTAAGAACTGAATTCAGTAAAGAGATTTAACGCGAACTTGGGGCCGCTTTTAAGCGGCCTTTCTTTATGGCTGCGCCTTAAGCTGTGCTTTGAAGCGCTTTGAATTTGCCACATAGCGTTGTGCGGCTTTTGCCAGCTTGGCGACTTCGTCTTCTGTCAAAGCACGAATGGCCCGTGCTGGAGCGCCAACAATCAGTGAATTATCCGGGAAGGTCTTACCCTCAGTGACAAGAGCATTCGCTCCAACCAGGCAATTTTTCCCGATAACGGCTTGATTTAAGATAACCGCGCCCATCCCGATCAGGGTGTTATCACCAATCTGACATCCATGCAGAATAGCGCGATGACCAATCGTGCAGCCCTTACCAACCTGGAAAGGAATGCCAACATCAGTATGGATAACCACACCATCCTGAATGTTGCTGCCCTCACCGATATCAATGAGCTCATTGTCACCACGTAAAATGGCACCGAACCATATGCTGGTATCCGGTGCCAAACGTACTTTGCCCATTACCTGCGCATCAGGTGCAATCCAGAATTCACCATTATCTGGCAAAATCGGTGTATCTTCTCCAAGCGCATAAATCGGCATGATAAGTCCCTCTGATAATCAGGGGTATCTCACTTAGTCGTCCAGATCTGTGTCCAGAATCGCCATTGTGAAATTGTAGGAACGGTCACCATCCTCATCATCAAGGAACAGGACACCGATAAACTCATCACCGATATAAACTTCGGCTGAATCATCTTTCTTCGGACGGGCACGTACACTCAGACTGCTGTTAGCAAATGTCTGGCGCAGGTAACGTTCTACTTTGGCAAGTTCTGCTTTATCCACCTTAAAACCTCTTAAAATATATGAACATACGGAATGGCATGCGGACAGGGGCTAATCAACCCTCTCCATGACTCATTGGCAACTTTTCAAAGGCTACTTGACTCAAGACTGGCAAGAAGCTGGTCCATACTCAATGCAGGCTCTGCACAACCGGCTACACCGATAACGCGCGCAGGCACCCCAGCAACTGTTGTGTTGTTAGGCACGGCTGTCAGAACAACAGAACCCGCTGCAATACGGGCACATTTTCCAACCGTGATATTTCCAAGAACCTTGGCACCCGCACCAATCAGAACACCGCTGCCAATTTTAGGATGTCGATCCCCCTTCTCCTTACCTGTTCCGCCCAGCGTAACATTTTGAAGAATGGAGACATTATCACCGATAACCGCAGTTGCACCAACAACAACCCCGGTCGCATGGTCAAGAAATATGCCGCGGCCAATACTGGCTGCCGGGTTAATATCCGTCTGAAACACCTGTGATGAGAGGCTTTGAAGATAAAGGGCAAAATCAATCCTGCCCTTACCCCAGAGCCAGTGGGCCAGACGATGCGTCTGGATTGCATGGAACCCCTTGAAGTAAAGAACAGGCTCAATAAAACGGTTACAGGCCGGATCACGCTCAACCACAGCTGTAATATCTGCCCGAATATCCAGACTGATTGAGGGCTGATCTTCAACCATCATCATATAGGTATGAACAATCATATCGGCCGGCATGGGCCCATGCCCAATACGATTGGCAATACGATGGGCAATTGCTGCTTCAAGCGTTTCATGGTTGAGAATGGACGACATGATAAAACCGGCAAGAGCAGGTTCATCATGGACAACCAGTTCGGCTTCTTGGCGAACCCGATCCCATACAGGATCAACGGTATCGCTTTTGACTTGGCGATGTATGCCTGAACTTTTCATAGCCATTCTACCCATTTTTTCGGCCACTTGAATCTTTACTTTAAGCTCTTCAGCTTCTCATCACAACAGATTCAAATAATTCAACTTTTACTCACCCGAATTGTGCCAGAAAATCTAAAACACCTTGTTTATGAACCCTGTCACCAACCGCCAGATTATGATCTCTGCCGGGAATATCCAATGCTTCCGCATTAGGGAATAAATCAGCCAGTTCATGAGGCGAACCAGCAACATCATCTTTTGTTCCAACAGAGATCAGCACTGGCGTTTTTATTTGCGCAACCTCATCGGGTGTCATTGTCTGACGAGAGCCACGAATACACGCAGCAAGGGCACGAAGATCGCTCTTTGTCCGTTCCGCAAATGAACGGAACATACGCTGCATTGGGTCTATCAGAACATCCACTGATGGCACTTCCATCGCCTCAGCAATACTAAGTGGCAAACCAACACCGTTGATGAGATGATTTCCCAGCCCGCCCAATAACGCAGTTCTGGCCCGGTGCGGATATTGAAGAGCGAAATAGGCTGTAATCCGAGCCCCCATCGAATAACCCATGATATGAGCATCTTCGATATCAAGATAATCCAGCAGGCGAACAGCGTCAGCGGCCATCAGCTGCGAGGCATAATCTGCGGGATCATAAAGCTTTTCACTCTGACCATGACCACGATTATCAAGCGCGATAACCCGATAACCCGCTTTATTCAGAGTACTGACCCAGCCGGTATCAACCCAGTTCACCGCATGATTGGATGCGAAACCATGGATCAGCAGAATCGGCTCCCCCCTTCCTTGTTCAGAAGGACTGTCCATAAAAGCAATTGAGACGCCGTTAGAAGAAAAAGACTGCATGGTAATCCCGAAATTACGTTCTGAATTAAAGTCCTGCCACAATAAAAATAATGTGCGGCATCGACCCTATTGTTATTTTAATCCAAGAAAAATAGCTTTACATCAATTCGGACACTAGGCGCGAGCCGTCAAGTTGATTATGTTGCGCCCAAACAGATAGATATCCTTTTGGACAAGTTATCGAGGTATTCAATGGCCCATAACGGTATTCCCCACTTCCAGAATGAACGTGGCATCCCATCAATTCAGGTTGGTGACAAGGAGTTTATGTGCATTGGCGCCAAGCCACCACTGGATCATCCTCATATCTTTCTTGATATGGGTGCAGAAAACGAAATCGTTTGCCCCTACTGCTCAACCCTCTTCAAGTATAACCCATCCTTGAAACACGGCGCAGCAGACCCGGCTGACTGTCTTTATACAGAAATCGATTCGACAGCAGCAGCCTGACGTGTCCCATCATATAGCCATTATTGGTGCCGGTATTGGTGGCTTGACTTCTGCTCTGGCCCTCGCCAATGCCGGACACCGCATTACGCTTATTGAGCGCAGCACTGGCTTTAGCGAGGTCGGAGCCGGCTTGCAGTTATCTCCAAATGCAAGTCGCATCCTTATTGCCTTAGGACTGGGGCCAGCCCTGCAACGTGCAGCCTCAGACCCGACACGTGTTGTTATCCGCTCAATGAAATCGGGTAACCGTATCGGCGAGATTGCTCTGCGTGATCATATGCAGAGCACCTATCAGGCACCTTACTGGGTTATTCATCGCGCTGACCTCCAGACCATCCTGCTTGATGCCGTCCGCTCCCGCCCCAACATTCAGCTACTGGTTGGCAGAACAGTTACAAACGCAACCCAGGACAACACTGGTGTTAGCGTTGCCATAACCACAGCAGGCGGCGCCTTGGAAAATCTACAGGCAGATATGCTGATTGGAGCTGATGGCGTTCGCTCAACCATCCGTAAAGTCATCGGCGATACACGCTCTCCTGTTTATCAGGGCTATATCGCCTGGCGCACAACAATTGACAGCCAGCTTGCGCCTGCATCGCTGCCACGTGATGAAACCGGATTGTGGCTTGGCACTCATGGGCATGTTGTCCATTACCCGATTAAAAACGGCAGCCTGACCAATATTGTGGCCATTCAAAGAAGCAAAGAGCCCGTTGAAGGCTGGACGGCCCCCGGCAAGTTATCTGATCTTTTAGTAAGTTACGGAACAATTGCCCCAGAACTGAAACAGCTCCTCTCCAGTCAAAATGACTGGCTCCTGTGGTCCTTAGCCTATGTAACAGCCCAGAAGATGTTCCAAGGGCGCATCGCACTTCTGGGCGATGCCGTGCATCCAGTACTGCCATTTCTGGCACAAGGCGCTGCTCTGGCTATTGAAGACGCGGCCTGCATTGTTCAGGAACTGGCTGCCTCCCCCGACAATATCACGCAGGCTCTCGCAAGCTACCACGCCAAGCGTATTGATCGGGCCCGCAAGGTACAGGACAATTCAAAGCGCAATGGTAAAATCTATCATGCTCCGGCCCTGATTGCCGTGCCGCGCAACATGGTCATCAGCCGCTCCGGCCCAACAGGCATGGTCAAGCGTTACGACTGGCTATACGGCTATAAAGGCTAAAAAGGGCCGCTTACATGCGGCCCATACATTTCAAGAACAGCTCACCCTGCTGGCGAACTTCGGCAAATTTTGCCTGAAGCTGCGGGTCAGATGCGACTTTATCTTCGGTATCTGCCTGTTTGTCTTTTCTCAGGGAGCGATATTCCTGCTCAGACTGCTCATATGAAGTTCTAAAAGAAACACAATGTGTTGCAGCTATTATTTGATTCAATTCTGCAATCTTTTTGTCTTTTTCAGCCATCACTTCCTTCGTCTGGAGATAGACGTAGTAATCTTTAAAGCTCCAGACAAAAATCGCAAAAATGATCAGGAGTATAAGATAGCGATATTCCTTTATTTTCAGGTTTTCTTTCTTATCCTGAATTTCATCGCTCATTCAAATCTCCCTACATGTCGAGGATAACTATTTTTTCAGTGACGCCTGCCACTTATTCACCAGTTCTATCAGTTTATCCAGACTAGCGTGTAAATTTTCCCACTCTTCATCAGAGAAAGAACCAAAAGTGATATTTTCCAGACCGCGTCCGATAATTTCTGCTTGCTGCCAGACCTTTTCACCATCCTCAGTCAGAAAAAGGCACTGAACACGACTGTCATGTGAACTGGTTTCACGCTTTATAAGCCCCTTCTTCTCAAGAACTGCAATATTCTTCGACAGAAGAGCCTTGTCGAGGACCATTTTCCCAACCAGATCGGTAGCTGTAATCTTCGGGTAATCATGGATAAACCGCAACAATCTGATTTCACGGAGGCTTAAGCCAATATCTTTCTTATAGATACGGTCTGCCGCCTTGATAGCCTGTGTCTGTATGAGTTCCAGTTTATAGGTCAGATAAGGACCACTTGTACTTTTCATTGTCGACCAGTCTTACTTAATGCTCTCGTTTATTTACGTAGGTATTTCGCTATAACCGAGAGGCAGTTAGCACCTTATTGAGGTGACAGAAATATATAGCTTCTTTTATTGTAAACTTTGCAAGAAAAACAATATGTAATTGCTGAAAAAACAGCTAAAACCTAAAGATCAAACAACTAAAATATCAATTATATAAATTTAATGAAACCCAGAGAGATTGAACACCAATCCCAGGATGGAATATTTTCCTAAATTTTACGGAACCAGTGGTTGAGTTATTTGTTTCCTATGAACCATTTGGGAGGTTCACTTGGAAGCACATTGGAAAGCCCCATCAGAAGCTCAAGAACATATCTGGTATATCGTTTACAGACCTCAGGCTGCGAGCCAGCTTGACTTTGCCTATTTTGAAGACGGTCACTTTTATCTGAAAAGCGGCGTTATTGTTGGGGCATCTGGTATTTCTGCCATTATGGAGACCCCATCTCTTCCAAGCGAAGAGCTGCTTAAATCCTTTGAGGCATAAATCAATATACAGATAACAAAGATAAACTGCAGAGCAGGTAGACGCGAAGGACCTACAATTCTTTTTACCCTTTTAATGACCGCACTTTTAAAACTGACGCAACAGAACATCGATCTGTTCAGCTGCTTCATTCAGGGCAGGTATGATCTCCTGAATACGCTCTTCAGTCATACGGCTTATAGTTGTTGCCAGTGTTACAGCTGCAATTGGCGTGCCAATCTCTCCTATAATTGGAACACCCACACCCTTCACTCCGGGAGCTGCACGGTTGGAGATTGCGGCATAACCAACTGCATTTGACTTAAGATAATATTCCCAGACTCTGTCTGTTGTCAGGTTTCCGAACATAACCAGTCTTGGTGTAATTGCCTTGAGAACTGCGGCAGCTTCTTGTTCCGACAAAGCACTGAGGATTGCCAGCCCCCCAGCACTCACGCCCAGAGGCTGACGGCTGCCAACCGGCACAACCGGTGTCTGTATATGGTAAGGGCCCTGTTCCCGCGCCAGACATATGGCATCATCACCACTGCGCAGAAACAGGAAGGACGTATCTCCGGTTTCATCAGCCAGCTTCTTCAGGACAGGTGTGCATATATCCGCGAGATTGAAATGATGCCCTGACGTGAGGCTTAGCTCAAATACGAGAGAACCAAGATGGTAGCGATGGGAAGTATCCTGTTTTACCAGACCTTCTGCGACGAGGGCCTGCAATAGTCTGTGAGCCGTAGGCTGACCGATCTCCATCCCCCGAACAAGATCTATCAGACGCGCTCCTTCGCCTGAAAAACGGGCAATGAATTTAAGAAGGCTAATCGCCTTATGGATTGTCTGAGCGCCAGATACAGAAGCTGTTTTTTCCATAATAGTCCAAATAGTGGAATAATATTAAAGCATTAACACATTATCTTTTATGATTTTATTATTTAATAGCGCTACGGTCAATGTACTTATAAATAAAAAAGTCCATATTATGGACTATTAATAAGTAGGACTTAATATTTGACCAATGCGAATGCTCTCAATTCATTTGAGAGGCCGGATAAATATTTTGCTCTGTTAGGAGAGAACATGGAACGTAAAAATATATCAACATCCAGAGATCGGGCAGTGCAATTCTGGCTGCCTTGCTGACAATGGCTTGAGCATCAAAAGGTAAAGAAGCCAAATAAATCTCTCGGATATTTCCAATAAGTCCGGAGATTGACAACACCGCCGGGGAGTACTTCTGAAAGTACTCCCCGGTAAATCTTTCCAGTAAATGACAGGTCGGGATTCCTGAAAAACCGACTGGAATGCCATACAAAAAAACTTTCAGAGATACTATTGATCAGGTCATTGTTTCCCTTTATGTCTAGCGACACTTGCGGACGTGGCGAAACAGGTAGACGCAAGGGACTTAAAATCCCTCGGGCATAGCTCATGCGGGTTCGACCCCCGCCGTCCGCACCAATCCGATTTTTATCGGTTACGCGACAGGTCGTTATGCATTTTCAAGCAATTGCCTTTGACCTTGACGGGACATTACTGGACTCCCAGCGGCAGATACGCCCATCCAGTATTGCAGCCATTCATGCTGCCCGCGCCAAGGGTATAGAAGTGCTGATAACGACCGGGCGTCATCATATGGTAACCCGCCCCTATCATCACCAGCTAAACCTAACAACGCCTGCTATTTGCTGTAACGGCGCTTACCTTTATGATTTTTTGACCCAGTCCACTCTTGCGGCCAACCCTGTCAGTATGGCACAGGCTGAACAATTCCTGTCTCTCGCAAATCAGCATAAAATTGTTGCACGTGTTCTCACTACTGATGCACTGAACTATGTTGAACCTGACAGAACATTACGGCTCTATATTGAATGGGGCCACCAACTGCCAGAAGAATTGAAGCCCGTATTTCGGCATTTTCCTGATTATGCCGATCTTCTCGCAGAAGAACCGCTGATTTACAGCTTTGTTGTCGTCAGCGACAACTATGAGCAACTCAAAGCTTTTGAACGCGATATTGTCAGTGAAATCGGCTTAAGCTGCGAATGGTTTGCGAAAGACGGCTTTGATATCGCCAATCATGGGAACAGCAAAGGCGCCCGCCTGCTGGAATGGGCCAAGAAACAAAACATTCCGGCCGAAAGCATCATCGCTTTTGGTGACAACCATAATGATACCAGCATGCTTGAAGTTGTTGGCCTTGGTGTAGCAATGGGTAACGCAGCTGAGTACACCAAAGATGTTGCCGATATTATTGCAAATGGAACCAACAACAGCGACGTAATCGCTGATATTATTGCAAAATACGCACTTTAATTCTTCTTCCCTGTTTATTCATGCAACGCGTAAAATATTCCTTTTCTCAATACCAGAGAGGAGCATTCGATGCTGTCGATCAACTCAAATAACCTTTTCATCCTGACCGGAGGCCCCGGATCAGGTAAGACAACACTGATTAACGCTTTAGAAAATAGAGGTTTCCAGATCTCTGAAGAAACAGGCCGCCGCATAATTAAAGAGCAGGTTGCCAATAATGGAACCGCTCTCCCCTGGGAGGACAAGGCTGCATTTGCAGGACAGATGCTCAAATATGAAATTGAGAATTACAAGCTGTTTGCATCCTCCCAAAGCCCAGTATTTTTTGATCGCGGGATTCTGGACGTTATTGGATATGCAGAACTTGAGGGCTTATCTGTCTCTCAGGACATGCAGAGTGCCGCGCAAAACCATCGCTATAACCAACTGGTATTCATACTGCCGCCATGGCAGGAAATTTACGAGAATGATGCAGAGCGCAAACAGAACTTTGAAATAGCGGAGGCGACCTATAAAGCCATGCTCTCAGTCTATACCCGATACGGATATAGACTACTTGAAATTCCACGTCGTCCGATTGAAGAGCGTGTGCGCTTTATTCTGGAGCATATCCAGAACACATCACAGCATTGCCCGTAAATTTTTCACCAGCTCAACTGTTGATGCGTAATCAATCTTACCAGAGCCAAGAACCGGTATCTGGGATACAAGAATTGATTTTGGTACCCAAAGCTCTGGAAAACCCTGCTCCTGAGCAAAAACTAACAGTTCATCCTTATCAGCAGTCTCTCGGCTTGTCACAAGGATTAGCTGCTCACCTTTACGGGAATCCGGCAGCGAAATCACGACATGATTATCGTCGGGCCATAACCGCTGAACGACTGATTCAACAGCTGCCAGAGACACCATTTCTCCGCCAATCTTGGCAAAACGCTTTGCGCGCCCGCGAATCGTGATGAAGCCATCGTCGATGGAAACAATATCACCTGTATCGTGCCAGCCATCTGGCGGTGTCACAAGCTTTCCTTCACTCTCGGTTGAAAGATAGCCTTGCATGATATTCGGACCACGAACATAAAGGCGTCCACCTTCCGAAAGTCCTTCAACCTGTTCAAGCCGTGCCTCTATGCCGGGCAACAGACGACCAACCGTTCCAAGCTTGAAAGCATCCGGCAAATTGACAGCCAGAATGGGTGAACATTCCGTAACCCCGTAACCTTCAAGCAAAACAGTGCCATGTTTTTCCCAAAGTTCCCGCGTTTCAGCCCGCACAGGTTCAGCACCCGCTACAATATAGCGAACTTTTGAGAGATTATCCCCCTCACCAGCCCGTGCGTAATGGCGCGCAAATGTATCTGTCGAGACAACAATTGTTGCGCCTGTGCCTGCAATAAGTTTTGGAATCTGCCTGAAATGTAAGGGTGTTGGATACAGCACAACCTTATAGCCGCTGATCAGCCACAGAATGGCACCAGCAGTAAGACCGAAACTATGGAACATCGGCAGTGGATTGAAGATCACATCATCCTGGGTCAGAACCGGACGGACACGCCCTTCAATCTGACGGGAATTTGCCAGAAGGTTGGCATTGCTTAAAACAACACCTTTCGGCTTTCCTTCTGAGCCTGACGTAAACAGAATGGCAGCTTTATCATCCGGCTTGACTGCATATCTGGCATGCACCTGTTTCGCAAACCAAGTGCCAAGCATACCCTTCAGCTTGTCAAATGTCGTAATTGTATCTCGGATATCTTCCAGATAAACGATACGTCGGCCGTCTTCTTCAAAAGCAGCCACGATATCATCAAGCTTTCCCTGCTCAATAAAACGTTTGGATGTCAGAATAACTTTGAGGCTTGCAACCTCACAGGCTGCCTGCAAATTACGTATCCCGGCTGTATAGTTCAGCATCGCTGGAACCCGGCCAAAAGCATTCAAACCAAACAGTACTGGCACCAGCCCCTGTGCATTAGGCAACATAACGCCGATATGTTCGCCTTTTTCACTCAGGTCAGCCAGCTTCCGTCCAAGAGCCAAAGAAGCGGTAATCAGCCGTCCATAGGTCATTGGGCGACGTTCATGATCTTCCAGAATGATACGCGAAGAACCATAAAGCTTTGCTGCATCAACCAAAGCAGCAAATAACGTTGACTGCATAAGCTTGATATCAAAAGATGTTGCAGGAAACGTCTTCAGAGCCTTATCCTTTCGAACCTTCATTAATCGGAGCCTGATAGGACATCCCCATATCCCAAGGGAATAAAATCCATGTATCCTGACTGACTTCCGTTACAAAGGTATCAACCAGCGGCCGGCCAGCCGGCTTAGCATACACGGTTGCAAAATGCGCTTCTGGCAGCATATCACGCACAATACGTGCCGTTTTGCCGGTGTCTGTCAGATCATCGATGACAAGAACACCTTTTCCTTTACCACCATTACTCTGTTTAACGGAATCGGAGATATCCTTGAGAACCTTGAGTTCGCCCTGATTTTTATAATCATGGTAGCTGGCAATGCAGATTGTATCGATCATCCGGATTTCAAGCTCACGGGCAATAACGGCCGCCGGAACCAGACCACCACGTGTAATACAGATAATTGCGTGGAATGGGCCTGCATCCGTCAGACGCCAGGCTAAAGCGCGAGCGTCACGGTGAAACTGATCCCATGAAACTGGAAACATTTTGGAGGGATGCGGCGTCATTCTTAGTTCCTTGAGAGAATTTCCGGAAAGTTCGTTTCCTACACTTAAAAGCCCTGCGCTTGAAGCTCTTTAAGCAAATCATGCACTGCCTTTACGGCTTCTTTTAATAATCGACCATCCCTTGAGCGCACAACAATCTGATTAGAAAAGCCCGTTTCTGTCAGATGCGGATAAGAACCGATGGACACATCTGGAAAAGCAGAAGCAATTTTTGCAAGCCCTACGCCATAATCCCCTTCCTTAATACCAGGAACCTCAATGATCTCAGATAACACCTTGACCCCGTTTTGAAGAAGCGGTGCAACATTGTCCAGCATTGCCTGCATGATTGCCGGCACCCCGGCCATGACAAAGACATTCCCAATATTAAAGCCCGGAGCATTAGACACCGGGTTTTCAATCAGTGAGGCACCAACAGGTATACGTGCCATCCGACGACGCGCCTCATTCAAGTCCCCCTGCTTGAACCGTACAAGCAGCATCTCGATAGCTCGTGGGTCTTCATGGATTTCAACATTGAAAGCTTTCGCAACACTATCGGCTGTAATGTCATCATGAGTTGGCCCGATACCACCCGTCGTGAAGACATAGGTATAACGATGCCTGAGCGCATTAAGCGCTTCAACAATTTCAACCTCGACATCAGGTACAATCCGGACCTCACAGAGGTCTATCCCCAGTGCCGTCAGATAATCGGCGACATAACCAATATTCTTATCTTTGGTACGGCCTGAGAGTATTTCATCACCAATCACAAGAATGGCTGCTGTTACTGCGTTCTGTGTCATAACCATACCTGAATTCTGTTTGCGTCATTCATATTTAGGTTCTTGAAAGGCTATTGGGAATTGCAAAATTATTCCAGACATGCATTTTCCGATAGTAATAACACTCTTATCTGAACATATAACTGGAAACTCATGAAATTCTCAGCTCCACTTATAGAAGGACGTCTTATCCAGCGTTACAAGCGTTTTCTTGCAGATGTCGAGCTTACTGACGGAACGGTCATTACAGCCCATTGTGCAAACCCCGGCTCTATGCTCGGGCTAAAGGAAGCCGGTTCCAGAGTTTTTCTGTCAAAGTCAGATAGCCCGTCCCGAAAACTCAAATATAGCTGGGAGCTGGTAGAAGCTGCACCGGATGGGGAAAACCTGCAACTCATCGGGATTAATTCATCACTGGCCAATCGCCTCGTTGCGGAAGCTCTGGCAGATAAAAGGCTTGAGCCTTTCAAGGCTTATGATGATATCAAGGCCGAAGTTAAATACGGTGAAGCCAGTCGTGTTGATTTTCTCTTGAGAAATACTGATGCCCCTCCATGCTATCTCGAGGTCAAGAACTGCCATATGATGCGTAAAAAGGGCTTAGCTGAGTTTCCTGACAGCGTTACCAAACGCGGAGCTCGTCACCTGCGAGAACTTGCCAATATGGTCGCACAAGGTGCTCATGCCGCGCTTGTCTACGTTATCCAGATGCAAGCAGACCAATTTGATGTCGCACGGGATATTGATCCGGAATATGATCACGCCTTCAAAGAAGCGCTTGCTGCAGGTGTCAAAAGCTATGCCTATACATGCGACATCAGCCCGGAAGGCATCTCAATTGCAAAGCCTGTACCTATTGTAGCTTAATAAGATCAGGCTTCCTGCAGTTCATAGATGAGGTTAAGACGCGTACGGGTAAGCAATTTATACCCTCTTTGCGTCAACAGCTCGGGAATATCAAACTGCCAGAGGGTACCACTGTCCTCGATGATGAGCAGTTTTGGGTAAAGACGACTTTCAGCATCTCTGAAAAATGGCCCAAGGATCAGATCTTCAGATCCTTCGGCATCTATTTTCATCGCATCAATACCAGTAAGCCCCTCACCTGCAATCAGGTTCATCAAAGGCATGGCTGGTACACGTATTGTTTCTGTCTGGCTTGAGCCAACAATTTTCAAACTCGATTCACCGCGGTTAAACGGATCAAGGAATAAAGTCAGTTCACCCGGCTTATCTGCGACGGCACAGGAAAAGGCTTTGATTGTTCCGAAAGGGTTCTGGGCAATATTATAAACCAGCCGGTCAAAGATTTCAGGCTGTGGTTCAATCGCAAGAATACGCGCTGCCCCGTCAGAACGCGCGGCAACGAAGAGCGAATAGGCCCCGATATTGGCTCCAACATCAATAAAACGGAACCCTTCAGTGATCCGCTCGGCCAGAATTCCCAGCTCCACAGAATCAAAATTCTGAGGTGCAAACAATATGCGCTTTTCGCAAACATTATTGTAGGGGAACAGGCGCATTTTAACGCCAAGCGTTTCAACATCCAGCGGCGCACCTTTCAGTGCACGTATCGCCAATGTTCTCAGAAAATACGAAAACCGTTGAGCCAACCATGTCTTCGGCAATCCACGTGTACAGTTAAGCACACGGCGCACAAAACCATGTGGCGCATAGGTACCGAAGGGTTGTGAATTATCCATATAGCCGTCCAGAACGCTTGTATTTTCTCAGCTTAACGATTTTCCGAACCATACCATGTAGATGCGGATATGCCTATATACACCCCCCTTATTATATTGCCAGCTGTCCGGTGCAAATTCTCATCTATTATCGTTCGCGTATTGCATAAAGTAATTTAGCATGCCAAATCATTCTAAAGCTTCGCTCTCCCCCCTTAAAAGAGCAGGTGCAAACAACTATGTAACAGACGATGGATCAGCAATGATCTCTCAGTGTTTCAGAAGGTCTGTATCGACCTTCACCGGATATAATGATGAACGACGATATAAATCTTGAACGCAGACGCTCGCCTGAACCACCAATTTATGGTCCTGAAGCTTTTGAAGGTATGAGACGCGCCGGACGGCTTGCAGCTGAAGCTCTTGACCTGATGGTCGAGCATACAAAGCCAGGCGTTAGTACGGCCTTTCTGGATAAGCTAGCCTATGAATTCGGGCGTGATAATGGAGCCTACCCTGCCCAGCTGAACTATCGCGGCTATCGGAATTCCATCTGCGCTTCAATCAATCACGTTGTCTGTCATGGTATTCCAAATGACAAGCCATTACGCGATGGAGATATTCTCAATATCGACGTCACCTACATTCTTGATGGCTGGTATGGTGATACAAGCCGTATGTACTACATCGGTGATGTTCCCCGTAAAGCCCAGAGACTGTGCGAGATTACCTATGAATCTCTGATGCGTGGTATTGCGGCTGTTAAACCTGGTGCAACCACGGTTGATATTGCCCGCGCAATCCAGACTTATGCTGAAGCCGAGCGTTGCTCGGTTGTCCGTGATTTCTGTGGCCATGGTCTTGGACGTGTCTTCCATGACGCCCCAACCATTCTCCACTACGTCGAGCCATCATATTCTGTCACCCTGCAGCCCGGTATGATGTTTACGATTGAGCCAATGCTCAATCTGGGGCGCCCACACGTTAAGGTTCTCTCTGATGGCTGGACAGCCGTCACACGGGACCGTTCCTTATCGGCTCAGTTTGAACACTCTCTGGCTGTTACAGAAACCGGCTATGAGATTTTCACTCTGTCACCCAAGGGGCTTGATAAGCCTCCTTATGGTGGTTAGTCGGAAGTACTAAGAAGCTTTTATTGCCTTGTAAGCTTGCATTTCTTACGATCGTTCCGATTGAATGATGCAAGGTGCAATGGCAGAAAGTAATCCTGACAAACCCCATTTTCACGGGCACAGACAGCGGCTCCGCACCCGCTTTATTGAAGCTGGGACAGACGCCCTCCCTGATTATGAGCTTCTGGAACTTATCCTGTGTCGCAGCAACCAGCGTCAGGATGTTAAACCTCTTGCCAAAGCACTTATTGCGAAATTCGGAAGTTTCGCTGAAGTTCTGGCTGCCCCTATTCCCCGCTTGTTAGAATGTAAGGGAATTGGAGAAACGATCGCGCTTGACCTGAAAATTATTCAGGCTGGGGCCCAGCGTTACATCAAAGGCGCCATCACGGAAAACCGTATTCTCTCATCAATCAACGATGTCATTGATCATTGTCGCTCGGCTATGGCTTTCTCAGATCGGGAGCAGACGCGCATCCTCTTCCTCGACAAACGCAATGGATTAGTTGCCGATGAAGTCATGCATACCGGAACAATTGATCACACTCCGCTTTACCCCAGAGAGGTTATCAAACGAACATTAGAACTCTCTGCAACAGCCTTGATATTAGCGCATAATCACCCATCAGGGGATCCAACCCCATCGGAGAGTGATATTCAAACCACACGGGAGATTGTTGCAATTGCCAACTCTCTGGGCATTACAGTTCATGATCATCTTATCATTGGACGATTTGGGCATTTTAGCATGCGTGAAAACGGCTGCTTTTGATCAGCATAACAGAGAAAATAATCCCCTCGTGATTGCACGTTTGCACCAGAGCCTGTATGTGCAAACCTGAAAAGGCGCATTTTGCCCAACTGGTAACAAACCCTATGCTTAGAAAAACATCCAGCCTCAGAACACGCCATCACATCAGCCCAAGCTTTATAGGACTGGTTGCGATTATGATAATCTCTGGTGTCATGATGTATAATGACATGGCACTTTCAGAAACAATCGGGCCATTTCTCTTTGTTGTCTCTGGATGGCTTATTGCCCTGTGCCTGCATGAATTCGGGCATGCTATTGTTGCCTATAAAGGCGGAGATAAAGCCGTAGCCGATACCGGCTATCTGACACTTGATCCCCTTTCCTATACACATCCTGTTTATAGCCTGCTTATGCCAACCCTCTTTATTATCATGGGTTTCATCGCATTACCCGGAGGCGCTGTTTATATCCGCCCCAGCAGATTAAGGAGCAGAGACTGGCAAAGTGCCGTATCAGTCGCCGGCCCTTTCATGACCTTGCTATGTCTTTGTCTTACAGCCGTACCTTTTTCGCTTGGTTTGCATAAAATGGGAGGAACAGGTCTCTTCTGGTGTTCATTGGCCCTTCTGGCCGGTTTTCTTGCAATATCGCTGATCTGGAACCTGTTACCAATTCCCGGGCTGGATGGCTGGGGAATTATCGAGCCTTACCTGAGTTATGAGTTGCAAGCCATCGGGCATAAATGGCGCCAGGCTGGTCCCACCTTATTGATCATCGCCGTTTTCCTTTTCAGGCCCCTTGGCCAGTTTGTAGCAAAAGGTATGATCGCCATCATTGAATTGATGGACATTCCATCCATATATTTCTTTGCAGGTTACCAGGCCTTCTCACTATTTAAGTGAGGCCTCAGAAAATCGCACTAAATCCGGCAACAAGTGCGTATATAAAGCCATAGCTCAGGGATGCGCCAAAACCACCCAGCGCCAAACCGACACAGGAAATCAGACCATCGCGCTCAACAATCCCGAGGCCAATCAGACAAATGGCAAAACCAAGAGGTATCTGTCCAATAAAGGGGGGAGAAAAAACAAGAGCGATTGCGAGGCAGAGCAAGAGAACACCGATCATGCGATAAGCAACCGGCTCAATGAAAAATTTCAGACGAGGACGGGAATACTTTTCAAGTTTCCTGAAAATCGGAATAGCCCGGGCTGCAACACGGGCTACATCGCGACGATTAACTTCTCTGCTTAAAATAGCCCTTGGAAACCAAGGCGTTTGCCAACCTAATATCAACTGTACAGCAATAAAGGCCAGTAAAAACCCACAGATTAGAGGAATGGGCGGTGGCATCGGTAAGCAGCTTGGAATAGCGAATACGACGATCAATAACGCATAGGCACGATCACCCAGAGCCGCAATAATGTCTCTGACAGTCAGGCTGTCTTCGCTATCAACGGCTAGTTCTGCAATAACTTCAGAAGTATGGGCAACAGACGTCAAGTCGATGGTATCCAGAAAAAGAGTATTTTTATCTATCGTTTAAATTAGTGTTCGCCAAGCAGAAACCAACCTCTCATAATACAAAGGACAAATTATGGCGCCTTCCACCCATATTTACAGTTCAATCTTCCGGTAATCCCGATCAAAGTACATAAGCGGTTCTGCTTTTTGTCCCAGATGAACGGCAACAACCTCCCCCAGAAGCACACGATGGGATGCAACAATATTCTGTCCGGTAACCCGGCATTCAAATGTTGCAATTGCTGTCTTTAATACAGGCACTCCTGTTGCACCAATCTGCCATTCACCAACATCAAAACGCTTATCGCGTGGTACATCGGTATAGCCACCGAAAACTTCTGCAACATATTGATCGTCTGCTGACAGTACATTGACCGCAAACACTTCGTTCTCTTCAATAGTATGTCCCGAGCGGCTGAGGGAGTTGATACAGACAATAAGCGTAGCCGGTTGATCGGTAACGGATGTGACGGCTGTTGCAGCTAAACCTGCCTGCCCTGCCTTACCCTGTGTCGTAACAATACTGACAGCGGCACCAAGCCTGCTCATCCCTTCACGATATTGTTTAGGGTCGACAGCCGAGAGGGCGCTCTCTGAAATTTCCGCCTTTAGAGACATAATTTAACGTAACTTCCCAGTTTTATTTATGCTCAAATATGTAGCACTGAAGTCTATATAGTGCATAAACCACAGGCTGTCTCTGTGCGGTATTGAACAATACAAAAGCACGATGAAATCAAAATAGGCATAAACGATAAAATCCTTTTATACAAACGGCTTAGAGCCATCTGGCTATTGTACGAATTGCCTAGTCTCTCAGATTTGCCGCGTCAGAATGCTGTCCTAGCTCTTCAAGACAGGATCACTGGTGATGAACCAGCGATGTCATCAAAGGCGCAATGCCTTGAGGAGGGATTTTGGAGATATTCGCCCAACAGCTCATTAATGGACTGACCCTCGGCTCTATCTATGGCTTGATTGCCATCGGTTACTCCATGGTTTTCGGTATTATCGGAATGGTCAACTTTGCCCATGGCGACGTTTTCATGCTTTCAGCGTTCATCGCACTTATTCTGTTTCTTGCAGTGACAACATTCCTTGGTATCTCATCAATTGCACTCGCCCTGATGATTGTTCTGATTGGGGCGGTCCTCCTGACAGCCTTATGGGGATGGGCCATCGAGAGAACGGCCTATAAGCCACTCAGGGGTTCTTTCCGCCTTGCACCACTGATCTCAGCAATCGGTGTCTCAATTTTCCTGTCAAATTTTGTTCGCGTCGCTCAGGACCCAAGCGGCAAGAACCTGTCTGACAATATCCAGATTCACGGCGTTCATGTTCTTTTTGAAAGTAATGGTTTTCCTGTAACCATCGCCAACAAACAGATACTGATCTGGGCAACAACTCTCATTGTTCTGCTTGTTTTCCGCTACATCGTTCAGAAAACGCCTTTAGGACGTGCCCAACGCGCCTGCGAGCAGGACAGACGTATGGCATCACTTCTGGGTATCAATGTTGACCGCACCATCGCCCTGACCTTCGTATTTGGCGCAGGTCTCGCAGCTGTTGCAGGGGTCATGCACCTTCTCTACTACAACAACATCAACTTCGCCGATGGCTTCATCCCCGGCATCAAGGCATTTACTGCCGCTGTTCTGGGCGGCATTGGCTCCCTGCCCGGTGCCGTGCTTGGTGCGATGATCATCGCCTTTGTTGAGGTATTCTGGTCGAACTATGTCGGTGTTGCCTACAAAGATGTAGCGGCATTCTCGATTCTGGCAATCGTATTGATCTTCATGCCGTCCGGTATTCTCGGACGTCCAGAGATTGAGAAGGTCTGAGATGGGAACGCCTATGAATATACATCAGCTCCCACCAACCACAGCAGCCAGCCGAAAACAGATCACGGATCGACTTAAAACCATTGATCTTGAAGGCCTCGCTAAAGATTCAGCCCTGACCGCAATTATTGTTCTGCTCCTGTGTGTCCCGATCATTGGGTTCAAACTGGAGAAGAACCAGTTCAATATTCTTGAGCTGGCATCTCACTGGGGCTGGGTTGTGACCTTTGTTATCGCAACCTTCCTGTTCCGGTTTGTTCGACTTGCCAGCGCAACATATCGAAACAGAACGAAAGAAAGCAGCCCAACAAGCGCAAAACCGCAAATTGAGGAAGAAAGCAGTTTATCTGCAAAGCTACTTCCCCTGACCGGCTACATTCTTGTTGGTATTGCATTCACCTTCCCAATCATTGCAGCTGTCGCAACAGGAGGCCTCGCAGCCTCCAGATCCTGGCTCGATCTGGCAATTCTGGCTCTGACTTACGTCATGTTGGGCTGGGGACTGAATATCGTTGTTGGTCTCGCTGGTCTGCTCGACCTTGGGTATGTCGCGTTTTACGCAGTAGGTGCCTACACCTATGCCCTGCTGGCAACAAATTTTGGTGTCTCATTCTGGATATGTCTGCCGCTTGCTGGCATACTGGCTGCCTTCTGGGGGATTATCCTCGGCTTCCCGATTTTGCGCCTGCGGGGTGACTATCTGGCGATTGTGACGCTTGCTTTCGGTGAAATCACCCGCCTTGTTCTCCTGAACTGGGAAAGTTTCTCCAACGGCGCCAATGGGATCTCCTCAATCCCGAAAGTCACCTTCTTCGGTATTCCTTTCACAAGTGCAGACAACGGATTTGCCGCAACATTTGGCCTGCCTTATGACGCAATGCATCGCTGGATATTTCTGTATTATCTTATTCTTGCACTCGCACTACTGACAAACTTCATCACAATACGCATGCGTCGTCTCCCTATTGGTCGCGCATGGGAAGCTTTGCGTGAAGACGAAACAGCCTGTCGGTCTCTTGGTATCAATACTCGCAATACCAAGCTCACCGCCTTTGCAATCGGCGCAATGTTCGGTGGTATTGCCGGTGCCTTCTTCTCGGCACGTCAGGGCTTCGTTTCCCCTGAAAGTTTCAACTTCATGGAATCGGCAATCATTCTGGCAATTGTCGTGCTTGGAGGTATGGGGTCCCAGGTCGGTGTCGCAATCGCCGCTGTTGTCCTGACCGTTGCGCCTGAACTGTTGCGCAATATGACATTCCTCAAAAATTTCTTCGGCGATTCATTTGACCCGAGTGAATATCGTTTGCTGCTTTTCGGTCTAGCAATGGTCGCCATGATGGTCTGGCGTCCACGCGGGCTCATATCTGTCAGAAACCCAACTGTTTCCATCAATAAAACCAAAGCAATCGGTGCAAACCTCGTCAAGGAAGGACACGGCTAATGCGTTGGCTTTCAGACCCTGTATTGACGGTTGAGCACCTGACCATGCGTTTTGACGGGCTCACGGCAATTAACGACCTATCATTAAATGTTGGCAGAGGAGATATTACGGCAGTCATCGGCCCCAATGGTGCAGGCAAGACAACCGTCTTTAACTGCATCACTGGTTTCTATCGCCCCACAGAAGGCATGTTATCTCTGAAAGACAAAACAGGCAGTACGCACCTGCTTGAAAGATTGCCGGGCCATGACATTACATGGAAAGCAAAAGTCGCCAGAACATTCCAGAATATCCGCCTGTTCTCAGGTATGACGGTTCTCGAAAACCTTCTGGTTGCTCAGCATAATAATCTGATGATTTCATCAGGTTTTTCCATCCTCGGCCTCCTCGGCACACGTGGCTACAGGAATGCCGAGAAACAAGCGATCGACAAGGCCATGCTCTGGCTTGAGCGCACAGGTCTGACATCATGGGCAGATGAGCCCGCTGGCGCCCTCGCTTACGGAGACCAGCGCCGTCTTGAAATCGCCCGGGCCATGTGTACGGAGCCTTCCCTGCTCTGTCTGGATGAGCCTGCAGCCGGTCTCAACCCGAAGGAGAGTTCTCAACTCAATGAGCTTCTCCTCGCTATCTGTAACCATCACAATACATCTGTGCTGCTGATTGAGCACGATATGTCAGTGGTGATGCAGATATCAGATCATATCATCGTTCTGGATTACGGCTCAAAGATTGCTGACGGTACGCCTGAAGAAATCAAGAACGATCCCAAAGTTATCGCAGCCTATCTCGGTGTTGATGATGAAGAACTCGAGAAGTTGGAAACGGAGGCACAAATATGATGCAAGTTTCAGTTCCTGTTCCAGCCCCGTCTTATGATCCGCAACCTTTATTGAGCATTCGAGGCGTTAAAGCCAGTTATGGCCATATCGCAGCCCTGAAAGGTATTAATCTGGATATTTTCGAGGGTGAAATTGTCTCGCTGATCGGCGCCAATGGTGCCGGTAAGTCAACACTCATGATGACAATCTGCGGCTCTCCTCAGGCGAATGCTGGCGAAATACTGTATTGCGGACGTAATATCGAAAAACTCCCAACCCATGAGATTTCACGGCTAGCAATTGCACAATCCCCTGAAGGCCGGCGCATATTTCCCAGAATGACGGTTTATGAAAACCTTCAGATGGGAACTGTCGTTGTTGACCAACAGTATTTTGAGGAAGACGTTGAGCGCGTCTGTACGATCTTCCCCCGCCTGAAAGAGCGTCTCCATCAACGCGGTGGCACACTTTCAGGCGGTGAGCAGCAGATGCTTGCCATTGCCCGTGCACTCATCAGCCGCCCTAAACTCCTGCTACTCGATGAACCCTCCCTTGGGCTCGCTCCATTAGTTGTAAAGCAGATATTCAATACCATCCGCGATCTGAACCGCCGGGATGGTATGACTGTCTTTCTGGTTGAGCAGAATGCCTATCATGCCCTGAAACTCGCCCATCGCGGTTACGTGATGGTCAATGGGCTGATTACCATGAGCGGTACAGGTCAGGAGCTTCTTGAAAACGAGCAGGTCCGTGCGGCTTATCTTGAAGGAGGAGCACATTAATGTCGAACCTGTTTTTTCAGGAGAACTCTGTCTGGCCGTTCATTCTGATATCCGTCATTATTGGCGGCTGGTTTGCATGGATGACGGGGCGAGCCATGGCTCTCACCTGGCGCAGCTATCTGGCAACAATCCCATGCCTGTTCATTACCACCATTGGTGTTCGTTTTCTGCATTTTGCAATATTTCAAGGCACATTCCTGTCACTACACTACTACTTCGTAGATCTGGTGATTGCCATTGTCATCGGCAGTCTGGGTTATCGGTTTACCAGAACACGCATGATGACCCGTCAGTATCGCTGGCTCTATGAGCGAACATCTCCTTTCACATGGCGTGCCAAAAACAGCGCCATATGAAGACTGGTCATTCCAGCGAATGACCACAACCAATCGGTATGCAAAAGCCTGCCGAAAACTCCCGTGAAGAGACGCCATTAAAAACGGAAATCTTCAAAGGACCAAGACACCAAGAGAGGAAACCCCATGATGAAGAGACTGCTGTTATCAAGTGCAATCCCTGCTGTTTTACTTGGCCTGAGCATGGCAACAGCCGCTCATGCGGAGATCAAGCTTGGTCTTGGTGCCCCGATTACTGGCCCCAATGCCGCTGTCGGTGCTCAGCTCAAGAACGGTGCGGAGCAGGCAATTGCAGATATTAATGCTGCTGGCGGCATTCTTGGCGAAAAGGTTGTTCTGGCAACGGGTGATGACGCTTCTGACCCTAAACAAGGCGTATCAGTTGCTAATAAGTTTGCGGGTGACGGCGTTAAAGCTGTTGTCGGTCACTATAACTCCAGCGTCTCCATTCCCGCTTCAGAAGTTTATGAAGAAAGCGGAATTATTCAGATATCACCCGGCTCAACAAACCCGACCCTGACAGATCGCAACATGTGGAATGTTTTCCGGACATGTGGTCGTGATGATCAGCAGGGCGCCGTCGCTGCCGAATATATTGCAAAGCACTACAAAGATAAAAAAGTCGCCGTTATTCACGACAAGACAACCTATGGTAAAGGCCTCGCCGATGTGACCAAGAAGGTTCTGAATGACAAGGGTATCGCCGAAGTCATCTATGAAGGCATCAACACGGGCGAAAAAGACTTCTCAGCTCTTGTTTCGAAGATCAAGCAGGCCAATGTTGATATCGTTTATTTCGGTGGTCTGTTTACAGAAGCCGGACTGCTTGTTCGCCAGATGGGCGATCAGGGCCTTAAAACCAAACTGATGTCTGGTGACGGCATTGTCTCAACCGAGTTTGCAGCTATTGCTGGCCCGGGCGCTGCTGGCACAACCATGACTTTCTCTGCCGATCCAAGAAAAAACCCGGCAGCTAAAGAAGCCGTTGCAGCCTTCAATGCCAAGAATATCGACCCGGAAGCTTACACGCTCTACAGCTATGCTTCTTTCCAGATTCTGAAGGATGCCATGACCGAAGCGAAGACAACAACTGACATGAAAAAAGTTGCGGAAGTGATTCATTCAGGTCGTGTTTTCAAGACAGTCATCGGTGATCTTTCCTACGATAAGAAAGGCGATATCACCCGCCCGGATTACATTGTCTATGAGTGGAAGAAAGCTCCAGACGGGCGCATCGACTACACAGGGAATGAAGTCACAGAGTAAGTCTCAAGGAAAAACCCCGATCAAGAGATCGGGGTTTTTCCATTTAACCGAAGGTTGAAAGAACCGGAAAGGTCTCCAAGAGCCAGTTGGCAAAACTTGCAACCCAGCCAAACAGGAAACCAAAACCTGTCAGAACGAGAAAAACGCCCATAATCTTTTCAATCACACCAAGTGATGAACGCATCCGTTTCAGAAAAACAGCAAAAGGCCCCATCGCAGCCGCTGCCAGAATAAACGGAATACCCAGCCCTGCAGAATAAACAGCAAGCAGAATAGCCCCATGAGCAACATCAGCTTCAGAACCCGCGACAGTCAGAATTGCCGCAAGAATAGGCCCTAAACACGGTGTCCAGCCAAAAGCGAAGGCCAACCCCATCAGGTAAGCGCCCCAAAGACCAGCAGGCTTTTCAACGTCCACGCGAGCTTCACGATAAAGTAGTCCGATTCTGAATATACCGATAAAATGCAAGCCCATAATAATAATGGCAATTGCCGCAACGGTTGTCAGAATATCAAGATAATGCCGAACAACCTGTCCAGCAGCCGACGCTGTCGCACCAAGAATAACAAAAACCGTTGTAAACCCTGCAACAAAAAGCAAAGCTGCCGTTATCGTCCGCATTGTAATGGCAAACTTGTCTTCCTCTGCTCTTGCCTGACCAAGGCTGGTTCCAGCCATATATGACAGATAAGGCGGTACCAGAGGTAAAACGCACGGGCTGAGAAAGCTGATCAGCCCACCAAAAAGGGCTACTGAAAAGGTAATATTCACTATAAGACTTTTCTGGTTAGCAATAACTTGTCGTAAAGCTGGTTAGCACGTTTCCACGCAATTGACAGCACCGAGGTTTTTGCAATCATTTAAGGCAACAAAAGGGAGGCCTTCATGGCAGCATTAAAAAACCTTATCACCGATGTTGAAGGCCTGTCAGTTGGTAATGCACATGATGTGCATGTCGCATCAGGGGTTACAGCGATCCTGTTTGATAAGCCGACCGTTGCCTCCAGTGCCGTTCTTGGTGGCGCTGCCGCCACCCGTGATCGTGATTGCCTTGAACCTGATGCCAGCGTTCCCGGAGTGAATGCCATTGTATTTTCAGGGGGGTCAGGTTTCGGGCTTGATGCCGCCTCCGGTGTACAGGCTTATCTGCGGGAACAGAATATCGGCTTTGCAGTTGGCGGTATGATTGTTCCGATTGTGCCACAAGCCATTCTTTTTGACCTGCTGAATGGTGGTAATAAAGATTGGGGACGCTACCCGCCTTACCGTGAACTTGGCTTTGCGGCTGCCGAGAAAAGCGCCCCGGATTTCACTCTGGGAAATCAGGGTGCAGGGTATGGTGCAACAACAGCCAACCTTAAGGGTGGCTTAGGCTCAGCAAGTGCACAAACATCTTCAGGCCTGACAGTTGGCGCATTAGTTGCCGTCAATGCATTAGGATCAACGACAATCGGTGACAGCCAGCATTTCTGGGCTGCTCCGCTTGAGCAGAATGGTGAATTTGGTGGACTTGGTTTTCCATCACCCTTGCCCGCTAATGCGCAATCCCTGATCTGGAAAGGTCACCTGCAACCGGCAACAACAATTGCCCTTGTCGCAACCGATGCCATTTTGACGAAAGCTCAGGCAAAGCGCCTGGCGATTGCAGCCCATGATGGATTAGCTCGCGCCTTACGGTTAGCACACGCCCCTATGGATGGTGATACCGTTTTCAGTGCCGCAACGGCCAAGAAACCATTACGTAACGAAGTTGATGATATGGTTGAGTTATGTGCATTAGGAGCGGATTGCCTGAGCCGTGCAATTGCACGAGGGGTTTTCGAAGCTGAGACCTTACCATTTCCGGATGCAGCGAAAAGTTGGCGCGACACATTCAAAACCAAAAATTAACTATAAAATTCAGACAACTATCACGAAATTCTGAATCACTTTCACAAGCACAAAACCCACTTGAATCACCTTACCAAGACATTCCACCAAACCTCTGAAAAGACTCACCAAAACCACATAAACAGCATTTCACCAGAAACTGATTCAATACTTTCGACAAGTTAGGCAAAGGATTCAAAGGATTCATCTTTTCAAATTCCAGCTAAACAGCCTATAAGGACGCATACGCTTCTGTACTGGAATTTCCTCTTATCCGGATGCATCCCATGAAACACTCCATACGTATCGCCCCTTCCATTCTGTCATCCGACTTTGCCAGACTTGGGGAAGAGATACGTGCCATTGATGCAGCAGGTGCGGACTGGATGCATATTGATGTCATGGATGGACACTTTGTTCCCAACATCACGATTGGGCCGCTGATTGTGCAGGCAATTCGCAGCTATTCAAACAAAGTCTTTGATACGCACCTGATGATCTCTCCGGCTGATCCGTACCTTGAGGCTTTTGCCAAGGCCGGCTCAGATATCATTTCGGTACACGCAGAAGCCGGCCCCCACCTGCACCGCTCATTGCAGACTATCCGCAATCTCGGCAAAAAGGCCGGTGTTGTTATCAATCCCGGTACACCTGCTGCCATGATCGGCCCTGTTATTGATGGCGTTGACCTCGTACTCTGCATGAGCGTGAACCCCGGATTTGGTGGGCAGGCCTTCATTCCTTCCGCCTGCGATACAATCCGTCAGGTTCGCCAGATTGTTGGTGATCGCCAGATTGATATTGAGGTTGATGGTGGCGTTACACCTGAAACGGCTCCATTGGTTGCTGCTGCTGGCGCCAATGTTTTAGTTGCCGGAACAGCTGCCTTTAAAGGCGGCCCCAGTAAATATGCAGAGAATATCGCTGCTATTCGGCAAGCAGCCGAAGCCGCCTATAAAAGCTGAACCACCTTTCCCTTTTCAACCCTTAGATTGAGGAAATAAGCATGATCCCCCGTTACAGCCGTCCGGATATGGTATCCATCTGGTCACCGGAAACCAAGTTCCGCATCTGGTTTGAAATTGAGGCCCATGCAACGACTGCCCTTGCAGATCTTGGTGTTGTGCCCAAAGAGGCAGCTCAAAAGGTTTGGGACGAAGGCTCAAAAGCCGTCTTTGATATTGAACGCATCGATGAGATTGAACGTGAAGTCAAACATGATGTTATCGCGTTTCTCACCCATCTTTCAGAAATCGTTGGCCCGGAAGCACGTTTCGTCCATCAAGGCATGACATCCTCCGACGTTCTGGATACCTGCCTTAGTATCCAGATGGCTCGCGCTGCTGATCTTCTGCTGAAAGATCTGGATGGCCTTCTGGCAGCCATCAAGCGTCGTGCCTATGAACACAAGACAACCCCAACCATCGGCCGTTCTCATGGCATCCATGCAGAGCCTACAACATTTGGCATCAAGCTTGCTCAAGCCTACGCCGAGTTTGACCGCTGCAAGCAGCGCCTTGAAGCTGCACGTAAAGAAATTGCAACATGCGCGATCTCCGGTGCTGTCGGCACATTTGCCAATATTGACCCTGCCGTTGAAGAATACGTTGCCAAACAAATGGGACTGACACCGGAACCTGTATCCACACAGGTTATTCCACGTGATCGCCATGCCATGTTCTTCGCGACACTCGGTGTCATTGCATCTTCAGTTGAGCGTCTGGCCACTGAGATTCGCCACCTGCAGCGCACTGAGGTTCTGGAAGCTGAGGAATATTTCTCTGCTGGCCAGAAAGGCTCTTCAGCCATGCCTCATAAGCGTAACCCGGTTCTGACAGAAAACCTGACAGGGCTTGCACGCCTTGTTCGTGGTTATGTCACCCCTGCCCTTGAGAACGTTGCTCTATGGCATGAACGCGATATCTCTCACTCTTCTGTAGAACGTATGATTGGCCCTGATGCGACAATCGTTCTGGATTTTGCGCTGGCACGTCTGACAAGTGTTGTCGACAAACTGCTGGTCTATCCGGAAAACATGCAGAAGAACCTTGATCTGCTCGGTGGTCTTGTACACTCCCAGCGCGTTCTTCTCGCCTTGACCCAGAAAGGCGTCTCTCGCGAAGATTCCTATCGCCTGGTACAGCGTAACGCGATGCCGGTATGGCGCGGCGAAGGTGATTTCCTTACCCTTCTCAAGGAAGACCCGGATGTCAGTAAAGCCCTGACAGCTGAGGAAATCGAAGCCTGCTTCAATCTTGACTATCACTTCAAGCATGTCGATACGATCTTCAAACGGGTTTTCGGCGAATAACTGAATTAAAAGCGGGGCATGACCCCGCTTTTTTCTTAAGCCCCCTCGACGAAACGCGATCAAGATATTATCTCTGTCTTATGCGTACTTCAGAAGCTGACATTTTTATCCTGCCCGGCTACACAAACTCGGGCGAAGACCACTGGCAAACGCGCTGGGAGAGAAAGCTCGCCACTGCACAACGCGTTGTGCAGGATGACTGGCACGCCCCAAAGCGTGAAGACTGGACAAAGCGTATCGTTCATCAGGTCTCACAAGCCCAACGTCCGGCAATTCTGGTTGCGCATAGCCTCGGAGTACTTGCAGCACTCCATGCCGCCCACGACATCCCTAAAGGCCTCGTAAAGGGTGCTTTTCTTGTCGCCCCACCAGATTTGCATCTGGAAGGTGCACCGGAATCTATTGATAAAGACTTCGCTCACTCATTCAGCGAACGGCCATTCCCCTTCCCATCTGTTCTGGTAGCCAGTCAGAATGATCCTTACTGCTCTTTTGAACAGGCTCAGAAGCTGGCAGAGAAATGGGGCTCAACACTCGCGGATGCTGGTCATGTCGGTCATATTAATACCGAAAGTGGACACGGGCCATGGCCTGAAGGCCTCATGAGATTTGCAGGCTTTCTGCAAGGTCTCTGACCGACTTATTCAAACATGACAAAAATTTCATCTACTCTTCATCAAGGAGAGAGATTGCCTACGTCATTATAGCGCCATGTTCTTGAAACACTATTCTCCTGAAAGTGAATAGAAGTCGTTTTAGCAAAGGAGCTATTAAATGAAAAAGTTCGCTACTCTCACAGCCGCTGCCGCACTTCTTGCGATGTCTGGCACTGTTGCTTACGCCCAGACTGAAGATGCCACAGACAAGGGCCCATCCGTTCAGACAGAACGCATGAGCAAGAAAATTGACTGGAAAGCAAAGCGCGCTGACATGCAGGCTTATGCAGAGGCTCGTCTAGCCGGTGTTCCAGCCGGCCTTAAGCTGACAGCTGACCAGCAGAAGCTTTGGGCTCCGGTTGAAACAGCCCTTAAAGACAATATGAAAGCCCGCAGCGATTTCATGGATAAAATGCGTGAAGCACGTAAAGACTCCAAAGAACGCCCTGATTTCATGCAACGCCTTGAAACACGTGCAGATATGAGCCAGCAGATGGCTGAAGGCAGCAAGAAACTGCTCGATGCGATGAAGCCTCTATGGGCAAGCCTTGATGATGGCCAGAAGAAGCTTTTACCTCAGCTTCTGCGTCCATTCGAAATGCAGCACGGCCCTAGAAAGCCTGGCATGCATAAACAGGGTGGCCCACGTCACGAAGGTCATAGAGCTGGCCCACATCGCGCACTCTAAGACATAATTTAATACCCCCTGTCTGATCTTGCTTCAGCCCCCCCCTCGCAAGATCAGACAAACAAAGAAAAACCCCTGCAACTGAGCTGCAGGGGTTTTTCTTTTTGAGATGTATTCAGGCGATTAGCGTGAATAGAACTCGACAACCAGATTTGGTTCCATCTGAACCGGATAAGGAACCTCAGAAAGGCTCGGTACGCGGTTGTACTTAGCTGTCATCTTGCCGTGATCGACTTCGATGTAATCTGGAACATCACGTTCAGCAGACTGAGAAGCAACCAGAACCATCTCGATCTGACGGGAAGATTCCTTAACTTCGATCACATCACCAATCTTAACCTGGTAGCTAGCGATGTTAACGCGGCGACCATTGACCTTAATGTGGCCGTGGTTGATGAACTGGCGAGCAGCAAACGGTGTTGGAACGAACTTGGCGCGGTAGATAACCGCATCGAGACGACGCTCGAGCAAGCCAATCATGTTTTCACCGGAGTCGCCCTTCAGGCGGACAGCTTCCGTGTAAATACGACGGAACTGCTTCTCGGTAATATTTGCATAGTAGCCCTTCAGCTTCTGCTTAGCGCGGAGCTGTGTACCGTAGTCGGAGAGCTTGCCTTTACGGCGCTGACCGTGCTGGCCTGGACCATATTCACGGCGATTAACAGGGCTCTTTGGGCGGCCCCAGATGTTCTGGCCCATACGACGGTCAAGTTTATACTTGGCCTGAATGCGTTTTGACATCGCGATTCCTCTTGAGTTTAGAATAGGTGCTTTTGAGGAACGCGCCCTCCTCCTTTTTCTTTTCAGGCAAGCCTTTCAAGAAAACGACAGTTGCCAGCGCAAACTGGAAACACGGGTGCGTATAAAAGCTCACGCGGCCGAAAACGACCGCGAGATTGGGTTTTCCTATAGGGTCAGAATGGAATTGTCAATCTCTGAACGCCTTTTAGGCTATCAGAAGTGGAATAGATTCGACCTCAAGCTTAGGTAAGCCACGCTTCTCAAGGGCACCCTTTAAATCAGCACTCAGGTTTTCACCCGACGTAAAAACAGCAAATGCATCCTCATCAGTTTCATGTCCGGCAAGCGGAGCACCAATCAACTGAACAACCCGTTTTGCAATCGCCGGTGCCGGATCAAGCCATATTACAGGCCATGGCGCAAGCTTTTGAAAGCGCTCAAGCAAAAGCGGATAATGCGTGCAGCCTAATGCAATAATATCTGTTTTACGACCATCTTTATCAACGAAACACGGCATTAACTCTGCCAGAAGCATTTCATCAGGGACAGGAGCGCCACGCAATTCTGCTTCAGCCATTCCAGCCAGATTTGGAGAACCTATAAGTTCAACATCGCAGCCGGAGGCAAAAGTATTGATCAGTTCATGAGTGTAATCACGCGCAACAGTTCCCGGTGTTGCCAAAACACTGATCCGTCGGCTCTTGGTCATCAAGGCCGCAGGCTTAATAGCAGGCACAGTACCGACAAATGGTATTGGGAAACGACAACGTAAATGCGGCATTACCAGCGTAGAGGCCGTATTGCAGGCAATGATCACGATATCAGGCGAATGCAGCTCAATCAGCCTCTCCATGACGCTCAGCAAACGGGCTACAAGATCTCTCTCACTTAACCGGCCATAAGGAAAGCCAGCATCATCGGCTGCATAGATAAAACGTGCGTCTGGGCGTGCTTTAAACACTTCGGCAAAAACAGTAAGTCCCCCTAATCCGGAGTCAAATACTAGAATTGTCGGAACCTGACGTGGCATTGGTACAGCGGCCTCTGCCGCTCCTGCTAATAAATCGTAACGCATGTTTATTGCTTCATATACTCAATAAAGCAATCATACGCAGAACAAGTTAAAGATTTTGGAATCTATCAACCCCAAAAACCGGCTTATAAAATAATTTTTACAATTTAGAAACGACGCCGTTTTGTTGCTGCAGTTGTATCTGCTTCTTCGCGACCATCCTTAGGGCTGTCAGCACTTAAACGACGTACAGGCCAGCCATCACTCCATATTCCCATGTCCAGAAAAGCAGGATTGGCTTTAAGCGTAACTGCCTCTTTCCCGGCAAAGGCAGCATCCGTTACGAGATCAAGCGTTTTCCAGAAGGCCCGGTAATCCAGATTATCCGTTCCATTATTACCTAACATCATCGTCAGGGTAGATTGAGGCCCTGTTAAAGCCATATCGGAAGTCCATTTCACACGTGGATCTTTCTGAGCAGCCTTCTTGCCCTTCCCTTTGCCCTTAACAGGTGCCAGTGTTTCTTCAACAGCAGCAGATGGTGGCAGAGGAATTTTATCAGCCGCATACTCCTCATTTACCGCACCCGGAGCAACCAGTGTGGCAGAAAGCGGCGGATAACCATGTCTATCTGATACCACACGCATAAACAGTTTCTGTGCAGCAGGAACACCCGTACTCTCTGCCATGATACGTTTGACGAGACGATCAGCCGGAACGTGATCCTGATCACCATTCATGGTTATCAACATCGTGGAGGTTGGAATATTCGAAAGATCGGGCATAGGAATGCCCTTACTGTCACCTTCTTTAGCCACCCCACCGGGCATCAGACTCATAACGAGTTTTGGCTCTGGTAAATCATAGCCTTTCGCACCAGCGGCAAGATCCAGAGCAACGATTGAGCCCGCAAGATAACCAACAAAAGCAATTTTATCCTTATCCGGGCGAACCTGATCATCCTCGGATAAAGCCTTCAATGCACTGCTTACCATACGGGAGGCAATTGTTGTTGCATCCATTGGCCGGGTTTTATTCACTTCCTGAAACTTCGGAAAAAGAACCAAGTTTCCTTTACGTGCAAGATGCTCAATCCAGTTACCGAAATACCGCGGATTATTACCACCCCATGAGTGGAAGAAAACAATAACGGGCCGTGGCTCTGTTCCACCTTCTTTTGCATAAAATACAAAGATAGGTTCTTCGGCACTACCAACAGAACGCTTGATAACTTCTGAACCAGTATAATCCATTCCACCGGCTCCCTGCTCTGCCTGTGTTGGCGGAACAGCAGCATGCGCATATGAGGCTGTGGCTAGAATTGCAAAAGTCAGAGCTACAAGCGTTTTTGCGTGCATAACGGCCTCTTCAAGAAGGAGAATGACTACCACTGGCAACACTATGCACCAGAGTATCCTTGCATATCGTTAATTTATTTGAGATTTACGAGATCTTCTTGTTTCAACCAGAACACGCACGGCGCCCCTGAGCGTTCGAACATCCTGTTCAGTCATCTCAAGCCTATAAAATATGTCACGCATGTTACGTGTCATCGTTGGTTTCTTGTCTGGCGGATAAAAATTTGCAGCTTCCAGCTCACTCTCAAGATATTCAAAGAAAGAAAGCACCATTTCTTTATTAGCCGGAGGCGTCTGTGGCTCACCATCAAAAGGTAAGGCTTCTTTCGTTACATTCTTATACCATTCATAACCTACAAGCAGGACGGCCTGAGCAAGGTTCAGTGAAGAAAAATCCGGATCAACCGGAAAAGTTATAATCGCATCAGCCAGTGCAACCTCATCATTTTCCAGACCGGTGCGCTCACGCCCAAACATAATACCAACACGCTGGCCTGCCGTATTGCGCTCTATGGTCTTTAATGCGGCCTCAGCCGGCGCATACACCCGCTTCATCTGTCCGCGTTCGCGTGCAGTTGTCGCAAAAACAAACTGCAAATCAGCAACGGCCTCTTCTGCAGTATCATAAAGGGCAGCATCTTTCAGAATATGAGTAGCACCGGAAGCTGCAGAATGAGCCCCTTTCTTGGGCCAGCCACCTCGTGGAGAGACAAGACGGAGCTCCGATAAGCCAAAATTCGCCATCGCACGGGCAACCATACCAATATTCTCGGCCATCTGAGGCCCAACAAGAATAATTACTGGCTTCTGAGAAAGATTTCTGGGCTGGTCTGTATCCGTCATGGCAACCATATCATTATTAAAGTACAAGAATTTTTCGACTTACCTTATCACCAAAGAGGTAACATTAGCTTTTAAGGCTTATAAACCGGCATTTTTAATGCATACATGGTATCTATTAGCTTAAAGTATGCACATACCCCACCAAAGCATATAACAATTTTACTTCCGTAGGCCGTTTTGTCGCGGTATTAGCCAGAGGTATTAGTTTCATAGGCAGGTCTACTGCCAATCTGTTTCTCCAGCCAGAGGTGAGTGATGGCCAAGATTAAAGTTGCCAACCCTGTCGTCGATCTAGACGGCGATGAAATGACCCGTATCATTTGGCAGTACATCAAGGACAAGCTGATCCACCCTTACCTTGATCTCAATATCGAATATTACGATCTGAGCGTCGAGAACCGCGATGCAACCAACGATCAGGTAACGGTTGATGCCGCCAATGCGATTAAAAAGCATGGCGTAGGTATCAAGTGTGCAACCATCACACCTGATGAAGCACGCGTTGAAGAGTTCAAGCTCAAGGAAATGTGGAAGTCCCCGAACGGTACAATCCGCAACATCCTTGGTGGTGTGATTTTCCGTGAGCCAATCATCTGCAAGAACGTTCCACGTCTTGTTCCTGGCTGGACACAGCCAATCGTTGTCGGTCGTCATGCTTTCGGTGACCAGTATCGCGCAACGGATTTCAAGGTTCCGGGCAAAGGCCGTCTGACAATCAAGTTTGAAGGCGAAGACGGTACTGTCATTGAGAAGGAAGTCTTCAAGTTCCCGGATGCTGGCGTGGCTATGGCTATGTACAACCTCGACGATTCTATTCGTGAGTTCGCCCGCGCTTCCATGAACTACGGCCTGATGCGCAAGTATCCTGTCTATCTGTCAACCAAGAACACAATCCTGAAAGCCTATGACGGTCGCTTCAAGGATCTGTTCCAGGAAGTCTTCGACAACGAATTTGCTGCCAAGTTCAAAGAAGCCGGTATCACTTATGAGCACCGTCTGATTGACGACATGGTCGCCTCTGCCCTCAAGTGGTCTGGCGGTTATGTCTGGGCCTGTAAGAACTACGATGGTGACGTGCAGTCCGATATCGTTGCTCAGGGCTTTGGCTCGCTTGGCCTGATGACATCAGTTCTGATGACACCAGACGGAAAGACCGTTGAAGCAGAAGCAGCCCACGGCACAGTGACCCGTCACTACCGTGAGCACCAGAAGGGTCAGGAAACCTCCACAAACTCCATCGCATCAATCTTTGCATGGACACGTGGCCTCGCCCACCGCGCCAAGCTCGACAACAATGCTGAGCTCGCTCGCTTTGCTTCAACCCTTGAGAAGGTCTGTGTCGATACCGTTGAATCCGGTTTCATGACGAAAGATCTGGCCTTGCTGGTTGGTGCAGACCAGAAGTGGCTCTCAACCATTGGCTTCCTCGACAAGATTGACGAGAACCTCAAGAAGGCAATGGCTGCCTGATTATATCAAAAACAAAGAGCCCGGCCTTACCGCCGGGCTCATACTTCTGACAATGCGACAGCACTTTTGATTGCGGCAAAACAGGTTTCACGGAAAAACGATTTTTAACATCTCCGGAAAAGCTGATATCCGCTACGACCCTTCAAATATCTGACAGTTCTTTGTTACAGCCTTATCATTGTATGAGTTTCGGCTGGCATCTGATGCCATATCAATAACTTAAAAAAGAACGGCACAGCTTGCCCAAACGGGTTTCTCCCCTAGTTTGGTAATAGCGGGCATACCTTCCAGACAAAATTCGCCCCCGCAATCTACAACTCTCGGATGAAATCGCGATCCTCAGATAATCTGACTACGATATCCGATAAATGAGAAGGACAATACGAAATGACTTTCCGCATGATGAAATATGGCATGTTAGGTATTGCCAGTCTTGTAGCTGCTGCAACCTATACTCCTCAGGATGCCTTTGCGCGCAGCAAACATACAACACGCGAAAGACCATCCTGTACGGTTTCCATTCACTCGGTAAACGTTGCCTTTATTGGTGGCGGCGGTGGTGGTGAAGGCGTGCTGAATTGTGGCGGCAAAAAACGGGCGTTCACCATCGGTGGCGGCGGCATCGGCTCAATTGGTGCTTCGGAAATGCGTGCTTCCGGCTCGGTCTACAGACTCGACAATCCATCTGACTTCGAAGGCGTCTACGGTCAGGTTCGCGCAGGTGGTGCAGTTGGCCCTAAGGGCGGAGAAGTCCTTATGCTGGAAAATGAACATGGCGTCATCATGCGTCTGAAAGCCAAGTCACGCGGCTTGTCTCTTTCACTTGGCGGCGAAGCAATGATCGTGAAATTCAAATAGTCTGACCTGAAAAAGCCGGGGTTTACACAACTCCGGCTTATATTACCGGAAGCAAGCCAGCTCCTTCCCAAGCTGATAATCGTCAGTTTCAGATCACAACGTAGGTCACATGCAAGGCTGCATCTTAAGATGCCTTCGCATACTTTCTCTCGTGCTCCAGCAGCCAGCGTTTACGATCAAGCCCACCACCATAGTCAACAAGCGAACCATCCTTCGCAACAAGGCGGTGGCAGGGAACAATAATCGCAATACGATTAGCACCATTCGCCGCTGCAACGGCACGAACGGCCGCAGGCTTACCCAAGTTTTCAGCCTGTTCAAGATAGGAAAGCGTCTTGCCATAAGGCACCTTCAACAAGGCTTTCCATGCCAACTGTCGAAATTCTGTCCCGGGCATATGCAATGGCACGTCAAAGCTCTGACGGTTCCCGTCGAGATATTCAGTGATCTCTTTTCGCACCTGCCGAATGTACCTGTTTTCACCAATAATTATTCGGCTTTTAAGTAAGCGCTGCAAGTCAGAAAACTGTTTGAGCAGTATCCGGCGATTCGTAAATTCCAACAGGCAAATGCCCTGCTCTGTTGCGCAGACAATCATCGGGCCGATCAAGGTTTCAAACTTATGGATCAGAATATGTGGCTCAATGGGAGACTCTTCAGTTCGAAACCCGAAATCACTTAACGATTTATCGTTATTATCAAACATCGCTCTCCCGGATTCTCTTCAATTGCATTTCAATTGATAGAAGTGATCTCCTGAGAATACTTCTTGAAGCTAACTCAGAAACCGCATTCAACAACAGTTTTAGTCCCATCTGAAAAACGTGACAGGCGAAAATTGTGAGGATCAACCAATGGTTTCTCCCCTGTTACGAGATTTGCCATGAGACGCCCTGCGGCTGGGCCAATCCCAAAGCCATGGCCAGAGAATCCTGTTGCTACGAAAAGCCCCGGAATCTTCTCTATTGGTGAAATAACCGGAACAGCATCCGGAACTGTATCAATATAACCACCCCAACGTTGTGCAACCTTTGTTTTCCTAAAGACCGGCATTGTGCGGCACGCAGCCTCAAATGCCCGATCTAGAATCTTTCGGGAAGGAACAGGATCAAGACTGCGGTGATACTCGAAAGGACTTTCTTCATTTAAAGCCCATTTGTTCGGTATGCGTGCTTCTTCAAAGAAACGGCTTGAGAAACGCAAGGAGAGAGCACGCCACTCATGCTTTAGGGTTGGAAGATAATCAATAAAATAGCTGAAGGACTTAGGGACAACATCGACAAGATTGGCCTGACCAGAAGCGATCGTATATCCGCCATCTTTGCGTTTACGTGCCGCAAAATCCCATGTCCAGAGCGTTGTATCTGGTCCACCCTCCAGCGGCTCAGTACGTAAAACCGAGTTCAATACCCGCAGTTGAGGTAGACGCACTCCCAAAGAACCAAGAAACAGACTTGACCATGCACCGCCTGCAAGAACAATCGCCTGACAGGCAATCGTTCCGCGCTCTGTTACAACAGCAGATACCTGCCCAGCAGTTGTCTCCAGACCGCGAACAGCACATTCTGTAAGGATATAACAACCCTTGGCACGCGCACCTTCTGCAATCGCGGCAGTGGCCAGCTGAGGCTCTGCACATCCATCATCCGGTGTGTAGTGCCCCCCTTTGACATCAAGGGTATTACCGGGAAACAACTTCTTATATTCCCCTGCAGAAATCATGCGAGAATCAACGTCTAACCCCTTGAGGTTTTCGAGCCATGCTTCGTAACGCGCATATTCAGCATCAGATGTACATGAAAATACAATCCCACAACGGTTATACCCCGTAGCATGACCTGTACGCTTCTCTAGTTCAGGCCATAAACGCAAGGCTTCAGCCATCAGAGGAACCTCGCGTGAATCCCTGCGGCCTATACGCACCCAGCCCCAGTTTTGTCCGGACTGCTCGCGCCCAATATTACCTTTTTCACAAACAGCAACTTTTAATCCGCGTTCAGCCAATTCCAATGCAGTAGAACAACCTATGATCCCTCCCCCGATGACAACCACATCAACTTTCTCGGGTAGAGTTTCATCACCAATAACTGGAACCGAACGTGGAGAAGGCATAATTTTATCCTGAAGTGCTCACTGACAAAAATTTCTTATGTGACGCTTCCTAGCTCAATTCGTTCTTTATATCAAATATATTGTCCATATTATAGAACTCAAATGTTTTAGCGAATTGTCGCAGGTTCTCGTGGCATAACCGGTTCATCTCCCAAATCTTAATAAAAAAGGGCCATATCAAAGGAGATATGGCCCTGTATTGTTTAAATTCTAACAGAGGTCTCAGATAGCTGCCTCAACAGCCTTGAGAGCTTCTTCAGCCTGAGCTCCATCCGGGCCACCAGCCTGTGCCATGTCTTTACGACCTCCGCCACCTTTGCCGCCGAGCTTTTCAGAACCGGCACGAACCAGTGTGACCGCATCAAACTTCTCAGTCAGATCTTCCGTCACACCAACAACCAGGCCGGCCTTGCCATCTTCGGCGACACCGACAATGGCAACGATACCAGAACCAATACGCTTCTTGCCTTCATCGGCAAGGCTCTTGAGATCTTTCATCTCGATACCAGTGACAACTTTAGCCATCAGCTTCACGCCTTTGACATCCTTGAACTCATCGGCATCAGCTCCAGCCCCACCCATAGCGAGCTTACGACGAACATCAGCCAATTCACGCTCAAGCTTGCGCTTCTCTTCAACAAGAGCAGAAACACGCTCAGACGCATCATTGACAGGTGCCTTGAGGATATCTGCAACTTCATGCAGCTTACGTCCCTGCTCTGCAATGTAATGGCGAGCTGCGTTACCTGTCATCGCTTCAATACGACGAACACCAGCTGCAACGGCACCTTCTGAGACAACCGAGATCAGGCCGATATCACCCGTACGAGCCACATGCGTACCACCACAAAGCTCAACAGAGAATGCGCGGTTAGATGAGCCTTGCGGATCAAGCCCCATGGAGACAACACGAACTTCCTCGCCGTACTTCTCACCAAAGAGCGCACGGGCACCGGATTCAATGGCTTCATCGACGGCCATCAGCTTCGTTACAACCGGCTGGTTCTCCAGCAAGATCTTATTGGCAATATCCTCAACCCGTTGCAGCTCTTCTGCAGAAATCGGTGTTGGCTGCGCAAAGTCAAAACGCAGACGCTCTGGAGCAACCAAAGAGCCCTTCTGAGCAACGTGATCACCAAGAACCTGACGAAGGGCCTCATGCAGCAAGTGGGTTGCCGAATGGTTTGCACGGATGGCGGAACGGCGTCCATGATCAACACTAAGCTCCACAGCAGAACCAACCTTCAGCTCACCTTCACGTACAGTGACATGATGAACGAAAAGATCACCCAGCTTCTTCTCAGTTGCTGTTACCTCAACCTTGATACCTTCACCGCTCATGACGCCGGTATCACCAACCTGACCACCGGATTCACCATAAAAAGGTGTCTGATTGAGAATAGCGATACCTGTATCACCTGCTTTGAGCGAAGTGACTTCACTACCATCTTTCAGCAAAGCAGTGATAACGCCTTCAGCCTTTTCAGTATCATAACCAAGGAACTCGGTTGCACCGACCTTTTCTTTCACACCGAACCAGACGGTCTCAGTTGCGGCCTCACCTGAACCGGCCCAAGCAGCACGGGCCATTTCACGCTGACGTTCCATAGCGACATTAAAAGCATCCGTATCAACATCGATGTTACGGGATTTCAACGCATCCTGTGTCAGATCAAGCGGAAAGCCATAGGTATCATAGAGTGTAAAGGCGACCTCACCAGACAGCTTGGCACCGGGAACAAGTGTACGTGTTTCTTCATCAAGAATACCAAGACCACGAACAAGTGTCTTACGGAAGCGTGTCTCTTCGAGCTTCAGTGTTTCTGTAATGAGTGCCTCTGCACGGATAAGCTCAGGATACGCCTGTCCCATTTCACGAACAAGAGCTGGGACGAGACGATACATCAACGGCTCTTTAGCACCAAGAAGCTGCGCATGGCGCATGGCGCGGCGCATAATGCGGCGCAGAACGTAACCGCGGCCTTCATTGGACGGCAGAACGCCGTCAGATACAAGGAAGGAAGATGCACGCAGGTGATCTGCAATCACGCGATGTGACGCCTTCTGTGGGCCATTGGCATCCACATTGGTAAGGCTTTCAACAACACCAATCAAACCACGCATCATATCGGTTTCGTAGTTATCATGTGTACCTTGAAGAACAGCCGAAATACGCTCCAGCCCCATACCCGTATCAATAGATGGACGTGGCAGAGCAATGCGCTCACCCGGCTTCAGCTGCTCGTATTGCATGAACACGAGGTTCCAGATTTCAATGAAGCGATCACCATCTTCATCAGGGGAACCGGGAGGGCCACCGGGAATATGGTCGCCATGATCAAAGAAGATTTCAGAACAAGGACCACACGGACCAGTATCGCCCATCTGCCAGAAATTGTCGGATGTCGAAATACGGATAATCTTGTCATCCGTCAGGCCAGCAATCTTTTTCCATAGGGTCGCTGCTTCTTCGTCTTCAGAGTAAACTGTGACCAGAAGCTTTTCTTTTGGAAGTTCAAACTCTTTGGTCACCAGATTCCAAGCAAGCTCAATGGCACGATCCTTGAAGTAATCTCCGAATGAAAAGTTCCCGAGCATTTCAAAGAAAGTGTGATGGCGGGCTGTATAGCCGACATTATCAAGGTCGTTATGTTTACCGCCGGCACGAACGCACTTCTGAGATGTGACCGCCGTGCTGTAAGGGCGTTTTTCCGCTCCGGTAAATACGTTCTTGAACTGAACCATACCCGCGTTGGTGAACATCAGGGTTGGGTCGTTGCGCGGTACAAGCGGACTTGAAGGAACAACTTCATGCCCGTTCTTGGCAAAGTAATTAAGAAAAGCCGACCGGATTTCGTTTACGCCGCTCATGGAATGCTCGAACTCTCAAAATTGATAAACAACGACCTACGGGCAATTACCCCCTAGGTCTAAAGTGCTTTTAGAGCATGATTAGGAAAAGTGTAAGCGCTTTTCCATAGGATTTATGCCAATCATTAACGGAAATAAGGCTTAATCACCTCTTTCATAACATTTCCGGATATAAAAAAGCGCTCCGTGTCTTGTGGGAGACGACGGAACGCTTTCTGAAAGCAGCTTATAAAGCGGCTTTATTTCTTATTCTTCTGGCTTCCCTTCATCCAGATCATCGGCTGTAGGCTCAACGGCCTCCAGAATCTGATCGGCAAGCAGGCCTGCATTCTGACGAATCTGGCTCTCGATCTTTTCAGCAACGTCAGGATTATCCTTCAGAAACTGCTTGGCGTTTTCACGCCCCTGACCAAGACGCTGGCTGTCATATGAGAACCAGGAACCTGATTTCTCAACAATCCCGGCCTTAACACCGAGATCAACCAGTTCACCCATCTTGGAAATACCTTCACCAAACATGATGTCGAATTCGACCTGTTTGAAAGGAGGTGCAACCTTGTTCTTGACGACCTTCACACGCACGTTGTTACCAACGGCTTCTTCACGGTCTTTCAGAGTTGAAACACGACGGATATCCAGACGAACAGAAGCATAGAACTTCAGAGCGTTACCGCCTGTTGTCGTCTCTGGAGAACCATACATGACACCAATCTTCATACGAACCTGATTGATGAAGATGACCATCGTGTTGGAACGGGAAATTGAACCGGTCAGTTTGCGAAGCGCCTGGCTCATCAGACGTGCCTGAAGACCAGGCTGCATGTCACCCATTTCGCCATCAAGCTCAGCGCGTGGTGTCAGAGCGGCAACAGAGTCAACAACCAGAACGTCAATCGCGCCTGAACGCACAAGCGTATCTGCAATCTCAAGCGCCTGCTCACCTGTATCTGGCTGAGAGATCAGGAGATCATCAAGCTGGACGCCCAGTTTGCGGGCATAAACAGTATCAAGAGCATGCTCAGCATCAACGAAAGCACAAACACCGCCACGCTTTTGAGCCTCAGCAACAGTATGCAGGGCAAGCGTTGTCTTACCGGATGATTCCGGGCCGTAGATTTCAATCACGCGGCCACGTGGCAGACCGCCAACGCCAAGAGCGATATCAAGCCCTAACGAGCCTGTTGAAATTGTCTCAATCTCTACCGGAGCCTGGTTTTTACCAAGCCGCATAATCGAGCCTTTGCCAAAAGCACGTTCAATCTGAGAGAGAGCAGCGTCGAGCGCCTTAGATTTGTCTTTGTCCATTGAAGAATTTTCCACCAAACGCAATGCAGCCTGATTCATTATCGGACATCCTTATGGCAGGGGCCTGAAAAAATCACAACGTAGTCTTTAATTGCTACATCGTCATATGTACTCATTTTGTTCTCATTTGCAAGTTCTTTTTTTGTTCTCATTTATTTTATTTGTTTTCAATAAGTTATGTCGTGGAAAAATCTCACCACACCTTCTCTTTCTCCCTTCAAAAGAAAGTGTCCCGTCCACAACAGATACCTGTGCTTTTATGGATATAGAAAGACCAATACCATTCTGGCCCTCAAATATGACTAGCGAATCTCCTGCACAATCCAGCTGGAGACATCCGCAAGCTCTGGCATATCAGGATAGCCTGCCTGCCACTGTGCAAGCTTCTCCTGCATCGCATCAGGCCGATAGACAGTACCCGGCAACATCTCTGCCAAGCCTTCGAGCGGTGTCGGATTCATACTATCGGTAAATATTTGTGCGCGACTAATCTCTCCGCCCCTGTCGACATCAAAGTGGAGCTCAATACCTGCCCATGGAAATCTCGTATCCATCAGATGCGAGAAGGATGGAGCATCACCAAAATTCCATTGCCAACTGCTCTGGAAAGCAAACTGCTCTTCAAAGCGTGGCAAATCCGGGGTTTTCTCTGGTGAGATGTATTCCACCTCTGCTGTGCGGCCATAGTGTTTAAAGAATGCCTGACTAACTGCCTGACAAATCCGGGCATGATCAATATCTGGAATAAACTCATCAAGGTTGGCAACACGCGAAGTGACAGACGTAATCCCCTTCGACAAAAGCTTCTTCGGGTCCGGATTCAGATAATGGGCCAATCGGCTCAGGTCAGAATGCAGCAGTAATGTTCCGTGATGGAAACCACGATCAGACGTTTCCTTATAAGCAGAGCCTGATATCTTCCGCTGCCCTTCCGGGGTTTCAACGACAATATCATTTCGCCCTGATGCAGAAGCCTCAATACCAAGAGCTTTTAACGCCTCCAGAATAATGCCCGTTGAAACCGTCTTATCGTATCCGGGCTTTCCGGCCATAAACGTGAAGCAGCTGTTTCCAAGATCGTGAAAAACAGCCCCGCCCCCACTCTGGCGACGCGCTAACTTGATACCGTCCTGCTCCATAATACGGGTATTACATTCTTTCCATGGGTTCTGGGACCGACCAATCACGACCGTATCAGCGTTCTGCCAAAGAAACAGAACGCATTGATCTGCTGGCAACTGACGGAAGATGCAATCTTCAACAGCAAGGTTGAACCACGGGTTATGGGAAAGGGAATGCAATACACGCAGGCGCATCAGAAACTCATCAAACGAATTAAATCTGGCGCAAACTAACACACTCACCAGAATATGAAAGTTCTCCAAAATGAAAAACAGCCGGACAATGCCGGCTGTTTGAATATCAAGCAGCATCACACTTTATGGGAGAAGAACCATAGCCCCTGTTGTCTGACGTGATTCAAGTGCCTCGTGAGCCTGTCGGGCTTCTGATAGCTTATAGCGGGCATGAAGAGGTATTTTAACCGCACCACTTTTCACAACAGAAAAGAGATCAGCGGCCATCTCATCCAGAACTTTGCGATCAGCAACATGCGCACCAAGACTTGGACGGGTCGCATAGAGAGAGCCCTTCTGGGCAAGTAACCCAAGGTTAAAGGCATCAACGGGGCCAGAAGCATTACCAAAGCTGACAAACATTCCAAAAGGCTTCAGGCAGTCCAGAGAACCGGGGAATGTGGATTTTCCAACACCATCATAAACAACATCACAGCGCTTGCCGCCTGTAATCTCATTAACACGGGCAACAAAGTCTTCATCACGATAAAGGATAACGTGATCACAACCATTATCTTTGGCAAGCTGCACTTTATCCTGAGAACCGACCGTACCAATAACCGTTGCGCCAAGATGCTTGGCCCACTGGCAGGCAATCAAACCAACACCACCAGCTGCAGCATGAAACAAAATAGTGTGACCGGGCTTAACCGGGAATGTCCGACGCAGAAGATATTGTGCTGTCAGCCCCTTCAACATCATGGAAGCGGCAATCTCATCAGAAATACCTTCGGGAATATGCACGAGTATCTTTTCATCAACAACGCGTTCTTCCGCATAGGCACCGGATGACATGCCATAGGCAACACGATCACCCTTTTTAAAATGGCTAACGCCCGGCCCGACTTCGAGAACAACACCTGCCCCTTCGCTCCCGGGAACGAATGGGAGTTGAGATGGATAAAGGCCACTTCGATAATAAACGTCAATAAAATTCACACCAATTGCGTTTTGACGAATGAGAACCTGCCCTTCACGGGGCCTGGCAACAGGTACATCACAATATTCCAGAACCTCAGGGCCACCATTTGCCTTTACCAGAATACCTTTAGCCATCACGTACCTCCGCAATTGAAGATCATATTGATCACATATCTAGCATGTCTGAAGATATAATGCGTCTCTATCGGATACCTTTGTGCCATGAAGCACAATTTAATATCTCAAGCGCTTGATGTCAGAGCCTAAAAACAGACCTAGACGATGCGCCTGTCAATTATTTACGATTATTTAACGAATGCTCTATCCAGAAACATCTTATTTCTTTATTAGGAGGGTGCTTATACCTCGGTCTGCACTACGTAGATAACCGTATGTATAGCTTCCTACTCCCTGCTCCGGGGATAATTAAAACCGGATTACTAATTCTATATGAGGCGGTTACGATGCGTTGGTTCCAAGCTCTTATGCCTAAGGAAGAGCGTTTTTTTGAACTCTTTGCCCGTCATTCCCATCTTATTGTTGGTGCGGCAAACGCTCTACGCAACGTCATGGAAGGTGGTGAGAAGGTCCCCTTCTACTGTCAGGAAGTTATCCGTTTTGAGCATGAGGCTGATGTTGTCGCCCATGAAATCAACCGGGCAGTACGTCGTTCTTTCATTACACCATTTGATCGTGGCGATATTAAAGACCTTATCACCTCGATGGATGATGCTGTCGATCAGATGAACAAAACCGCAAAAGCCATTTTACTCTTTGAGGTTCGGACCTTTGAACCCCAGATGAAAGAAATGGGTGATTTGATTGTTCAGGCTTCTCAGCTGACATTTGAAGCCGTTCCACTACTTGGCTCAATCAATAAAGAAGTTGTCAAAATCGGTGCAATTACTGAGCGTATGACACGACTGGAAGAACGCTCTGATATTCTTGAAGAAGAAGGCATCAAGGCCCTCTTCCTTAATCACGGCAAGACAGATCCGATGTCCTATATCATTGGACACGAGATTTATGATCACCTTGAGAAAGTCGTTGATCGCTTTGAAGATGTCGCCAATGAAATCAGCGGCATTGTCATTGAACACGTCTAATCTAGGATCGGGCTCATGGGTTTTGAAATCTCCTTACCAATCCTGATTGCCCTTATCGGCGTCGCACTCCTATTCGATTTTCTGAACGGTCTTCACGATGCTGCAAATTCTATTGCAACCATCGTTGCTACCCGTGTTCTTCGCCCACAATACGCTGTTTTCTGGGCTGCATTCTTCAACTTTATCGCCTTTATGTTCTTTGGCCTGCATGTCGCCCAGACAATTGGTACCGGCATCATTGCAGCTAATATCATTGATGCGCATGTGGTCTTTGGCGCCTTGATGGGCGCCATTATCTGGAATGTCATCACTTGGCAGCTTGGTATTCCATCAAGTAGCTCACACGCCCTAATTGGGGGCCTTCTTGGCGCTGGTCTTGCCAAGGCTGGTTTTAGTTCAATTGTCTGGTCAGGTGTTTTTAAAACAGTTGGTGCGATTGTTATGTCACCAACAATTGGCTTCCTGCTGGCACTGACGTTGGTTCTTTTGGTGTCATGGCTGTTTGTCCGTGCGACCCCAATGGCAGTCGACAGCACCTTCCGTATCATGCAGTTCATCTCTGCATCGCTCTACTCTTTGGGCCACGGTGGTAATGACGCCCAGAAAACAATGGGTATTATTGCTGTTCTTCTGTATTCTTCAGGTTATCTGGAAGGCGAGTTTTCAGTTCCAATGTGGGTTGTTCTGAGTTGTCAGTTTGCAATGGCAGCTGGTACACTCTGCGGCGGCTGGAAGATCGTTCATACAATGGGCTCAAAGATCACCCGCCTCACACCAACGCAAGGTTTCTGCGCTGAAACCGGTGGTGCGATTACTTTGTTTGCCGCAACATGGCTTGGCATTCCTGTTTCCACGACTCACACCATTACGGGTGCAATCATTGGTGTTGGTGCAGCCCGTCGCGTCTCTGCAGTTCGCTGGAATATCGCCAGTAACATCGTTGTTGCCTGGGTCATCACACTACCTGCTGCCGCTGTTATTGGTGCCCTGTCTTATTGGCTGGCAGGTTTACTGAGCTGATAACCTAGCCAATTGACATAAGCTTTTAGGTATAAAAAATCACCCTGTCCGAATGTTTAGGGTGATTTTTTATATCCAGCAATGATGATTTATTAGCCACGCATAACCTGTTTTACGGTTTCGACCAGTTGCTTCAGGCCAAATGGCTTCGGCAGGAAGTTGAAGTCCTCACCTTCAGGAAGATGCTTCCGGAACGCTTCTTCTGCATATCCAGAAACAAAGATCACCTTGAGATTAGCATAGCGCTGACGTAACTCACCCAGCAGCGTTGGCCCGTCCATCTCCGGCATGACAACATCAGATATAACAAGATCAACAGGCGTTTCACGCTGAGACACAATCTCAAGTGCTTCAACACCAGATGCGGCCTCCAGAACAGTATAACCACGTGCTGTCAGCGCGCGGGCATTCACAGCACGAACCGGGTCTTCATCCTCAACCAGAAGGATGACGCCCTGACCTGTCATATCCATTGCAGGGGCATTGCTCGAAACAGGTTTTTCTTCAACCTCAACGTCGGTTTCCTTGGGGATATGACGTGGCAGGTAAATCAGGAAGCGCGTTCCCTCACCAACTGTGGAGCGCACATCAATAAAGCCATTTGACTGTTTCACGATACCAAATACCGTGGAGAGACCAAGGCCTGTTCCCTTACCGATATCTTTAGTCGTGAAGAATGGTTCGAATATCTTCTCAACGACTTCAGCAGGCATGCCTGTACCGGTATCCCCTGTTTCAATCAGAACATAATCACCAGCCGTCATGCCCGGAACATTCAGCTTTGCGGCAACATCGGACGGAATATTTTCTGTGCGGATGGACAAATGTCCGCCATCTGGCATCGCATCGCGGGCATTCACGGCCAAATTCATCATGACCTGTTCAAGCTGATGCACATCGGCCAGTACGGGCCAAAGATCACGCCCATGCCTGAAATCAAGCTCAACCCGTTCACCAAGCAGACGCTTCAGGAAGGTTGTCAGGTCAGATAATCTGTCAGACAGGTTCAGAACTTCCGGACGCAGGGTTTGACGACGGGAGAATGCCAGAAGCTGGCGTACAAGACTCGCCGCACGGTTAGCATTCTGCTTAATCTGCATAATATCCTGAAATGAAGGATCCGTTGGACGATGATTCCCCAACAGCAGATCGCAGTAACCGATAATAGCCTGCAGAACGTTATTGAAATCGTGAGCAACACCACCAGCCAATTGGCCAATGGCATTCATTTTCTGGGCTTGAGCCAGTTGCTCCTCGACCTGACGAAACTCTGTTGTATCCAGAGCATAGAGTATGGTGCTCTCACCATGGCTGCCATCATCCCCTGCAGAGCTGATCCAGACACGGGCCGAACGGCTTCCATCCTGACCAATAGACAGTTCCAGTGGCTGGCTGACGGCACGTCCAGAACTTGCCTCCAAAACAGCCGCAGCCAGTTCTTCTCTTTGTCCTTCAGAAATCCAATCCGTCAGCTTCTGACGGTTTTCACCATTACCGGTCGCCACCCGAACTCCGAACAAACGCGCAAAAGCTGAATTAGCGCGGAAGATTTCACCGTTACGCGCAAGTGTTGCTATCGCAATTGGCGTATTATTGAAGAACCGAGCAAATGGCATATCCGAGGTCGGAGCAACATCACTTGTTTCAGCAACCTCCGAACGCTTGAGAACAAGCGTTCGTGATTCGCTGGCTGAACCATCCTGCCCATAGGCTAACCTGTGATAAATTCTTACAGGAAGATGCTGACCATTACGCCCCAGTAAATCGAGGTCAAAAGTCTGTGTGAAGACTTCACCTGCCTCACCTGCTGCCGTCCAGACCATAACATTGGATGGATCAGCAAGAATATCCGAGACCTCAAGTCCACCAGAGCCAACCTTTGCAAGATCATAGTCGAGCCATTCCGCAAGGGTTGCGTTCATATAGACGATTGCACCTTTGGGATTGACGGAGAGGAAACCCGCAGGCGCATGATCAAGATAATCAATGGCATGCTGAAGTTCCTGAAAAACATTCTCCTGACGTTGCCGCTCACTCGTCACATCCGTAACAGTCCAGAGTGTGCAGGAGCCTTTTCCCAGTGGCCGTACTCTCAACCGATACCAGGCAAAATCATGTTTATGGGTCAGCGAACGTGCAACACGCATTTCCTCAACGGATTCGCGCCGCTCACGTGCAGCCTGTGCCAGGCGATAGACAATGTCTGCAATTTCAGGAGCACCGGAGAACAGGCGCTCAACGGTTTGCACCTCACCATTAGGGAAGAAAGAACGGTAGGTTTTATTGGCATAAGTAACCCGTTCATTTTCAACAATAACATAACCTTCATTAACAGCATCAAGCAAATCATCCGGGAAAACTGTTTCTGGCCCCGCACTGGAAAGCCGGACAACCCCAGCGGCAATCGCAAACAGAAAGAAAACACCGGCAACAGCCAATGCTGAGAGAAGCATTACAATAACGATATTCATGTAATCAGGAGCAACCAGACGTACCAAGGCCAAAGCAGCTATGAGAAAAAGCGCGAGAATAAAAACAAAGCGTATCCGTCCAGTATTGGAGGCCCCCCCTGTTTTACCCGCTTCAGTATCTCCGCTGTTAAACGTCATATTTCAGTATACTCCAGCACAAGATTAACATGCATATTGTCTGATCACCCTCGTCATCAAACGCCCGAACAAAGGCATGCAAGATAGGCTACATAAGGTCAAACACTGTTTGTACTACATCACCATGATTTCATGTATCCCGACACAAATAATACGCCTGTCATACTGAAATTGGAGCTATTTGACTTATTTATCTCTTAAAATCCGTTTAAGAATAGTGATTATTAAACAGGAAAAGTAATATGGCAGGCCATAGCGAGTTGCGCAGCATGGTAATATCGTAATACTTACAATAGTTTTTATGCGTCTTTTAATAGACGATTGTTTCAGAATAGGATGCAGCCTTGTCTTCGATATTCGGATCAGACATGTCACAACTGCTCAAATTTGCTCTCAGCCTGATAATCATTCTGGCTGTTGTGGGGGCTTTTGTTGTTATTCTCCGCAGAGTAACAGGTGGCAAACTCATATCTTCGGAAGCTGACCGTAGCAGAAATCGTCAGCCCCGCCTTGGTGTTGTTGATATTTACGATCTGGATCGGTCACGGCAGCTTGTTTTGCTCCGTCGGGATAATGTTGAACATCTTGTACTGATTGGCGGTCCAAACGATGTTGTTGTTGAATCCAACATCGTCCGTGTTTCAAACAGCAGAGTTCATTCTCCGGCAGATAATGCTTTCGAGCGCCAGGAAACAGCCGATATTGCTCAGGCAAAGCTTATCCCTGAGCAGCCCGTCAGACCTGTGGTTGATAGCTTTTTCAAAAACAATCAATCAGAGCCATTCGGTGAACAGCCTTCATACATCGAACCACGTGTTGCAGAACCTGAAGCTTATCAGCCAGCTCAACAGCAAGATGAACAAGCATCTCTCGCATCTCAGGCAACAGTTGCAGCAGCATCAATCGCGGCAGTCGCAGCAGCGACTCAATATGGCCATGAGCTTGCAGAGACAGTTGAGGAAAGCGTTCCTGACTTCCTCAAGGGCAGTAGTAGCACAGATAACAGCTATGAGCCTGTAGAGCCCCCTGCTCAAGAAGCAGCTTACCAAAGCTACACAGCACCTGTAGAGGCCGCAGAACCGATTGTAGAAGCCGCAGAGCCAGCTGTTGAAGCCGCAGCTCCTGTACAAACGAATGGAAACCGTTTCAATACGGCTTACCTTTCAAATCCATACCTTTCCACGCCAGCTGCCCCAGTAGCAGACGCTCCCCTGAGCAGCCTGCATGTGCAGGAAGAGCTGCAGCCAGAAATGACTGAGCCTGCGGAAGAGACTCTTCCGGAAGAATCAGATGCCATTGCCTTTGAAGAAGTGGCGGTTGCTCCTGATCACCCGATAGAAGAACCAGCTCCTAAGGCTCATATTGAAGAAATTCTGACTGAAAACGTTGTTCTCGAAGAACCGGAAGCTTCAATAACTGAAACGGTTGAAGAAGAAACTCAGGAAAGCACACCAGAGGTTCAGATTGATGAAGCACTGTTCTCGGATATGGCTCGTCAGCTTGAAGAGGCTCTGAAGACTTCTACAGCACCTTCAGAAGCAGAAGAGATTACTCAGCCTGTTGAAGTTGCTGAAGAGGAAGTCTCAGCCATCAGTGAGGAAGTGACTGCTGATGCTGTGACAGAAGTAGAAACTGCTGAAGATCAGGAAACTGTAGCCTCAGCAGAGCAGGAAGAAAGCAAGGAAGAAACAGTATCTAAGACAGAGAAAGAGGCAGATCCATTTTCTCTTGATGATATTGAAGCAGAATTTGCCCGCCTCCTCGGCCGGTCAGACAAGAAGTCCGACAACTCCTGATCAGAGACCGGTCAGATAAATTAAAAAAGCTGCGAAAACGCAGCTTTTTTTTATGTTTCAAGTTGAACGATGCAACCTAGTCATCGCGATAAACACGTTCATTACGCTCATGTCTTTCCTGGGCTTCAATAGACAGCGTTGCAATCGGGCGTGCTTCAAGGCGCTTTAAAGAAATAGGCTCACCTGTTTCTTCACAGTAGCCATAAGTACCATCTTCAATGCGGGCGAGAGCAGCATCAATCTTCGAAATAAGTTTGCGCTGGCGGTCTCTTGCGCGCAACTCGATAGCACGATCACTTTCCGAAGAAGCACGATCTGCGATATCCGGGTGATTCTCACTTTCGGATTGCAAATTGCTTAGCGTATCTTTCGCTTCCTTAAGTATTTCATCTTTCCACCCTAAGAGCTTGAGACGAAAGTACTCTTTCTGCCGTTCATTCATGAACGGCTCGTCTTCTGTTGGGTGGTAGGTCTTATCAATTGACAGGTCGGCCATGTATCTTTCCTTCCCCCCGAATTTTATGTGCTTTGTGCCTATATAACGTCACAGCAGCAACCTCAATATTTCAATTGCTCAATATAATTTCCTATCTGGATTTTAGCCCACAAAATAGGATTAAAAATATTATGAAAAATATAAAATAACCTTTTTAAAACAATACATTAGTTTTCCACTCTTGCTGATTTTATTGTTGAATAACTTTTTTTAAATAAAGCTTATAAGTTTTGCTCATTGCTACTTGCAAACAGTGACCTAGGTATACTGCTTTCCAACCCATTCATCATTGTTCGTCACTCTTTTTAACTAATTCTCCAGCAACCTCACCCAAACGGGGAGGCTCAACACCAATGAAGGGTAATGGGCGGCAAACAGAGATCGCAGCAAGACCAAATCGTGCTGTCATTAAGCCGTTGAGAGCACCCTCTCCTAATCTTGCAGAGATCTTGGCGGCAAAACCCAGCCCAAAGACCTGCTGCAGCAGGCCATCGCCAACAGCCAAACCGCCCGTAACAGCAAGATGAGCAAACGCAGATTTTGCCAGACGGAAAAAACTCCACGCACCAGGTCTGCCACCATAAAGCCGGGAGAGCTGTCTGAGCATTCTTGTTGCTGCATAAATCACAAAGATAAGGTCAACAAGTGCACGAGGACTTAATGCCGTCACGATAGAGACCTGTTTGGCAGCCGAGGCAACAATACGTTTAGCTTCTGCATCAATCGGACTGAGAAGTTCTCTTTCAGCAAAGATCAGCCGATCTTCCGGAGCCATAATCTCTCCTGAAACAGATCGGATTTTTGTCTGTGCCTCTATAAACCGGCTTTGCCCGTATAAATCTGCGAGCTTACCAACCAGATTTTTTGCCTCGACTTCATTACCGGCCGTCAGAATTTCAACGGCATCATCCCTTAAACGTTCGATACGCCGTTCTCTGGTTATTCCTTTAATTTCCCTAACAAGTATGACCAACGCCGCAAGAACAGCAACAACAGCTGCTCCAATAGCCACCCCGCCAAGCCAGATAGAATCTGACAGGAGCTCAAGTATCAGCTTGTAGCTTGATTGCCCTGCACCTAACAAAAGCAGAATAAGAACAGCAGATATGAATATCAGAAACCAGCGCCCGCCTTTTGAGGGGCTGGCAGGTTGAGGAACGATAATCTGCTGATCAAAAACCTCAAAGGGATCGTCTTCTATAACAACACCTTTAGGCTTATTATCTGTCTTGTGCGCATCCACTCGAAAAGCACGTGGGCGATTGGTCATATCAGTTGATCTCCAATCAAAAATTCCAGAGCACGATCCAGACGAATATGTGGAAGAGATTCAAAACGCATGGATGTATCATTCAGTTGTGGCGGACGAAATCTTGGGAACCGTAATGAGCCTGGCACAATGGCCCCCTTAATCACCTCAGCAGGTTCGCTTGGCAGTTCGCCCGGAAAAACAACGGCTTCACTTTCACCATCAAAAAGCTCATCCCCGACAAGCTCCCCTGCTTCCGGGATACCGGAAACAGCTTTGAGAATATCACGGCCATCACGAACAGTTGTTTCTCTCGTTGCCCGGACTGATGCCAAGGCAAGAGATGCGACCCGCGCACCTGTTGCTTCCGTCCGGCGAACAGCACGAGCAACCAGAAATCTCAGGAAGGCTTCCAGTCTGTCATGTTGGATATGATGAATGTGATCAGCTTTTGTTGCAGCAAAGAGGACGCGCTCCGCACGTGGTGAAAATATTTTTGAGAACAGAGAGTTCTTTCCAGTACGGAAGGCCAACAGCACCTGATCAATCGCTTCTTCCAGTTCAGCAATGGCAGCAGGCCCTTCATCGAGAGCTGAAAGTACATCAACCAGTACAATCTGGCGGTCGATACGTTGGAAGTGCTCTCTAAAGAATGGGCGAATAACGAGCCGTTTATAAGCCTCAAAACGACGCTCCATAAGCTGGGCAAGACTACCCGTCTGAATGGGTTCTCCCTCAGTCAGTATCAGGGGAGCAAATGTCAGGGCGGGCGCTCCTTGCAAATCCCCCGGCATCAGAAAACGCCCTGGAGGCACTGTTGCAACAGCCTGAGGCCTTTGATGAAGAGCGAGCAGATAGTCTTTGAAAAGCTGACTGGCCTCTTCCGCAACAAGCTCATCAGCCAGGATCGACGGATTAATCCCCCTCACATATTCAAGCCACGTCTCGGCCTGGGGCAGATTATCAGCCCGGCGACTTAACTGAACGGCCTTACGGGACCACTCATAATATGAGGTATCTATCAGAGCGAGATCGAGTATCCATTCCCCGGGGTAATCAACAATATCAAGCGTTAGGGCTCCCGGGCCTGAACGCCAGCCACGTTTGCGTTCATATTCAATATCAAGCCGTAATTCACTTATCTGCGTCGTCGAACTTGGCCACTGCCGCTTATCAATTAAAGCGTTGACATGTTGCTCATACGGAAAACGCGGCACCCCATCATCCGGTTGAGGTGTTAACCTCGCCCTTCTAATACGTCCTTCAGCTGCAGCACGGAAAGCAGGCATATTGTTCAAACCACCGGTCAGATGGTGAACAAGTGCTGTAGTAAAAACTGTTTTGCCAGAGCGTGATAGCCCCGTCACCCCTAACCGAAGAGATGGACTAAACAAATCATTGGATATGCTTCGGACAGAATAGGCCAGATCGCCTGTTATGTCTGCAATATCAGAAAAAATAGACAACAACCTGCCCCGTATTTGAAATTAGATAATAAAAATGGGGTTTCTCATCAGCTGATACAAGTGTCAGGCAGGATAAAACATTTGAGAACAATACGTTAAGCGGAGAAAACTTTCGGGTATACAAAAGCTGATAACGTACCTGGAGCGGATTTGATATCGCGCCAGCTGGTAATATCAAAATCAAGAACAGCCATGGCAGAGGTCGGATATTTACTTGCAATATCTTCCAGTACCGCTTTCTCGCCAAAATCAGCCAGACTGTTTGCAAGAAAGGCAATACTCGGATTATGCCCGACAACCATTAAGGTCGAGACATTACTTTCAACTGATTCAATAACGGACAGAATGCCTTCAGGTGATACGTTATAGAGTTCTCGCATTGATCGCGTCTGCGTATTACCTGTGTAAGCCTTTACAATATCCCATGTCTGTGAAGTTCGGACAGCAGCTGAAACAAGAGCGACCTCCGGGCGAAAGCGCTGGCTCGCAATATAGCCTCCCATCATTGTCGCATCTTCACGGCCCTTAGCGGCAAGCGGGCGGTCAAAGTCTTCATATTCAGCGGAGTGGGTAGCCTTGGCATGGCGCATAAGCATAAGCCGCATGGTTGTTCCCTACCTTGTTTCCATCAAAACGTGACATACCATCTAAAAACGGCGTTACCAACACATAGACAAATGTGTCGCAATTCTTCAAGAACAAGCAAACCCGTTTCGTTATGATCATAGCGCTTAACGAAGAGGTGAACAGCCAATGATTTTCAAATATACAATTCTCTATGTCGACGATGTAGAAGTTTCTGCAAACTTCTTTACTCAGGCTTTGGGCATTAAAACAGCTTTCATCCATGAAAGCGGAGATTATGCTGAGCTCGATACAGGAACAACTAAGCTTTCCCTTTCATCTCGAGCCCTATTGAAAAGTGGTGGCATTGATGCACACCAACCATCTGTATCACAGCCAACCTTTGAAATCGCTTTTGAAACAGATGATGTGGCAGGCGCTCTCAAAATGGCACTGGCAGCTGGTGCAACACTTCTTAAAGACCTTAAAAATGAAGAATGGGGCCAGACAACAGCCTATATCAGCGACAGGAACGGTTATCTGATTGAGCTGTGTTCTCCAATCCAGTTACCTAATCCGGGTTGAGCCAGCAGGTTTAGCTGGTCCTTATTACGCCTAAGTTGAGAAGGCGGCATTCCAAACCAGCGAACAAACTCACGCGTCATATGAGACTGATCACTAAAGCCATAATCGAGAGCGAAATCAGCCAAGACTGGATAGCTCGGTAATGCACTTGCTGCTTGCCGGGCTCTCCCAAGCAGTTTCCAAAACTCAGGGCGGAGCAATTCTTTATCTGAGAACCAGCGCTGAAGTGTTCTTGGCGAAACCCAAGCACGCTTTGCCACCTGCTTAATACTGGTTCTGGCATCACTAAGCTCAGCAACAATGTCTTCTATTTCGGTGTTACGCTTCAAACCAGATGCTACTACCTCATCAACATAATTGATGTTCTGCGAGAGCTCCTGATAATCAATATCGTTGAAGAGAACACCGGGTTTACAGCGGTAACCACGAAAACTCTCTCCCTGCTCAATACAAATTTGTCTTGGAGAAACATCCCAATTTGTGAGAATAATATTCTCACAACCATTGTTATCTGTAACGATGATTATATCTACGCATCCGTCAGGAAGAATGACATGGTCTTTAGTTTCCGGTGCAATGAATGACCATTTGACGGATACCACGTCGACTCCTTAACGATCGCCCTTATAACTATTAGAAGTATGCTTATTCAGATGAATAGCCTGCCGCTTTTTGCGATGCCAGACTATATATATACCTATGGCATCAGAGAGGAAACCAGATGTCAGAGCCGGTTCCAATAACTGACTTAAAAGAACTTGTCCTGTTTCTGGGTACTGCTGGTGTTATCGTACCAATATTCTCAAAACTGAAAATCAGCCCGGTTTTGGGCTTTCTGGGTGCAGGTGCACTTCTTGGCCCTTTTGGGCTTGGGCAGTTAAGTTCTGACATTCCATGGCTTCACTGGGTTACATTTCCTAACAAAGAAGACATTTCTCACTTTGCCGAACTTGGCGTTGTCTTTCTGCTGTTCACCATTGGTATTGAGCTTTCCTGGCAACGTCTGAGGGCGCTTAAACGCTATGTTTTCGGGGTTGGCAGCTTACAGGTCCTTCTATCAACCATTGCTCTGGGAGCTGTCTGCTATTACGCAACTGGCCTCTTGCTCGCATCAGCAATTATTGGCCTGACCCTATCACTGTCATCCACCGCCATTGCTCTGCCTGTCCTTGCTGAGCAAAAACGTCTCCAGTCACCAGCCGGGCGTATCAGCTTTGCCATACTGCTATTTCAGGATCTGGCTGCTGCACCAATTCTTTTTGCAGTGGGCCTATTCTCCTCAGGGCAGCCCGATAATCTTCTCTGGTCCTTCTTGTGGGCCTTCGGACAAGCAGCCTTAGCTGTTTTCGTCATCTTTATTGCTGGCCGACTTATTCTCAGGCCAATCTTCAAGCTTGCTGCCAATACACTCAGCACTGAGTTCTTCATGGCGGCCTGTCTTCTGGTTGTACTCCTTTCTTCAATTCTTGCTGCTGCTAGCGGCCTATCAATGGCTCTTGGAGCCTTCATCGCAGGGTTACTGCTGGCAGAAACAGAATACAGGCGCGCGATCCTTGCAACAATTGAGCCATTCAAAGGCCTGCTGCTCGGCCTGTTTTTCATAACCATCGGCATGGATATCAATGTCGGCAGCCTCCTGAACAAACCATTGACCATTCTTGCTGCAACAATCAGCCTTATTGTCATTAAAACAATGATTGTTTACGCAATTGCCCGCGCATTCCATCTTGCCCATTCAGTTGCCATAGAAACAGCTCTGGTTATTGGTCCGGCTGGTGAATTCGCCTTTGTCATCATTGGCAGTGCCGTTTCAGCCCAGCTTTTACCAAACTCTCTCGCTCAACCCGTTTTACTGCTCGTAACATTATCAATGATCGTACTTCCGGTTCTGGCCCGTATCGGAACAAAAATTGGAAAACGTCTTGTGCAGCAGAAAGCTCAAGCGGATGAAACAATCGCTATTTCCAATGCCCCTGTTAATGCCAAATCTCATGTGATCGTCATTGGTTATGGACGTGTTGGGCAGCTCGTTTCAGAGATGCTGGAGCGTCATGACGTTCCCTATATCGTCATCGACGCGAACCCAAGTCGGGTTAGCTCTGCGCGAAAAGCCGGCTATCCGGTTTACTTCGGAGATTCTTCTGCTCCGAACCTGCTCCATGCCTGCGGCATTGAAAATGCGAAAGCTCTTGTCCTTTCCATCGACAATCCGAAACTCGCAGAACAGGTCGTTAGCACTGCCCGTCGTCAGAAACCGGATTTAACAATTGTGGCCAGGGCAGTTGATGCCAGACACGCCACTCTTCTGTACGAGATGGGGGTCGATAATGCAGTACCGGAAAGCATCGAAGCATCACTTCAGTTGAGCGAAGCTGTACTGGTTGATATCGGGATTGCCATGGGGAAAGTTCTTACCTCAATTCATGAGCGGCGCGATGAATTCCGGAGTATCCTGAACCCTAAGAAAGATCAGAGCCGAGCAGAGAGGACGGAGTTCAAGGCCCGTCGATCATCACACAAAAATTAAGACAAAATTATTTAAAAACATAAAGATAGAATAATATATTAATCTTTTTCTATAACTTTATCTTCCTGGCTGATTACGATAGCTTTATCTCCGATCAGCCTCACAGTGCCATTGACGATTGTGATGGCACCTGGCACCTCCGGACTACCCTGAGATCTGTCACGATGCAGAGCTGCACGAACAAGAAGCAGCAGCGGAACCGGTGTTGTGACAGTAATAAAAACGGCAATGACAATCTCATGAACCGCAGGTCGTGTTCCGGTAACCGAGAAGAAGATAATGGACGCCATAAGGATAAAACCAATCCCCAGCGTTGACCCGAGTGTCGGTGCATGCGCACGCTGATAAAAGCTCTTCATTGTCAGCATACCAACGGCACCAGTCAGCGACAAAGCAGCACCACCAAGGACGAACACAGCCGTCAAAATAGCAGCCCAGAGGGGAATATCCGTTGCCCCGATCATTCGATCACCTCACCGCGCATCAGAACTTTTGCTAAAGCAGCAGTTGCAACGAAGCCAAGCATGGCAATAACCAAAGCGGCTTCAAAATAATGGGTACTGCTGTAGCGAATACCGAATGTCAGCAGCAGCATTGTGGCATTCAGGTAGAGATTATCGAGACCGAGAACGCGATCCTGAGCCTTTGGGCCAAACAACATGCGATAGGCACCAATCACCATCGCACAGGCTAATAATACCTGCGCCCCAACAACTGCCCAGAAGATAATCAGAACGCTCATTACTCGAATATCTCCATCAATAGTCTTTCATAGCCATGTTTGATTGTCTTAATCCATGTCTCCTCATCAACGAGATCAAGCACATGAATCAGCAGATTACCCGTCGAGGAGTCAAAGTTGACCCAAAGAGTTCCCGGTGTTGATGTCATGATTGTTGCTAAAGCAGCCAATCCATACTGGTTTTTCATATCCAGTTTTATGGTCATAAATCCGGATATATAACCCGGCGCATTAGGCCGAACGATCAGCTTGGCAACAGCAATATTAGAACGCACGATATCGCGCAGAACCATTACCAAAAGCGTTCCAATCGCCCGCAAATTACGGATACGTAATTCTGGTGGCCGCAGTGCAGCAAAAGCAATGGCACCAATAAAACCAACAAGCAGGCCAAGGATAACATGACCAAGCGAAAGTGACTGGTTCAAAAACAGCCACAGAACCATCAGAAAAAGGCTAAGGAATGGATGCGGAAAGATGCGTCTCATTGTGTGACACCTCCGTCTTTCCCGGGCTTTCCATAAGGTGTTTCCAGCACATCGGTAATATAAGTCTTTGGCAGATTGAGGGCACTTGCCGTTTCATGCAAATAACCAATGACCGAGCCACCACGAATGGTCATTACCAAGCACAGGAATAAAAGCCCCATAATCGGCATGATCTCAATGACCTTTACATGGGGCACCTGACGCCCAACAGTAGCCCAGAAAGAACGCATACCGGCACGTGTCATGGCAATCAGGGCAGCCAGTCCTGAGAGGATGAGCAATGCCATGAATACCCAGCTGACCGTAGTAATAACGGCGCCATAGCTGAAAACAGCTTTTAGGAGAGCAAACTTGGCAATAAACCCTGACAAAGGCGGCAGGCCGGCGATGAGCAATGCGCAGGAGATAAAACATATACCAAGAACCGCAATGGTACCGGGCGTAGCAACACCGATATCATCATCGAAGACTTTATCATCGTCGTCTTCAGCAAAGGCTTCCATCGTTACGGCCAGAACGTCCGCACCCGCCTCACGCCCCCTCTCAACCAGCTCGATCAGCAAGAACAGGGCACCTGCGCTAAATGTTGAGCTGACAAGGTAATACAGCGCCCCTGTCGTTACATCCACAGTACCAAGGCCAATTGCAGCCAAAAGCGTGCCAGATGAAACAACGATGCTGGCGCTGGCCAGACGTGTCAAATCCTGAGAAGCCAGAACAGCTGTTGCCCCAAAGCCAATTGTCAGCATGCCACCGATCAGCAGCCAGCTTGAACCGAAATAGGCAGATTCTCCTGCCCCTGCCCCAAAGGCCAACATCCATAATCGCAGAATGACATAGACGCCAACTTTCGTCATGATTGCGAACATGGCAGCCACAGGCGCGCAAGCTGCTGAATAGGTTTTTGGCAGCCAGAAGCCAAGCGGCCACATACCTGCTTTGACCAGGAAGGCAACACCCAGAACGGAAGCACCAACCTCAAATAAAACGCGGCTTTCAGGCTCTAAAGAGGCCACCTTATTCGCCAGATCAGCCATATTCAGACTGCCTGTTACGCTATAAATCAGGCTTACCCCGACAAGAAACAGGGATGATGCCGCCAGATTAATTGCAATGTAATGCAACCCCGCCTTAACGCGAGGTGCGCCAGAGCCATGCATGGCCAAGCCGTATGAGGCTGCCAGCATCACCTCAAAGAAAACGAATAGATTAAACAGGTCACCCGTCAGGAAGGCACCATTCAGCCCCATCAACTGAAACTGGAATAAGGCAAAGAAGTTGATACCGACACTATACCAGCGCGCGAATGAGTAGATGAGTGCTGCTAAACCAAGCAGCGACGTCATAAGAACCATCATCGCGGATAAACGGTCCAGAACCAGTACAATACCAAAACGCGCGGGCCAGTCTCCCAGCAGATAGGTGGAGACGAAACCAGACCACTTTTCGTCAACAGGAGCATCTGCGGCAGCAACCAATATGGTGCCGACGACAACAAGCAGAAGAGTTGAAACAAGGCTGATAGCCCCCTTCAGCTTTCTGTTAGCCCCATCGACGATAAGCGACAGCGCACCGGCAACCAGCGGGATAATAATAGGAGCAATGATGAGATGGTGCACCCAACCAGCCATCAATCCTCCTCCTTCTTGCCGTCAACATGGTCAGTACCTGAGAAACCACGGGACGCGAGCATGACAACAAGAAACAAGGCCGTCATAGCAAAACCAATTACGATTGCCGTCAGCACAAGCGCTTGCGGCAACGGATCAGCGTACCAGGAAATGCCAATAGAACCGGAACGTAAAATAGGCTCGGCACCCACCTTCAAGCGCCCCATGGCAAACATGAAGAGGTTCACGGCATAGGATATCAATGACAACCCAATAATGACCTCAAAGGTACGGGGTCGCAGAAGCAACCAGATCCCTGAGGAGCAAAGGATACCAATAGCAAAGGCAATAACAGCTTCCATTACGTATCCTTTCCTGAACGGGAGGCACGCAGGGATTGGTGCGCAAGAGCAATCAAGATCAGTACCGTCGCCCCGACAACAAGTGAGTAGACACCAAGGTCAAATAGCAGGGCACTAGCGGCAGGAACCTTATCGAGGAAAGGTAGATCAACGTACGAGAAGTAAGTTGTCAGGAATGGGCGTCCAAACAGCCATGCCGCAGCACCTGTACAAGTTGCCAGCAAGAGGCCAATTCCCATCCAGCGCATGGGTAAAATACGTAAGCGTGTCTCAACCCAACGTGTCCCACCGGCCATATATTGCAGAATAAATGCAATAGCCATGGTCAGCCCCGCCGCAAAGCCACCGCCGGGCTGATCATGCCCACGCATGAACAGGAACACCGCCAGAACAATAATTGCCGGGAACATCAGCTGCATAACAATGGATGGAATGCGTAGATAATCAATAACAGTATCGCCCTTCTGACGCCCGGGCTGCGCATCGTCAAAGGCATTTTGAATACGCTGCTGCTCAGGCACGTCAAGGCTTTCAGGAGCTGGGCGGAAACGTCTCAACAACGCATAAACTGTCAGAGCAACAATTCCGAGAACCGTAATTTCACCAAGCGTATCAAACCCGCGGAAGTCAACAAGCAGAACATTCACGACATTCTTGCCACCAGCTTCCGTATAGGATTTCTCGAGGAAGAACTGCGAAATACTTTCTGGCGGAACACGGAGCATCACGACATAAGCAATCGACGCAAGCCCAAAACCTGCAACACCTGCAATGATGATATCGCGTGTATTCTTTACCCGCGCAACTAAGCCTCGACCTTCTGAACGTGTCTGCTGCGCTTTCTTGGGCAACCAACGCAGCCCAAGCAAGATCAGAACTGTTGTCACAATCTCAACCAGAAGCTGCGTAAAAGCCAGATCAGGAGCAGAGAACCAAGCAAAGGTTATGCAGGTTATGATACCAGCCCCACCCAGCAGAATAAGAGCCGCCATACGGTGAATCTTGGCGTAATAGGCTGCTCCAATCGCACAGCATCCGCCAATCAGCCAGAGAACGATTGGAACAGGGTTGACCAGAGCGGAAGGACGAACAAAATCAAGCCCCTGCCCCCATATCGGTAGAAATGCAGCAACAACAGCTACGCAGACCAGCAATCGCAATTGCGGTTGAAGAGACTTTGTACTGAAGAAGCTGTCAACTGAACGCGCCCAGCGCCAAGATAAAGCAACCATCATTTCATCAAAGATACGCCGCCCTTTGATACGACCGATAATCGGCGCAACATCACTGTCTTTCTGACGGTCAAGATAACCGCGCAGACAAATATACAACAGGCATCCCATGAGGAACGCAACGATACTCATGATGAGCGGGAAGTTCAAACCGTGCCAGACAGCAAGACTGTAAGCCGGTGTATTAACACCAAGAATTGAATAAATTGCAGCTGTCAGGAATGGCTTGATCGTCAGGGCTGGAATAATACCAACCACGAAACAGGTCAAAGCCAGAATTTCGACGGGGAACCTCATCCAATGCGGAGGCTCATGCGGAACTTTGGGAAGGTCTGTGGCAGGCTTCCCGAAGAATGTACCGTGAATAAAACGTAGCGAATATGCGACGCTGCAAGCGCTTGCAAGAACAGCAAAATAAGGCGTCAGTTGATCAAGCGCTGATGCTCTATGCGTCAGAATAGTCTCTGCAAAGAACATCTCTTTTGAGAGGAAGCCATTCAGCAACGGCACCCCTGCCATCGCCGCACTCGCAATCATCGCAAGTGTCGCGGTAATTGGCATATAATGGATGATGCCATTCAGCTTGCGAATATCTCGTGTTCCCGCCTCATGATCAATAATGCCTGCGGCCATAAACAATGAGGCTTTAAAGGTTGCATGATTGAGAATATGGAAAACGGCAGCAACCAGCGCAAGCGGACTGCCGAAACTGAGCAGCAGCGTAATCAGGCCGAGATGACTAATTGTTGAATACGCAAGCAACCCCTTAAGATCATTCTGGAAAATAGCGATATATGCGCCAATCAAGAGTGTTGCCAACCCTGCTGTACCAACGATAAAGAACCATGCATCTGTCCCCGCCAGAACTGGCCAGAAGCGTGCCATCAGGAAGACACCGGCCTTCACCATTGTTGCAGAGTGCAAATATGCGGAGACAGGCGTTGGAGCAGCCATTGCCTGCGGCAACCAGAAATGAAATGGGAACTGAGCACTTTTGGTAAGAGCGCCGAGCAGAATGAGGCACAGAGCTGGCAGATAAAGAGCATGCGAGCGGATCATGTCCCCAGAGGACAGAACCGTCTCAAGATCATAACTACCGACAATATGACCGATCAAAATTAAACCAGCAAACAAACACAGCCCACCAATACCCGTTACAGTCAGTGCCATACGAGCACCTTCCCGCGCATTGGCATTATGGTACCAATAGGAAATCAGCAGGAATGAAAACAGGCTGGTCAGCTCCCAGAATAAGGCAAGCTGAATGATGTTTCCCGACAGGACAACGCCAAGCATTGCCCCCATAAACCCAAGGAAAAATGAGAAAAATCGGGAAACAGGATCTTCCGGAGACATATAGTACCGGGCATAGATTACGACCAGAAAACCAATCCCGGTCACCATCATTGCAAACATCCAGGCAAAACCATCCATTCGCAATGTGAAATTCAGTCCGAGCTCAGGAATCCAGATAAGCGTGTAAGTTATAACATTCCGGGCAGATATTTCCGGAAAGAAGCCAAGTGTCAAAAGGATTGCAACAAGAGCAATAATACCGGCTACAAGTGCCCCGCGATCCCGATCATATGTTGGCAAAAAAGCAGCAACAACGCTTCCCACAAACGGTAGGCATAAAATAACAAGCAGAAATATACCGCTAAGGGAAAATGCCATACGCACCTTTTGATTGGTTTAGGGATTGCTGAATGATTCAATTTATATGAAGCAGTAGAACAACTTGCAACCCCGAAAAGTGCTTTTCTATACATTTCACAGCATCATTAGGATGAGACCGTAGTATTAAAAAATAATGCGGCCAATAATATCGACCGCATTATCCTGAATATAAATATTCTACAAAAAATTATTCAGCGGATAACGAGTACCGAAGCTTGAGCATGACGGACAATTGCCGAAGCGTTTGAGCCCAGGAGATAAGTTGCCATGCTTGGTCTATGTGACCCTACAACAATAAGGTCAGCCTTCATCTTGTCTGCTTCATCAAGAACTTCATTATAGATTGAGCCCATGCGCACAACAGCTGAAACATGACCGGCAGGAAGTGGAACTTTTGCGGCAATTTCAGCGAGCTTCTGCTCACATTCAACCTGTTGCTCTGTATCAAAAGACTGCGGAACAAATTCCATATAAGTTACCGGCATAACAGAACGGATATAAATCAGACGAAGATGCCCGTTAGAAATTTTAGCCAACTCGATAGCGCGTTCTAACGCAAGGCTGGAAGCCTCGGTTTCAGCAAGATCGACAGGTACAAGAATAGTATTGAACATAGGCACTCTCCTATTTACTCTAAAAATGTAATACCAATTTTCAGAATAATCCAGCCCAACGAATTACTTAGCCCAGACTGTTAAGAAAATATACTTATCCCTGTCGAACAGGTGTATTTACAACAAGGCCATCAAGCTCAGGTCTGACTTTGATCTGACATGACAGGCGGGAGTTCGGACGAACATCTGAAGCAAAATCGAGCATATCTTCTTCCATAGGGGAAGGTTCACCCACAGCACTCTGCCATTCCTCCGGAATATAAACATGGCAGGTAGCACAGGAACACGCTCCTCCACACTCCCCATCAATTCCGGGAATATCGTTTTTCAGAGCTGTTTCCATAATAGTACTTCCCTCTTCAGCATTAACTGAGCGGGCCGTTCCTGCATGGTCCACAAATGTAATTTCAACCATCAATTCACATCCGTTCTGGCATTCTTACCGACAATTTCACGACCATGGCCAAACAAATATCAGCAGATCTTATGACCATATATAATATCTCAACGCCGAGCCTTACCAGTGATAAAGTGCACCCATAAAATATTTAGGGTTATCCACCCCTTAAGCCCCTCTCATGTTTCTGAAACTTCCGCTGTTAACCAAGTTCTTAATGAAACCTTAAAATTGCCATCAGATTGGGTTCCATAGGTGACGTCAGCGGGATAGACTGGCATGTGATGAGTAGTAAAGTGCCCGAAATGGTAATTATCCATTTTTCTTGCATTTTAACACTTTTACCCTTGCCCAAGCTTTGGGTTGGGAAAGTTTTGAGTTTAGCGTCTTTGAGGACGAATTTATGGCGACGAAGCAGAAAAAAATTAACGATCCGGAATTTGCAGCATTCTCTGCAGTAGAGAACGCTCTGGCAATTGACCTGAACAGTGTCACATCCGAGCCTGCCACCCCGGAACAGGATGCTGCCGAGGTTAGTACGGATAACACCGTAACTGACAACCTCTCCTCGCATGAGGATAACGCTTCCCAAAGCGCAAGCACATCTGATCTCATGGATATGCCGGAACAGCCTGCAGTCGTCGCCCCTGACAAAGCTTCCGTCGCCAATGATGATCGCCGCAATGCTGGAATATTCATTCAGGCCTTACAGCGCCGTCCGTCCTCAGCACCTTACATCTGGGCCTCACTCTTTTCTGCATTATGGCTTGGTGGCATAGGTTATTTTGGCTGGTCGCAGGGTCTCTCCGCCATAGAGTCTCTTTCTGCAACCCTCTCGCCTGCTGTTATTTTCTTTGGTGCCTGCACTCTGCTTCTGCCGGTCGCCGCATTCTTCATTACAGCTATCCTTGCCGTCCGCGCCCACGAAATTCGCATCGCATCACGTGCCATTGGTGAAGCCGCTATTCATCTGGCTCAGCCTGAATCCTTGACGACCGACGCCGTTTTGACTGTTTCACAGACAATCAGACGTGAAGTTGCGGCTATTGGTGATGGCGTAGAGCGAGCAATTGCCCGCGCTGGCGAACTTGAAACCCTCGTCCGTAACGAAATCTCGACAATGGAACGCGCATACTTCGATAATGAAGTACGTATTCACTCACTCATTGATGAGCTTGGCGTTCAGCGTGAAGCCATTATTTCTAATGCTGATCGCGTACGCAGCTCCATGTCTGGCGCCCATGAAACAATGGTTGCAGACCTTGAGCAGATTGCACAACGCATTGCTTCTTCGATGAATGAAGCCAGTGAGCGTGTAAATTCGCTTCTGGATCAGCGTGGAGAAGAAATCCGTAATGGTCTTACCCTTGCTGGCGCAAGTGTGACATCAGCACTTGAAAGCAAGATCAGCGACATCACAGCCGCCTTTGAGCGCACAGGTGGTACACTGACCCAGCATCTTCAGGAAGGTGCAGAATCTGTAACAAAAACCCTTGCCGAAACAGGTAAAGGGGTTGTTGAGAGCCTCTCGTTACAGGGTGAATCTGTTAAGAAAGCCCTTGAAGCAACAGCTGGAAATCTTGAACTCAGCTTCATTACCCGCGGTAAGGAAGTTACGGATCGTCTGGCCGAAACAGGACAGGAAGTATCAGCTTCCATCGCCTCACAGGGCAGCTCGGTTCGCAGCGTTTTGGAAGCAACAGCAAACGAACTGGAAGAAAGTTTCAATCAGCGCGGCCGCGAAATGACAGACCGTCTGATGGAAACAAGCAGTATTGTTGCAGAAAATATCGGCAACAGTATCAATGAACTGCATTCTGCTGTTTCCGGCATTGGCCAGGAAATCGCAACAAACTCCACCCTTCTGGGTGAGCAGCTTACGACGGCAGGCACTAGCATCGTTAATGATATTGTTGCCCGTGGCAGTGAAGTACGTGAACGTATTTCACACGTTGGCTCTCAGGTTGCTGAAGAAATTTCAAGCCGTGGCAAGGAAATTTACGAGCGCCTTGATGGAACTGTTCAGCTTGCCAATGAAACAATTGGTGCACGTGTCGATACTCTTGCTGAGCGTCTGGACAGTGCCAGCCAGCGCGTGAACGATAATGTTCTGCTGCATGGACAAAACCTTGAAAGCAACATCATCGGGCTCAGTGACCGTTTCGCCTCTCTGGTTAACACCCAGATTGACAGCCTCAAAACAACCCTCAGTGGTTATGGGGAGGAACTGGCTGAAACCCTTAATAAACATACATCTGAAGCTCAGGCTAATCTGGCTGGAACCGGTAAAGATGTTGTACTGACAATGGCAGCTCAGGGCACACGCATCAATGACGCCCTGCGTCTGACAGCAGAAACTCTTGCATCTGTCGTTGAAGAGCGCGGTAAAGAAGTCCACACTGCCCTCTCCAACCGCCTTGATGACTTTGATAATGTTATTGGTCGCGGTGTCGAAGCCGTCAGCCATATTTCAACTGAAGTCAATAATCTGACTTCTGTTATCTCAGGCCGCATTGATGAGATGGATCAGCTCATTTCCGTCAAGGGACATGAAATGGCAGATAACTTCCTCAAACAGACCTCTGAAGTTGTTGATCGTCTGTCAACACAGACAACAACACTGTCTAATGCCATCTCCAGCAGTCTTGCTGACATGGATCATCTGCTTGCAACCCAGGGGGATGCCCTCGTCACCCGGACCAATCAGGTTGTTGAACAAATTTCCACGAAAGCAGACAGCATCAATACGGTTATCTCTGAACGTATTGAAGATATGGACCGTCTGCTCGGTGTCCGCGGTGAAGCACTTGTGTCATCAATGGGACAGCGTTCAACCGAGATCACCGCAAACTTTGACACACTGGTTTCCAAGATTGATCAGGCACTTGATGCACGCTCCAGTGCAATCAGTGAAGTTCTCGTTACCCGTACCGCCGAAATGGCTAAGGCTATGGCAGAAAGTGGTCGTGAAGCCGCCCGCACTCTCGAAGCCAGCGCAGAAGAGCTTGGCAAGTCTGTTGCGTCGAAGAGCACCCTTCTTGCTGAAACACTCTCTTCTGCAGCAGAAGAGATCAATGGTGTCCTCGGCCAGAAGGCAACAGAAATTGCCCATACGCTTGATAGCCGAGTCAATGATATTGAAGTCCGTGTCGTCAATCGTCTTGAATCCGTTACACAGGCACTTGAGGATAAAGGACGTTCGGCTTCCGGCATGCTTGGAAGCCGCATTGCAGAACTCTCTGATCTGTTTGACAGCAGAGGCTCTGGTCTCGTCGAGAACATTGGCCTCCACCTTGGTCAGATGACAGCTCTTGTCGATAATGGTGGTGCAAAGCTGATGGAAAATCTGAATGCGCGCATCGTTGATATTGACCGCCTGTTCGACAACAGCAGCTCATCATTGATGACAAGCCTCGGAAACCGTATTGCTGAGATCAGTGACGTCTTTGAAGTCAGTGGTGAGAATGCCATTGAAAAGCTTAACGCTCGCTTCAATGAAATGGGCCACGTTCTTGAGAACCGTGGTTCTGACATTGTGGGCTCAATCAGTGAGCAGCTGGCTGGCATAGAAAATATTCTGGCTAACAAGGGGCATGAAATCAACCATGCTGTTATCTCCGCAACAGCTAAGCTCCAGAACTCTCTGAATGAAAGTGCAAATGCTGCCATTTCTTCGCTTGTCAATTCACACAGCTCTATCCAGAGCGAAATGGCAAGCATTCTGGAGAACTTGAGCCAGGCAGGCGCCATTCTGCATAAAATCTCCAATAATGCCGGTGATCACCTCGGTTCACTCAGTGAAACTCTTGGTACACGTATTCATGAGATTGAAAATCTGCTGGGACAGGTTTCCCAGAAGACAGAAGTGTCTTCCAACCAGCTTGCCCACCACGTCAATACACTGCATCAGGTCTCCAGCGCCGTTATGGGCCGTACCACAGAGCTGACAGAAAGCATGGAGCAGAAAAGCCAGATGCTGACACATGCAGCACAGCTTCAGTCTGAAACACTTTCTGCAACCGCAGAAAAGCTGGAACAGGTCGGCATGCATCTGGGTTCTGTTCTCGATCAGCGTCAGCAGCAGCTTAACCAGCTGATGGAAGCTCTCAACGCACGTGCGAATGATATTGATACGGTTTCTGAGCATCTCACCAGCAACCTGACAAATTCACTTGCACAGATTGAGCAGCAGTTTAATCGCCTGCGCAATACATCTGATACTCAAGGTCAGCAGATCAATGCTGTCATCACGTCAGCATATGAAACCGCAGCGGGCGGGATGCATGAGACTCTCACAAGTGCCGCAACCCAATTCAGCGAAAGCATGAACGAATTGCGTGCAATGACTAGCCAGATCAGAAAAGAGCTGGATGAGACACGCTCAGAACTGCGCAAGGGCATAACCGAGCTGCCTCAGGAAACACAGGAAACAGCTGCAAGTATGCGTCGCGTTGTATCAGACCAGATCAAGGCTCTGAATGAACTTTCCTCACTTGTCACCAAATCCAGCCGTTCCGTTGATACGGAAGTCGCTCCCAAGCGTCAGATCAAAGCTGTAACGGCTTCCGGCATGAATGAAACGATCAGTTCTTCACCAGCTGCCATCAACCAGCAATCTGGAAATCCCTCACAGATTACATCTGTTGCACAGGTTACGGCATCACTGAACTCTGATCGCAAACCAATGCCACAGAGCGTCACGCCTGTCCCTCCTCCTCCGGCAGGAAAAGGCTGGTTGTCTGACCTTCTCAATCGTGCATCACGTGATGAAGATGCCCCAACACACAGCAGTGAAACTAGCCGCGAACGCAGCCGTAGAAACAGTCTTGAGTCTCTGGATGCAATCTCGGTTGATATTGCACGGATGATTGACCACTCAGCAGCCGTTGAACTCTGGGATCGTTATAAGCGTGGCGAGCGCAACGTATTTACACGCCAGCTTTACACGCTTCAGGGGCAACAGGCTTTTGAAGACATCCGCAACAAGTATCGTACAGATACTGAATTCCAGAAGACCGTGAATCGCTACATCGCTGAATTTGAGAAACTTCTGAATGAGGTTGCTCAGGATGACCGCGACTCTATTCTCACGAATACATATCTGACTTCAGAGACAGGTAAGGTCTATACAATGCTGGCTCATGCAGCAGGCCGCCTGCAATAAGCGGATAACCAAATCTCAACAAAAACGCGGCCATTGAGCCGCGTTTTTTTGTCGTTAGCATGTCAAACAATTCATAAGCTCTATGATTTTTTTCATCACTGCCCTATAAGGGAATCTCAACTACCAAGGTTCAGAGGGACGATATGAAAAGATCATCTACGCTAGCTCTTGTTACTGTTGCCGGAGCAGCCATCATTGCCTACTCATGGTATTCTAATAATACCGAGGCAGTGACAGATAGCGATATTTTCACATCGGTCAGTGATTGCATTTCATCAGGTGTTGCAGAAGCAACCTGTAAGGCCCGATTTGGCGAAGCCATGACAACCTATGCGCAGACAGCGCCACGCTTCGTGACAAAAGAAGATTGTGAGAAGGATTACGGAGCCGGTCAATGCGCAACGGCCCCGACAGCTGCAACAGGCGAAACAGTCGCGACAGATAATAATACAACCACAACAGCTCAAGCCTCACAGGCGACATCTGGCAGCACAAGCTATTTCATGCCGATGATGATGGGCTTCATGGCTGCCCGCATGATGCAGGGAACACAATCTGCGGCATCTGCCGCTCCTCTCTATGGCTGTGCAGGCGGTGGGGCCGCCGGAGCCTCCTGTTATTCCAGTAATACTGGCAGAAGTTATTATGCCCGCACTGGTGCTGCTGCGGCACGCGCTGTCAAAACCCCGGTTGCAGAGTTCCGTTCAGGCAACCGTGCCGGGTTCAACGTTATTCCGCGTGGCGGCAGTGCAATAAAATCAGCCGTTCGTTCACGCGGTGGCTTTGGTTCAACCGGACGCGGTTATTCAAGCCGGAGCTATGGCGGATAATCATATGCAGCGTATCAAGGTAAAGGAACGGCCAAACTGGCGTAAAAGCGCAGAAGAAAGTGGCTTCAAATATCACACAATTGATAATCTGCCCTACTGGGATGAAACCGCCTATTACGCCTTTACCTTGAAAGAAATAGAAGAGCAGTTGGAATATCCCTCACAGGAGCTGCATCAGATGGCTCTCGACATTGTGGCTCGTGCTGTTCGCGATGAAGAGATTCTGAAACGTCTAAGCATTCCGCAGACTGCATGGGATGCTATCGCAAGTAGTTATAACCGAGGCGACAGAAGCCTTTATGGTCGATTTGATTTTGCATATGACGGCAATGGACCTGCAAAGCTTCTGGAATATAATGCTGACACTCCGACAGCCCTTTATGAAGCGGCCTGTTTCCAATGGTCCTGGCTTGAAGAGCTGATGGCATCCGGTACATTGCCTGCTGATGCTGACCAGTTTAACTCAATTCATGACCGCCTGATTGCCGCCCTCTCCTCTATTGCAGCCGGAAAAACCTTTCATGTAAGCTGTATGAGTGAATCTGAAGAAGATATGGGCACAGCTTCCTATATTCAGGACTGTGGTAAACTGGCAGGCCTGACAACTGAATTTGTAGATATTCAGGATATTGGTCTGCTGACGGACGGCTATTTCTGCGACCAGAATGCTACGCCAATTGAACTGATCTTCAAGCTTTACCCATGGGAATGGATGCTGGGTGACAGCTATGCCGCCAATCTTGGCGATACGCCAACCCGCTTCCTTGAACCATGCTGGAAAGCTATTCTTTCTAACAAAGGCATATTACCTCTGTTATGGGACATGGCCCCTGATCACCCCAATCTTTTACCCGCTTTCTTTGAAGATGATCGTGAGAAATGGGCCCTGGGTACATCATTTGCCAGAAAACCCCTGTTTTCACGTGAAGGCGCAAATATCATGCTGATGAAAGATGGGGCTGTTATTGATCGGGCTGATGGCGCCTATGGTGGCGAGGGTTATATCCGACAAGCTCTGGCAAATATCCCATGCATAGATGGAAATTATCCGGTTATTGGCAGTTGGATTATTGCAGATGAAGCAGCCGGTATTGGTGTTCGCGAAGATACGACACCAATTACCAAGAACGATTCACGTTTCCTGCCACACGCAATTATTGGCTGATCGCTGATCAGCCAACCCAACGTGCAATTTCAAGCAGAACAGATGACAAAGCGTCATTCAGTGCAACGGCGGCACTTCCGGCATTGAGGCCGTCACCAACCTGACGCTTAGCTGTAAAGACCTTCCCGCGTATGATTTGTCCTGTCCGTGCATTCACGAGACGAACAGACAATTCGACAACCGCTTCATTCCCAGGTGTCACGACGTAAAAGGCACGTACATCTGAGACAAGCTGATAATCAGCAATGACACCACTTGATGGCAGAGCAACAGCACGAAGCTTTGAACCGTTTTCGAATGTATTGATGAGGCGGGCCTGTATCAGGTTTGGCAGTTGATCAGCCCACTGCCCTCCGCCTAAAAATGTCATTGCACCCGTTTCATTACGAACGACAATATTCTGATCACTCAGAGCCTGAAGAGCCGTTGGCGTTGCAATAACAATCTGTCCACCAAGGCGCGCTTTGATACCTGTTGTCGGAGCTGACAGATCATAGGTCGTTGGGGCCGGACCAGTCCCGCAGGCAGCAAGCCCAACTAATATAACGGATACCAACCCCGTCTTGGCAAGACGAGAACAGGAAAGGACTTTCTTCTGGAATGAAGGTTTCTTTGTCATAACATTCGTCCGTTCTTATCTTCCGTTATACTGGGGCATAGATGAGCGAGGCCCTAAAATAAACTGCTGCGGATTGCGTTGTATCCCCTGAATAAGCTTATTCAGTTCATTCAGTGACTTACGGCCTTCGACAGCCAGATTCTGGTACTGCTGCAGGCCAGAGCCTGTAAAGCGCTTCAGACCTTCTGCAATCTCATTCAACTGACCTTCCAGATGATCAGAAAGTTTCTTGATTGAAGCAGCTGCAGCATGAACCTCATCAAGAGCTCCCTTACCTGAATCGCCAATCTGATCCAAAAATCTCTTTACACCTGAAGAGCTATCACCGAGCACATCAGAAAAGTTCTCAACATTTTTGACAATCTTCGTAATAGATTCCTGATTATCACCAACCAACTTATCCATACGTGTTACAAGATCATCGGCACGGGCAGCAATATTACGGGCAGATTCCATCAGGCTCTGAAAGTCAGAACGCTTGGCATAAAGCTCGGGAAAGTCATCCCCCTTCGCAGCAACGAGATCGGCTGCGCGTGGATCACCACCTGTCAGTGATATAGAAGCAGCACCGGTCAAGCCCTGATACTCAAGCATTGCTGTCGTATCCATCCGCAACGGTGTACCATCATCAATTCGGGTACGAACCTCAACCTGCCGCGGGTCCTCTGGCCGGATACGGATATTCATTACCTGCCCAACTGGGATACCATTGAACAGAACACTGGCCCCAACAGACAAACCAGAAACGGAATCTGAGAATATGATATCCAGTGTTTTACGCTGCTTGGCAGAGCCAAGGTCGGCAAACCAGTAGATAAAAGCGAACGCTCCAGCAATGACTGCCAGAGTAAAGGCTCCCACTAGGGCGTAATTTGCTTTTGTTTCCATATCATTATGCCTCATGCTGCCCTGCAAGCACAGCACGAGCCCGCTTACCATGAAAATAAGAATGTACCCAAGGATTTGTTGATTGCAACATATGTTCAATCGGCCCTTGCTCTATAATTTTTCCCTGACCAAGTGCAGCAATACGATCACAAGCTGAGTAGAGACTATCCAAATCATGTGTGACCATGAAAACTGTCAGGCCAAGTGTTTTTTGCAGTGTTTCAATGAGATCATCAAAATCACCCGCACCAATCGGATCAAGCCCTGATGTTGGCTCATCCAAGAAAAGGATATCCGGATCTAAAGCTAAAGCACGCGCCAAAGCCGCACGCTTGATCATACCACCAGAAAGTTCTGAAGGAAATTTATCAGCCGCATCAGCTGGAAGACCAACCATCTGAATCTTCAGCATTGCCATCTCATCCAGAACATCCTGAGGAAGAGACAGATATTCCCGCATCGGCACCTGAACATTTTGCTTGACCGTCAGGGCTGAGAACAATGCCCCCTGCTGAAAGAGAACACCCCAGCGCTGCTCCATCTTCCGGCGCTCATCATGAGAAAGACCATCAACATTCTGGCCAAATACGTTGATTTCACCCGCGCGTTTTTTAATCAGCCCAAGAATAGTACGGGTTAAAACGGATTTACCCGTACCCGAAGCACCTACGAAGCCAAGAATCTCACCCCGATAAATATCAAGATTAAGATCCTTCATAATTGTTTTAGGACCAAAACCAACTTCCAAGCCACGCACACTTATGACGACTTCCTTCTGGGAAGTATCATTATTCTGCGGCATATTTTTTGGCTCAGGCTTGCTCATTGGACCTCAGAAGTTAATCGCTGCGTAGAACATAGCGAAGATACCATCCATCAAAATAACCATGAAGATGGACTTCACAACTGCCGAAGTCACATTACGCCCCAACGATTCAGCTGATCCCTTAACAGCCAAGCCTTCGGAACAGGCAATAACACCAATAACCAAAGCCATGAAAGGCGCCTTTATAATGCCGGCAAAAAAGGTATTCATAGCAATTGCAGACTGAAGCCGTGTCAAAAAGACATCCGATGGAATATCACCATAGAGTGCAGCCGTAATTGCACCGCCCAACAAACCGGACATTGATGCGATGAAAGTGAGAAGTGGCAATCCGATAATAAGAGCCAGAATTCTCGGGACAATCAGAACTTCAATCGGATCAAGCCCCATTACGCGTAAAGCATCAACCTCTTCACTCATTTTCATGGATCCGAGCTCTGCCGTATATGCAGAACCAGAACGACCTGCAATCATAATTGCAGTAAGGAGAACGGCCAGTTCGCGCAATGTCAGAATACTGATCAGGTCAACAACAAAAACTGTTGCCCCAAATGTCTTCAGCTGAAAGATACCTTGCTGCGCAATAATACAGCCAACAAGAAACGAGATCAGAACAATGATCGGCACACCACGAAGAGCAACCTGCTCCATCTGTGTAACAAGCGACGTAAAACGAAATGATTTTGGCCTGAACAGAACACGGATTAACGCCGAGACAACCTGACCAAAAAAGACAATACCATCATAGGCATCCTGGCGTGTCTGGATAACTGACTTTCCAATTTCAGATAAGAAAGTAACAAGTCCAGATTGCTTTTCTTCCTGCTTTTCCTCAACCGTATGAGAAGATATTTCAGTCAGAAGAATATCATGGGTTGCACTTTGCCCCTGTATCTGAACTTTGATACCTCGGCTCTCAAGTGTACGTGCTGAACGAATAATCAGCCAGCTGCCAACTGTATCCAGCCGTCCCAGACCAGACAGATCAAAGATAACTGGCTGATTTTCCTGTATCTCGACAAGTCTTGCCGCGTAATCATCAGCCCTTTTTCCAAGACTTGAGGTCCAGTCTCCCTGCAAGGCAATATGAACCTGATTGTCAGCATGACTGACATCTATCTTCGGTTCATTATCAATATCTGCTGAGTGCACGCAGAAAATCCTTGCCACTAAAAAAGAACGAACTAATTTCTTAACCTAAGTACTTTAATAAAAGCGATAAAATAGTTAAGGTGCATATCAATGATCCCCTGCAAAATACAGACAAAAATTGATCATTTTCCTTTAAAAGAACCTTTCGTTATATCGCGAGGGACACGTACTGAAGCAATCGTTGTAACGGTTGAACTAACAGACCTCAATAATCAAAAGATTGGACGCGGGGAATGCACGCCATATGCACGCTATGGTGAAAGCGTTGACAGTGTTATCGCGCAAATTGAAAATATTCGTCCCTCTGTCGAGAATGGTATTTCTCATGAAGCATTAAGTCGCATCATACCTGCTGGAGCGGCTCGCAATGCGATTGATAATGCGCTTTGGGATCTGGAAGCAAAAGTAACAGGTATTCCAGCTCATATTACAGCTGGTGCCAAGGATTGGGCGCCGGTAACAACCGCTTTCACAATCAGTATTGGCACACCAGAAGTCATGAATAAGTCAGCGGTAAAAGCAGCTGATCGGCCTTTGCTTAAGGTCAAACTCGGTGGGGGGGATAATTTGGACATTGAGCGGATCAAAGCCGTCCGTTCTGGCGCGCCGAATGCCACACTTATTGCAGATGCCAACGAAGGCTGGACAGAGAATAATCTACCGGAGCATTTTCTGGCATGTTCTGACGCTGGATACGCCATGATTGAACAGCCCCTGCCGGCAGAGCTCGACCATATTCTCAAAACAATAGATAAGCCTGTGCCGCTTTGTGCAGATGAAAGCGCACATCGCAGAGAGGCCCTCCCCACTCTTGTTGGCATATATGATCTGGTTAATATCAAGCTCGATAAAACAGGTGGCCTCTATGAGGCTCTTTCAGTTGCCAATGAAGTCCAGCAGCTTGGCATGGATATTATGGTTGGCTGTATGCTGGGCTCATCCTTGGCAATGGCACCCGCTATGATCTTAGCCTCAAAGGCAAAATATGTTGATCTTGATGGTCCTCTGCTTTTATCAGCAGACAGGACGCCACCCCTTCATTGTGAACAGAGCCTGCTCTATCCGCCAACGCCTGAACTATGGGGCTGATATCATTCTCTTGCTTGCTTCTGTTTCAGCAAGTAGCTAGTATCCTAACATCTCCTTGGGGTGCCCTTTAGGGCTGAGAGGTCTGTACCAACCCATGAACCTGATCCGGATCATGCCGGCGGAGGAAAGAGAGATGGTATTGTACATAGATCCAAATCTCAGAATAACGTTGCATTTGGCTTCTTCAGCCTTACGGCATCCCTATATCGCCCTCAAAACTCAGATAAACTTTCTATTACGGATAAAACATGACCAGTGTTGATATTCGCCTTTACGGAATTATTGATCCGCAGATTGCGCGTGGACGTCCATTACATGAGCTTGTATTGGCTGCGGTTCAGGGTGGTGCAACCTTAATCCAGTACAGAGATAAAACATCTGATACGCGCCCAATGATTGAGCAAGCCCGGGCCATCAAGAATGTTCTTGCAGGAACATCCGTTCCTCTTCTTATCAATGATCGTATTGATGTCGCTCTGGCATCAGGTGCTGAAGGTGTTCACATTGGTCAATCCGATATGTACGCACAGGACGCGCGACATATTCTCGGCGCCTCCGCCATCATTGGCCTGACAGTCAACAATGCCATCAATGCAGAAGAATGCAGCAAGCTCCCAGTAGATTATGCCTGTATTGGGAGTGTTTTCCCAACCAACAGCAAGGATGATGCGGGCGCATCTATCGGCCTAGACGGCTTCTCAAAACTGGCCAGACAAATCCGTTCCAGACAGCCTTTTCTGCCTGTCGGTGCTATTTCAGGGATTAATCACAAGAATGCAGCATCGGTTATTGAAGCGGGTTCTGATGGTATTGCCATCATATCTGCCCTTTTCTCCCCTGATGATATTACATCTGCAGCTCAATCCTTGAATGAAGTTATTACCAAAGCTTTTCAAGCTCAGCATAACCAGTAAGCATCCAGAGATACCAATATGACAGCTATCGCAGTAACTATTGCAGGTTCGGATTCTGGTGGCGGTGCCGGAATACAGGCTGATTTGAAAACTTTTTCAGCTCTTGGTGTCTATGGCGCAAGCGTGATTACAGCCCTGACTGCCCAGAACACACGTGGCGTTCAGGGGATATACAACATCCCCCCAGACTTCGTGAAACAGCAGATTGATAGCGTATTTTCAGATCTGGACGTGAATGCTGTTAAAATTGGCATGCTCTCTCAACCAGACATTATCCAAGCTGTTGCGAATGGTTTGGGAAAATACAATCAAGCCCAGATCATTCTTGATCCGGTTATGGTTGCAGCGAGTGGAGATCGATTGATTGCAGAGGAAGCCGTCACAACACTCAAAGAAAGCCTTTTACCCCTTGCTCTTTTAATTACGCCCAATCTACCAGAAGCTGCCGTTATCCTTGGCGACAATCACCCTGCTTCCAATGAACAAGAGGTTATTTCTCAAGCTGAGCGGCTATTAAAACTTGGCCCCAAAGCTGTCTTGATAAAAGGTGGACATGGTAACGGGCCAGAGAGTACAGATATTCTGCTAGATCACAATGGCGTTTATCGCCTCAGCTCTGCGCGCTTAAACAGCCACAATACTCATGGAACCGGTTGTACCTTATCATCTGCAATTACAGCTTTCATTGCCAAGGGTGCAGATTTACGCGAGGCTATTACAGAAGCTAAACGATACCTGACGGCGGCTCTGAAAGCAGCAGACAGCTTGCATATAGGCCACGGGATAGGACCAGTTCATCACTTCCATAAGTTATGGAAGTGATGAAACGAGGCTTTCCATACCAACAGATACACACACCTATTCAGAAACATGGCACTCAATGCCTTAAAGGGTCTTCCTTTTTCTTGCCGTTTGGTCTAACAAACATATGTTCTATTTGTGGAACGTATTGAGGCGAAAATAATGGGTGTTGAAGGTAAAGAACGTCTACGTAGTCTGGAAAGTGGTGCCATGGCACTATCTGGACAACTGGGAAAAACTGTCCAGCGTTTGCGAAAAGCCTACAACCTGTCGCTCTCTGAGCTGGCCGAGCAATCAGGCGTTGCAAAATCAATTATCAGCCAGATTGAGCGTAATGAGACAAACCCAACACTTGCAACAATTTGGCGTCTATCTCAGGCACTTGATGTTTCAATTGAGCGTGTTCTGGCCACAAGCGACGAAGAACCGTTTATTGATAAATCCTCCAAGGCAGATACTCCTATTCTGGTCTCCGATGACGGACGGATGCGTTTGACAATTATTGGCTGGATCAAAACAGTTGAATGGCTTCAGTGGTACGACGTCCAGGCTGATCCTCAAGGTTTTCTGGATTCTGATGCCCACCAGCGGGGCTCTGTTGAGTGTCTCTCTGTGCTCGAAGGCGAGTTCCAAGTTGAAGTTGGCGATGCAATTCAGACAGCCAAAGCTGGTGAAACGTTGCGCTATCGGTGCGACAGGCCCCACACAGTTCGCTGCATAGGAACAGAACCAGGTCGTGCAATGATGGTCTGTATTCTCAAAGCCGCCGTTATGGATTAATCGCCGACAGGCATAAATTTAAAATCACAAGGGCCGGATTGATTACTCAACCCGGCCCTCGCTTCATCCCCACTCGACAGCAATTACGGGGATTAAGCTCTATTGCTTGTATGCATTCTGTGTTTGAACTTGTTCATTATCTCATTAAAGCGCAATGAGAGAAATAAATTCCAATAAAAATTCTCATCAAAAATCTATGATGCTTTACAGCTGTATTATCGCACCTGCATTAAATTTTTCAGTTCTTCGAAATTAAATCGTTTAGTTGAATATCTGATGAATAGACATCGCAATAGTTTATAATTTTATAAAGTGGCATAAAAAAGAGCGGGAAGATTTCTCCCCCGCTCTTTTGTCTTCGAGAAGATATTTATCAGTGCATCGCACGTGATGCAGTTGGATGGGAGCGTTTTTCCCAGAACTGTTTTTTCACACGCTCGCGCATTCTCTGGAATGTTGTGTACAGCATCGGAATGATGAAAATACCAATGCTACTAGCAAACAACATTCCCATAAATACCGGCGTACTGACAGCCTGTCGTGCAATCTCCGAAGCGCCCTTTGCCCAAACCATCGGTACAAGGCCGAGAATAAAAGCAATAGATGTCATCATAACAGCACGGAAACGAAGCTTGGCCCCCGTCATCGCTGCTTCTTCAATACTTAAACCTGCTTCACGCTGCTCTTTCGCAAACTCAACGATAAGAATACCGTTCTTTGCCGCAAGAGCAATCAGCACCACAAGTCCAATCTGCGCATAAAGATCAAGCGCCAGACCAAAGATAAGCAAGCCAATAAAGGCACCTAGAACAGCCACAGACACAGAAAGCAGAACCGGGATAGGAATGACCCAGCTTTCATACAATGCAACAAGGAACAGATAAGCGAATAGCAAGGCAAGAGACAGAATGATCATTGTCTGACCAGCCGCCTTTTTCTCTTGATATGCCATACCAGTCCACTCATAGCCGTAACCAGCCGGCAGTACTTTCTGAGAAATTTCCTCCATTGTATCCATAGCCGTACCAGAGGAAACGCCAAAGTTCTGCGCCCCATTTATGGTAACGGAACGATAGTTGTTATAACGCTGAATGAACTGTGGTCCGGTAATCGTCTTAGCTGTTGCAATAGACTGTAACGGAACCATCTCACCACTACTGTTACGGACATAGATATTCCAGATATCATTGATATCTCGGCGGTCCGCTGCTTCACCTTGAATATTGACCTGCCATGTACGACCAAACATGTTGAAGTTATTAATGTAATAACCACCCAAGGTTGATTGCAGAGATGTAAAGATATCATTGATGCTCAGGCCCAAAGCTTGTGCCTTATCACGATCTATATCGAGGAAAATTGAAGGTGCATTCGCAACATAGGTGGTTCGAGTATAAAGGATATTTGGATTCCCACGAGTAGCGGCACTCAATCCCTGCGCAACACTCGCCATACTTGCAGGATCCGCCCCCTCAAGACTTTCAAGCTGATATTCAAAACCACCAGATGCTGAAATTCCCATAATAGGCGGTAGATTGAAACCAAAAATGAAGGCGGTCATGATGTGACCGGTTTGTCCCATCATTTTCTGGATGAGAACCTTGGCATTATCTGATGCAGCTTTGCGGTCTTCAAATGGCTTAAGCTTTGCAACCATAAAGGCCGCATTACTTGCAGAGAAGCCATCAAGCAGCGAGAAGCCTACAATTGAGACCACATTCTCTACCTGAGGCATCTGCTGCAATATTTTCTCAACTTTCTCAACATCTTCCTTGGTGCGATAGTAAGAAGCTGAAGCAGGCAACTGTATGCTTACAAAGAACGCGCCCTGATCTTCTTCCGGCAAAAAGCTGCTCGGCGTGAAAAGAGAGAAGACATATGTGGCTAATCCGCAGAAAACGACAACAGCAAGAGAAAGAATAGATACACGCAATCCCTTTTGGACAATATGGGCATATCCATCTCTTGTCTGGTCAATCTTTTCACTAATCCATCCCATAACACCTTTACGGTTATGAGCAGGACGCAAGAACAGAGCACAAAGTGCTGGTGACAAAGTCAATGCATTAATAGCAGAGATCACCATTGAGGCACTGATTGTAACCGCAAACTGACGGAACAAGGCACCAGAAATACCAGAAATAAAGGCAATCGGTACGAACACGGAAAGCAGAACCAGAGTAATTGCAATAATAGGTGCAGTAACCTGTTCCATTGCTTTCTTTGTTGCATCCACAGGAGACAGTTCTGGTTCTTCTTCCATCACACGTTCAACGTTCTCCACCACCACAATAGCATCGTCAACGACAATACCAATTGCCAGCGCCAGAGCGAGAAGAGAGATCGTGTTTGCCGAATAACCCATTACGAGAAGAACGGCGAAAGTACCCACCAGACTGACCGGAACACAAACCGCCGGAATAATAGTTGCGCGCAGGTTCCCAAGAAACAGGAACACAACGATAGCAACCAGAGCGAAAGCTTCAAAGAGTGTTTTAAACACTTCGGCAATCGTGTCATTCACGAATGTTGTCGAGTCAAAAACAGTTTGTAGCTTAATGCCTTCTGGCACACGCTGACGCAGTTTTGAGAGTGTCTCTTCAACATTCTTAGAAGCCTGAACAGCATTGGCACCCGAGGCGAGATACAGCCCCATACCAACACCTTCTCTACCATTCAGACGACTACTTGCATCTTCATTTTGTGCACCAAGTTCAATACGAGCAACATCCCTTACCCGTAGGACAGAACCATCTGGATTAGCGCGTACGATAACATTCCCGAACTCTTCAGGTGTTGTCAGACGCCCTTGTGTCTGCATATTCAGCTGGAACTGCTGATCTTCTGGCATTGGATTTGCACCCAAGCGACCGATCGCAGCCTGCGTATTCTGAGTACGAATAGCATTGATGATATCTGATGGCACGAGGTTCAAACTGTTTAATCGCGTCGCATCAAACCAGATGCGCATTGAATAGTTTAAACGACCAAACAAAGTTGCCTGACCAACACCTGCTGTTCGAGACAGCTCATCAAGTACGTTGATAACGGCATAGTTTGTAAGGTAGAGAGAGTCGAATTTCTCATTCTCAGATGTCAAAAACACGAACTGCAGAATTGAGGCTGATTTCTTTGAAACTGTTAAACCTTGAGCCTGAACTTCAGCAGGCAATTGAGACATTGCCGTCTGAACACGGTTATTGACGTTAACTGTTGCAATATCAGAGTCCGTGCCGAGATCAAAACTAACAGTCAGAGAGTATGAACCGTCGTTACCGCTCGTACTCTTCATATAAATCATCTTATCGACGCCAAGGATTTTTGACTCGATAGGCTGAGCAATTGTCGCCTCAACAATCTCTGCAGAAGCACCCGGATAATTGGCACTAACAGTGACTGAAGGAGGAACAATATCCGGCAACTGTTCAACCGGAATACGGGTGAGGGAAAGTAATCCTGCCAATGACAGGATAATTGAGATAACGATTGCCAGACGTGGGCGATCAATAAAGATAGACGAAATCACTAGTTATTTTCCTTCACCAAGAGCCTGGGAAGTCGCCGGAACAGGCTTTACAGGGATACCAACCCGGAATGCTGGGTTTTGTGTCCCCTCAAGGATAACCTGATCGCCGTCATTAAGCCCCTCAACAATCGAAGCAATAACAGGTGTTGAGACACCACGCTTAACCCGGCGAATTTCAGCTACATTCTCTTTATTGACAACGTATACGAAATCACCCTGTTGATCTGACATAATCGCTGCACGAGGAACTGATGGTAGTTTCTGGCTACTGGCAGCTTCAACAATAACAGTTACAAACTCATCATTAATAAGTTCACGACCTAATGATTTGCTACCAACTCCTTCTGGAAGTTTTGGATTAGCAATCACGGCTCTAAGCGTAATAGTATCTGTACCTTGAGCAACAGTCGTATCGACGAAGTCAATCTTACCCGTTTGGGAATAGATCTTTCCGTTTGGCAGCCTCAGATTGACCTTTACGGCATCCAGCCCACCCTTGTCAGCATTCTTATCACGCAACTCTTCCAAGGCACGAACGGACATCGGGAATACGACATACATTGGGTCCTGACTAACAACTGTAGCCAAAGTTCCTGATGTAGGCCCAACAACGTTTCCTTCTGTGACTGATGAACGACCGATGCGACCATCAATAGGAGAACGAATTTCAGTATAATCCAGACTGATCTGCGAATTTTTAAGTTGCGCTTTCGCAGATTCGATCTGAGCTACAGCACTCTTCTGAGCTGCCCGGGCATTATCGGCAGTACTTTGGGAACCTGCATCTTTAGCAAGAAGCTGAGTAGCGCGAGCAAGTGTCAAATTAGAAAGTTCACCCTGAGCTTCCTGCTGAGCAACGATGGCTTTCTTCGCAGCAACATCAGCCTCGAACGGGCCTCGTTCCAACCTGTAAAGAAGATCGCCTTTCTTTACATCGGCGCCATCTTCAAACAGCTGTTTTTCTAGGTAAGCAGTAACACGTGCAACCAAAGCGACACGATCTGTCGATTGTACACGCCCTGAAACCTCTGTCCGATCAACCACAGGCTTTGACTCAATCGTAATAACCCCGACAGGAGGTGGTCCGGAAGGGCCGCCCATCTGTGCGTAGGCAGGTAAAGTCATTGCAAGGAAAGCTCCTGACAGAGCGATTTGGCGAACAGAAAATCCAGGCACGAGCGACCCCTTCAAGGCAAAGCAACAAAAAACGAACAAAGATACATAACCTTATTTGGATATAAGGATAAAGTATCTGGAATCTAATACTCCAATTAGAGCGCCACCTTATTTATTCCATCCCGGATGTACAGTGCCAAATGTCACATACATACGCGATGTATGGATATAGCTCTGAGCTTATCAACGCTTTAATTATGCACTCTGATACGCAATAGGTTGCTTAGGCCTTATATGATATGTCCCTCTGGAGAATGGCATGCGTCGCACCAAACAAGAAGCTGAAGAAACACGTCAATTAATTTTACAGGCTGCGCGTATACTGTTTGTCCAAAAGGGTTTTGCGGCAACGACACTGGATGATATCGCCAGTAAAGCTGGTTTCACACGCGGCGCAGTTCACTGGCATTTTAAAAACAAGTTTGGTGTTCTTCTTGCCATTCAGGAAGTTGAACGCTCACCAATGGAAGAACTGGTAAGCAGACTTGGTATAGATGAAAGCCTTGATCCACTTGCTGCCTTAAGCATTACAACCCAACGCTTTTTCATTGATCTTGCTGAAATCCCTGACAGGCGACAGCTATTTCAGGTCATATTCAGAGAGATGCATAATACCAAATTTGACCGCGGTTTCTCCAAAGCGGCACATTTTGAGCAAGAAGTCCGGCACCTCATCATCAATATTTTAAAAATTGCAGAGGACAGAAACTCTCTCTCTGAAATCTGGTCACCAGAATCGGCTGCCCTCGCCCTCCAAACAATGATCAAAGGCATAATTACAGGTTGGCTATATGAAACCTCATCCTTCAACTTAGTAGAGGAAGGTATACCTGCAATAAAAAACTTTTTGACGAGCCTACGTAAATCTTAGAAGGATTCGCGATCTCATAAGAATGGCGCATCACCCCATAAGTAAACGATACCAAACACAACGGCTGCTGAAAATACGAAGCATGTAAAGGCAAGCCCCTGATGCGACAGACGTGCACTTTGAGCATCAGAATAATTGCCTGATTTTTTGCAACCAGTAACCATTGCAGTAATCATACCATCGCGTTTTAACACAGCATACGCAATGTTTGAGAGAACGTGAATGCAGACCAAAGCAATAATAAGATTAGGGCCGATGCGATGAAAGTAGCTCATCCATTCAGCTGTACTTTCTGAAACATCCGACGCAAATGGCCCGGCAAAAAGCATCATAGAGATATCATCGGCAGTGAACAGACCTGAAATTGCTTGAGCTGCAACGACAAGCAAAAGAGCAACAATCATCATAGCACCAGCTGGATTATGCCCCAGATAATGCTTGCCCTTACCAGAAAACATTTCAAGGAAATAGCGGATTGCGGCAAAAGGCTTTACAAAATTAATAAACCGGGATGTAGAACTTCCCCAAATTCCCCACATCAGACGGAAAAAAACCAATGCGAGAATGGCGTATCCATTAATCTTGTGCCAATTGAAACCTATTTTATCAGCAAAGTTATTCGTTACAAAAGCAAGAACAATAAGCGTCACAAGTGTCCAGTGGAACAAGCGAGTGGCAACATCCCACACAGGTACTTTATGCCCAGTTTCTTTAAAATTATGTTCTGCCTTTTCCAACGCCGCCTCCCCGTATGCTCTTAACTCTCTTAATGTCAAAAAAGGCCGGAGAGCTCCCTCTCCGGCCTAATATAATTATTATTTCTTAATACGATAATCGTCATGGCAACCTTTGCAGGCGCCCAGTACTGTTTTGATTTCACTTTTAAAGGAAGCTTCATCTGTTATTTTTGCAGAAGCGTCAGCAGAGGCCTTTCCCCAAGCTGCAAGCTTTGCATCAAAATCAGCTTTATTTTCCCAAATTTTTGGAGAAGCTGTTGTATCTTTTCCTTCTTTGCTGTTCTCTGGATAGAGAGAAGGATATTCCTTAGCTGCTTTCTCATAAGAAGCGAGAGCCGCCTTAACTTTCTCAATATCAAAAGGTGCAGCACCCTTCAGCATATCAGCAACAGGCTTCGTTGCATCACCAGCATTTTTCATTAATTCAATACGATGGGAAACAACATCGGTCTCTGCAAAAGCAACTGTTGCACATACAGTAACAGCTGCTGCAGCGATAAGGGAACGAAGCATAAGAACCTCCTGAGTTGTACTCTAAGTTTTGAGATGCAGCAGGTTATCAAGCTCACGCTTAAATCCCCCCTGACACACTTTAGAACATATTTAAACTTACTCAAAAATTATAGATCATAAATACAACTCAAAATTCAGTGCCGTTCCGCACCCTCAAAATATAATTTGAAAAAATGATTTAGTTAAAAAGTTGGTATATCTACTTTAGTGAAAGTAATAGCCTCAACCTTCAATAGCTAGAATTCTATTTCTTCTCCAGAAGCCAACCAATCTTTAAAACCAGCTTGGTAATGTTCGCAATAATCAAAACCAGCATCTTGCAATGCTTCGAGAAGTTTAGCAGTGCGCACACCCGCTGCACACATAAACACAACGCGAGCTGTTGTATCATTTGGCAGCGATGTCTGATCAAATTGGGATAGAGGCAAAGAGAGCGCACCGGGCACATGTCCCGCAATAAACTCATAAGGTTCACGTATATCTATCAAGATAATACTTCCATCCGCCATACCTTGCTTCAGATCAGAACGGCTCACATCTGAAATCTTATATTGTGAAACTAAGGACAATAGAATCTCCTAACTTAACCCCGCTACCGCAAGCTACGCCTTATTATGTCGAATATAAGATTATTACTTCAAATAAAATTAAAAGCTTTGAAAACTAGATAATATAAGGCGCTGCAGCTTATGAATGCAGCGCCTTATATATTTAGCGCATCGTAGGAATAGAGAATTCCGCACCATCTTTAATGCCGGAAGGCCAGCGTGATGTAACTGTCTTCGTTTTTGTATAGAATCTAAAGGCATCTGGTCCGTGTTGGTTCAAATCTCCAAAACTGGAGCCACGCCAGCCACCAAATGTGTAATACGCAACAGGCACAGGTATCGGAACATTGATTCCTACCATTCCAACATCAATACGAGAGGTAAAATCACGAGCAGCATCGCCATCACGAGTAAAAATTGATACGCCATTTCCAAATTCATGACTATTGATAAGGGAGACCGCTTCCTCATAGTTTTTGGCGCGTACAATTGATAGGACTGGCCCAAATATCTCTTCCTTGTAAATACGCATATCGGGTTTTACGTGATCAAACAGGCATCCTCCAAGATAGAACCCGTTCTCATAGCCAGAAACCTTGATATTACGCCCATCAGTAAGTAATTGAGCTCCCTCTTCCACACCTTGTGAGACATAACTCAGTACCTTTTCCAGATGAGCTTTGGTAACTAATGGTCCATAATCGGCCTTATCATCAGTGGAGGGCCCGATTTTGAGTTCTTTAATCCGAGGAACAAGGGCAGCAACCAAACGTTCAGCAGTTTCCTGTCCAACAGGCACTGCCACAGAGATTGCCATACAGCGCTCACCAGCAGAGCCAAAACCTGCCCCAATAAGCGCATCGGCCGTCTGTTCCATATCAGCATCTGGCATGACAACCATATGGTTCTTCGCCCCACCAAAACACTGGACACGTTTCCCATTGGCACAACCACGGCTATAAATGTACTTGGCAATCGGGGTCGAGCCGACAAAACCAATAGCCTTGATCTCTGGATCATCAAGAATGGCATCAACGGCTTCTTTATCACCATTCACAACATTGAATATACCGGCAGGTAGACCAGCTTCAATGAACAACTCAGCTAATCTGAGAGGAACACCCGGATCTCGCTCTGAGGGCTTTAAAATAAATGCATTGCCAGAAGCAATTGCAGGACCTGCTTTCCATAATGGAATCATTGCCGGAAAGTTGAAAGGTGTAATACCGGCAACAACCCCTAGAGGCTGGCGCATTGAATAAACATCAATTCCCGGGCCTGCTCCGTCAGTAAATTCACCTTTTAAGAGATGCGGGGCACCAATTGACATCTCGATAACTTCAAGACCTCGTTGAATATCCCCTTTAGCATCTGGAATAGTCTTACCGTGTTCGCGAGCCAACAGCTCAGCAAGTTCATCATATTCAGCATGCACAAGCTCTAGAAACTTCATAAGGATGCGAGCTCTACGCTGCGGATTCGTTGCAGCCCACGCAGGTTGTGCGAGTTTTGCATTTTTAACAGCTTCAGCAACTTCGGATGCTGAAGCCAAAGAAACCTTCGCAGAAATTTCTCCGGTCATTGGAGTGTAAACATCTCCAAAACGACCGCTCTTCCCTGAAACAGGCATTCCTCCAATAAAATGGCCGTATTCTTTCATAATCAATCCTTTTGTTGCCATTGAACCCTGTGCGGTTATTCCGAACACATCCTGCAGCCAGGTTCATTTATACTGTCAGGCGTTCCAGCCTCTCCAATATTTAAAACTCTGACAAGCCCTAAAGAAAGCTAATAGACTAAGACAAAAGGCGGGAAGAAAAGCTTGCTCATACCAATAAAAAAGCGGTTACATTAATGTAACCGCTGCATGTTCTTTTAAGGACTGCTTATTTCACAGCATTGGGAATTCGAAGGACCCAACCGGGCTGAATGAGATCCGGATTTTTTACAGGTGGGGTGTTTGCCTTAACGATGTCAGTATATTTAGCTCCCTGCCCTTTTCCATAATGGGCTTCTGCAATTTTCCAGAGTGTATCGCCCTTCTGAACGGTATACATCACAGATTCTGAACCAGGTTGTTCAATTGCAATTTTATTATCTACTTTCGCAACGCCAACAGTGTTTCCAACCGTAAGAGCGATCTTCTCAGCCTCTTCTGTTGAAAGTGCATTTCCGGTCAATGTAACTGTATCACCATCAACTGAAACCTCCACGCCTTTAGAAGCAAGGCCATGATCCTCAATCGCCTTTTTAAGCTCTTCTGCCGTGGCGGCTTTTGCTTCACCACTACCAAACAGACTAGCACCAGCACTTTTAATAAAACTAAGCAATCCCATAGGAATCTCCTCTAATATCTCTTTCAACAAAATAGAGCAGACAAGAAATTATAACAGCCCCAACATCAGAAAAAATATCTCCTCCAACATAGAATGCGGCTCTTTAGTCAACCAAAGTATTTCAATATTTTGACCGAAATCATAGAAGTATATCACATTTCCTTCATGCTATTTTCATCGTGAAGTAGCTATGAGGTGAAAGTATGCTGAAGCTGGGTATTTTGATCTGGATTCTGGCGGCCGTTGTTTTAGCAGGATGTTTTGTTACTGTTGTCCTGCTCGTTCCTCAACTTGAAGTTAATGCAATGCAGCATATCCCTTTAGTAGCATTGGCTGGAGCACTCGTTGCAATTCTACCATCATGGATGATTGCGCGATCTATTCTCAAACCATAACAAAAATGGCCCCCGGGGAGAAATCCCCGGGGGCCATTTAAATTATCATTTGCCTGTTTTAAACCAACTGGCAACTTTCATAATATTTTCAGCAATGCCAACTGAAGCAATAAAAATTCCAACAAGTGTAATAATAAACCACTTTATGAACTTAGATATTGTCTGAGTGGAACGTACAAGCTGCAATCCGTCCTGCAATAACTCAATATCTTCTTCACGTAATTGCTCAAAGAAATCCCGTGTCCGCGGTGGTAAGTCTTTATACAATTTTTCCTGATCTATCATGGCTCCCACCCACAAACGCTTTGACCAAACTTATTATGGGAGAGTATCTGGCGTGCAGTATCTGAGCTCAGATTAGGAATATCTGTAGCCTGAGGACGAATAGGTTGCCAGCCAGAACAACTATTCCCCACCATCTGGTTTTTGCCGCACCCACTGAGACAAATCAGAACAAACGGAAGCATTGCCCAACTTGGAAGTTTCATCATTAATCTTACTCCGTTTTTGATGAGCGCTGACAGCTTCCTGATTTTGCAGTGCTCTCTCTACATCTCTGCCTCGAGAGAAAGCTTTAGAAATGGCATAAAAAAAAGCAGCAAAAGCTGCAATACATGTCATCAGAGCCCTGCCAAGCTTTGTACCTGTAAACCAGGCTAAGATAGCTAGCATGCACTCAGACCTTTTAGCCGACGGAACGTCGCATAAAAACCAAGCGCTACCCCAATTAAAGTCAATCCAATAAAAACATAACGAATGCTAGGCAAGCTCTCAACATAAGGTGAAATCTGATTAGCGGCCTCCGTAAAAACGGTTCCCAACGCACCAACACTCGCAACAGCAGCAGCCTGACCTTCAGGTGAATGCGTCACGCTTTGTTGTTCACTAGAAGCTTCAATATAATTTGAAGCAACAAATTCACCTTTAACCCATAGACCACATTCTGCAGCCCGCCGATTAACGAGCCCCTTCACTTTCTTCCCGCCAGCATTAATCCACTTCATTAGCTCTGCTGGCACCGAAGCATAATCCCCAGCGTTCAGTTTTTTCAACAAAGTGGATTTATGCAGAGCACCCGTATTAAAATCAAAGGAAACCAGAACTGCAAACTGATTATCTGTCAGAGGAACTTTGACAAGCTCAGTAACGCGTTTTTCAAATTTTTCCAGATCACGCTTCAAAATCTCTTCAGCCTCTGTCTCCGTAATCTTCATCCCAGAAGAAACAACAGGAGCACCTGCAGAAGAAGTATGCCCATATCCAATCGTTAAAATACCGACAACATCCTTATAAGCTGTTGTTCTTAAACCTTCCCATTGTTTTATTAGTTTCAAACCATCAATATTAATTTTTTGCACCATTGTATCAATTAAACTGAAGATTTCTTATCCGCCTTAATATGGAAGTAAGTCTCCACCCCTTAGATTTATAAATTACGTTAATTTCATTCTGAAGACGCTCTTTCTCTTCCTGAAGAGACTTCTTTTCCAATATCAAGTTTCTATAATAAGCTTCAAGTTTTCCCTTTTTATTTAATTCACTATTAACATCAGAGATATAAGGTTCAATTTCTATTGTAGAATTTTTACTTCTTTTCCTTAAAACGGCAGTGAACTCCACTCTCCCATAAGGAGTATGGTAAATACGCTCAGGATAGAGATCACTAAAGCCTGCATTATATAGAAAAGATGTAATCTCATAGAATGAGTTTGGCGTGAACTGCCACGCATGACAATCGTGATATTGCCCATCAGGAAGTACACCACTTAACACCTTTTGAAGTGTTTCCGGGTATTCTTTATAGCGAGCTTCCCCGTGCTCTCCGCGCCAATGCTTATTTGCATCATTATGAGTTGAGTATAATCTTTGGGCAATCGGGCTCCTGGGCTCATGAACCCTCATGCCAAGCGCATGAGCAGCCAAGACATCAACTAAATCTGTTTCCCGCACAAAATGATCAAAACAATAACGTTTATCAGGACATATAATATAATATCTGCCCTCATCTTCTAAAATTCGAGAAACCCCGGAAAGATGATCAATTAAATCTGGCTGATGTTCAATACTATGACTACCAAAAACGGCAGAAAAATTCTGATCCACAATATCAAGACTGCAATCTTTAGAAACATAGTTTATATAAGGGACATGTTTAGTTTCAAAACCAATTTCCAGAGCTCTTTTAATTAATTCCTCTTGATTAAGAACATCAAAATAAGAAACATTTTTTCCCACAACTGCTGGAGTATGAAACGGTCCAATCTCAAGAATGCTTTTCTCTTTCTGGACAATTTTTATAAATTCCTCACGGCTTGCAGGCGGACTTCCTGAAAGTCCTTCGTAAATTCCACTCTCTCTAAAATGATTACGTAATTCTTGGCTATTCAAAGACGAGAACACTGGTAGATGTTGCTTGTAAAAATCAACATCAAAAACAGGAGGAAGCATCTCATTTTTGTACATTGCCATCTGTATCCTTATTTTTAAAAGAGTTTGCTCATTTATTTAGTAAAGTATCACGCATAGAAAAGAAATAATATCATGCAGTGTTAATACTTTAATATTTTATTCCACCCGATATTTCTCGGGCGATTCTCTCCACTCATTCCCATATTTATATCTGTAAATGCCCGTCGAGCAGGTTCAATAGAAGAAGAGCCTGTCACATACAACCTACTAGCATTAGCTACTACATCAGAACCAAAGACAGGAGCTTTTTGAGCGGAATTATCTTGATGACCATAGAACCCATTCCCATCCCAACCTATTGCTGTACGATGTTTATGGGGTTGTAATAATTGCTCTTGAAAACTACCTAATTCTCGCTCAGCGTCAACTCCCCTTTCACCATCAAAAACTCTAATAAACTCTCCCCGAGGATCAGGTAACCGAAAAGTTGTCTCACCATCTCCAAAACTAAAAGTCCCCCAATCACTTTCAGCCCATTGAGCTTCTGTTACAAGCCGTGCCGAGGTATTCACCGTATACCAAAGTTTTTTATAATTTAACCGTGATAATAATTGCCCCTCCATTATTAGCCATCCATCTGGAGCAATCAAAAAAGGCCAGTCAATAACTGCACCAGTCGGCATTAAATCATGAAGGTTAAAGCCCAGCAATTCCCGGGCTTGATCACTAGTCAGATTTTGTGGATTACCATCTGTGTCCAGCCTTCCCTTAATCGTATTAGCCGGCATCTGTGCCAGGTTTTCATTTTGGATGATATTGACTGTAGAACCCCATGCTGGACCAGTCTCTCCTTTTGGGCCTTGCGCCCCTTCAGGTCCTTCTGGCCCGACAGGCCCCTCTGGGCCAATAGGTCCGGGAATTCCCTGTATCCCTTGCTCTCCCTGTAAGCCTCTTTCACCGGTCATACCTCGAATATCTGTTGCGAGGGATATCTCATCAACAAATCCGGATACTCCAACATATTTACCGACCTCTGGAAGCTCGCCCTCGCCACCGATCCATGATGTTACTTGCATGACCCTACGATCACCGTCACGAAGAACGGAAATAACAGGCGTCCAGCCCTTTTGTCCTATGCCTCTAACATCAACAGCATCGGCAATGGTTTCAACGTACCCATTTTGTCCGATATAAAGCCCAGATACGGGTTTCTCACCTTCCCCGCCCATCCAGTCAGACACCTGCATAACAAGCCTGAACTCGTCAGGTACAACAGCTATCACGGGCGTCCATGCATTTTTACCGGACAGACCCGCTTTCATAATGCGAACTTGAATCTCACTCATGGTACATTTCCCTTCTCAACCTCAATCGTTCCGGTAAAAATTTGTCGGGCAATACCTTCAATATTGGCGACCATTCCAACGTTATAGATACCGGGGCATAAAGTTCGCATGCGGCTAACATCAAATTCCCATTCGAGAATTCCATTATCTTTTGCGAATAATTGCCCATCACCCTGTTGTGCCGTAAACACTGAGCTATTGTTAGGTTGATAGTTCAGACTCATTCTGGCTTGAGCATTCAACAGATCAAAAGGCTTCCCATTTTCATCTGTAATCTGGACACGATCTATCCATGCCTCCCGATTACTAACCGGGGACAGGCGTAATCTGACACTCATATATGCCTCACAATTTTATGTAATAAGACAGAAGCAAAGAAGGCGGTAGAGCAGCATAAGCTTTGTTCTCACCAGTCAAAGCAATATCTGTTTTAGCAACGTGGGAGTGCTCTCCATTCTCATAAACTATCAGATCATGGGAGTGGGCACCGGCATAATCTGTCGACCGCACATTATCGCCAAGAAAATAATTCCCGCCACCTGCAACACCAGCGATTACCGGTCCTATCGTCAAAGAGCTAATATTGTGAGCATGGGCGCCCATATCGCTTGTCCGACCACCATGCACATGCTTTCCGGCTGCTGTTATTGCGGTTGCAGCTTTATGACTATGGCTTGGAAGCTGCTCCTGCGTCAGGTAATACATAGTATCACCACCCTCTGCTCCCAACACAGATGCATCCTTAAAAAGTGACATCTTCATCATTGCGCTCGTAGATGATGATGCCGGCATAGAAAGAATAAGCTTCATCCCTTCTATTGACTTAATAATCGTATCGGTTGGGATACCCGTTCCAATGATCACCATTCCTGCAATAATACCATCTGCATCTGTCACATATGCTTCTGTACTACCTTTAGTTGTCGTGATTTCGCGCTGTATCTGCAAACGGTAAGAAGTCGGGCCGCCCATCCCGTCAAGCCCCATAGGAACTCGGCCTCGCAGGTCCGGCAAACCAAGCTGGCGATTATTATTCCAGTCTGAAATAGCAGTAGATCCACGAGTAACCTCTGAGCCATTGGCATATACTGGCAAGTAAAGTCCTACTTCCTGGAGCTCCCAGAGATGAACAAACAAATTAAACGCAGTACCAAGAGGCTGAGTATCACCAGCTGGCTCACCAAAAGGTAATTCAGATGCCGCAGATTGTGAGTTCCCAATCGTATTACCATTACAGCGGACAAAACCAGCTTTTGCCCCTGTCCTGAAAGCAGCAAGGATATCACCAGTTCTTAAAGTCGCATTAGGATCTTGAAGCGGATATGTCTCATTCGGCTCAGTACCATCAGAAGTAAATGATCCAGACAAACCATCTACCTCAGAAATAATAACTTCACCCGGCGTAACAACTCTAAGCTTGTAATCACCTTTACCCACGTAAATAGGCGGAACCATCCCATGGCCATTTGTCAAAATTGGGCGAGAATGGGCTGCCTGCATCACATTATCTCTAAAAACAGTCTTAGGCGTAGTTGTTCCAGCCTCATAAACATACACTTTTGCCCCAACGACAGGGCGACCATCATAAAAAATTGTCTGTAAAGACAAGGGACAAAGTACAGATGTCATTAAAAACTCAATTCAATATAAAAATGGGATGATCTTACACTTAACTTCTTGCCTATATTTAAAATAAGCATCAAAATTCATAATTAAGAATTCTTCTTCGAACCTAATTCGAAGGCAAAATATTATAAAAAACAAAGAAATAAGAGCTAATCCAATTACAGATTGGATTAAAAAGCTTCCGCCAAGAAGCAACAGAATATTAAAAAGATAAATTGGATGGCGTATATACTTGTATGGCCCTGTTCTGATTATCCTTTGCTCTCTTTCTGTCTGAAACCGTACTACAGTTGAAGCAAATGGATTATGTTTCAGACTAATATGAATAAGAGCCTGCGATAACACCAAAAAAGAAAATCCAATATATTTTGTCCATTCTGGAAGGACACCTAATTGAAAACGTCCTCCATCAAAACCAAGAATAGCAATCCAGATGTTAAGCAATATCAGAATAATCCATGAGATAATCCTGTCTTCTTTGATCTGCCCCTTCTCAGGATTTAAACGCTCATAAACAAGTTCGGGATTTTTATGGTGCAGTAATGTCAGGCTAAAACCAGAAGGCAAAGTATAAATCAGTAAAAAAAGCCAACCTTCAAGCCAATAAAAATTCCCAGCAGCACTAAAAAGTAGAATAAATACGAAAACAAAACGACCTAGGGTTGCGAAAAGAATTCTAAGCAATAAATCCCTTTTCAAAGTTAGAATCTGCGCCAATTATTAAGATATTCTGAGTTAGGATTCACGTATATGCGTTGTACATTTGTAGGTTGAATCTGGCTGTCATTATTCATTTTGCGAGCTATTCGTGCCTGCAGATCACGCTCACGGAAATCATTATCTAAGTTTTGTTGTTTAATTCCCCGGGAAAAATTTGCCCCTTTCATAAAAGAGTCAAACAAACCGCTGGTCATCTTAAAAGTATCAACCTCTGTAGAATACTTACCCATTGCAACTCCTTAAAGCATCATTGCACCAAGAATACTGGCACCTGTTTGAATCCCACCCATAATAGCCCCAAATCTATTTGATGCAGCCTGCTGCCCGGCCATATACCCTTGCCCGGTATTCTCCGCCATTTTATCAGATACATTGAGCGTATTTTGAGCAAGCTGTTGCGAAAACCCAAGCTCATTATTGGCAAGAGCGCTATTGAGGCCCCCAAGTCTGTCTCCTAAGCCTTGAGCCAGCTGAGCCCCCTGGTTGCCATAATTCATTGCAAGAGATGCCAACCCTTGATTAGCATTTGCAATACCATTTGCAGCCTGCATTCCCGTGTTAGTCATATTATTCAGATTAGACAGATAGTTACTGTAAGTCTGATCTGCGGTTCCCTGCGCATACTTTAGAATATCAACGGTGTTATTCCCGGATGCGAGACTTCCACGTGCTGCAGCAGATCTGTTAAGAGCATCAACTCCCTGGTCCATCATAAACTGATAGCCTGGACCGGTACGAAAGTCCTGCATTGCCTGAGCATAACCCTCGGCACCGTTAAGTCCCATCGCATTGGCATAAGCAGTATTTGCCTGCATACCCGTATTATAAAATGGATTATAAGTATCAGCAGCTCCTTTTAGCTGGCTCTGGGCAGAACCATAGGCGCTATCGAGAAGTCCCTGAGCATTATTATAAGCATTCTCATAAATACCCTGGTTCTTATTTAAATAATTTGCAGCAATATTCTTACCTAATTCGAGTGCTTCACCAGCTCCCTTAAGGCCAGTCATAAGCTGCTTGTTTTCCTCCATAGAGGCCTGCCGACCCCCTTTACCTGAAAAAATACTAGCCATTTTCAGAAACCTCTTTCCGCTGTTTTAAACCAGCATCTGATTGCTCCAGCTTTGCATTTAGCCGAAGCAGATAGTCATAAAATTCTTTGGTCATTCGCCCCTGATCATCCACAATTCTGGTTTGAGGCGGCAATAAGGGTGGCAGTCGCTTTTCGGTCATCAGTAAAGCCCTACCTTTGCTTCCTGAACCCCTCCGGCTAAAGTTACCGGAACTGGGTCAGAAACACGCAACTTCCACTTTCTTCCCTGTGCTGCTGACATACCTGTATTCAAAACAGAAGTGAGTGTCTGGTACTGACCTTCTCGGCCTAATCGGCGATGTAATGGGTTCGACCACGAAACCCCACCATCATCAGACCATGAAATTTCTATCAGTGGTTCTGTTTCAACCGGATCAAGGCCTATTTCCCGTCCATAGCCAACGTTTAAATCAAAATCAGCTCTCCGACATTGAACCCTGGATGGGAAGCCTTTGACAGCATCGCTCTCAACCTCAAATACAAGAGGTTCAGTATCCTCCGTGAGAATACGATCAGAAAGTTCAAAGAGCTTTCCACTTTCTGTGTCACCCACAATCCACTTACCCTGTACATAGACAGAATAAGCAGCTCGCCAGCGTTGCTTGCGATTGGATTTTCTTTGATGCCACTCTCCTGTTGTAACATTATATTCCCATGTCCAGTTGGGCGAAGATAATGACCAGAAGGCGTTCTCTCCCATCACATAGACAGATGCAATCAATGTATCCTTGTCAGCAACAGACCGGATATCTCTCGTAACATCCGGGATGGAAACGGTCTGCGTCTGATATCCGGAGAGAAGCCTGACAGTACCGTCCTGAGCGACGAATAATAAGTCTCTGTCCCAACCTTCAACGGCACCACCAGCTACTGCCCACTTACCAATCAAACCAACCGGAATAACCGCCTGTCTGGCAAGCGGAAAAGGAGCTGTCCCAACATCTTGCAGAACTTCAATCGACGCAGTTCCAAAAGCATAAAACAATTGCCCGGAAACCATTCCACGTAAAAGCTTATCAGGTGTAGACTCGGCCCTCCAGCTTGAAAGACTGTTGATCTCTGTTGAGTTTAGCTCTGACGCGATAACTGTGCCATCTTGGTACGTGAACAGGAAATAGCCATCTAACATGGATACATCATTCGGAGAACCAACACTTCCACCTTTCGCATCATATTCAACGACAGTGTTCCCAGAGATCATGTACGCAGTGTTATTGGAAACAATGACATAATCTGTGTCTTCTCGATTATTTCTCGCGACCGTTGCGGGAACAGCACCATTCACTTCCCCACTGAGAAGAGTAGTCTTACCTTGATAATCAACCCGGGCTGCCCTGTCTTTGAAAATCCAGAGCACATCATTATTTAACTGAAACAAACCTCTCGGCCCATGGTACAGACCAGAGAAATTTAACGGATCTGCAAAGATCTTCATTCCAGCAACACGGCGCCAGTATACCTTGTCTCCCTCACGTACCGCATGAGCATTGACAAGCCTTCCCTGTCCCAGAACCGGATGTGATCCAGGGCGTGAGGAAGTTGGAAATGGAATAATTGTCATCAGAAATACAGTGCTGGTGTTGGTTGGGAGCCACGTTCTGTCTCAGACATCGCACGAATATTAAATTCAGCTTCAAGAGCAATCTGGCGAGCTGCCATTACATCACTTCCACCCAGCTGATAGGCAGAAGCTGCGTTACTTGCCAAGATTTGAGCAAGAGGTAAAAGCAGCTCATCAGGGAATTCGTCAGCATCGTACTCTGCTTCAAGATATATAATCTTCTGAGCCGCCAGAACCGCAACCGTACTTTTCAAAATACGATCCAGTTTGGCATAATCTTCGGCTTCTACGGGTTGACCTGCTCCAAGGACACCCAGATTATTCAAAGCCTGTTCAATAAGTGTTGCTTTCGAAAAACTCATCGTATCCCTCAGCGTATAACTATTTTTGATATCTGGAGTGTAGAAGTCAGATTACCCTCCAGATAGATTCCAAACTGGGGTTTGGGTTATCAAACCCCGACTTTTACATGTCGCGTGGGGATACACCGTCTACAATGTAAAAAACGGCAAGCTTCAGCACCCCATTCTTCGCTGTAGGTGCAGTCTTGGCTGTCAGCTTCAAAACTGTACTCTTGCGGTATAAATGGAAGCTGTTCTTTGTAAGGCTGGAAGCAGGCACAACCCCATCAGCAAAACGTGCTGGTACCTCTGCATCACCGAGATTGAATGTGCCATCAGTAAAACCTTCAGCAGCAATTCTTGCATCAATGATGCGCGCACCAGCTGGTACTGCAAGCATCGCAACAGACTGGCCAACTGTGAGATTGGTATCAAATGTAAATGTTGAGGTTGCACATTTCAGATCACCACCAAGCCCATGGCCAGCAGCATCCGTAGCACTGACGCCCTGATTTGCATTAATCATATATTTTCCTTGGAATTTTATCAGAGAAAAATGCTCAAAAGGCATTCACTCCAGATTGAGTAGAAATAATCCGGGGCGGCAACATTGCCGCCCCGCCGCACAGATCTGCATTAGGCCAATACATAGCCCGTCAGCATGCCATGGTCGATCTGGGAGGTGCTCTCATCAAGTGGGCCGGTAAATACGGTTTTTTCAATGCCACGAAGTTCACGAACGGCAACACCGTTAATGTGGCCATAATCGCGGGCATCCGTCTTAAAGGTTGCCTCTTTACCAATCGCATAAGCAATGGCCTGTGCACCACACAGGTAATATGGCTCGACATCTTTACCATCGGCCCCAGCACCACGGATAATGCAACGCTCAGTAATTTCCGGAATCTCACGGATAATGATGTTATCAATCATCAGATCATCCGGACGGAAAATCGGGTTGCTGTTACCACGATCCATGGCATAACGCAGATCATCCCGGACCTCAGGATCCTGCTTCAGATTCATGAATGTCTTCGCACCGACAAACATGACATAACATTCAACAATATTGCCCCCTTTACCGCTCATACCATTCCGCTCTTCAACGGTAGATGGACGAATGATGCGGCGGGCTGTGCGGGCCATCATCCGCGCATTCTGAACTGTTGCCTTCGTCAATGCCGTATCAACATTAGCCAGCGCAGTAGAGAAAGTTGGGTTATAATTATCCTGCGTATTACCAAAGAGAACACGATCAGAGTTTGCGGCAGTCCAGGCATTACGAATACTTGCAGAAGCAGGAAGATACCCATTGATGCCCGTAACATCACGGATACCATTCTTTGAGTTCAGGGCATCAATGATATCATTACGTGTAATTTCCGCCATAAAGTTGACGAGGCCTGAACGACCAGAGTTCAGCAGATCAACAACTGTACGAAACTGATCAGAATTGGAAACGGCAACACCTTCACCAACCCAGTCAATACCGACACGGAAGTTATAATTTGCCATCCCCTTCTCATTGCCTTCAATAGGCTGAGAACCACGCTTTGGCTCACCTTTTAGTTTGGCAAGCAGAGGGATGTTAATAGTGTCACCCGTCTCGTTCTTAGATTGCGAACGCAGATGAATAACGCTGTTCTGGTTTTTACCCATAAAATTCTTGAAGCCGGACTGGCGCACATATTCACGATACGCATCACGTGACCAGCGCTTGACTGCAAGCTCAGAATTCAAATCAATTGTTGTCATATATATAAAGCTCCATACAGCCCCTCCGCATCTATTTCAGGATGTCATCAATCGGGTCATCGGAAAGAACAGGCGCCATAACGCTTGCATTTCCGCCCCGTGCGCCAGCAAGAGATGGCGGGGGAGCTGCGAGGTGAGATTTTTGATAGGAAATTGGACCGTTCGATCTTTTGTTCGGACGATCGGATTGTTCAAGCAGCCAGTCATCCGCCAGAACTCCTGTTGGATAACGCTCTAACACACCGTTACGCTGCAACTGTTTGTGGAACTCAACAAGAGCCCCACCAGGATTAGGGTGACAGAGAATATACTTGGCAACCTGGGGGTTGGCTCTGGCCATTTCGTAAGCTGCTTCAAAGTCTTGTCCAAGATGCTCCTTGGCACTTTCGAGGCTGCTTTCAATAAAACCTAAATGCTGCTGAGCCTCCAAAGCTTCTTGCTGTTGCTGCTGTTGTATTCGCTGCATTTCCATGTGTTGCTGGTATGCAACCGGATCCGTTACTGGATCTGGAGGTTTAACACCCTCTTGCTGCACACTGACGAGAATACGTCTGAGTTCCTCAGCTTCTGCGCGGCTGGCCTTGACTTCATTTCTCATTTCCAGAAATGTTGCTAAAGGCACTGTCTTTACCCCTTCAGTATTCTCATCGTCAGCAACCGCTTCAGATAACGTATCTTCAGCTTCAAACTCCTCCATTCCTTCCGGATTATGAGAGGTGTTTTCTTCAAACTGGTTATAACTATCTGATCCCATGTCAGCTGCTGTCATATTCTCTGTCATGTTGACTTTCTCGCGGTCTTGCGTAATGCCCGGTCCCCGGCATCGGGTGCGAATATGGACGAGTATCCGCAACTCGTAGAGCCCGTTATCTGGCGGTCGGCTGCACCGCATAAAAAAAGCCGCTCGTCAGCGGCTTCATTTAATTCTAAGTATTTTCAGCAGGTATTTTCTCTACTCTGATGCTTAGCTCTCGTTAGCTAAAATCGACTGTTCAATCTTGTCATTTTGCGCAGCCTGAAAAGCTTGTAACTGCTGCATCAGTACTGCAACGTCCAGTTCGTCTGGCACATTCTTGAGCATGGTTTTTCTTGCCTCTGCCTGATCTTTCATAGCAGAAGCGCCGTACTTCATTGCATAGGCCTCCTCCTTGGCAATTTCTGCCAGAGCCTTTCGCAAAACCAGCTGCTGCTGTTGCGGATCAGGTTGTCCTTGCACCTGAATGGCCTGCATCAATTGCCGTTTTACCTGCGCCCGTACGGGCGATGAAGCAATCAATGCTGACAACACCTGCGGTGTTGCGCCAAGCCCACTGGCTTTAACGAGAGAGATGAGCTCCTTAAACATCTCATCCTGCAAGTTGGCAGAGGCCACAACACGATCAACGATCAGATCAACATCCATCTTCGCAATGCGGTTGCGCATGATCGGTAACCCTGTCTGTGGGTTAATCAGGGGTGTCCCAATGGCATCAACAACAGGTTCGTTGATCTGAATAAACTTGGGCGAACCAATGTCATCCGTTACGCGAACCCACATAGGTGCCTGCCAGAATTGGCGGGCCCTCGCCCATATCTGACGATAAATACGTAAAATCCAGTCATTATAGCCAGAAAACAACGTCGCAAGCGTCTGTAATCCGGCCTGCTGCTGAGCGAGAATAGCGCGACCAGACTGGTGCTCACTTCCGCGCCCCATAAGAGCGTTATTGGCCCCCTGTTTATCAATGAAGCGGCGTGCATCATTGAGAAGCTCAGCCTGCCCGGCAAACTCGGTAGATGTTGGAATAATACCAATATCCTTACCCCACTCTGCCGTACGGGCCAGGACAATATCACCATCAGGCTTGTTCAGCTCACGGCGCAAAGTCTGCGGGTCGTTCGCCGCAATAGAACCTTCTTTGCGATAAGTCTGGCGCGTATTGAGCAGATGTAACATTTTTGAGCGACGATGATTAATCTCATCCTGAGCCGAGAGCATTGAACGCACAACACCGTAACGCTCATTATCACGGTTGACATAAGCTGATGCCAGTTCAATCGGGCACGTCGGCTCACCATCGGCATTACGATAAGGCGATTCCTGCGATGAGATAACACCTGCACCCGTAAAGATCGAATGCATCCAGATGCCAGCTTCAATATGATAAAGCTCAACGATCAGAACACGGTTGCGTTTTCTATCAGACCAGACACTACCAATTGGCCTGTCTGAATAGCTCTCACCACCATCTTCGGCAAGGCCACTGTCATCCAATGCACCCTCTACCGCCTCTCGTGATGCCTCACCATACATGGCAATAACATCTTCAGAGTTCATCCAGATGGCTGAACCCAGATAACGTGCATCAGAGAAATCCGTCTCGCGGGAAAATGGGTCATAAACCAGTGTTTCCCAACGCAGTTTGCGAATTTTAATATCAAATGAGCCAAGCTTGTTCGGCACAACCTCAACAATTGCGCCGCCTGTACCTGCAATCAGCATATCCCGCAAAACATCAATTCGATGCTTCGCAAAACGTTCGCCGTCACAGACATATCGCAACGTATCTGTCGCAACTTCAGCTGCCTGCTCACTATTTGGCGTTCTGGCCCAAGCCTTCGGACTAGTATCAGATTGCTCCTCAACGCCACAAATGCTTTCAATCTTGTCTTTGATGACATTCATCGTCACCGGTGGCTGCCGGCGCCGTGCAAGCTCTTTCAGCTCCGCATCAGTCCATTGAATGTCATGATAATAATCAATATCCCTCTGAGCTTCCCGACGCGCAATCTCCGTTGAGTTACGGCATTCATTAAACAGGGATTTCAATATAGACAGGCGCGTCTCGCCCTCAAACGTCCCGACAGCATCATCGAGAATAGTATCAACTGTAGATGTCATTAATTTTCGCTTCAGTTAGTTTATTCTTTTGAGATAACGCTGAATTGCATTATTTTTTATCTGGTGTGCATCTTCTTTGCTGATGAGACCAGAGCGATATAAACCTTCAGCCTCATCATATTCAAAAAGCTCAGGATCATTAATATGCTTCATATCACGACGAGGCTTATCCAAGCGTCGTTCAATACGTTCTGGCGTTAATTCATATTCTTCAGGTTCTATTGAAGCTTCAAATTCTGCACCTGTGCCAACGCCATCGGAGGCTTTAACCCTACCACCGATTGCAACCTTGTTTCTGTCGTTTAATCCTACGTGCCCTCCCAGAGCGCCTCCTGACCCACCTGAAAGAATTAGTGCTCCGTCTAGGCCAATTGAAAAATCACTATTACCATCTGGGAAAAAGAAATCAGTTACAGCATGCGGTACTTTTATTTTGGTTCTCATTGGAATTTTGGAGTCTACGGTCGCACCAAAGCTCACATCTCCTCGAGCACCAACAGGGAAACCATTATAGGTCACAAACCCGCCATTAACTTCAGCCCCAATATCTCCCAAATTATTCTCTACCCCACCCTCAGACGAGCTATTCTCGGTCTTATGTGAGTATAAATTAGTCTTACTCGTTCCTACCTTCAGCTTTGCAGGAGCGTGTACACTATGAAATTTGATAATATTTCCATTGCCAACATCTATTTCCTTAGTATCTGGCTTAATACCAAAAGCAAAGCTTGGTGGCTCAACCTCAGTATTTCCAAATCTGCGCTTCTCTCCGAGTACCCATTCCCCTCCATAACCATTTGGAAAGGCTTTATAATTAATTAAATTACTATCTTCAGGTTCATCAACAACCTCTTTATTCACTTTAGGGTAAGCGATCTTTGAGTAGTCAAGTTCTCCAAGGTCCGTAATCTCATCAGCCTTAGTCGGCATAGCTCCCGGCATATTTCGCATCAATGCATAACGACTGACGGCCTCCTGTTGAGCTGCTAAAGCCTGACGTTCAGCCTCCGATAAAATATTAGTTCCTGTTGTATTTCCCTGCGCAGGTTGAAGACGACCACCCGCCATCAGGTAGTCCATAAATTGACGTCTATACATTAATCGATCTCTAAATTATTTGGTTATCTCAAAGCCGCCACGAGCTACCATCACCACTAATCCAGCGGTCGATATCAGGCGGTTGCGGAACGTTTAGATGCTGATCATTCTTACTCCGTACCCATGGGCGGGACGTGCACGCATAGCGCGCTTCATCCGCAATATGGTCTTCAGCCTCGGTATCGAGGTCCTCCGGCTTCAGCGGATCATGCTGGAGTACAGGAACGGTCCTGATAAAATCCCGACAGTTTGAAAATACAAACATCATCGGGTGCCCATCGGCATTTCCGCGAAGACGGGCACGGATCAAGTCCCACCCACCCAGTATTCCATTGCGTGAAATACGTGTTTTATTGCCTGTTGGCTGCCAATCAACGCCATTTTCAGCCATGGTTTCAGCAATGGTTGGCCCGCCTGTATTGGCAAAACAGGCATCATCGAGAACGCCATAAGCAACGCTCTCTCCGGCCTCCAGCTGCGCAATCTGGCGCGCAACTTCAGCAGCAGATAACTTCAGCCCGGTATTGGGCTTATTCTTTTGGCAGCCATACCATTCCCGATAACGAACGATGGCGCCGCGGGGCAGGAAACGGCCATTCATCACCGTATCCTCTCCCACAACACACCACCAGCCAATCGAGAATGGCTTGGCTGTTCCCCAGTCACCGGAGCGAAAACGCAACCAGTGCTCGGGAATGGAAAACGGTTGCAGGATATGTTGTTCACTATCCCAGCAATCAAAAAAGGCGCCTTCAACAGCGCCCCAATCTCCTTGCAACCATGCTTTTACTAACTCTTCCGAACCCACCATATGCAATCGGTCCACATAACCGGGGTCCGCATTCATCAAGATACGGTTATCCGTAATACGGGATGGAATAACTGCCATTCGATGGATAGCCCCATTCGCCAGCTTACGCTCAATCACCTGAGGTTTTTCAGGAAACGGCACAAGCTGGTATCGATTGGCAATCCAGTGTTGACCCGGCCCGCCAGGGTTACCGGTCAGGATCATCTGAACAGGCACACCGTTGGCAGATCGTAACAAACCAAAAAGCCGATCAATCGCGGCCGGATCAGGGTACTGCCCCACCTCTTCAACCCAGACATCAGAAAGATTACGTCCCTGATATTCCTGCGCATCTCCTGCGCTATCAAGATAGGAAAACCCTATCTTGCCACCATTCGGCATTGTCCAGATTTTACGGCTTTCATTAAACACACCACCAAGTGGCTTGAATATCTGTCGTGATCGACTGATGGCATCTTCAGATGAAACGGTTGTTCTGCGGAACATAACAGCATTGAAATCAGCTCCATAAAGCCTTTCTTTCAGTGCCCACTTCCCCAAGACACCATCTGTCTTACCGCCACCGCGTGCCCCACCAAAGAAAATTTCCGGATAAGGACAATCGACAAGAGCCTTTTGCGGCCCACTCTGCGGACGCCAGATATAGCTATTCTGTGGCATATTTCTGAGCCCATTCTTCATCATTTAATGGCTTATCGGTTATCGTCCGATTGGTATTCTTGCTTTCAACCCGTTCCTTCACAAAGCCATTTAGCTTTGCGATGTCCATATAGGCCCCACGAGCAACATTCTTAGCCGTTGCCGCTTCTGAAGCTTCGCATTCTCTGGCAATGCGAAGTAAGCCTTCTGTCAGCATTGCAATTGTTACAGAATTGTTCTGCGTAACACCGGAACTGATTTCGTGAATGCGCTCCAAAATACTTTGATCATTTTGTAGATCAGATAGTCGTTTTTCTGCTGCAGTTCCCTTCTCCTTGTAACCGGCAAGGCGAAATGCTTCTTCAGCCCCCCAGTCCATTGCAAGCGCCTGAGCAAATCGCTCATGACGCTGGTTCTTCAGTTTTGCCATCGTCACACCTAGGGCTGGCACACCGTTGAGAAACAATATCCAGTTTGCGTCTGGTCATCCGGCCTCATAAAAGCCTTTCCATTTCTCAATAAAATTAAGCCGCACCCTTTAATAACTTCATGAAATAAGGAAACAAAAAAGGCCACGAACCAAGACTGGTTCATGACCTGTAATAAAATATCACCGTAATAAAAAACTCGCCGTCAGTTTCGGCGGGTGATTTGCTATCCATTTTTGGTAGCATAGTCTTTATACCCCATACCACCTGACATGTCAATCACTATTTGTTCTTTTTTTGATCTTTTTTTGTTCTTATTAAATATCAATGATTTACAGAAAAGGCCCAGTAATCTGGGCCCTTTTTTTATTCGAAACAACTCAGAATTTCAGGATAGTGGCATTTGCTCCTGTCGAGTACAAAAACGTTCCAAGCTTCCACGCGTTCCCCAGTAATCCGCCAGATAATCCAAGGCATCACGCACTCGTCGAGCAACATATAGCTGCGGTTCACGTCCGCCTATATCCTGAGCTTCATCTTCTATTTTACGGCCCTGGCATATGATTCTGACCAATAGTTTAAAATCAAACTGCCCAAGAAAAGCGGCAATCTTTCTAAGCTCCAGACCAGCATCAGCTGCATGTTCCGAAAAATGCCCACCGGTTGCAGAAGTATCAACACGTTCATGATCATAACGAATTGTGCTGATCTGCCCTACACCTGTCTGATACCAGATATTTTGCAATCTTTGCCCTGCAATGAACTGTGCATCATCAATACGTTTGCGAGCCTTCCAATGTAGAAGAACATCATGCTTGGTATTGATCCTTGCCTTATGTTTTACGCCCTGCTCATAAGGGTCATCGACCAGCATATTGACAGCATTAAAGCAACCATCCCGGCCATAGCCTAATTTTTCCGAAGTATTTTTTACTTTTCGGATCATTGTATTCATGCGTATCCCCTTGCTTCCAGAGCTGGGAATACGCAGAAGCCTATCCCCACAGCTCTTCTTTAAGCCATTCTACAGCTGGAATGATTTCAGCTGCCAATTCATTATCTTTAAGCGTACACTGCTGGGCATATCGTCTTGCTCCCAGAATGATCTGGTTTGCATCACGCCCAATACGAAGCTTACTCATGAAGACAGACAGAACCGCTTTCTGTTCATCGGCACTCATTTGTCTTGGATATGCCGCCACAAAACGGCTGAATTCTTCTTCATAATCTTGGCCGACATGCAAAGCGACGACAGCGTCAATGCCAATCGGAGGTGGCATTGAAATATTTCGCAGGCCAATAATCCTGAAAGCATCAAACTGTAATAACTTCTCAATAGATTTCTGCCGCGGAGATCTTGCATCAAGCTCAATTGCAACAGTTCCACCACGGTATACAGCCAAGACATCCAGACGACCCGTACGTCTTTGCTGTAATTTTGAGACCTGCTCTTCAGTACAAACTGAAAAACCTGCCCGCTCAAGTTCTGACACAACCGCTTTCTGTAGTAACCCTGCCTTATCAGGCAGCCCATACAATCTTTCCAAAGTTGTAACAGCATGCATACCTGCCTTCTGCGCAGACTTAGAAGAACGATGTAAAATTTTTTTACTTATGTTTTTCATTGCAAGACTCTTCTTGATTGAAGAATGCAATCTATTGAAATTAGGTTTATTTTCCAGCAATGAATAATAATAATTAAATTATATTGTTTATTTAGAATTTTTTGCTTAGAAAAAAAATCCTAAATAAAAATATATTCTTCCATTACGTAACCTTTAAATGGATCTTGCACCTTCCTACTTAACAAATCATAGGCAGAACGCCCTTTTGGTGGATCTCCACAAATGAGAGCTGTAACATCCACTCCTTTACCCTTTTTTCTTTCAAACACAAGATCACCTAAAGAAGGAAGTTTCATTGGCTTCTCTCCAAAAACCCTATCAGCCAGCAGACAATTCGTTCTTGTTTTGTTCTTTGTTGATTTTTCCATATGACATTCCATGAGATTCTCCTTTACGGTCAGAAACTAGGCAGCACTTGAAACATCGCGGTTTGGTAGGAATATCCTGACGAATTCTCACTGAATATGTGTAAGAAATTCCACTTTCACATTCGACACACCGGTACAGGTTCTTATCAAAAACCCGACCACCATAAATACCGCGATGTAACATATCATCAGTTACGTATTGAAACCGGCGTGCACCGGAAGAATTTTGAGTTGCTGTATCCATGATTATTATGTTAGGTTAAACTTAATTTTAAGTCAAGTGCAAACTTAACTTAATTTTCTTAAGGTATCCAACATGAGCACACTTGGACAAAGAATTAGACAGGCCCGTAAGGCTAAAAACCTAACTCAGGCAGATGTCGCCCAATACTTCGGCATCAAACCTGGATCCGTCTCCCTTTGGGAAAGCGATGACACCAAACCAGAACTATCAAAACTGGAACCATTGGCCCGTCTTTTGGGCGTAACGGTATCCACATTGCTAGGCGATGGATCCCTTCCCACTTATGGTATGGCACCTGATGCACATAAGAAAAATAACATACCCACCCCATCAGAATTCAGTGAACCATTCGACATTCCCCCAATTCCTAGAAAAAGAATCCCCGTTTACGGTCTCGCTGTTGGCGGAGAAGATGGACGCTTTGAAATGAATGGACAATTGATTGATACTGTATTTTGCCCACCCGGCTATGAAAACGCTCCTAATCTTTACGCAGTATACGTTGTTGGAGAATCAATGGAGCCTGTATTTTCCCCCGGACAAACAGTATGGGTCCACCCTAATCGCGCCCCAAGACGTGGTGATGACATTATTATTCAGGTCCACTCAACCTCTGAGGAAGAGCCTCCATATGGCTTTATAAAGCGCTACGTTTCCAGCACGCCGTCGAAAGTGATTGTTGAGCAGTTCAACCCACCTAAAGAAATTGAATTCCAGAAAGAAAACATCCTCTCAATCCATAAAATCATAATGGTTCAAAAATAAAATGTTATGCAACACCTAATATTTGAATTGACTTTTTACTAAGTCATGCTAATATGCTTCATATAAAATAATAGGCATATTTAAGTGACAATTGAGAGATTTTTCTTTAGCGATCTCTGTATTCTTCCCACAATTGCCAGTGCACTGGAAGGTTATGCACTCATCCGGGGCGGCGATGACTGGACAGTTGAAGAGATTTACCTCCGTAACATTGGAGGTACCTTAAAACCTGCACATGACATGCGCCTTTTCAGTCTCGTTGAGGAAGCTTTGGAAAGAGATTTTAGCAAGGATATTATTGGTCAATGCGGCTCTTCTATAGAATAGCTCACAGCATCAACCTCTCATACAGCTGAATTGGAGTTTCAGGCATGACGGCGGCCAAAAATAGCAGATAGAATACTTTGCGATCAGCAACCTTTACGCTTAAGACTACACGGATATAATCGTACAGGCAGGGATATTACCAATAAGCCCCTCCCCCAGATTAGCGGTCTGATTTCTTCAAGAACGCTTCAAAAGCAGCAAGCGTTTTATCTGATACATGATGTTCGATGCCTTCTGCATCCAACTCGGCTGCATCTGCAGGAACGCCAATAGCCACAAGAACATCAAGGACAAGACGATGTCGTACCCGCATCCGCTCTGCCATTTCAAGGCCACTAGGCGTTAGAAATACACCACGATAGGGCTTGGATGTTGCCAAGCCTTCTCGCTTCAAACGCGCAACTGCTTTTGCTGCAGTTGGATGTGCAACACCCATAAGTTTGGCAATATCCGTTAAACGTGCCTCCCCGTGCTCTCTGATCAGATCATCAATCATCTCGGTATAATCTTCCAGAAGCACCTGGGACTGGGCCGTTCTTGCACAGTCAAAACGCTGGTTAGGCTCTATAGCCTTTCCCTCACTGTTTTTACTCCGTGCCATCCAGCCTCTCCTACTATTTATAAACTTTAACTCCAGTCTCAGTAACAAATTAAAGCCATGCCTTCAAATCATAAACTCTTTTTCAAATTCTTTGATATTTGGCTTTATGATAAACAATATTGACAAAAATGTAGCCTAGGCTACATTTATAAGGTGATATTAACCGAACCTAATTGGATTCAGGCTTTTAGTTATGCCCAATGATACTGCAAATTCATCGCTAGCAGGCAATCTGGCAGATACCGGTGAAATTGTATCCGATCTGTCCCTTTCGAACCGCACGCGTCTACATGTTACCCAGGCACTTTCTGGAAGCCGTCGCGGACCTCGTTCAGCGTTACTATTTGCAGGCCCTGCAGTTATTGCCTCAATTGCTTATATGGACCCGGGTAACTATGCCACCAATATACAGGCTGGTGCAGGTTATGGCTTTACACTTCTTTGGGTTGTCGTGGTTGCAAACCTGATTGCCATGTTATTTCAGGCACTTTCTGCAAAACTTGGCATTGTAACCGGCCATAATCTTGCAGAAATGTGTCGCGATAATTTCCCCAAACCTGCGGTCTGGGTCATGTGGTTTGTCAGTGAAATTGCAGCAATGGCCACAGATCTAGCCGAGTTTCTTGGAGGGGCTATAGGTCTGGCTCTCCTGTTTGACATGCCACTAATGTACGGCATGCTGGTCACGGCAATTGTAACCTATGGTATTTTGCTATTTGAGCGCCGCGGATTTCGTCCAATGGAATTAATCATTGGTGGCCTCGTCTCCGTGATTGGCCTTTGCTATCTGCTTGAAGTCTTTATAACCCCCATTGAATGGCCAGCAGCCTTTCAGGGTATGATTACTCCCAAAATTCCAGATTCTGCAGCTCTGACAATTGCAGTAGGCATTATTGGTGCCACAGTTATGCCCCATGCGATTTACCTGCATTCAGGCCTTACTCAGAACCGTATTGAAATTACCAGTGACCAGCAACGCCGAAAACTTGTTCGTTATTCAAACATAGAGGTCGTTCTTGCCCTTGCCGTTGCCGGTATGGTCAATATGGCAATGGTTATGATGGCAGCAGGTGCCTTTCATGGAAGCCATTCACATATAGCAGAAATTGAAACCGCTTATCATTCTCTAACGCCCCTTCTTGGTGGAGCAGCAGCTGCTGCTTTTCTGATCTCCCTTATTGCCTCAGGCGTATCAAGCTCTGTTGTCGGCACCATGGCAGGTCAGATGATCATGCAAGGCTTTGTGAACTTCCATATCCCGGTATGGTTACGCCGCTTGATTACCATGGTTCCAGCCTTCATCGTTGTTGCGATGGGCGTCAACACAACTAAAGCCCTGATTATTAGTCAGGTAATTTTGAGTATGTCCCTCCCCGTTCCCATGCTTGCGCTGGTCTATTTTACCAACAGAAAGGCAACGATGGGGGCCTTTGCCAACGGGCCTGTAATCCGTTTTCTTTCTATATTCGGAGCCGCTGTCATTCTCTTCCTGAATGTTATTCTAATTCTTGAAACCTTTGGAGCTCCAATACCTTATTTAGGTTGAAGTAGTAATAAGAACATACCTTTGATAGTATGCTTTTGAATTCTGAAATTTGCATTATGGAAACGAAATGAAATTATCTGTCAGTTACAATTTCTTCAATGGAGAGGAGCACTTAGAGAAAAGCATCCTCTCAATCCGAAATGTCGTTGACCATATTAGTATTGTGTTTCAGAAAGTATCTAACTCCGGTGAAACAGTTTCTTCTTCTGCCCTTGATGCCCTGGAGCGCATAAGAAAACAAAAGCTTGTTGATGTAATTTACGAATACGAGCCAAACTTACAGCTTCGCAGGCCAGAGAATGAAATACAAAAGCGAAAAATCGGACTTAAACTTGCTCGAAGAGCCAGAAGTTCCCATTTCTTTACAATGGATGCAGACGAATTCTATCGGGAAAAAGAACTTTCAAATGCCAAGGATGTTATTTTAAAAAATAAAATAACATCATCAAGTGTTGGCAGTTTCTTCCATCTGAAGCGCCCAATCTGGCGTTCAAAAGATACAACTAACTGCGCGTTCATTTCAAAAGTTGGATGGCTGACAAAGATAGCAGATTTACCCTATCCTGTTGAAATGATTGATCCCACAAGAAAAATCCATGTTTGGCCATTACGTCATCATCACTTTGATGAAACGGATGTCGCAATGTACCATATGAATTTTGTTCGACAGGATATCAGCAATAAACTCAGAAACTCATCAACAACTGATCAGGCCTTTTTAGATAAGGTTGGAGACAGTATTCAAAATTGGACTGAGGGAACACCATTTATATTCCCGAATAAGGGTACTTTTGAACTACAAAACGTTCCGAATGAGTTTGATACGTTTGATCCAAATAAGTAAAAAAAAAGCCGGCCCTTTCAGGCCGGCTTATTGATGCGACACAGGAAATTACAAACTTACCAAGTGTATTTCACCCCAAGCAGGCCACCTACATCACTGTAGCCGTTGCCACCAAACTTGGTTGAAACCTCACCCCAGGCTTCCCAGCCATTGGCAAACTCACCCTGAATACCCAGTTTGATCTCAGCACTGTTGCGAGGAAGATCAGAACGGACAAAGTCGCTGTTCATCAGCAAAGCACCACTTTGCTCACGATACCACCAGTTGGCTTCCATGTAAGGACGGAGCTTCTTGTTGCCATCATAGGTATAAACACCGGAGAAACGGCCACCGACACGTGTCACAAAGCCATCATCTTTCTTAGACTTGACCAGCGTTGCCCCACCTGTCTCGAAATGGCTGTCTGCTGAGTAATTAACATAGGCAACCTGCACCTGTGGCTGGAAGAGAACCTGCCAGCTTTCAGAGCGCATAAGTTCAAAACCATAACCAGCTTCAAGCGATACGGTAAATGTACGGCTGTCATACTTTTCTTTGTTCAGGCCATAACCATGAACACTATTGTCATACCAGCCATATTGCGCCCAGCCATCGACATAAAGGCCCGTGCCATTCTGTTCGTTCTGGTGCCAGGTGCCATAAACACCAACACTGTAACCATCAACTTCGCCCTTGGCCTTGTAAAGCGCACGGCGGTTTGATTTTATATCGCTTGAGGTATTGCCATAACCGACCATCAGACCGCCATGGAATGTACCATTACTGCCTTCATAGTTCAGCAGACTGATACCAGCCTGAACAACAATCGTATCGGACTGGATATTCAGTGTCTTACCTGCAGCCGAGTAATCACTACGGCCACCAATAACACGAGCCCAGCCATAACCGCCATTCTGCTTACCATTCAGACTGCGGCCAAAACCTTCACGATCATGATATGACATCATGAACATCGAACGGGCAGCATTCTGGTTAGCCAGATAGGCGCCAGCCTCAGGACGGACAATCGAAACTTGAGGTCCCGGTATTGTTACGCCCGGTCCTTCTGATGATGATCCACCACCTTCAGATCCGCCCCCTCCAGAGCCTCCACCAGTCGGCGGCAGAACTCCACCCGTTGCCTCAGTGGACAGATACCAGTCATCTGCAACACCACCACTACCGGAGCGGATCAGGCGATAATCATAAGCACCAACTGCCAGACTCTGTGTGGTTGAACGATATCCCGGTGATGACGGATCAAGCGTAAAGGCATCAGCCGCTGTTGTTGCGCCATTGATAGTCTCAACGACACGGATACCCGTTGTTGTTACAGCACCTGTCCCGCCACTGTTGACGATCATCAGGTTGGTTGTACCTGTCGTTGTACCACCATCAAGAATCAGGCGATCCGTCGCTGAACTATCATTTCCCAGAGCCGTATTCATGACAACCCGGCCACCATTTGAGGTCAGACCACCTGTCACAGTCAGCGTATGCCCGGGAGCACCATTCGCCAGAATAACGGTACCACTGTTATCCAGCATACCAATCGTATTATCAAAACTATTGAAATCGAGCGTTGCTCCAGCAGCAACAATAGCATCAGACAGGCCAAAAGCACTGGTTGAACCTGCCTTCAGCGTTGTACCGCTGCTGACGCTTGTTGTGCCAGTATAGGTATTTGTACCCGACAGTGTCGTCACACCAGCTTCATTCTTAACAGTGCCGACACCGGAAATATCCGTCGAGAAGTCATAAGTGCTACTAACATCGGTATGGTTGAAATTAAGAATCGCCTGACCACTTCCCATTTCAACGGCAGCAGCCTGAAGTTTACCGGGAGCAGTTGCCGCCTCTCCGGAAGCAGACCCTATATTCAGAATACCTGTCGTGCTTGAAAGCTCACCTAAGAAGACCTTGCCACCAACAGTCACCAGACCACCATTATTGATGGTAAGCTCCCCTGTGGCCGCCCCAAACGATGCACCACCGGCAATATAGCCAATATTGAGATAGTTACTTATGCTGAGTGCAGAGTTTTCACCACTGACGATGACTGTACCATTGCCACCATTACCGTTGGAGACATAGCCCGTCGTAGCTGAGACTTTTGCACCATCGGTTATTTTCAGTGTTCCAGTTCCTCTCCCGGCAACATACAGAAAATTATTAATAGTCCATGTGGTACCCGGACCTGTTATCTCCGCAATACCTGTGCTTCCAGTCTGACTTGCGACAACCCCTGTCGTACTGGTTACGGTTGCTCCATCCGAAACAAGGAACTCACCACTGCCGTTATACCCAACCACAATATCATTGGTGATTCCCCAGCGACTTCCAGAACCGCTCACAATAACAGTTCCGTTGGATCCAGCCTCTTGTCCGATATGACCAAAATTACTTGCTGTTACAACGGCTCCATCAAGTATTTCCAGACGGCCAGTTCCATAATAGCCGATATAACTGAGACCCGTAATTGTCCATTGAGAACCGGCACCACTCAACGTGACAGTACCACTGGAGCCTGCATTGTAGCCCATGGTTCCTGCACCGCTGGTAACCTTACCACCATTCAGTACTTCAAGATTACCAACACCACTATAACCGATGCGCAGGGAGCCAGAAACATTCCATACAGGTGAGGTCGGAACAGCTGAATTAAGATCACCGCTTCCAGAAACTGATTGGGCTTCGACAAGCCCATATCCACCACTGACAAGAAGACCTGCAATAGCTGTCGAGCAAAGAAGTGCCTTTACGGCATGCTTTGAAAAATACATCTTAAATCCCCACTTAACGCTATATTTGTCTTATTATCGCGTTCATGAACAAATAATATTGGCTATCACATTAATTTAATACGAACATAAATGTCAATCATCAATAAGGATTAAGCGTAAAAATAATAATTTTTCATTACAAACCAATATTGATATATAATATTTATTATAGAATATACATATGAATCAAAACAGAAACAGATCAGAACTGAAGAGTAAACGCTTAAGCCTTTTGTGAGAAATTTCACAAATACAGAAACTAAGATATACCAATATTTATTAGACTGCCCTCAAAAAATAATATTTATATTCTTTAACAATAGCCTATGCTCATACATCAGTCACTTTCATATAAATGCGATCATATCTGAAAGCACATAGCCAAAGAGTGGCAGCATCAATCCCTCCATCTGCCCACATCCAAAACTTTTCATCAGATCATAAGTATCCGTAAGCTCAACCCATGAACATTTATAATCTGGGCACTCTTGTACCCATTTCTCATTTGCACTGCCCGTCATCATTAAGATAACAAGCACCAGCACAAGTAGCTTTTAATGTTAAGCAAGGCAGAATTTGCCCATATAATTTATGAAATGTTGTTAAATTTTTATAATCAAGGAGCCAATATCGGTATCAAATTCCCTTATTTTTTTAATTTTCAAACGGTAATCTCCAGTACTGAAATAGTTCTTAAACAATTTAAAATACTAAACATGCCCATAACAAAGCCATTGCATTCAAAAAAAAAGCAAAAGCATAAACAATTAAATTTTCAATGAAATAAATGGCGCGCCCGAAAGGATTCGAACCTCTGACCCCCAGATTCGTAGTCTGGTGCTCTATCCAGCTGAGCTACGGGCGCGCATGGCGTATTTCCTCGTCGGAGGAAAAGCTGATGCGGTGGAGTAATACCTTGTGAGCGGCTTGGCAAGCCCCCTTTTGTGAAAAAGTGCATTTTCCGCGAAAACATTTTGGATTTTTTCAAAATCCCCTCAGTTTCTCGAGAGAAGCCATCAACGGTTAGTGGTTTAAACCTTGAGAAAATCTGCCCGAAAAGGAATGGTAATCGTAAAGCTTGCACCCTGCTCCACCTCATTGAGCACTATGCTCCCACCATGAAGCTCTATAATTTCTGCGGCAATTGCCAATCCTAGGCCTGAACCCGCATTCTTTGCTTGCCCGGCCTTACTGCTTTGAAATGGCTTAAAGAGGTTTTTGCGAATTATCTCAGGCACGCCTACTCCGTTATCTTCAATCGTTATTGAAGTGGCCTGTGCCGCCTTTGCGGCCATAATTTTAATTTCCTTCTGGGAAACATTCGCTTCTGAAAGCGCCTGAAAGCTGTTGCGCATGATATTGGCAATGACGCGCGTAAGTTGCTCACGGTCTGCATCAACGACAATATCCTTGGCAACATCTATTGAAATACGAATCTCTTTACCAGTTGGGAAGCCTGCCAACTCTTCACTATCATTAAGAATATCGAGGACGGGAAAGACCTCTCGCTTTGGCTCTTCTTCCTGAACGCGCCCAAATGCCAATGTCGCTTCACAAAAGGCAATAGCTCGATCAAGCACACTCACGAGCCGGGGAACAGTTCTCTGAACAAGATCATCCGGAACATTCTCTAATCGATCAGCCAACAACTGGGCTGTTGTAAAAATATTGCGCAGCTCATGGTTGATTTTACTGACAGCAAGACCAAGCTCTGCCAGATGACGCTTTTTACGCAGCTCTTCTGCAAGGCTACGCTCCATCTTCTCAAGCGCATCCTCAGCAAGGCCTATTTCATCTCCCCTACCGCTTATCTTTATGATGCGGGTCGTATCTTCTGGTGATTGAGCAAAATGTGTGATGCTACGAGACAGCCGTAAAACAGGAGCAACAATTATCCATTGAAGCGCCCAGTAAAGCAGCCCGGCTGTCACAAGCGATGTAAAGATTGAATAGCCCAGAAATATTTTTGAAAAGGCAATAAGTTCTCTTTGTAATGGGCGCCGCTCAATGATGATTTCAACGGAGCTCATCCCCGGCGCATTACCAATAATCCGGGAGCTGCCTGATTTACCCCCCCATAAATCATCAAGGGCGCCATATAACATCTCATTCCAGGAACTATCACGCAGATCAACAACCTTACTGATATGAGGATTGATTGTGCCTTCAGCTAACAGATTGCGGACCCCATTACGCTCAAAAGCAAGATACTTAACGCCAACGCCGTGAAGCACTTCCATCTCATTCTCAGGAGATAGCTGCTTACCACTGGAAACATCCATAACCAGGGCAGCAATATGGGCAGCTGATATGCGATCATTCAGAAGTGCCCTGCGATAATAGGATAATGCAGGAATATAAATCAGGATTTCAGCAATCGTCGCGAAGAGAATGGTCAGTATCAGCAGTCGCCCCGACAACCCCAAATTTGGCTTTCTAATCCATCCCTTCAGGATTTCAGGCAAAGGCATCTACTGTTTTCCCTGCTTGTGACATCTTCTTTACGAATAACGACAAGAGATAAGGCCGTATATGTTAGCTGACACATTACCTTTTATAATCATCTACAACCTGATTGCCAGCGTAGGATTTAATGAGGATCGGCACTAAGGCAAGGGCAGCAAGCGATAGCGACAGAAGAAGTGTTTTAGGCGTCCATAATTGCGACGTAGAAAATGCCTCATCACAGAACTGGCTTGCAGATAACAGGCATTGCTCAAAAAATGATACATTATCTTTAGCAATATCTCTCAGGCTGTTTCCCGTGAATGCGGCAATAAAGGCACCCGGTGCTATACCAATCATAGTTGCAGCAACGAATATCATCGGCCTGATTCTGAAGAATGCTGCAGCAATATTGACGACAAAGAAGGGTACAACCGGCTGAAACCGGAGAAAAAGCATATATAGGAACGCGTTTTCTTTGATACTCTCATTCAGGCCATGGAATTTTCTGTTCAGGTAATCCTGACCAATTTCTATCAACCCATATCGCGCAACACAGAAGAATATGAAACTTCCAAGAGTCTTTGCAAAAACTGCAATAGCCCCACCGATGATTCCCCCAAAGAGAAACCCGCCAATCAGCGTCAGAGGCAAAGCAAGGGGCAAGGAAAGCACAACCGCCAACACATAAAGGCTTATAAAAATAAACAGCAGAGGCAGATTTACTTCATGTGTTGCGCTCGCTTCAGACAGCAAAATCAGACCGAAGCGTTTAAAATCTATCCACCCCATCAAACCTGAAACAAGGATTGAACAGCCTAACAGAATAAGCAAAATAAAAGGCAGAAGACGTTTTCTCAATAATATCCCCCAGGGCCTGACGGTTATAAAAAATCGAATTTAGATAAGCCCTATATGACAGCATCATCATATTTAGCCCTTTGTATATGGAAAATACCTATAACTTAAAAAGAGCGCCAGGGTTAGAAAGTTGTTATCAAACACATTGACTTTCCGTAGGCTGTCAGCCATAAGGCTTCCTACAACGGCGCTCCTTGCGGGGCGCTGCGCTTTTTTTGTTTAGGACAGGCGGTTTTACCGCCGCGGTGCAATATGCATCGATCCGCCCCGGAGATGAGACCGTGAAAAGAACTTATCAACCAAGCAAGCTCGTCCGCAAGCGTCGTCACGGCTACCGTGCACGTATGGCGACACGTGGTGGCCGTAAGGTTATTGCAGCCCGTCGCGCTCGTGGCCGCAAGCGTTTGTCAGCCTGAGGTTTCGAGGGCTAACCCGTTGAGCGCAGAAAATATGTGTGCCATCGGGCGAATAAAGAAACGACCGGACTTTGTTGCGGCGGCCTCTGGCCGCCGCTTCCATACCGAGAGGATGAGTGTTCAAGGGCGCCTTCGTTCTCCCAATGAGCATACCGAAAACCCGGGCCTCCGCTTTGGTCTGACCGTAACTAAAAAGGTTGGGCATGCAACAGAGCGCAATCGCATTAAGCGCCGCCTGCGTAACGCCGTCGCACAAGCAGTGTCAGGCCATGAAAATATTGCGATTGATATGGTGATTATTGGCCGGCGGACTATCCTTTCAGCAGAATATAACGTACTCGTAAGCGATATCGCGAGCGCCTTGAGGGTGGTATCAAAGCCCAAAAGCGTAAACCATCAACGCAGGGATCCCTGACATCAACGTCACACGGTGTTCCTGGAAATCAGGTGAACCGGCGAAATACCGCCTGGAAGAGAATAATGAGTCAAGAGAATCGTAACCTATTTCTCACTATCATCATTTCCATAGCCATTCTTTTTGGCTGGAACTATGTTTTCCCGACCCCAGAGGCTCCCCCTGCTCCTCCTCAGCAGCAGACTCAGGTTACGCAGCAAAACACTGCAACACCTCAGGCACAGGCCACCAAGGTATTGGAAACACGTGATACCGTTCTGGATCAGTCCCCGCGCGTCAAAATTGATACCCCATCCATTGAAGGATCTATCTCCCTCAAAGGTGGTCGTATTGACGATGTGAAGCTCAAAAATTACCGCGAAACAGTTGATCCAAGCAGCCCGATCATCACTTTGATGACACCAAAGGGCGCAGCAAATGCTTATCAGGCAGAATTCAACTGGCTCGGCACAGATGCATCTCAGCTTCCAAACAGTGATACTCTCTGGACAACCAGCAGCACTGCATTGACCCCAACACAGCCGCTTGTTCTGACATGGGACAACGGTAAGGGCCTTGTATTTACGCGCACCATTTCCGTAGACGATAAAGCCCTGTTTACAGTTGCAGACAGCGTCAAGAACAATTCAGAAGCTGCCATTGACCTGACACCATACGGCATTATTGCGCGCTACGGTAAGCCACAGGTTGCTGGTTATGCCGTTCTCCACGAAGGCATGATCGGTATTCTCGGTGACAATGGCCTGCAGGAATATACCTATGACGCCGTTGCGAAAGAAGCCGCCGGGGCCAACTATGATCACGGTAAGGAATGGGCCAATCTTAAAGGTGGCTATGTCGGTTTCTCAGACAAATACTGGGCAACAGCGCTGATCCCAGATCAGAGCCAGACCTATCGTGGCTCTTTCACGCAGCGCGCAGACCCAACTGTTGGCAATGTCTATCAGGCGGCTGTTGTGGGTACGACCCGCTCACTCGCAGCAGGTGCAACAACAGAAAACACGCAGCATTTCTTCGCTGGAGCCAAAGAGGCCTCTGTTCTTGATGCTTATCAGACACAGCTGAAGGTAGATCGTTTTGACCGTTTGATTGACTGGGGCTGGTTCTTCTTCATCACTCGGCCACTCTTCAAGGTCATTGATTTTCTTTACAAGTTTGTTGGCAACTTTGGTGTTTCCATCCTTGTCATCACTCTGCTGATCAAGCTCATCTTCCTGCCACTGGCGAACAAGTCTTATGCCTCAATGGCAAAGATGAAAGCCGTACAGCCGGAAATGACAGCCATCCGTGAACGCTATGCTGATGACAAAACCAAGCAGCAGCAGGCATTGATGGAGCTGTACAAGAAAGAGAAAATCAATCCGGTTTCCGGCTGCTGGCCGATGCTGGTTCAGATTCCGGTCTTCTTCGCTCTGTACAAGGTTCTGTTTGTCTCGATCGAAATGCGCCATGCGCCATTCATCGGCTGGATCAAAGATCTTGCAGCACCCGATCCAACAACAATCTTCAACCTGTTTGGCCTCATTCCGTTTGATCCAAGCACCTTCCCTGTCATCGGTTCCTTCCTGATGCTTGGTGCATGGCCGGTCATTATGGGTCTCACAATGTGGATTCAAATGAAGATGAACCCACAGGCAGCAGACCCAACCCAGCAGATGATCTTTGCATGGATGCCACTGATCTTCACATTCATGCTGGCTCACTTCCCTGCTGGTCTGGTTATCTACTGGGCATGGAACAACACCCTGTCCGTCATTCAGCAGTACTTCATCATGAAGCGTCATGGTGTAAAAGTTGAGCTGTGGGATAACCTTAAAAATGTTTTCAAACGTAAGGCTGCCTAATCAGCTAGGTTAAAAGAAAATGGAACAAGGGCCGGGTTTTCATATCCGGCCCTTGTTTTTTATTAAGGTTCAGTTGATATCATACCTGCATAAAAATATTTCAGATACGGACAGATGAGATGAGTGAAGACGCCGACAAAAACAGGGAAATAGAAGCAGGTCGCAAATTATTTGCCGGCCCCTCTGACTTCTTCTGGGGTGGAGCCTCTCTCGGCGGCCTTCCTCCAATCGAGCGAATTGAGATTGCATTTGCAGGGCGCTCAAATGTAGGAAAATCCAGTCTCGTGAATGCTCTTACCGGTCGTAAGACGTTGGCCAGAACCTCCCATACACCCGGGCGAACACAAGAGCTGAACTTCTTTAACATCAATAATGCATTCAATCTGGTTGATATGCCCGGTTATGGTTACGCCGCAGCGGGTAAGGAAAAAGTCGCAACCTGGACAAAACTTATCCATGATTATCTACGCGGTCGGGCAAGCCTGGTACGTGTACTGGTTTTAATAGATTCCCGGCATGGGTTTAAACCTATTGATCTTGAGGTTCTTGATGGCCTTGATAAAGCCGCCGTTTCCTATCAAATCGTTTTGACCAAAATTGACGAACTGAAAAAAGGCGAGCTTGAAAAGTGCGTTGAAAGCGTCCAACAAGCACTGAGTAAGCGCCCCGCGGCCTATCCGGAGGTCATGATGACTTCCAGCCGCAAAGGGCTTGGAATCGCTGAACTGCGTGCCAGTATTGCGAAGCTGGTAAGTGAAAGGTCAACGACACAATGAATATTCAAGATCGTCTGCTTCTGATAATCGCAGGTCTGTTTGGTGTCATAGGCGTCTCTCTCGCCTCACTGGCAGCTCATATGGCTGACATTGACACGGGCCGTTTGGCAACGGCTGCAAATATTATGCTCTTTCATACCCCGGCAATCATTGCTGTCGCCATCATTGCCCACATTGATATGGCTTCAAAAGTCATTTCCCGTCTGGCTGGATGGTTTTTTGTTGCAGGCATTATGCTTTTCGCTGGCGATCTCTGCATGCGCGTTTTTGTTTACGACAGACTTTTTGCAAATGCTGCACCAACAGGTGGCTTCCTGATTATCGGAGGTTGGTTATTGGTTTCAATAGCAGCTATTTTTGCTCAAAAGCGAACAGACTAAAGCCTGATCAATTCGTCTTTTGCCTCAGAAAAATCTGAGATAAGCTATGTAATCATTTCCGGAAAATGGAAACAATCATGAGCGACACAACTTCTGTACAAGACAAGAATTCTCTTCCCAACGTCCATGTTCAGGCTGAAATTCTCGTTCAGGCCCTTCCCCATATGCAGCGATATGATCAGGAAGTTGTCGTCGTAAAATACGGCGGACACGCTATGGGCGATGCCGATGCGGCCAAGGATTTTGCAGAAGATATTGTTCTGATGGAACAAGCAGGCCTTAAGCCAATCATTGTTCACGGTGGTGGCCCCCAGATTGGCAAGATGCTTGAAAAGCTTGGCATCAAATCTGAATTCGCAGGTGGCTTGCGTGTTACCGATAAGGCAACCGTTGAAATCGTTGAGATGGTACTGGCGGGCTCAATCAATAAACAGATTGTTGGCTGGATTTCAGCTGAAGGCGGAAAAGCTATCGGTCTGTGCGGCAAAGACGGCAACATGGTCAAGGCCCGCAAATTGACCCGTACAACGATTGATCCGGATTCCAACATTGAAAAGGTTATTGATCTTGGCTTTGTTGGTGAACCAGAAAAGGTCAACCGCGCTATTCTCGATTCTGTTCTTGGAGCAGAACTGATACCTGTCATCGCCCCGGTTGCAGGAAGTCATGACGGGCAGACATATAACGTCAACGCAGATACCTTTGCAGGTGCCATTGCCGGTTCTATGGGGGCAAAACGCCTGCTGTTGCTAACTGATGTTCCGGGCGTTCTGGACAAGAACAAAAACCTGATTCCGGAACTGACCATTGATGACTGCCGTCGTCTCATTGCAGATGGCACGATTACAGATGGTATGATTCCAAAAATCGAGACCTGCATTTACGCTCTTGAACAGGGCGTGGAAGCAGTTGTTATCCTTGACGGCAAGGTTCCTCATTCTGTTCTGCTCGAGCTTTTCACAGACCATGGTGCCGGTACCCTGATCCGCCGATAATTGAATTTCATCATTTCTTTTTAAATCCGGTCAGTTTTCTGATCGGATTTTTTTATTGTTTTAAGAGTGGGTTATAGGCCAGTCGGCTTATTTTTCTAAGACTTTAGGCCAAGAATTCGGCTTTTGTAGCGCTATGATTTGTTGCCAGTTATGGCAAAAGACAATCCAGAAAGTTGAACTCCCCTAACTTCAGGAGCACTTTATGGATATCCGCAATAATGTTTTCATAATTACAGGCGGAGCATCGGGGCTCGGCGCCGCAACAGCAGAAATGATTGTTGCCCAAGGTGGCAAGGTTATTCTGGCTGACGTCAATCAGGATGCCGGTGAAAAGAAAGCTACTGATCTTGGCAGCACTGCAAAATTCATCAAGACCGATGTCACAAGTGAAGAGAGCGCAATAGCCACATTCGCTGCAGCTCAGACAATGGGACCTTTAGGCGGCCTGATCAACTGCGCCGGCATTGCACCTGGTGAGAAGGTTCTTGGCAAAGAAGGCCCTCATCGGCTGTCCACATTTGCCAACTGCATCAACATCAACCTTGTAGGCAGTTTCAATATGATCCGCCTTGCTGCTGAGGTCATGCAGAACAATGAACCAAATGCAAATGGGGAGCGCGGCGTTATCATTAATACCGCTTCAATTGCAGCCTTCGAAGGACAGCTGGGCCAGGCAGCCTATTCTGCCTCCAAAGGTGGCATTGTCGGCATGATGCTGCCAATCGCGCGCGAATTAGCCCGTTATGGCATCCGTGTTATGACCATTGCACCAGGCATCATGGAAACACCGATGCTGCTGGGCATGCCTCAGGAAATACAGGATGCCTTGGGTAAAATGGTTCCGTTTCCTGCCCGTCTTGGCAAACCGGCAGAATACGCCGCTCTGGCTGAGCAGATCATCACAAACAGCTATCTGAACGGCGAAGTCATTCGTCTTGATGGGGCTATCCGGATGCAGCCCAAGTGATATAGTTCAGTATCATCAATAGAACAAAACGAGAGATGAAGATGTCTAAAGATCCAGTTGTAATCGTATCAGCAGCACGTACCCCTATGGGCGGCATGATGGGGGACCTCTCCAGCCTGTCCGGACCAGAGCTGGGCGGCATCGCCATCAAGGCAGCTGTTGAACGCGCCAAAATCAAACCTGAGCTCATTCAGGAAGTGATTATGGGTTGTATTCTGCCCGCTGGTACACGTCAGGCTCCTGCCCGTCAGGCAGCTCTGAACGCTGGCCTTGCCATGTCTGCAACATGTACCACAATCAATAAGGCCTGTGGTTCCGGCATGAAGGCCGCCATGTTCGCCAATGACCTTCTCTCCGTGGGCACGAATGATGTCATGGTTGCTGGTGGCATGGAATCCATGTCCAATGCCCCCTATCTCGTTCTTAAAGGACGTGGTGGTTATCGCCTTGGACATTCCCAGCTGATCGACCACATGTTCTATGATGCTCTTGAAGATGCATACTTCCCAGAAACCAAAGGCCGTCTGATGGGCACCTTTGCGGAAGATTGCGCAAAAATGTACGAATTCACCCGTGAAGAGCAGGATAATTTCGCAATTACCTCAACAACACGCGCTCAGAAAGCCATTGAAGACGGGTCTTTCGACTGGGAAGTCGTGCCTGTTGCGGTCTCCAGTCGTAAGGGTGAAATTCTCGTCAAGCAAGATGAACAGCCACCAAAAGCCAAGCTTGATAAGATTTCATCCCTGAAGCCAGCATTCAGTAAGGATGGAACGGTTACAGCGGCTAACTCCAGCTCAATTTCAGACGGTGCAGCAGCCCTTGTTATGATGCGCCGCTCAGTTGCAGAGAAACTTGGTCTGAAGCCACTGGCAACAGTTGTCAGCCATGCCTCCAATTCCATGGAACCGCGTTATTTCCCGATCGCACCAATTGGTGCCACCAAAGCTCTGCTTGAAAAAACGGGCTGGAGTACAAACGATGTTGATCTCTGGGAAATCAACGAAGCTTTCGCCGTCGTGACAATGGCTGCCATGCGCGATCTCAAACTTGATCATGAGAAAGTCAATATCCATGGCGGGGCTTGCGCACTCGGCCACCCGGTTGGTGCATCCGGCGCGCGTATCATCACCACTCTGCTTGGCGCATTGCGTAAGACAGGTGGCAAGCGCGGTGTTGCAGCCATCTGTATCGGTGGTGGTGAGGCAACCGCGATTGCAGTTGAAATGGAATAATAACTTTACCGCCCCTGTCCCCTGATTGGGGCGGTTTTACTATCTGAATACAGGAGGAGCCTTTGTTACTCACAGCCGAACAGGAAATGATCCGCGATTCCATGCGATCCTTTGTCCAGGAAAACATCGCTCCTTTTGCTGCTGAATGGAGCAAAAATCACACCTTTCCGGCTGATGCGCTTAAAGAGCTCGGCGCTCTCGGCGCTCTTGGAATGACAATCCCGGAAGAATGGGGTGGTGCTGGTCTTGATTACATGTCGCTTGTTCTGACATTGGAAGAAATTGCCGCCGGTGATGGTGCAACCTCAACCATTGTTTCTGTCCAGAACTCTCTGGCCTGTGGCATCCCATATAAATATGGCTCTGATGCCCAAAAGGAAGAATGGCTGAAACCTCTAGCCCGCGGCGAGATTATTGGCTGCTTCTGCCTGACAGAACCTCATACCGGCTCCGATGCCTCTGCATTGAAAACAACAGCCGAGCGCGATGGTGATTTCTGGATACTGAACGGAACCAAGCAGTTTATTACCTCGGGTAAAAATTCCGCAGTTGCCGTCGTCTTTGCCGTTACCAATAAAGCGGCCGGCAAAAAGGGCATCTCCTGCTTTCTCGTTCCAACCAATACACCGGGCTATATTGTTTCCCGTATTGAAGAGAAGATGGGACAGGCTCCGTCTGATACCGCTGAAATCATCTTTGACAATTGCCGCATCCCTGCTTCTGCCATGCTTGGTCAGGAAGGTGAAGGCTACAAAATCGCTCTTTCCAACCTTGAAGCTGGCCGCATCGGTATTGCAGCTCAGTCTGTCGGGATGGCACGTGCTGCATTTGAAGCCGCTCTCAAATACTCCAAGGAACGTCAGACATTCGGACAGCCGATTATCAACCATCAGGCTGTCAATTTCAGATTGGCCGATATGGCAACCCAGATTGATGCCGCACGTCTGATGGTCTGGCGGGCTGCCCAGCTTAAGGATGCTGGCCTGCCCTGCCTGAAAGAGGCTTCCATGGCCAAGATGTTTGCATCTGAAATCGCCGAAAAGGTTTGCTCGGATGCCGTCCAGATTCATGGCGGTTATGGCTATGTATCTGATTTCCCTGTCGAGCGTATCTACCGTGATGTCAGGGTTTGTCAGATTTATGAGGGAGCAAACGATATCCAGCGGATGGTCATCGGCAGGGCACTGGCAGCAGAATAAAAACCAGGCGCCAGTAATCAGCTGAAACGTATCTTTCGAATGTTGGAGGGAACATGTTTTCATTCAAAGAAGAGTATAAAACCAAACTGAAAGCGGCAGACGAAGCAGTCAAACTGGTTCAGAATGGTGATGTCATTGTTGTTCCGACGGGTTGTGGGGAACCCCCTACTCTTCTGACAGCCTTATCCGAGCAGCGCCATCAGTTTAAAGATGTCAAAGTCTCACAAATTCTTCCACTCAGAAAATTTGGTTACTTTGACAAAGAGACCTCCCAGAATGTCCGCCCTTATGCGTATTTTCTGGGTGGGCCGTCCCGCCCGATCATTCAGGAAGGCTTTGGGGACTACATTCCCCATTACTTCGGAGAACTGCCAGACCTGATCCGCCGGAAATACATCAAGACAGACGTCGTTTTCTCTCTTGCCTCACCGATGGATGAACATGGCTATTTCTCACTGAGCATCGGTACAGACTACACCCTAGATGCAGCCAAGAACGCCCGTGCTGTTGTCCTCGAAGTCAATCCGAATGTGCCATATGCTTTCGGCAACAACCAGATACATATCTCTCAGGTTGCAGCCGTCGTTGAAAATGATGATCCGCTGATTGAAGTCGGTCTGCCCGAGATTGGGCCAATCCAGAAGGAAATCGGGAAGCTGATTGCTGACATGATTCCAGATGGCGCAACACTCCAGATTGGGTACGGCTCCATTCCAGATGCTGTGGTCATGCAGCTTAATCAGAAGAATGATCTTGGCATTCATACCGAAATGGTCGGCGACGGTATTCTGTCGATGATTGAAAGCGGTGTCGTTAACAACAAGAACAAGAACTACCTCCCCGGCAAGATGGTCGCGACCTTTGCTCTGGGCTCGAACAAGCTGTTCAAATACATGCACCGCAACCCGCAGATTGAAATGCATCCGGTGGATTTCACCAATGATCCGTATCTCGCCGGGTTGAATGATAACCTTATTGCAATCAACTCAACTATGCAGATTGATTTTGTGGGTCAGTGTGGTTCTGAAAGTCAGGGCTTCAAGCCTTATTCCGGTACCGGCGGCCAGAGTGACTTTATGCGGGCAGCCAATCGTTCCAAGGGCGGCAAGGGTATTATCTGTATGCCCTCTACGGCCAAGAATGATACCATCTCACGTATTGCTCCGGTTCTCTCACCCGGCACACATGTGACAACCAGCAAGAACGACATCAACTATGTCGTGACGGAATATGGTGTTGCTCAGTTACGCGGTAAATCAGCTCATGAGAGGACCCGTGAGCTGATTGCCATTGCTCATCCGAAGTTCCGCGATGAACTTAAGGATGAAGCAAAGAAAATGGGCCTCTGGTAGGCTTCAGATATCCTCTGATGAAAGGCCGGTATTAACCGGCCTTTCTGCTTTTCAAGCGTGTGCTGTCAAATCCTGATGACATGCCAGGCTACTCTTGCTAAGCATAGCTCTCGTTAGTCAGAAAAAACGGAAACATAAAACTGATGTCATACACTGATCTTGCTTCCACTATTGAAGCTGCATGGGAAAACCGTGCTGAAATCAACGCCGCAACCAAGGGCGAAACCCGCGATGCCGTTGAAAACGCCCTTAACCTTCTCGACAGCGGCAAAGCCCGTGTTGCTGAGAAAGAAGCTGGCGAGTGGAAAGTCAATCAATGGCTGAAGAAAGCCGTTCTGCTATCCTTCCGTCTCAATGACATGGGCCTGATCAGCGGCAGCTCCGGTGGCGGTTCATGGTGGGATAAGGTTCCATCCAAGTTTGAAGGCTGGGGCGAGGAAGAATTCCGCTCTGCCGGTTTCCGCGCCGTTCCAAACTGTGTGGTCCGTCGCAGTGCCTTTATTGCGCCCGGTGCCGTCCTGATGCCATCCTTCGTTAACCTCGGTGCCTATGTTGATGAAGGCACAATGGTCGATACATGGACAACCGTTGGCTCCTGCGCCCAGATCGGCAAGAACTGCCATCTCTCTGGTGGCGTTGGCATTGGTGGCGTTCTTGAGCCTTTACAAGCTGGCCCGGTTATCATTGAAGACAACTGCTTCATCGGTGCCCGTTCAGAAGTCGCTGAAGGCGTTATCATTGGTGAAGGTGCCGTACTCTCCATGGGCGTTTACATCGGCGCTTCCACCAAGATCATTGATCGCGAGACGGGCGAAGTCTTCAAGGGCCGCGTGCCTCCTTACTCCGTCGTGGTTTCCGGTTCGCTTCCGGGCAAGCCTCTGCCTGATGGCACACCGGGCCCATCGCTCTACTGCGCCGTCATCGTGAAGCGCGTCGATGCCCAGACACGCTCCAAGACAAGCATCAACGATCTGCTGCGCGACTAAACCTTATTCTCTGGAAAAGCCGGCTGATAATGGCCGGCTTTTTTATTTTGGAGCCTTCGATGTCCATCCCCTCTCCGCTTGATCTTCTGGCCAGCCTCATTAAGTGCCCGTCCGTCACCCCGAATGAAGGTGGTGCACTCAGCTTACTTGAGAGCATTCTAAAACCTGCGGGTTTTGAAGTTCATCGTCCCGTCTTCTCGGATACCAACACCCCGGATGTCGAAAACTTCTATGCCCGTTATGGCAAAAACGCACCCTTCCTCCTGTTTGCCGGGCACACCGATGTTGTCCCTCCGGGCGATCTGGCGGCATGGAAACATGATCCGTTCAGCGCAACGATTGAAAACGGTGAAATCTACGGCCGTGGTGCAACCGATATGAAGGGCGGCATTGCCTGTATGGTTGTGGCGGCCCTACGCTTCATCAAAAACAACCCTGACTTCAAAGGCTCCATCGGCTTTCTGATCACGGGTGATGAAGAAGATGTTGCCATCAACGGCACGGTCAAACTCCTAAAATGGGCGCAGGAGCGCGGCGAGAACTTCGACTACTGCATCCTTGGCGAGCCAACCAACCCTGACAAACTCGGCGACATGATCAAGATCGGCCGTCGAGGTTCTCTCAGTGGCAAGCTCACAGTACATGGCAAACAGGGCCATGTCGGTTACCCTGATCTCGCTCATAATCCGGTACCGGATATGATGAAGCTGCTTGAAGCCCTGCTTGCCAAGCCACTTGATCAGGGCAGCACGCATTTCAGCCATTCAAATCTTGAAGTCACCACAGTGGATACCGGAAACCCGGCCACCAATGTTATTCCGGCAAATATCAAGGCTGCTTTCAATATCCGCTTCAATGATCTATGGACATTCGACACCTTGCAGCAGGAGCTCCGCCAGAGGCTTGAGAGCGTTGCTGACGGCAGAATATCCTATACGTTGGATTTTGTACCAAGCAATGCCCCATCCTTCCTGACGCAGCCTGACGACTTCGTGAAGCAACTCCAGAATGTCATTCAATCCGTTACAGGCGCCATGCCCATCCTCTCCACCACGGGCGGCACATCCGATGCCCGGTTCATCAAGGATTACTGCCCCGTGATTGAATTCGGCGGCATTGGCAAAACCATGCATCAGGTCAATGAGAGTATGCCAATTGCTGATATCGAGCCTCTCACCAATATCTACGAGAAAATGGCAGAGGCTTTCTTTGCCAGCCACTAAAGTAAAAGCCCCTCAATAGAGGGGCTTTTTTGTTATTCATCCTGTGGTTTGAAATCGAGCGCCACGCCATTGATACAGTAGCGCAGCCCCGTTGGTGGCGGCCCATCCGGAAAAACGTGTCCAAGGTGAGAGCCACAGCGTGAACAATGCACCTCAGTGCGATGCATGCCATAGCTGCGGTCTTCCGTGGTTCCAATGGCACCCGGTTCCGGCACCTGAAAACTCGGCCAGCCCGTGCCACTCTCGAATTTGCCATGGGACGCAAATAGTGCCTGCCCGCAGCCTGCACAATAGAAAGTACCAGCCCGCTTCTCATGATTAAGCGCACAGCTCCCCGGCCGCTCCGTGCCATGCTCACGCATCACCGCATATTGCTCATCTGTCAGAATATGACGCCACTCTTCTTCTGTATGGGTTACAGGAAACATCTCTTCCTCCCGTTTGATCTCTTCCCCTTATATAAGCCAGCAGAGATCAGATTAAACCCAAGCACCTTTTCTTTTACGAAATGCACACTCCAGACCGTACCAAAAATTTCCGACAACAAAAAATATACGGTATTTTTCAAAAACTAGCCGCTGGGGGCTGGACAGCACTCATCAGCTTTGTTACACGCTCACATCGCGGAAATATTCCGCCAGCCGAAACGGCTTTTGGGTGTGTAGCTCAGTTGGTAGAGCAGCTGACTCTTAATCAGCGGGTCCAAGGTTCGAATCCTTGCACACCCACCAAATTCCAAGCTGAAAAATATTACTATATAATATGTTAAAACATATTCTCTCATAAAAATTGCAGACAATTTATTTCTATTAGATCTAAATTTTTTAGATAAGATTTTCTACTTTGTACTAAATAGTTTTGGAACAAATCGCACATCGTTACGTTTCCTATAAAGAGCTTTTACTAAAGGAGAGAACTTATGGGACGCGGGATTCTGCTCTGGCTTTTAGGCGTACCAATACCAATCATTATTATTCTATACCTTTTCTTTTTACGCTAGATAAGGATGGGAGAGGAAGTTTACGTTTCATGTTACCAGCCTCTCCTCTCAGATTTATTATTTACAGATAATCAGACACTTGGCATTACGAGAAAAAGTATTTTGCTTTCATTTTGTCACTAATGATATATGAGCCCCTGCGCCCTATCTCTATTTCCTAAGACAGGCATATCCGGATAAGCTCATGCGCTACATTATCTTGATCCTTTCTACGATCAGCCTCTTCTCCCTCAACGCTTCCGCCCTCCCTTCTCAGGATGTGCCGCCTATCAGCGCTGAGGCCTCAGAGCGGTTCACGATCAGCCAGTATGATATTGCCACTGCGGTTGACAGCTATCGCATCTACCTCGCCATCCCGAAAACAGCAGCGCCGGATAAGGGATACCCAGCTCTCTATCTGCTGGATGCCAATCTGCAGTTTCCGATGACGGTGAATGCCTATAAGCCTGAGAACGGGCCTGCTCCGGTAATTGTGGGGATTGGGTATAAGGGCGATGGGGTAAATTTTACGCCAGACCGGACGCGTGATTATACAGTGCCTGCAACGGGAGAAGATTATAAGGAAGGCGGGAAGAGCCCGGCTTTCTATCATTTCATCGAAGATCAGGTTAAGCCTCTGGTTGCCGAAAAGGTGAAAACAGACCCAAAGCGCCAGACGTTGCTTGGGCATTCGTTTGGTGGGCTTTTCACACTGCATGTCATCTTCAACCATCCGGAAGCCTTTACGCGCTATGTTGCTGTCAGCCCGGCGTTATGGTGGGGGAAAGGTATTGTCATCCCGAATGACCTGAGTTTACCCAAAGCTATGCCTGAAAAGATTATCATTACGGTTGGTTCTATCGAAGAAATCCCCGATATGAGCAAGCTGCCGGATGACCCGGTTGCCCGCAAGCGCATTGAGCTTCGCCGTCAGGGGCCTAAAATCCGGGATATTGCAAAGAAGCTGCAGGATGGAGGCTGGCCTGTTGCGTTTTTCAGTGACCCGGGCAAAAACCACACCACCATCATCCCGGATGCCATTGATGAGGCATTGAAGCTGGCCGTAAAGTAAGCACTTCCGGCATCCAGTATATTCCTGATCAACAGAAGCTCGGGTCGCCTTGTTTAAACACGCGGCAACCTGAGCCTTGAAATAAAATCACAGTCCTGATTTTACGATGCCCGCTTTGTATATTGCTCGTCTGTCACCTGCTCCATCCAGCCCACCACTTTACCATCCAGTGCTTCAGCAATAGCAATATGGCTCATGGCCGTATCAGGTCTGGCCCCATGCCAGTGCTTCTCTCCGGGTGGAAACCAGATGATATCACCTGCATGGATTTCCTCAATTGGCCCTCCAAAACGTTGCGCCAGACCACTGCCGGAAACAACAATCAGGAGCTGGCCTAAAGGATGTGTATGCCATGCGGTACGGGCGCCGGGTTCAAAGGTAACGGTTGCCCCACCCAGACGTGAGCTCTCCGTCCCGCTAAACGGGGCATCAAGGCGCACGGAACCGGTAAAATACTCTGATGAACCCTTACTTGAGGGCTGAGAACCATTTCTTCTGATTTCCATTTTTGTTTCTTCCTACATTATGGAGCTATCGGCCTAATGTAGGGCACAATGGATTATCGCATTAGATGGTTCTGGCAACATGCACATATGAGCATAACTCATAAATAAAAATCCCCTTCAAAGCGATGCTTGAAGGGGATTTCAAAGCTTACTGAGAAAATATCTTATTCTGTCTTTGGATTTTCTTTCACAAACAGCATTGCGACAATACCAATGACTGTTACGAAAGCTGCAAAATAGAAGCCATCATTCAGGCTGCCACCGGGGCGTTCTGCCAACCAGCCCGTTACAACAGGTGCCAGAGTAGATGAAGCCATTCCAAAGAAGTTATAGAGACCAAAAGCCGTGCTTAAAGAAGCTTTTGGCGCATTATCCGCAACCAGCGCAACCAATACTGGGTTGAGCGCAATCTTACCAATCATGCCGTAGAGAACGAGCACAGCGATAAGAACCGTCGTGGATTCAGAAGCAACAATACCCCAGATAGCCAAGAGTGACAGTGGCATCATGCACAGTACAACCGGCTTTCTAAGACCAAGCTTATCCGAGATATAGCTACAGAGAATTGTACCTATGATCGCAATCCAAGGAACGATAGAGGTATAACCAGATGCTTCAACCATGGTCATGCCACGGACTTTGTTCAGGTAATACGGCAGCCATGTGATGATGACAAAGAAGCCGTAAATCGAACAGAAAATCGTAACATAAGCCAGAACAAGGTTACGGTTTTTGAACAGATCCCAGAAACTGAAATCAGCCTTTTCTGCAGCCTGCTTGCTCTTTTCAGCAGCATTCACCTCATAGGCGTTCTCACGAACAAAGAACAACATTGCCAAAGCAATCAGGAAGATTGGAATAGCAATGGCCCAGAAAGGAGCCTTCCAGGAGAAATGGTACGTTTCAACCATGACGCTCGAAAGAAACAGGCCAAACGAAATACCAAAGGACATGCCACAGTTAATGATGGCACTGCCAAGTGTAATCCACTTTTTCGGAATTGCTTCAGATGAAAGGGCAAACTGTGGGCCGTAATAACTACCCTGCGCAGCGCCGACGATCATCCAGAGGATAAGAAACATAGCAAATGTTGTCGACAGGCTGACGGCTGCAATGGCTGCTGCAAAAAGCATAAAGCCAGGAACCAGAACCTTCTTGCGCCCAATGATATCGCCGAGAATTCCCGATGGAACCTGCAAAATTGTATAGGTCAGGAAAAACAGACTCATGATCATGCCGAGCTGTGTTTTGCTGAGGCTAAACTCCTGCTCAATATGCGGCATAACAGGACTAAGAACCAGACGCCCCGCATAGAGCGCAATCCAACCGAAGAAGAAAATTGCAACAACACGCCACCAATAGGGGATTAACTCTTTCCGCGCTTTTTCTGCCATTGTTCTACCCTCATTTATAAATGATCCCGGATTCATTGCCCGAGCATGTTTTTATGATACGTTTTGTATTAAAGTTGCGAAGGAATATTTGCTTCTCGCAAACAAACTGTAAAATCATCGCCTTATAGATAAGTTTTTTTCAAAAATGCCGTGGCTTTTTAATAGGTCAAACAGAAACAGGTTCGGAGATTCCGGACCTATCAGTCTGCTTCATAAATCATTCTTATGAGTCGGCGGGAGCTTCTCTATACTCTTCATGATAGATTGCCGTATGGAATGTCCCATCTTCCCGGATAAACCCGCGATACATGCCAGAACAGTTAAACGGCAGGGCAATGTTTCTCTTTGGATCAACAGCGATAATCCCGCCAGAACCACCTATTGGCCCAAGAATATCTAAAACCAGTTCATCAGATGCCTGTTGAAGAGTTTGACGTCCCCAACGCATCCGCGAAGAGATCTCCTGCCCGACAGCATGCCGAATAAAAAACTCTCCATGCCCTGTAGCAGACACAGCACAGCCCTGATCATCAGCCCAGGTTCCCGCACCTATGACAGGTGTATCACCTACACGCCCCGGTTTCTTGGCTGTCATTCCACCTGTCGATGTTGCAGCAGCGACATGACCTCGGACATCACAGGCCACAGCGCCAACCGTGCCGTGCTTACGGCTTTCATCGCCATCATCCGGCAGGTTTTCAGCCCGGCGCTGTAATTCATTCTGAAGGGCATCCCAACGCGCCTGCGTATAAAACCACTCTGGATCAACAAACTCTAACCCGGCTTCATGACAGAACTCTGTGGCACCTTCCCCCGCAAAGAAGACGTGTTCAGACTGCTCCATAACCGCTTTGGCTGCCAATACCGGATTACGGGGGCCGCAGATACCTGTGATAGCCCCTGCCCGCTTTTGCGCACCTTCCATGATGGCCGCATCCATTTCATGCTGGCCGGCACTGTTAAAGACAGCCCCACGTCCCGCATTAAACAGCGGGTCTTCCTCAAGCTGTACGACAGCAGCCGCAACGGCATCAACAGCTGAGCCATCCTGTTTAAGAACTTTATAGCCAGCATCCAATGCCTGCCTCAGACCTGCATGATAGGCATCTTCTTTCTCCGGGCTCATCAATGCCTTATTGATTGTTCCTGCACCACCATGGATGGCCAGTACAAAACCAGTATCATCAGACATCATCATGTCCCTTCCTGAAGCAATCAACGTAAGAATGAAGAAAGAGCCGAAACGGTATTTACCCAGCGAATGGCATCTTCAATGCTTTCAGTATTAAAGATAACAGTCAGTGCATCTTTCCGTTTTGCACCCGGAATGATCGCCGTCAGATCCGCTAGAGCAGGACTGGACATTGTCAGGGCAAGTTCAAAGGGTGGCTGTAAAACAAAAGGCGTCATAGCACCAAGGTCAGACAGGGCACGAATGGCTCCGTCACGAATAGCATTTCTGGCAACTTCAAGAGGCAAATTGGCAGCGGCACGATTGCCAATTGCCTTCTTCGTCTCAACCATCACGGCCTGCGGAAACAATATGCTGTTCTCGGCAAGACAAAGATCATCACCCGACATCAGGACAACCGGGACGCCAATAGAACCGGCATACGCTCCATAAAGCCCCGCCTCACCATAGCTGACACCATTCAGAGCGATATCCTTGAAGGCAAAACCATTTGTCGTATGGGCCAGCACACCATAAGAACTGGCGCGGGTATGAAAACCGATACAGAAAACCGCATCAAAAGATGCATCCAGACCTTCAAACATATTGAGAGGCTTTGGTTTTCCGAGAATAAAATGAGCCTCAGGGTTGAGCAGTTCAGGGATGAGATTGACCATCGGGCCATGGGCATCATTGACCAGTATCTCGGTCGCGCCCTTGCGCAATGCGCCATCAATGGCGGCATTGACCTCTTCAGTCATCAGACGCCGGGCACGCTCATATTCAGGATTACCGGGACGCGTCTGCTCCGGGATAACAACCCCCGCACAACCTTCAATATCAGCAGATATGTAGACCTTCATTTTTCAGCCCCGTTATTTAAAAGCCATTCTGCCAGTGATGGACGATGGTTCTTGCCACGTCCTGTCATTGGTTCAGCCGCACACATGGCATTCAACACAGCTTCCTGTGTTCCCTCAGCGGCAGCCTGAAACAGAATATCAATACAAGCCTCATTCAGCACTTCAGCCGATATGATTTCCCGCTTTTCATCATGCCGAATACGGTTTGCAGTTGAGAAAGCCAGCGCAATATCACCGCTCCCATTCCCCCAGAACGATCCCAGTCGGGCAAGCCCTGCCCCACTCCGACGGGCCACACGGCGTAACTGGCGATGATCCAGCGGAATGTCCGTTGCCAGAATGATGATGACCGACCCCCGTTCCGGCTCTTTAATACTATCAGGAACAGCGCGACGGCCATCAGGTAAAACAAGATCACCAGCCCGGCCAAAGTTCGCCTGAACCAGCACACCAAGATGAAACACCTGCCCATCAAGCTTAATCTGGCGGGAAGAGTTGCCAATACCACCCTTAAAGCCAAAGCAGCTCATGCCATTTCCGGCACCGACATTACCCTGCACAACAGGGGCACTGCTGGCACGAAGCAGTGCCTCACTGGCATGGTCTTCAGTAATAGCCATAGACTGAATATCGCTGAGCCAGCCGTCATTACATTCCATCACGACAGGATTAACCGTTCCTGTTGTGCGGCCAATATCAGGATTTTCCTCTATGGCTCTACGGATTAATGCTGTCGCACATGCTGACACACCAAAGGTATTTGTCAGCAGAATGGGCGTCTCTAGCGTCCCAAGTTCATTAACCTGCATCAGACCAACGCTTTTCCCAAAGCCATTGATCACTTCAGCAGCGGCAACAATCTTCTGGCGAAACAGGTTACCCGGTTGCGGAATAACCGCTGTCACGCCGGTATGCACATCACCAGCGTTTACAGTACAATGACCAACAGAAACTCCGGGCACATCTGTGATTGTATTAAACGCACCCGGCTCTAGTGTTCCGCACAGTAGCCCAAAGTCTCTGGCCAGTTCAGGCATTGGTTCAATCCTGCTTCAGTTTGGGATCCAGTGCATCACGTAAACCATCACCAAGAAGGTTAAACGCCAGCACGGTCACGAAAATGGCCAACCCCGGATAGAGCGCAAGATGCGGCTCTGTCTCAATATAAGTACGCCCTGCAGCAAGCATCGCCCCCCACTCAGGGCTTGGCGGCTGCGCACCAAGACCAATAAAGCTCAGACTGGCAGCCGTCAGAATGGCAGTACCGATACGCATCGAGAAATAGACGATAACGCTTGGCAAGGTTCCCGGCAGAATATGGCGTAGCATCAGAAGATTGTTACTGACCCCAATAGCGCGTGCCGCATCCACATACACACTCTGCTTGATTGCCAGCGTACTGCCACGAACCAGACGTGCAAATACCGGAATTGAGAAGACAGCAACTGCATAGATCACGTTATCAACGCCCGGCCCGAGAATACTGATGACAGCAATCGCCAGAACAATGCCCGGAAATGCCAGAAGCACATCGCAGATACGCATAATCAGGTTATCAATCCACCCGCCATAAAAGCCACTGATCAGCCCGAGAGCGATACCAACGAGACCACCAATCGTGACCGATAGAAATCCAACGGCCAGTGAAATGCGGGCCCCAAAGATGATACGGCTGAAAATATCCCGCCCATAATCATCCGTCCCTGCCCAATGCGCCCATGATGGCGGCATCGTAATGGCATCATAGTCAGGTGTATCAAGTCCATAGGGCGCAATGAAATCTGCAAAGATTGCGACGAGTACTAAAACAACCAGAAACAGCCCGGCAGCAAGTGCAATCTTCTGCTTGCAGAAGCGGCGCCAGAATTCGCGCAACGGACTACGAACTTTCTCAGCCCGACGGCCTGAAACTTCAACTTGAGATAGCGTACTCATTTGTAACGTATCTCCGGATTAGCAACGGCATAAAGCACGTCAACAATAAGATTAATCAGGATGAACTCCAGAGACAGCATCAAAATCAGTGCCTGAATTGCTGGATAATCACGATAAGAAACAGAGTCGATCAGATAACGGCCAATCCCCGGCCAGCTGAAGACACTCTCAACGACAATAGAACCGCCCAGCAAAAAGCCGAACTGAAGGCCAAGCATTGTAATGACCGGAATCAGAGCATTACGCAGGGTATGCTTCCAGATAATTCCCTGACTGGGAACACCTTTTGCACGCGCCGTACGAATATAATCTTCCCGGAAAATCTCGATAAAGGCAGAGCGGGTAAAGCGCGCCATAACGGCCGCGACACCCAAGCCCAATGTAAATGATGGCATGATATAATGCTGCCAGGTGCCATAACCACTTGTCGGCAACCAGCCCAAACGGACAGAAAAAAAGCTCATCAGCATTAGGCCAACCCAGAATGCGGGCATGGAAATACCTGAAACGGCAACCGTCATTCCAAGATAATCAGGCCATTTGTTTCGCCGTACTGCAGAGACAACACCAATCAGCAGACCAATAACTGTCGACCATGCCATGGCAAAAACAGTAAGCCAGAGTGTGGGCATAAACCGGCTGCCAATTTCTTCAGAGACAGGACGCTTTGTGCGGATTGATCGTCCAAAGTCTCCCTGAAAGGCTCCGGCCATAAATCGGAAATACTGAGAAATAACCGGTTGGTCGAGACCAAGATCCTGCCGAACCAGTTCAACGTCAGATGGCGCCGCATCCGGCCCAGCTGCAATACGTGCAGGATCACCCGGCAGAAGCCGGACAAAGCCGAAAACGACGACTGAAATAACCAGCAATACCGGTATGATACCGATGATGCGCTTGATCAGATATTGCAGCATTAAAACTTATCTCCGGGAACCGGGGCCCGAAAAGCCCCGGCCCGTTATATCAGGAATTACTTGAATTCAACTTCATCAAGCTGGAAACCACGATCGGCCATCAGGACAAAACCTTCAAGGTTTTTAGCCTTACCAGCGAGATTGCGATCAACACCCAAGAAAATCCACGGTGCATCCTGCTGGATTTCCTTCTGAACGATGGCGTAAAGCTCAGCGCGCTTGTTGTTGTCAGCAGTCCCAACAGCAGCTTCAAGAGCTTCATCTACCTTCGGGTTCATGTAATAGGCAGCATTAAACAGCTTTGGTGGGAAGCCCTTGCCCCAGAACAGAGGACGCAGAGCCCAGTCTGTGTCACCAGTTGAGGCAGACCAACCGCCATACATCATCTGAACCGTTGCTTCTTCCGGTGTCTGGGCACTCCAGACTTTGCTGCTCAGCACGCCAGATTCAAGCTGCTGAACTTTCAGCTTTACGCCAACCTGTGCAAACTGCTGCTGCAGAAACTGAATGGCACGACCAGCCGCCGTATTATTACCGGCGACGATCTCTGCATCAAAACCGTCCGGATAACCTGCTTCTGCCAGAAGTTCCTTAGCCTTCTTAGCGTCATAGGTATAAACTTCCTGCTTCACATGGTACTGCATGATTGAAGGAAGAACAGAGTCAGATGGCGTACAGAAGCCATTGAAAACAACCTTACAGAAAGCTTCCTTATTGACGGCATAGTTCAGGGCCTGACGCACCTTCACATTATCAAAAGGCTTCTTCTTTGTGTTCATGCTGGCGAACCATTCGACAATGGAAGGCTCATTAATGACAGACAGCGTCTTGTCATTCTCAATCTGTCGAACCATTTCGGTAGGCAGAGGAACGACAACCTGTGCCTCACCTGTCTTCAACATGGCAAGGCGTGCACCACTTTCAGGAACGGTACGGAAAATAACGCCATCAACCTTTGGCAGGCCTGGCTTCCAATAGTTCTCGTTCTTAACAACTTCCATCACGTCACCGTTCCAATTCTTGAACTTGAACGGGCCTGTACCAACCGGATGACGGGAGATTTCCTTGCCATATTGCTTGAGCGCAGCCGGACTGATCATCACAGCACCAGCATGGGCAAGGTTATTGACCAGAGCACCAAACGGCTCTTTCAGAACCAGCTTGATTGTATACGTGTCAATGATTTCAACCTTATTAACCATCGAAACAAGGCTGTTACGCTTCAGACGGTTTTCCGGGTTAGCAACACGCTCAATATTGATCTTCGCTGCTTCCGCATTGAAATCTGTACCATCGTGGAACTTAACACCCTTACGAAGATAAAAGGTGTATTCCGTCGAGGCATCATTGACTTCAAACTTCTCAGCCAGAATTGGGTAAATCTTCATTTGCCCATCAAGACCAAAAAGCCCCTGATAAATCGTGCGAGCAGCCGAATGAGACAACGTTTCATTCACGTCTGCCGGGTCAAGACCAACGATATTTTCCTGAACGGCAACAGTTAGAGTCTTTGCAAATGCTAACCCCGGAAGGGCCATAACAACAGAGACAGCCCCTGCTGCAAGACCATATTTAATATTCTTAAGCATGCTAAGTTCTTCCTTATGAAAAGTCCCCCACCTTATGGCGGGCAACAAAATGGTCTGTACCAACCTGAATGAGCGGCTCAACAAGAGGCTCATCGCCGATCAGGCGCATTGGGCTGGGAATTTCACCTTCAAGCATCTTCATATCCCGGCTACGCTGAGCTGGATCAGCAACCGGAACAGCAGCCATCAATCGACGGGTATAAGGATGCTGAGGATTTTGGAAAATTTCCTGTCTCGGACCAATCTCAACGATCTGTCCAAGATACATGACAGCAACGCGATGACTGATACGCTCGACAACCGCCATATCATGGGAAATGAACAGATAGCCAAGCTGTTGTTCACGCTGCAAATCCATCAGAAGGTTAACGATCTGGGCCTGAATGGAGACATCAAGAGCAGCAACAGCTTCATCCGCAATAATCAGCTTTGGATTGGAAGCAAGCGCTCGGGCAATGCAAATACGTTGCCTTTGTCCACCAGAGAACTCATGCGGATAGCGCTTGGCGTGCTCAGACTTCAGACCAACCTTTTCAAGAAGCTCTGCAACACGGTTCTCAATATCAACACCGTTTGCAAGGCCATGGGTGATCAAAGGTTCTGCAATTGAAAATCCAATTGTCAAACGTGGATTAAGTGAAGCAAACGGATCCTGAAATACATACTGGATTTTCTGGCGCATCTTGCGCCTTTCCACTTCACTCAGCCTACCCAGCTCTTGCCCGGCAAACTGTATATTGCCGGACGAGGCCCGCAAAAGCTGCATGATGGCACGGCCCGTCGTGGACTTGCCACAACCGGATTCTCCAACCAGCGCCAATGTTTCTCCCGGCTGCAAAGAGAAATTCACCTTCTCAACAGCATGGATATTCCCAGCCAGGCGCCCAAAGATACCCCGGTAAACGCCAAACCGAACAACCAGATCTTTAACCTCCAGCAAAGGAGCTGAAACATGATCAACAGTATTCTGAATAGTGCTGTGTGTCTGGGTACGGGTGGCCTCTTCGGTGTCATCAACCTTCAGAAGATCAAACTTCACCGGAAGTGGTTGATCCGTCAGGCTGCCAAGTTTCGGAACAGCTGATAAAAGTGCCTTTGTATAAGGATGCTTAGGGGTTGCAAAAATCTGCTCAACAGCCCCCTCTTCAACCTTCTCTCCGCGATACATCACAACAACACGGTCCGCCACTTCCGCAACAACGCCCATGTCATGGGTGATGAACATCACAGCCATTCCCATTTCCTGCTGCAGTTGTCTGATCAGACGGAGGATTTGGGCCTGTATTGTCACATCAAGAGCCGTTGTCGGCTCATCAGCAATCAGCAAACTTGGACGGCAGGATAACGCCATTGCAATCATCACACGCTGGCGCATACCACCTGAGAGTTGGTGAGGATGGCGATCCATCAGCTTAGCTGCATCCGGAATACGAACTTTCTGCAACATCTGCAGAGCTTCTTGTCGCGCTTCTTTCTTATTCTTGCCCTGATGAAGCATAACGGCTTCGGCAATCTGGTCACCAATCGTAAACACCGGATTGAGTGATGTCATGGGCTCCTGAAAAATCATGGCAATTTCATTACCACGCATGGAACGTAGACTTTCAGGTGCTTCCTGAGCCAGATCCTTTACTTGACCATTTCGCGTATGAAACTTGATTGAACCGTCTGCAATTTTTCCACCTGCATAGTCAATCAGGCGCATAATGCTGAGAGATGTTACCGACTTACCGGAACCAGATTCACCAACAACGGCAACTGTCTCACCAGGTGCAATCTGGAAATCAAGCCCTTTAACGGCTGTAAATATCCCATCCTCACTACTGAACTGAACAGTAAGGCCCCGAACATCAATAAGCGGGTCTTTTCCCATTGTTTGCATCAACAAAAATCCAGACTTTCCCAGCAACCCTTAAAGCATAAAGGCTTACCCGATACCTAAAAAGCGACTAAACCCTTAATTAAGATCACAAAAATTTATCTTGAATTGTTTATTCATAGAACGAAAGAACCAGACTTCCCACAAAAAAAGTCACGATATCACACCTGTAAATTACCTTACACAGGAGAGATATCTTCAAACATCATAATGGAATAATTATATTTAAATTCAACGTACAAGAGCAAAATCAAACAAAAAACAAGCCCAGCAATAGAATATTTTTTCAATGAAAAGACGCAAAAATATCAAATTCAAGCTACTATTCATTTTATAATTAAAATAAATAGTCATCATATGAAAAATGCATGACTTTTACTTTGCGAGACGGAAAATGAAAAAAATTTATATGGCTGCACTAGCCCTCATCTTATCCTTCTCTCCATCATTTGCTGCAACAGAATGGGGGAAATTTAAAGGTGAGCCAAGAGGTCTCACCCTCACACTGGAGGGGAAAAAAGCAGAAAACCTTCTGAAAGTAGTATCTAATCTTCCATGGATTTCCGATGGAAAGGATGCTCCTAAACAAAAATACCTCTATGTTCTTTATCAGCCGACATGTTCATATAGTCAGGCTCTCTTCAAAGAAACACGGAAGATTACAGCGCAATCCGACATTCAAATTCGTTGGATTCCTATTAGTCCGGATGGCTCATTAAATAGCCTTTATGAGAACCGTAACGTAGAGACGCTGAAAGAAGCATTTGAAAACCAGCAAATTCCTTATGTGAAGGATACCAAAAAATCAGCCAACATTAATGCTTATGCGTTAAGCGGCCTGACACTTATGCTTTATGCCAAACACTTTTCACCGGATGGCAATCTCTATTTTCCAACCATGATTTACGGAAACTCGGAAAAAACCTTCGTAACCATTGGTCCGGCAAAAGACATGAAGAAGCTTCTTGATAGCATTCCTGAAACAGAGAGTACTAAAATTCCTGAAGCAATCAGTCTGGGCGCAACGAAGCCGGAGCTGACCAAGATCAAACCAATTGAAAACTATAAGAACGAGAGCGGTAAAAGAGTAGCAATTCGTTTATATCCGGATAAAAACGCAGCCGACATTGGTGGCTTACTTCCAGGCGATGAATGGCCGCAGCCAACAAACAGTGTCTCAAAGAATGGCTTCATTGCCTTCCAAATCTCCACTCAAGGGTCATATATGTTCATTGAGGATGAAGAGTTTGTGAAAAGAGCCCTTGCTGAAAAATAGTGACCCGTAAAAATATTTTCATCTCAGGACATTTGCCCTCTTGATGTCCTGAGAAGGCATAATAAACTACCCAGATATAAAAATTGGTACCGGAAGGAAATGGCATGAACGAAGAACAGCTCCGTCGTATGCATGAAGATCAAGGTTTTATTGCAGCTCTTGATCAAAGCGGTGGCAGTACTCCAAAAGCATTGCAGCAATATGGTATTCAGGAGAATGCCTATTCGAATGAAGAAGGAATGTATGATCTTGTGCACGCCATGCGCACACGCATCATCAAGAGTCCGGACTTCAATTCTGATTTTATTTTAGGTGCAATTCTCTTCGAAAATACAATGCACCGTTCCATTGATGGAAAACTGACAGCTGATTATCTTTGGGAAGAGAAAGGTATTATTCCTTTTCTGAAAGTCGACAAAGGATTGGCTGACCTCGAAAATGGCGTTCAACTCATGAAGCCAATTTCTGGTCTGGATGATCTTCTCAAGCAAGCCGTCGCCAAGAACATCTTTGGCACAAAAATGCGCTCGGTTATCAAGAACGCAAATTCAGAAGGCATCGCAGCTGCGATCAAGCAGCAATTTGAAGTTGGCAAACAGATAGCAGCAGCCGGGCTGATCCCAATTCTAGAGCCTGAAGTAGACATCCACAGCCCTGACCGCTCGGAATCAGAGAAGCTTCTGAAACAGGAAGTTAAGAAACATCTTGCAGCTCTTGATACCAAAACAAAGGTCATGTTCAAGTTCTCAATCCCTGTTGAAGATGATTTCTACAGAGACCTGATGGACGACCCACATGTCGTTCGGATTGTTGCCCTATCAGGCGGATACTCTCAGGCAGAAGCAAATGAGAAACTTCTCAAAAACCACGGCTTGATTGCAAGCTTCTCAAGAGCACTGGCAGAAGGCCTTAGCGCTCAACAGACTGACGCTCAGTTTAATGCAACTCTGTCTGCATCCATCAAAGCAATCTATAGCGCTTCAATTACATAAAAACTGATACAAATGTGTCCCCGGACTTTCCCTTTGACATTTCCGGGGACACACTTATTGCTCTAGCGCAAACAAATTTCATATTTAGCTCTTTAGCCCCATTTATTGCCTCAAAATTTCGACTTCGCTTATTTTAAATCAAAGATATTTTTCATCTCCCTACATAGCCTTTACTCAGCAACAAAACAAAAACTGTTGCCGATGAACCTGAGGCTCATTCTCTAAGCTCATCGATACAAAAGACACTCTTAGCCGATGTCATGCCTGTGTTTACTCAACAGGCAGGCCGTTGGTGGGGAACGTAAATATGGCAAGGTCTCGGAGGTTTTTATGATTAATAGAAGAAACGCTCTCCTTCTTACAGCAATCTCAGCAATGACAGTTCCATCCTTGGTGAATTCAGAAAAAGCCTGGGCAGAAGAAGTTTCAAAGCTCCCACGTAAAAAAGTGGATCTGGTACCCGCTCCAAATGTTCATCCTCACGATCAGGTCGCAAAGGATGGCCCCAAGGTTGTAGAATTCCGGATGGTCATACAAGAAAAGCAGATTACAATTGATGATGATGGCACCAAGGTTCATGCCTTTACTTATGATGGTGATGTCCCCGGACCATTGATGGTTGTACACCAAGGCGATTATGTTGAACTGACTCTTGTTAATCCAGAAACCAATACGCTGGAACACAACATTGATTTTCATGCCTCAACAGGCGCTCTCGGTGGTGGTGCACTGACTATTGTTAATCCCGGCGAGGAAGTTGTTCTACGGTTTAAGGCCGACCGGGCTGGCGCATTCGTCTATCACTGTGCTCCCGGCAATGTCATGACACCCTGGCATGTCGTTTCCGGCATGAATGGCGCTATTCTGGTTCTTCCCCGTGATGGCCTGAAAGATGGTGCCGGCAAATCACTGCAATATGACAAAATCTATTATATCGCAGAACAGGATTTCTATATTCCGAAAGATGAAGACGGTAAGTACAAGACCTACGATACACCTCTCGAGTCTTTCCCGGATATGGAAGCGGTTATGCGTACGCTGACCCCAACCCATGTCGTCTTTAATGGTCATGCAAGTTCCATGACAGGGGCAAAAGCCTTGCCTGCCAAGGTTGGCGATCGTGTACTTATCATCCACGCTCAGGCTAACCGTGACAGCCGCCCTCACCTTATTGGCGGCCATGGTGATTATGTTTGGGAAACAGGTAAATTTGCAAACCCGCCATTACTCGACATGGAAACATGGTTTGTCCGTGGTGGTTCAGCCAGTGCTGCTCTTTACACCTTTAAGCAGCCCGGTATTTACGCCTATGTTACCCATAACCTGATTGAAGCAGCAATGCTTGGTGGCACGGCCCACTTCAAGGTTGAGGGTGAGTGGAACAACGATCTGATGAAACAGGTTGCCGCCCCTCGCCCAATTACCAAAACAGATAAGAAATAATCTGGAAGCCATATCAAATGCAGCTGCGGCGTATAATGAATATATGCCGCAGCAATCTACCGGGGGTGGCTATGCGCATAACCATTTATACGATCATAGGCCTTTTAAGTGTGGCCATCGTATTTTACTTCATGGGCCGAAGTGATGGCTCAATGCGCCAGAATACAGCAGATATTGTTATTGTTCCGCCTGGTGAATTTCTTTACCGGACTTCCGGTGAGTTTAATAAGAATAATCGGCCAATAGATGCCCCATTAAAGAAGATCAAATTTACAAAACCACTGACCATTATGCGGGCTCAGGTCAGTGAAATGGATTACCAGAAATGTGTTGACGCCGGTGGATGTAAACCTCTTTCACAGAGTAACCCATCAAGAAGTGATTTTCCGGTTGTCGGCGTCAGCTGGCAGGATGCAACGGATTACGCTAATTGGCTATCAAATCAGACCAGTGAAATCTGGCGTTTACCAACCGATATTGAATGGTCGTATGTAGCCGGATCGCGTTTTAAAGACGATGCTCTTGCTTTAGGAGAAGATGCAGATTTTGCTCAACGCTGGATTGCCCGATACGATCTGGAATCAGCTCGAAAACTTGAAGGCGATCATAAAACACAAAAGATTGGCTCTTTTGGTGAGAATGAAAAAGGGCTTCTGGATATAGCAGGCAATGTCTGGGAATGGACGAATTCCTGCTTTTCACGAAATAATCTAAACGCCGACGGCCAGCCGGCAAATGAACCATTTGTTGTCTGCGGAATTCGCATTACAGCTGGTCAGCACCGCGCTTATGTCTCAGATTTTATAAGAGATGCACGCGGTGGTGGATGTGCTGCCGGCATTCCTCCGAGTAATCTTGGTTTTCGTCTTATCAAAGGTGAAGAAGGCTCTTCCCTTTTCGAAAAGCTGGGTTCAATCATTCGCAGATGATCTAAAGCAAAAATTATTTGCTCATTGGCAACGAACTTTCTCAGCATTGGTTGATATTGCGCCTATCAATTATTTGAAGCGGAACAGCCATGCCTATTGCAACGAAGAAGCCTACACGCCGAAACACGCCGGATGGTATCCCCTTTCTCTCTTATGGCTTCAGACCATTTTTCTTTCTTGGTTCAATACAGGCTGCTTTTATCGTCCTATTCTGGATACCGATATTTTACGGGCATATAACCTCTTTCTCAGCACTTCCTGCTCTTGAGTGGCATATACATGAACTCCTTTATGGCTATCTGAGTGCTGCCGTTGTTGGCTTTCTCTTAACCGCTGTTCCCAACTGGACGGGGCGTCTGCCTGTTTCCGGCCCGCCACTCGGAGCATTAGTTGCCTTATGGCTTGCGGGACGTTTCTTCATATCCGCCTCAGAGTTTACAGGGCTCACATTCGCAGCAATTATTGACGCCTCTTTCCTGTTTGTTGTCATTGGCGTTATTGCAAGAGAGATCATCGCAGGCAAAAATTATCGAAATCTACGCGTATTGGCAGGTGTCATTCTTCTCATGATTGGCAATACCTGTTTCCTTTTTGAGGTCATTACCAAAGGCTATGCCAATTACGGCATACGCATTGGTATTGCCGCAATGCTCATGCTGGTTGTCCTGATCGGCGGACGAATAATTCCAAGCTTCACACGGAACTGGCTCGTACAGAATAACCCCGGTCGTATTCCTATTCCATTCAATCGTTTTGATGGTGCAACAATACTAATATCAGGCATTGCACTGAGCTGTTGGATATTCTGGCCACAAAATCAGATATGCGGTGCCTTATTCATTCTTGCCGGAATCATGCAGTTTGGCCGTCTGATACGTTGGGCTGGCGACAGAACGCTCGCTAACCCATTACTTGCCATATTACATGTTGCCTACCTCTTCATTCCATTTGGATTTATTCTTGAAAGCCTTGCCATATATGAACTGGTGGCTACCAGTGCCGGTATTCATGCCTGGACATCTGGCGCCTTTGCCCTGATGACGCTTGCCGTTATGTCTCGTGCAAGTTTAGGGCATACAGGGCGTGCGTTGAAGGCAACGGTAATCATGCAGGTCATTTATATTCTGGCAGTTTTTGCAGCAGTCACACGTGTATACGCCACTCTTATTGCTGCCAACCAGATATGGGTCTACCTGAGTGGTACATTATGGGTTCTGGCTTTCCTTGGATTTGCAATCTATTACACCCCGATATTCTGGGGGCCTAAACAGCGTTAAATAAAAAACCCGGCTGACACAGCCGGGTTTTTACCAATGAAAATGAGCTTCTGTTAGCGTTTGGCAAAAAACTCCAATGCCACCTGCGGGAAAAGCGCATAACTCAAAACGTCATCCAGACTTGCATCAGGATATCCCTTTTCAGCAAGTTCATGACGCATCATATCCATTTGTGGCTTTATTCGGTTAGCCGGGCGCTCTGTAATTATTTCAGCATCGCCTATAATAGCCTTAGCTACCTCAGGATTCACCGGATGTGGTGTCCGCCCGTACAAACCACGGCACAGATCACGAAACTCAATAGGCACCATCGAATAACGTTCACCAAGGCCGACATTCATGGCAGCCATAGAACCTACGATCTGGCTGGTTGGCGTCACAAGTGGCGGGTAGCCAGCATCAGCACGAACCCGTGGCATTTCCTCAAGTAACTCAGCGTATTTATCTGACCACCCCTGCTGGGCAAGCTGAGAGCGCAGATTGGAGAGCATACCGCCCGGGATTTGATAGGTCAGAACCTTGGCATCAACATCAAAAGCCGTATCAAGCTTAAACTCTTCTTCAATCTTGATTTTCACATCACGGAAATAATCAGCAATTGGGTAGAGTTGTTCTTTACTCAGGCCCGTATCCCGCTCGTGTCCTTCAAACGTGGCAACAAGGGCCTCGGTTGCAGGCTGCGAAGTACCAAGAGCAAAAGGTGACAGAGCACAGTCAACGACATCCGCACCCGCTTCGGCAGCTTTAAGATAAGCCATGGATGCCATACCACTTGTATAGTGACTGTGGATGTGAACAGGCAGATGGGCTGTCTTGGGGTTTGCCTTCAAACGGGAAACCAGATCATAGGCCGTGTAAGGCGCCAGCAATCCGGACATATCCTTGATGACAAGAGAATCGACCTCGTGGGCAGCAAACTCCTCACCAAGCTTCACAAAACCTTCGTTAGTGTGAAATGGGCTGAGCGTATAAACGATGGAAGCCTGAACATGAGCTCCCGTCTTCTTGGCGGCACGAATGGATGTCTCAAGATTACGAACATCATTCAAAGCATCGAAAGCTCTGATGACGCTGATGCCACTTTCAACCATGCGGTTGATAAACGTTTCAACAACATCATCCGCATAATGGTTATAGCCAAGAATATTCTGACCACGCAGCAACATAGAAATAGGCGTTTTTGAAAGTCTTTTGCGCATATTACGCAGACGTTCCCATGGGTCTTCACCCAGAAAGCGCAGACAACTGTCAAATGTTGCACCACCCCAACCCTCAAGCGCCCAATACCCAACATCATTCAGGGCTTCCAGCATTGGTTCCATCTGCTCGAAACGCATACGTGTAGCAGCCAGAGACTGATGACCGTCACGTAAAACCGTTTCCATTATGCCGAGTGGTCGAACACCCTTTGCGTTAGCTTCTTTATAAACGGGTTTAATCGGGGCAAATGAAGCCATAAGAAACCTCAAAACAAAACTAATTTTCTACTGGAAGAACAGTAACACTTTATATTTCCGTGTCCATCAACCCAATGGATGTTTTTTCTGATGATTGTGGAATCTTAAAGCACCTGAAAAATTGCAATAAAAAATATTTTTTCTAATATCTCATTGCCGTCTGGCGATAAAAACAGACTGCATTAAATTATATATGAGCTTACTCATAGCAAAGCTTGTGGCATTTAGCCGCCGATCGGGAGTGTATTATGGCAATTACATTAACAACATTTCAGGGACGTTGTGGCGATCGCAATGGTAAAGGCACACCGGGCGCACGCGCACTTGCAAAGAAGCTTGCAAAGTACCTTACTCTCCAGCCAGAAATTATTGGCAAATCTACACCTGCTGCCTATGAAGGATGGGAGGCAGAGCTTAAGGCATCAAGAGCAGGTTTAAGGGAGCTTTCAGAGCATCTTGCAGCCATTGTAGAAAATGGCACGATACCTGTCACAACAATTCCACGCTGCACCGCAGCTTTGGCGACAATTCCGGTTATTGCGCAACAATACCCGGACGCCTGCATAATCTGGTTTGATGCGCACCCTGATCTGAACACTCCCGAAAATACGGCAAGCGGTTATCTGGGAGGAATGGTACTGGCTGCGGCCGCCGGACTTTGGGAAAGCGGTTTGGGAAAAGGTTTAAAGCTTGAGAATATTGCACTGGCTGGCGCTCGTGATATCGATCCGCCAGAACAGGAACTGATCTCCAAAGCCGCCCTCCCTGCTCTTTCACCATCAGAGCTCAATCCACAAAGTATGCTGGATGCCTTGGCTGGCAGACCTGTCTATATTCACATTGACTGCGATGTCTTTGACCCAAGTGAATTACCCGCAGAATACGTCTGCCCCAATGGTATCACCATGGCACAACTACACTCAGTATTTGATGCGCTTGCAACACGAGGTGATATCATTGGACTGGAGATTTCAGAATTTGAAACGCAGGAAACTGTTACAGAACAGAATGTTCTGGCAACACAGCTGGTAAATGCCCTAAGCCCCGTATTGAACTATTTAAGAAACAAAACCACCTAGGCCCATATCAGCCTTATTCGAATATCTTCTTGAAAAACGTATGGAGGTAAGGCGTCACGGTTTCATTAACATCTGCCATTGAGCGAATGGCTTTGAAACCAAACAGTTCAGGATCTTTTTGAGCGGAAATGTTGCGTATCAAAAGCTCAATCGCCTCGTCTGCATCAACATTGAGCTGCATGGGTTTCAGATAAACCAGATATGGGCTTTGTGTCACGACGATCCAGTCATCAGAAATCTCGACATCTGAAGGCGTCAGACCCGTCTCTTCTTCAAGCTCACGCGTAACACTCCCGAGAAAATCAACAAAGCCACCTTCACGAATATCACTTAAATCAGGCGTTCCTCCTGGAAAATAAACTTTCCCTGCATTCGCAGTATGATCTCCCATCACACCACAGATATAGGCACCATCTTTGCTGCGTAGTGCGGCAAGAGCAAAACCATTGATGATACCTGTATCTGGAATACCCTCATCAAACCATTTCAGAAAACTGGCAAAATCTGTTTTGAAGTAGGTTGCAGAAGAACAATCCGCTTCTGTTTTCCAATTCCGAGCCATTAATATCTGGCCATTGAAAAACTTTGGTTTCTTCTTAATGATCTCCTGCCAGGCAAGATCAATGGTAGCCCTATTCTGTTCAGACCATTCCCATGAGGTATCATCAACCCATGTATCAAGTTTCTTTACCCATAAAACCGAAGGAGCATCTGTCATAACACTAACTCACCCCGTGCTGTCACAACAGCATAACCTCCAATTTCAGAGTAGCTTACAGCACCATTCTCAAGCACCATTTCAAGGGCAAGCTCACTTGGACGACCCATTTCAAACCCCTGCCCGATTGCAAAATTATGTTTGCCATCTCCCATAGGTTCAAACTGCATTAAAGCACCTGTAAAAGCAGCAACCGCTGAACCAGTTGCAGGGTCTTCACTGAAGCCCATCCCAGTCGTAAACATTCTCGCCCTGAAACGCCTGTCTGTCCCGGAGCCATCGCGACTATAGGCATAAATAGAACCACGACCATCATCACCAAAGACCTTATCAAAGGCCTCATTATTGATTTTAATCCGTGAGAGAGCTTCAACTGATACGACAGGGATAAAATCATATGTGACACCAGCCGTATATCGGCTTGGCTCATGTCGATCAAAACCAATATCTTTTGGCTCTAGTCCAAGTGCCCAGGCACAAGCCGCAATATCTCTTCCCTCACCCCAGCGCTCAGCGTGCTGAGGCAGGCGGAAGCGGGCAAAACCTTTTTCAGCACTTTCAACATCAACAGCACAATTGATTGTACCAATTTTCTCATCGAGCCCAAAAGCAACACTACCTGGCTGACCCTGCTGATCAATTGACGCAAGTAAAAAAGCTGTCCCAACGGTTGGGTGGCCTGCAAAAGGCAATTCCATACCGGGTGTAAATATGCGTAATTGTGCACGTTTCCGCCCAGATGTATCAGGTAAAACAAAGACCGTTTCAGAGAGATTAAACTCCTGCGCAATGGCCTGCATATCCTGATCATTAAGACCATCGCTATCAAGAACCACGGCCAGAGGATTACCTGTCAGGCTATTTTGGGTGAAGACATCAAGAATGACATAACGACGAGAGCCCATTTCACTATATCTCCACGGCATCAAAGCGGTTGCTTGGTGTTACAAACTCATCCTGCGCCGATACGGTCAGAATCTCACGGGCTCCAGCTTCTTTTGTCTTTTTCAGGAGCCCATAAACAGAAGAGGCTGCTTCTGCCACAGCGACACCTGCTGAAGCACTACGCATATAATGAACAAAGAATAAGGCTGAAATGGCATCACCTGCACCATTGATGCTCAAATCAAGCTTTGGTGTGCGAACGCGCCAGAACCGGCCTCCCTCACCAGCCACCAGATCAATCTGATCACTTGGAGTGTCTGCCGTGTTGACCGATGTCACCAGAACAACCTTGGGGCCAATTGATGATAGAGTTGTGATTGCAAGCTTAAGCTGATCAATCGTCTTGACTTCCATTCCGGTTAAATTCTCAAGCTCGAAATGGTTTGGAGTCATGATATCAGCCATCGGGACAGCTTTATCACGCATAAACTCGGGAATACCCGGACGGACGAAGATACCGCGACCAACATCACCAATGACCGGATCACAGCAATACAAGGCTTTCGGGTTTGCTTTTTTAACCCGGCTGACCGCAGATAAAATGGCTGTCCCGATATCGGCAGACCCCATATAGCCTGACAAGACACCATCACATGAACCAAGGACACCACGGTCACTAATTCCGTCAATTAGCTCTTCGATCGAGTGCCCATCAAATACACGGCCCTTCCAGTCACCATAACCGGTATGGTTTGAGAACTGCACAGTATGAATGGGCCAGACTTCGACACCCAGTCGTTGCATTGGAAAAACAGCAGAAGCATTACCAACATGGCCATAAGCGACGTGCGACTGGATAGACAGAATATTCATGATTTCACTCATATATTTTTGAAGTTCTTTGAAAAGACACAAAGCCCTGTTGAAGCTTCTACCTAGAGTATCGACATATAATAACAATGTTTTCTAATGCTAAGAACATTATCTCAGCAATTGTATTTTTTAGCGTAAAGCAAAAGAATTTGCTCTTCCAGCGTTTTCAGAGGCCCAATGGACATCAAGAGTTTCACAGATCCGGTTATCTTGTTTGTGCAGCATAATGCTCATCTTGCGCCTCTGGTATGCGGGTTACTGGCATTTGGAGAATCTCTGGCTGTTGTCTCACTTGTCATACCAGCCTCGACAATTCTTCTGGCGCTTGGTGCCCTGATTGCATCCGCAAATCTGGACTTTTGGCCGATCGCCGGAGCAGCAGCTCTTGGCGCAACACTTGGTGATTGGGTCTCCTACGAAATTGCCAAATATTATAAATACGCTGTCTTCCGTGTCTGGCCCCTTTCTCGTAACCCACAGATGGTAGAGAAAGGCTCAGCTTTCATCCAAAAACACGGTATATGGGCTGTTTTTATCGGGCGTTTTTTTGGTCCATTCAGAGCCGTTGTCCCACTTTTTGCCGGTATATTCACAATGCCGTTTATCCCTTTCATGATCGCCAACGTGGCATCGGCAATCATCTGGGCAATTGGCCTGCTCATTCCGGGCTTAGGCCTGACCTGGCTGATGGCATAAAAAACCCCGCATGAAGCGGGGTTTCTCACAGAACTGATTAGTCCTTGGAGCTGATTAGTTCTTGTTCTTGTCGACCAGAGCCTTTTCCTTGATCCAAGGCATCATGTCCCGAAGACGAGCACCAACCTGTTCGATTGGGTGACTGTCATTGCGGGCACGAATAGCTTTGAAGGATGTCTGGTTGACCTTGTTTTCAAGCATCCAGTCACGTGTGAAGTGACCATTCTGGATGTCTGTGAGAACGCGCTTCATCTCAGCCTTTGTTTCAGGTGTGATGATGCGTGGACCAGTGACATACTCACCATATTCAGCTGTGTTGGAGATTGAGTAGTTCATGTTGGCGATGCCGCCTTCATAAATCAGGTCAACAATCAGCTTCATTTCGTGCAGACATTCGAAGTAAGCCATTTCCGGAGCATAACCGGCTTCAGTCAGTGTTTCGAAACCAGCGCGGATGAGTTCAACCAGACCACCACAAAGAACAGCCTGCTCACCGAACAGATCGGTTTCACACTCTTCCTTAAAGGTTGTCTCAATAATGCCAGCACGGCCGCCGCCATTGGCAGAAGCGTAAGACAGGGCAAGATCATGGGCATTGCCGGAAGCATCACGCCAGATAGCCATGAGAGTTGGAACACCACCACCACGCAGATATTCTGAGCGAACTGTGTGACCAGGACCCTTTGGAGCAATCATGAGAACGTCAAGATCAGCACGTGGTTCAATCAGGTTGAAGTGAACGTTCAGACCATGAGCAAACATGAGGGCAGCACCCTGCTTCATGTTTTCATGCAGGTGATCACGATAGATATCGCCCTGAAGTTCATCAGGTGTCAGCATCATGACAACATCAGCCCACTTTGCGGCTTCTGATACGTCCATGACCTTGAAGCCTTCCTTCTCAGCCTTGGCTGCAGAAGAAGAGCCCTTACGAAGAGCAACTGCGACTTCCTTCACACCGGAATCGCGCAGATTGAGAGCATGCGCGTGCCCCTGACTGCCATAACCAACAATAGCAACTTTCTTGCCCTTGATCAGATTGATATCAGCATCGCGATCATAATAGACGCGCATGGTTTCTTCCTCTTCTTATGAGAGCATCAGCTCTCGTTGTGGCACACTGAAAACAACATTCAGCGCAATGATTAATCCAAACTTGCTGAATTAGAAAAATAAAACAACATCAGCAAGCTTTAAATTGACATAAAATGCCAAATTCTTTCACCGCCGGTTCTTTTCAACCGGCTTCTTCACGCCTCGGCCATTCCTCGCGCCATGGCTGCAATACCCGTACGGGAAACTTCAGAAAGGCCGACGGCTGTCATCATGCGAATAAACCGATCAACCTCATCCGTATTCCCTGTCAGTTCAAAAATAAATGACTCAAGTGTCGCATCGAGGGTTTTAGCGCCAAAGGCCGAAGCAAGACGCATAGCTTCAACACGATGCTCCCCCTTGCCAATGACTTTGACCAGACAAACTTCACGCTCAATAGGCGCACCGTTCATTGTCAGATCAACGACACGATGAACGGGTACAAGTCTGTGCAGCTGACTCTTGATCTGCTGGATGATTGCCTGCGTTCCCGCTGTAACAATTGTAATACGGGAGATATGTCTCTCATGCTCTGTCTCTGTAACAGTCAGGCTTTCGATATTATAGCCACGACCAGAGAACATTCCTGCAATACGGGCTAGAACCCCCGGTTCGTTATCAACGATAACCGCCAGAGTGTGCCGGTTAATCGGCTCCTCAAAAGTTGCTTCCGGATAGTGGGTGTTCATCGCATTCATGTTTCTATCCATTCCTGACGTCACAGTTTCCGCAAAATTTCGGTTGGTTCTTCATCAACTTCATCACTTGGTACAATCCATGTTTCCTTCAGGCCAGCGGCCAGCCACTCTTTAAAAGCAGGCAGGGAAAGGATTGTATCCATATACTGACGCGTATCATCAGAAACCGGGATATTATAAGTATCAAGCCGTGTCACAACGGGTGCAAACATCGCATCGGCGGCAGAGAACTGACCAAACAGAAAAGGCCCTTCTGCCTGATGTGCCTGACGCGCAGTGCGGAAGATACTCTCAATACGAGCAACATCTGCCGCAACCGCAGCACCACGATCTTTCCGGGCATATCTCTTACCAAGGTTCATGGGGCATGCGCTGCGAAGCCCTGTAAAACCAGAGTGCATTTCAGCTGAAACAGCTCGCGCCATAGCACGAGAAGCTTGCTTTGCAGGCCAGACAGGTAACTGCCAGGCATCTGCGGCATATTCCATAATGGCGATACTATCCCAAACGGTTATATCACCATCTTTCAATACGGGGACGCGCGCAGTCTCGCTGTACTTCAGCATCTCAGCCCGTGTTTGCGGCGTATCGAGTGGAATTATGACTTCATCAAAGTCCTTTCCCAGCTGCCGCAGAAGCAGCCAAGGGCGTAAGGACCATGATGAATAACATTTATTACCAATAACTAGTGTCGGCATTGATTCCTCCCAAGCGGATCAGCCACTCTTAAACGAGCTTCTTGCCTTCTTCACCAATGATAGAACCAATATCCTTCACAGCATCACCCAGGATCATATCATTATGAGCCTTACCCGATGGGATCATCGGGAAGCAGTTTTCATTCGGATCGACAACACAATCGAAGATAACCGGCTTGTTCGTATCAATCATCTGCATGATAGACGCATCAAGATTTTCCGGATTATCGCAGCGAATACCAACTGCACCATAAGCCTCAGCAAGCTTCACGAAGTCAGGCAAAGATTCACTGTAGGAATGCGAGTACCGGCCACCATGCAGCAGCTCCTGCCACTGACGAACCATACCCATGTACTGGTTATTCAGAATGAATATCTTAACCGGCAGCATAAACTGCATGGCAGTCGACAGCTCCTGAATATTCATCTGAATGGAGGCTTCACCGGCAATATCAATAACGAGGGCCTCTGGATGGGCCAGCTGGACACCAACAGCTGACGGGAAGCCATAACCCATGGTTCCCAGACCACCTGAAGTCATAAACCGGTTTGGCTCTTCAAACTTCAGAAACTGTGCTGCCCACATCTGATGCTGGCCAACTTCAGTTGTGAAATAAGTATCACGATCCTTTGTCAGCTCCTGCAAACGCTGCAACGCGTATTGAGGCTTAATGACATCTTTGGAATTATGATAGGCAAGACAGTTGCGACTGCGCCACTGCTCAATCTGCGCATTCCAAGCCTTCATAGCTGACTTATCCTGCTGCGGATTTTTGCTTTTCCAGACAGAGATCATGTCTTCAAGAACATGCGCACAATCACCGAGGATCGGGATATCAACGCGGACATTCTTATTGATTGAAGACGGGTCAATATCAATATGAATCTTCTTTGAACCCGGAGCAAAGGCATCCAGCCGTCCCGTGACACGATCATCAAACCGTGCACCGATTGCAACCATAACATCACAATCATGCATGGCATTATTAGCCTCAAAGGTACCGTGCATACCCAGCATACCCAGAAATTGCGGATCAGAAGCAGGATAAGCTCCGAGCCCCATCAAGGTTGATGTAACTGCAAATCCTGTCATATGGGCCAGTTCACGCAAAAGCTCTGCAGCTCTAGGACCGGAATTGATGACCCCACCACCTGTATACAGGATTGGGCGCTTTGCTGAAATCATCAGGTCAACTGCCGCCTCAATACGCTGCATATCACCCTTCAAAATGGGCTTATAGGTCTTATGCTTGTTATCTGCTGGTGGAGCATACTGCCCCTTTGCAAACTGAATATCTTTCGGCAAATCAACAACAACAGGCCCGGGGCGGCCGTTTGCAGCAACATAAAAGGCCTCATGAAGAACGCGCGGCAGATCTTCGATCTTTTTGACCAGATAGTTATGCTTTGTGCAGTGACGTGTAACGCCAACGGTATCGCATTCCTGAAACGCATCAGACCCAATCAGATGTGTCGGAACCTGTCCCGAGAGACAAACGATCGGGATAGAGTCGAGCATGGCATCGGCCAGCCCTGTGACAGCATTGGTCGCACCGGGACCGGAAGTAACCAGAACACAGCCAACCTTACCCGTTGAACGGGCATACCCCTCAGCAGCATGGACAGCAGCCTGCTCATGACGAACGAGGATATGGCGGATTTTGTTCTGCTGGAACAACTCGTCATAGATAGGTAGCACGGAGCCCCCGGGGTAACCGAATATCACTTCAACACCTTGGTCAACCAAGGCTTCTATAATCATTTCGGCTCCGGTCATCGTCTCGCTCATTGTCCGCTCCGTCCTCTTTTCCTGCTTGTCTTATCATCTATCAGTATTGATTTAGCCAATAAAAAAGGCCCCTAAGAGGAGCCTACACGCCACCGCCAGAGTTTCGGGTCACACCCGCTCCGTCGATGGCTTTCTAATCACGATAAGAACAATGCGCATTTTTGCCGCTCTGAGAATTAAAGTTGCGTGGAAACGTAGCGATTTGTTTAAAACGGGTCAAGCGAAAATCATTACTTTTTGATCATAGCGCTAATATTTTTTCAATATTCCTTTATTTTCAATGCGTTCTCCAGATGTGACATTGCGACCTCCGGTGAAAGCCACTGCCAATCGGACATCTGATGGCGGAACCAGGTGAATTGTCTTTTAGAATAACGCCGTGTATCTGCCTGCCCGCGAATAACGGCATCTGCCAGTGAGCATAAGCCATTCAGATAGTCGATTAAACCCGGCACGCCATGGGCACGCATAATGGGTAACATCGGGTCGAGATTACGCTCTTTCAGAACGCGGACTTCATCCAGAGTTCCCTTATCCATCATCTTTTCAAAGCGGAGATCAATTGTGCTCTTCAGTTTTTCACGATCAGGATTGAGAAAAGCTTTTATGACATTGGCTTGGGACAACAATCCCGGCACACGTTCATCGTGGAAGGATGACAATGTCCGGCCTGTTGCCTTGAATACCTCTAGCGCTCTTTGAACCCGCACACTGTCCGCTGGCTGCAAACGTTTTGCACCTTCAGGGTCACGCTCAGCAAGATAGCGATACAGAGCATCCTGACCTAACTCTTCTGATAGTTTTCTGACGGTCTCACGCACCTCATCAGGCACAGGAGGTACTGCAGACAGCCCTTCCAGAAGCGCTTTAAAATAAAGCCCTGTCCCCCCAATAATGATGGCCAGCTTCTTTGCCTGCCTAGTTTCACCAAGCACAGCTTCAATATCTTTAAGGTAATGTCCAACAGAATAGTTCACAGCACCATCAACCGTGCCATATAACCGATGAGGTACCTGTGCCTCTTCTTCAATAGTCGGACGTGCCGTAATAATTCTCAGATCGGAATAGACCTGCATAGAGTCAGCATTTATAACCACCCCGTCGAACAACTCTGCCAGTCGGGATGCAATGGCAGATTTGCCAGATGCTGTCGGCCCTGCAATGAGAACAGCGTCGATCATGATTTATTGTTGCTCCCTTTGACAGGTCCAGCCCATGTCTCTCGTCGCTACGCTCGTATCCAACCCTAAAAATCCAGTTTTGGAAAATAACCTTGTTGCGCTTGTGCGGCAAACATTGGGTGAAAAGCAAGAGGCAATCTGGCTTGCTGAGGGAATTGCTGCTGACATTCCACTTTCTGTTTCAGATGATATTAGCAGAGTGGAGGTTGCCATCAGAGAGGCTTTAGGCTCTGCACCTATTGATGTGATTGTTCAAAAAGCTGCCAATCGCCGCAAGAAGCTCTTTCTCGCTGATATGGATTCAACCATGATCGGGCAGGAATGCATTGATGAGCTTGCAGATTTTGTTGGCCTGAAAGAAAAGGTTTCCGACATAACAGAACGCGCCATGCGCGGAGAAATTGCATTTGAACCAGCTTTACGTGAACGCGTTGCATTATTGAAAGATTTACCCATTTCCGTTGTTGGCGAGATTATCGAGAAACGCCTAATTTTAACTCCAGGCGGCAAAGAACTTGTCCGCACCATGCGAAAGAACGGCGCTTACACTTGTCTGGTTTCAGGGGGCTTCACCCTCTTCACAAGCGAAATTGGTGCCATGATTGGCTTTAATGAGCACCGTTCAAACACGCTGATCGTTACGGATGGTAAACTGGTCGGACAGGTTGATGACCCGATCATCGGGAAAGAAGCCAAGCTGGCAACTCTGGTTGAGCTACGCTCTCAGTTTAGCCTTGGAAAAGAAGATACAATGGCAGTCGGAGACGGCGCCAACGACCTTGCCATGTTGCAGGAAGCCGGAATTGGCATTGCCTATCATGCAAAGCCTGCTGTTGCAAAGGCTGCTCATGCCCGCATCAACTACAGCGATCTCTCTGCCCTCATCTATATTCAAGGGTATGAATCGCAGGATATCGTCACAGAACTCTAGATGACGTATCGGAATGAGTAGAACTATTTCTGATAACCCTAGAATAAAAAAAGGGCAGCCTCTCAGCTGCCCTTTTAAATTTAAGACTATGTCATTTTACTTCAGTGGCAGAGCAACGAAGCGGACTTCGCCCTGACCGTTCGCCAGCAGAAGAAGCACAGACTTCTTGCCACTCTTCTTTACGGCTTCGATACGTTTGCCAACATCAGCTGGAGAAGAAACAGCTTCCTGACCAACTTCGACAATGATGTCGCCCGGACGGATTGGCTTGTCAGCAGCCACTGAATCATCTGAAATCTGAGTGATCAGAACACCTTTGACATCATCCTTGATGTTGTAGCGGGCACGAAGTTCTACATTCAGAGCTGTCAGTTCAAGACCGAGTGTATCATTGACCTGTGGCTTAGCATCCTGCTTATCACCACCAGCAGCCTTCTCACCATCTTCGAGACGACCGAGCGTTACTTTCTTGGTCTCTTCCTTACCTTTGCGAACAACAACAACATCGACAGCTTTACCAACCGGTGTTGCAGCAACCAGACGTGGCAGATCACGGATATCTTTTACATCCTTGCCATCAAAGCGGACGATGACATCACCAACTTCAATGCCAGCTGGTTTTGCAGGTCCCTTGTCTTCAACGCCAGCAATGAGAGCACCCTTTGCCTTGTCGAGACCAAGAGCCTCAGCCGTTGCTTCATCAACATTCTGAATACGAACACCGAGCCAGCCGCGACGGGTTTCACCGAATTCACGGAGCTGTTCAACAACTGGCATAGCCTGAGCTGTTGGAACGGCAAAACCAATACCAACTGAACCACCTGATGGGGACAGAATAGCAGTATTGATACCGACAACATCACCATCTGCATTGAACAGAGGACCACCGGAGTTGCCCTTGTTGATGGCTGCGTCTGTCTGGATATAGTCATCATAGCTGCCGGAACCGATATCACGGCCACGGGCAGAAACGATACCAGCGGTCACACTTCCGCCGAGGCCAAATGGATTACCGATTGCAATCACCCAGTCACCAGCACGCAGCTTGTCGGAATCACCAAACTTTACGAAGGGAAGCGGCTTATCTGATTTAACTTTCAGAACGGCCAGATCAACCTTCGAGTCTTTACCGACGATTTCAGCTTTCAGGCGTGTACCATCATGTAGAATAACTGTGATGTCATTGGCATCACCGATCACGTGGTTATTGGTCACAACGATACCAGAGGCATCAATGATGAAGCCCGAACCAAGTGAATTTGAACGGCGTGGACGCATGCCCTCACCCATTCCACGGCGCTTGAAGAACTCTTCAAACAAATCGTCAAATGGTGTTCCACGCGGCATTTGCGGCATGGAAAACTTCTTGCTTTCACTCTTGTTATCAACGGTTGTTGAAGCCGAGATATTAACAACAGCCGGCATAACCTTTTCTGCCAGATCAGCAAAAGACTCAGGCCCACTGCGTGCAAAAGCAACACCAGAGCTGAGTGTGATCATGAAAGCCATAGCAATGGCAAAAGCCTGTTTTGCAAGTAAACGGCTTGAACGTGTCGGATAATCCAGAAGTCGAGACATCTGCGTTCCTTCTTACTTAAAATAAATTAATTACGGCTGCGTAATTCACGCTAGCCGAATATTCTATTCTCATCACGTGTTATTATTTGTCTTTAGAACAACTTTGCAAGTTAAAGACTTGTAATATTACGTACAGCTGGTGGAAAGCATAACGTATTCAGCTACGAGAGATCCGTGTTTCATAAGCTTTTAACGGCATACACGATAGCGACACCAATAATTGCTCCGATTATTCCAGCATAACGAAGCTGGTCGGCCGGCGTATGCGACACCACACGCATAGAGCGTTTGGTAATCATAGGGAAAGCTGCAAATAAAATACCCTCGATCACCAGAACGAGACCGAGGGCAGTCAGTAAATCCATCATAGCTTAAGCGATATGCTCGCAGGCCAGCTTATTGGCCGGCTGCAGGTGCAGGCTGTGCTGGAACAGGTTTTGGAGTGGCAGGCTTACCACCACCCTTTGGATCGCGGAAATACCGGAAGAATTCAGAATCCGGACTCAGAACCATGTTGGTTTTATCGGCAGTAAAGCCTGCCTGATAGGCCTGCATTGAACGGATAAAGTTAAAGAACTCGGCATCCTGACCAAAAGCTTCAGCAAGAATACGGTTCTTCTCGGCATCGCCCTGACCACGCAGTTCCTGAGACTGGCGGTTAGCTTCAGCGATGATAACCGTTGCATCGCGCTGAGCTTTCGCCCGAATAATCTGAGCTTTCTGATCACCCTGAGCACGGATATCCGCAGCTTCACGACGACGCTCAGACACCATTCGTTCAAACACAGCCTTACTGTTGTCAGTTGGCAGATCAACGCGTGTCAAACGCATGTCCACGATGCGAACACCAATGGAAGCAGCTTCCATCTTCATCTGATCCTGAATGTTCTTCATCAGGTTTGAGCGGTTTGTCCGCACAATCGCATCACGTGAAGAACTTGCAAGAATCTGACGCATGGCAGAGTTCGCAAATCCTGTCAGCAAATGCTTCGCACGATCCATATTCGTTGCACCCTGATAGAACTTCAGAGGATCCGTAATCTGGAAGCGAACGAATGCATCAACATCAAGATACTGACGGTCAATCGAGAGAATATTCTGCAATGGCAGAGCCAGACTCATGACACGTTTTTCAAAGAAGTGAACGTTATCGATGAATGGCATCTTGAAGTGTAGACCTGGGTTTGTTGCTGTTGCACGAACAGCGTTAAACCGCAGAACGAGTGCGTATTCCGTCTGGCGTACAACATAGACGGAGTTGATGCCAATGAAGCCAAGAATAACAAGAGCAATCAGGGCAATCCCGGGAATTGTTGAGTTTCTCATGGTTCGCTCCTTACTTGCGTGCGTCCGGCTGGGCTAGTGGCAGCAATGGAAGAACCCCTGCACCCTGAGCTTTCTGATCAAGAATGACCTTGTTTGAATCTTTCAGAACATTTTCCATGGTCTCAAGGAAAATACGCTGACGGATGATATCCGGAGCTGTTGCATAGGCAGCATAGAGATCTTTGAAGTAAACGGCCTGACCGGTACCTTCTGCAACCATCTGCGCTTTGTAACCTTCTGCTTTCTGAATAATCTCAGCTGCTTCACCGCGTGCTTTTGGCACGATCTGGCTGGCGTCACGTTCTGCATCGTTCTGTGCACGAACGGCATCCTGCTGCGCAGCGTTCACATCCATGAAGGCTTCACGGACCTGTGCCGGTGGTACCGCAGCACTGACCTGAACAGCACGAACAAGAATACCGGCACCATAGCTATCAAGAGCCTGCTGAATGGTATCCTGAACCTTCTGGGCTGTGGCACTCTGATCAGTCGTTGTAATGATTGACTGAATGTTGCTGCGGCCAATAACTTCACGCATGGCACTTTCAGCAACAACCTTTACGGTTTCTGCCGGGTCTGCCAACGTAAATGTGTATTTATCAACATTCGCAGAATCAACCTGCCAGATAACGAAGAACGAAACATCGACGATGTTTTCGTCACCAGTCAGCATCAGGCTTTCACCAAGTGTATTACGCTGATCACGGTTACCCAGACCAATCTCAGTCCGGCGCTGTGTCGTCACGTCCTGCTTGATAACCTGACCAATAGGATACGGCAGGTTATAGTTCAGACCTTCACCTGTAGAGCCAGTGTAACGGCCAAAAATCATGTTTACGCCCATTTCAGTCGGGCGAACGGTATAAATACCTGTCAGCAGCCAGACAACAACAGCTGCTAAAACGATAAACAAAGCGCCTTTGCCACCCAGAGATGGCTTTGCAGGGGTGCCGCCATTACGGCCGCCACCGCTACCGCCGAAAATATTTTTCAGCTTATCCTGACTTTGACGAATAAGTTCTTCCAGATTAGGTGGCTGATTGTTATTACCGCCTCCACCATTATTACCGCCATTGCCTCCGGATCCCCAAGGGGTCTTATCCCCTTTATCTGATCCGCCTTTTTGGCCCCAAGGGCCACCGCTTTGGTTACTCCAAGGCATCTATCGCCGTTCCTCATCCGTTAGTGTGCAAGGCATAAGCCTATGCCGCAATGGCATGAAACTGGTCTTCAGCATATGAGCCTTTTGACGGGTCATCTACCGAATGTTTACGCTTGAAAGACTTGTCCTAGTTTTGAATCTTATCTTTCAAGCATTTACACCTAATGTGCAAGTGGGGAATCCTGAACCGGAATTCAAGATTTAGTGAAGTTATTTCGTACAAGCCCGACAAACGAAAAGTCATATTCGTCACCGTCAGAAGCTTTATGCTCTTCACGGTAGCTTTCTGAAAACTGCTCGCGATCAAATTCCGGGAAACGCGTATCACCTTCAGGTGTTGCATGAACTTCTGTCAGATGAATGGCCTGAACATCGGGCAAAGACAGGGCATAAATCTCTGCACCACCGACAATAGCAATGCCGTCTGCCCCCATTTGCCGACCAGCATCCTGAGCAAGAATAACTGCCTTTTCCCAGCTGTCAGCGGTTTCAACGCCTAATGGGCGCACCTCATCCGCGAAGCCTGCGTCTCTCGTGAGCACAATTGTTGTGCGCCCTGGCAATGGTTTACCGATCGATTGATAAGTCTTGCGTCCCATAATCATGGGTTTGCCAAGGGTTAGTTCCTTGAAGTGCTTCAAGTCACTTTTAATATGCCATATCAGCTGGTTGTCGCTACCAATGATACCGTTGTCAGCAGCGGCAACAACGATAAAGAGCGGCAAAGTCATATATCTGTTCCTATTTAAATTAAGGATGCACCTCTTAGAGACGCAGAATATTATACTGCAATCGGCGCCTTAATGACCGGATGCGGATCATATCCTTCAATTTCAATATCTTCGAATTTGAAATCAAACAGGTTCTTCACATCCGGATTTAACCTGAGAGTAGGCAAAGGCCGGAAATCACGGCTCAATTGCAGTTTCGTCTGCTCAAGATGATTGATGTAAAGATGGGCATCGCCAAAAGAGTGAACGAAATCACCAACACCCAAGCCAACTGATTGAGCAATCATATGGGTCAGCAGAGCGTAAGACGCGATATTAAAAGGCACGCCGAGAAAGACGTCTGCCGAACGCTGGTAAAGCTGACATGACAGCTTGCCATCAGCCACATAAAACTGGAACAGGCAGTGACACGGAGCAAGCGCCATTTTGTCCAGATCAGCGGGGTTCCACGCTGAAACGACAAGACGGCGGGAATCCGGATTGTTGCGGATTTCATTTAAAACCCAGCTTATCTGGTCAACAGTGCCGCCATCAGGCTTTGCCCATGACCGCCACTGCTTGCCATATACCGGGCCAAGATTGCCTTGCTCATCGGCCCATTCATCCCAGATAGTGACATTGTTATCCGTGAGATAACCAATGTTTGTATCACCTTTGAGGAACCATAAAAGCTCATGAATGATTGAGCGAAGATGCAGTTTCTTGGTTGTCACCAGCGGAAAACCGTCGTTCAGATTAAAACGCATCTGATGGCCGAAAACAGATATTGTTCCTGTCCCGGTCCGGTCTGTTTTGCGAACGCCCTCGTCCAGAATGCGCTCAAGCAACTGATGATATTGTTGCATAATCTCTTTTCCGCTGCATCGGCAGCGAATCTCCATAAACTTATAATGAACCCATAAACAGATAGAATGCCAATGGCCCAACAGCAAGCCCGCGAAGGAATTTGTCAGGACTATTCCCCGGCCTGTTATCGTTTTCACGGACTAAATTTGTATTCTGTGCCTTTCGCCCTTTCCATTGGCGCTGGGGGCTATTATATTGAAGGGGTCAGCTTTCGGGCTGACTATGGCGATAAATGGTCATCGTAATAAACCTATCGGACCCGGGGGCGGTACCCGGCGCCTCCACCAAAGCCCATAAGATTAAATGGGTTTTGGCGGGGGCGAAATAGGATCGACGAGGGTGTAAAGGGTGTGCTTTTGCCCGGCATTGTACCACCGTTATCGGGCTAACCAATAGTTGCAAACGACAACTATGCTCCGGCTGCAGTTGCTGCGTAAGCGGTACCTAAAGTCGATTCAAAGTCCTAGCGGGTTGCACCGTTAGGCGGGGCTCGGAGGCGCCTGGCAACAGAAGCCTCCACTTTAATTATCAGGCACTTTTAGAATCGCGGGGACTTTTTATGGCAACAGACCTGATACGCTACGACCTTCTCGTTCAGGATGCACTGAAGGGTGTCGTTCGCAAGGTTCTTTCTGATGCTGCAAAAAATGGCCTGCCCGGCGATCACCACTTTTATGTGTCTTTCTATACTGGCCATCCTGGCGTTCATATTTCCAGCAGATTGCTTGAAAAGTACCCACAGGAAATGACGATTGTCGTACAACATCAGTTCTGGGATCTGCATGTTGGCGAAAATGCTTTTGAGATTGGCCTTTCCTTCTCAAATATTCCAGAACGGCTACACATTCCTTATGATGCCCTGACCGGCTTCTTTGACCCATCCGTACAGTTTGGTCTCAAGTTTAACAATGATGACGATGAGCTTGAGGATGATGAAGGCGAGAGCGCCGAAACAATTCAGCTCGAAACCGAATTTGCCCGCCGCCTCCAGCAGGAAAAAGAGAACGCTTCAACCAAAAGTGATAAAGAAACAATCGCTCAGTCAGAGACTGATGGTGAGAAGGTAAAGGAAGAAGCGGATAAAGATGCTTCAAAAGCCGATGCTGAAGTAATCAGCCTTGACGCTTTCCGCAAGAAATAAGCTTAGACAAAAGACTAGTCTTTTCAACCATAAGGAGCTGGCCTTTATCAGATCAAAGGCGGCAAACGCATTGTAATGCATGGACTAGAGGCTCTCTCACCCATATTTAGCGGGTGAGAACAAGACTGCTTTCCATGACAAAACACGTCAAAAGAAACCCTTATGATACTAGTCATCAGATGATGACGGGGGTACAAGCCCATAACCTGATTGAAGTAATCAGCACAGCCTGTTCAGGGCTTGGGGGTTGATAGAGCAATCGATGCGATATCAACGCCGTTTGTTACGGAGAGGAAATCATGTCGTCTGCAATGCGTACTGAAACTGATACGTTCGGCCCAATCGAAGTTCCCAGCGATCACTACTGGGGTGCACAGACCCAGCGTTCACTTCAAAACTTCAAAATTGGCGGCGAAAAGATGCCCCAGCCTTTGATCCGCGCCCTTGCCCTCGTCAAGCAAGCCGCAGCTGAGGTCAATGCTGAAAGTGGCAACCTTGACCCAAATCTTGCCAAGACAATTTCTGAGGTTGCAGCGCAAATTGTTAAGGGTGAATACGCTGATGAGTTTCCACTTGTTATCTGGCAGACAGGTTCTGGTACTCAGACAAATATGAACGTCAACGAGGTTATCTCTAACCTTGCAAACCTGAAGCTGGGCGGAGAGCTTGGCTCCAAGAAGCCTGTTCACCCGAATGATCACGTCAATCGCTCACAGTCTTCAAATGACGTTTTCCCAACAGCAATGCACATCGCTGTTGCCCGCGAAATCAGTGAACAGCTTATCCCTGCCCTGAAGCATCTGCATAAGTCTCTTGATAAGAAGGCAAAGGAATTTGCCAAGATCATCAAGATCGGCCGTACACATACACAGGATGCAACCCCCGTCACTCTGGGACAGGAATTCTCAGGTTATGTGAAGCAGGTTGAATTCGGCATTCAGCGTATTGAAGAAGCACTTCCCAGCATTTTAGCGCTCGCTCAAGGCGGTACAGCCGTTGGAACGGGCCTCAATGCCCCGGTTGGCTTTGCCGAGAAATTTGCAGAACGCGTTGCCAAGCTCACAGGTCTACCATTCGTTACAGCACCAAACAAGTTTGAAGCTCTTGCCTGTAATGATGGTCTGGTTTTTGTACATGGTGCTCTGGCCAGCCTTGCCTCTGGTCTGTTCAAGATCGCCAATGATATCCGTTTCCTTGGTTCCGGCCCACGCTCCGGCCTTGGTGAATTGTCCTTGCCAGAGAATGAGCCAGGCTCATCGATCATGCCGGGTAAGGTCAATCCAACCCAGTGTGAAGCTTTGACCATGGTCTGCACACAGGTTGCCGGTAACAATGCAACGATCATGTTTGCCGGAAGTCAGGGCCACTTTGAACTGAACGTCTTCCGTCCTGTCATGGTCAATGCTGCTCTGCAATCAATCCGTATTCTCGGCGATGCCGCCATCAGCTTTGCTGATCACTGTGTTGAAGGCATTGAAGCGAATACAGACCGGATTGAAGAACTTCTTGAACGGTCCCTCATGCTGGTGACAGCTCTTGCACCATCAATTGGCTACGATAATGCAGCCAAGATTGCCAAGACAGCTCACAAGAATGGAACCACATTACGCGAAGAAGCTATCAAATCCGGTTTTGTCTCTGCAGAAGACTTTGACAAAGTCGTCCGTCCGGAAGATATGCTTGGTCCGAAGTAATAGCATTCAGCGGGAGGGCACCAGCCCTCCCCTATCTAAGTTAAAGAAATGGCTGAGATCATAAATCTGCGTCAGGTACGCAAAAGAAAAGAAAAAACTGAAAAAGAAGCGAAAGCTGAGCAAAACCGCATTCTTTTTGGAAGAACCAAAGCTGAGCGTGAAAAAGCTAAACTTCTGGAAGAAAAAGCAGCCAAGTTTATTGATGGTCATAAGCGTGAAGATAAGGGTGACAAATGAAGGGTGCCCATATCGTTAAGCACTCAATCTCAATTGCCGGCCACCAGACCAGCTTCTCTCTGGAAGAAATCTTCTGGAATGCTCTTAAGTCAATCTCGGAAGAGCGGAACATTTCTGTTCGGGCTTTGATTTCACAAATAGATTCCAGCCGTGGTGAACAAAACCTCTCATCTGCCATCCGGGTTTACGTTCTGGAAAATCTCAAACAGAAATTAGAGACAGCACAACAGTCTGAGAAATAAAACGGCCTCATAAGAGGCCATTCTGCGTATACTTATTTTTCCTGCCAGGTCACAATCTTACCCGGATTCATGATATTCAGCGGGTCAATGGCCTTCTTGATTGTCAGCATCAGATCAAGTGCCTCCCGGCCATATTCAATTTCAAGATACTTCCGCTTTTCCTGCCCGATGCCATGCTCACCCGTACAGGTGCCCTCCATATCAATGGCACGATGAACCATGCGTTCCATGAAAGCTTTCATCCGGGCAACTTCATCAGCATCATCCATGTCAATCAGCAGATTAATATGGAAATTTCCATCACCCGCATGACCAAAAATTGGCCCAAGCAGATTGCTTTCATCAAGATCACGCCGTGTTTCATCAACACATTCTGCCAAGCGGGAAATCGGCACACAGATATCGGTCGGCACATCTTTGACACCGGGACGCAGCAGCTTAACAGCCCAGAATGCGTCATGACGTGCTTTCCAGAGCTTGGAGCGCTCTTCCGGCTTTACCGTCCATGAGAATGGGCCGCCTTCATATTCAGCTGCAATCTCACCAAATAACTCAGCCTGTTCTTTTACGCTGGGTTCAGTCCCATGAAATTCAAGCAGAAGTAATGGCGAGACAGGAAGATCAAGCTTTGAATAATCATTCAGAGATCGAACTGTGAACTCATCCATCAACTCCATACGGGCAACCGGAATTCCGTATTGAATGGCAGCAATGACCGCATCACAGGCATGTTTCACTGTTGGGAATGGGCATATTGCCGCCGAGATGGCCTCAGGCTGCCCATGCAGCTTAAGAACAATCTCGGTAATAATCCCCAGAGTTCCTTCTGAACCAACGAACAAACGTGTCAGATCATAACCAGCTGATGATTTCTTGGCTCGGCTTGCAGTTTTAACGATATCACCATTAGGCAGGACAACGGTCAGAGACAGGACATTGTCTTTCATCGTGCCATAGCGAACAGCATTTGTTCCCGAAGCACGTGTCCCAACCATACCGCCAATTGCAGCATTCGCACCGGGGTCAATCGGGAAGAACAATCCTTTATCCCTGAGATAATCATTCAGCTCTTCACGGGTTACACCGGGCTGAATACGGCAGTTTAAATCTTCAGCGTAGATATCAAGGATATTGTTCATACGGCTGGTATCAACACAGATACCACCATAAGGTGCATTCACATGCCCCTCGAAAGATGTCCCGGTTCCAAAGGGAATAACCGGAACGCGGTTAGCTGCACAGAGCTTAACAATGGAAGAAACCTCTTCCGTTGTTTCAGGATAAACGACCGCATCAGCCGGCTGAGGTTTCACCCATGTCGTAGTATTGGCGTGCTGCTCACGTACCGTCATATTGGTTGTCAGACGATCCCCAAACATTGTCTGGAGTTCACTAACGACAGTATTGATCCGATCAGCGGACGGTTTCTCGTGTACGTGATTCTGAGCAGCCATCATTTCGTCCTGACATTCCAGCTAAATTTACCATTAGGAGAAGCTGAGCTTAGCAGAGCTTTCTCCTAAACAGCAATCACGGAAAAATGTACAGAACGTCGCGCTCCTAAGATTATCTATTCGGAACTTCGTGCTGTCCGCCAACCTTCATCACCAGAGCCACCCAGCCATCCAGATCATAACGGCGCTGCAGATGGAAACCCTGAGCAGCATAGGCTGACAGAATACCTGCAACATCATTTGTCAGCAGTCCTGATAAAATCAGCGTAGCGTCCTTGCTCGCAACAAACGCCAGATCAGGTGCCAACATGCGCAGAGGCTTGGCAAGGATATTGGCCATGACAAGATCAAAGTGTCCTTGACGATGAGCTAACGGACTGCGTGTACCTGGCCCAACATAGAACTGAATCCATGGCGCAATACCATTGAGTTTGGCGTTCTCTTTGGCAACTTCAATAGCAATCGGGTCAATATCACCGGCAACAATTGGCTGACGCAAGGCCTTTGCAGCAGCAAAAGCAAGAATACCTGTGCCTGTGCCAACATCGAGAACATTTTTAGGTTTGCGTATCTTCAGTTCATCCCAAAGTGCCATCAGGCAGCTATGCGTTGTTCCATGGTGCCCAGTGCCAAAGGCAAGAGCAGCTTCAATCTCAATTGCCCAATCATTTTCCTGAACTTTATCGCGATCATGTGCACCATGAATGAGAAAGCGCCCGGCCCTGACAGGCACAAGCCCCTCAAGGGAGGCTGCAACCCAATCTTTCTGGTCAATCGTTGTGAAGACGGCCTGATCAGCTTCATCTCCAACATAAGGTCGGATCAAATCACGAATTGCGTTTTCATCAGGCTGACGAGAGAAATAAGCTTCAAACAACCAAGGGCCGTCATCTACCGTCTCAAAAGAGGCAACAGCAGTCTCGCCCGGATCAAAAACCTCACCCAGCAAATCCGTAATTGTCCGTGCAGCCTTTTCGGTCGTTGTCAGACGTAAGATGTGTGTCGGCCGAGCCGGTTGCAAACCTTCAAGCATAATCTTTTCTATTCCCAATTAACGAAATTTGATCTAACATTATAAGATTATAAATGTAACTGCCATTATTTTAGACTCTAAGGGGCATGAATTGCGTTTTAAAGATCAAATAATTCTGGCCTACATTTATTTCAGAAATTTTTTCCCCGCCATAATACTTGCGATCTTTGGCCTCATTGCTGTTATCACTATCCCTTACCTCAGATCATCTCCTGAAGACAACCGCTGTGGTGATAATCTGGAGCAGGTAGAAACAGAACTTTTGCGAACAATGCAAAGAATGGGCACCTTTGGCGGAACTCAATCCCAGCCGCTGTCTGAGACCTGTAGCGCTTATAGAGATTTTCTTAATCTCGCAGCAAACTCATACCCTTATCTGAAACGCTGTGGCCACTCAGATAAAGTTGGCGGTTTTTCTTCAGAGTTTTTTACGCTTCGTATCAAAAAAGCCAGTGAATTCATCAATAACAACTGCAGGTAATAAGTCTTCAGGCAACTGCCGCCACATGGTCTATTGTGGGATGCTCAGGATTTGAGAGAATATAACTCAATGTATTGACACTGTTGATCATCCGGTCACAGGTATCCAGAAAACTGAGAGCAAGGAAGTCCTTGTCATCACCATTCTGCTCCAGCTCAAGCACAAGATTTCGATAACATTTTCTCAAGTCAATCAGCATAACTGGAGCACGGTTCTCGCGTACGGCATGTGACATCTCCATCATTGCCTGCACAATAATATCTCCCAGTTCACGGGCATGTGGCGCCTTGAGAATATGTTTATCCGGGTGATCATCCATGGCAGCCTCAAATGCAAGGGCCGCCCGCGTGTACAGCAATGATGTTGCAAAGATCGACTCTGCCCGTTTAACCCGCTCAATATTATTGGGCTCATTACGCAGGCGCTCAAGGGACGCAATGACGTTGGTTCGCCGATAGCGGGCTGTAACGCGCGCTTCATAGCATAACCTGTCATCATCAAACAAAACGGCCTGGAAATACTGACTGTAGGCTGCAAGCATATCGGCAATCATACCACGCTCCCTGCCCCGCTCCCAAGTCGGCCATAACAGATAGGTTACAATTGCGACCAGAGACCCCAACAGGGTGCATAAACCACGATCAATAATCGCCTCTTCTGGTGGGAAGCCTTCCAGAGATAAAAGCAAGACAACCACAGCCGTCAGAAGACTGATGGCAATGCCATAATGAATCGTGACCATACGACGGAATGCAAAATATAATATCCCAATCAGTACAACAATCTGGAGAGGGCCTGTAAATCCAAGTGCCATAATAGCCGTCGCAACAATTGCTCCAAGGAAAGTGCCTAATGTCCTTAAAAGGCCGAAACTGAATGTATTTCCAAATTCAGGTTTCAGAACAACCGCTGTTGTCATTGGGAGCCAGTAGCCTTGTGGCAGATCGAAGTAAACATAAACTGCAACAGCGGCCAGCATACATACAACACAGCGAATAGCGTGGCGGAAAGCAACGGATGACCATGACAGGTTCGCACGCAGAATGCTGATTGGATCACCGGTCTGAAGGCTACGAGGCAGCTGAGCTTCTTTCAACTGCGCACGTTCTTCACCAAGACTGCCCGCATAATTTGAATTTCGAACAGCAGCACGCAGCTGCCCCGACAAGCCAAGAGCACGCGCATCTGCAATATGTCGCGCACTCCATTGCTGAACATCACCTGTTGTCTGGCATGTCTGATCAAATTTACGAACAGCTTCTTCAAACGCTTTCAATGCCACTTCTGCAGCCTGAGGCGGACGTGCCCGATACAGAGCTACTGAGATACCACGCAGAACAATAGCTGCCTGTTTCAAAACTTCCTGCAAATCAGGACAATCAAGACGACTGCGCTGATCAAGCAGAACCAGAATTTCCATACGGATACGTTCAGCCAATTGTGTCAGAACATAAAAAGCTTCCATCGCCCGGCCATTGGCATGATGTTTGCCAAGAAGAAGATCCTGCACATCATTCAGCGCTTCGGTTACCGGAAGAGCTGACATCGTAGAGGAGCGGTCACGGGCAAGTTCAGATAATTGGCGATAGACATCGGCAACTGCCATTCGCTCAGGCCGATATCGCAAAAGCGGCCAGGCCATAATGGCAAATAAAGTTGCAATACACCCACCCGCAAAGAAGAGACCTGCAGCCCCTAAAGCATCCCAGAAGGGAGTGGGACGAGTAGATGTAATAACCAGAACCACCAGCGCCCCTGAGCCGACCTGTGCTGCTGCCGGTCCAAGACAGACCAGCATGGCGCAACCAAATGCCCAAAAAGCGATAACGGGCATAATCAGCCACTCATATGCCCCCAGAGAAAAGCCGGCAAAAGCTGATATCGCAACACCGAGTGAAGCAAATAACATTCGCTCCAGCCGCAACTTATATGGCCCCGGTCGATCAGAGAAAACAACATTCATTGCGCCCGATGCGATAGCCATACCAATGACAGGATGTCCCAGCGCGATACATATGCCTAAGGGAAGGACGATACTCAGACTATTGCGCAAGGCAATATTGCTCGGCACGATCGGCCGTTTCCACTGAAACAGCATACGACCGACAATGCTATCCTTTAATATGCTGACAAAACTGGACATGTAAGCGGAAACAAAAACAAATGCTGGCCCAAGAGATGAACGCCAGCTTAGACGCTATCCATGTAACCAAATTACGGCTGAAGAATGTTGAACTGCTTACCTTAAATACAGAAACATTATGAACCTGATCTTAATGGTCTGGTTCAGTTTTAAATATAAGCAACACAGCTGTGCATAGTAATCTCGTTCAAAAACTTGACTTAACAGGACAATTTTGGTCGAAACTATTCCCATGACCCGTGAACTTGCAATCGTTCTTCTGCTCCTTTGTGCAGCTATCATTATGTTTGCCCGCAACAAACCTCGTATGGATGTTGTGGCACTTATCATGATTGCTGCCCTGCCATTATTCGGCATTCTGACAATCGATGAAGCGCTTGCAGGATTTTCAGACAAGAATGTTATTCTTATTGCACTGCTCTTTGTCATAGGTGACGGTCTTGTCAGAACAGGTATTGCCCAACGCGTAGGTGACTGGCTTGTCGCTAAGGCAGGCAGGCAGGAAACACGCCTGATTCCCCTTCTGATGCTACTTGTTGCGGGTTTTGGCTGTTTCATGAGCTCGACAGGTGTCGTTGCCATTTTCATACCGATCGTCCTGCGAATGTGCCAGAACGCCAATATCGCAGCCAGCCGACTGATGATGCCGCTTGCATTTGCGGCACTCATGAGCGGTATGATGACATTAGTTGCGACACCTCCAAACCTTATTGTTCATGGGGAACTTGTCAGACGCGGTCTTGAAGGTTTCAGTTTCTTCAGTTTTACACCGTTTGGCCTGCCTATCCTTATAATCGCTATTCTTTATATGCTTGCCACCCGCAACCTGTTTGGCAAGCGGGCAACATCCAGCTCCCAACCACAACGCCCTCACCTAGCATCATGGGTTGAAGAATACGCACTCAACAATCGAGAAGCACGCCTTCGCGTTCTTCCAAAATCAACACTGATTGGTAAAACGCTGGAAGAGCTTGATCTCCGTGCGACGGCTGGTATCAATATTCTCTCAATTGAGCGTAGCAGAACCTTTGGTCGCAAACTGGTCATTCCTCGCCGCGATACGCAGTTGAATGAAGGTGACATCATATTACTTGATGTCACAAATATTCCGTCCAATGCTGAAGAACTGTGTGAAATACATGGCTTACAGATTATGCCCCTTTCAGGAACATACTTTACCGACCGTTCTCAGGAAATTGGCATGGCAGAGGTTATGATCCCCGCCGCCTCACAGCTGATTGATAAAACTGTCGTAGAGGCACAGTTCAGAACTGAATATAATCTTGCTGTTGTTGGTCTGAAGCGTGGTCAAACCGCCTTTGAAGGTTCCATCAGTAATGAGCGTTTTCAGATTGGTGATACCCTGCTGGTTATCGGCCCTTGGCGGTATATCAACAGATTGAAAGATGAGTTCCAGAATCTTCTGTTGCTTAATTTGCCTGAAGAAGTGGATCAGGTCATTCCAATACCCGCACGTGCGCCACACGCACTGATTGTGCTTGGACTTGTTATATTTTTGCTGATTACCAACGTCATTCCCAATGTTTTAGCGGCCCTGATCGGCTGCCTTCTGCTTGGATTATTTCGTTGTATTACAATGGATGCCGCTTATCGCTCAATCCACTGGCCGAGCCTTATACTGATTGTCGGAATGCTTCCCTTTGCGCTGGCACTCCAGAAAACCGGCGGCGTAACGATTGCAGCAAATGCTCTGCTTGAGATTGTTGGCGATAGCAGCCCACGTATCGTGCTGATTGGCCTGTTCGCGGCAACCGCAATCCTTGGTCTGTTTATCTCGAATACAGCAACGGCTGTACTTATGGCACCAGTTGCCCTTGCACTGGCTGACGGGTTGAGCGCTTCTCCTTACCCCTTTGCAATGACTGTCGCTCTGGCAGCTTCGGCAGCATTCATGACCCCTGTTTCATCACCGGTGAATACACTGGTCATCGGACCGGGTAATTACACATTTTTTGACTTTGTAAAAATCGGTGTCCCGATGACATTGGCTACGATGATTATCACTGTTTTTCTCGTGCCAATTCTCTTGCCATTCTAATCAGGCATTCTTTTGAAGAAAGCTTTCGAGCACCATTTTGCGACCTGCCTTGTCAAAATCGACGGTGATTTTATTTCCATCGACTCCCGCAACGGTTCCCGGGCCAAACTTCATATGGAAAGTGCGCTCTCCAATGGCGAATGAAGCATCACCACTATTATCAGAGCGGGCAATAACCTTACCTTCGATAATTGGGGCCCCACGTCCAGTGCTACTGTTCTGAGAACGGTAGCTCTGGTGATTATCACTCTTTTTGTTGTTATAGGCCTGCGCCCTCTGCCACCCGGGTGTCCCGTATGATGATGAGAAAGCCGGGGCATTATCAAAACGCGACTGATGCGAATAATGCGCTGGCGCATCCAGAACCTCAACAGATCCCTCTGGAAGTTCATCAATAAAGCGGCTTGGTACTGTTGAATTCCATAACCCGTGAATGCGTCGGTTAGAGGCAAAATAAATCTTGGCCCGACGCTTTGCTCGTGTCAGTCCAACGTGAGCAAGCCGACGCTCTTCTTCAAGACCTGCACGCCCACTCTCGTCCAGCGCTCGCTGGTTCGGGAATAATCCTTCTTCCCAGCCAGGCAAGAAAACCGTATCAAACTCAAGTCCCTTGGCCGCATGAAGCGTCATCAGGCTAACGCGGTCCTCGCCTTCTCCTTCATTCGCTTCCATTACAAGCGAGACATGCTCAAGAAAACTTTGCATGTCCGGAAACTCTTCCATGGAGCGAACGAATTCTTTCAGGTTCTCCAAACGGCCTGCCGCATCGGCAGTACGTTCTTTCTGCCACATCTCAGTATAGCCGGATTCTTCAAGAACGGTTTGAGCAACTTCAGACTGCGGCATCGTCTCTGCCATTTTCGCCCAGCGTGAGAATGATGTCAGAAGGTCACGCAATGACTGCCTTGGCTTTGGCCGCAGTTCATCTGTCTCAATCATCTGCCGGGCCGCTTCCATCAACGGCACACCCGTACTACGCGCATAGTTATGCAGCATCTGGATCGTTGCATCCCCAAGACCGCGCTTAGGAACATTAACAATACGCTCAAAGGCCAGATCATCGTAGAACGAATTTGTGCAGCGCAGATAGGCAAGCGCATCGCGGATTTCTGCACGCTCATAGAACCGGGGGCCGCCAATCACACGATATGGCACACCAAGTGTCACAAGCCGGTCTTCTATCTCACGCATCTGTGCTGAGACGCGTACGAGTACGGCAATTTCTGACAGAGCATGTTTACGGTTCTGCAGAACCTCAATTTCCTCACCGATTAATCTGGCTTCTTCTTCAGAATCCCACGCACCAGTTAAGGTGACTTTCTCACCATCTTCCTCTTCCGTCCGCAAAGTCTTGCCCAGACGGCTCTGGTTTTGCGCAATCAGGTGAGAGGCAGCCGACAGAATATAACCTGTCGAGCGGTAATTCCGCTCAAGGCGAACAACGGTTGCACCGGGAAAGTCATGCTCAAACCGAAGAATATTATCAACTTCAGCGCCACGCCAACCATAAATGGACTGGTCATCATCACCAACACAACAAATATTCTTCCGCGTCTGCGCCAGAAGTCTCAGCCAAAGATACTGGGCAACGTTTGTATCCTGATACTCATCAACCAGAATATAACGAAAACGCTCCTGATACTGTGCGAGAACATCGGGGTTTTCACGCCAGAGGCGCAGACATTCCAGTAGCAGATCACCAAAATCTGCAGCATTCAGTGTCTTCAGCCGCTCCTGATAAGCCTCATAGAGCTTTGCACCCTTGCCTTGTGCAAATATCCCAGCTTCACCCGGAGGAACCTGAGCAGGTGTCAGACCGCGGTTTTTCCAAGAATCAATAATGCTTGCCAGCTGACGGGCTGGCCACCGTTTCTCATCAATACGCTCAGCCTCAATAACCTGCTTCATCAGGCGCAACTGATCATCAACACCAAGGATTGTAAAATCAGAACGTAACCCAACAAGCTCAGCATGACGGCGCAGTATTTTTGTCCCGATCGCGTGAAATGTTCCAAGCCACTGCATTCCCTCTGCGACAGGCCCAATAAGGCCCGCAACACGCTCTTTCATTTCACGTGCAGCCTTATTGGTAAATGTCACAGACAAAATCTCGAATGGCCTTGCTTTTCCTGACGCAATAACATGAGCAATGCGGGTTGTCAGAACGCGTGTTTTACCGGTTCCGGCACCTGCCAGAACAAGAACGGGCCCATCCAATGTTTCAACGGCCCGACGCTGCTCTTCATTAAGATCCGTTAGATACCCCTGAACAGAGACAGACGCACGCGCACGTGCTGACAGCGAATTGTGTTTCGCTGCAGGTAATCCAAAATCATCAGAGAAAGGAGAAGAGTCATTCTTATTCATAAAAGAGAACATGAATCAAAATGCGTATAAGGTCGAGACAAAAAGATGTGTTTTCGCACGTTTCAACGCTATTCTCCCGATTTTTTCACACATGCCAGAGAAACAGCGTTATATTTATTCAGTAGGTCAGAAATAAGAGGAGACAGCCATGCGTGTCATATCTTCCATCGTTTGGATAAGCATGCTGGCCGTGACCACAACGGCTCATGCACAATATGAAGGTCGACAGGAGCAGCAATACCAACAATTAAACCGCTCCATTGGACAGAAACAGCAAAACATGCAGTTTCGCCAGCAAAACCAATTTGAAAACAATCAGCTGCAACAGAACATTCAGCGAAATCAGTTTTTTCAGCAGGCCCCTGTGCCAAGCCCTCAATTCCAGAGGCGTTAGTCGAACAAGAGTTCATTTCAAAAATAACGCCAGAAATACAAAAAGCCGCCTACTCGGCGACTTTACAAGGTGCCCCTTTTTTGGGCTTTATATGTATTATTATATCCCCCACGGGCTTTTATAACTTTTTATAACACACCCCCACGGGTTTAGTTCCCCCACGGGTCTTCACCTTTTACCAAGCTCCCCCCACGGGTCCTTAGCGTCGTCTTAGTGTTCTGAGTTCCCGCTGGCTTGTTTTTTATTACCCGCGAATCTCGGAAACTTTTTCTACTCTCTTTTTTTATTATCTTGTTATGTACACAACATATACATCTTTAGTTGTATTTGAGCTATATCAAATTCGTCATGATATGAATGCGCTCAGTGCATAACAATATTTTTTTCCACAAACAAACTTAAATCAAGTTATTATTTATAAAATCAAATTTTGTTTTTTGCCCCCTGTGTATAACTATATGTATATTTTTAAAATATGACTTAACTATGACGCAGAAAAAAAAGAAACTATATTTAAAATTACCATGATTTTAATTTCATATTATAAGATATACTTTAATTTTTTCAATTTATAGATGAGAAAAAAATTTTAAATAAAATAAACACGCCCGTAAATTCTCCATATTTTACATGTGAATATTATTTTTTTAGATGCCTTCTGCAAAATGAAAACTTGCCCTTCCAATTTATTTTGAGGGAAATCTTAATTTATAAAGTCTATAACATTCCCGTGAATTTATATTGAACCCTCGCATTCCTTAAAGAAACAAGGCCTTGCAATGTCATCTCAATTTCCTGCTGCTCATTTTCAGTCATTTTCTTCATCGTCTGATTCCTCAAAAAGCGCTTTACGCATTGAGGCCTTGCGTGAGTGGCTTAAACAAAATGGAGTTGATGGTGTCATTATTCCGCGTTCTGACGAACATCAGTCGGAGTATGTCCCTAAAAACTGCGAAAGACTTTCCTGGCTAACAGGATTTACAGGTTCGGCTGGAAATGCCGTTATTCTGGATGATAAGGCTGCAATCATCGTTGACGGGCGTTATACTATTCAGGCAGCCCAGCAGGTTGACCAGTCAGTAATCACGGTTATTCAGCTTGCAGAAATGACGGCAGAACAATGGATATCTGCCAATCTCACTGCTGGTAAAACATTTGCATATGATCCGTGGCTGCTGACAAAAGATGCCTCCAAGCGCTTAGAGGCGGCTGTAAAGAAGGCTGGAGGCAGACTCGTAACTCTGACGAGTAACCCAGTTGATCAAATCTGGGATGACAGACCGGCCGCCCCAAATACACCAGTTACAATTCACCCGATGATTTATGCTGGAGAAAGCGCCTCTGATAAACTCACAAGAATTCAGGCCTATCTGACAGAAGCCAAACTTGATTGCCTGATTATATCAGACCCACATAATCTTGCCTGGACATTCAATATTCGTGGGGGAGATGTCCCTCACACCCCGCTCAGCCTTGGTTATGCGTTCATTCCGGCAAGTGGTAAGGCTCAATTATTCATTTCCTCGTCTAAAATTAGCAAAGAGGTCCATCAGGAACTTTCAGCTCTTGCTTCCATTTCAGAGCCAGATGCGCTGCTAAAGGCAATAGATCAGTTAGGGCAACACAATGCACTTGTCCGGATTGATGCTGCAACAGGTGCCATTGCCTTATCTCAACGCCTTGAGGCTGCTGGTGGCATTGCAGATGTTAGTTCAGACCCCGTTACCCTGATGAAGGCAATTAAAAATACCACAGAAATTGCAGGTTCCAGAGCCGCCCATAAACGTGATGGTGTTGCCCTTACCCGTTTTCTTCACTGGCTAAGCACAACAGCACCGTCCGGCAACCTGACGGAGATTGACACTATCAATGCTCTGGAAAGCTTTCGCAGGGACACAGGCTGCCTGAAAGATGTCTCATTCACGACAATCGCAGGCGCAGGTGCTCATGCCGCCCTCCCCCATTATCGGGTGAGCTCTGAAAGCGACCAGCCATTGCGGATGAATGAAATTTATCTCGTAGATTCTGGTGCTCAATATGAAGATGGCACAACGGACATCACGCGCACACTCATCATTGGCAAACCCACAGCCGAGATGAAAGACAGGTATACCCGCGTTCTCAAAGGTCATATTGCTATTGCGTGTGCGGTTTTTCCAGCAGGCACCAGCGGCGCACAGATTGATATGCTTGCCCGCCAGCCTCTATGGGAGGCAGGCTTAGACTTTGATCACGGAACCGGGCATGGCATTGGCAGCTATCTTTCTGTCCATGAAGGCCCGCAGCGCCTGGCAAAAACCGGAACAACACCTCTTGAGGCCGGCATGATTCTGTCAAACGAGCCGGGCTATTACAAGGTTGATGCCTTCGGCATTCGGATTGAAAATCTTATTCTGGTTGAAGAACGTACAATTACGGGAGCAGAACGGCCAATGCTTGGTTTTGAAACATTGAGCTTCGCACCGATTGATCTTGCCCTCGTAGAGGCCTCTCTACTCACAGAGCAAGAAAAAGCATGGCTTAACGGCTATCATGACCGCGTCCGTGAAATTGTCGGTCCAGAGCTTGAGAAAGAAACTCGGGCATGGCTGGAAGAAGTAACGGCTGATATTTAAGCCGTTACCCCAGCAACATCCTGAAAACGACAACAGAGGCAACGCCAATACCAATCGTTGCAAGTACGGGTAAACGTAAGGCTGCAAATATTGTGACAATTGCAGCCAGCGTTTCCGCCCAGCCTGTTGCCAGAGCGGTTGGGGCTATAACAGACACGAGTACGGCAGCTGGTATCGCATTCAAAGCCGTCCGTCCCCTGCGGCTCAGCTTCAAATGACCAGCAAGCAGCAGGCCAGACAGCCGCGTTCCATAGGTGACAATCGTCATCCCTATGATGACCAGAAGAGTCGTTGAATCAAGCTGCCACATTTTCACCCTCCCCTGTATCGGCAAAGAGGTAGGCAACAATAATACCGCAGAAGGCACCAATCATGATATGCCACGGTGAGCCTAGAAAATAATAGCTCAGGGCTGCTGTAATCGCTGAAGCTGCAATGGTCATTAATGTCGTACGCGAGCGTTCAAAGCCAGTTACAAGAGCAATAAAGACAGCTGTAAAAGCAAAGTCAGCACCAATTCTTTCAGGAGGCCCCAATAAGGGTCCAACCAGCGCCCCAATAACTGAGAAGCTAAACCAGGTCGTGGGAAAGATCGCAATCAGCGTAAACCAATATGCGGCAGTCACCTGATGATTCTGTGCACGTTTTTCTGCAACAGCCCAGATTTCATCGCTCATAAAATAAACGGCAATCCAGCGCAGAGGCTTGCTCATAACAAGTTTCGGCCCAATGGATAGCCCCATCAGCATATGTCTGGCATTAATCAGCAAGGTTGAAAATAGAATAGCCAGGACGGGAATTGGCTGCTGCCACAACTCAAGAGCCGCAAATTGTGAACTTCCGGCAAAAACCAGAAATGACATCAGAAAGGTTTCCAATAACGAGAACCCCTTGCCGGATGCCAGCGCACCAAACAGCATGGCAATCGGGATCATCGCAACTGACAAAGGCCAGATATCTCTGAAAGCCGGAATAATATCGTCTTTCAGGTATGATCTCGTCTGCCCCAAACTGTCTTCATCTTCAATTATACTATGCACAATCAATACCCACTGACGAGTGCAAGCCAGGCATCCTCATCCAGAACCAGCACCCCAAACTCTTGAGCTTTGGCAAGTTTTGACCCTGCCCCGGGCCCAGCAACAACAATATCTGTCTTCTTAGAAACGGATCCCGCTACTTTAGCACCGAGACGCTCAGCCATAGCTTTAGCTTCATCACGTGTCATACGTTCCAGTGAACCAGTAAAGACAACCGTCTTGCCAGAAACTGGCGTATCATCATTCCCGGCCTGAAGAGGTTCTGGTATGACTTCAGCAAGCAGGTTTTCCAACAGCTCACGATTATGCGCTTCTTTGAAAAACTCAACGAGTGAATCGACGACAGCTACGCCAACACCATCAATAGAAATAAAATCGGTGTAGGCCTCTGAAGTTTTATCTGCGGCTGTAATGGCCGCCTCCTTTAGTGCGTCAAAGGTCCCAAAATGCCGTGCTAGCAGCTTTGCATTTCCTGCACCGATATGCGGAATACCCAAAGCAAAGATAAAACGGTTTATCGGCAACGACTTTCGCGCACGAATAGAAGCAAAGAGATTTGTCACGCTCTGCTTCCCCCAGCCATCCCGCTTTTCAAGACGACTGAGATTATTCGCATTACGCTCTTCAAGAGTGAAGATATCAGCCGGTGTCTTGATCAGGTCAATATCATACAGCTCAATAATGCGTTGCCCGCCGAGCCCTTCAATATCAAAGCCCTGACGGCTGACAAAATGAATAAGACGTTCACGCGCCTGTGCCGGGCAAATCAGACCACCGGTACAACGCCGAACAGAATCCTCTCGTTTAGTGCGTTCGTTATATTCACGCACAGCATGACTGCCACACGCAGGGCATACTTTGGGAAACTCATAAGGTTTGGAATCTGCCGGGCGCTTTTCAAGGACAACATCAATCACCTTCGGAATGACATCACCTGCCCTCTGGATCACAATAGTGTCACCAATGCGAACATCACTATTGCGAATTTTCTGACCATCGCCACCGATGCCCATAATGTAATCTTCATTGTGAAGTGTTGCATTTGACACAACAACCCCACCAACCGTTACAGGTCTCAAACGGGCTAATGGATTTAAGGATCCTGTTCTGCCGACATTGATGTCGATACCTTCAAGAACAGTGAAGGCTTTTTGGGCTGGAAATTTATGAGCTAAAGCCCAGCGTGGAGAACGGGCGATAAAACCAAGCCGCTCCTGCAGAGCAAGATCATCAACCTTATAGACAACACCATCAATATCGTAACCGAGGTTTGAACGGTTTGTTTCAATCTGGTGATAATGCGCCAATAGTTCTTCAACGCTATGACAGCGAGCGGTCAGAGGATTAATTGTAAACCCATAGCTTTCAAACGTATGTACCATATCGTACTGGGTTTGTGCCGGCATGGCGCTCATTTCACCCCAGGTATATGCAAAAAAGCGTAATGGCCGAGAGGCCGTTATTGACGGATCCAACTGGCGCAAACTACCGGCCGCAGCATTGCGTGGATTTGCAAACTGAGGCTTTCCAAGTTCCTCCTGGCGCCGATTGATCTCCTCAAAATCAGCATGCGAAATGTAAACTTCACCTCGGACTTCACAAACAGCCGGAAGATTATCGCCTTTAAGTTTCTTTGGTATCTGGCTGATCGTCCGTGCATTGGCCGTGACATCCTCTCCCTCCGTTCCATCACCACGCGTTGCGGCATAGACCAGATCACCATTCTCATAACGAATGCTCAGTGACAGTCCGTCAATCTTGGGTTCGGCAGTCAGAACTGGTGGTTTATCAACGGGAAGCTGGAGAAAACGGCAGATACGCTCAATGAAATCCTGAATATCTTCATCAGAAAAACCATTACCCAATGATAACATCGGAACACGGTGTTGTATTTTCCCGAATTTCTCAGAAGCCTTAGAGCCAACTTTACTTGCAAGCGTATCCTGAGACTTCAGTTCCGGAAAAGCTTCCCGAATAGCCTCATAACGAAGACGTAACGCATCATATTCACCATCAGAGACAGTCGGTGCATCGTCTTCATAATATCGCTTATCATGCCCGGAGATTTCTTCAGCCAGTGCAGAGAATTCTAGCCGAGCTTCAATCGGTGTCAGTTTATCGACAGCGATGGCGCGGGATGGGCTCGAACTGGACATGGTATCCTCAGATAAATCTACCGGTAAAATTCTGTTTGAAGTAACGGTATAAAGCAGACCTTATAGCAGGCTAACCGTAACAAACCCACAATAACCCGACTGTTCTTGGCGGCAACAGCCCATAGGCTCAATTTTAAACTTCTCACAGAAAACTATAAATCAGAGTAATTTGCCCTGCGCTGCATTGGCATTCTGCTTGATCTTCTTGTGTTGTCCAGCGGCCTGTAAAAGATGCGCTGCAGCAGCTCTTGCTTCATCAGAAATTGTCTCACCAGCCAGCATACGGGCAATCTCTTCCTGACGCGGCTCTGCAGTCAGGCTGATAACCCGTGTGACTGTCTTCTCACCATCCGGAGCCAGACTTTTCTGTATCTGGAAATGGCTCGTGGCACGTGCAGCAACCTGTGGTGCATGCGTAACAGCCATGACCTGTACTTTCTCAGCCAGTCTGGAGAGACGCTGCCCAATCGCATCTGCAACCGCCCCGCCAACACCTGTATCAATTTCATCGAATACCAATGTTGGTGCAGACCCTTTATCGGCCAGAACAACCTTAAGAGCCAACATAAAGCGTGATAATTCACCACCTGATGCAACCTTCATCATTGGGCCAGGGCGCGTCCCCGGATTCGTTTGTGTCCAGAATTCGACTTTGTCGAAGCCAGTGGCATCCCGTGATGTCTCATCATGGCTGATTTCTGTGATGAAACGTGCATTTTCCAGTTTGAGAGGTGGTAATTCATTCTGGACAGCTTCATCAAGCACCTTTGCTGTTTTGAGGCGCCCTTCAGAAAGCTTTCGAGCAAGTCCCAGATAATTACTCTCAGCCTGATCAACAGCCTGTTTCAGAGAACCAAGTTGCTCTTCACCAGCCTCTATGAGCCCAAGATCATTAGAATATTTGTCACGTAAGACGGATAACCCATCTACCGGCACATCATATTTGCGCGCTGCAGCACGCAGTGCAAAAAGCCGCTCTTCAACGCGCTCTAAATCCTGCGGATCAAATTCTGTCTGTCGGAGCGCTTCCTCAAGGGCATTACGGGCACTATCAAATGCAACAAGAGCCTCATCAAGAGCTTTCACGCTATCTGTCAATAATGCAGGAGCCTGATCCTGTCGCCTTTCAAGGCGGCGCATAGCGGCAGACAACTGCGGCAAAGGTGAATTCTGACCCGCAACAATCTCAAGTGTCTCAGAAATATCCTGAGCGACCTTCTCCGACTGCATCATAAGCTGGCGTCTTTCAGACAGCTCCTCCTCTTCCCCCGGTGACGCGGCAAGAGTTGTCAGTTCATCGACTGCAAATTTCAGAAAATCAGCTTCCTTACGGGCCGTTTCAATTTTTGCCTCGTGATTTTTTAATGCCTGACGGACAGTCCTTAGGTTTTCTGATGCTGATGCGACCTTTGCCACGAGTTCGCCCAAGCCACCAAAAACATCCAGAATATTGCGATGACTTGAGGGATCAAGCAAAGCACGGTCATCATGCTGACCATGTATCTCAACAAGAGCTGCACCCACTGACTTTAAAACCTGTACGCTCACAGGCTGATCATTAATGAAGGCACGTGTCCGCCCATCCGCCATCTGGACACGACGGAGAATAAGGTCACCTTCTGTATCGATATCAGATTGTTCCGCGATAAGACGGGCGGGGTGCTTTACAGGACAGTCAAATACTGCTGTCACCTGCCCTTGTGCTTCGCCATGACGAACCAGATCACCGTCTCCGCGCCCGCCTAAGGCGAGCGCGAAAGCATCAAGTAATATTGACTTTCCGGTTCCGGTTTCACCCGTCAGGACACTTAAGCCGTCCCGAAAGTCAAGCTCCAGCCTGTCGATCAGGACGATGTCACGGATCGCAAGCTGAACGAGCATTTAGCCATTAACCCTCAAGTCCAACTGCGCCAGCGAGGCCTCGGAATGAGCGGCTGATCCAGGAACCTCTATCTTCACGTGGTTCAAGACCATTGGACTGAAGAAGCTTATAGGCATCCTTGTACCATGGGCTATCCGGGAAGTTATGGCCGAGAACCGCTGCAGCTGTCTGAGCTTCATTCGTGATACCAAGAGCCATATAGGCTTCTGCCAGACGCTCAAGAGCTTCTTCAACGTGACGGGTCTGCTGATACTGAGAGACAACATCGCGGAAGCGATTGATGGCACCAGTGTAATTGCGGTTATTAAGGTAATAACGGCCAACTTCCATCTGGTTGCCAGCAAGCTGATCCTTAGCAAACTGGATCTTCTTCTTGGCGTCAGCAACATATTCAGATTTTGGATAGCGATTAACCAGAACCTGCAGGGACTCCATGGCCTTTGCAGCAGCTTCCTGATCACGTGTGATATCAGGAATCTGATTGTAGCTGGACATAGCCATCAGGTACTGGGCATAAGCCGCATCTTTACCATTTGGATAACGCTGCAAGTAACGCTGAGCGGTTGAGATTGTATCTTCCCACTGCTGCTGCTGATAGCGTGTATAGGTTTCCATAATCAGGGCCTTTGGAGCCCATTCAGAATATGGAGCCTGTTTTTCCAGCTGCTGGAATTTCTTCGCAGCGGCATCATAGTCACCCTTCTGGAGACGTCCGAGACCATCATTATAGAGCTGATCGTTCGGAACATCCGGCGTGGTGTCCATGGTGTATTTGTCGGATTTGTCAAAGGGGTTGAGCGACGAAAGCGTATCGCAGCCTGCTAATGTTAACCCACATACAGCAACAGCCAATGTACGCACAACGGCGCCCTTCGCGCCCTGAATTCTCTTGGCGAAAGGCATGCCTTCTCGACCCTCCAAAAATTTAACCCAATAAAAAGCCATTATGGCCTTCCTGCTTTTTAAACCAAGCTGAACGAGTTAACCAGTACTTTCCGAAGTTTATTGTTAACCGCTCAGATTATGTTGAAAATTTATTCGACAAAAAGCGCTGTTTCTAGGGCAAAACCAACATAAAAAGCAGAACGTCAACAAAAAAGGCAGCTAAGCTGCCTTTTCAAAATATCATCACTGGAAGTGATATCAGCGCATTTCGGGTGCATAGGCCGGAGCAACCCTAGCACTCCGTGCTTCGAGCATAACCTTCTCGCGAGCTGCCGGAACTTCAACAATTGTATAGTTGGAGCGATCAGCAAACAGAGCTTCCAGCACAAGGAAGTTCATCTTATGACCGCCACAATATGAACGGTATGTTCCCAGAAGCGGTAGCCCAGCCAGAGAAAGATCACCAACAGCATCAAGCAGCTTGTGGCGAACAAACTCATCAGCGTAACGCAGACCTTCGGGATTCAGTATCTTATCGCCATCAATAGCAATAGAGTTTTCGAGTGAAGACCCTTTGGCAAAACCAATCTTCCAGAGCTTCTCGACATCACTCATAAAACCAAAAGTTCTGGCCTTGGAGATTTCCTTACGGAAAACGCTTGGCGACAGGTCAACAACCATACGCTGACGTCCAATGACTGATGTCTCAAAATCAATATCAACATCAAGGCGGAAGCCACGGTCATTTGGCAGAAGCTCAGAGAAAGCCTTACCGTTCTCAACGCGAACGGGGCGGAGAACCTTTACATAACGACGGCCTGCACTCTGCTCAACCAGACCAACCTGATCAATAGCTTCAACGAAAGGTGCCGAGCTGCCATCTAGAATTGGCATTTCTGGTCCATCAATCTCAACAAGGACGTTATCAACGCCCAAGCCGGTGAAGGCTGCCATCAAATGTTCGATTGTCGAAACAGACCCGGCCTCTTCATCGCCAACAACAGTACAAAGCGCAGTTGCACTTACCGTTACATGGCGTGCTTCAATCAGACGCTCGCGGTTGTTTGAAAGCCCAGTGCGAAGAAACTTGATGCCGTGGTTGGCATCAGCAGGATGCAACACAATCCGCACTTCTTGACCGGAATGAACACCGATACCGGAAAGCGCTACAGGGGATTGAAGTGTTGTCTGATATGTTTGCTTCATCATCACTACCCAGGAAGAACGGAAGTATCTGCTCTTCCTAAATCTTTCGTACTGTTCAACTACGGCGCACAATAGTCTCGCGCGAGCAACTAGCCAAATCACGCTTCGTTACGATGTGTTACAGAGTAAATAATATCTTTAAACACCGACAAGCCATTGTAACTTATCATTAAATCATAAAAAAACTCTTACAGGTTCATCACCGGTAAGAGGCCATTGTTACAATTTGTAACAGATAGGTAAAAGAATCTCCCGTGCCGAGGGAAGCACGGGAGATTCGATTGTCTTCAGTTTGCCTGACGACGAAGGAATGCTGGGATCTCCAGCTGATCTTCTTCAGCAGCACGTGGCGCTACTGGACGTGGAGCTTCCATGCTTGCCTGTGGGGCCGCTGCCTGTGGAGCAACCGGACGACGGCTATATTCAGCATGAACAGAAGAAGCCTGCGGCTGTGGAGCCATAACTGGTTCCTGACGCTGCTGAATAACAGGCTGCGCCGGAGCAGCTTCCTGCTGATGAGCTTCTTCGGCTACATCTTCACGACGGCCGAAACCGACAGTTGCAAGACGCTGAAGCAGGGAAACACGCTTGTGTGTTTCGTGATGCTGTTCTGTTTCACCAGACTGCTGAGCGCGAATCTGGTTCTGAGCAGGCATTGGCAGTTCGTCAACGCGCGGCATACGAGCAGGACGAATAACAGCATGCTCTGGAGCTGGTGGAATGAAGCTCTCTGGCAGAGCAACTTCTTCCTGAACCTGAGCAACAACAGGGGCAGCCATTTCATAGTTGGTTGCCATTTGTGGCTGGGCAGGTGTCATCAGAACATTGCCATGCACGATTGGCTGCTGTGGAGCAGCTGCAACCATGACCGGAGCAGGAGCAAATGCCTGAGCTGTTGTCTGAACAGCTGGTGCAGGAGCCGGAGCTTCTTCAACAACAGGAGCTGGAGCGACTGGAGCCGGAGCAACCGGGGCAGCGACAGCAGCAACTTCAACAGGAGCAGCAACCGGGGCTTCCTGAGCAACTGGCTGGGCAGCACGGGCGCGGGCTTCTGCACGCAGACGTTCTGCAACTTCAGAAATACGCTGTTCTGCAACTGATACAGGATGCTGGGCATCAATAAGAGCCTGATCAATACCTGTTGCAACAACCGACACACGGATAGAACCTTCAAGGCCTTCATCGTAGGTTGCGCCAAGAATGATATTTGCTTCCTGATCAACTTCTTCACGAATGCGTGTTGCAGCTTCGTCAACTTCGTACAGGGTCAGATCCTTACCGCCTGTGATCGAAATCAGAAGGCCGCGAGCACCCTTCATGGAAACTTCATCAAGCAGTGGGTTAGCGATAGCTGCTTCAGCAGCCTGAATGGCACGGCTCTCACCCGTTGCTTCACCTGTACCCATCATGGCCTTGCCCATACCGCGCATAACGGCACGAACGTCAGCAAAGTCAAGGTTGATCAGGCCTTCTTTGACCATCAGGTCAGTGATGCAGGCAACACCTGAGTAGAGAACTTCGTCAGCCATTGCGAAGGCATCAGCAAATGTTGTCTTCTCGTTGGCAACCCGGAACAGGTTCTGGTTTGGAATAACGATCAGAGTGTCAACAGACTGCTGCAGCTCTTCGATACCAGCTTCGGCAACGCGCATACGGCGGATACCTTCAAACTGGAAAGGCTTTGTAACAACACCAACAGTCAGAATACCCATTTCACGAGCAGCGCGGGCAACAACAGGAGCAGCACCTGTACCTGTGCCACCACCCATACCACCGGTGATGAAGACCATGTGAGCACCGGAAAGCTGATCACGGATTTCGTCGATCACTTCTTCAGCTGCTGCACGACCGACTTCCGGCTGAGAACCAGCACCCAGACCTTCAGTAACCTGAAGACCCATCTGGATAACGCGCTGTGCCTTAGAAGATGTCAGAGCCTGAGCATCTGTATTTGCAACAACGAAATCAACACCGAGCAAGCCCGATTCAATCATGTTGTTTACGGCGTTACCACCTGCACCGCCAACACCAAAAACTGTGATGTGTGGCTTAAGTTCCCGGATATCCGGAGCTTGAAGATTAATTGCCATGACCCAATGCCCTCTCGTGGCGTCTCACTAAAACTTGCGTGCGGCGGACACGCGACTGTTACCAATGTTGTGACAACAGCCGCCGCGCTGCCGCCTGCTCAAACTTAAAAACTTTCCCTTAACCAACGACCCACTCTTGAGAAGTAGCCATCAGTACCGGTTCCTTTGAAAAAGCCGGAAGAACGCGGTTCGAAATATTCGATATGCGCAACCTGCGGATAAACCAGAAGGCCTACAGCAGTTGAAAATGCTGGACCTTTTGCAGCTTCAGGAAGCCCCTTGATACCAAGCGGACGACCAACACGAACCTGACCTTTGAAAATCTGACGTGCGAGCTCTGGCACCCCAACGAGCTGACTACCGCCACCCGTCAGAACAATGCGACGACTTGCAACTCCGAGGAAACCGGAGTGGCGTAATCTGTCACGAACCAGTTCCAGAATTTCCTCAACCCGTGGACGAATGATACGAACCAGATGGGATTTTGGAATGTGGTTAGGAATATCACGCTCGTCTTCATCAACCTGAGGCACAGCGATCAGATCACGGTCATCAGAACTGGAAGGAACTGTCGAACCATAAAGCGTCTTGATACGCTCAGCTGAAGCCACACGTGTTGAAAGACCACGCGCGATATCCATCGTGACGTGATGCGCACCAACTGCAATCACATCTGCATGGACAAGGTAGCCATTTGAGAACACGCTTGTGCTGGTTGTCCCTGCCCCGAGATCAATAACCGCACAACCCATATCAGCTTCATCATCAACCAGCGCAGCAAGACCCGATGCGTAAGGTGTTGCAACAACCGCTTCAACACCAAGATGGCAGCGCTCAACAGCCAGCATCAGATTGCGTGTTGCGGCATTTTCAGAGCTGACAACATGCAGATCAACACCGAGCTTCTCGCCAATCATGCCTGTTGGATCAACAATATTGCGCTGAGCATCAAGCATAAAGCCTGTTGGCAGAGCGTGTAGCGGAAGACGACCGGTACGTGGGTCGTGGCGGCTTGCCGTCTCCAGAACCCGATACAGATCATTATTCGTTACAGGATTGCGCACATTGACTTCAGCTTCGAAGTGCTGAGAGCCAACACGACCACCTGTCATATTGACGATAACAGACTGAATTTCCACCTTAGCCATACGCTCAGCAGCGTGAACAGCATGACGGATAGACATTTCAGCAGCATCCAGATCAACGATTGCACCTGCCTTGATACCAAGCGAGCGCTGATGACCGATACCGATAATCCGGGCAAGATGTGTCCGACCCTTCAGGGCTTCCAGACCTTCTGCCGGACGAAGCTCAGCAACGAGGCAAACCACCTTGTTCGTTCCGACATCCAGAACAGACAAAGTTGCACTACGGCGAGCAGAAAGTGGTTTCATGTTGTGTGTAAAGGAGTTCATGACTGAATTCCTTTCACGCCATAAAATTTCTTTTTCTTCATGGTTTCAGCACGCGCAGCTGCTGCCTCTCCAGATAAACGCACAACAACCCTGTCAGGCATACGCAGATCAACAGCCAGAATATCTTTTTCAAGAACACTCTGTGCCCGCTCCAGCGACACCATTCTCTGCAAAGCTTCCATCGTGCCAGTCTCAGGAAGGCGGACATCAACGCCGTTTTCCATCTTGAGCGTCCAGCGACGACCTGCAACATAAGTTCCAGCCCGGATTCTCTTCTTCAGAGGGCCTGCAGCATCAAGCAGAGCTAAATATTCTTTGATATGCTTATTTGCATTCTCACCAACAACCAGTGGCAGAGAAGCAAAGCGTGCATCAACCGTGTGATCTATAACAGTACCGTCTTCAGCAACGATGAAAAGCTCACCATTCAGTTGCCAGATTGCAAATGGCTCACGCTCTGTCAGAGTAATCACGAGCTCATTCGGATACAGCTTACGCACGGCGGCAGTTTTAACCAGCGGCATTCTTTCAAGCTGGTCACGCATTTCATTTGCATCAACAAACAGCAAAGAAACTTTCGGGCTGATGCCAGCAGCACCCAAAATTTCACTTTCGCGCAGCTGATTGATGCCAGCAATTGTTACGCGGTCAATGCCAAGGCCGAATGCACGGGCAGCGACATGGTACAATGGACCATTTTCATTAATGAATTCGTTAATTTGTCCACTCTGCCACAGACCAAAAAGTGCTGTGGCACTGAAGAAGCCAGTCAGAAGATATGTTCCGAGAAAACGCGGCAGCACACGGGACGCAGATTTTCTGTAGTGCTTACGTGAGGACTTCCTTGAATAGGTAAAACCGACCTCTGGAGCATTCACCCACCCACGAGGAGCAGAGGCATAGGCGTCCGTTCTACCGGTAGAACCGGTAGTAACTGGTCGCTGCATGCGTCCTGTGCTCCTCATTTACGTCGTGCTCCCAAAAATTGCCTCTACCCACACCGCGTTCCTCACGGGTAGCTGTCGGAAAAACCCGCCAGTTCACTTCATGATTCGGATACTTGGTGCGTCTAAAACCAACTCTTGAGCAACTTGGTTAATTTTACGTTTACGTTTTGCTTAACGGGCAAATAATTCGACGATTGCCTTCACTTTTTTTATTTACGACTGATAATTTTCCACACTTGTAAAATTTCATGTCTCAACAAGCAAGAAAATGCCCCACTGAGGAAACAGTGAGGCATTTTTCTTAAAGGTACCGAGATGGGTATAATTTCTTTAACGGCATCACCCAGTCAGGGTTTCATTTTGCAAGAGCGCTAAGCTCATCGGGAAGAGCGTAAGCCCATTGGGTAATATTACCCGCACCAAGACAAATAACGTAATCACCGGGCTTCGCAACTTCACGAACCATCTGGGCAAGTTTCTCAGGAGTTTCCAGAGGAAACGCATTACGATGCCCGCGGGTTTTCAACCCTTCAACCAGTGTATCGCGATCAAAACCCGGAATTGGCGCCTCACCAGCTGCATAAACTGGCGCTACAATAACCGTATCCGCATCATTGAAGCAGGTGCAGAACTGTTCAAAGAGAGACTGCAGACGCGTATAACGATGCGGCTGTACAACAGCGATAACATTACCTTCAGTTGAGGCACGTGCTGCTTTCAATACGGCGGCAATCTCAACTGGATGATGTCCATAGTCATCGAATACAGTCACATCATTCCACGAGCCTGTCCGGGTAAAGCGTCTTTTGACACCACCAAAGTTTGCAAGAGCTTTGCGAATTGCTTCATCACTCACACCAAGCTCACGCGCTACTGCAACAGCAGCCGTTGCATTCAGAGCATTATGAAGGCCCGGCATAGGCATCGACAGATCATCAATTGTTGTCACATCACCAGCACGGTCACGGATGGTGAGTTTGAACTTAATCTGCCCCCCACCCTGCTGAATATCGGAAATACGGATATCAGCCTGTGGATTTTCACCATAGGTAATGATGCGGCGATCTTCGATTTTACCAACCAGTTCCTGAACCGTTGGGTGGTCAATGCACAAAACAGCAAAACCATAGAATGGAATAGATTCCACAAAATGACGGAATGCATCCTTGATCGCATCGTAGGTTTTAAAATGGTCAAGGTGCTCAGCATCAATATTGGTGATGATAGCAACGTCAGCAGGAAGCTTCAGGAATGTTCCGTCAGATTCATCAGCCTCAACAACCATCCAGTCACCACCACCCATACGGGCATTGGTGCCATAAGCATTAATGATACCACCATTGATCACTGTCGGATCAAGGCCACCGGCATCAAGAAGGGTTGAAACAAGAGAGGTTGTCGTGGTCTTGCCATGGGTACCAGCGACTGCGACACAGCTCTTGAAGCGCATCAGCTCGGCAAGCATCTCAGCCCGGCGGACAACCGGCAAACGGTTTTGACGCGCCATGAGAAGCTCAGGGTTGTCACGCTTAATAGCAGTAGAGACAACAACGATAGCGGCGTCGGCGACGTTCTCAGCCTTGTGACCGATAAAGGTTTTAATCCCCTTATCTGCAAGACGCTTAACGTTATAATTATCCGCCGCATCCGACCCTTGTACAGTATACCCAAGATTGTGCATCACCTCGGCAATACCGGACATGCCAATACCGCCAATTCCAATAAAGTGAATAGGTCCAAGTTTTGTCGGAAGTTTCATCGATCTCTCTTTACACACTTAGCCTTGCGGCAGTTCAAACATTTCATTTCATCAGATTCTAGAGAACCCTCGCCACAAGCTGCACAAAATTAAAGTACTTACCCGCTTCCGCTTCCATCATTGGAATATCACCCACCGCATACGGGTTGGGGGAAGCCAGCCAGTCATCCCAAGCGCGTTTGCAACAATCCATCTCGCGACAGTTTTCCAAGCGAACACCCGTCTCTTTACTCCAGAGATCAGTCCACCATTCCAGAGAATGGAAGTTCGCATCTGGCGGCAAGAAAGGTTTTAACTCGGATGGAATACCATCGCGAAACTCTTCCTTGAGGCCGGGAACAGCAATTGCGATTTGGCCTCCCTTCTTAACGAACGGAAGCAATGCAGACAGCATGGTCTCGTTACAGCCGAAATAATGATACGCATCAATACTGAATAAAGCGTCAAAATAATTATGGCTGAATGGCAGCTGTGCCGTTGCATCAACAGATAGTGGGATAATCTGATCTTCAAGGCCTAAAGCTGAAAAGCGGCTGAAATTTTCTGTCGGCGATATCCATAAATCCGCTGCAAAAACCTTTGCTTTATGCTTTTGTGCCAGCAGAACTGAAGAGATACCGTTTCCGCATCCAAGATCAAGAACTGTTTTTCCCTGAAGCGGCTGCATATAAGCCGACAGCTCCTCTGCTATTAACATAGCATTCGGGCCCATCATCGTTTCAAGTAACAGCTGTCTGTCAAACTGGTCAGTAAACGGATAATCCATACACCTCGCCCCACTTCGGGATTTTTCTGATGTCTGGCCCTTACTGACTTTAATCTTTGTCAGAAAGGTGACGTAAAATCTCAGCAGCCAACCTATCCCCTGCATCCTTTATACCAACAGAGGCCGCAGCAGTAGCGGCCTGAGAAAGCCTCTCCGGCTTTTCAAAACATTCCGTCAGTTCGGCGCAAAGACGAGCGGGCGTAAAATCATTTTGCAGGATGACACGGGCAGCACCCACATCTTCAAGATACTTTGCGTTAGCAGCCTGATCCTGATCAATCGCACCCGGTAGAGGAACCAGCAACGATGGACGCCCCAGAACAGCAAGTTCTGCAACAGTTGAAGCACCAGAACGGGCAACAATGAACTGGGCATCTGCCATACGTTTTGGCAGATCCTTAAAGAATGGTGCAATCTCAGCTTCAACACCAATTTCATCATAGACCTGCTTAACCCGCTCATAATCTTCAGCACGGGCCTGCTGTGTCACATGCAGCCTTTGACGCAAGTTGTCTGGGAGCAAACGTAAAGCCAGAGGAACAATATCGCTCATCACTCTGGCACCCTGACTACCACCGAATACAAGCAGATGCAGCTTATCATTCGCGCCAAGTGGCTTGAATGGAATAGTAGATGCTTCAAGAACAGCAGGCCGCACCGGATTACCGGTATAGATCATTTCTGCCTTGGCTTTGGCCGGAATATTCTTGGCTTCTGGAAAGCCTGTTGCAATCAATGATGCCCGCCCGGCAAGCAATCGGTTGGCACGCCCCATAACGCCATTCTGCTCATGAACAACCGTTGGGATACCAAGCAGTGAGGCAGCAAGCAGGGGGGGAACAGTCGGATAACCACCAAACCCCACAACCGCATCCGGCTTTAACCGACGCAAAGTTGGCATGGCCCGCAATGTGCCGAGAAGCAGCTTAACAGCGGCCAGTCCCTTTTTGATAACGGAGCCGCCCGATGGGGATGCTGATGTGACCTGTACAATTTCATCTGCCGGGAATGAGCCTGAAATATTACCCACGCGGCCATCAGTCATCAAAATGATACGCACACCATGGGGCTTTAAAGCACTGGCCAGAGACTCTGCAGGAAACAGATGCCCACCCGTCCCTCCGGCTGAAAGAACAATCAAAGGCTGTTTCATGCTTGTGCAGCTCCGGAAATACGATGCTCTTTGCGTGTTGGCTGTTTCGGGCGCTTACGCTCATATGTTGGGTAATTCCCCATCAGCTCTGATCGTGGCCGTCTGCGGGTCAATGCCAGCAGAAAGCCCATAAGCAAAGCCAGAGAAACAAGTGATGACCCTCCATATGAGATGAACGGCAATGTCATGCCCTTAGCTGGCATCAGATGCACGTTAACAGCCATATTGATTGAGGCCTGCAACCCGAGCAGCAAAACCAGACCGGAAATACCAAGACGAATAAATCCATCATCTGTCTGTCTGGCCTGATAAAGACCACGCAGAACAATCAGTGCGTAAATAAACAGAACGCACAGGCAGACAATGACCCCAAATTCTTCAGCTGTTGCAGAGAAGATAAAGTCAGTGTGCACGTCAGGAAGAATACGCTTTACCGTTCCCTCGCCCGGACCACGCCCAAACCAGCCACCATTATTAAAGGCTTCCATCGCCCGGTCGACCTGAAATGTATCGCCTGATGATTTATCCATGAAGCGCTCAATACGGGAGCGAACGTGTGGGAAAAACTCATAAGCTGCAATGATGCCAACGAAGCCGGCTCCACCGAGGCCAGCCACCCAAAACCAATGCAGGCCAGCCACAAAGAACAAACCACACCAGACAATCGTAATCAGCATAGTCTGACCAAAGTCAGGCTGCAGCATCAATGGAGCAATGGTTGCCGGCAATAATAACAGCCCGAAAATAATCCCGGGCATATCGCGACGTCTGCCAGCCTCAGAAAAAGCCCATGCAGCAATGATAACAAAAGCAGGTTTAACAAACTCGGATGGTTGGATACCAATGCCTAAAAGTCTGATCCAGCGGTGAGCACCCTTGATTTCAGGGCCATAAAAAATTGCTGCGACAACCAGCAACATAGAGATCACATAAGTCAGCAATGCCAAACGCCTGATATGCCTGAGCGACAGGAAGGAGATGGCCAGCATCAAAAGTATTGTCGGGATCAGATAAATAACCTGCCAGTGCACGAAATAAAAGGTTGGCAGATTAAGCCGAGCAGCAACAGGCGGGCCACCAGCCATCAGAAAGACCAGACCAGCAATCATGAGAACGGCAACACATCCCAGCAGAAGCCGGTCAATGGTCCACCACCAGTCACTGAAAAGAGAACGTTCGGCGCGGGATACCATGTCAGTTCACCTTACCATTGAAACCCGGCAGAGCCTGAACGAGTTGGCGGAAGTGGTTTCCGCGTACCTCAAAGTTCGGATACTGGTCATAGGATGCACAAGCTGGCGACAGAAGAACAACAGGTTCACGACTGTCCTTCTCCAGAGCAGCATTTTTTGCAGCTGTGACGACGGCATTCTCCATCGTTTCACAAAGAGTATAAGACACTTTGCCCTCAAGAGTTGCGGCAAACTCTTGTGATGCTTCACCAATCAGGTAAGCATGACGAACGCGCCCAAAATGTTCTGTCAGGGATGTAATCCCGCCTTCTTTCGGCTTACCACCAGCAATCCAGTAGATGCAGTTGAAAGACAACAGGGCCTTTTCTGCTGAATCTGCATTAGTGGCTTTTGAGTCATTCACAAAGGCAACAGGGCCAACATGTCCAACCTGCTCCATTCGGTGATGTAGTCCCGGGAATGTCCGAAGGTGCTGGGCAATGACTTCAGGCTTCATAAGGAAAGGAGCCGCCATGAGCGTCGCAAATGCTGCGCAGGCATTCTGGCCATTATGACGACCGCGCAGCGAAGGTATCCCGGTGAGATCAGCCATAATGATACGATCCATGGAATTCAGTCGAAGATAGATATCTTCTCCAACAAGGAAAACATCAGCTTTATATGCATCATCTGTTGCAATGCGCACGAGCGTATGTGCCGGATCATTTACAAATTTTGCGGCAATATTCTTCAGTACAGGCAAAGTGCCTTCGTCATCTGAAGAGATCACCGCAGTTTTTGCATGCGCAACAAGGCGCTCTTTGATGGCGGTGTAATTTGCCATCGTCCCGTGACGATCAAGATGATCAGGGGAGATATTCAGCAACAGACCAACGTCAGGCGCCAGCGAGGGTGCGAGGTCAATCTGGAACGAAGAGCACTCGACAACATAAACACGGTTTGCAACCGGTGGTTCAAGAGCCAGAATAGCTGTCCCGATATTGCCACCCATCTGCACATCATGCCCACTCTCCCGCAGGATATGTGTGATCAGGGCTGTTGTGGTTGATTTACCGTTTGTCCCAGTAATGGCAATGAGCGGCGCGTTCGGCGCGACCTTCGCACGCTCACGGCAGAACAATTCTATGTCACCGATAATCTCAATACCTGCCTCGCGTGCAAACTTCGCAGTCCAGTGAGGTTCTGGATGCGTTAGTGGTACGCCAGGGGATAAAACAAGAGCCGAAAAGCGTGTCCAGTCTGCTTCCCGCAGATCAGCAACATCGACACCAAGAGCTTCTGCTTCAGCCATCTTTGCAGGATTATCGTCACAAGCCATCACTTTTGCACCACCCGCTTTCAGTGCGAGTGCTGTGGCAAGCCCCGAGCCCCCAAGGCCAAACAGGGCTACTTCCTTATCAGCAAAAATTGTGACTGGTGTCATGACACGAACTTTCCCGACTACCGGATCTTAAGAGTAGAAAGACCAATCAGAGCCAATACAAATGCGATGATCCAGAAACGGATGACCACCTGTGACTCTGTCCAGCCCAGTTGTTCGAAGTGGTGATGGATAGGTGCCATCTTGAAGACGCGCTTACCGGTCAGCTTGAAGGATGCAACCTGAATAATCACCGACATGATTTCAAGAACAAACAGACCACCAACAATTGCCAGAACAATCTCATGCTTTGTTGCAACGGCAATCACACCAAGAAGACCACCAAGAGCCAGGGAGCCAGTGTCACCCATGAATATCTGTGCAGGCGGCGCATTGAACCACAGGAAGCCAAGCCCTGCCCCAATCAATGCCCCACAGATAACCGACATTTCACCGGAACCGGGCACATAGGCAATCTGAAGGTAATTGGCATAGACATAATTACCGGCCGTATAGGCGATAAAACCAAATGTACCGGCAGCAATCATAACAGGCACAATAGCCAGCCCATCCAAGCCATCCGTAATATTAACGGCATTGCCAGCACCAACAATGACAAGCGCACCAAAGAATACGAAGAACCATCCCAGATTGATCATCACGTCTTTGGCAATAGGAAAGGCAAGCTTGTTTGCCAAAGCACCCGGAGCAATAAAGGCAATCGCAACACAGGCAGCAACGGCAATCAGGGCTTCAATTGCCAGACGGGATTTACCGGAAAACCCTTTATGGGACTGCTTGGTAACTTTAAGAAAATCATCATAGAAACCAACCAGCCCAAAGCCGATGGTTACAAACAGAACAACCCAGACATAACGGTTGGTCAGATCGGCCCACAAAAGTGTTGCAACCAACACCCCTGAGAGGATCATCAGGCCACCCATGGTTGGTGTTCCACGCTTTGTCTGCAGGTGCGACTGCGGACCGTCCTCACGGATAGGCTGCCCCCCCTTCTGATGAAGGCGCAGCATGGAGATGATGGATGGGCCAAACCAGAAAACAAACAGCAATGCTGTGGCTGTGGCGCAGGTCACACGAAAAGTCTGATACCGGAAAATATTCAGCGGCGTAAAAAAGTGGCTGATATCTGCAAGCCAGTACAACATTTAACCGGTAATCCTTTTCAAAATCGACAAGTACCTAAAGTACTTCTGATCAAACTCATTTACTTCCAGTTTAAGGCTGTCCAAGAGTACTGCCATGCATTGCTGATGACCCAACAACACCATGACGTTCCTTCAGGGATGAAACAATAAGCCCCATCTTGCTGGAAAGTGATCCCTTTACCATAACGGCATCATGAGCCTGCACAGTCGCATTCAGCGACTCAATCAGACCTTCTGAACTTTCCGCATACGCTGCTACGATGTTCTCTGGAAGAGCATCGACAAGGTTTTTCATTAAAGAACCGGCTGCGAAAACAAGATTCACACCAGATTCAATGATAGATTGTGCTAATTCTTTGTGAAGCTCCGGACCTTGTGGGCCAAGTTCACCCATTGCACCAAGCACCGCTATACGACGTCCCTTACCGGACAGGTCAACCATACCAAGATTAGCAAGAGCAGCACGCATTGACGCCGGGTTTGCATTATAACTTTCATCAACCAGCAGAAATGGAGCTTTTTCAGAACCAAGTATTAATCGCTCACCACGTCCCGCAGGCGGAACAAGATCAATCAGAGCATCTGCTGCATCATCAACATTACCGCTAGCTGCGAAAACCGCGGCCAAAACAGCCAGTGAATTGAGAGCCACATGCTTACCCGGGCTACCAATTCTGTAGGAAATTTCACGGCCAAAAACGGAAACGACCACGTCTGAATACTCAGATGTTGTATCAATTCTTATGGCACGTATGTCAGCTTTTTCACCTTCACCAAACGAGAGTATACGCCCAGCCCGCGATGCCGAGGCATGCATCTTCAGTCGTTCAAAATACGGACTATCCATCGGCAGGATAACAGTACCACCTGCCTCAATGCCTTCGAAAATCTCAGCCTTTGCATCCGCGATATCAGCAATTGATTTAAAGAATTCAAGATGAACAGGAGCAACGGTTGTAATGATTGCAATATTGGGACGAACCAGTTTAGTCAGAGGAACGATTTCCAATGCGTGGTTCATGCCAATTTCATAAATGCCATAAAAGGTATCACGTGGTGCCCGTGTCAGCGTTAGTGGCACACCCCAATGATTGTTGTATGACGCCACAGATGCATGGGTTGGAGCCTGACGAGATAACACCAGCTTAAGCGCTTCTTTCGTACCCGTCTTACCGACTGACCCGGTAACAGCAATAACCGGGCCCTTGGCGCGATTACGCGCCGCCACAGCCAGTTTTTGCATACCTTCCAGAACATCACCGGGAACAGCGAATAAACGCCCTGCACTTTTCAGCCCCTCTGCACGTGACAGTGAGACCATTGCTGCACCCGCCCCGTTTGCAAGCGCATTTACAACAAAATCATGGCCATCACGTGCATCCCCTGCCAAGGCAAAGAACAAATCACCATTCTGGATTGTACGGGTATCAATAGATGTTCCGGTGATGTCATTACCATCACCAAAGCACTGCGCTCCTGTTGCTGCAATAATTTCATCCGCAGTCCAGAGAGAGGATGTCATTTGCTGCACCCCACAATGGCTGAGCGGATTTCTGCATGATCAGAAAATGGCAGTGTCTTCTCACCAACAATCTGCCCCGTCTCATGCCCCTTACCGGCAACAATCAAGATATCGCCAGATTGCAGTTCTGATACGGCAGTATGGATGGCAAGTGAACGGTCACCAATTTCCCGGGCACCCTTCGCCTCGGCCATGATTTCCGCACGAATAGCTCCAGGCTCTTCCGAGCGTGGGTTATCATCTGTGACGATAACCACATCAGCCTTTTCACTCGCAATCTGCCCCATGATTGGACGTTTGCCACGATCACGGTCGCCACCACATCCAAACACGCAGAACAGACGCCCCGTAACGAAAGGCCTGACCGCATCAAGAACATGCGAAAGTGCATCTGGCTTATGAGAGTAATCAACAATGCACATGGCACCATTGATTTCACCAACCTTCTCAAGACGGCCGCAGACCCCCATCAGGCCATTTAGTGCCTTCATGACCCTGCCAGTAACCTGCTTACCTTCAGAGTTGATCACGCAGGCAGCTGCGACAAGAGCATTTTCAACCTGAAAATCACCAAGTAATGGGAACTCAATCTCAAACCGTTCCCCATAAGCCTCAACAACCAGCATCTGGTGAAAATTCTGGACCTCAGCTGAAAGCAACCGGATATCTTTACCCTTCAACCCTGTCGTTGTTACACGCAAACCACGTTTTTGAATGCGTGGCAGAAAGATATCTGAATAGGCACCATCTGCATTGACAACAGCAAAGGCATCATCATCAAGCAGCTCTTCAAACAGACGCAACTTGGCCTCAGCATAAGCCTCAATGGTTCCGTGATAATCCAGATGGTCGCGCCCCAGATTAGTAAAGGCTGCACCTTTAAGACGAACAGATTCCAACCGGCGCTGTTCAATACCATGGGAGGATGCTTCCATCGCCAGACATTCAATGCCATTGGTTGCCAAACGGTTCAGGGTCTCGTGCAATGATATGGGATCGGGTGTTGTCAGTGAACCGTAAGCGGCACCATCATCCGTAATAACACCAAGCGTGCCAAGACTGGCCGCACTCTTCCCTGCTGCACTGAAAAGCTGACGGGAAAAATCTGCAACAGAGCTTTTCCCGCTCGTACCGGTTACAGCAACAATCGTTTCAGGCTGGGCTGGGTACATACGGGAAGCAGCAACGGATAACGCCTGCCTGACATCTCGTACACGGTGATAGGGAACGGATAATCCGGCAACCTCTGCCTGTTCACCAACGACAGCCACAGCCCCTGCTTCAACGGCCTGCTGAGCATATTGCATGCCATCAACTTTTACACCTGGCACTGCAATAAAAACATAACCGGGACGAACACGTCGGCTATCGGCCGTGATGCCAGTAACTTTCAAACTGGCAGCATCAGTTTGTGCATTGGCGAAAAGATCAGAGAACAGCTTTGTCATTTCGTACCCCATGCTCCAAGTTTTTCCATAAGCGGGAATGGATGTGCAGGTGGCTCAAACCGTGGCTCAACACCAAGTAGTGGTGCAATGCGGCGGATAATTTTACCGGTAACTTCACCAGCATTCCACGCGGCTGTTGAGTAACCATAGGTTTCTGGCAAACCTTTCGGTTCGTCAAAAATTACAAGAACAAGGTACTTAGGCTTATCTGATGGAAAAACAGCCATGAAGGTCGTGAAATTTTTATTTTTTGCATAACGACCACCGATAACCTTATCAGCAGTACCGGTTTTTCCACCCACAAAATAACCAGCGACAGAAGCCTTGGAGGCAGAACCGCTAACCGCATTCAATCGCATAATATAGCGCATAGCCTCACTGGTTTCAGGCTTGATTACCTGAGTGGCAACCTGTCGGGCCTCTTCCTCAGTGCGCTTCAGAAACGTCGGCGTTATCATATAACCACCGTTCACAAGAGCAGCGACTGCCATCGTTGCCTGTAATGGAGCAACAGCAAGGCCGTGACCATATGAAATCGTAACGGTATTCAGTTCACCCCACCGGGATGGCACAATAGGCTCTGCATTTTCAGGAAGCTCTGTACGCAAGCGGGTCAACTGGCCCATTTTACGAAGAAATGCCTTATGACCTTCAACACCAACGCCTAAAGCAATACGGGCCGTACCGATATTTGATGAATGCAGGAAGACTTCCGGAACAGTCAGAATACGATTTGTTCCGTGATAGTCACCAATAGAAAACTTGCCGTAATGCAGTTTGGAACGGGCATCCAATGTTGAGTTAATGGTGAACTTACCGCTGTCCATACCCATTGCAAGTGTTAGCGCCTTGAAGGTTGAGCCCATTTCATACACGCCAACATTGATGCGGTTGATCCGGTCCTTTTCCAAAGCATCAACTGGATTATTCGGGTTATAATCAGGCAATGATACCAGAGAGATAATTTCTCCGGTATTTACGTCCATAACCAAGCCACCGTTTGCCAGTGCCTTAAACTTCTCAAGACCTTTCACCAGTTCATCACGCATGACGTGCTCAACACGTAAATCAAGTGAAAGCTGAACAGGTTTTAAAGTATTTGAATCGACAAGAAAGCCTGCACTTGAGAGATCCTGCAAACCCTGATTATCAATGTATTTCTCAATACCGGCAATACCGTGATTATCGATATTGGTGAACCCTAGGATATGCGCACCTGCCGGCCCATTTGGATAAACACGCTTGTTGTCAGGCAGGAAGCCGACACCCGGGATACCCTGACGGTAAGCATCAGCCTGCTGCTTCGGCGTAATCTGACGTTTAACCCAGACAAAGCCCTTACCCGTGCCTAACTTGTCATAAAGCTCACGAGCATTGAGATCCGGGAAAACAGCTGTCAGCTTCTCGACAGCCTCATCACGATCAATGATATTTCTAGGTTCTGCAAAGATGGACCATGTCCTGACATCAGTCGCCAGTATCTCCCCATTCCGATCAACAATATCCGGACGGGATGCAGACATGTCATTAGCTGAATAACGACGCGCCGTTGCAGATGTATCCGATGTTACAGCAAGGTAAACCAGCTTCGCAGAAATAGCTCCAAACAGCAGAACAAAACAGAAGCTGACAAGCCCAACACGAGCAACACTGCGCTCAGCCTGCAGATAAAAAAGCCCCTTTATTCGGGCAAACAGGGTCTTCGAAGGTTTACTTTCCTGTCCATCCTCCAGAATAGCATGAGAGGCCGCAGAGTTTTTTTCTGCAGCCTGCTGTTCCGGATTTTCTCCCTTATTTTTTTTATTCTGTTTAACGCGCATCTTTTGCACCACTATTACCGCATGGGCGCAGGTGTTGAAGGAGCCGGGGCGATTGCCCCTGTAACATTGACATCAGAGACAGAATTACCGGATGCAGAAATTATACCACCCAAACCAAGGGCCTGTAGCTTCTTACCGATTTCGTCTCCACGGTCAGGACGGTTCGGAATTTCTGACCAGCGTCCTAACTGCTCTATGTCCATAATTTGCAAATCGAGATTTTGTAGGGCAGCCGACTGCAGACGTTCAGGGTTGTTCAGAAGCTGCCATTCAGCTTTCAAAACAGCAATGGAGCCTTTTTCTTTCTCAATCTTGTTCTTAAGCTTGGCAACCTGCTCAGAATAATACAGGGTATCGTATTTAATTGAGTAGGCATAAATCGCAGATGAGATCAGTGCGAGAATAGCGATAATATGTAGAAAGCGTGTCATCGCCTCTCTCCTCTCGAACGGGAGCGATCAGGAAGTCCTGCTAAAATATCCAGTGAATCTAAAGGCGGAAGCGGCGCAACTTCAGAGCGGACTGCATAACGAAGTTTTGCAGAGCGCGCCCGCGGATTAGCCGCAACTTCCTTATCAGTTGGAACAATCGGCCCCTTAGCAGGCGCAACAAAAGTTGCTTCCGGCACTGCCATCATAGGCAAATGCCGCGACCCTGTCGGCGTACGCCCTGTACGTGCCGTGAAAAACTGCTTCACAATCCTGTCTTCCAGCGAATGGAAGGTTACAACGGCAAGACGACCGCCTGGCTTCAGGACCTTTTCAGCAGCATGCAAGGCCCGAACAAGTTCACCCAGTTCATCATTCACTGCAATGCGCAGAGCCTGAAACACCCGGGTTGCCGGATGCGCACCACCGGGCTCAGCCCAGACATGAGCCGCAACCAGATCAGCAAGCTGCTTGGTTGTTGTCAGAGGTGATTTACGACGCGCCTCAATAATGGCCCGCGCAATCGCCCGCGAACGACGCTCTTCACCATAGTGGAAAATGATATCTGCAAGCTCGGCCTCTGTTGCTTCATTGACCAGATCCGCAGCACTACGACCGGCCTGCTCCATGCGCATATCAAGCGGCCCGTCGAAACGGAACGAGAAGCCGCGTTCAGCCTCATCAATCTGCATGGAAGAAACGCCAATATCCAGCACAACACCATCAACAGGTGCCCACTCGGAAACCAGCTCATCAAGATTACCAAAACGCCCTTCAACCAGCGTTACCCGGCCACGCGCCTGACGCACGAGCATATCACCCCGGCGAATAGCACTCGGGTCTCTGTCTATACCGATAACTGAGGTTCCGGCGTGCGACGCCAGAATACCGCGCGTATAACCACCGGCACCAAATGTGCCATCAACATAAAGCCCTCCGCGACCAGCGCTAAGAGCTTCACAGACTTCCGCCAGGAGAACCGGAACATGTCGGGCTGGTCCGCCTGCGGCTTCGGTCCGTCCGTCGCCGCTGCCCTTCATTGTTCTTTCACTCCCGGCAGAGAATTCTGTGTTACGCGACCATCCGAAGCGCGTACACCCAATCCCCTCTTGAGGTCTCTCACTTTCGCGCGCGCCGCCTCCAGATGCACACGAAAACGCTCCGGTTCCCAAAGCTGGAATTTCTGCCCGAGACCTACGAAGGTCACCGCATCGCCAATCCCCGCATGGGTTTTTACTGTTTCGGTCAAAATGACACGTCCTTCCGAATCCACCTTCAGGATTTCGCTTGTTCCGAACAACGCCGTCGAAAGCTGATCCCGCTCGTCTGAATAAGGTGCCATTGTCGACAATAACGCGTCGATCTCCCCCAGAAGAGCATTGCCGCCTGCGTCTAGCGCTGGAGCATCCAGCGCCGGATGAACGTAGAGCCCTTCGAAACCATCCCGAGCCAAAACGGCTCTGAACGGCGCAGGGATCGACACCCGCCCCTTCGCGTCCAACCTGTTTGTAAAATTGGAAACGAAGCGGCCCACCACCAGCACAACATCCACTCTTGAGAAACTGACCCCTGACAGCCAACCGACTGTCACCCCCCGTCCAGATGGAACTGCGGATCGTTGCCTGAATACCCGCATAGTATTCAGGCGAATCACACATTTCGTCTCTAACCGGGACAGTTTGGGATAGCATGGGATTCTATGGTCGTCAATGGAATACAAGGTCTGAATCGCACCCAGACCGGCTCGCCTTATCAGACACCTTTATAGTTAATGAAACGTTAGGAAATTGAGGAATTCTCATGACTTTTTGCAGCATTTATCCCTCAGGTGGGGGAATATCCCAGCCGAGTACATTCAAGCTATCCACAAGCTGCTGAAAAAAGAAAATGTCAGCCGGTCTATAAGCCGGGTTCTGTAGGGCCCGCGCAAGCGGACGTGGCAGTCATTCCTCTGGGACTACTGTTACCAGCAGCCTCAAGCAACCAACCCGGATGACCAGTCTGAAAGCAGACCTGGGTTTCCCCTGTCATCCCTATTCGGTTTTGCTCCCGGTGGGGTTTGCCTTGCCAGATACGTTACCGCATCTGCGGTGCGCTCTTACCGCACCCTTTCACCCTTACCCATAAATGGGCGGTTTGCTTTCTGTGGCACTTTCCCTAGGGTCACCCCCGCCGGACGTTATCCGGCACCGTACTTTCATGGAGCCCGGACTTTCCTCCCCGAAGAAACTTCGAAGCGACTGCCCAACCGGCTGACCGAAAACCTGTGCGGCATCCAGCATCATTCCGTCAAGTTAAAAGGAAAGCTTTTGAAAATTTGAGCCGATTTGTACCGGATTTCTCTCAGTGAAGGTTCTCACTGAAGATCATTTTCACCTTAGAGCAATATTTGCGGTTCGCGCTTGTCATCGACACCGCACGATGCCCACCCTGATAACGCATGATCGTTCCGCATGTATCTCCACCAGCCAGTTTGTAAGCCATTGCGAGATATTTGATGCCGTATTGCAGATTTGTATCGGGATCAAACAACCCCGATGCGTCACCGCCATATCCTAATGATTGCGCAGTTCTTGGGTGAATTTGCATCAGCCCGATGTAAGGACCGTTTCGGGCTCTCGGGTTATAGCGGCTCTCAACCCTAACAACCGCTTCAGCAAACTTATACGGAATACCATTTGCAGCCGCATGTTTTGAAATCAGAGAGCGTAAGCTCGCAGCGCGATCCGGATCATCACCAATGATATGGTTGAGCTTTGACATTCGTCGCTGACGTGGTGCCACATTATCAGTCTCCGGCTCACCAACACTTGATGGTGGTGAATTGAATAATCTTTCAAAGAAATTCGGAGAACCATTCTTGCTTTGAGCAACTGGTGCAGGTTGATTTGCCGCCACCACATCACTCTGCACATTGGTATCTTCAAACCCCGCAGGGCGCTGAGGAGGCAATGGCACGGCAACATCGATCTCATTTGGAGGCATGATAGATTGCTTGGCACCTTCAGGATTTGCTGGAATATTTGCAGAGGCGACAACCTGCGGTGCCTCTGCCTGAACCTGTGGCTGCTGTAAGCTGGCACGCAGAGCCACCGCAGAACGACCCTGACCATCCAGAGTACCTGCGGCCTCAGCCGTTTGCACTTGCGCATCACGCGGGCGTTCTGGCGGATAAGGTGCAAAAAGAGTAGTAGTCTTTTCCGGCTTTTCTTGAGAAAGCTGCTCTACCACTTCCTGCTTCTCTTCTCGCGGAACACGCTTAAAACCATTGGCATTAATAACCGGCGCTGCTCCCACCAATGGCTTTTCAGAAACCAGTAATGACCCATTCATACCCATATTACCGCGAAGCTGGTTTGTCGGCGGCAGAACGAATGGGGGAGCAGAAGGCGATGCCAATTGCTTAACTGGCACTGAAGGTTTTATTTCCGGCGTCCCCATCTCACGGGGCTGTGGTGGGCTGGTTTCTTTGAGTTGTGGGGCCTGAGCTGCAACAGTTGAACTGTTCTCTGCCTGTTTCTTGTCTACGTCTTCAGCAACAACAGCATCCAGTCCTTTTGGGCGTTTTGGAGGAATGGGTGCCGCAATGTCTGTCTCAGATGGCTGGGAAGATACATTTATGTCGGCCGGAGTGCGGTTCCATTCGTGGATGGGCACCAGCATCTGGGCACGGTCATTCCCACCGCCTTCAGCATAAGCAACAGAGCCATAAAGCATGGAAGCCGACATCACCGACATCAGGTATAGCATACGGATGAAACGATCTTTTACCATCTCACCCTCCTGTTCAGTTGGTTAACCAAGGGCCCGAAAATGCAAATACAACTTGGGCATTTTTGTGTCGTGTGTTTTTGAACTCAAGCATTCTTTAAGAAAAAAAATCTAGCAAACATGATTCAATTTTAAAATACAGCACCTTAGTGATGAGGCATTAATCACGTTAGCTCAAGAAAAGCAACATCAGATATTATCGTGATGAGGGCTGGCGCATGGCAAATACTGACCTATATCTGAAAAATGAAACTAGCAGGCTTAAAACCTGTTGCGTCTAAACCATGTCAATTAAGGAGAATAGTATGAAAACTATTTTATATCTGACAATGACGTCAGCTCTCGCCTTATCCTTAGGTGCCTGTAACAGTTATGACCGCGGAGATCGTGCCCTTGGTGGTGCAGCCCTTGGCGGTCTTGCAGGTGCTGCAGTTGGTGGCGCTGCAACAGGTAAAGCTGGTGGTGCTCTTGCTGGTGGTGCCCTTGGTGCAGCTGGTGGTGCAGTGATCGGTTCAGCAACAACACCTGATCGCCCACGCTATCGTGATGGTTATTATCGCAACGGTCGTTATTACCGCAACGATCCATATTATTATTGATATTTCATCACTTGAAAACATTTACAGCCGGGAAATCCCGGCTGTAGTTTTATCCTGATACATTGTTCCCCTCATAATATTCAGATAGATATACGGCATCCCAATGATGGAAATTGCCGATATGAGCCAACATCCCAAACCCGACAGCCCTGTTGCCACCAAAGTATTTCCGTCACCCAACCACGGTGAACGGGTCGGGGTATCCGCACCTGATCTGATCATTCTGCATTACACCGGGATGCCAGATGCCGGTGAAGCCCTGCAGCGGCTTTGCAACCCGGTCGCTGAAGTCTCCTGCCATTACTTTATCTTTGAAGATGGCCGCACTCTTCAGCTTGTACCCGAAGCTCGTAGGGCATGGCATGCAGGCGTATCATCATGGGCTGGACAAAAAGATATCAACTCACGCTCCATCGGCATTGAGATTGCAAACCCCGGCCATGAGGGTGGCTTACCTCCCTTCCCGGAAGCTCAGATCAAAGCGGTCATTGCACTTTGTAGAGATATTGCCCAGCGCTGGCAGATTAAACCGCAGGATATTCTTGGGCACTCCGACATTGCTCCCGGACGCAAGGTTGACCCCGGTGAATTATTCCCGTGGGAGCAGTTGCATCGCGAGGGTATCGGGCATTGGGTTCCACCTGTCTCAATGACAACCGGCCCAATTTATAAGCGAGATGATCAAGGTGCTCCCATTGAGGCCTTACAGGCCATGTTTGCCATGTATGGCTACGGCATCATGATCAATGGCGTTTATGATCAGCAGATGGAAGATGTTGTTGCTGCTTTCCAGCGCCACTTCCGTCAAAATCAGGTCGATGGTATCGCCGACACATCAACTCTGGCAACATTGCGTGAACTGATTAATTCCCGACCATAACTAATTAAAAAGCCCCGTCTCCGGGGCTTTTTCTTAATCTCGGCTTGGTGTGTAATTCAGTATTGGGCCAAGCCAGCGCTCCATCTCTGCAACCGGGCGTTTTTTACGCTCTGCATAATCCTCAACCTGATCACGTTCAACTTTGGCAACGCCAAAGTAATAGGCATCAGGATGCGCAATATAGAGACCTGATACCGATGATCCTGGCCACATGGCATAGGATTCTGTCAGCTTAACGCCAATGCGACGCTCGGCATGCAACAGATCAAAGATCGTCTGCTTCTCAGTATGGTCTGGCTGTGCCGGATATCCCGGAGCAGGACGGATACCGCGATATGCTTCACTGATCAGGGCATCATTGTTAAGATTTTCATCTGATGCGTACCCCCAGAACTCTTTGCGAACGCGTTCATGCATCCGCTCAGCAAATGCTTCAGCGATACGATCTGCCAGAGCTTTGACCATGATTGATCGATAATCGTCATTGGCGCGTTCAAACTTCTCGGCAATACGCACTTCTTCAAGCCCGGAAGTAACAACAAAGGCACCAACATAATCCGCAACGCCACTATCCCGGGGGGCAACAAAGTCAGACAGACAGACATTCGGCTTACCATCACGACGTGGAAGCTGCTGGCGCAAACCATGCAAGACAGCGAGTTCTTCCGTGCGGCTTTCACCGGTATAAAGCTTTATGTCATCACCTTCCGTATTGGCAGGCCAAAAACCGATGACTGCCTTTGGATTGAACCAACGTTCGGCAACAATCTTCTGAAGCATTTCCTGCGCATCTTCATAAAGCTGACGCGCGGGTGCTCCCTGCTTTTCATCCTCCAGAATAGCCGGAAAGCGTCCTTTCAGCTCCCATGTCTGGAAGAATGGTGTCCAGTCGATATAAGGGAGCACTTCACCAACATCATATGTCTGGAAAATACGGGCATCGGTAAAGCTCGGCTTCTGGACGGAGTAGTTCGCCCAATCCAGCTTCAGGCTATTGTTACGAGCCTGTTGCAGAGGGATACGCTGCTTATCAGCCTCAGCACGCGCATGGGCATCCGCAACCTTGCGATATTCTGCACGGATACCTTCAACGTATTCTGCCTTGTTTTCTTCAGACAGCAGTGAAGATACGACACCAACAGCCCGGCTGGCGTCATTGACATGGATAGCCTGCCCCTTCGCGTAGGAAGGGTGAATTTTAACGGCTGTATGAACGCGGCTTGTCGTTGCACCACCGATCAGCAGTGGAATATCAAAGCCCTGTCGCTCCATTTCACTGGCAACATTGACCATCTCATCGAGAGACGGCGTAATAAGGCCCGAAAGTCCAATGATATCGACATTCTCTTTTTTAGCCGTATCGAGGATCTGCTGCATCGGTACCATCACACCGATATCAATGACCTCATAGTTATTACAGGCCAGCACAACCCCAACGATATTCTTGCCAATATCGTGAACATCACCCTTTACTGTCGCCATCAGGATTTTACCGGCAGACTGTCTGCCTGTATCACCATTGGCTTTCTTTTCTTCTTCCATGAAGGGCATGAGGTAAGCCACGGCCTGCTTCATGACACGGGCTGATTTAACCACCTGCGGCAGGAACATCTTACCGGCACCAAACAGGTCACCAACCACGTTCATTCCGGACATCAAAGGCCCCTCGATGACATCAAGTGTCCGAGTGGAATTCTGACGTGCCTCTTCCGTATCAGCATCAATAAATTCAGTGATACCATTGACCAGCGCGTGTTCCAGACGCTTCTCAACCGGCCATCCACGCCATTCCCGATCAACCACTTTCTGTGTGGTTGAGCCATCTCCCTTAAAGCGTGGAGCAGCTTCCAGCAGACATTCTGTTGCATCCGCCCGACGATTGAGAACAACGTCCTCACACAGCTCACGCAATTCTGGATCAATCTCATCATAAACAGCCAGCTGCCCGGCGTTTACAATCCCCATATCCATACCAACCTTGATGGCGTGATAAAGGAAGACAGAATGCATCGCCTCACGGACCGGCTCATTCCCACGGAAGGAAAACGACAGGTTGGAAACACCGCCTGAGACATGGGTATGTGGCAGAGTTTCATGAATGATGCGTGTCGCCTCGATGAAGTCGACGCCATAGTTATTATGCTCTTCAATACCCGTTGCAACGGCAAAGACGTTCGGGTCGAAGATAATATCTTCTGGTGGGAAGCCCACCTGTTCCGTCAGGATTTTATAGGCACGCGTACAAATCTCGACCTTACGTTCCTGCGTATCAGCCTGACCTTTTTCATCAAAGGCCATGACGACAACAGCAGCACCATATGAGCGACAAACGCGCGCCTGCCTGATGAAGTTCTCTTCGCCTTCCTTCATCGAAATAGAATTGACAATTGCCTTACCCTGCAAGCACTTCAGTCCAGCCTCAATGACCTCAAACTTTGAGGAATCCACCATGACCGGAACACGGGCAATATCTGGCTCAGAGGCAACCAGATTGAGATACTCAGTCATCACCTTCTCTGAATCCAGAAGGCCTTCATCCATGTTCACGTCAATAATCTGCGCACCGACAGCCACCTGATCACGGGCAACATCCAGAGCCGTTGCATAATCACCGTTGGTGATCAGCTTACGGAAACGCGCAGAACCCGTAACATTGGTCCGTTCCCCAACGTTTACGAAGGGAATATCTTTGGTGAGAACAAACGGCTCCAAACCTGACAGACGCATCAGGGCTTCAACTTCAGGAACTGAGCGCGGCTTCTTGCCTTCTACTGCCTTTGCAATGGCAGCAATATGTGCAGGCGTTGTCCCACAGCAACCGCCAAGAATATTCACCAGTCCGGAGTCAGCAAACTCTGAAACCAGAGCCGCCATAGCCTCCGGGCTTTCGTCATAGAGACCAAACTCATTTGGAAGGCCAGCATTTGGATAAGCACAAACCAGAGTATCGGCAACCTGCCCGATCTCCTGAATATGCGCACGCATTTCACGGGCACCAAGAGCGCAGTTCAAACCAATCGATAAAGGCTCAGCATGACGAACCGAATACCAGAATGCACTTGGTGTCTGCCCTGAAAGCGTACGACCGGAAAGATCAGTAATCGTTCCGGAAATCATGATTGGCAGGAAAACACCTCTTTCTGCAAAGACAGTCTGCGCCGCAACAATGGCCGCCTTGGCATTCAGCGTATCAAAGATTGTCTCAATCAGAATGATTTCTGAGCCACCATCCATCAAACCACGGACCTGCTCAATATAAGCATCCCGCATCTGATCGAATGTAACGGCACGATAGCCCGGATTATTTACATCCGGAGAAATTGATAATGTGCGGTTTGTTGGCCCAAGTGCGCCAGCAACAAAGCGGCGACGACCATCCTGCTTCTCAGCAATCACGGCAGCTTCACGAGCAAGCTGCGCGCCTGCCCGGTTCAGCTCATGAACCACATGCTCCAGCCCGTAATCTGCCTGTGCAATGGATGTCCCTGAGAAGGTATTGGTCTCGACAATGTCAGCACCAGCCAGAAAATAATCGAGATGAACTTTCCGAACAGCATCCGGGCAAGTCATCGACAGGATATCGTTATTGCCTTTGAGATCGATTTTGCTATCGCGGAACAGATCTCCACGGAAATTTTCTTCTGTCAGCTTCTGCTTCTGAAGTTCCGTTCCCATGGCTCCATCGAGGATAAGAATACGTTCAGAAGCAGCCTTCTGAAGAGCTGCAGCAATTTCCTGACCATCAAGCGGGGGAATTTGAAAATCGGACATAAATTCTTACCTCGGGAACCTAGGTTAAAGTAAAAACCGGTTTTTACTTCTGGGCACGCAATCCAAGCAGATGACAAATGGCATAGACGAGATCGGCCCGGTTCATTGTATAGAAATGGAAATCATTGACGCCCTGGTCAACCAGATCAAGCACCTGCTCAGCAGCACAGGCAGCTGCAATCAGACGTCGCGTCTTCGGATCATTCTCCAACCCTTCGAAACGATTGGCAAGCCAAGCGGGAATACTTGTCTGTGTTTTCTCGGCAAAGGCAGCTGTCTGCGTAAAGTTCAGAACCGGCAGAATACCCGGTACAACCGGAATTGTTATACCCCTTGCCCGCACCTTATCCATAAAGCGCATGTAAACATCGTTGTCGAAGAAAAACTGGGTAATCGCTCTATCTGCACCCGCATCAACCTTGGCCTGCAAAGCATCAATATCAGCATCCAGACTGGAAGCTTCCGGATGCTTCTCTGGGTAGGCAGAGACGGAGACTTCAAAATCACCAACCTTCTTGATTGCCTCCACCAGATCACAGGTCTGCTGGAACCCTTTCGGGTGTGCAACATATCGAGCATCCAAGCCATCAACTGGGTCACCACGCAGGGCCACAATATGACGTACCCCAGCCTCGCGATAGGAATGCACAACATCCAGTACATCTTCCTTACTGGCGGCAACACATGTCAAATGAGCGGCTGGCTTCAGGTGCGTTTCTTTGACGATACGCGCAACAGTCGCATGCGTGCGCTCACGGGTTGAACCGGCAGCTCCATAAGTGACTGATACGAAATTCGGGTTCAGTGGTGCCAAGCGCTCAATGGATTCCCACAAGGTTGCTTCCATCTCATCGGTCTTTGGTGGGAAAAACTCAAATGAAACATTGATTGGGGAACCGCTCTGGCGGCTCAACCGCGTATGATCCAATGTCATTTTTAGCTCCTGATTTCTCTTACTTTTGCTTGAAAATTAAAGATTACCCAACATGCCCGTTCAAAGGCCAGTCGGTCATAATTCGTTTATCCTGCCCAAGCCATATGGAAACAGTCAGTGCTTCTTTTGCACCCTTTGGCGGTGGCAGATCAGAGGTTGCTGCACACTCCAACCCGGCTTCATTAAACCAGCCAGTCATCTGCTCAGTGCTAAAGCCCAAACGACGATGCTCCTGCTCTTCACGCAGGAATTCAAGATTATGCGGTGCGAAGTCGATAATCAGCAATCGCCCGCCAGGGCGTAAATATCGTGATGCTTCACGGATCGCCCGGGCCGGGTCATCAAAATAATGCAAGACCTGATGCAGCACAATCAGATCAAATTCATCCCGTTCAAATGGCAGAACATGAATATCCCCCTGCCGCAGCTCAACACCACTTAACCCGGCCTTTTCAAGATTAGCGCGGGCAACAGAAAGCATCGCATGGCTGGCATCAAGACCTACAATGCGGCTGGCCTTATCGCCCAAGAGTTTGAGAATATGGCCAGTTCCGGTACCCAGATCGAGAAGACCACGAATGGGTTTATCACCAAGAATATCCAGAATAGCTTTATCAACGGCCTCTTCTGACGCATGGAGAGAGCGCAAACGATCCCATTCATTTGCCAGACGAGAGAAATATCCCTGAGCCTTCTCTGCCCGTTGCTGACGCACAAGCGTAAGACGATCACGGTCATTGGCAATGATACGATCAGAGATATCCAGACACTCAAAAATCGTGCTGAGAATTCTCGAGATATCGGTTTCCTGAGCGAGAGAAAAGAAGGCCCAGGCCCCTTCCCGATGACGCTCAATCAAGCCTGCATCAACCAGCAGCTTCAAATGGCGGGAAATACGTGGCTGTGACTGTCCCAGGATATCTGTCAGATCTGATACGGAAAGTTCGCCACCTTGCAAAAGCACAAGAATACGGAAGCGTGTTTCTTCCGCAACTGCTTTTAAAACAACAAGTGCCCGATCCATCGAAAGAGCCATGGAGCAAAATCCCGCAATCTATTTAGATAAGATATAAAGATATCTTTATATCAATAAAAAAGAACTGACAAGCGGAAAGGCTCTCCCTTCACAGGTTCGAGCAGAAATTCTTAAACAGTTGTTGTCAGGCTTTGCTTCCAGCAGGTCTTTTTGCCAAAACTAAGGTAGCATCAGTAAACTTGAGGTCATCAAAATTAAGCAGTCAGCATAAGAGTGCGCCATTTCAATTATTATCGGATATTCGCTTACCGAATATCTTTCTTCAACCAAAAGCTATAGCACGACATATCCGTCAGAAAGATATATATCCTTGATATCATCATCCTGCGTTTCAGAACGCAAACAATGGATAACAGATAGATGAGTAAAATCGGGGATATGCTGGTTCTCGTCGATGAAAATAACACGGAAATTGGCTCTGAGAACAAGCTGAAAACCCACCAGACCGGCGCGTTACATCGTGCCTTTTCCATCGTTATCTTTGATGATGAAGGACGGATGCTGTTGCAACAACGTTCGCTCATAAAATATCATTGTGGTGGCTTGTGGACCAATACCTGTTGCAGTCACCCGCAGGTTAATCAAACCATGGATGAGGCATTACATAAACGTCTTCAATTTGAGATGGGCTTCGACTGCCCTCTCACTTTTCATCACAGTTTTACTTATCGCGCTGAATTTGAAGATACTGGCCTGATCGAACATGAATTTGATCATGTCTATACCGGTCTCTTTAATGGAGCCCCCCAGCCTAATCCTGATGAAGTCATGGCTTATGCATGGCATGATATGGATGAGCTTGATGCCCTGATAGTAAAAGAACCAGAGCGCTTCACACCCTGGTTCATCATGATAGCCAATGAATTAAGAAACGAGAAAGCCTGATTACTTCTTTGGCTTCATCATATTCGTGACGTGATATTCTTCATAAAGCCTTGTGCGCAGCTCTTCCGGTGTGGTTGCCTTATCAGAAGGCAGGCCGCCCGGCGTCATATCGCGATAGCGTGAAAACTGCATATAACAGTTGACCATAAAGGCACCGGCAACTGCGACAGCCACAGCAACAATATTCTCCCACGTCAGCGCTTCTGTACGCCAATATCTCATCAGGATAATAATCACTGCCGTTAAGATCGCAAAAATGACGACCTTCTCATACAGTATTCTCAGAAGCACGATTACATGTGCACTGATACGATCCCAGCGTGTTATTGTTTCCATTATTGCCCCAACTTATCCAGCTCTGGCTTTACTGTACCTAACGGAACAGTGGCTCATCAAAACTACGCAGCTTCCGTGAGTGCAATGACGTCAACTGACTCTGCATAATACCCAATGCCCGGATGCCAATCATAAGATGCTCGCCAACGGCTCTCTCATAAAAAGCATTTGCAGCTCCCGGCAATTTAATTTCACCATGGAGCGGCTTGTCCGAAACACAGAGCAATGTACCGTAAGGAACACGGAAACGATAGCCCTGAGCTGCAATTGTCCCACTTTCCATATCAACAGCAATGGCACGGGAAAGATTAATCTGGCGGCGCTCACGGGACCAGCGTAATTCCCAGTTCCTGTCATCATAAGTCACGACAGTACCTGTTCTGAGGCGGCCTTTAAGCGCTTCACCGCGTTCCCCCGTGATCTGGGCCGCAGCTTCCTGCAGTGCCACCTGCACTTCAGCAAGAGCTGGCACTGGTACATCAGGAGGTACGGCTTTATCCAAAATATGATCGCGGCGCAGATATCCGTGAGCCAGAACATAGTCACCAATGCTCTGGGACTGGCGCAATCCGCCACAATGCCCGATCATCAGCCAGCAATGTGGGCGTAAGACAGCCAGATGATCGGTAATCGTCTTCGCATTTGATGGGCCAACACCGATATTAATCAAAGTCAGCCCGGCACCACCATTTTTCCTTAGATGGTAAGCAGGCATCTGGAAACGGTGCCATGGAGAAGAAGCCGCACGTTTCATAGCCTCCTTCTCATCCATATCTTTATCAATAATAACTCCGCCAGGCAGTTCTAAGCTATCGTACAGGCCTTCATTGATCTGCTGAAGAGACCAATTGATGAACTGGTCTACATAACGATGATAGTTTGTCAGCAAAATCCATGGCTGAACAGATCGCCAGTCCGAACCCGTATAATGAACAAGGCGGCTTAAAGAGTAATCGACGCGAACAGCTTCAAACAGTGATAATGGCCATGGCCCTTCCTCGCTTGTCTGAAACTCACCATCGGCAATTTCATCACCAACACTTGAGAGTAATGGAACGGGGAAATAATGAGAAACTTCCGGCCCCTGCTCTGCTCCCTTGAAAAGCTGGTCACCTTTTTCAAAGGTATAGGGATAAGGGATCTCCTGTTCAGAAAGCCCAACCTGAATCTCTACACCATAGTCAGCAACAAGCTCTGTCAGCATATCGAGGAAATAGCTACGGAAAGCTTTTGGTTGCGTTACCGTTGTCCGGTAAATACCTGGCTTTTGAGGTTTTGCATAAGCTCTTTGGCGGTCAGCTACACCCGATTTCGGCTCGAGAGCACCACGATAGATGATACGTAATTCCGGATATCGGAAACCTGCACGCTCCTGAGCCGTTGGCGGCTCACCACCCGCAGCAAACTTCTCTAACGCTGCACTTTGTGAACGTATTGCGTCCCTGTAAAGCGCCTCGAGTCTATCCACGGCCTGTTCCGGAGTTGCGATATTCTCTAGAGGGCAAATATCTGCATCAACACAATGTTCAGTCTTATAGTTCAAATGGCACCTCGGCGTTTCGTAATTCTTATCGTTAATCTGGTCGCTTATAGTTCAGATAGAGTTGCCATGTCTGTTCACAAGAGCACACCAGATTTCTGAGCAGTTATCCAGAAACATAACAAGATTGCAGAACTATGACATAGAATATTATTCTATAAATATTAAGCCAACAAAAAAGCCGCACGAAGCGGCTTAATTCTGGGATATTCAGACAGCTTAATTCAGTACAAGATTGGATGCAGCCGTTTTACCGCGATCGGACTTCAGCTCATAGCTAATTGCCTGCCCTTCCGTCAGTGTCTGCAGGCCAGATTCCCGAACAGCAGTCACATGTACAAAGACATCCTTGCCTCCATCCTGAGGCTGAATAAACCCATAGCCTTTGACTGGATCAAACCACTTAACTGTTCCGGAATTCTTATCCATAACGCGTTTCCTCTTCTCTTTATTTACAAAATGAAAGGAGCTTTAAAACTCTACATTTCAACATGATTAAGAAGGGCTACGCGAGAACCGTCAAGTTCGCTTTTGGTAAAACACTTGTTAGATTTTCCCGCATTCAAAAAGAATAATATTTCAATACACGGACGCAAAAATACAAACATACCAGAAATAATTTATTGATAATCCTGATTAAAATAATCCATCAACCAGACCATCCCGGGTTACAGAAATTGCCTCTGCGGCAGGCTTTCGTGGCAAACCGGGCATCGTCATAATATCTCCGCATAATGCCACAACAAATCCGGCGCCAGCTGATAATCTGATTTCTCTAATCGGGATGATATGCCCGGATGGTGCCCCCATCAGATTTTTATCCGTGCTGAAAGAATACTGCGTTTTCGCAATACAGACAGGCAGATTACCCCAACCTTCTTTCTCAAGTTTGGCAAGCGTTGCGGCAGCTGACGCTTCAACAGCGATATCAGCTGCCCCATAAATCTTCTGGGCGACACTTCTGATCTTTTCGGTCAATGGTTGATCATCCGAATAAGTCAGTTTCAGATTAACGGCACTGGAGGCAATCGCTTCAATCACTTGACGCGCCAGCTTTTCAGCACCTGCACCACCATCACTCCAATGGCTGGAGAATATTGCTTCAACACCTAGTCGATCACGGCAAAGATCACGGACAACCGCAAACTCAGCCTCCGTATCCGTCACAAAATGGTTGAGAGCAACCACAACAGGCAAGCCAAATGACTGCATGTTTTTGACGTGACGCTCCAGATTGGCAAAGCCACGTTTTAAAGCCTCTATATCTTCATGTGCCAGATCAGCTTTTGCGACCCCACCATGCATCTTGAGGGCACGAAGGGTTGCAACAACAACACAGGCATCCGGACTTAAACCTGTCTGCCGGCATTTAATATCAAGAAATTTCTCTGCACCCAGATCTGCACCAAAACCTGCTTCCGTCACGACATAATCCGCAAGCCTCAGCGCTGTTTCAGTTGCAATCACTGAATTACAGCCATGCGCAATATTGGCAAATGGCCCACCATGAACAAGCGCAGGTGTCCCTTCAAGAGTCTGTACGAGGTTTGGCTGCATGGCATCGGCTAAAAGAGCTGCCATAGCGCCAACCGCTTTAAGATCACCTGCAGTTACAGGCTGACGATCTGTAGTCTCTGCCACAACGATACGCGCTAAACGCTCCTGGAGATCATCAAAATCCTTTGCCAGGCAGAAGATGGCCATGATCTCGGAGGCAACGGTAATGTCATAACGGCTTGAATGTGAGTACCCGTTTGACGGGCCTCCTAAACCAACCACAATATCCCGCAGGGCACGATCGTTCATATCAACGACCCGGCCCCAGTTGATGCGACGGGTATCAATATTGAGCTCATTACCCCAATAGACATGATTATCAACCATAGCGGCCAGCAGATTATGGGCTGCCGAAATCGCATGAAAGTCGCCTGTAAAATGAAGATTGATCGCATCCATCGGCGCAACCTGCGAACGCCCTCCGCCTGTCGCACCACCTTTTTGACCAAAGCATGGGCCAAGAGATGGCTCACGTAAAGCAAGCATCGTTTTGCAGCCAACACGCTTAAGGGCATCACCAAGACCAATAACTGTTGTTGTCTTCCCCTCACCCGCGGCTGTTGGTGATATGGCCGTTACCAGAATGAGTTTACCACGTGGCCGGTCCATCAATTGTGCAATGAATGAACGGTCAAGCTTCGCAATATAACGCCCATAAGGGTTCAGTACATCTGATGGAATATCAATTGAAGCTGCGATATCTGTGATTGTCTTAAGAGGCGTTGAGCGAGCAATCTCAATATCTGTTGGCATATCCACTCCCCATGCAGTCAATTATTTCCAATATGAAAGCCTTACCTGACAGGAATTTTCTGTCAAACAAAAGCCTTACAAGAGAAAAGAAGACGACTGAATGCTCACAAAATTTAAGTAATAACTCGTTTGATTTCAGCAAAAAACGTGCGCGACCGCACAACTCCTTGAAAATACACTAACTCATTGTTTTAACATATTTAGTTGAGATTTATCTTGCATGCGTTTCCATAGAAATTTTTAATCAAACCGTTGTGCGATCTACTTTTGAACGATTAAAAGACAGAAAATATTTGTTAAATAGATCAATACGTTAGCCTATTGCAGAAATTTCAACCCCCATGCTAGCCTTTTGATATTGCCAATGTTTGGGGAAGCTCCCCGCAACAATTGGAGCAAAAAATGTCTCTCCGCAAAAGCATATCAAGACGGCAGGTTCTTATCTCGTCAACAGCCGCCACCATTTTCATAGCAGGAAGTGCAGTCGCAAAAAGCATTTCCGGGGCCATGCCTTGGCAAGGTGGCATCGCATCGCCCGTATCACCCCTTAATCCAAATGGCTGGCTGACCTTCTCACCTAAAGAAGTTGCAATCGTTGAGGCCATTGTAGACAGGCTTATTCCTGCTGATGAAAGCGGGCCTGGCGGTAAAGACAGTGGTTGTGCTCTGTTCATTGACCGCCAGCTTGCTGGTCCTTATGGCGGCGCAGAAACCATGTATATGCGACCACCATTTATGACTGGTGTTCCCGGCCAGGGAACCCAAACGCAGTTCTCTCCCAAACAGCAGTATCGTCTCGGACTATCAGCCCTTGACGACTATTGTATCAGAACCTTGGGTAGCAAAGGGTTTGCTTCGCTTTCACCAGCCGATCAGGATAAGGTTCTGCGGGATATGGAAGCAGGCAAAATCAAATTTGAAGGTATTTCTGCAAAAGATTTCTTCCATCTTATCCTGACAAATACGCAGGAAGGCTTCTTTGCCGATCCGATTTATGGTGGCAACAAGGATATGGCAGGCTGGAAACTTATTGGCTTTGCCGGAGCTCGCTACGATTACCGGGATTACATAGACCAGCACAACAAACCCTTCCCGCTTCCGCCTGTCAGTCTGCAAGGGCGCGCGGAATGGAACCGCTGATTTTCAAAATATAAAACTGAAATTATTTTAAGACAGGAGCATATTATGGCTCGCAAACTTCCCCGCAAGGATGTCGTTATTATTGGCCTTGGCTGGACAGGTTCTCTACTGGCAAATGAGCTGACAGATGCAGGCCTAGATGTCGTCGCAATTGAGCGCGGTCCCTGGCGTGATACTGCAACCGACTTCTCTCCAGCCCAGAGCCCGGATGAGCTACGCTATGCAATACGCCTTGATCTCTTTCAAAGACCTGCTCAGGAAACCTATACCATACGCCATAATGCCCAGCAGACGGCACTACCTATTCGCCAGTTCGGCGCATTCTTACCGGGCACAGGTGTTGGCGGTGCAGGAGCCCACTGGAACGGTCATACATGGCGCTTCAATGAAACAGATTTCCGGTTACGCTCACATCTGACATCACGATACGGAGCCGATGCCATTCCTGAAGACATGTCTATTCAGGACTGGGCTGTTTCATATGATGATCTTGAACCCTTCTACGATGCTTTTGAAAAAATAGCAGGCATCTCCGGTAAGGCAGGGAACCTGCGCGGACAAATACAGGAAGGCGGAAACCCTTTTGAAAGTCCACGCCAGAATGAATACCCCCTCCCGCCTCTGAAGGACAATTATTCCAACGAGCTTTTTGCGCAAGCCGCAAGAAGTATGGGTTATAAACCCTTTTCACGCCCATGTTCGAATGCATCACAAACCTATACCAACCCGCTTGGTGTCACGATGGGCCCCTGTACCTATTGCGGCTTTTGTGAGCGTTTTGGTTGCGGCAACTATTCCAAGGGAAGCCCGCAGACATGTGTCCTTCCTGTTTTAATGCGCAAATCCAACTTTGAGGCCCGCACCAATTCTGAAGTTCTGAAAATTCTCAAACATCCGTCGGGTGAACGGGCTAGTGGCGTTCTTTATGTTGATGCCAGCGGCGAGACCTTCGAACAACCAGCGGATATTGTCCTTGTCTGCCCGTTCGGACTTCACAGCGTCCGCCTGTTGCTTCTCTCCGGTATTGGTACACCGTATGACCCGGTAACGGGCGAAGGTACGGTTGGTAAAAATTTTGCCTATCAGACATCCGGCTCTGCACGGCTTTTCTTTGAAGGCAAGCATTTCAACCCGTTCATAGCAGCCGGTGGGTTCGCCCAGTGTATTGACGAATTCAACGGTGATAATTTTGACCACGGCGGCCTTGGCTTTGTTGGTGGTGCATGTATTGCGACATCAAATACCCATGGCCGTCCGATCTCTTCATCACAGATTGTACCTCCCGGAACGCCACAATGGGGTTCTGGCTGGAAAAAGCAGCTTGCCGACACCTATCAGAACTCAATGCTGGTTTCCGGACAGGGAAGTTCATACTCGTATCGGGACTGTTATCTCGATCTTGACCCAACCTATACGGATCGCTTTGGCCGCCCATTGCTGCGCATGACTTTCGACTGGAAGGACAATGAGCGCAAAATGACAAAGTTCATTGCAGAGAAATGCGTTGAGATCGGCAAAACGATGGGTGCAAAAACTATTGCAGCCTCAACATCAACGGAAAATCCGTTCTCCGTTGTTCCATACCAGACAACGCATACAACGGGTGGTGCCATTATTGGTGACAGCCCAAAGAACAGTGTAGTCAATCGGTATATGCAGAGTTGGGACTTGCATAACGTCTTCGTTATGGGCGCATCAGCTTTCCCACAGAACCCCGGCTACAACCCAACTGGCACAGTTGCAGCCCTGGCACTTTGGGCATCACACGCTATCCGAACCCAATATCTGCAACAAAACGGACCTCTGGTCCGTAGCTAAGGGGAGTATGAAACAATGAAACATCTCAGCTTCCCACAACTCCACAAAGCAGTTTACACACTGGGCCTTCTGGCAGGAGTTCTGACAACCTCCTCATCTGCAATCGCAGCCGACGACGCTTATTTTGAGACTTTACAGAAGGGGCTTTACTTAACCCGGGCAGCAGATTGCCAGGCATGTCACACTGCGCCGGGTGGCATTCCTTTTGCGGGTGGCCTCAATATCAAAACACCATTTGGTACGATGATCTCCCCCAACCTGACACCGGATGTTGAAACAGGTATTGGTGGTTGGTCCGATCAGCAGTTTCTGATGGCAGTCAAACATGGCATACGCCCGAATGGACGCAAGATTTACCCAGCCCTCCCCTATAACTACTACACCAAAGTGACGGATGAGGATGCGCTGGCGATCAAGGCTTATCTCAACTCACTCCAGCCAGTCAGAAACCCTGTCGTAGCCAACCAGCTGCCTTTCCCATTCAGCATTCGCTATGTTGTAACAGGCTGGAACATGTTCTATTTCACGCCGGGTGATTTCAAACCAAATCAGAATAAATCGGAAGAATGGAACCGGGGTGCCTATCTGGTTGATGGTCTTGGTCACTGTGGCGCCTGCCACACCCCACGCAGTATACTGGGTGGCGAAACAAGCGCCTATCTGCAAGGCACGGAGATAGAAGGTTTTACAGCCCCTAATATTACCAGTGATAAAAGAGTTGGTCTTGGAGACTGGTCAGTCGATGATATCGTTCAATATCTCAAGACAGGCCGCAACCATATAACAGCTGCAACTGGCCCAATGGCTGAGGTCGTCAACCTATCGACACAGCACCTGACAGACGCTGATCTAAAGGCAATGGCTGTCTATCTGAAAGATCTGCCAGGTGGTGGCGATAAAGCCCCGATACCTTTGGCAGCGACAGATTCAGTTATGAAAGCTGGTCAGGCCATTTATATTGATAACTGCTCAGCCTGCCACGCTTCCAATGGTGCCGGGGCCTATCCAATCTTCCCATCACTTAAAGGCAATGCAATCGTGCAGTCCAAGAGCACAGCAACATTACGCCATGTTGTCCTGAACGGTGCAAAATCAGCAGTCACGGATACAGCACCGACAGCACCGGCTATGCCTGCTTACAACTGGAAACTTAATGATGATCAGATTGCAGCTGTTCTGACCTACATCAGAAACAGCTGGGGCAATGCGGCTGCGCCTGTCAGTGCAAGCGAGGTAAAAGATACACGCTCTTCACTTGCTGTCAGCCACTAATAAAGCGGATAAAACACAGGACAGAAAAACACTTCTCTGTCCTGTTTTATTTTCGCCCCTGACCCGGAATAAGTGGGGGCACGAAATATCCGGATCAGGGTCTGCAAGGAATGCCTTGTGCTCTGGTTGGAAGAAGAGCATTCCTGCATTATTATAAATTCACCACTTCATCCGATATCCGGCCATACCGCTGAAGCTGTAATCATCACCAAAGTTCTTCGTGCTGCTGCCAAGATTGGCATTGGCATAGATGGAGTATTTGTCATCATTCCAGTTGTAGGAACCACCGACCCCGATCTCGGCCCACAGGCGTTCATCCTGAGTATGGAAAGCAATATCACTGACCGATACTCGGCTGCGTCCCCGGAACTCATTGTTCAGGTTGGCAATTCCGTAAACATGGGCGCGACTCCGCGTATTGTCTTCCGCTTTCCAGGAAGCTTCATAATCCATGGCAAGACCAAGACGTGCTTTAAAGCTGTCGCTGCTGCCCAGTTTGACATGCGACCCATAGACATCCCTGAAGCTTGAGAAGCCGACATCCGAGTAGACCAGCTGGATTTGCGGGATCAGCGAGAAGTTCTCATTCAAATGATAGCGCCAACCCGCTTCAACAGACAGGACATAGCCATAACCACTGTTGTCCTTGACCATCTTGCTGCCGGTTGTGGTTGAGGACAGATCACTGTTGAACCATGTGTATTGCCCCTGAGCATCCACATAGAGACCGTTTTTGCCATACCATGTCAGGCTGGTACCGAGACTGTAAGATTCGGTATCAATTTTGCCATAACCTGTGGAGCTTTTGATCTTGGCATTGGCGTTCCCATAGGAGAAACTGACACCACTAACCAGTAACGAGCCATCGACTGCTTCGTAAAGGGGGGCATCCAGACCGGACTGGAATTTCCAGTGATTGATATTGCTGGTTGCATCGACAGTTGAGCGTCCTGCTTCCGAACGCTGGCGGTTATTCTCGGCACGCGCCCAGATGCCTGTGCTTTCAACCGACGCTCCGCCCAGACCAGCCTGCGGCTGCCAGAAGCGTTTACCGACACGCTGCTGCAAGGTGGAAACCGTATTCAGCTGCGCCAGCACTTGCGGATACTGCTGATAGACAGCGGCAGCCGGATGGTAACGAGGTGTGGAGATATTGGGGCCCGGCTTGTCCAGATCAGACGGCAAATCAGTCATAAGTCCGGAAAACAGATACCACTCGCCACCGGTTGCGCCACCAGTTTCCCGGTGGTGGAGCGTATAGGCAAAGGCACCACCAATCACAGCCTGTTGGCCATCTGTCGTGACGTAGTCACCGGCCAGTGTAAAGGCATTATCCGGAGAGATGCCTCCAATCTCAATAACCTGAATACCGTTGATAGTATAGCCACCCGTACCACCAAGATTGGCGACCCGGACAGTGGTAGTACCTGAAACATCGCCGGTAATAACCAGACGATCTGTCGGAGAACTGTCATTGCCAAGAACAGTTTCAACTAACAGCACACCATTATCACCGGTATAGTTTCCGGCAACGGTCAGCGTCCCTATTGATACCCCCGGAGCAATGGTTCCGGCGTTGGTGGTATCACCGATGATGCCGTTACCTTCCAGCCTGCCGCCAGACAGGATACTAGCGGTTGCGCGCGATATGTCATTATTAATCTGGACGATACCTGCCTCACTAACCTGAATTTCTCCGGTGAAATCGCCATGAGAATTAGCAAAAATAGTGCGTCCAGAGATAGCTTTGATCAAACCGTCACCGACCAGTCCGTTTCCGGAGCTGACGGTGTTATCAGCGCCACCGTTAATACCGGCATCAAACACATAATCCGTTTTAATATGGTTGAATAAAATAGAGCTGTTATCTGACGAATTTAGTAGTATTTTTTTTGCTTCTATTGTTCCTGGTGCCGTAGCAGGTTGCTCTGCTTCTGCTCCGATAATAATTCTACCTGTCGCACTTCCATTGAAACTGACAGAAATCGCTTGTCCAGCGGTAGAGACATGGCCTCCATCGGATATTGTGAGGATACCGTCGCCGTAATATCCGACATATAGCTCTCCACCGACATCCCATCTTGCGCCTGCACCGGTTATGTTTGCTGAGCCGATTGAGCCTGTATTATGGGCAATAAAAGCATCTCCAGTGGTTGTTACAGTACCGCCATTTGATATTGTGAGCGTACCATCACCGCTGTAGCCGACTGCAAGGTTTCCAGTAATCCACTGAGAGCCTGCATCTGTAACCGTAACCGTGCCGTTTGAAGCATTGTTGAAGTAGCCCCCAACAATAGCATACGCATTCGTTGTGACCTTTCCTCCGTCGGAAATAACAAGTGTGCCATCCCCCCCCCTGTATCCGACATAGAGCTCTTCATTATTCCATTGAGACCCCGTGCCCGTTACCGTAACAGCTCCGGTTGAGCCTGAACTGCTTCCCAGATAAGAATAGCCACTTGAAACACGGCCTCCTTCGGAAATGATAAGTATGCCATTTCCCTCTTCTCCGACTGTAATCTCTCCACCTATATCCCAGCGTGACCCTGATCCGGTTACAGTGGCTGTGCCATTACCGGTACTCTCAGGCCAGTCGCCGGGGCCGGGCATGCGAATAGTATCGCCAAGAGTGGCATCGCCTGCAGTACTGACAGTTCCGCCATTTGTAATGATAAGGCTGCCAAGATTGATGTGTCCTAGAATGAGAGAACCATCGATTTCCCATCGCGATCCAGTACCGGTTATGAATGCATTACCCTCACCGGCTACGTATTCTCCGTCCCGATATCCCACATTGTTGCCAAAAGAGACATCACCTGAAGTTGTGACGACACCACCATCCGCAATTATGAGGTTACCAACAGTCGCCCCCCCGATTTTGAGAAAACCTGTGATATCCCAACGTGATCCTGCCCCAGTGACGGTAGCTGTGCTGCTTTCAAAACCTGTACCAAGGAAATGCTCACCTGAGCTTGTGACAACGCCACCATCTTCAATGGTAAGAGACCCGATATTCTGAAAGCCGATATAGAAACGTTGGCTGCTGACATTCCATTGTGACCCAACACCCGTCACAACAACCTCTCCTGCCGCACTTATACTTGTAGAAGAACCTCCAAGGTATATATCGGTCGAATTTGTGATAACATTTCCACCATCAGAGATTATGAGCTTTCCATTGCCTGAATCACCGATAACCATCCGATAGGTCGTGATATTCCATTGTGACCCTGCACCAGTCACTGTCACAGTTCCGTTTGAGTTCTTCCCAATATATGTGAGTGTTGAATTTACAACACCACCATCAGCGATGATAAGATTTGCAGCACCACTAAAGCCGGCATACAGAGCATCAAGGTCCCACTGTGATCCTGCACCGGTTACAATAACTGTGCTCGTCGAACCGGCAGCATAACCTAGATAAGCGTGTCTAGTTGTAACAGTAGCCCCATCTGCAATAGTAATGATGCTGTTTCCGGAATATCCGGCATGAAGGTCGCTCGTTCTCCAGCTTGACCCGGGGCCTGTTACAGTAACCGTGCCAGTTGAGCCTGTATTTGCGCCAATAGTGGTATCATATGAAATGACACTGCCACCATTCGAGATTGTGAGGCTGGCATCCTGATCATTACCTACTGTCAGGGTACCACTGGTCCACGGTGAATTCATATCCCCGGGAACCGTTATCTCCTCACCATCAATAATATATTGCGCCAGAGCAGCAGGGCTGCTTAGAGCCAGTGCCAGTGCAGATGTACCCGCAAGGAGCAAATGGTAAGCATAACGTCTGTTTGCTTGCAGTTTTTGATGTATTATTTTTGCAAAATAATGTGACCCCAGAGAGCTCGTATTCAAAGTTCTATCCCCACTTATAGATAACGTGGGTTTAAAAATTTGTTCAAATGGTTAACAAAAAGTTAATTTCACTCAAAACGAATGTTATTTTATTTTGACTTATGTCATCAATGTATAATAAACAACTGATAAAACTTATAAAATTTCAGTAATAAAAACATGTATTTTGTATTTAATTTCAAAAATAATGCATAGAATATTTTTCTTACATTGAAATGGCATATAAATGATTCACAAAAATCAAATATGAAACGAATCAATATGAATTTTAAAGCAACTAAATTTTGGTTATTCAAATTTGCATTTTAGATAAAGTCCAGATGACATAATTTTCATGTCAATATAACGATCTGGAACATCATAATGTTTACAGTCACGTTTGCGACTTTTGCATTAAAAATATGATGATATTACCTCAAAATCCTCGGTTATATACCTGCATCCCTATTTGCAAAATTGATATGGCAACAATGCACCGAAGACGCTGATTGATCGGAACAGCATATTACAGACAAAAAAACGGGGCTGATATCAGCCCCGCATCCGTTAACCGCTTTTATTTTCAGCGTGTAAACTTCTTGTACTTAATCCGGTGCGGGATTGTTGAATCTGTTCCCAGACGACGCTTCTTGTCTTCTTCGTAGTCGGCAAAGTTACCCTCAAACCATTCAACATGGCTGTCGCCTTCAAAAGCGAGGATGTGGGTTGCGATACGGTCAAGGAACCAGCGATCGTGGCTGATGATAACAGCACAACCGGCGTAATCTTCCAGAGCTTCTTCAAGCGCACGTAACGTATCAACGTCAAGATCGTTGGTCGGTTCGTCGAGGAGCAGAACGTTTGCACCACTCTTCAGAATTTTGGCAAGGTGGACGCGGTTACGTTCACCACCCGAAAGAACCCCAACCTTCTTCTGCTGGTCACCACCTTTAAAGTTAAAGGCAGAAGCATAAGCACGTGAGTTGATTTCACGCTTGCCGAGATACAGAATTTCATTACCATCAGAAATTTCTTCCCAGACAGTCGCATCGTCCCGGAGAGTATCACGTGACTGGTCAACATAACCAAGCTTAACGCTCTCACCAATGGTGATGCTGCCCTCATCCGGCTTTTCCTGCCCCGTAATCATACGGAACAGGGTCGACTTACCAGCACCGTTCGGGCCGATAACACCAACGATACCGCCCGGAGGCAGTTTGAATGAAAGTCCATCAATCAGCAGCTTGTCTTCAAAGCCCTTCTTGAGGTTTTCAAACTCAATAACGTTATTACCAAGACGCTCGGCAATCGGAATGATAATCTGGGCAGTTGTCGGGGCCTTGTCATTAGCCTTGGCCACCAGCTCTTCATAACGCTGAATACGGGCCTTGGACTTGGCCTGACGTGCCTTCGGTGAAGCAGCAACCCACTCACGTTCGCGTTCAATGGTGCGCTGATGAGCTTCTTCCTCACGGCCTTCCTGTGCAAGGCGCTTCTGCTTCTGCTCCAGCCAAGAGGTATAGTTACCTTCATAAGGAATACCACGACCACGGTCGAGCTCAAGAATCCAGCCAGTAACATTATCAAGGAAGTAGCGATCGTGGGTCACGATCAGGATAGCGCCCGGATAATTACGCAGATGACCTTCAAGCCATGATGTTGTTTCAGCATCAAGGTGGTTGGTCGGTTCGTCGAGGAGCAGCAGTTCTGGCTGTTCGAGCAGCAGGCGGCACAGAGCAACGCGGCGGCGCTCACCACCGGAAAGCTTATCAACGGCCCAGTCATCTGGTGGGCAGTTCAGGGCATCCATTGCCTGCTCAACCTTGGAATCGAGATCCCAAAGGTTCTTGGCTTCAATCTCATCCTGCAGACGGGTCATCTCATCAGCCGTCTCGTCGGAATAGTTCATCGCCAATTCATTGTAACGATCAAGAAGGGCCTGCTGTGGCGCAACGCCTTCCATAACGTTTTCACGAACCGTTTTTGTAGGATCAAGCTGAGGTTCCTGAGGCAGGTAGCCAACACGGGCACCCTCTGCAACCCAAGCCTCACCATTCCACTCTTTGTCGATACCAGCCATAATACGCAGAAGCGTTGACTTACCGGCACCATTGACGCCGAGAACACCAATCTTTGCATCAGGGTAGAATGACAGATGAACATTATCCAGAACCTTCTTCCCACCAGGGTAGCTCTTGGACAGGCCTTGCATGTGATAGATAAATTGACGAGACACTGAATGATCGCCTTGCTGTTAGTTCAATATGAATGGAATTCTTTCAATAGTGCTTAGCAGGAGCACGAGGCCGGGGCAAGCGGCGGCTTAACGGCTCCTAAAAATTACATAGCAGGCATATTATAAAAATAGCGCTTTTTAATAATTGAATATTGCCAAGCTTAGCGTTACTCCATTAGTGGGATGTAATTATCAGCATCACATCAGCCTGATGATTAGCAACTTATAACAACAGCTTTTCAAAGCGCAGCATAAAGTAGGAAACATCATGACCGTTCTCGTTGGCAAACAGGCCCCTAATTTTACAGCCGAAGCAGTTCTTGGAAACAATATTATCCAGACAGTCAATTTTAACGAAATTACCAAGGGCAAGTACTCTGTTCTCTTCTTCTATCCAATGGACTTTACATTCGTTTGCCCGTCAGAGCTGATTGCTTTTGATCATCGCCTTGAAGAGTTCAAGAAGCGTAATGTTGAAGTTATTGCGGTTTCCATCGACAATCCTTTCACACACCTTGCCTGGAAGAATACTCCAGTGAACAAGGGTGGCATTGGACAGGTCGGCTACACAATGGTTGCCGATATCAAACACGAAATCGCACAGGCCTATGGCATTGAAGACGTTTCAGGCGTTGCGCTGCGCGCTTCATTCCTGATTGATGAAAACGGTATTGTTCAGCATCAGGTCGTCAACAACCTGCCATTGGGCCGCAATGTTGATGAAATGCTACGTATGGTAGATGCCTTACAGTTTACAGAAGAAAACGGTGAGGTTTGCCCAGCTGGCTGGATGAAAGGCCAGGCAGGCATGAAAGCTTCAACAGAAGGTGTTGCAGAATATCTGTCTGAGCATAATTCCAACCTCTAATAATATGAAGAAAAGGCCTCAAAAACATTGAGGCCTTTTCTTTTTTCTATTCAATTTTAAATTAAATAAATTATTGCCTTGTATTTGACACATTCATCGCTATATTAAGATGATCAATATCGATATTATTGATATTGCGGTTCAGTCATCTTGCAAATTGTAAGACTTGTCTAAAGACATAGCTGAAACGCAATAACATAATCTCCTGGAATATATTTCCTTCTAGGCATGTGACCACGGATGTACTGGCACGAGCTGAATGCAAGTAGATACAGGAGAGAACGAGGAAGAGCTGGATCATATCGTCCGGCTCTTTTTTGTTATGCGGAAAGCTCCTGCATATATTTCTGTAAGAACAGGGCATGGTTATAGGTTGTATCATGTGCCGCATAAAGCAGGGTTACCTTCCCCTCTGCGATAATCTTCTGAAGGTGAGCGACAGCTTCGGGATTTCCAGCGAGCTCCTGCCGATACCGTCTTTCAAACTCCTGCCTTTGCGACATATCCTGATGGAACCACTTACGCAGCTCATTGCTTGGCGCAATTTCCTTTAACCAGAGTGTCAATTGCGCTTTGCCCTTTGTCATCCCTCGCGGCCAGAGACGGTCAACAAGAATACGCTGCCCATCGTTGCCATCTGGCATATCGTAGACACGTTTAACGGCTATCTGCATCTTATTACTCATTGGCGACAAAGATAAATTCAACAGCCGCAATATAGGTTGACGGCCTGAACTTGTACTTGCTCTTCAGATACTGATATTCATCCCAAATACGATAAGCAGACTTCTCTGAAACAGACTGCGGGTTATCATTACTATTGATAAACAGCTTATTGCTGATACGCGCCAGATACACAGGCCATGAAGGATGGAAGTCATCCTCCTGCTTCTTGCTGCCAACAACAGTGGCATCCTGCTTGGATACCCAACTACCAAAGAAACTCCACTGAGGCGCACCAATGATATCCGGCAAATCAAAAATAATATGGAAGAGCAGATAAAGGCCTGACATTTTCGGAAGATCCGCAACTTCAATATATGACTGAAGAGCACTCTCAAGTTCCTCTTGCCGCCCCTGTTCAACAGCCTCCAGAAACTTAACTGATACCTCTTTCAGATTGACAAGATCAGACTGCGTCATCGGCGTCTTGACTGATGCTTGAGACCAATCCGGAAGCAGCGCAAAAAGCTCTTTCAAATTGCTCAAGACAGATTGGGAAAAGGCAGAGGTTGCAGACACGCCGGCTGCTATACCGAACAGCCCTGCAAATCCCCAACACAAACTCTCCCTGCGCGTCAACGTTGATCGCATGTCAGACTGGCCGATGATCTGACCAATGTGCTTCATGAGTATCTCCTGTCGCAAATCAGTTAGTTTTCAGTGACCTATCGTTGAGCGTCAAATATGAAAATTCAGTGACCGGAGTACTAAATTTTAGGGAAAGGTGAATTCAGAAGCTTCTCAATGCTTAATGCAACAGCAAGCACACGCTCATCCTGCCCTGCCTGACCTGCAACTTGAAAGCCAATAGGCATTCCAACCTTTCCCATACCACAGGGAAGAGACACACCACACCAATCCAGAAAATTACCTATTGATGTATTACGTAATGTCTTGGCATTGGTTTGAAAAAACAGATCGTCATCACACAGTGGCGCAATTTCTGGTGCTACATGGGGTAATGTTGGCGAGAGCAGTAATTCATCCGGTTCAAGCATGGCCCTAACCTCCTTAATCAGCCGCGCCCGTACTTCCAGAATTTCTGCGTAATTCTCAGGTGTTGTCTTTTCACCCAAGCGGATACGCGCAACAACGCGTGCGTCAATTAAAGCAGCCTCGGGGCCATTCAGTCTTTCTTTATGAAACTGATAAGCTTCAGCTGTCACCAGCGCCCCTGTTCGCGCAAAGAGTTTTGATATTTCATCAAATACCGGAAAGCTGATGCGTCGCACATGCGCCCCCGCCTGCTGGACAAGATTAACCGCGACTTCAAAAGCCTCAATAATCTCAGGTTCTGCCTCATCAAACATGACATTCGACGGTATGGCGAAAGATTGTCCGCGCAAAGGCAATGCCTCCATGTCGGCAACTGGCTGTCCACGCATCGCCGCATCAATCCAGATAGCATCCTGCACATTGAGACAGAGAGGCCCAAGTGCATCCAGACTTATTGCTAAAGGCACAATACCCTTCATACTGTAACGACCACGCGTTGCTTTATAGCCAACAACCCCGTTGAAAGCAGCTGGAATACGAACCGAACCTCCCGTATCTGTGCCAATTGCAACAGGTACAAGCCCAGCCGCAACAGCAACCCCTGCCCCTGATGATGAACCACCCGGTAATCGCGGAACATCCGTAGAGTTCGGATTATGTGGTGTGCCATAATGGGGATTAATTCCAAGACCTGAGAAAGCGAATTCACTCATATTGGTCAGGCCAACGGCAACCATTCCGGCTCTATTCAGGGCTGTCACAACATCAGCATCATGAGACGCTTCCGGGCTGTCTTTCAGAACAACGGAACCGGCTGTGGTTGTCCGACCTGCAATATCAAACAAATCTTTCCAGGCAACAGGGATGCCATCAAGTACACCACGGGATTTACCCAGCCGAATACGCGCCGAAGCCTCCTTGGCTTCGTTACGGGCCCGCTCGGTCAAGACAGCTGTAAAAATGGACGGGTCATCATGAGCTGTAATAGCAGAAAGTGTTTCTTCGATGAGATCAACGGGATCCAGCTTACCAGACTGAATATCTGCAGATAACTGTGAAACCGATTTTTTATTACGGCATGAACCCATCACACATTCCTCACCCAGATAGACTTGAAACGCTACTCTATAGACCATAAAAAAATGCATGCCAGTACATTAATTATGGTAGAGCATGTCACGACTTCTATTACAGTAAAGGTAAAAGAATGAAACGCTTCCTAATTCCAACATCACTTCTTATTGTTGCTTTTACTTTAAGTGCCTGTGCCAATACGTCATCACGTGTCCAGCGTACAGATTACTTTTCAGGCCTCAGCATTTCAATGCCAATCGGTGCTGCAAAATAAGGCTGCCTGTAAGGGCAGCCTTAAAGAGTAATTCACAATAGAGGTCTGTCTGACGCAAGGCGTCAATTGATAACTTCATAATCTACGACGCTCACACCGCGCGCAATCATTCCAAGTTCAGAAGCACAGCCACGAGATAAATCAAGAATACGACCGGTCCTTTTTGCCGGGCCGCGGTCTGTTACCTGACAGGTTACAGCTTTACCCGAATGCCTGTCAGTTATTCGAAGAACCGTTCCAAACGGCAGAGAACGATGTGCAACTGTTTTTCCGTGGGGGTTGTAGCGCTGTCCAGAGGCTGTATGGGTTCCAGATTCATGTCCGTACCAAGAGGCTTTCCCAGTCTCAGCCTGTGCCGTTGAGCATGTCAAAAGAAATGCCGCGACAGCAATATATCGTAATTGCATTACACCTCATAATTATTCAGCGTGTTCTTAAACAGAAGGTGATTAATATAAGAGACATCCTCAGATCTAATCACCCGTTGATAGCAGGGATATCTGATGTCTATTTATGTCATAAATGTGGAATCTGATTTTTATTACTAATATTTAATATTATTATATTTTTTCATTAAAGATAATTACTAACAAATCCTTAAAATTTATCTCAGTAAATTATAGTTTTTCTATTCATCAAATTTTTCTTACAGCTTACAGATTACTCTGCAATTTTAGGAACATAGCCGAGAACATCAATCAGCATCCCGACAACCATCTGCTGATCATCATGTGCCTGTACTGCATCTGTATATGCAAGACTTAAAGCTTCTGTTCGTTCTTTCCCGGCAGCTGTCAGCTTATCATGCAGGTTTTGAACCTGAGCCAAAAGTTTTCGATGCTCAATGATGGCATCTACTGCCATTCCCTCAATCTGAGATTGGTCAAGGTCCTTAAGATTCATTATGCCTCGCCCTTTAAAAACAAACAAAGAAACAGCGTAGAGGGAAATTTATACTATCTCCCTCTCCTTATCCAGCTCTTAGATAAAATTTCTACCAGGTTCGGACCTTATTAACCGGGCCCAAACCACCGGGCCTGACAGCACGACCGGGAACTGCTCGTGTCCGCGGCATCATCGGCCTGTTCATACCATTAACAGGCATCCGCTGTTTCATTTGTGGCTGCGGCATTCCAACAATAGGCCCACGTTCTTTAGGAACAGGATTGATGCCGACAGGGCCACCATAATAAGGCCGCCCGTAATAGGGACGTCCATATCTGTACGGCCTGTCATACCGATAACGATAGCGGGAATAGCCATAATAGCCATCATCCCAGCCATAATATGGATTACCTGAGTAGTAGTACTCACCATAATAGCCACCCACAGGTGTGACGCAGCCACCAAGCAAGAGAACCACCGGAATGATGAAGCATAATGCAAGCTTTTTCATCACTTCCTCCTCTGAATATCATATCTTGATATTAGGGCTCTTAGAGCTGAAATTCCAGACATATTGCAAAGATAATAAAAAAGGCCCGCCGTAGCGAGCCTTCTCAATACCGAACAGGCAGATTAGTTTTCTTCCTGCTCGAAATGACCACACCAGTCAGTGGATGTCACAACCGGCCACAGACCACGTGCATCCGGCTCAGGCTGTGTAACAGGCGGATTAAAGCGGCAAAGCCCTTTATCCGTATCTGCCTTACCCTGATTAACAATGTGATCTTCATAAAATGCGCAGCTGCTGCAGGAAAGATTGCTCATGACTGATCTCCAGATCATCACTTTAAAAAAATTATAAACTAGAATTTTTATAAACTAAATAAACATATCTGGCAAGTTTGATTTAATGGGTAATGCAATCGTATTCCAAGTTTAGATATATAGTTTAATTAAAGATAACGCATTGATAAATAATGATAATTTTTTATCTAAAAAGTATTTCTTATAAATACTAACTTGACCAGAAATCATCTCTAAGAAAAAAATTTCATAGTCATCTCCTCTCTACTCCCAAGGATTACTATGAGAAGGTCAGCAAGAAGCTTCATCATTCTAACTTTGTGCATTGTAATTGGCTGTGCCATTCTCTTTCTTGCATCAGTAGGCGCAAAAAACGAAAAGCTGGAAATAGATCTAGCCAATTCAGAAACTCTGGAAGAAGCACTGCCTAAAGCCGAAAAAGGTGATTATTTACGACAATTCCACGTCGGCGTCATATATTATAAGAGTGCTGCCGAAGTCCCGGAGAATATGAAAAAAGCTATTTACTGGTTTAAAAGAGCAGCTGAACAAGGTGACAGTACAGCTCAATATAATCTCAGCTATATTCTTGGAGATAAAGAAAGCCCTTATTTTGACAAGGATCAGGCACTTTACTGGTTACAGATGTCAGCCAATCAGGAGAATGCATCAGCTCAAAATGATCTTGGGCGCGAATATGCCTTTGGGTCTCTCGTTCCCCGAAACAAGAAATTAGGAGAGGAATTGCTCCTTAAGGCAGCAGAGAAAAAAGTAAGAATAGCCGCATATAATCTTGCATTACTCTATTATTATGATGATGAAAATGAACTGGAAATGCCGTCTTCTGAAGCATTAAAATGGATGAAGATAGCAGAGGCCAACGGTATTTTAGCCGCTCAAAATGATCTTGGTCTAATGTACCGAGATGGATTGAAAGCCCCAAAAAATCCTGCACTAGCTAACGAGTTACTAAACAAAGCAGCAAGTCGCAATTACTTACAAGCCCAATATGAACTAGGCCTTAGTGCCTATAAAGGCCTTGGTCAGGCTGTTGACAAGCAAAAAGCGATTGAATGGTTCAAAAAAGCAGCATGGCAGGGACATTATTACTCCCAGAGAAAACTGGCTGGTATGTATTACGATGGTGACGGCACCCCACAAGATTATGAGCAGGCCTTCTTCTGGTTTAAAAAAGCAAACCATACTGGTTCTATCGAATCTAAGATCAATCTCGCAAACATGTATCTCTATGGGCATGGAACAGAAAAGAACGCAACGAAAGCTTTCCAGTTATTATTTGAAGCAGCAGAAGAAGGCAGCGCAATAGCTCAATACCGGTTAGCAAAAATGTACTCTTTAGGAACGGATGTCACAGCCAACTATCAAACAGCTTTTATGTTATTTTTAAAATCAGCTGAACAAGGCTATGCATTGGCCCAAACGGCCCTCGGCCATGCCTATTTAATCGGCCGTGGTGTTGAACAAAATATTGAGCAGGCAATAGAATGGACAACAAAAGCAGCGGAACAAGGCCACGCCAATGCTCAGTTGATATTAGGGAAAATGTACTATTCAGGCCTGATACAGCCGCAAGATAAAATAAAAGGCCTTGAGCTCATCCAAAAAGCTGCCCAGCAAGGCGAAGAAGAAGCCTTGCGTATTCAGAGTGATACTAGCTCTCTTGAGCTCTTTACTGAAAAATTCAAAAATTTTATGGAAACGACTAACCTAAATAGTATGGAAAATAATTAGATCATTGGTGGAGTAACGGAGCCTTTCTTCAGCTTCAAATATCCTTCTACAGACTGAAATCATTTACAATTTATCAGACTAATTGTACAAAAATTTGTGTTAGAAATTATAAAAAAAAATAAATGAGAGAAATAAAATTTCTCAATTATAGGCTACAAATGAGACAATTTACAGTTACCATTTCAGCTGCTTTAGCAGCTGTTTATCTACATACATCCCCAGTCAATGCGCAAACTCTTACGTGCGAAAAAGCCTATGAGAGCAAGGCATATGATGAAGCATTTAAACTATGCGTGCGTTCTGAAGAGCAAAAAAAACCAGAATCTCAGTTTATCATGGGGTTGATGTATAATAGCGGCAAAGGCACCTCGCCAGATAAAAGCAAAGCAGCTCAGTGGTTTGCAAAAGCGGCAGAACAAAACCATGCGAAAGCTCAATACAATCTGGGATTGATGTATTTTACAGGTGATGGCTTTCCGAAAGATTTCTCTATTGCCGCAAAATGGTTTCAAAAGGCTGCGGACAATGGTTATGCCAGCGCCCAATATAATTGCGGCATCATGTTTGATAAAGGCGTCGGTGTTCCTGAAAACAGCGAAAAAGCCTTTCAGTATTTCAAGAAAGCGGCTGAACAGAACCATCTCAAAGCGCAGTATAACCTCGGCAATATGTACGCCAATGGACAGGGTACAGCTATGAATAAAGAGCAGGCTGCTCTTTGGTATAGTAAAGCTGCGGAACAAGGCCTGCCACAAGCTCAATATAGCCTAGGCAATATGTATATTGCTTCCAAAGATAATGCGAAAGCCAGTTATTGGTTTGAAAAGGCGGCAGAACAAGGTAACGCACAAGCACAATACAAACTGGGCATAGCCCATTACCTCGGCTTGGGAATACCAAAAGATAAATCAAAAGCCATCTTCTGGCTTGAAAAAGCTGAAGAGCAAGGTCTGCCAGAAGCAAAGAGAATGCTTGAGAAAATGCCAAAAGAATAAAAAGAGATTTAATGAAAATGGTGGGTCATGAGGCCCCAAGCAGGCCATTATGAGAGATGTCACCGATACATAAATTCGTTGAAAAACAAAGGAACCTATTCAACTTTGTTCACGTTATTTCATTGGCGTTTCGTTGGCGTTTCGTTGGCGTTTCGTTGGCGGTAGGCTGATAAGTCCTTAACTAGCGATCAACACATCCCGCAAACTTTTTCACCCAAAACGGGGTAAATGGAGACAAGCAGATTCCATTGGAAATACGAAGAAATACTTGCCCATTAACTTCTACATGAGGAATGAATAATTTTCTCTTTATACCCAAAGATAACTTGTCGCCTGGCTCTACGCGAGACTTTCTATAATTAATATATGATTCTTCTTTTAAAAATTTATGTTCGTATTCTTTAAGTATACAAGTCTCGTCAGGTTTTGTTCCACGGCATTTATTAATAGGGACAAGTAGATGTTTACCATCTTGACTGCGATCAGTACAAACTACAAATAGGTGTTTTCTTTCTGGATCATGCGAAGGACCAGAAGCAATTAAAATTGTATTTCTCTTTAATATGAGCCCCATTGCTTCCATCAATTAAGTGATGCAAACAACTTATCAATTTGAGCATAATCGTCAATCATTTCTTCTTGCTCATTGCTATCCTCAATACCGACATATCCTAAAATTCGAGATAGAGGTATGGAAGCAGAACCACCGCAAGGATCCTCCCACTCTGGAACATTTTTTTTATCGTGCGTCCAGTCCTTTAGTTGGTACTGGTTCATATGACCAAAATCTTCCCAAAGCGCTTCCAAGTATTGAACTTCCGCTACACTCAGTTCATCAAAATCAGATACAGAGAACTTCCTAGCTGTAGCAATATTATAATTTTTGACTTCTTTAAGAAACTCAGACCAGCCTTCTTCATCTGAGATTTCTGCTGTATAGACACCTTTAGCAAAATCATATGTCGTTGAATTCACAGGACCATGGGGCATAGAACAACGCGGCTCTTCCAACATTGGAAAACCACTTTCTTGAATACTTTTCCTATCAGACAAATAAACAAGCTTCATCGCCTTTAGAATATTAATCCTCCCACCCTCTTTTGTAGCAAAAAAAGCTATAATTTGAGCAGCTTTTCTTGCATTATAAGCTGGATCAATTTTTTGCTTATAGGTAGATGGATGGGGTAACCTAACCATATAAAATCACCTTCAATTACTAAGTGTCATTTTGCGGTTACCAAAACGCCTATATTTATTACGACTCTATGTGAGTTATTATAGAACAAAACCGGAAAAAGTCCAATATTTTCATATATTTTCTGTGGATTAGTGTTCGTTGCCGACTTGACTTTAACAGAGTCCAATATTTTTAGCTATGATAGTTCATGAAACGAGAACAATGAAAGCTCAAATCATAAAAAACACCATCTAATGCGAGATGGTAGTAATATCATTAATGCAATCGGCAATAATCCGCATAAGCGTCAACCTGTGGGTGTATCTGTGGGGGATAATGCTGATAAAGAAAATGAACAGTCGTAAGCCATTGAAAACATTGGTGGGTCAGGAGGGACTTGAACCCCCAACCAGACCGTTATGAGCGGCCGGCTCTAACCAATTGAGCTACTGACCCGTAGCATGGATATGATGCTGGATGTTCATTAACTGGAAAAGGCTGTTTGAGGCAATGGGTAATTATGCTTTTCTCGCCCTTTCCTGCTCTTTTCCCGAAAAAGCTTAATCAAGCCTAATTTTTACTCGGACGATAGATATCTATCGGATCCGTTAATCCTGGCACAGGATAAGAACCGATACGCTCCAGATCAAACCACAATTGCTCAGCAAAGGGCTTGCTGGTCAGTAGTGGTTCATGGAGATCGCGGTTCATCCGGGCAATACGACTTGCCAAATTCACGTCAGGGCCAATGACGGTAAAGTCCAGCCGGGAGCCTGAACCAACGTTTCCGTATGCGGCTTCACCATGGTGCAGGGCAATACCGATTGAAACAGGCTGTTTAAATCGGCCACTCTGGTTGGCCTGCTCAATCATTTGCAAGCTTCTGGTCGCTGCCTTAAGCGCACTATAGGCGGCAGAACCCGTATCATCAGCATAATCCCGGAAAATCGCCAGAATTCCATCACCAATATATTTTAAAACCTCTCCACCATTCTGCTCGACGCAGGGCACAACGCAGTCAAAATAGGTATCAAGCAGGTCAACCGTCTCTTCCGGGCTCTGAACAGCAGCAATGCGCGTATAATCCCGCATATCAGCAAACAGAATTGCAGAGCGGATACGTGTTACCTGCCCACGGCGTACAGTGCCGGAAAGGATTTCCTGCTTTGGTTCACTACCAACATAAGTGCTCAACATTGTATGAATCTTGTAATTCGCAATGAGAACTTCCAGTGTTAGCGTCAATGTTGGCAGAATGGCATCAATAATTGCCAGTACTGAAGGGCCAAAACTCTCTGGATCCTTACTGGCAAAGCCAATCGCATTTCTAGTCTCATCAGCATAACTTAACGGTACGAAGAGGCACCGATGGTACCCCTCTTCCTTGAACTTCTGTAAGACAGGAAACTTTTCAAGTTCCGGATCATCAAGATCAAGCAGAAGCCACTCACCTGTCCGGTTTACAAAATTCAGGGGCGTACTCTCATCAGTCAGCAGCTCATCTTCTTCATGCCGAACCACATAAGTTGTGGTGCCGGCTTCCTCTGTCCAGAAGCGGCCAACACCTGCGTATTCCGAATGTAACGTCTGAATAATAGCTGCGACATTATCAATTTTCAGACCTGCCTGCCCTAGTATCTTACCAAAGGCACTCAAAAAATCTTCGGCAGGAAACTTACGTGGCACCTCTGAGAGCAGCCGATCTCTGATCAGGAGCGCAGTGGCTAATTCTTCAGGTGAAAGCGAGGAGATAGCCGGTACAGAATAGTTTTCAGAAGCCTCCTGCATACATGTCCGGAATCTGTTCTTAGGCATGTCGCCACCACTGTCAGTCTTTATTTCGGAAGCAGGTGAAGCTGGCCATGGATATTGGTAGCCAGAACCCGACGTTTGGAAAACTGAGGTAACGCAAGATTACCCAGCCAGAGCTTATATAGGAAGCGCTGCTTTCTATTACAAAGGTATAAAACGAAAAATGGCCCCATTAGGGCCATTTAATCTTATTCTCTTAAAATCTGAATTAATTATCCAGGAAGCTACGCAGCTTACGGCTACGGGATGGATGCTTCAGCTTGCGAAGAGCCTTGGCTTCAATTTGACGAATACGTTCACGTGTCACCGAAAACTGCTGGCCAACCTCTTCAAGAGTATGGTCGGTATTCATCCCGATACCAAAGCGCATACGCAGCACACGCTCTTCACGCGGCGTCAGTGATGCCAGAACGCGTGTTGTCGTCTCACGCAGGTTAGACTGGATCGCAGCATCAATTGGCAGAATGGCGTTCTTGTCTTCGATGAAGTCACCAAGATGGCTGTCTTCCTCGTCACCAATTGGTGTTTCGAGGGAGATAGGTTCCTTGGCAATCTTGAGGACCTTACGAACCTTCTCCAGAGGCATAGCCAGCTTTTCAGCCAGTTCTTCCGGTGTTGGTTCGCGACCAATTTCATGCAGCATCTGGCGCGAAGTCCGAACGATCTTATTGATCGTTTCAATCATATGCACCGGAATACGGATTGTACGGGCCTGATCGGCGATTGAACGGGTAATCGCCTGGCGAATCCACCATGTGGCATAAGTCGAGAACTTGTAACCACGGCGATATTCGAACTTGTCGACGGCCTTCATCAAACCGATATTGCCTTCCTGAATAAGATCGAGGAACTGCAAACCACGGTTTGTATATTTCTTGGCGATAGAGATCACCAGACGCAGGTTCGCCTCAATCATCTCCTTCTTGGCCTGACGCGCTTCACGCTCGCCCTTCTGGACCATGGAAACGATACGACGGAACTCCTGAATCTCGAGGCCGGTTTCAGAGGCCAGCGTATGGATACTGTCACGCAGAACGTGAATCTGATCCTTACCGTTGGCAACAAATTCCTTCCAGCCTTTACCGCCCAGTTTGGAAACACGTAAGACCCATTTCGGATCCAGTTCCCAGTTCTGGTAGTGCTTCAGGAATTCTTCCCGGGCAACGCCATAGCTCTCGGCAAGGCGCATCAGGCGGCCCTCGTGAGAAATAAGACGCTTGTTAATATCGTACAGCTGCTCAACAAGAGCTTCAATACGGTTATTGTTCAGAGAAAGCGACTTAACGTCAGCAACAATCTCTTCCTTCAGCTTCTTGTACTTACGTTCCTGTGCAGGCGTAAGCTGCTTGTTCTGCATGCGCTGTTCCACATGCTCAACCTGCAGACGGCGAAGCTTCTTGTAGTTGTTTGCAATGCAGTCAAATGTCTCAAGAACACGCGGCTTGAGCGCCATTTCCATGGCAGACAGGGACACGTTATTGTCCATGTCATCATCATCAAGATCGCCGTCGAGATCAGAAACATCACCTTCTTCACCAGAAGCACCATTAATCTGCTCAGCTGGAGCTGGACGCGCTGCAGCAGCCGGTGCTGGTGGCGGAGCGACAGGTGGCAGGCCAGCAATACCCTCAGCAGCTTCTTCATCACCCTCTTCGCCATCTTCACGTCCAACACGTGTATCTGGCCCGGAGTAAGTTGCTTCAAGATCAATAATATCACGCAGGAGAACACGCCCTTCGACGAGCTCATCACGCCAGATGATAATAGCCTGGAATGTCAGTGGGCTTTCGCAGAGGCCGGCAATCATCGCCTCACGGCCAGCTTCTATGCGCTTGGCAATGGCGATTTCGCCTTCACGAGACAATAGCTCAACAGATCCCATCTCGCGCAGATACATGCGCACAGGATCATCAGTACGGTCTGTTGGCTCTTTAGCGTTTTCTTTTACAACAAGGGCACGACCCGATGTTGTTGCTATGCCACCAGCAGTGGCATCAACTTCACCATCCTGATGCTGTGCTTCTTCAGCCTCGTCAGCATCAACGACGTTGATACCCATTTCAGAAAGCTGACCGAGGATATCCTCAATCTGCTCAGAAGAGTATTCTTCTGAGGGCAGCACATCATTCAACTCGTCATAGGTTACATAGCCGCGTTCTTTCGCGACTTTGATCATCCGTTTCACAGCCTGATCAGAAAGATCAAGCAACGGACCATCACCCTGCTCCTGAGTTGTTTCTGTCTCGTCTTTGTCAGTAACCTTGGTCGCCATGCTTCCTCAACCTGATCCGCGCTGCCTACCGGAAAGCAGCAAATGCGAACGGGCGCTAAAATGCCATTCCGCATTTTAACACCACGGTCAATACCTTAACTACCGAACGACAACCGATTCGGCCAGCCGTCCAATTCATACGCCACGTTGTAATGGCGAAAAGCCGAATAGTCTCTCCTAAAAATCAAATTCTCAGAAAAATTATTCGTCTCAATAACTCATTATTATCTAACTACCCTGATTTGCCTTAACAAATCAAAAACGTTAATCTGCAAGTTCAAACCTTGTCTATATCAGCCTCAGCTCCGTCAAGGGAAAGAATCTGGTTTTGCAGATCGACTAATCTGGCAAAATTCTCTTCACTTTCATCCTCTGCCAGCAGCCTATGCGCATCTCTCAGCTCTTTATGTAGTGTGTGCGCCCTGTGATGCAAGGTAATAGCCTGCTTTAATGCATCCTCCAGCCTAATTTTATCAGCAAATGGATCTAGAACCCATTTATCTCCAAAATGAATACGGGTTTTCAAATGTTCAAAAGCTGTCAGCAAACCTGTTCGTTCAAGGCGATTACGTATAATATCTTCAGTAACATAGCCCTCACCTTGTGCCACACAGTCAATCAGCACAGAGCGGATGGAACGGGCACTGGCTGCGTCAAAATCAAGCAAGGCAAATTGCTCTGCCATAGACTGGAGCAGTTCCGGGTGTGACGTGAAAGCGCAGATAATCATACTTTCACGGGGTGATTCGCTCCCTCCGCCGATGAAAAGCTGGGAACGCGCAAGCTGTGGGCTTGCCTTCATGCCCTGTTTTGCTCCGCCTGAAGAATATCCCCCAACATTGCTACCTGGATATCTGCGATTATTATCGCGGCCCTTCTGATAGGATTGCTGATAGGGGTTCAGCGCATTGAGACGACTTCTGATCTCATCACGATAAAACCTTTTAAGCGTCTCATCACGAATACCGGCAACGACTTCCCTGAAGCGTACTTCCAGTGCAGCTCGGCGCTCCGGCGTATCATAAGCACCGGATTCTGTTTCTCTTGCCCAGAGCATATCAACCATAGGTTTTGCTCCGGCAATAATGCGTTCAAAAGCTTCTGCACCACCCGAGCGGGCAACATCATCAGGGTCTTGCCCATCGGGCAGCAGCGCAAAACGAATGGATTTTCCGGCACTCAGAGTTGAAAGAGCCACATCAAGTGCCCTGTAAGCAGCACGTCGACCGGCCTTGTCTCCATCGAAACAAAGAATAGGTTCATCAGCCATTCGCCACAATAAGCCAAGCTGGTTTTCAGTCAGTGCCGTTCCAAGCGGAGCAACAGCATTGGCAAAGCCGATAGCATTCAGAGCAATGACATCGACATACCCTTCCACGGCAATGACTGTGCCGCGATCATGAGCAGCATTGCGGGCCAGATGATGGTTATAAAGCAGATGCCCCTTGTTAAAGAGCGGCGTATCCGGTGAGTTCAGATATTTGGCAGGAACATCAGGAGACAGGGTTCGTCCACCAAAAGCGATAACCCGCCCACGGACATCACAGATCGGAAACATCACACGCTCACGAAAACGATCATAAGGCACCTTGATGTCTTCGGCAGCAACCAGCATGCCCGTCTCAATCATCATTTCAACGGGAACACCTTTTGAGGCAAGAAAATCGCGTAATGCATAACGTTCGGGTGACGCATAGCCAATTCTAAACTGTTTCTGAATACGCTCGCCCATACCACGGCGCTCCAGGTATTCTCTGGCTTTAGCGCCCACTCCCGTTTTAAGGTTGGCCTCAAAATACTGAGCTGAAAGCTCCATCACTTCATAAAGCGTCTTGCGCTTAACTTCCGTTTCCCGCTCTTCTCTGGTTGAAACAGGCAGCGCAATACCAGCTTCATTGGCAAGCCGTTCAACAGCTTCCGGAAAGCTTAAACCCTCTGTTTCCATCAGAAAAGTAAAGATGTCTCCGTGCTTTCCAGAGGAGAAACAATGATAGAACTGCTTCTGATCATTGACGTAGAACGATGGAGTCTTCTCGGCATTAAAAGGGGAAAGCCCTTTCCATTCCTTGCCCGCCTTCTTCAAAGACACACGTCTCCCAACAACCGTAGAGACCGGTATTCGGTTCCGGATTTCCTCCAGGAATGACGGGCTATAACGCAAAATTAAACCTCAAGACCCCATATCGTCAGGACATAATGGTGTCATAACTGAAAAATGGGGAAGTGCCTGCAAACGAATTGCATGCTCCCCACAATTCACATCCCAAGCTATTGTTTTATTATATATGGTGCCTGACGGAACTTCGCCACCCGGACGAAAAACTGTCCGGGTGAAACCTTATGCAAAATCAGGAAAGCATTTCCTTGACCAGAGCACTGGCCTTACCAAAGTCCATCTGACCGGCGTACTTGCCTTTCAGCAGGCCAATGACTTTGCCCATATCCTTGATACTGGCAGCACCAGTTTCTGTAATTGCGGCAGCAATGGCAGCCTTAACAGCAGCCTCATCCATCTGGGCAGGCAGATAAGAGCTAATGATTGCAGCTTCTTCGCGTTCCTGAACGGCGAGCTCAGGACGTCCGCCCTTTTCATAAATATCAGCAGATTCAGTACGTTGCTTAATCATCTTTTGCAGCAGGGCCATGATTTCATCGTCATTCGACTGCTCTTTGCCCGCCCCACGCGCCTCAATATCACGCTCTTTCAAAGCAGCAATAATCAGGCGAATGGTTGCCAGCTTTTGCTTTTCGCCGCTTTTCATTGCCTGCTTCATATCTTCTGTAAAACGCTGGCGCATTGAGCTTCTCCTTAATCAATAAGCATCAGATGGAGTGATCTTTCATTGACCTTGCACCCCATCATCCGCTAAATCCAAACACTTGAGCGCATGCGGTTAGCAGACGCTTGGCCGACTTTGTCGACCTCCTGTCTATGCACATAGAGAGATCACGACCATGCCGCAATACATGCACGCTACGGAAACCCCTTCCAGCGGATGGGAAGAACCGCGCGCAACAGCTGTTCTCGTTTTAGCAGATGGCACCGTTATAAAGGGTTTTGGTCTGGGAGCAACTGGTGAAGCATCCGGTGAGGTTTGTTTCAACACAGCCATGACCGGATATCAGGAAATTCTGACTGACCCTTCCTACTCTGGGCAGATCATTACTTTCACATTTCCCCATATCGGGAATGTCGGCGTCAACGACGAAGATATTGAAAGCGTCAACGCCGCATCATCAATCGGTGCCTGTGCCGTTGTTCTGGCCGCAGACATCACAACACCTTCCAACTGGCGCGCAACACGCAATCTGGACAGCTGGCTGAAAAGCCGCAATGTCATTGGAATATCCGGAGTTGATACACGTGCCCTCGCAGCTTTGATTCGCAGCAAAGGCATGCCCAATGCAATTATTGCTCATGAACCAAGTGGCAATTTTAATCTGAAAGCCCTTGAATCAAAAGCAAAGAACCTGCCATCAATGGATGGTCTTGATCTGGTTCCCGGTGTCACCAGCACCCAGCGCCTTGACTGGGATCAGACAACCTGGACCCTCGGTGAAGGGTACGGCAAACAGGAAAATCCGAATTATCACGTGGTCGCCATAGACTATGGCGTTAAGCGCAACATTCTGCGTCTGATTGCCAATGCTGGCTGCAAGGTAACAGTCGTACCAGCCACAACATCAGCTGAAGATATTCTGGCTCTCAAGCCGGATGGCGTTTTTCTGTCAAATGGTCCGGGAGACCCGGCAGCAACCGGCCAATATGCCGTACCGGTAATCCGCACCCTGATTGCCAAGAAAGTCCCGTTATTCGGTATCTGTCTTGGACATCAGATGCTCGGTCTTGCTGTTGGTGCATCAACCACCAAGATGCATCAGGGACACCACGGTGCCAACCATCCGGTTAAAGATAAAATAACCGGCAAGGTTGAGATCACATCGATGAACCACGGCTTTGCCGTTGATGCATCCACGCTTCCTGAAAACGTGGTAGAGACCCATGTGTCTCTGTTTGATGGCACGAATTGCGGCATTGCACTGACAGATGGCATGGCTTTCTCAGTTCAACACCATCCGGAAGCTTCTCCCGGCCCTCAGGATAGCCATTATCTTTTTGATCGGTTTGTTGAACTGATGGCAAAATCCAAAGCTGCCTGATCTTTTAAAGAAGAACCATATGCATCATCACTTTGTAATAAGATGCATATGGTTGAACACGTAAAACTTGCGCTTACCGTCTTTAGTCGGAAAGCACTTTTCATCCGGCATTTGCACGTGTATGGACTAACTTTAGGCCACTTCATAATCATAGAAGTCGCTTAGGAAATTTATTTGCTGCAGCCCTGCATCAAATCGGCTGGTTTGCCGGAAAGCTTCCGATCATTGCTTGATCCCATCCCATAGGCTCGCCAAAGCCGAGGGAGCAGAAACCGCCTGAGGCCCCTATGCCCAAACGTACTGACATCTCTTCTATTCTCATCATCGGTGCCGGACCTATCATTATCGGTCAGGCCTGCGAGTTTGATTATTCCGGAACACAGGCCTGTAAGGCACTCCGAGAAGAGGGTTATCGCGTTATTCTGGTAAACTCCAATCCGGCAACCATCATGACGGATCCGGAACTGGCAGATGCCACATATGTTGAGCCAATCACACCAGAAGTTGTTGCCCGGATTATCGAGAAAGAGCGTCCGGATGCGCTCCTCCCAACAATGGGCGGCCAAACAGCACTTAACTGCGCCTTATCGCTTAAAAAGATGGGTATTCTCGACCAGTTCAATGTTGAGATGATTGGCGCCACAGCTGAAGCCATTGACAAGGCTGAAGACCGTGAACTCTTCAGAGAAGCCATGACAAAGATTGGCCTCTCGACACCAAAATCATGCCTAGCCAATGCATCCGACCTCAAGAAGGCCGATTGGGATGCCTATATGGCAGAGCGCAATGCAACCGAGGCAATGGACCTGCATCCGGGCGACAAGAAACGTCGTCTTGGCGGGTTGGACTTCAAATGGAACTCCACCGAGAATGAGCGCCGCAAGCGCTATCAGGAACATGCCATGGGTGAAGCCCTTATGGCCCTTGCTGAAATCGGTCTTCCAGCCATTATCCGTCCTTCTTTCACCATGGGTGGAACAGGTGGCGGCATCGCCTATAACCGTGAAGAGTTTCTGGACATCGTTGAACGCGGGCTTGATGCCTCGCCAACCAATGAAGTTCTGATCGAGGAAAGTGTTCTTGGCTGGAAAGAGTACGAAATGGAAGTTGTTCGCGATAAAAAGGACAACTGTATCATCGTCTGCTCCATTGAAAACATCGACCCGATGGGTGTTCATACAGGCGACTCCATTACAGTCGCCCCTGCCCTGACACTGACAGATAAAGAATACCAGATACTGCGGGATGCATCGCTTGCCGTTCTGAGAGAGATTGGTGTTGAAACCGGTGGTTCCAACGTCCAGTTTGCGGTTAACCCTGAAAACGGGCGGATGATCGTGATTGAGATGAACCCGCGCGTCTCCCGTTCGTCCGCTCTTGCGTCCAAAGCAACAGGTTTTCCGATTGCCAAGGTCGCAGCTAAGCTTGCCGTTGGTTATACGCTCGACGAAATTGCCAATGATATTACGGGTGGTGCCACACCCGCATCCTTCGAACCGACCATTGACTACGTCGTCACAAAGATTCCGCGCTTTGCCTTTGAGAAGTTCCCCGGTGCTGAGCCAACTCTGACAACCGCAATGAAGTCGGTTGGCGAAGCAATGGCCATTGGCCGCACATTCCCGGAATCCCTGCAAAAAGCATTGCGGTCTCTCGAAACAGGCTTAAGTGGTCTGGACGATATTGAGATTGAAGGTCTGGGTAAGGGTGATGACAAGAATGCGATCAAAGCCGCCATTGGCACGCCAACACCGGATCGTATCCTTTACGTTGCACAAGCTTTCCGCCTTGGGTTTACTCTAGAGGAAGTCTATGAAGCCTGCAAGATCGACCGCTGGTTTCTGGAACAGCTGCAAGCAATTGTGGCAACGGAGCAGAAAGTTATTAAGCACGGCCTTCCGCAAACTCCGGAAGCCTTGCGTAATCTCAAAGCCATGGGTTTCTCTGATAACCGCCTTGCCGTTCTCGCCAAGATTGAAGAGAAAGCCGTTCGTGCATTAAGGCATAAACTCAATATCCGCCCGGCTTTTAAGCGGATTGATACCTGTGCTGCCGAATTCGCATCTCCAACAGCCTATATGTATTCAACTTACACCAGCCCCTTTAACGGCACTATTGCGAATGAAGCCGACCCGAGTGACAGAAAGAAAGTGATCATTCTGGGTGGAGGCCCCAACCGTATCGGTCAGGGTATTGAGTTTGATTACTGCTGCTGTCACGCCTGTTTTGCGCTGCATGATGCCGGGTTCGAGACCATTATGATCAACTGCAACCCGGAAACAGTCTCAACAGACTATGACACTTCTGACAGGCTGTACTTTGAACCTCTAACAGCGGAAGATGTTCTGGAGATCGTTGATATTGAACGCTCAAAAGGCACCCTTCACGGGGTTATCGTGCAGTTCGGCGGACAGACGCCTCTAAAACTGGCCCGTGCTCTGGAAGAGCATCAGGTCACTATTCTTGGCACTTCCCCTGATGCCATTGATCTTGCAGAAGATCGTGACCAATTCAAACGACTGCTCGACAAGCTGGACCTGAAACAGCCAAAGAACGGCATTGCCTATTCAGTTGAACAAAGCCGCCTGATTGCGAATGAGCTTGGCCTGCCATTTGTCGTACGGCCATCCTATGTTCTTGGCGGCCGGGCAATGGCGATTATCCGCGATGAGGCTCAGTTTGAAGATTATCTTCTCGGTACACTGCCAAGCCTTATTCCGTCGGATATTAAAGCCAGATATCCCAATGATAAGACGGGCCAGATCAATACCGTTCTGGGCAAGAATCCCCTGCTCTTCGATCGGTATCTTTCTGATGCGATCGAGATTGATGTTGACTGCCTGTGTGATGGTAAGGAAGCGTTCATTGCTGGTATCATGGAGCATATTGAAGAGGCCGGAATTCACTCCGGTGACTCCGCCTGCTCCCTGCCACCACGTTCACTCTCAGCTGAAACCATTGCAGAGCTGGAACGTCAGACAAAGGCACTCGCCCTTGCTCTCAATGTCGGCGGCCTGATGAACGTACAATACGCCCTGAAAGATGGTGTTATCTACGTTCTTGAGGTCAACCCACGTGCTTCCCGTACGGTACCATTTGTTGCAAAGGTTATCGGTGAACCAGTCGCCAAGATTGCAGCACGCGTTATGGCCGATGCAACACTGGCAGAGTTTAATCTCAAACCGAAAAAACTAAAGCATATTGCTGTCAAGGAAGCAGTGTTCCCATTTGCCCGCTTCCCGGGTGTCGATGTATTGCTTGGCCCTGAAATGCGCTCAACCGGTGAAGTTATCGGCCTGAGCTCTGACTTTGGCACAGCGTTTGCCAAAAGTCAGCTTGGGGCCAGTACCAATGTCCCGCGGACAGGTACTGTCTTCGTCTCCGTTAAGAACGACGATAAACCTAAAATTCTGGAAGCTGTCAGATTGTTGTCTGAGCTTGGCTTCAACATCACGGCATCAGGCGGCACACGCCAGTTTCTTGAAGACAACGGGATTCCAGCCCGCAAGATCAATAAGGTTCTTGAAGGTCGGCCTCATGTGGTTGATGCCATTAAAAATGGTGACATCCAGCTGGTCTTCAATACATCTGCAGGCGCCGGAGCAATATCTGACTCACGCAGCGTGCGTCGCGCAGCCCTCTTGCATAAAGTGCCATATTATACAACAGTGGCAGGAGCACTGGCTGCGACCAAAGGCATTCATTCCTACTCCAAGGAAGAACTTTCAGTCCGGTCATTACAAGAGTACTTCTCTTAAAAAGTATTTTGTGCTATATGCTAATTTGCAATCGCAATTGATAGGTCACTATCAGTTGCGATTTTTCATTATTTTGGCGGGTCAGTTGTAAGCTGGCCCGTTAGCTTTAAGGAATGAGAGCAGATATGGAAAAAGTGCCACTTACGGTTGCAGGTTTCAGTGCCCTTGAAGAGGAATTGAAGCAGCGCCAACAGGTTGAGCGCCCTCGCATTATCGAAGCGATTTCGGAAGCCCGTGCTCACGGTGACCTCTCCGAAAACGCCGAGTATCATGCGGCCAAAGAAGCACAGTCTTTGAATGAAGGTCGTATTCTTGAGCTTGAAAGCATGATCGCCCGAGCAGAGGTGATTGATATTACAAAGCTGGAAGGCAACCAGATCAAATTCGGTGCAACTGTTGAACTCGTCGATGAGGATACAGAAGAAGAAAGAACTTACCAGATCGTTGGTGACCCAGAGTCCGACGTCAAACTGGGACGCATTTCCATTTCTTCCCCAATTGCCCGTGCTCTGCTCGGTAAGACAATCGGTGACAGCGTACAGGTTCATACACCTGGCGGTGGCAAATCATACGAGGTTGTCGCTGTTCGCTTTGTCTGATTGACAGAGGGAAGCAACAAGCCCAAGCCGCGCAATTGTGCGGCTTTTTTATGGCCTTGCATCTCTGAGCAGGCAAAACAAAACCCGTAAAGAAATAAATCCGTACGGGTCTTTTTCGGAGCTTTAAGAAAACTTATTCTTTAGCAACAATATGATCGAGAGGCACCAGAGGTTCATCTTTGACTGCATCAATTGTCAGAGCAGTCCTGACATTGCGAACATTTGGCATTGAGGTCAGATCACTGACCAGGCTCTGGAAAGAATGCAGGTTTTTGGCAACGCATTTCAAAATGAAATCAATATCACCTGAAAGTGTCCAGCACTCCCGAACCATATCCCATTTGGATATCTGCTCTTCAAAGTTAGACAAATCTTCCTTGCCCTGAACCTTCAGCTGCACCATGGCAAAGCAGACAAGCTCAAAACCAAGGGCGCGGGGATCTAACATGGCGCGGTAAGACTTAATGATTCCCGAACGTTCAAGAGCACGAACCCTACGCAGACAGGGAGGGGCAGAAAGACCAACCCGACGGGCTAGTTCAACATTCGTTATACTGCCGTCAGCCTGTAGCTCTTTTAAAATAGCCCAGTCGATGGCATCTAGTCGTTCGCTCACTGGCAGGAACTCCAATTTATGATTCTGTTATCTCGATACCCATGGAGGTAAAAAACTATGTCGTTGAGTAGCTTGATCGAGATATTGATCAATCCCTGACAAAATTTTACCTATTCAGTAAAATCAGACCTATGATCTTGTTTCTATCTGCATGTAGACTTAGAAATCAAGGCCAAAGCGATTGGTCACACATATCTATGCAGTACTATCTCTGTTGATGGGCACAAGCTGGTTCTCAATTATGAGGAAGGTTATTATTAAATGCTGATCTGGGTTTTGACAGATGGCAAAGCAGGCGACGAGGTCCAATGTCTTGGCGTTGCAGAAGAACTTGGCGGACAGATAGAGCTACGCCATGTCGCAGCACGTGCGCCATGGTCATGGCTGGCACCTTGGGGACCAGTCAGCCCATCTGATAGACCCGGACATCCGGAAAGCCCCATTAGAGCCCCCTTCCCTGATTGCGCAATCGCCTCGGGACGACAGGCGGTTCCGTTTCTCCGCTTGCTTAAGAAGCTGTCTCCAAAAACCTATACTGTCTTTTTGAAAGATCCAAAGACAGGAGCGGATACAGCTGATCTCATCTGGGTACCGGAACATGACAGTTTACGTGGTGAGAATGTCATGACGTCCATCACACCACCCCATCGCCTCACCGCCGCAAAATTGCAGGCAGCACGGCGTTCCGGCGATCCCCGCCTCGATAAGATCAAAAGCCCTCGGGTTGCTGTTTTGGTAGGCGGTAAAAGCCAGCACCATCACTTTACAGCAACAGACATCAGCCTCTTTATTGAGAAACTGCAACAACTGATTACATCTGGTGCGCATCTTATGATTACCGCATCACGCAGAACACCGTCTTCACTGATTTCTGCACTTGAGCAGCTGGTGAAGAGTAAGTCCGGTCATTTTCTATGGGATGGAACAGGTGACAACCCATATCTGCCCATGCTTGCCACCGCAGATTACATCGTTGCGACAACAGATTCTTTCAATATGATTGGTGAGGCAACAGCAACGGGTAAACCCATTCTGGCTTTTGAGCCCAGTGGTGGGCATCCAAAATTATCTCGCTTCATCGCCCATTTGGTAGACTATGGAGCTGTGCACCCGCTCACAGGCCATCTTGAAGGAAGGCCATATAATCCGTTAGATGTTACCCAACTCATAGCATGCCGGATCAAAGAAAGAATGGCAGATCGTTAAAACTGCTCTGTTCCGGCACCAACCGCGCTTTTAGGAGAATGTAATGGCTGACCGCCACGCTAAAGTTTTAATCATTGGTTCCGGCCCGGCAGGGTACACAGCAGCAGTCTATACGGCCCGTGCAATGCTGAAACCTGTTCTTATTTCCGGAATGCAGCCAGGTGGGCAGCTGACAATTACAACCGAAGTTGAAAACTATCCTGGTTTCGCGGACCCAATTCAAGGTCCATGGCTGATGGATCAGATGCGTGCTCAGGCTGAAAACTGTGGCACTGAAATGATCTCAGACCACATCACCAAGGTCGATCTCTCCTCCCGCCCTTTCCGTATTGAAGGTGATGCCGGTTCCTACACCTGCGATTCCTTGATCATTGCGACGGGCGCTCAGGCACAATGGCTTGGCTTGCCATCCGAAACAAAGTTTCAGGGCTTTGGCGTTTCAGCTTGTGCAACCTGTGACGGCTTCTTCTTCCGCAACAAGAATGTGATTGTTGTCGGTGGCGGAAACTCAGCTGTTGAAGAAGCTCTTTATCTGGCTGGTATTGCAGCCAAGGTTACCGTTATTCACCGCCGCGATTCATTCCGTGCGGAAAAGGTTCTGCAGGAACGTCTTCTCAAGCATGAGAAAATTGAAGTACTCTGGGATAGCGTCATTGAAGAAATCTGCGGTGACAGCGCACCGCTGTCCGTAACACATGCCATGGTCAAGAATGTCAAAACCGGCGAAACCAGCCGTGTTGATGCTGAAGGCGTGTTCGTAGCCATTGGTCATAAGCCATCAACTGAGATATTCGCCGGACAGCTTGAGACTAAGCCAGGTGGCTATCTCAAGACTGCTCCAGACTCAACAGCAACCAACATTCCTGGGGTCTTTGCCGCCGGTGACGTCAGCGATGATGTATTCCGCCAAGCTGTAACAGCTGCTGGCATGGGCTGTATGGCCGCTCTTGAGGCAGAACGTTTTCTTGCTGCTCAGGAAGACTAAGAATTGAAAGCCCTGCAGTCTATTTTTCAGAATGCAGGGCTTTTTTATGGTCTAATACATTTGCATAGTTTTTGCATTTCACCCTTGCGTTTTACGCATAATGCTCCACTTTAACGACTGTACTTAAATCAAAAAGGCATAGCCACTCTGAGTAAGCAGAGTAAATTCAAGATGAGGGCCTTTTGAAGGAAGCTGTTGTGGACTGGGATAAAATCAGGGTTTTCTATAATGTTGCCGAGGCTGGCAGCTTTACCAAAGCAGGTGATGAGCTGGGCCTCAGTCAATCAGCTATCAGTCGTCAAATCAGCGCCCTCGAGCGTCATCTGAAAGCTCCTTTATTCCACAGGCATGCGCGTGGTCTTATCCTAACGGAACAGGGTGATATCCTGTATCGCGCAGCTCGTGATATGCGCATGCGTATCGAGACAACACAGGCTCGCCTCTTCGAAACCAGTGAAAAGCCATCAGGTACGCTCAAGGTCAATACAACTGTTACCTTAGGCTCATTCTGGCTGGCACAAAGAATATCGGAATTTACAGACCTCTATCCCGATGTTCACATAGAACTCATCCTGACCAATGAAGAGCTGGATTTATCCATGCGTGAGGCTGATGTTGCCATTCGCATGCGCCGCCCGGCCCAGCCTGATCTGATTCAGAGACGCCTCTTCACCATTCACTATCACACCTATGCTTCACCGGATTACATAAAGAAGTTTGGTGAACCTAAAACAATTTCTGACATTGATGAGCATCGACTTGTCTCATTTGGTGGTGATGAGCCTTCTCACATCCTTGCTGTTCACTGGCTCGCAACAGCCGGAAGAGATATCAATAATCCGCGTCCCTGCCACTTACTTGTAAACAACATTCTTGCCTTGAAAAACGCGATTAAAACGGGAACAGGCATTGGCGCCCTCCCCGATTACGCTGTTGGACAAGACCCAGATCTTGTCCAGGTTCTGCGTGATGTTGAGATGCCATCTCTTGATAGCTATCTGGTTTATGCAGAAGAAATGAAATCGGTTGCCCGTGTTCAGGCCTTCCGGGACTTCCTCGTTACCAAAGCTCAACGCTGGTCCTTCTGATCAACACAGATTGCACCATCTAAGCAGTTCCCTCTGCTGGTTAAATGCGTTAGTGTATTTTTCGTAACAGGCCCCTAAGGGATAATAGGGAACCGGGTGCAATTCCCGGGCTGCCCCCGCAACTGTAAATGGCGAGCCTTACGCCTCATGCCACTGGAGTAATCCGGGAAGGCAGCGTAATCAGCAAAGACCCATGAAGTCAGGAGACCTGCCCGTTACATCGTCCTTCAAGCAACCGGGTGGGTTGGTTGATCGGGTGCTCCCGGGTGACGATATCGATGTAACCACGCGGGCAGAAAATGAAATTAACGACCCCCCCATTGAGACTTCAACAGATCAGCATAGGCCAAATCAACCAATGCTAAGATTTCTCGCGGCGCTCACAGTTACCTTTTCCTGCCTGATAACTGCAAATACCGGACACGCAGAACCGAAGCGTATTGTTTCGCTCAATCCCTGTCTGGATACTGTTTTAATATATGTTGCAGATCGGGAGCAAATTGCGGCCCTCAGTCACTATGGCAGAGATCCGGAATCTTCAACAATCTCTGAGATTGCTAAAGACCTGCCATATGTTTCCGATAGCGCAGAAGAAATTCTCAGCTTAAAGCCAGACCTTATTCTCTCCGCTGGCCATTCTTCACCTGCAACACGCAAGGCCCTTGAACAAATGGGCTTGCCGAGTCAGATGTTCACTGTTCCCAATACACTGCAGGATAACTATGAGCAGATCAGACGTATTGCCTCTCTTGTCGGGCATCCTGATCGCGGCGAGGCATTAATCAGTACAATAGATACAGCCATAAACCAGATGCGCCCGGCATCAGCTGCAACCAGATATAAAACCTTGATTTTGCAATCCAGTGGTCTTGTCGCTGGCTCTGGGACATTAATTGATGAAATGATGACAATAGCTGGTCTTGATAATGCAGCCAGTCAATACGGCATCTCTCAATGGGGAACGGTCAGTCTTGAGCAATTAATAGCTGATCCTCCGCAATTACTGCTAATGGATATGGAAAACAATACGAAGCCGACATGGGCAGACCGTATTCTACATCATCCGGCTTTAACGAACCCAAAAGTCAGCATGAAACGTGCACCTATTCCGCAACCATTTTTGTATTGTGGTGGCCCGGTTATCATAAAAACGGCCGAGGCCCTTAAGAAAGCAAGAGATATAATGGAGAAAACACCATGATCATCAGGCAAAGAAGCCTTCTGATCGGGCTGACACTTATTCTGGTTATTCTTGCTGCCATAAGCTTAAGTGCCGGGAGAATATGGATACCGGCAGAGGTATGGTGGAACCATCTGTTCTCAAATACTGCCTATGATCCACGCTGGGCCATCATATCGGAACTTCGCCTCCCACGGACCCTGCTGGGTATCATCATCGGTGGTGCTCTCGGTCTTATGGGGGCTGCCATGCAGGGCTACACACGCAACCCTCTGGCCGATCCCGCAATTCTAGGCATATCAGCAATGGCAGCCTTTGGTGCTGTCATGAGCCTCTATCTTGGCCTTGTCATCCAGAATAACTGGACACTGCCTGTCATGGCAATGTTGGGGGCTATTATCGGTGTCATTCTGTTACTTGCCTTATCCGGGCTCACATCTGGCGTCATCACCTTCATTCTGGCTGGCATCATCCTGAATACCGTTGCAACAGCTGGCGTATCTTTAGCTCTTAATCTGGCACCCAATCCATGGGCTGTCAGTCAGATTGTAAACTGGTTGATGGGGTCTCTTGCAGATCGCTCATTTGATGATCTCTATACCGCGTCACCATTCATTATTATTGGCTGTCTCATGTTGCTCTCCACCGGCAAAGCACTTGATGCTCTCACATTTGGTGAGTTGGGGGCCCGATCTCTTGGCATTAATCTCAAATCCACCCGCTGGATACTGGCTATCGGGGTTGGATTGGCAACCGGCGCAGGCGTTGCTGTTACCGGTGTGATTGGATTTATCGGCCTCATCACACCGCATCTGATGCGACCATTCGTTGGTGCGCGCCCAAGCAGGCTTTTACCTGCCAGTGCATTGGCCGGAGCTTGTGTTACTCTCGCAGCCGATATTCTCGTCCGGCTAATCCCATCTGTGGTTGAGATCAAGCTTGGCGTTGCCATGGCAATTCTAGGCGGTCCATTCTTTCTTGCACTACTGATTGCAATGCGTCGGAGGCTTACATGAGTACACTGTCTGCCTCTGGCTTATATGTCAGCCTTGGCCAGAAATCTGTTTTGAAAGATATTGATCTCACATTCAAATCAGGTCAGGTCACAGCCATTGTTGGCCCTAATGGCGCTGGAAAATCCACGCTTCTTACCTGTCTTTGCGGTCTGCGGGCACCAACAACAGGCCAAGTGTTCCTTGATCAGACACCGCTCCTGTCCATGAAATCGGCACACCGCGCGCAAAAGCTCGGCTTTCTCCAGCAAAATCCAGAGATTGCATGGGCTATTGATGTGCTCACAATGGTCAGTCTAGGGCGCACACCATATGCTGGTTTCAACAAACTGACAGCCGTTGATCATGCGGCTGTCAACAGAGCCATGGCACAGACAGATATGCTCCCCTTTGCTGATCGGGATGTGACAACCCTTTCTGGAGGTGAACGCGCACGTGCTATTCTGGCACGGGCTCTTGCCGGAGAACCGGAATGGCTTCTTGCAGATGAACCTTTTGACGGGCTGGATCCTCGCCATCAACTTGAAGCCGTCAAAATATTCCGTGAAATGGCTACTACAGAAAGTAAGGGTGTCATTGTCACCCTGCATGATCTTACCTTAGCTGCACGGCTTGCTGATACCATCATCGTTCTGGCAGAAGGCAAAACCATTGCCATCGGCACTCCGGAAGAAGCCTTGACGCCGAGTATCCTTGCAAAAACCTATGGCGTGGAAACCCGAACAATAATGAGCGAAACAGGCCCCATTATTCATATTGTCGGCCTGTCCCGCTAAATGTGTGTTTATGGGAGTCCATCTCCCATAAACTTACTCACCTCTGTTCGCAGCAACCGCAACATCAGCTGCCTTGCCAACTAATTCAGACATATGGCTGAACTTCGTAGAGAAGGTACCAACCCCAGCTGTGGCAGACCTCAGTTCGATAATCATATCACTAATTTCAGCCTCTGGGATTAATGCCTGAAGTATATCCCAGCCCTGCCATCCGGGCCGGGCATCATAGCCCAGTATCTGCCCGCGTCTGGCAGAAACAAGCGCACTGGCTTTAGCGATTGTTTCACTTGGAACAGCAATATCAACGGCAAGAACCGGCTCCAGCAGAACCGGCTGAGCATTCGGCAATGCTTCCTGCAATCCAATCTTTGCGGCCATTTGAAAAGCCGCATCAGATGAATCAACCGCATGATATGAGCCATCGGTTAAAGTCACGGCAATATCAACGACAGGGAATCCAAGTATGCCTTTACGCAAACCATCCTTAATTCCTGTTTCCACCGACGGGATGTATTGTTTCGGCACCACACCACCCGTGATTTTATCATTGAAGACAAAACCTTCGCCACGAGGCATCGGTGCAATCTCAATCATGACATCACCATACTGGCCATGACCACCTGACTGCTTCTTATGACGTCCACGCGCACTGGACTGCCCTTTGATGGTCTCGCGATAAGCCACTTTAGGTTGTGATGTATGCACCTCAACCTGATAGCGGGATGCAAGCTTTTCCAGCGCAACCCGAAGATGCATTTCACCTTGCCCATGCAGCCGGATCTCACCCAGATCAGGACGTGTCTCAATAATGTAGGACGGATCCTCTTCCGCAATTTTTGCCAGACTTGCAGTCAGACGTACATCATCTTTGCGGTCCTTGGTTTTAATAACCATGGCATAAACCGGTTCCACAGCCTGTAACGAAATAACCGGTTCAGGCGCAGTCTTTTCTGTCGTAAAGCTTTCACCTGTTGCAATATTATCCAGCCTTGCAAAAGCAGCAACATCACCTGCAACAGCTTCGGCAAGGCGTTGCGTCTGGCCTGGCTTCATGACAGTCAATCCGGCAATGCGCGTTTCACCTCCGCTACTTCCGGTGACCGTATCACCTTCAGTAAAACGACCACGCAGAACACGGGACAAACTTATCTTGCCACCATGTGTCGTGTGAAATGTCTTAACAACATGAGCGAGAGGTGGCCCTTCAGCCTCCAGCTGCAATCGATCCAGTGTCTGGGCAAGTCCCGGACCATCATGGCGCAGAGTCTTTAAAAGACGTGTCACCCCATTGGCGCGCTCAGCAGAGCCAAAAAGTACCGGAACAAGATTACCGGCTCTGAGATCTTTGGTAATTTCATCAAAGACCTGATCACGAGGTGGTTCAATCTCGCTGATCAAGCCTTCCATCAGCTTGTCATCATAATCTGCCAGTTTCTCGAGCATCTCGAAACGGGCATCCTTCTCACGCCCGACATCACTGGCAGGAATATCAACAACCTCACTTTCAGCATGCTCGCGATAGATCGCAGCCCTTTCAAGCGCCAGATCAATATAACCAACGGCAATACCATCTTTCCAGATGGGAATTTGCCGTAGCAGCAACGGTGTTTTTGATGCTGGCTGTAGAATAGACAGGGTGTCATGAATACGCTGGGTTGCAGCATCAATCTTATTAATGAAAAGAATACGCGGTATACCCGCCTCTTCCAGCTCTTTCATCACCACTTCAAGGGCCGGGAGCTTACGCTCATCTGCTTCACAGACAACGATTGCAGCATCACAGACCGGGAGTGTCGCACGCATATCCCGCAGGAACTCTACCGAACCGGGGCAATCAATAAATGTCATGGTTTCGCCGAGATACGATACCGTCGCAACATTCGGCTCCGTACTCATAATATGGGCGCGGGCCTCGGCACTTGCGTCACCATAGGAAGAACCATCAGCAACACGGCCAACCCGTTCGAGGGCCCCGCTACGCAATAAGATGCTTTCCAGAAGAGTTGTCTTGCCGCTCTGAAAGGGGCCAACAATTGCGAAACAACGTGACCCCTTACCTACTCTGCCATTTTTAATTTCAATATTTGCCATGACGCGGTCCTTCCCAAAGCAATGGGGCGTTCTATCAGGTGGACCAGCGACTGGGCGTCAGCCCACTCAAAACGCATGTGCTATGCTTGACCGGAAACCAAATCTTGGCAAGTCATTTTCTTAGACTTTATTGTCGAGGCGCATTGCCGCAGTTCAGAATAGTTTTTTACGCAGTAGCCTTTTCAAGAACTCTCTTTTAAGCTGGGCTTTATTAGCTGCCGAATAAATTGATATGGAGGGCAAATATGGATCTTGGTATCAGAGGTAGAACGGCTCTTGTCTGCGCCGCCAGTAAAGGCCTGGGTCGTGCTTGCGCAGTTGCACTTGCTCAAGAAGGTGTCTCTGTCACCATCGTTGCCCGTGGCGCAGAAGCACTGGAACAAACGGCACAGAACATTCGTGACATCATTGGCGTTGAAGTCAAAACCGTTGCAGCCGACATCACAACACCCGAAGGCCGTCAACAGGCGCTGGCAGTTTGCCCCTCACCTGATATCCTGATTAATAATGCGGGTGGCCCACCACCCGGCGACTTCAGAGAGTGGGATCGTGATAAATGGATTGCCGCACTTGAAGCCAATATGCTCACCCCCATTGAGCTGATCAAGGCAACTGTTGACCAGATGATTGCCCGGAAGTTTGGCCGCATCGTCAATATCACCTCGTCAGCTGTTAAGGCCCCAATTGATATTCTCGGCCTATCCAATGGTGCCCGCTCCGGACTGACAGGTTTCGTTGCAGGCATAGCCCGCAAGACGGTTCGCCACAACGTCACGATAAACAATCTGCTCCCCGGTCCATTTGAGACGGCCCGTTTACAGCATACACTGGAAGTCAGGGCCCGGATGTCCAAGCTCTCTGTCAAGGACATCGCTACTCAGGAACGCGCAATGAACCCTTCAGGCCGTTTTGGTAACCCCGAGGAATTTGGAGCAACATGCGCCTTCCTCTGCAGCGACAAAGCCGGCTTCATCACTGGTCAGAACATCCTCATGGATGGCGGCGCCTATCCGGGAACATTCTGACAAAAAAGGCGCCCGATCCGGCGCCTTTTTTCATACCGTAAGCTTACCACTTCACATTGACACCGAGACGGCCATCCCAGGCTTCGCGGCCTTTGTTGTCGAGCGAGTGATTATAGCTGCCTGTACCAAAGACGGAGACGCTCTCGCTGATCTGTCCTGAAGCACCGACACCGATTTCACCCCATGTTCCTGTCAATGAAGAGGAAATGGCAACCGGGTTGTAACCGTAAACGTTGGAAACAGTCGTCTTGGAATCCCCCATGAATTCATGCCACAGGTTTACACGAACCCAGGTTGAGAATGGCATGGAATTTGATACCTCTCCACTGGCCCATGTCTTGTTCAGTCTTAAGCCCAAGCGCCCGCGCAGGGAATCCGTATCGGCAATATTAAACTGACCATAGGCATCGTTGAAGCTGCCAAATGAAGTGTTCTGGTAAGCAAGCTGGGCCTGCGGCTCAAGTGCCAGACCATTACCCATATCATAGGTATAGCCGCCTTCAAGTGATGCGATGAAACCAAATCCATCCGGCTTCAGCTTCTGGCCTTTTACAGATTTGGCATCTGTCGCGTACCATGTCCCCTGCAACACGGCATCGGTATACCAGCCGCCATTGTCCTTATGGGTCCAGTAGGCACCGATGGTGTAGGCATCAGAGTTAATATCACCGGCCTTGCCACCGTTGGCGGCTTTTACGTTACCGCTGATATTGCCGTATCCGACATAGACACCAGCCTTATCAACCGTTCCGGCCTGCTCCTGACCAAAGATATCAAGACCAGCCTGAATACCACCAAACGTGTAGTCGTAACTCGGACCACGCTTCTCAAAGCTACCGACATCACGAATACCACGGTCACCGATCAGGCGGGCCCAGCCACCTGCAAACAGTTGCGGCTCTCTATTATCATATGATGCAGCACTACGTGCTACCGCCCGGTTACCGGAAGCATCTTTCACATAACGGTCCTGATAAACCGACTGCGAACGGATAACCGGCATATCACCGACACGCTCATGCAATGTGTCCAGCATGGCGTAACCATATTCCGTTGCAATCGGTGCAATGGCAGATGCCAATGGAACCTCAACGCGATAATTCTGGATGGTCGGCATTGCAAAGGAACGGACAGCCGAACCCGTATAGGCGACATTATTGCCAGAATTGCCACCAACTGTCTTGTTACCACCGTTCGTGGTAATCGTTCCTGTTCCCGTTCCTCCACCATTATCAATAGTGCCTGTATCAACAAGAGCACTCGTTAGATAAAGGTTCGTAGCATTACTTCCCGCACCGGGAAGCAGGCTGTATTCATAGGCACCGGCGGCGACACGACCAGACAACTGGAAAACACCAATCGCACTGTCACCCTGACCGCTGGTCTGTATCAGCAGAATACCATCCCCGGTTGTCGCGGCTCCGAGACCACCAGCATTCACCACTGTAACATTTGTTGTCGCATTATTGGTGATAGCCCCTTCAATCACGAGACGATCTGTTAGGGATGCGCTATCGCCCAGCACGGTATTAAAGACAATTGTACCGCCATTACTGACATAATCACCAACTGTCAGAACTGTTCCGGGCTGGCTGACTGAGCGTGAAAGACCATTTGACTGGGAGAGAGACTGGTTAAGCCAGACAGTACCGGCGTTATCAAGGGCTCCGATCTGCTGATTGAAGCCGGCAACATCAAGAGTTGCGCCATCCCTGACCGAGAAATCAGAGGCCGCACTGAATGTCTGCTCGCCACCGGCCCGCAGGATACCACCATAAACCGTTGTCTCACCTGCAAATGTATTGGCACCTGTCAAGGTCGTCGTACCTGAGTAGATATCCATATTGGCTGTACCGGCAACCAGGGGAGCGAACTCATAGTTGCTGTCGGTATGGTTAAAAACAATCCGGCCACCGACACCATCAATACGCGGCGCTTCCACTTTACCAGAAGCGGCAGCAGCCTCACCGGCAGCAGCACCAATGTTGAGAATTGCTATGTCACTTTCCAGCGTAATCCGTGTCTGAACAGAAACCAGCCCGCCATCAGCAACGGTTATTACACCTTGATCATTTTCAATACCGGTACCGGATCGCAACTCAGAACCAGTACCACTAATCAGGGCTATCGGTATCCCCTCTGCAGATGCAGGCCCAAAATATATACCATCATTCACAGTACTGACTTTGGCACCATCTCTAATAGACAAAGCACCATACCAACCTATACTGAAACCATTGCTGAACGTAAGCGCAGATTCAGAACCTGTTACGACAACATCTGAATAATATCCGGCTCTTCTTTCGTCTGCAGCACCTGCATTTTCTATAGTGAAACTACCATAGATACTACCTCTACCTGCATTGACAACAGCACCATCAGAAATCTCAAGATGTCCTGTCCAACCATATGTATTGAAACCGTTTGCTGAGGAATTGCCAGTACCGACTGTCAGGTTATTCTGGGAAGCGGTATCCTGTGTAATATTCCACTCGGTTCCCTTACCCGTAACAACAACACGAGCCTGTCCACCTATTGTAGTTGGGGCACTGTTGTCTAGGTTGTAAAATCCAACATTCGCAGTTCCACTTGTGACCTTTGCCCCGTTGGAGATTGTCAGTGAACTGTTGCCGTCAGATGCAACGGAAAGCTTCCCGTCGACATTCCATTGTGAAACGATGGCTGCATTGGAAGCGGCAGCCCCTGAAACAACTGCCGTAGCACCGGAAAACAGGGACACATTCGTGGAATTGATCACACTGCCGGACAGAACTTCCACCTTACCGGCTGAAGAGAGCGAACCACTGTTCCACACGCCACGGTTCTGCAAAACGACAGAACTGCTGGCACCAACTCTGCCAGATGCGCCAGTTACAACCGCACTATCCTCAATCTGAAGCGTACCTTTTGATGAAGCATCCGTTCCAACAACGATGGCATTCGTATTGGTCCATATCGTTCCAGCACCTGTTACCTTCAGCGTACCATCACCACCACCACTGCCGAGGTAAGTTGAACCACCTGTTACGTCGAGAACAGCCGTGCCTGAAATCGTCAGAATACCGACACCGCCCTCTTCACCAATCCACAGACCATTGCCAATATTCAGGGAAGCATTGGCTCCATCAATGACAGCATTACCGTTACCGACAGAACCACGGCCAATGTGCATATCCTGAAACACGTTCTGTGTTTCATTGGTCTTGATGGACAGATTGTTGGTATTTCCGGCCTTCGGGTTTCCATACTGATCAAAAACCGTATCACCGATCACCAGTGTATCCGCATCAATAGCCCATGCATCCTGCGTGAACAGCGGAGCACCAAGAGCCAGCATCATCGCGAGAGAGAACGAAACCGAACGTGAACGGATGATCCCCGTACGATCCTGACGGAAAGCTGTATAAGAAAAGATAGCCATGTTTATGCCCCGTAGCGCAGGAATTTATCTAATTAGATTTAGAAATTAATCCTACCATCTTATAGAGACAGTTAATGGTCAACGAATTGCCGCCAAAGCAGTTAACCAATTATGACCAGATATTCCGGGCATTAAGTTATGCCTTCAAGAATTATTTATATTATTCTTGTGTTTTCACAAATTAAGACCGCAACATATTTATAATAAATAATCCACAATATTATAATTCGTTATTATTTTATTAAAACAACATCAAAAATGGCTGGAAAAACCGATTTTCAGTTCCAGTAATATTTAACTGTACATTGATACGGAGGCGCCTGTTTGATTTCCGGTTTTCCCATCACCCTGGCTTCCCTGTCATGGTCTCAGCTGTCGACAATCAGGAAGACATTCATAAATAAAAAAGGCGCCCAAAAGGCGCCTTTCTCAATAATATCTTTTTGGTTTACCAGGTCACATTGACACCAATACGACCACTCCAGGCTTCACGTCCTTTATTATCAAGCGAATGATTATAGGCACCTGTTGCAAACAATGCTGTTCTATCGCTCACCTTACCAGAAACACCAGCGCCAATCTCACCCCATGTACCACCCAGTGAAGAGTGAACAGGAACCGGGTCAAGACCCATAAGGTTCGTCACTGTCGTCTTTGAGTCACCCATAAACTCATACCAGATGTTACCACGTAGCCATGCATTGATCAGACGTGGCTGCGCCTCAGAGCCTGCATTCCATGTTTTTGCAACACGCACGCCAATACGGCCACGCAGCGAGTCACCGTTATCAATACTGAACTTGCCATAAGCATCCCTAACATCATCAAATGAAGTTGTCTGGTAGGCAAGCTGGGCCTGTGGCTCAATCGTGATGCCATTGTCGAGTTTAAAGCTGTAACCACCTTCAAGAGAGGCAAGGAAACCATAACCATCCGGCTTCAGGTTCTGCCCTTTGGAGGATTTGGCATCCACAGAATACCAGGTATTCTGAATAACAGCGTCTGTATACCAACCCTGTGCGGAGTAATGGGTCCAATAGGCGCCGAGGGTATAGGCATCCGTTTCGATTGAACCGGCATTAGCCGTATAAGTTCCTTTCACGCGAGTATTGATACTGCCGTACCCAACATAGATGCCAGCCTTATCAGTTGAACCATCAGCAGCTTCACGGCCATAGACATCAAGGCCAGCCTGAATGCCCCCAAACGTGTAATTGTAATCAGGTCCGTGGGACTGGAAGTTGTTATTGTCCCGAATACCGCGATCACCGATGATACGTCCCCATGCACCACCAAACCACTTCTGGTTATCAGATCTGCTGACTTCAACCTTTACGACCTGCTTTTTACCATTCTTGCCCCGAACAATCCGTTCCTCGAATTTAGGCTCAGATATGGTAATAAAATTATGGGCAACACGCTCATTGAGGGTACCGAGCATGGAGTATCCATATTCAATAGCAACTGGCGGAATAGAGGCAACCAGAGGAACTTCTACACGGTAGTTTGGTTTTTCCGGTTCGCCGGGCATTCCCGGCACCGTTCCTGTATCCTCTGCTGTATTACGCAGATACCAGCTTTCCTGTCCGTCTTCACCGCCACGATAAAGCCCATATTCATAGGCACCTGCCGCAACGCGCGAACCGAGTATGAAGGCCCCCATAGCAGTCGTTGCACCACTTGAAGCATCGACAACCTTGATGCCATCACCTGTCGTGTAACCGCCCAGACCACCAACATCCGTGAAGTTTAAAAATGTCAGACCAGTTGCAGAGCCTGTGGCCTTCAAAACAAGCTGATCTGTCGGACTACTGTTATCGCCAAGAGCAATATTCATGTAGAGCATACCATTCTGACCACTATAATTTGTAGAAGTCAGGCGAACACCCGGTATTCCATAATTTGTATTCAGGTAAATACTGCCAGCATTATCAATGGTATCAATCGTCTGATTGAAACCCTGAAGTCTTAAAGTGCCGCCGGCATGAACGGTTGTTGCTGATGCTGAGCTGAAGACATCAACACCACCTGCCTGCAGGATTCCACTATAGATATTGGTTTCGCCGCTATAATCATTGGCAGCTGTCAGGATTGTCGTGCCACTGTAAACATCTACGGCACCAGCACCTGTCATCATTGGTGAGAAGGTATAGTCATTAGAGGTATGATTAAAGACAATACGGCCTTCACCGTCACCGAACAGGATTTCAGATGCACTAATCTGCCCAGGGGCAAGAGCTGTATCTGTTGCAGCAGCACCGATATTAATAATACCAGTGGAGCCCGCATTCGTAGCAACATACAATGTGCCTTCAGCAGCTTTAGCAGTCCCGTTATCGGTCAGTGTCAGCTCACCGTAACCACTTTCGCCAATCGTCATTGCACCCGTACTGTTCCAGGCTGAACCTGCACCGGTAATCGTCATTCTGGCAATGGCTGAAGCATTGACACCGAGTGTACCTGTGCCTCCGTTATTCAGCTGACCAGCAGAAGCAATGGTGATGTCTGTATTACCACTGTCACCGGCAATCAGATTGTCAGATATATTCCAGACACCGGCAGTTCTGATATTGACCGTCGCGGTAGAACCGACTTCATTACTGATGTAACCACTGACTGACCGAACTTCACCACTGCCTTCGATCGTCAGATTACCAGTTCCGAAAACTGCGAGGGTAAGATCACCGTCATTATCCCATAATGAACCTGCACCACTGACAGTAACGGTACCTGTATTATTTACACCGACAAAGCTCTCTGCATTTTTGACAGTGCCACCGTCAGTAACATTAAGATTACCCGTGCCATAGAGGCCAACGGTCAGTCCGCCACTGTTTTCCCATAGTGAGCCATTGCCACTAACGGTCACAGTTCCCGTTGCTGGCTCTGACTCTCCCAGATAGCTTTCAAAACTTGTGACTTTACCACCATTAGCGATGGTCATTGTGCCCTTACCGTAAGCCCCCACAAAGAGGTTACCATTAACCTCCCAGAGAGACCCGTTACCACTGACACTGACAACACCTGTAGAGTCTTCTTCCCGGGCGAGATAGGCTTCAGTACTTGTAACAGTACCAGCATCCTCAATGGTAAGTGTTCCGACGCTACCCGGTCTCATACCGATAGAAAGCTCACTGTTATTCGTCCAGACTGAACCACTGCCAGTTACAACAACATCTGCTTTTGAGTTCTCACCCTGCGCAACATAAGCCTCATTATTGGTAACAGTTGCTCCGGCAGAGATGGTCAGGGATCCTTGGCTGTCCTCATAGTTCCCCATAATAAGGTTGCCAGCGTTTTCCCATGATGAGCCATTGCCTGTTACAACAACTTTTCCTTTTCCAGTACCGGAGACTCCAATATATCCGTCTGCGTTTGAAACCGTGGCTCCATCCTCAATAATAAGCGTACCCTCTCCCGAACTGCCGACAGTCAGAGTACTGTTATTAGTCCAGGAGGACCCTGCCCCGCTTATTGTTGCAATACCAACGCTGAATTGAGAATTACCTACCGCACCCTCATCACTTGTAATCATGCCACCATCTGTGACAACAAGAGTGCCGTTTCCTCGTTCTCCGACAAGGAAATCATTGTAGGCTTCTACCAAGGCGCCATTCTGAACATAAAGAGTTCCTGTACCGGTTGCAGTATTGCCGACTATAATTCGGCTAGAGGCTGTTACGGTTGCACCTTCGTCAACGGTCATGACGCCTGTGCTCTCATGGCCAACAAACAGATACTCAGTTGTCCATATGGAATCTGTACCTGTGACCAGAGCGGTTCCCTGTGAGCCAACACCCGTACCCACTCTGGCCTCACCAGTTGTGAAACTCCCGCCATCGGCGATAGTAAGAGAGCCTTTGCCAAAGAATCCAATGGACATAGCATCGGCATTTACTGTCCATGATGATCCAGCCCCAGTTATGAGAACTTCACCTTCTGCCCCTGCAGCCCAGCCAATGTAACTGTTGTCCGCACTGGTAACAGTTGCGCCATTGGAGATGGTCAATGAGCCTTTGCCATTATAGCCAACAAAAATATTGGCATTATTGTTCCAGGTTGAATCAGTACCGGTTACAGTTACAGTACCTGTCGAACCTGTATTGAAACCGATATAGCCATAGAAATTTGAAACAGTCCCACCGTTTTCAATCGTGAGAGTGCCTGTTCCCGAGTGTCCGACATACGTGGACCCATCATCGCTCTCACGATCATTGTTCCATGTTGATCCGGGACCGTTTACAATAACAGTGCCCTGAGAGCCTGCTTCATATCCAATAAAGCCATCCTTATTAATAACTTCGCTACCGTTGATAATTTCAAGTTGACCGGATGTCGTATTTCCGATGATCAGCTCAGTCGGCCCAACGTCCCATGGAGACGGTTGATCATTCGGTACGATAACAGTCGTACCACCATCTATAATCTGTTGTGCCTGAACAGTCGGGCTGCATAGCATGAAAGCAGCTATCGCAATAACTGAGACGGATTTAATATGAAAAGCGGCAGACTTAGATGTAACAGTTTTAGTAGACATTTTTAGGCAATCCATCTGAATTATGTTTTCCTGCTCAAACTTAACTTTGATCCGAAATTAAACGCCCCTCGAATCATCGTCGTTTGTATTAATTTTTATGTATTTTATAGTTAATAATTGTTTAATTTTTATTTTAAACTCAATGCATATGGCATAATATTCTACTATACGTTGCATGATATTGGGGGATTAAATTTTAAATAAGTCGCGCCTTTCTAAAGTCAAAAAAACACCGAATATATAAATACCCGGTGTTCTTAAATTTAACCTTGAAGCTTTGGCTTCCCTACCACATCACATTGACACCAATGCGACCACTCCAGGCTTCACGACCGTTGTTATCAAGTAAGCGGTTATAAGCCCCCGTCACAAACAGCGAAGCCTTATCGCTGACCTGACCGGAAACACCAGCTCCGATCTCACCCCAAGTACCGCCAAGGCTTGTTTTGACCGTTACAGGATCAAGGTTCTGAAGGTTGGTTGCACTTGTCTTGCTGTTCCCCATAAACTCATGCCAGACATTTGCGCGTAACCATCCTTTGATCAGACGCGGGCTTGCTTCTGTGCCAACATTCCATTCCTTCGTGGCGCGCACACCCAGACGACCACGAAGCGTCTCTGAATCTGTCAGCAGGAACTTGCCATATGTATCCGTAATCTTGTCAAAAGACACATGCTGGTAGGCAATCTGCGCCTGAGGCTCAACCGTCACACTGTTGGAGAGTTTGATGCTGTAACCTGTCTCGGCTGAGAACACGACACCATGTCCATCAGATTTGAGCTTCGGCCCAAGAACCGAATTAGCCTCCGTATTATACCAGGTCGACTGGGCCACAAGATCAGTATACCAGCCCTGTGAGGAATAATGCGTCCAGTAGGCACCAACCGTATAGGCATCCATCGATATGGTACCGGCTTCACCATCGTAAGCACCGTTTACATTGGATGAGGCCTTACCATAACCAACATATACCCCAGCCTTATCCTTCGAACCTGATGCCGTTTCCCGGCCATAGATATCAAGTCCGGCCTGAAGGGACGCCATTGTGTAGTCGTAATCAGCACCACGCTGTTCAAAATTATTGACCTTACGGCTTCCGTGATCACCTGTCAGACGTCCCCAGCTTCCCTCAAACCAGTCCTGACGGTCTCCCGAAGGAGCAACTTCAACCATTGCAACCTGCTTTTTATCATTCTCACCGCGAATGATACGCGCCTCTGTGACAGGCGCGAGCTTCTTCTGGACAACATAATCACCAACACGTGCATGCAGGGTACCGATCATCGCAAAACCATACTCCTGAGCAACAGGTATGATCGAAGCAGCCAGCGGGAATTCAACACGATAATCAGGTTTTTCAGTCGTTTCTATTTCTGGAAGTGTATTGCGCAGATACCAGTTCTGCTCACCACCACTGCCACCACGATGCAAACTGTACTCATAAGCACCTGCTGCAACGCGATTGCCCAACATATAGAAGGCATCAGTTGATGTGGTTGCATCTCCAACAGCCTTGATGATCATAATACCGTCACCTGTCGTATAGCCACCAATGCCACCGGTATTATTGATATGCAGAAGCGTCTGACCCGTTGCCGAGCCTGTAATCACCAGTTGATCTGTCGGGCTGTCATTGCCAGCAAGTGCGGTATTCAGGCGGAGGTTGCCGCCGTCACCACGATAGTTACCGACTGTCAGCTGGCTACCTGGAGCGCCAGACCGGGTATTGACGTAAATCCAACCGGCATTGTTCACACGATCAATCGTCTGGTTATAACCAGCCATATCAAGTGTTCCGTCTGTCCGGATATCTGTCAGGGAAGCCTGACTGAAAACACTCTCACCACCTGCCTTGAATGTACCACTGTAGATGGTTGTATCTCCGGTATAATCATTGGCTGCCATCAGAACCGTTGTTCCGGCATAGACATCAACAGCACCCGCACCACTCATCATAGGTGAGAATGTATAGTTATCAGAGGTATGGTTGAAGACAACACGGCCCTCACCATCACCAAACTGGATTGTTGCAGCCGTTGTTGAACCGGGGTTCTCAGCAACTTCACCGGCAGCAGCACCAATATTGATAATACCTGTTGAGCCACTATTGACTGCAACATAAAGCTTACCATCAGACGGTTTTGCAACGCCATCATCGCGGAGAGTGAGTTCACCATGACCGTCAACACCAACAGTCATAAGACCATCACTGGACCATGTGGAACCACTGTCTGTAATCAGCATCGTGCCTGTTCCACCTGCCCCGACACCGAGAGACGCAATCCCATCATTATGGATACGACCAGCAGAACTGATCTCAATATGACCGGTACCGGCAATACCAACCAGCATATCTGCCGTTGTCGTCAATGAGCTGTTGTTACTGATTAAGACCTGACCTTCTGAAAAACCAGCCTGACCCACATGGATATTATCGGAGCTGACAAAGCCTTCTTGCTCAATATTCAGCGTCGCTTTACCCGCATCGGCAATTGTCAGATCAGCCGTGTTCGACCACGTGGAGCTGTTACCGGTGACAAGAATATTTGCCTCTGAACCGACCTGCTGCCCGGCAGTCGCATTGGTGCTGTTCACCTGCCCGGCATTGGTAATGTTAAGCTCACCCTGACCTGCATCGGCAACCACAAGATCATTCATCGTAGCCCAGAGAGAACCTGAACCATCAACATTGACAGTACCCTGAGCACCTACCTGAGCGCCAATAACAGCATCGATATGAGTTGTCTGGCCACCAGAGCGTACATTGACTGTACCGGTACCGGCATCTGCAACAGTCAGTTTATCACTGAGCGTCCAGAGGGCATTAGCTCCATCAACATTGACAGTTCCATCAGAGCCAGACTGGACACCGATAATGGCAGTTACGCTTTCCAGATGACCGCCGCTGGAGATATTGATGATACCTTTACTTGTATCAGCATCAGCAACAATCAGCTCCCCAGTATTTTGCCATGTAGAAGTAGCCCCTGAAACAGAACTACCGATATTGACTGTTCCATCAGAGCCAGCTGAAGAACCAATAACACCGGCAGCACTTTCCACCTTGCCGCCATCTGCAATACTTACCTCACCGGTACTGTTACTGTTGGCGACTGTCAGCTTCTGACTATTGGTCAAAAGACTACCCTGCCCTGTAACAGTGACAGTACCTATACTGTTAAGTGTATCACCTACAACACTGTTAGTAGAGGAAACCACGCCGCCATTGCGGATGTTCAGAATACCCGTTCCGCCGGTCTGACCGATAGAAAGCTTATCAGCATTGGTCCATTGTGAACCGACACCATCAATCGTGACCGTTCCCTTACCATTTGTATAACCGACAACTGCAATCTGTGAGCTTATCTGGCCGAATGTATCGACGACAACCTCTGCATTACGGTTAGTATATCCAACAATAAACGAGTTACTGTTCACCCAGCTGGAACCACTGCTGATTATGACGGAAGCAGTATTAAAGGCTGTGTTATTTAGTGAGTAACCAACATAGCCATCCCGAGTAGACAACAGGGCGCCATTTGTTAGGGTAACTCTACCGCTTGAGAATGTATGCCCGACATACAAATCTGCCGTATTGATCCAGACAGAGCCCGCACCATCAATATTGGTTATCCCAGTTGCAACTGTTCTGTTACCACCAACATAACCATTGACACTACGGACAATACCACCATCACTGATATTAAGGGTTCCGACACCACTATCACGCCCAATATCTATAATGGAATTTGCCGTCAAAGTGCTGTGCTGACCAGTTACTGTCACAGTACCGGTTGCATTCAAAGCACTTGTTGCAATCGTCAGAGAATCTGTTGTAACCGCTCCACCAGAGTTCACGATCAGCTGGCTGGACTGGCTTTGATAGGCACCAACAACCAGTGTGCTGTTATTAGTCCATGTTGAACCTGAACTCACCGTAACAATGTGCGTACCATAAACCCTGTTAGCTGCACTCTGGCCAATAACGGCAGAGCCGGTTGACAATTTTGCATTATTGGTAAGGTTTACTGCAGCAACGTAATTATTATCAAACGCGGACAGAACCCATGCCTGTGTGTTGATCCATTGAGAGCCAGCACCATCAATATTGGTAGTGGAGTTGCCTATTTGGGCTGTTCTACTGGATAGGGTCCCTTCATTCTTAATATTCAGGATTGCGCTGTACCTGATTATGGACCCTATAGTAAAGCTGCCCGTTGAAAGCTTGGAGTGACTATCCTGAATAGTTACAATCCCGGATTGAACACTAGTACTACCACTGGTAACGGTTCCCTTGTCATCAATAACCAACTCAGGGTTGGCCCCAGAGAGCAAAAGTGTGCTGGTCATTGTCCAGTCAGCACCGGAAGTAACTCTCGCATAGGCCGTCGAGTCATAATAGAAGCCAACAGTCCCTGTCGTGCTCGTTATTTTAGCACCATTCGATATAACAAGACTTCCAGTTGTATCAGGGCGTATAGCTGTTCCGCCATAATCACCACTTCCAACCATGATTTTTTTGAAAGTGCCTGTTGTTCCAACACCATCAAACACAGCTTCAGCCTTGCCTCTACCTCCAACCAGAAAGTAGTCAGCAGAAACTGATGCGCCATTATCAACGGTCAGAAAAGACTGAGATCCGAGTACATCTGACATCTGAAGCTTTACCTCAGTCGTACTGCTCATACTCAAGGAAGTTCCCGAACCACTTATTGTGACTTTCCCGATCCCACCCGCTGCAAAACCAATATTAAAGCCACCTTGATAAATGGAAACATTCGCACCATTCTCAACAATCAGTGTTCCATCAGTACTACCACCAACAGCTAGGCCCTCATTAGGTGCCCAGTTAGATGGATAATCTCCAGGTACAGTCACGATTGCCCCATTATTAATTGTAAGGGCATAAGCATCTACCGAAGCTACCTGTACGGCAAACGAAAAAACCGTAGCAGCTGCAAATGTTACTGAATGCGCACGAATGATAGAGCGCAAACAGAAGCCCTGAGAGCCTCCCAACAACTTCTTCATTTTCAGTTGCCCCGTTAGATCAGCCTACATCACTGCTTTTTTTTAAATTATGATGCTGGCTCTAAATTTCGGTTTTCGGTCATGAGAAGCATCGCGAATCTCTTGAAGGAATTATTATTGAATATGTTTATTATAGTTAACTGGTCGTTAATTATGCAATATATAAAATTTATCTTCACAATATATCGATATATTTTGATTCAAATTTTAATTTTGATTGATACAATTTTTTTGAAAATTCCATTATTTTTTAGAATTTTTTGCTACCAATGGAGAGCTTGAACTTCAAGTCTATATTGCTTTTGAAACAAGCGCGAAACAAAGACATATAAACTCCGATAAGCTATGCTGAATTAATTGGTTAATATGAAAACAACATAATCCCTCAATATCATTGAGTTTCCTCTGACCATTATCATTGTACCAGAGATTTTAAACAAAACAGCCCGGAACTCCTGTTCCGGGCTGTTCAGCATTACATGGTGTAAATTGTTACTTCAAAGAAGCACAGAAGCGCTGGATACGCATGCAGGCATCTTCAAGGACAGCATCAGATGTGGCGTAAGAAACACGCATATATGGGCCGAGACCAAAGGCGCTACCATGAACGGCAGCAACACCTTCTGCCTCCAGAAGTTCTGAGACGAAATCTTCGTCAGTTTCCAGAACTTTACCAGATGGCGTTGTCTTACCCATGGCATCTGCCAAAGATGGATACACGTAGAAGGCACCTTCTGGCGTTGGGCATTTCAGGTACTTGCACTGGTTGAGCATGGAGACAACCAGATCCCGACGGCGCTGGAATGCCTTCTTGAAAACTTCCAAATGTTCCTGCGGTCCCTCCAGGGCTTCAACGGCAGCCCACTGCGCAATCGTACATGCACCCGATGTCTGCTGGCCTTGCAGCATATCCATAGCCTTGATCAGCTTTTCAGGGCCGGCCGCATAACCAATACGCCATCCAGTCATGGCATAGGCTTTGGAAACACCATTGATGGTCAGAGTACGATCATAAAGCTCAGGCTCAACCTGCGCAGGTGTTACAAACTTGAAATCGCCATATGTCAGATGCTCATAGATATCATCGGTCATAACCCAGACATTCGGATGACGCAGCAGCACATCCGTCAGCTTCTTCATCTCGTCATGGGTATAGGCAGCACCGCTCGGATTGGACGGTGAGTTGAGAATAACCCATTTGGTCTTTGGCGTAATAGCCTTTTCGAGAACATCCGGCTGGAGCTTAAAGTTATGCTCCATCGTTGTTTCAATCAAAACAGGCGTACCACCCGCAACAGAAACCATCTCAGGGTAAGACACCCAGTAAGGCGCTGGGATAATGACCTCGTCACCAAAATTAACAGTCGCCATCAGAGCATTGAACAGAACGTGCTTCCCACCGGTACCGACCAGAATCTGGGAAATCTTGTAATCAAGATTATTCTCACGCTTGAACTTGCGAACAATGGCCTCGCGAAGTGGCAGAATTCCGGGAACGGGAGGATAACGCGTTTCACCACGCTTAATGGCAGCAATAGCTGCTTCTTTGATATGTTCAGGTGTTTCAAAATCAGGCTCACCAACCGAGAGGCTGATAACGTCACGGCCCTGATTTTTAAGGTCTCGCGCTTTTTGTGTCACGACCAGAGTTGCAGACGGCTTGATGCGAGCCAGAGCATCGGACAGAAAAGCCATGGTAAGACCTCTTGTATTTTCAGATTGATGAACGATCATTTATTAAAGCACTGTATGAATACAGGCAAGGAAAACTATTCCATAATTTCTCAGAAAAACAACCATGCGACAATTGGGCTTTCAGCCAATCACTCTGTTCCCAGCTGCGCACGTTTGAGGCCATACTGAATGTCATCAATCGTTGCCAGCAGTTCAGGCGGTACGTTCTGTGAAAGTAATTCATGCCGCAGATTATTTATCTGCTGAGGCATTGTCTTGAAATTATTATCCTTAGCCGAAATAAGCTGCAAAAGCTGGCGACAGATTTTCTCTTCATCCTGAGAGAATTTCCCACTGGCTATATCAGCCTGAAGCTGGCGAATGGCATGCGCTATAGCAATCGGAGCAACCACTGTTTCCAGTTGAGAGCGGCGCTGAGGTCCTGCCAGTAAGGCAAGCCGCATTGACCGATGTAACATTCGTGTCAGGCGATTGCCTGTATCTTTTGCCCGACGGCCAGATGCCAAAATCTTAAGATCATCAATAAAAGCATGCTCCAGATCGCGCCCGGGAAAGGCAGCCTTGGCCGGAACGATAAAACGGAATGCAATAATCACAATGATAATGGCAATGGTCATGGACCAGCCGATAGACCATGAAATCTCCATCCCGCCATGCAGCGGCATCATCGGCTGACAGGTCACAAACAGGGACATACCATAATCAATGGCCGGTTTTTCTGTCGGCGGATAAACACGGGCCAGCGCACCAATAATAATGAAAGGTGCCAGAATAAGCAGTACATGCATATAGCTGGTTGCGAATTCCAACATCAGCCAGCGGCAGATCAGGGCAGCGGCAGTACCGACGACAGTCCCGTAAAAGACACCTAGAAGTGCTTTCTGCGGATTAGGGAAAGTGGAAAAAACAGTCAGAAAGATTGCCATCCCCATGAGGGTATAAGGTCCGCCCTGCCAACCCGTCACAAGCCATATAGTGGCAATAAATGCAAAGGATACAAATGTCCGAAGTGCCGCCCGTAATGCCCCGGGAATATCCCGATGTAATGCATACTCCACCCGCTCAAGCGAAGAGGCATCGCGTGTAAAATCATCCAGCGCATCTATTGCCTCTTTGAGAGCAGAATAAAGTGCATTTATAATGTTACGATCTTCTGGGCTGCTCTGACAGGCAGCTTCACATACCTTTACCAGAGCTTCATCAGAAACCTGATGGTTTTCTTCTGCTGCGAGTCTTTCAGACAGTTGGTGAAGCACCTGAGCAATGGCACGCCCTTCCCCATTTTTAATAAGTTTCCTGTGCGATAAAGTTGCGGCAATAGCCATGGCATTGATCAGTTGCAGCAGAAATACCCGCAAAAACCGCATCCGCTTATGCGCTTCAGGAGAACCGGCAGCAACAGCATCAATGGTTGCCTCTATCTCGGCAATTTCCTGAATAAGTTTCCGTTCTGTCTCAACAAACTGCTTTTGTGACAACGCATCAGCAATCCAGTTTATCGTGTCAGCACCTGCAGCACGTGAACGACGCGCAAAGGCAGCACGCGGTGAACGCGGAGCAAAGAGCGCACTGACCAGCATTGAAATCAGAACACCAAGCACTGTTGAAAGAACACGTGCCCAGGGTAAATCATGCGGATGTGACAGATCACCAATATCCGGCAGAATGACGATGGCCATTGTATAGCCAATCAGCAGCACACCATAACTTTTCGAGCTGGCAACAAGGTTCCCAATACCCGTGCAGACAACAATCACCAAACATAGTGAGAAGACCACATAGACAGGCTCGGCTGTCAGTTTCAGCACCAGGAAGGCAATAGCTGTACCAATCCCCGTTCCGATTAAACGATAGAAATTGCGTTCAATCATCATGCCACGTGTTGGCTGGGCAACAATCCAAACCGTCATGGCTGCCCAATAGGCATTCTGAAGCCCAAGCAATGTTGAAACGGCCAAAGCCAGAACAGACGCCAATGCCAAGCGTGCAGCATAAAGCACTCTGGAACGATCAAAGGCAGAAACAATTTTCAAGACAGCTTGAGACATCCGAAGAAAATGATCCGTAGGATAAAGTTGGCGGAGAGGTAAAGAAGACATCAGTCGAAAACTGATACAGTTTTTATTGTAGTAACGAACACCCCTACTCAACAGCAAATTTCGACTTTCCGCAGCAGAAGTGTACTTCTCCCCTTCCAATAGCAAGAACGAATTGGCAACATTGACGAATCCGCCTATTCTGGCGGATGTAATAATTTTTGAGGCTTACGCTTTTTATTGCGGACGAGAAGGACCATATACCTACTATGGCAAGACTACCCAAACCGACCCGCTCAAAAGCATCAAAACCAGATCTGCAACCGCTTGATCACCATCTGGCGGAACTGCTCAATCCTGCACTGAATCGTGAACGAGAGCAGCAGGAAGAGCAGAAGAAAAAGAACAAGGCACAATCGCAAGGATTATCCGAACAGCCACAAGCTGCTTTCGAAGCGAAGACACCCGTCAAAGCCCCTAAGGTCGACCCGGCCCTTGCCCGCAAATTCAAACTGGCACCGGCAGAGGGTGCAGGAGATGGTGTTTCAGCAACAGTAGCAGCCCTGACGCAGCTGCTAACCGATGGTAATCCGCTGTTCAAGAATGGCAAGCTCTGGACACCGCATCGCCCACCGCGTCCTGAGAAGTCAGAAGGCGGTAAAAGCTTCTTTTTCAAATCTGAGTTCGAGCCTTCCGGTGACCAGCCAGCAGCAATTGCGGAACTGGTTGAGGGTATCAATAACGGTGAGCGCGATCAGGTTCTGCTTGGTGTCACGGGTTCCGGTAAAACCTTCACAATGGCCAAGATCATTGAGGAGACCCAGCGCCCGGCGCTTATTCTGGCACCGAATAAAACACTGGCGGCCCAGCTTTATGGGGAGTTCAAAAGCTTCTTCCCGGATAATGCTGTCGAGTATTTCGTATCCTATTACGATTACTATCAGCCAGAAGCTTATGTACCCCGTTCTGATACGTATATTGAGAAAGAATCCTCGATCAACGAACAGATCGACCGAATGCGCCACGCAGCAACCCGTGCTGTTCTGGAACGCGATGATGTCATTATCGTTGCATCAGTCTCCTGTATTTACGGTATTGGCTCGGTCGAAACCTATACGGCCATGAGCTTTACAATACAGGTCGGAGACAGGATTGAGCAAAGACAGCTGATCGCCGATCTTGTTGCCCTCCAGTATAAACGTATCCAGAATGATTTTGCCCGCGGCACATTCCGTGTTCGTGGTGACGTAATCGAACTCTTTCCAGCCCACCTTGAAGACAGGGCATGGAGGATATCGCTGTTTGGTGATGACGTTGAATCGATTACCGAGTTCGATCCTCTGACCGGACAGAAACAAAATGACCTTGAGTTTGTCAAAGTTTATGCCAACTCTCACTATGTGACGCCAAGGCCAACATTGCAGCAGGCTGTTAAAAGCATAAAAGAGGAGCTGAAAGCCCGCCTGAAAGAACTCAATGGCATGGGCCGTATCCTCGAAGCACAAAGGCTGGAGCAGCGCACCGTCTTCGATATGGAGATGATGGAAGCAACAGGTTCATGTGCTGGCATTGAAAACTACTCCCGCTATCTCACAGGTCGACGCCCGGGTGAGCCACCACCTACCCTGTTTGAATACCTCCCGGATAATGCTCTTATTTTCGCGGACGAAAGCCATGTGACGATTCCACAAATTGGCGGCATGTATCGCGGTGACTTCCGTCGCAAGGCAACCTTGGCAGAATTCGGCTTCCGACTGCCTTCCTGTATGGACAACCGTCCTCTGCGCTTTGAGGAATGGGATGCCATGCGTCCTCAGAGCGTCCATGTATCCGCAACACCGGGTAAATGGGAAATGGAACAAACAGGTGGTGTTTTCACAGAACAGGTTATTCGTCCGACCGGTCTGATTGATCCACCCGTGGAGATCCGCCCGGCCAGAACACAGGTTGATGATCTGCTGGGTGAAATTCGTGAGGTCACCGCCAAGGGGTATCGTACCCTTGTCACGACACTCACCAAACGAATGGCTGAAGATCTGACGGAATATCTGCACGAAAACAACATTCGCGTCCGCTACATGCACTCAGATATTGATACGATTGAACGTATTGAGATCATCCGCGACCTACGCCTTGGTGCATTCGATGTGCTCGTCGGCATTAACCTTTTACGTGAGGGACTTGATATTCCAGAGTGTGGCTTTGTAGCCATTCTCGATGCCGATAAAGAAGGCTTCCTGCGTTCTGAAACATCACTGATTCAGACGATTGGCCGCGCAGCCCGTAACGTTGATGGCAAGGTTATCCTCTACGCAGACCATATTACCGGTTCCATGGAACGGGCGATGTCCGAGACCAACCGCCGTCGTGAAAAACAGGTTGCCTATAACGAAGAGCACGGTATTACGCCTGCATCAGTCCGCAAGAATATCTCGGATATTCTCGATAGCGTTTACGAGCGAGACCACGTTAAAGTCGACACGGGTCTTGTCAGTGGCAATAACGCAATGGGCCATAACCTCAAGACGGTTATTGCCGATCTCGACAAACGCATGCGTGAAGCTGCAGCCAATCTTGAGTTTGAGGAAGCAGCCAGACTGCGTGATGAACTTCGCCGCCTTGAAGCGACCGAACTCGCCATTTCGGAAGACCCAATGGCAACACAAGGTGAAGTTGAGAAAGAGGCCGGAAGCTACAAGGGTGAAAGAAGCTACGGAAAACGTGCGAACCTACCACCAAAGTCATCTAGAATATCCAAGCCTGATCTGGATGATATGGGGCCAGGAACAGACCGGGAGCGCCCTGTTGCATCCCGCCCTCCTCCGAAACGGAAGAAGTGAACAGAGAGCTCATTATGGAAACGATAATCTATCATAACCCTGCTTGCGGAACCTCAAGGAAAGTTCTTGAGCGCCTCCAGAATGCCAGTGTTTCGCTCACGGTTATCGAATATCTCAAGACCCCTCTCACCAAAAATGATCTGCATAAGCTGATCTCGCACCTCTCAGTTCCAGTCAGGGACATCATCCGGGAACGCGGCACTCCTTATGACGAACTTGGTCTTGATAATGACGCACTGACCGATGATGAGCTGGTTGAAGCAATTGCAAAACACCCCATTTTGCTGAACCGGCCAATTGTCGTATCAGATAAAGGAGCAAAGCTTTGCCGACCAGCAGAACTGGTTGAAGAGCTTATCTAATGACAGGTAAAAATAACGGGTAATGGGTCTTTGGCTATTGAAGCCTTTGGACAATTACCAAAATATTCTTTACAGGAACATTGATCAAACTGTTCTTGAATATTGAGAGGGTTTCAATTTGGCAGGAATGTCTGTCAGTCTTGATGGCAACAACATTCAGTTATCATTCCAGAAAGATAATCAATCCACTGCGGTTGTTCTGGATGCTGAGGCTGCACGCTCTCTTGTCCGCGCTTTAGGACAACTGCTCAACGTTCTTGATGATCAGGACGATGATGAAACAGAAGAGCTCTCCGGCCTTGAACAGATTGAAGAAAACGTTGAAGGCGAAGTTATCGATACATCGGATATGATTGATATTACATCGCCCACAATCGACATCGGGCTGGATTCAGAAGGTCATGCCATCCTCACATTCCAGGCAGGTGTCTATGCACCAATGCTGATCAGGTTGAGGGACGAGGAAGCCCGTTATATTGCAAATGGCTTACTCGAAATTCTCAACAGCCCTCAGGATATCCGCACCTCCGGAGGTGGACATTGATCACTGTCAGCATCTGCTAACAGTTTCTGATCGACAGACAATTGACGCCTACATCCGTGTCTGGGATAGCTATATCTCTGATATTAAATGCTAAAGGATCAGATAGTGGCGACTTCCTCTCTTAAACAGGGAATGCCGATTGAAACATCTCTTGACCATCCTGAGCAGAAAAGCCGGATGGAAAAGGTTTATGATCCATTGCATAGAAGTGAACTCATAGAACTTCTATTCTTCGCATATCGTGATTTCGTCAGTGACCCAGACCGTAATCTGTCAGATTTTGGTTTCGGGCGGGCACATCACCGGGTTCTGCATTTCGTCCATCTACATCCCGGACTGACCATCGCCGAACTGCTCGATATACTGCGCATTACCAAGCAGAGTCTGAATCGTGTTCTGAAAGAGCTGATCCAGAAAGGTTTTATTGAGAGCAAGACAGGTACATCAGACCGTCGCCAACGCCTGCTTTATGCAACAGCAACAGGTATAGCCCTTTCACAGAAACTGTCTGATCTTCAGGGCGAGAGGATCAAGCGGGCATTCAGCACCCTCCCCGACGGAACAAGTGATATTGTCTGCAAGTTTTTGCTTGCTATGATAGACCCATATGATCAGGATCATGTCACCAAACTGGTTTATGGTCCTCCAGAGGCCAAGTCATGATGCAAAGACCACAAGTCGAAACTGCTGATCACGCTCCCCACATCCTTGTTGTCGATGACGACAGACGTCTGCGGGAACTGCTGGCGCGCTTTCTTCAGGAGAACGGCTATCGCGTTACCACCGCAACGCAGGCTGCAGAAGCACGCGCAAAAATTGAGAATATCATTTTTGATGCTCTGGTTCTCGATGTCATGATGCCCGGTGAAAACGGGTTCGATCTTGCTCGCAGCTTGCGAGAAAATTCCGATATTCCTATCCTGATGCTCACCGCAAAAGCGGATGCTGATGACCGCGTTACAGGTCTTGAAATCGGTGCTGATGATTATCTTCCAAAGCCTTTCGTCCCGCGTGAATTGCTTTTGCGCCTCGGCAATATCCTGAAGCGGACACCTGTTGTGGTTGAGGAAGAGCGGCCAGAAACAATCAAATTCGGGCCTTTCAGTTTTAACTTTGCTCGTGGTGAGCTTCGCAAAGATGATGAACTTATCCGCATCACGGAAAGAGAACGCGAAATTCTAACGGTTCTTGGGTCTCAAACCAGCGGCCAGGTCTCTCGTGAAGAACTAAGTGGTAGCGAAGGGGCAAATGAACGGACAGTTGATGTTCAGATTAATCGCCTGCGTCGTAAAATTGAACAGGATCCGGCAAACCCTGCCTTTTTGCAAACAGTCCGTGGCATTGGCTACCGGCTTGTGATTGACAGGTAAAACGCCTCAATGACTCCTGCCCCTACCCCTCCATCGAAGAAGCCCCGGAACCTTATCCGGAAGGTTATGCGCTGGATCGGCAATAAAATGCCGAAGGGGCTGTATGCTCGCTCGCTCATCATCATCATTGCACCAATGGTGCTGCTGCAATCGGTTATTGCCTATGTTTTCATGGAGAGGCATTGGCAGACAGTCACACAGCGCCTGTCTGCGGCAGTGACGGCCGATATTGCCGCGTTGATCGATATTTACCAAAGCTACCCGCAAGATGCAGATCTAGATACTTTAAGCCGGATTGCCTCCCAGCGCCTGCAACTTGATGTCGATATTCTGCAGGAGACCCAGTTACCGCCAGCCAGCCCCAGACCTTTCTTCTCTATACTGGATGAGGCTTTATCTGATGAGCTGAGTAAGCAGATACTTTATCCCTTCTGGATTGATACAGTCGGCCGCTCCAACCTGATCGAAATTAGAGTTCAGCTCGACGACAAAACCTCTATGCGTGTGCTGGCCAGACGATCCCAGGCCTATGCATCAAATTCACATATCTTTCTTGTCTGGATGGCTGGTTCATCGCTTGTCCTGATCGGCGTCGCTATTATCTTCCTTCGTAACCAGATCAGGCCAATATTACGTCTCGCTGAAGCAGCTGAAAGTTTTGGTAAGGGGCAGGATATTGACTTCCGACCCCGCGGAGCGCGGGAAGTGCGTCAGGCCGGGCATGCATTTCTTGAAATGCGTCGACGTATTGAGCGCAATATTGAGCAGAGAACCGCCATGCTTAATGGCGTCAGTCATGATTTGCGAACCATCCTGACACGTTTCCGTCTCTCCCTCGAACTGTTCCCCCCAGGCCTAGAGGTTGAAGATCTCCAGCGTGATGTCGAAGAAATGAACCGTATGCTGGAAGGATATCTGGCATTTGCACGGGGCGATTCCGGTGAGCAGGCATCTACGGCTGACTTAAAAGGTCTTCTAGAAGAAATCAGAGCAGATTCAGAGCGTCACGGACACACCACAACACTAGAAATTATTGGTGACCCAACGATCACAGTTCGCAAAGATGCTTTCCGCCGTATGCTGCACAATCTTGTTTCCAATGCGGGACGTCATGGCCAGAAGGTTATGATCTCAGCTAATCATGAAACACGCTGGCTGATTGTCCATATTGATGACGATGGCCCAGGCCTGCCGGCAGATATGCGGGAAGAAGTTTTCAAACCGTTTGTCAGGCTTGACGAAGCGCGCAATCAGGATGAAGGCGGCTCTGGGCTTGGTCTTGCAATCGCCCGTGATATCGCACGCTCTCATGGTGGCGATATTATCCTCGGCGATAGTCCGATCGGCGGATTACGTGCAACTGTCAGATTACCAGCCTGATGCCACTAAAGCGTAATTTAACAAGTCTCAACAGCCCTTCATTATAAAAAATGTTACTCTAATCATTGGTCATCATTCATGCTCACACTTCTCGGCTCACCTACCTCTCCCTTTGTGCGTAAAGTACGTGTATCAGCTGCAATACTTGGTCTGGAACAACAGATTGAGGTCAAGGATGCGGATACCAGCTCACTGACATCTGAACTTGTCGCGCAAAACCCGCTTGCCAAAATCCCAACACTTATTCTGCAAGACCAGACAACTCTTTATGACTCTCGGGTCATCGTAGAATATCTGGATTTTCGGGCGGGCGGGAACATCATCTTCCCTGAAGGACAAGCCCGCTTCATTGCCTTGCGCCAGCAGGCCCTTGCAGATGGGCTTATGGATGCCGCACTGCTTCAGGTTTACGAAAAGCGTATGCGCGCAAGTGAAAACTACGATGAGGGTTGGATCGAGCGCCAGAAAGTCAAAGTGGCAAATGCCTTGAACTACGCAGAGGCTCATCTGGCCATCCCGACAGAGAAGGTTCATATCGGCCATATTGCTCAGGCCTGTGCTCTTGGATATCTGGACTTACGCTTCAATGGTGATTGGCGTAAATCATGCCCCAGACTTGAGAGCTGGTTAAATAGCTTTAGCGAACGTGTACCGGCTTTTTCAAAAACAGCCGCCAGTCTCAAAATATAAATAACCCCGGCAGGTTTCCCTACCGGGGTTATCACTCTAAGCTCTAAAGAATTAGAACTTGTAGTTTACACCAGCGCGGACAACGTGGAAATCAGTGCTTTCCTTTGTTGAGAGCTGGTTAGCATTGATATCAGTCCAGATGCGTCTCTTGTCGCCAAGATCGACGTAAGCATATTCACCTTTAACCGTGAAGTTGTCGGTGATTGCATATTCGAGACCTGCACCAACTGTCCAGCCAACGCGTGTGTCAGACTTGGAACCAGAAAGAGTATAGCCTGTTGCGAAATCGCTATAAGCAGCACTTGTCTTTACGGAACCGTAAGCAAGACCACCTGTTACGAAGACGAGCAGACGATCAACTGGTGTGAAACCAACGCGTGGGCGAACTGTACCGAACCATTCAACCTTGTTCTGACCACGAAGCTCGTCATAAGCCAGACCAGCTGCTGTGTAGTTATAGGAAGTGGATTCGCGCTTCAGATCAATGTAGTTGAAGTCAGCTTCAAGACCGATAACGAAGCTACCCATCTGGTAGTTGTAACCGATCTGACCACCGCCTGTGAACGAACCGTCATCGCTTTTATCTGTAGCGCCGAAGCTATCAGGATAGTAGCCATTGAAGTTCAGGTTCTTCAGCTTGTTGTCACCATTGAAGGCATAACCAGCGTTAAGACCGACATAGAAACCTGTCCATGTGAAGACTGGTGGAATGTAAGCTGGAGGAGCCGTACGACGGCTAGGCAAGTCAGCAGCAGAAGCAGTACCAACAGCCAGAACGGCCAGAGCAGCACCTGCAAGCAAGATCTTCTTCATAATTAACTCCCGTTTATAATCAGCCATATCGGCCTCGACTATTCTGTCAGGCCTCAGGTTATCCGTAATATAGCGCGTTAAAAGACAACTGGCTGTTACCTTCTAAGCACGCTTCAAAACGAGAATGTGTCTGAAAAATGGCAAAAGCATGTAGTATCTATGCTCAATACTCTTCCCAGAAACAATCCGTTAACATTTCCTCTTAGTAAAAGGCAGATAATATCTTTTTTCTAAAAGGAAATTACTGCAATTTACTCGCAGTAAAGAGGAATTAGTTCCCCGTTTTCAACGCATGAATTTAGAAAGAGTTCCGAAGAAAATACAATTTAGGAAATTATGCCATAAATGCTTATGTTTTTATTTAGATACAGAAGCATCTGTCAGGCAGATCGCCGATATTTGCCTGCCATAGTCAGGCTCCTGACGGTGCGTTGCACGACGAAAACTGAAGAATCGCTGTTCGTCTGCGTAAGTACATAACCCAAGATCATGGAAATTACCAATCTCGGCCACCACCATACGACCTGCAATATACCCTTTAAGATCAAATAGGAAATAGCCATCTTTGCTACTTCTGTTGAAATATCGGGAGTTTTCCGCAGTCTTTTCTATGAAGCGGTCTCTGAATTCAGATCCAACCTCATAATTTTTCTGACTGATACAGGGACCAAGAACTGCCGTAATCGTACGGCGCTCGGCTCCAAGCTTTTCCATCTCAGCAATCGTTGCCTCAAGAATACCGCCGATTGCACCCTTCCAGCCTGCATGGGCGGCACCAATAACGCCATGATGAGGATCGACGAATAAAACCGGGCCGCAATCAGCAGTCGAAATCCCCAATGCAATACCGGGCACTTTTGTTACCATGGCATCTGCCTGCGGGCGTGGAGCTCCCCATGGAGTTTCAGCAACAACAACTTTATCTGAGTGTATCTGGTAGAGGCTCACCAGATTAGGCTCTGTAACGCCAAGACATTCCGCCATCCTGCGCCGGTTTTCCTGTACATTATCTGGCGTATCCGAAGACCCAAGTCCACCATTCAAAGACGTATAAATGCCAGAAGAAACGCCACCCTCACGCGTAAAAAACGCATGACGGACAGATTTCAAACCAGAAAGTTCAGGGGCTTCAATCAGCATCTAATGCTCACTTCAAACAATAGTCAGAATGCCATTTTGGTTGATGGCAATCCCGGGCAGTTCCTCATTTGTCAAAGATGATACAGCGAGAATCTTAAATAATTCTCCCATATTTTGAGAATCTGTTTCAATCAAACGCTCAACAGCCCGATATATATTATCGGCCTCATCCGGCGCAGCTTTAGCGAGCATAGATGCTCTGACCTCAATACCCAGCTGACGTAAAAATTCGCCCTGACGTGCGAGCCCGTGAACAGATAATCCGGCGTGACGGGCAACACTGGCAAGATACTGAAAACAGACATGTGTTGTCAGATCAGCCTCTCCTGCCCTCTCCAGAACATCAACGAACTGGTGCCTGTAAAGCGCCTGCAGGCTATCACCATAAGCGGGAGCGGCATATCCATAATCAATCAGCAGAGCTGTTCCACTCTGTTTCTTCAAGCGGAGAGAAAGATCAGTCATATAAGAAATGCTGGCAGCAGGATATTCCAGTAACTGTCCTTCTTCCGGCTTCAGCGGCATATTAATCTGCTCAGACTTAAACAGGCCAAATCTGAAGCTGTGATTATCTTCTGCAAGACCAATACATCTTTGTCGCCATTGCCCGCCATCTGTCACATATTGCTGTACAGGCAACGCATCAAAAAACTCATTTGCAACGATCAGTATTGGCGCATCATCTGGCAGGCTTTCCAATGTTTCATGCCAGACAACCTTTTTCTGAGATGTACCAAGCGTCTGTTGCTGCTTTTCCCGAAGAACAGGACTGGTTTCAACAAGATGGACCTCTAGCGCCTCATGAAAAGCAGGAACAAGCTGGCTGGCACGCAAGGCATCAGCAGTCAAAGTTCCCCGCCCCGGACCTAGTTCAACCCAGAGAACTCTTTGGGGAGCTCCCATTAAACTCCAGATTTCAGCGAACCATAAACCTATTAACTCACCAAATATCTGACTAATTTCAGGAGCTGTTGTGAAATCACCTGCGGCTCCTAAGGGATCACGACTGGCATAATAATGTTCAAGGCATAGCCCCATATAGCGCTCAACACTTATTGGGCCATTCAGAATAATCAAATCACGTATCTGGTCAGAAAACGATTTCATACGGTTGTGCTAACCTTGGTTTTCATCCACCCATTCAGAGCCAGAATAAGAACAATAACTCCGCATATTATCATGGGCAAAGAAAGGAACATTCCCTGAGTGATACCACCACCCATAACCGACCAGTCACCACCAATGATGAAACTGCCCTCAGGTTCACGGAAAATTTCGCAGATACTGCGAGCTAGACCATAACCAATAAGGAACAAGCCGCTCAGGATACCAGGACGGCGAAATCCAAAGCAACGCACTACAATGGCCATGATGACAAAAAGAACCAGCCCCTCTGCGAAAGCTTCATATAACTGGCTTGGGTAGCGCGGCAGGCCATCTTCGGCACGCGGGAAGATCATTGCATAAGGGAAATTCGGGTAATTTGGCACGCCATCAGCAACCCGCCCCCAAAGTTCACCATTAATGAAATTGGCTATCCGGCCAAAGAAAAGACCGATGGGCACAACAGTGCAACATAAATCAAAGATGGCAAAAACATTCAGTTTTCGAAAGTAAGAAAACAGGCTGACCGCTACCAGAGAACCAAGAAGACCGCCATGGAATGCCATACCGCCTTTCCATATCTTCAATATCTCGACAGGCTGGCTGAAATAATAATCCCGTTCGTAAATCAGAACCTGCCCAAGACGTCCGCCTAAAACAACGCCGATCGCAACATAAACAAGCAGATCATCAAGCTGAGGCAACGTTGGCGGATTCTGCGGCTGCCACAGACCTCTATGAGACGCGAGCTTTCGTGCATAATACCAACCGCCGAGCAGGCCAACGATATACGCCAGAGCATACCAACGAACCGCCAAAGGCCCTAGAGACAGAGCAATAGGGTCGAAGACAGGCGCGGTCCAGAAAGTTTCCATGTAGTCCTCTAGAAGAATCATCCAACGTGCAGAGGTATACACGTTTCGTATTAAAAAAGGCATTGTTTGGGAAAACTTGCACTAAATCACATTTATACCATTGCACTTATCGTCGGGAAATCTCACATACTCATAATAGACAGGAATAGCCTTTAGGGAGACAGGCATCATGGACCCGAATAAAAATCGCATTTTTGATGAATTTGCAAAGCTGACAACAGATGCCATTGGCGCTGCTCAAGGCCTGAAACGTGAAGCCGAAACGATCGTGAAAAATCAGGCTGAGAAAATGATGCGTAATATGGATTTCGCTTCCAATGAAGAGGTCTCCGTCCTACGTGAAATGATCTCAAATTTGAAACAGGAAAACGCTGCTCTTTTAAAACGCGTTGAAAAACTCGAAGCAAAGCAGAGTAAACCCGCACCAAAGACAAAAGCGACAAAGTAAATCTTATCAAGATCTTATAAGATTTATATCTTGATATTATACTTAAGGATAAAGAAAAGCTGTTTTGATAAACTATTTAGACGATCGTCTAAATCCGAAATCACTATAAAATATTAGAAAAATGATATTTTCTATTTTTGTTTTGTGGATAGGCCGCCTGATTGAATTGAGAAAAAACTACGAATCTATCAAGTTCTGGGCGTTCATTCATGGAGTAAATACTATGAATGATGATTTACAATGTAAATCTCGACTTTGATAGGTTGATATTCATGTATATGAGAGCACTAAAATCCTCATGAGTATCTTACCATTTTAGAACTCTTCTCTGGGGGCAGGTGAAGAGTATTGCAGGTAAGTATGGATTTTATGTTTCAAGAATACGCACGATCTGAGCACCCGCTAGATATTATTGAAAGACTAGCAGCATTTCAGGATTGGACGTTCAGCCGCGCTGAAACGGATGAAATGTCGATATCGGTGTCCGGTCGCTGGGCAGATTACGATATTGCCTTGACATGGATTGAAGATGTCGAAGCTCTGCATATCGCCTGTGCATTCCATTTGAAAGTTCCACAACTTCGCCGTGCAGAAGTGCTCAATCTGATCGCCCGCATCAATGAACAGCTCTGGGTTGGACATTTTGATCTCTGGAACAATGAGAATGCCGTCATCCATCGGCAGGCTCTTGTCCTTGCCGGCGGCGCAAAACCAACGCAGTCACAGTGTGAAACAATGGTGAATGTCGCTATTGAGACCTGCGAACGCCATTTTCAAGCTTTCCAGTTCGTTGTCTGGGCTGGTCAAACCGCACGTGAAGCACTGGATGGCGTCCTGTTTTCAACTGAAGGCATGGCCTGATCTCCAGTGTGAATATCTGCTTCTGAAAAGCCAAACAGAGTATTGAAAGAATATACTCTGTTTAAACTGCTAAGTATAAATCTTCTTACCTATCGCCCAGCCAGCCATTCCAGAGTAAAGTCCTGCAACTTCGATTACTTAAAGGTTTGCACGATGGCTCCAGTGGCTTCTGATTTTCCATCCAGTCTTATGCTTGTTGGCGCAGGTAAAATGGGTGGTTCCCTCCTCGAAGGCTGGATTAAGGCCGGCTTTCCCGGTGACAGGGTTATTGTATCAGACCCTTATCCTTCTGAAGAGATGGCAGTCTATTGCGTTCAGCACGGCATTACGCTTAATCCCGCATCTGCGCCTTTTGAGCCTGAAGCCCTTGTACTGGCAATCAAACCTCAGATGCTGGAAAGCAGCGCTGCTGCCATCAATAACTTCATTGGAAAATCAACCGTTATTATTTCAATTCTGGCCGGAAAAACAATTTCGAACCTGCAAAGCTATCTGACAAATGCAACGGCAATTGTCAGAACCATGCCGAATTTACCCGCCAGCATTGGTCATGGTGCAACGGGCGCCTATGCCAATGAACGAACATCAGGACGGCAAAAATCACAGGTTGATGCCCTGCTGAAAACAAGTGGTACAACAGAATGGTTATCCCGCGAAGAACAGATAGATGCTGTAACCGCAATTTCTGGTTCCGGCCCTGCCTATATCTTTTATCTGACAGAATGTCTGGCAGAAGCTGGCATTCAGCTGGGCCTCCCCAGAGAACTGTCTGAGCGCCTTGCCCGCGCAACCGTCACAGGCTCAGCCGCCTTAATGTCTGAGAGTAGTCTTGCGCCATCTAAATTACGAGAGAATGTAACATCTCCAGGCGGGACAACAGCTGCAGCCCTGAATAATCTGATGGCTCCTGATGGCCTTCAGCCTCTCATGAATAAAGCAACAGCCTCCGCAAAAAAGCGTGCTGGTGAGTTGGCAGGCTGAGGATATGGACATGCAGAACGATCATTCGGCCCTGGCACCTCTTACCAGCTTTGATCAATTTCTAGCCATTGATATCAGGGTTGGGAAAATTCTAACGGCAGAGCCCTTCCCTGAGGCGCGTAAGCCTGCTTATCGTTTGACTATCGATTTTGGCAATGAGATCGGCACAAAGAAGTCATCTGCACAGATTACCAAACACTACTCACTGGAAGAGCTGCCGGGAAAGCTGGTTCTTGCGGTCACCAACTTCCCTCCACGCCAAATCGGAAAATTCATGTCAGAGGTTCTGACACTTGGTGTACCTGATAGTGAGGGTGAAGTTGTGTTAATTGAGCCAGAGCAGGATGTACCAATAGGTGGCCGCCTCTACTGAGCAGGCCCAAGCTCTTCAATCACACAGGAAGCCTTTTTATTCAGCCCCAGCCTTTCGACCAGAGCCGGCAAAAGCACTTCAGCCTCAGCCTTCAGTGTCCATGGTGGGTTGATAACAATCAGACCACAACCATTCAGCCGTGTAATGTCCACGCCGGAATCGATCATCAGCTCCAGTCGCAGAGCCGGGCGCACAAGCTGCTGACCCAGATCATCAGCCCAGCGGGTTATCTGGCGTTGGTCCTTGATCGGATACCAAATGGCATACACGCCATTACTCCATTTATGGACGGCTTTAACAACTTCCCTTGTAATCCGCTGGAACTCATCAGTCTTTTCGAATGGCGGATCAATCAGCACCAGCCCTCTGTTTTCCTTAGGTGGAATGAGGGATTGTAAAGCTGTCCAGCCATCAAGATGCATAACCTTGATGTTGGAGACACTATTATATCTGGCTTTAAGCTCTTCTGCATCAACCGGGTGCAGTTCAACCAGAATTGCGCGATCCTGACGGCGAAGCATCTCGCGTGTAATTGCAGGAGACCCCGGATATATTGTTTCACCATAGCGGGCTTTAACATCTGCAAGGATACGACGGTAATCAACCAGAAGCTCTTCAACGGCAGGTGGAAAAGGCTGCTCCAGTTTCGCGACACCTTCCAGCCATTCACCGGTCCGTGATGCTTCATCACCATCAAGCGCATAAAGACCAACACCTGAATGCGTATCAATGACCCGAAAAGGCTTATCCTTTTTTGCCAGATACGAAAGTAAACGTGTCAGCAGCGCATGCTTCATAACATCCGCGAAATTTCCGGCATGGAATGCGTGTCTGTAATTCATAAAAACCGCCTTACACGGGGTGAACCCTCTAACTTAGCGGGCTGGATTAATCTGGACACCAGTAAAGCCACAATCACTTCGCTGTAGTCTGCCACAACTCATAAATCCACGAACGTCTTTGTCAAAGCAAATCCGGACTTCCTGAAGCTGACCACGACGACACATAACCCGCATCATTTCAGGGCGAAGGCCGGGGTTACTGCGCGCAAAGGCACGCTCAATATCAGCCTGCTGCATAGAGACAGGTCTCGTGATGTTGCGTAACGTATCTGGAATACGAACCTTATTGAAAGCACGACGGGTATCATTGAAATAACGAACCGGACTAGACCCTGAACAGGCCCCATGCTTGCGCCATTGATAGCGCAGCAGCCCCTCATCTGGGAAAAGATCGCGATTGCTGCTGACAATATCACTTGCAATAAAACGGCTACCCTGATTGCAGTTGCTTGGATAGCCATTGGTAAACTGCGGCCATAAGCCATGGACGGTAAACCCAAGGCGCCTGCTAGTACTGCATTGTGCTGAACCCTGCTGGTTCCCCTTCTCGGCACAGAAAGAAGGAGACCAGGAAAGTGCCAGAACATAATAGTCAAAACTACCCGCACCATCACTCCAGAAACGTCTTTCCTGTGACTGGATCTGAGCCTGCGCACTTCCAGCTGCGCAGACAGCAAGAGTGAGCCTCAGAAGAAGTGCTGATAATTTCGTGATCACGGCTGGGCCAGCTTACAGGAAGGGGAATATGTATGTGAACGGTCATAACCGCGGACACACCAGTCTACGCTTGAAGTACCAAGGCCGACGAAGCCCAGACCACTGCGGATGGAGTAATCAACTTCATGATACTGACCATCGGACAGAAGCGCTGTCGCAGTGCAGAAACGACGCGGAATTGTATCCAGCCCCCAAGGACGATCTGCAACTTTGCGAACATTCTCAAAGTGCTGAATACGAACTGAAGAGCCCCAGAAATGCGATTCTTTAGTGGCAAAATAATTAGCAATGTGGCCAAGAACAGCCCCATCTTCACAACTTGCCAAATCTGCAGAGAATGAATGATCCCGCTCTTCAGCAGGGCGCATATCACGCGCCATAACCGGGCTGCTGGAAATCAGAAGGGTTGTCAGTACTGCCGCCATTACGCGCATGGAGTTCTCCATTCAATTACATCTCAGGCCAAATTGCCATGTAACCTTATCTCATCTAGCCAATAACGAGCAGGCTTGAAAGCCCCGCTCTCTCAGCATTGAGTCTGAACATGAAAGCGATAGCTACTAAAATCAAGCTTTCTTAGTAATGTTTTGTGCTTAAATAGCAATTTCCGACATATAAAAAGCCGCCCGAAGGCGGCTTTCCAGACATCTGATACCATTCAGTATTTAAAGATCACCCTCATATGGCAGATCAGCATTATTTTCAGGTGCAGGTCCATTCATGGAAGAGTAAGCCGTTCCCGGTTGAGCGGGTGTCTGCTGCTGGCGGGCAAACTGATTGCTCTGCGCTTTAAGAGATTCAACAAGCATCGGATCGAGCTTCTTCTCAAACTTCAGAATTGGCTTACAGAAACGACGCACACCTCGCGGATCATGTCGGGCCAGATCAAGATGCAGGTGATCAGAATGATAACGGTCAGAGCCCGGGCCAAGAACCGTATTGAAACGCTCACAGGCACCCGTAAAGACTTCACGCAAGAAGTCCCGCTCTACCGGGTTACCATTCCAGCCACCTTTTACGGTAATGACCCGACCATCTGCCAGAATGAAGGACATCACATCAAGTGCATTACCAAATGAATGTTCAGAGAGCTTTGCACCACTGCGATTGTTACGGCCACGGCAGGAATAGCTGCCGGCATTGAGATCAACAACCGGAACACCAAAATAGAGAAGCGCAGCTGGCTTTACGACATCATCCAGCCAGCCATCAATAGTCGGGATAATTGGGCATGCCAAAGTGAGCTTTTGTTTCAGGCCAACAGAACCCTCTGCCAAAGCAGAAACCCGAAACGGGCTTTGCATACCGCATGCACCCGGGCCATCAATCGATTTGCCTGTCAGGGACATATAGGCTGTCTGCTGAACCTGATGCTGTTGCAGACACATCTGCTCAACCTGATCTCGCCATGCCTCTCTCCGCTCAAAACGGAAGAGCCCACAACCTGCAAGACTCACGCCAACAAGAGTAAGAACACCAAACGCAAAAATACGAGTACGCATGACACAACACACCATTAAACCTGCTCTTATTTTGAGCGCAAAGGGTTAATGTTGCGTCAACAGGAAGCGAAGGGCTGAATATTTTCCCACTGCTGCAATGCGCCCTGATCACTTGTTTTTGCAGAAACCCACTCGCCAACCTGTCCGTCTGAGAGATGCTCCCGTTTCCAGAATGGGGCTTGTGTCTTAAGGTAATCCATCAGGAAGCTTGCTGCTTCGAACGCTTCTTTTCGATGTTTTGCTGCCGTGATGACCAACACAATATCATCACCCGCAGCAATCAAACCAAAGCGGTGAATGATCGTAACCCCGATCAGCTCCCAGCGTTCAGTAACTTTGGCGACAATGCTACGGATCGCTTTTTCAGCCATTCCCGGATAATGCTCTATTTCAAGGGCAGATAAGCGCCCTCCTTCACTCCGGCACTTTCCCGTAAATGTAATGATAGCACCAATATCCGGCTGGTCAGACATCAAAATACCGGTCTCATCGGCAGTATTAAATGGTTCTTTCTGGACGCTCACGCGGCAAACCATTTGAGTCATACCTCAACCACCTGTCATCGGAGGGAAGAAGGCGATCTCATGCGCATCTTCAAGGCTTGCATCATGAGTGACATGTTCCTGATTTATAGCAGCCTCAATGACATCTATATTCTCAAAAGCATAGGCATATTCTTCACCCTGCCCTTTAAGCCATTCAAGGAGTTGAGAAACTGTTTTGACTTCACCCGGGATGCAAATATCTTCTTCGGGCTTTCCGAGCCGCTCACGCACCCATGCGAAGTATACCAGCTTCATCAGTTCTTACCCTCTTGATCAATGACATGAACGATACCGGCTTTAAAATAATCCCATCCTGTAAACAGGGTAAGAAGTGCAGATACCCAGAGAAGAACAGTTCCTATAAGTTTTGTGCCCGGTAAGATTGTCTCCCCGGCATCACCTGCTATCAGAAAACCAACAGCAAGAATCTGAGCTGTTGTCTTCCACTTCGCAACTTTACTGACTGGAACGCTGACCTTCAGCTCAGCCAGAAACTCACGAAGCCCGGAGACAAGAATTTCACGGCAAAGAATAATAACAGCCGCCCAAATTGCCAGACCAGCAATTGTCCCGTCAGCAACGAGTATTAAAAGACACGCAGCAATCAGAAGTTTATCTGCAATTGGGTCGAGCATCCGGCCCAGAGCTGATTGCTGGGAATAAGCCCGGGCAAAATAGCCATCAAAGTAATCAGTGATTCCGGCCAGAGCAAAAACACCAAAGGCCCACCAGCGTTGCTCCCCCTGCCCATACCAAAATAACAGACCAAAAACCAATGGAACGGCAACCAACCGACCATAAGTCAGAATATTAGGCAGATTAAAGGTTGAAGACTGACGCATACTGATGGCTCAAATACCTTATCGGAGACTTTATTGTGCTACCCTGTCCTTGCGATCTGTTCAAGGAACATGCAGCACAAAATGACCTATTCCATAGAAATAAATCAGAAAATTCTTTTCACCATCCAATATATAAGAATGATTTTCTGGAATTCATTATAGCCAACTCATATAAAGCAGATATCTATCCATTCGGGGAAAGCAGATTATGCGGCAGAAATATCGTGTTTTATCTCTGGCTCTTGGCATTGCGCTGGCGGCATATTTCCAGCCCGCCTTCAGTCTGGATATCTCCCCCAAAGAAGAAAAGATTGTTGTTTTTGCCGCAGCCAGCATGAAAAATGCATTGGATAGTGCCAATAGTTTATGGAAACAGCGCGAAGGCTCAGACGTAACGGTATCCTATGCCGCATCCTCAACGCTTGCCAGACAGATTGAGAGCGGTGCCCCGGCTGATGTCTTTATTTCGGCAGATATTGACTGGATGGATTACCTGCTGAAAAGTAACAAGATCAAGCCACAAAGTGTAACCCAGCTGCTCGGTAACAGACTTGTCCTGATTGCCCCCCAGGCTGCCAATCTGCAACCCACTGAGCTCAAATCCAGCCTCGATATTTTCAGACTACTTCTGACTTCACACAAAGCATCCAACATGCCAGCCGTTACGCCCAAACCCGGCTTTGATATATCCAGGCTGCTAGATGGCAAACGAATAGCGATGGCTTCCCCGGACAGTGTTCCTGCAGGAAAATATGGTAAAGCAGCCTTTGAGAAATTGGGTTTATGGAAAGATGTTGCGCCACGTGTGGCACCGGCTGATAATGTCAGGGCTGCTCTGCTTCTTGTTGCACGCGGGGAGGCCGTCCTTGGAGTCGTCTATCAAACAGACGCAACTGCTGAGAAGAATGTTTCAATTGTCAGTACATTCCCGGAAGACAGTCATCCTGCCATTATTTATCAAGCTGGAATCATTGCCTCCAGCCAGCATAGCGCAGCCCAGAAATATATTGAATTTCTGAAATCTGAGGATGTCCGTTCACGCTTTGAGGCAGAAGGCTTCAAGGTTTTACCGGCAAAGGTCCCATAGGTTTTCTTGCATGGAATGGTTTAATCTCACTCCAGATGAATGGTTGGCGGTCAGGCTCAGCCTGAAAGTTGCAACTGTCGCTATGCTGACAAGCTTGCCGCTTGCCATTGCTATTGCACTGCTTCTGAGCAGAGGGAGATTCTGGGGAAGAATGCTTCTGAGTTGTCTCGTTCATCTACCTCTTGTCCTCCCTCCTGTCGTCACAGGTTTCGCACTGCTTCTGCTGTTCGGAAAACAGGGAGCCCTGGGACATTTCTTTGAAACCTATCTTGGCATCGTCTTTTCGTTTCGCTGGACGGGAGCTGCTCTTGCCTCTGCAATTATGGGCTTCCCACTCATGGTTCGGGCAATAAGGCTATCCATCGACGCAACAGATAAAAAGATAGAGCAGGCTGCCAAGACACTAGGCGCTAACCCAATCTGGGTTTTCATCACAATAACGCTGCCCCTGATTATGCCAGGCATACTGGCTGGTATGGTATTATCCTTTGCCAAAGCAATGGGTGAATTTGGGGCAACCATCACATTCGTGTCTAATATTCCCGGTGAAACCCAAACCCTGCCATCTGCCATCTACAGTTATACGCAAGTGCCCGGTGGTGATTTCAACGCCCTGCGCCTTACGCTGATTTCTGTTATCATATCCATGCTGGCCCTTCTTTTGTCAGAACTATTAGCCTGGTGGATGAAGCATCGGGGAAGTCTGGTATGAGCCTGAAAGTCAGTTTCAGACATAAAATTGGCGAGTTCACTCTTGATGCTTCTTTTGAAGTCAGCAGTGGCTTTACCGTACTCACTGGAATGTCGGGCAGCGGCAAGACGACGACCCTCAATATCATCAGCGGACTGATCACACCTGAATACGGGAAAATCGCGATCAGCGACCATATTGTTTTTGATAGTGAAAGACGCATTAACCAGCTAAGCCACAAGCGAAATATTGGCTACGTATTTCAGGAAAACCGCCTCTTTCCCCACCTGTCAGTTGCCCGTAATCTGACATATGGCAGATGGTTCCGACGCCCCTCTTCCAAAGAGAGAACGTTACAAGAAGTTACAGAGCTTCTCGATATCTCTCATCTGTTGAAACGCAAACCAGATACACTCTCAGGTGGAGAAAAGCAGAGGGTCGCTATTGGCAGAGCTTTACTATCAGCTCCACAACTCCTGCTCATGGATGAGCCTTTGTCTGCCATTGATCAAAAACGCCGCCAGGAGATCATTCCCTTCATAGAAGCGATTTATAAAGAAACAGGGATTCCGGTTCTCTACACAACCCACAACATTGCTGAAGTCGCCCATCTCATGACCGATCATATTCAGCTGGAATACAGTTCAGATCGAAATGGGGTTCGCTTCATGTCTCGTGGAAATGGTCAAAAATGATTTCTGCTGTTGCAGCATTAATGCCCGGCACACGTTGTAAATCTTCCAAAGACGCCTGTTGAATTGCCTTAACCGTTCCAAAGTGATGCAGGAGTGCACGTTTACGCACAGGTCCAATTCCGGAAATCTCATCCAACGGATTCTGGCGAATAGCCCGTGTTCTCTTGGCCCGGTGCGTACCAATGGCAAACCGGTGGGCCTCATCACGTAAACGCTGAACAAAATAAAGTGTCGGATCTCGTGGAGGCAGCTTGAATGGGGCCTTTCCTTCCATAAAGAAGGTTTCACGCCCCGCATCGCGATCACGCCCCTTGGCAATGCCAACGACAGCGACATCTTCTGGAATAACCCCAACGCTCTCCAATGCCTGTACGGCAGCATCAAGCTGTCCCTTACCACCATCTATGAGAATAAGGTCAGGCCAAGCCGGAAAAGCTTTATCTGCAATGTCATGTACCTCTGAAGAGGCTTCAGCTTCCGGTGTCCCTGTTAACCTGCTGGGCGGAAACTCCTTCATCAGACGCGCAAATCTACGCTGCAACACTTCCCGCATCATTCCATAGTCATCACCGGGGGTGAGTTCTTCGGATTTGATGTTAAAGGTCCGGTAATGAGGTTTCATAAAACCATTGCGGCCAGCCACGATCATCGCCCCAACTGCATTAGTCCCCATGATATGCGAGTTGTCATAGACTTCTACGCGTTCAATAGGTTTGGTCAGCCCAAAAGCCTCGCCCAAAGCTGTCAGTAGTTTCTGCTGAGAAGCACGCTCAGACAACCGACGTCCTAAAGCCTCATGAGCATTTCTGCGGGCGTACTCCACGACCTGTTTACGCTCACCACGTTTTGGAACAAGCACCTCAACCTTTGCGCCTGCCCGTTCAGAAAGAGCTGCGGAAAGAACGTCCAGCTCCTCAACATCATGCGAAAGAAGCACCTGACGCGGGGCAGGCTTATCATCATAGAACTGCGCAACAAAGGAAGCTAAAATCTCAGCGACACTCGTTGAAACCCCAGCCTTTGGAAAATAGGAGCGATTGCCCCAGTTCTGCCAGTTACGGAAAAAGAAAACTTCAACACAGAACTGGCCAGCCTGCTCATCCAGAGCAAAGACATCGGCCTCTTCCAGAGTATGCGTATTAATACCCTGTGTACCCTGAATAGCAGACAGGGCAGCAAGACGATCCCGGAAATAAGCGGCACGTTCAAACTCAAGCTGCTCAGAAGCGTTTTGCATCATTCCAGCAATACGCTCCTTGATGGCATTGGACTTCCCGGACAGGAACCCCCGCGCCTCATTAACCAGCTCCTGATAATCACTCAGCGAGATTTCGCGGGTGCATGGCCCGGCACAGCGTTTGATTTGATAAAGCAGACACGGACGAGATCTGTTCTCATAATAGCTGTCAGCACATGTCCGCAGCAGAAATGCCCGCTGAAGGGCTGCAACGGTTCGATTAACAGCCCCTGCATTGGCAAAGGGGCCATAATAATGCCCTGCCCGTTTACGGGATCCACGGTGTTTGACCAGCTGGGGAGCCTCGTGATCTGCCGTCAGCATAATATACGGAAGGGACTTATCATCCCGTAACAGTACATTGTATCGCGGCTTCAGCTGTTTAATCAGATTGGCTTCAAGAAGAAGTGCTTCTGTTTCCGTTGCCGTCGTTACAAACTGCATTGCCGTTGTTTCAGCAATCATCCGGACGATACGGTTGGAATGACCGACACCACGTGCATAAGTTGCAACGCGCTTTTTTAGGTTTTTGGCTTTACCGACATAGAGAACATTCCCCGCTTCATCGAACATACGATAAACACCGGGGGAGTTGGGAAGCGTTTCCCAGAAATTCCGGATAACATCCTTACCACGACGGACAGAACGCAGGTTATCCTCTGACGAAAGATCGAAGTTATCTCCGCTCTCCCCTTCGTCATTCTGGATAAGTGTATCCTCCGCTTCGGCTTCATCCACAAATGGTGTATCCGGCGGCCTGTCTTGTCCTCTGTTATGGTTCATAAACTCGCTGTCTTAGTTTTCATCTGTAATTTAAAGTCGTTAATTCGATACCGGACTATAGGTTGGCATGCCCTGAACATACAAACAGCTATGTCCTCTTTCCCACACTTAAGCATCCGAAATATGAAAAGAAAGACCTTCGCATGGGGAAAGAGTTTCATATTGGCTAACTGGCCTATTGTGAGCAGACGATTCCGCTGCTAATAGCCTTCTTATGAAGCCTGCGCCCAGCAACGCCTTGGACGCTTCCATTTCCATTCTTTAATACAAGTTATCAAACATGAAACTCGTAGCCGGAAACTCCAATCGTCCACTGGCAGAGGCCATCTCGGCCTACCTTGAAGTGCCCCTTGCCCGTTGCATGGTAAAGCGCTTTGCTGACATGGAAATCTTTGTTGAAATCGGAGAAAATGTTCGTGGTGAGGACGTGTTCGTCATCCAGTCAACATCCTTCCCGACCAACGATCACCTGATGGAACTGCTGATCATCACCGATGCTCTGCGTCGTTCCTCAGCCCGCCGCATCACAGCCGTTGTGCCATACTTCGGCTATGCCCGTCAGGACCGCAAGCCCGGGCCGCGCACACCAATCTCGGCAAAGCTGGTTGCCAATCTGATGACCAATGCCGGTGCTGACCGTGTTCTGACCCTTGATCTTCATGCAGGCCAGATTCAGGGCTTCTTCGATATTCCAACGGACAATCTCTTTGCGGCCCCTGTCATGGTTCGCGATATTAAGGAACGTCTTGATATCTCAAATACCGCAGTCGTCTCTCCAGACGTTGGCGGCGTCGTTCGTGCCCGCGCGCTGGCAAAACGCATTGACGCCCCACTGGCCATTGTCGACAAACGCCGCGAACGCCCTGGTGAATCTGAAGTCATGAACATCATTGGTGATGTTTCCGGTCGTTCATGCATTCTGATCGATGATATCATCGACTCTGGCGGCACACTCTGCAATGCAGCAGAAGCCCTGCTTGCTAAAGGCGCCAGTGAAGTTTACGCCTATTGCACCCATGCCGTTCTTTCCGGTGGCGCAGTCAGCCGTATTGCCTCTTCCAAACTGAAAGAACTGGTCGTCACGGACTCGATCATGCCGACAGAAGCCGTCAAGGTTGCCCCCAACATTCGGACAATTTCCATTGCTCCGCTGATCGGTGAAGCAATCCGTCGCACAGCCAGTGAATCATCTGTTTCCAGCTTGTTCGACTGATTTTATCAACGAAACAGTTTGCAAAATGCATGCTGTTTCGTTATAGAAGTCCTCGCATCCTCCGACACCCTTGGAGGCAGGGATGCAAACCTTTTGAGGCCGCCTGCTGGCGGCCTTGGTTTTTATTCTATTTCAAAGGACCACGACCATGAGCGCAAATAAGCAGTTGCAGGCCGTGGCACGTGAACGAGTCGGCAAGGGGGCCGCTCGTGAAGCACGTCGCCAGGGTTTGGTACCAGCAGTTATCTACGGTGGTAACAAGGCACCAACAGCAATCTCTATCGATTTCAAGCTTGCAAAGAAGCTGATTTTTTCCGGTCACTTCCTGACCACCGTTTTTGACATTGAAGTCGACGGTAAGAAAGAACAGGTTATTCCACGCGATTACCAGCTTGATGTCGTCCGCGACTTCCCGATTCACATTGACTTCCTGCGCCTTGCAGCTGGTCAGGAAATCAGCGTTGAAGTTCCGCTCCACGTCGTTGATCAGGAAACAGCTCCTGGCCTCAAGCAGGGTGGGACACTCCAGCTCGTTGCACACACAATCGAACTGACTGTTCCATCAAATGCTATCCCGGATTCAGTAGAAGTCTCTATTGCTTCTCTTGAAATCGGTGGCGTTATTCACCTTAAGGACGTCAAGCTTCCAAAAGGTGCCAAGGCTTCCCTTCCTGAAGATGCAACATTGCTCAGCATCGTACCGCCAGTCGGTGCAGAAGAAGAGCCAGCAGCTGCCACTGAAGGCGAAGCAGAAGCTGCAAAAGAATAATTGGTTTCTGCCAACCGGCAGTTACTGTAAGTTCATACGCTCCGACCGCAAGGCCGGAGCGTTGTCTTATTACCCGATTGAAATTACTGGTTTGATTTAGCTTACGATGCACCTGATTGTTGGCCTTGGAAATCCCGGTTCTCGATATGCCAAAAACCGTCATAATATCGGTTTCATGGCCATAGACGAGATTGCACGCGGATTACGCGCGTCCCCTTGGCGCAAGCGTTTTCAGGGGCAGATCAGCGAAGCAACGGTTGAAGGTCATAAGGTCCTACTGCTCAAACCAGAGACCTATATGAATGAATCCGGTCGTTCTGTTGCTGAAGCCATGCGCTTTTTCAAACTTAGCCTGAATGATGTCACTGTTTTTTATGATGACCTTGATCTTGCTCCAGCAAAAATCAGGGTTAAAACGGGTGGTGGAAATGCAGGCCATAACGGCTTAAGGTCAATCACAGCCCATTGTGGTAACGAATACAGACGTGTCCGTCTCGGGATCGGACATCCCGGCGATAAGTCTCTTGTCCAGCCTTATGTTCTTGGCGATTTCTTCAAAGCTGAAGAGCCTTGGGTTGAAGACCTGCTCAGTACCTGCGCACAGAATATAAGGCTTCTGGTACAGGATCAGGACTCGTCATTTTTAAATAAAGTCCACCTGACAATGGAAGCACGGGGTTGGACAGATGTTAAGCGCCCAGCAGAAAATGCGGGCAAAGCAAATAAGAAGGAGTGAGTCATGGGTTTCAAATGCGGCATTGTTGGTCTGCCGAACGTTGGCAAATCAACCCTGTTTAACGCCCTGACCCAGACAGCAGCGGCACAGGCAGCAAACTATCCGTTCTGTACAATTGAACCAAACGTCGGTGATGTTGCTGTCCCGGATAATCGCCTTGATGAGCTCGTAACCATATCGAACTCAGCTCAGATCATACCTACCCGCCTGACCTTCGTTGATATTGCAGGTCTGGTCCGTGGTGCTTCAAAAGGCGAAGGCCTTGGCAACCAGTTCCTTGCAAACATTCGCGAAGTTGATGCTGTTGCCCATGTCGTACGCTGTTTTGAAGACAGCGATATTACACACGTTGAAGGCAAGATTGATCCGATCACTGATATTGAAATCATTGAAACAGAATTAATGCTTGCTGATCTCGAAAGCCTTGAAAAGCGCGTTGTCGCATTAGAAAAGCGCATTCGTGGCAACGATAAGGAAGCCAAGGAAACTCTTGATCTTGTTAATCGGTCACTTGCACTTCTGCGCGATGGCAAACCAGCTCGTCTTATCGAGCGTAAGCCTGAAGAGGAAAAGCTGTTTCAGACATTGGGGCTGCTGACATCAAAGCCTGTTCTCTATGTCTGCAACGTTGAGGAAGCCTCAGCAGATAAAGGCAATGCCTTCTCTCAAAAGGTCATCGATCACGCCAAAAAAGAAGGCGCTGTTGCTGTTATTGTTTCAGCAAAGATTGAAAGTGAGATCGCTGTTCTACCTGAAGATGAGCAGAAAGAGTATCTGGAAGCTATTGAACTGGAAGAGCCAGGCCTGAACCGCGTAATCCGTGCAGGTTATGATCTCCTCGGTCTGATCACCTATTTCACGGTGGGCCCGAAAGAAGCTCGTGCATGGACAATTACAAAAGGTACCAAAGCCCCACAGGCTGCCGGTGTGATCCATACGGATTTTGAAAAGGGCTTCATTCGTGCTGAGACAATCGGTTACAATGATTATATTTCTCTGAAAGGTGAAGCCGGTGCACGAGATGCCGGCAAGCTTCGTCTCGAAGGAAAAGAATACGTTGTTCAGGATGGCGATGTCCTGCACTTCCGCTTCAATAACTAAGCGGTAAACTCAATGAAACTGCATAGCCTCCATTCATGGGACCTTCCCCCGAAAGAGGCTATTGCCCTGCAAAAAAAACTGGCCGGTCAGGTCATCATTGACCGGCCTCTCGATCTCTCAAAAGTCAAACTGGTCGCTGGCGTTGATGTCAGCGTAAAAGACGGATGGTCTCAGGCTGCTGTTGTCATCATCCACTTGCCTGACTTCCATATCATTGAAACCGTTCTTGCAAAACAGCAAACGGCTTACCCTTATATTCCCGGCCTTCTGAGTTTTAGGGAAGGCCCTGTACTGGTTGAAGCATTCGAGAAGCTGCAGAATATCCCGGATTTATTCCTGTTTGATGGCTTCGGGTACGCGCATCCCCGTCGTATCGGCATTGCCAGTCACATGGGATTATGGCTTGATAAGCCAACGATTGGCTGCGGGAAAACCCGCCTGTGCGGCAAGTATGATACGCCTTCCCCTCAAAAGGGAGAATCTGCTGAGCTTGTTGATAAGGGAGAAACAATCGGAGCTGCTCTCACCACAAGAGATCATTGCAATCCGATGTTTATTTCAGCTGGTCATCTTTGTGATCTGGATAGCGCCATTGCCGCAACCATGCTCTGTACTGGCCGCTATCGGTTGCCTGAGCCAACCAGACTTGCCCATAAGGCAGCATCCCTCGCCCGCTAACTAAACGGGCGAGGATTTACTATTTTACTTCTTATTGCCGTCCTTATCGAACTGCTTCATATAGGCAATCAGATCACTGATTTTCTTTTCGTCTTTAACACCAACGAAAATCATTTTGGTCTTTGGAATTTTCTTCCGTGGATCCTTGATATACTCGCGGAAAACTTCTTCATCCCAGACAATACCTGAATTTTTATTGGCTTCAGAATAGTTAAATCCCGGGATTGAGCCTGAATGGCGACCAAACAGACCATTCATGACAGGGCCTGTCATATTCTTTGCTGTTGGTCCAATTTGATGGCAGGCACGGCACTGGATAAAGACCTTTTCGCCCGCAGCTGGATCACCAGCTTCCTGAGCATGAGCGCTTAAACCGAGTAGCGGTAAGGCGATAGCTGAAACAAGAACCGGTAAACGCATTTATGCACTCCTCCATGTATTGAACAAACTCTAGCCAAAAGGCGAATTTTTATTGATGACATAAATCAAATTTCTACACCAGACAGCGAGCAAATCTCTATATTTTCAGTTGTTATTCCATTCATATGAAAATCGTTGAATAATCGCTAAAGATACCTATTTAAGGTAGAGAATAAGAGACAAGAGCATTAGCTTTCAAAGCCATTCAGGGCCACATTCAAAGTGGTATCTCAGTAAACCAGCTTGTCATAGAGATATTTTTGCAAGCTCTAAGAAGGATTTAGTCATATGCTAAAAATCTGGGGCCGTAAGAATTCAAGCAATGTTAAAAAGGTACTCTGGTGCGCTGAAGAACTGAACATCCCCTATCAGCAAGTTGATGCAGGCGGATCATTTGGCAAATTAAATGATCCTGAGTACCGGGCTTTAAACCCAAATGGCCTCGTCCCAACCATTCAGGATGGCGACTTTGTTCTTTGGGAATCGAACTCAATTCTACGCTATCTCGCTTCTCAGTACGGCAACGCATCTCTTTACCCGGCAGATAATCGCAAGCGTGCCAAGGTTGAGCAATGGATGGACTGGACTGCTGGTTCTTTCGCTATTCCCTTCCGTGATCTCATCTTTAATCTTATTCGCAGAACTGAAGATGAGCGCGATCATGCAGCTCTTGAAGCTGGTAAGGAACGCTGCAAAGAGCTTTTCACGTTAGCAGACAAGGCATTATCCCAAACACCGTATCTGGCAGGCGAAACCTTCTCTCTTGCTGATATTGCATTTGGACCATTCGCTTATGTTTGGTTAGAGCTGCCAATCGAGCGCCCGGCTCTGCCCTATCTGACAGCATGGTATGAGCGCATGAAACAGCGTCCTGCCTTTAATCAGATTGTCAGAATTCCAATTACATAATCATTGGTTTGGCACGCGCTGAATGCTAAGGTGTCAAGGAACACCGACCTAAAAATTAATTTATTCCAGTCTAAATGAAATTTTTTCGGACCTGCCCCTGTTTTGCCACGCTTGTAGTAATTATATATACTATTCTGTATCTGCCTTAACGGGGAACATCGGGCCTGCCTAAGATATTGGGGGCCTCAGGAGGAATGATTAATGGCATCAGCGCTTCCAGTGCTTGCTCAAGATAGTGGTCTTTCCCGCTATTTGGATGAAATTCGTAAGTTCCCAATGCTGGAACCTAACGAAGAATATATGCTTGCCAAACGTTGGCGTTCGCATGGCGACAGTGACGCTGCCCATAGACTCGTAACATCACACCTGCGTCTCGTTGCAAAAATTGCAATGGGTTACCGCGGCTATGGCTTACCTATTTCCGAAGTCGTCTCAGAGGGCAACGTCGGCCTTATGCAGGCTATCAAACGTTTCGACCCTGATAAGGGCTTCCGTCTTGCCACCTATGCCATGTGGTGGATTAAGGCTGCCATTCAGGAATATATCCTGCGCTCATGGTCTCTCGTGAAAATGGGAACGACCGCAAGTCAGAAAAAACTGTTCTTCAATCTGCGTAAGGCAAAGGGTAAGATTTCTGCCTTCGAAGAAGGCGATATGCGCCCTGATCAGGTTGCACAAATTGCAACAAAGCTGGGCGTGCCGGAACAGGACGTTATTGAGATGAACCGTCGTCTTGGTGGCGATATGTCTCTCAACACGCCTCTCCGCGCTGAAAGTGAAGGCGAATGGCAGGACTGGCTGGTTGATGATAGTGACACGCAGGAATCCCTTCTGGTCGAAGAGCAGGAAGGCAAGAACAGACATCTGGCCTTACGAGATGCTCTGGATATTCTGAACCCGCGTGAACGCCGTATCTTTGAGGCACGTCGCCTCGTTGATGATCCCATCACCCTTGAAGAACTCTCAACAGAGTTTGGTGTATCTCGCGAGCGTGTTCGTCAGATTGAGGTCCGTGCTTTTGAAAAGGTACAGGAAGCCGTACGTAATAATCTGGCAGTCAGAGAAACGCCCCTTCTGGAGGCTCCCTCGCCATAAGCGGGATATTCTTCCATGCAATTACGAAAAAAGCGCCCTAGGGCGCTTTTTCTTTTACCAACGGCGGAAAGCCTCATTGATTATCTGAAAACCGGTTGGGCCTTTCTCAATGCTGATAAGCCCTCGCCTTCCATTCGGGAATACGACGTTAACGTCAACCCAGTTCTTTTCCTGAAGCAACTGCTGGTTACGTTCAATATCTGCCGGAATATCTGACAGACCAACAACGAACACATTATTCGTGACAGGCAGAACCATACCACTCAGCAGAATGCCACGCGGCTCTTCCTTATTATCCTTCAGCTGAACCATTGCCGCATTCAGCACCTGATAATCTGTTTTATCATCGGGTTGTGAGAAGGTCAGCTCAATCACATGAGAGAATGCCCCGCCTTCTGTATTCTTGCGAAGAGTGAGTTGCAGTTTCAGACCTGTCTGAGGGAAGCTGACATCTGCAATCGCGACAGTTTCCATCGGACGGCCGTCACCACCATCCCTGTCTTCAAGACGCCACTGGGTAATACCTGCAGATGCGATAATCTTCTGCTGGCTCATTGGGAGCTGTGCAGTCTGCGGATCCGTTTCAAACAGAATAGCTTCCTGAACAGCCACGGCAGGCTGCTGGTTCTGTGCAGCTGAAGTACCTTGCGAACCCGTTCCCAGATTATTTGGGGGAATGACTTCACCACCCAAACGCTCTGTAAACTTACCCGTATCTGCCGGTGCACTGTTATCAGCTGTTTCAGTTGGCTGATCAACAGCTGCAGCTTCCTCTCGCGCCTGCTGACGCTCGTGGTTATAAAGCTTCCAGCCAGCAATACTGACAATAACGGCTAAAATGCTGGCAACCAGTATGATGGCACGAATGCGGTTTGCCTGCCCGGAAGAACGGTGTTTGGAACCAATTCGTGGCCGCTCAACAACAACTTCAGGCGGCGTAATAGCCTCTGCTTCTGGCTCAAGCTCTTCCTGCGAGAGAGCAACATTCTCATCTACAGGTTCAGCCTCTTCTGGCACAACATCAGGCTGTACAGGAATTTCCGGCTGGGAGACAACTTCACTGATTGGCTCGAGGAGCTGTTGTGCCGGTTCCTGAGGGATGTGCGTTTCAGCCTCTTGGGGCGTTGGCTGCACATAGAGCGCCTCGACAGCAACAATAGCCTGATCGAGAGCAACACGTTCCCGTTCTAGATCGGAAACCGAGACTGGCGGCTCAAGCGTCTTTAATTGCGAGATCAACGCATTGCGTGCTCGTTCATAAACAGCTTTACGAACAGCTGGCGACTTATCCGTCAGCCCTTCGATAGCCCTCGCGATAAGTGGATAGTAATCCGCCATCGCCCAAGCCCTCTCTCATCAGGTTAAGCCCAATCAGGCATTTAACCATTTGCTTGCCAAATGCGTACGGCACAAGAGCTACTTTGCGCCGTACTTGTATAACCTGTTTCAGAAATTGGTATTACCTGTCAACCTTCAAACGGATTCTTCATTAATATCGTGTCATCGCGTTCAGGTGACGTGGAAAGAACCGCAACCGGTGTTCCGATCAGTTCTTCAATCCGTCGGACATATTTAACCGCCTGAGCAGGCAGATCAGCCCAAGAACGGGCACCAGCTGTTGTGCCTTCCCAACCTTCGAATTCTTCATAGATTGGTTCCACACGAGCCTGTGCTCCCTGACTGGCCGGGAAGTAATCAATTTCCTTACCATCAAGTTTGTAGCCAACACCGATCTTGATAGTCTCGAAACCATCCAGAACATCGAGCTTTGTCAGGGCAATGCCATTGATGCCGGATGTACAGACCGTCTGGCGTACCAATGTGGCATCAAACCAGCCACAACGACGCTTACGACCAGTAACAACACCAAATTCCTTACCACGTACGCCAAGGCGCTCTCCAACATCATCAAAGAGCTCTGTCGGGAATGGGCCTTCACCCACACGAGTTGTGTAGGCTTTGGTAATGCCAAGCACGTAGTCCACAGCTCCCGGGCCAAGGCCCGAACCAGCAGATGCCTGCCCGGCAACAGTGTTGGAGGATGTCACGAATGGGTATGTGCCATGATCAACGTCAAGCAATGCACCCTGCGCGCCTTCAAACAGGATGCGCTTGCCTGCACGACGTTCCTGATCCAGCAGACGCCAGACAACATCCATGTAAGGAAGAACTTTATCGGCGACAGAAGCCAGTTCGTCGAAAATCTCTTTTGGCTTGAACTCATCAATACCAAGACCACGGCAAAGCGCATTGTGGTGCACCAGCATGCGATCAATCTTGGCAGGCAGAGTTTCAAGATCAGCCAGATCCATCAGGCGGATAGCGCGACGACCAACCTTATCTTCATAAGCCGGACCAATACCGCGCTTTGTTGTACCGATCTTGGTACCAGCAGCAGCAGCATTCTCACGAATAGCGTCGAGTTCACGATGCAGAGAAAGGATCAGCGTAGCATTTTCTGCAATACGCAGGTTATCACGCGTGACCTTCACACCATCAGCAGCAAGACGTTCAATCTCGGCCACAAGTGCATGCGGATCAACCACAACGCCATTACCAATAACAGAGAGCTTGTTCGGACGAACAACACCTGATGGCAACAATGAAAGTTTGTAGGTTACGCCATCGATAACAAGCGTATGGCCTGCGTTATGTCCGCCTTGATAACGAACAACGACATCAGCTGCATCTGACAGCCAGTCAACGATCTTGCCTTTACCCTCGTCACCCCACTGGGCACCGACCACGACAACATTGGCCATGGTAATCCTCCGCTATTCACCAGAGTCTGAACCAAAGGTATCTCATGATACCCTGCAAGACCCTCGACATGAAAACGCCCGACACAAGGGCCGGGCACGAAGGAAACCTTGCAACTTTTCTTGCCGGGTACATTGTGAGGAGTCAATAGCCATTTCCCTAAAATGGGAAATACTGCCCATCATTCATCCGCAATCCCGATTATCATCGCACATAAAAGTAACTGGGAGAGGTTTTCCCTCTTCCTCCCCATCCCCTTCCCGTGGTAGATCGGGCATTATGACAAAAACACTGACTTCACAGGAACGCGACAACGCTGTTTCCTCTGCACTCAAAAGCCTTGAACTTGAACGTGATGGTATTGAAGCCCTGCGTCAATCCATTGCCAATGGCCTTGGCACTGGATTTGCAGATGCCATTGATACTATTGCCAGTGCATCCGGCCGTGTCATTGTGACAGGTATCGGCAAGCCGGGCTACATCGCCCGCAAGCTGACAGCTACAATGGCTTCAACAGGCACCTCTGCCTATTACGTTCACCCGGCAGAAGCCAGCCATGGTGATCTGGGCATGATCCGCCCGGAAGACGTCATTATTGCACTCTCCTGGTCAGGAGAAAGCAAAGAGCTTGCAGATATTGTCGCTTATGCAAAACGCTTTCGCGTGCCGCTGATCAGCATTACTTCCAGTGCGGATTCTTCGCTTGGCCGTCAGTCTGATATCTGCCTGCTGTTACCTAAGGCTCCTGAAGCCTGCCCGAACGGGCTTGCTCCCACAACATCAACAACGATGGAACTGGCACTTTGTGATGCTATTGCCGTTGCACTGCTTGAGTATCGTGGCTTCACAGCTGAAAATTTCAAAGACTTCCACCCTGGTGGCAAGCTTGGTGCCCAGCTGAAACGTGTTTCAGATATCATGCACAAGGAAGACCGTCTGCCAATCGTGACTGTCGGGACACCTATGGCTGATGCAATCCGTCAGATGTCCGACAAGAGCTTTGGCTGTGTCATCATTACTGAGCAGGATGGCCGTCTTGCGGGTGTTATCACCGATGGCGATCTGCGCCGTAATCTGCGCCCTGATCTTGCAACAACTCCGGTTGAAGCAATCATGACACGCAACCCGCGTGGAACCATCTCACCTGATGCTCTACTGGCAACCGCTCTTGAGTTGCAGGAGCGTATAAAGATCACAGCAATCATCGTGGTTGATGAGGGTAAGCCCGTCGGGCTTGTCCACTATCTTGATCTTTTGCGGATCGGCGCAGCATAAAAATAAAGGCGGGTTACCCCGCCTTTTTCTTTACTTTATTTGCATTCCGATTTTCAGGGTCGTTGCGATATCACGCGCGGCAAACCGTACATTGAACGGCCCGTTCGCAAGGGCATCCTGAATATTGCAGCATTCAAACAAAACGCTGAAAACCGCATCAATTCCGTGATCATGCACAATAGCGGCATCCCTGTTCAGGCTGCCAGCAATACCAATCACTGGTTTATTATGGCGCTTTGCAACACGAGCGACACCAATTGGTGTTTTCCCGAAGATTGTCTGCCCATCAATACGCCCTTCACCTGTGACAACGAGATCAGCATCCCGTACCGCAGCATCCAGACCAACTGCATCTGTCACAATCTCACTGCCCGGACGTAAACTGCTGCCTTTCAGAAAGGCCATCATCCCAGCCCCAAGACCACCCGCTGCACCAGCACCTGCAACATCAGCAACATCGGCGCCCAGATCCCGCTGAATAATATCAGCAAACCGACGGAGATTAGCATCAAGGAAACTGACCATTTCAGGTGTTGCACCCTTCTGTGGCCCGAATATTGCAGAAGCCCCACGGGGGCCGCATAAAGGATTATCGACATCACAAGCAACATTGAAGATACAGCCGGAAAGGCGTTCATCTAATCCAGAGATATCAATACGACTAAGCTTCTCCAGTGCCCCACCGCCGGAAGCCAGCTCTTTCCCGTTATCATCAAGAAGCTTTGCACCCAATGCCTGTGCCATACCCGCACCGCCATCATTGGTTGCACTTCCTCCAATCCCGAGAATGAAGTTACGCGCACCTGCATCCAACGCATGTTTGATCAGCTCACCTGTGCCATAGGTCGTAGTAATCAGCGGATTACGTTTTTCCTTTGGCACAAGCATCAAACCACTGGCAGCGGCCATCTCAATAACTGCCGTCTTGCCATCACCGGTCAGGCCATAGAAAGCATCAACAGGAGAACCCAAAGGGCCCATAACCTGTACCTCAATCCGCTTGCCATCCGTTGCTTCGACCATAGCCTGAACGGTACCCTCACCGCCGTCGGCAACAGGAAGCTTCACGTATGTTGCTTCCGGAAAGACTTCCCGGAAACCAGCTTCAATTTCATTGGCAACCTCAAGAGCCGTCAAGCTCTCTTTATATGAATCAGGCGCAATAACGATTTTCATTTCAACCCCGATATTTTCAAGGCCATGCTAGCACAATCTGGCCAGACACCAATATTAAAGAGGCGGCTATGAATACCTCACAGCCGCCTTATCTCTTAATGTGTTGAATACCTTCTGGTTAGACGAACATCGCCAATACAAGCGTACCGAGAAGACCGACAACCGAGGCAATACACGTTGCAACCGTATAAGTTGCATACATCGCTCCCATCGGAATACCGACACTTTCCTTCACGAACCAGAAGCCCGAGTCGGTCACGTGTGAACCACCAATGGCACCTGCGCCAATCGCAATAGCAACAAGAGCCGGATCCAGATCAGGATGCATGCCGAGAACTGGAAGAATAAAACCGGCAGCAGCCATCATGGCAACCGTTGCACTACCAAGTGCAAAGCGCATGATAAGAGCAATCAGCCAAGCCATAATCAGTGGGCTGACTTCAATCTGCTTCATGACAACTTCGAGGGCTGCACCTGTGCCACTATCGATGATGATCTTGTTGAACGAACCAGCGGCACCGATAACCAGAAGAATGGAAGCCATCGGAGCCATAGCAGACTCACTGGCCTTACCAAGCTGATCCCAGCTGAAACCACGGTTCAGACCAAGCAGGACGTAACCAACGGCAGAGGAGATGAACAGGGCGATCATCGGTGTACCAATAAAGTTGACGTAGACCATGTAGTCAGGTGGGTTGGCCTTATCGATCATCAGCTCAAAAATGGTTTTGTTGATCATCAGCAGCAATGGCAGCAGAATGACGAACAATGTCCGGCCAAATGGTGGCAGTTCTGAATCCTGACGTGGCTTTGCATCTGCATAAGCACCGGAAATCTGAACATCAAACTTCTTGGCAATAAACTTACCATAGATCGGGCCAGCCAGCGCAGCAGCCGGAACACCAACGATCAGACCGTAGAAAATGACCTTACCAACGTCTGCATTGAGCGAACCGGCAATAGCCATTGCAGCTGGGTGCGGAGGCACGATGCAGTGAACGGTCAGAAGACCGATAATCATTGGCAATGCAACCTGAATAACTGGCATCTTTGCTTCACGGATAACCGAGAACATCAGAGCAATCAGCAGGATGATACCGACCTGGAAGAATACTGGAATACCGCAGATGTAACCGACAATCAGCATGGCCCAGTGTGCTTTTGACTGCCCAAGGAAATTGATCAGAGTACGGGCAAGGCGTTCTGCGCCACCCGAAATCTCCATCAGCTTACCCAGGATTGCACCCAGCGCCAGAATAGGCGCCAGAAAGCCAAGCGTCCCGCCAAGACCTGTCTCAAATGAAGAAACGATTTTTGGCAAAGACATGCCTTGCGTCAAAGCAAGGAACAAGCAGGCCGTCATCAACGACCAGAAAGCGTGTATCTTGAAATAGATACACATCACAACAACGATACCGATTGCTAGACCCAGCATCGACATAGAGTAACCTACGTCCATTTTCCCCTCCAAGGCTACCAGTGCCGATTACCCGGACTGGCTGAGACGCTCCAAAAAGTATTTTTCTCTGTTAAATTGCAGCAGAGAAAAGATCATAAGTTTCTGATTTATTTAATGCATCGTACAATCTCTTCTTACGATGCATTACGGTTTTGTACTTATTCACCGCCTCAGTCTGCGGTTCAAAAATACGGGGCTCTGAAGTGACAATGCCTTCAAATGCACGCGTATAATCGCTGTAGATACCCATCGACACACAGGCACTCATCAAGGCGCCAAGAGACGATGCCTCGTTATTTTCGTAACGAATGACGCGTTTGTTAAAGACATCGGCCTGTATCTGGTTAAAGGTATCAAGAGTGGTCAGCCCACCTGCAACGCTAACGCGCTCAACAGGAACACCAAGGCTTTGCAGCAACTCAAGGTTATGACCAATCTCAAGCGAAATGCCCTCAATAACCGCACGTGCCATATCCGCACGTCTGGTTGCCATGGTAATGTTGAAGAACATGCCCTTGGCGCGTGGGTTCCAGTAAGGAGCTGCACTACCCTCAAAGTGCGGTGGCATCATTACACCATTGGCACCAATCGGAGAGCTTTCAGCCTCTCTGTTCATGATGTCATAGGCATCTTCTGTATCTGGATAAAAGTTTTCCTTAAACCAGCGATGCACTAATCCAGTTGTAAAAATACCAGCTTCAACAATCCATTTGCCCGGCATAGCAGAGGCACTGCACAAGGTTGTGCAGTCAGGATGGAAGTGTGGCTGTTCAGCATAGGCAATCACGAATGAGCCTGTACCGGTATTTGCTTCAGCTTCACCCGGCCCAAGAATACCTAGTGAAAGCGCAGCACACTGCTGATCACCACCACCCAGATAAACCGGGATACCTGACTTCAGACCAACCTGAGCAGCAAGCTTATCTGTCAGGACATTGACCTGAGACCCCGAAGGAACAAGCTCTGGCAGAAGATCAGTGCTGATGCCGGATGCATCCAGCATGTCCTTATCCCACGCGGATGTTCTGATATTCATCAGCATCGTCCGGCAGGCCTGCGAAACGTCAGTTGCATATTTCCCGGTCAGGAGGAACGCAACATAATCCTGCACACCAATCAGCTTGTGTGCGGAATTAAAAATCTCTGATCTGTTATCCCGTAACCACATCATTTTTGGCACGGAGAAATATGGGTTCACACGTAAGCCGGTACGGTGATACATATCTTGCAGTGTAAAGCGTTCGAGCAACTTCTCGCACTGCTTCAAGGCGCGTTTATCCTGCCACATTACGGCATTATAAAGCGGCTCACCATCACGACTCATCGGAATAACCGAAGCACGCTGTGACGTCACAATAATAGCATCAACAGCAATGCCCTTATCTCCGCAATACTCACCGGCCTTAGTTAGCGTATTGACCAAGGCGCTATTCCAGGTTTGCGGATCCTGCTCGACATCATTCTCATGCCCGAAGATCGAGTCATAGGATTGCCCTGCTCTAAACAGCAGATCACCCTTCTCCGTATAGAGCATCGATTTCAGACTTGATGTTCCGACATCAACAACTAATACATGCTGCATGCCACTCATACCCCATATAACTGCAGCGCTATTATTGGCGCATGCATTATTCGCGGTTGCGGGTTTCCCCACACTGCAGATCATGCCTACCGGTTACCCGGCAGGCATGGCTTTACTTATTTATTCTGGAAGAATTCCATGTACTTCTTGACCACCTGCTTGATGTAGGAAACCTCTTCAAGGCAGAGTTTGGACAAGTGGACTTTATCGTTTGCAGCCAGATATTTTCTGACATTATCAATCGTGTGAACGGAGATTTCCGTATTCACGTTGATCTTGGCAATACCATTGGCAATGCATTCACGAATGATAGCTTCAGGTGTACCTGAGCCACCGTGCAGAACGAGTGGAATATCAACAACAGCTGAAATCATCTTGAGGCGATTGACATCAACCCGCGGCTCACCGGCATACATGCCGTGTACGGTGCCGATTGATACGGCGAGCGCATCAATACCGCTTTCACGAACCATCTCTACGGCTTCATCAGGTGAAGTATAGATTTCAGTTCCGTCTTCCTCGTTGGAGTCTTCGCCCTTGGCGATACCACCAAGCTCAGCTTCAACACCAACGTTTGCAGCATGGGCCATCTTGACGACCTTGGCTGCATTGGCGAGGTTCTCTGCAAAAGGCAGCGCCGAACCATCATACATGACAGAGGTGAATCCGACATCAATTGCCTCTTTAATCACATCAAGAGACTTGCAGTGATCAAGGTGAAGAACAACCGGAATATCAGCATCTTCTGCCATGCTGCGTGTCAGAGCAGCAACGTCCTTCAATCGCATGTTCGGCATATAGCTTGCACCGAAAGCAACGATTGTCGGCAGCTTCATTTCAATGCCTGTTTCAACAACACCACGGATTGTTTCCGAGTTGTAGACATTGAATGAGCCAATGGCGTAGCGGTTACGTCTCGCGTCTGCGAGAGCTTTCTGTAATGGAACGAGCATTATTTTACTCCCGCAAGCCAAGCCTTGAACTCTGGGTTTTCAAGGACTTCACGGTTGATGATAAAGCGAGCCTGTTCACCCTTCAGGAACTTGGCGATATCTTCCATCAGAAGGTCTGGTGAACGTGTCAGGGCTTCGCGGGTTGTGCCAGCAATATGCGTGGTCAGCGTGACATTATCGAGTTTTGGGAACTCACTGTCTGCCTTGAGCGGCTCATCAGAGAACACATCAAGACCAGCACCTGCAATCTTGTTTGCCTTAAGAGCAGCAATCAGAGCAGCTTCATTCACAAGACCAGCACGGGCAGTATTGATCAGGTAAGCTGTTGGCTTCATCAGGCTGAGCTCATGCTCACCAACGATACCCTTCGTTGCTTCGCTCATGCGGGCGTGCAGAGAAACGAAATCTGCTTCACGGAACAGGGTGTCCTTATCAACCAGACGACCACCAAATTCCTTGACAACTGCTTCATCAACGAATGGATCGTAAACAGCCAGCTGAACGCCAAAACCGGATAGCTTCTGGGCGACAAGACGACCAATGTAACCAAAACCGATAAGACCAACGACCTTATCCTTCAGCTCAGGAACCCATTCCGAATTGCTGAACTTCTTACGCCATTCACCATTCATAATGGAGTAATGTGCACGAGCCATGTTGCGGGATTCACAGAGCATCAGGCCAACTGTGAAGTCGGAAACAGCGTGTGCATTACGGCCTTCAATATTGAATACCAGAATGCCGCGCTTTGTGGCTTCTGCAACGTTGACGTTCTCAAGACCAGCTCGGGCTACACCTGCAATGCGCAGATTAGGCATTGCATCCATGACCTTGGATGACACAGGAACGAAGAGGCCAGCCAAAAGCGAAGCATCCTTACCTTCCTTGGCAACGATCTCTGGAACAACTTCAATCTCAGGGCCCTGCTTTTCAACGGCCAAGCGGCGTTCCTGAAGCTTAGGATAGTCTTCTTCCCAGTTGCCCATCTTCACATCAGAGAAGTAGGCACCAAGGTTTTTACGGGCGGCCTGTTCGAAACCATCACCCATGATCATAGCATCACCAACAACAACAGCTTTCAAATTCGACATTATTTTTTCCTTTTCTTTCTCTGGGGTAAGGCCGTTGAAAATTCTGCCCGGCCTTCCCCATATTCGGTGAAATATTATCTGTTCTTTCTGAAGTTACCGGCGTATTCAGAAGCCAGACGGATGGCTTCAATCATTGAAACCGCACTGGCCTTACCCTTTCCGGCAATATCAAAAGCTGTCCCGTGATCAACGGAGGTCCGCAGGAATGGCATTCCAAGGGTCAAGGAAATGGTCCGTTCAAAATCGACCATCTTTGTCGCGATATGACCCTGATCATGGTAGAGCGAGAGAACTGCATCCCATGCCCCTTTCAGGGCAAAGTGGAATACTGAATCTGCAGGATTCGGGCCAGATACGCGGTAGCCTTCAGCTTTAGCCGCTTCAATGGCTGGCTCAATCTCATCGACCTCTTCACGGCCAAACAGGCCATGTTCGCCAGAATGCGGGTTAAGACCAGCAACAACCATTGAAGGGTTTTCAAGACCAAGCTGCTTGAGAGACGCCGTGCAACGACGGATATAGTCGAGTACACGTTCTTTCTTGACCGCCTTACAGGCATCAATCAACGACAGGTGACGTGTCAGGAAGAAGACACGCAGAGAATGAACCTGGAACATGGTCAGCGGGTCTTTTGTGCCTGTCAGTGAACCAAGGATTTCAGTATGTCCAATGAAGGGAACTTTGGCAGCTTTCAACGACTCTTTATTGATCGCCGTTGTTGCCATTGCGTCAACGACACCGGCATTGCTGAGCTCAACAGCTTTCTCAATATATTCGAATGAAGCCTGACCACATTTGGCACTAATGACGCCATACTCGAGCGTGTTAATATCAATATTATCAATATTGACCAGGTTCAGAGCATTCTCTTTCACCTCATCACGCAGTTTGGCTGCATCGCCACTCAGGATGTTGAAAGCAGGAGAAACCTTCATCAATTCTGCAGCGCGGCGCAATACGCCTTCATTACCAACAACGACAACAATCGCATTCTTTTCAACGGATGCGTCGTTAATTGATGCTGCAACAATCTCTGGGCCAATGCCTGCCGGATCGCCCATAGGTACACAGATAATCGGTTTCATTATTTGGTCTCGCCTTCCAATGGTCTCGTCTGAGTTGAAATTTTTGCAAATAAATAATTGACGCAGTGCACAATGCTTTCACTGTCGCCAACAAAGCCGCCCTTGGTCACCATTGGCATATTGGGATACTTCCCACCAATCAGGCGGCCATATACGGCAAGCGGCAGAACTTCGTCACGGACAGAGAACCCACTTGCTTCCAGCTGGCGCGTAACCGACATGGTTACCTCACCACCAGAACTGTAGATTCCGCCGAGGCGTAAGGATTTTTCTTTCAAAAGGAGTTCTGCGATTAATGAGAGGCCTTTATTGATACGCTCTGAAGCCTCTTTCAGAGAGATGCCGTTCTCACGAGCCATATCCTCAATTGAGTGGACATCATCAGGCTGTTCAACAGTGCAGACACCATAGACTTCTGCCTTACCAGCCTCAGCAACAACCTTTTGAACAGCCTCGCGAATTGTGTCATCGCGCTTATAAAGATTGACGAGCAGACGGCCATCAACTTTGACGATTGCGCATTTGCGAGCCAGACGAAGTTCATCCATCTGACGGCGAATGAGGTCTGTTGTGCTTCCAACAATAACCAGAGCATTGTCTTCGAGCTCATGACGTGCACGAACAGGTACGCGTGCATCAGCCATGGCTGCTGTAAACGGACCCGGATCAACTGCAAGAACCGGGTAAGAAACGGACTTTACAGCCTGAGCAATAACCGTAATTTCTTCATCAAGAACCGCATCACAAGCAACAATGCGGACACCTTCACGTCTCTGCCGTTCAATCTCCTCAGTGACCATAGCTGGACCCTGAGCAATTGTATCAAGAGAGATGTAACCAATTAGCAGATCCGTCTGCTCAGCAATAATTGCGACATAACGGGATGTGGTTATCGGGCGGATTGGATCTTTCGCAATTGGGGATTTCTCAAGCGGAATACCATTGACGATGAGGTAACCACCAACTGCAACACGACGCGAAGACGGGAATGCCGGTACAACAACAGCAACAGACGGCTCTTCGTAGCGCCCGCTCTCATCCATAACCTTGAGAGCTTCTTCAATTTCACTACCGACATTACCACGCATCGTACTGTCGATACGCTTGGAAACAACGGCTGGGTTATCACATGTTAAAAGAAACTTGAGCCCTTCAGAAACACGTTTAACAGCCTGCTCGACAGGTACAAGGCGGCTATCCGTATTCACACAGACAGCGTCATAATTATTGAAGTCCTCTTTCGTCCACTTGCTCATGTCCAGACATGTGACAGCTGAAAAACCCTTTGCTGCCAAAAGAGAGCCATTGGCATTCGCCCCTGTCAGATCATCCGCTATGATTACAATCTTACTCACAACTGACCCCTTTTCTGCCTTGTTCTGGCACCCTCAATTAACAATCAGCAGATTACCTTCGGCACCTGCAATGTCTTTGCGGGCCTTTGCTGACAGCCCGTCATCTGTGATAATTCCGTCAAAGTCTGAAAGCGGTGCAACACTCCATGGATTGCACGTGCCGTATTTTGTTGAATCCACAAGCAGATATGTTTCACTCGCTTGCTGCATAATTGTTCTTTTGATTTCCTGCTTGGCAATACTGCTGCTGGAGACACCCTTGCTGGCATCCCATGTTGCAATACCAACAAATGAAATGGCTGCATTTGTTTCACGCAGGACATGAGCCGCTTTTGAATCGAGCAGGCTGCGTGTTTCAAGATCAACCTCTCCACCCGGAATGAATACTTTCACGCTTGGCGATTGGGCCAGAAGTAACGCAATTTGTAAGTCAGGGGTAACAACCGACAGCTTTCGCGACATCAACAGTCTGGCAAGCTCAAGCGTTGTAGTGCCAGCATCCAGAATAACAATGCTATTATCCGGAACAAGTTCGGCGGCTCGTTTAGCAATCAACTTTTTAAGCGGAACATTGACATCAACCTTCTGCGCATAAGCCAGTTCACCATACATGAACCCGGCAGGGACAGCGCCCCCATGCGTGGGAGAAAGGATATTCTGTTCAGCCAATATTTTACGATCACGACGAACCGTTATTGCAGACACACCAAAGCGCTCCGCAAGCGTCTGAACATCAGCGCCATCATTTTCTTCAATAAAGCGAGCCATCGCGGCTCTGCGCTGAATTCCGTCCATCGACCCCTCGATTACCGGATTGCAGAAAATTGTTCATCATTGATCATTTTTGATCAAAATTGATTATTTGATGATAAAACTGCCCCGTCAAGGACAAAAAGACTCAAAATCGATCTCTTGCTGTCATCTTTAGTATTATGACTTTATGAAACTCAAAAGATTCAGGGTATTTTTCATAGTTTTCTTATTACGAGCTTGACGGTGGATTATTTCCGGCAACTATAAGCGCCTTAGCAAAAAGCAAACAATTCTAGCAGGAACTTTATGTCCAAACCGGCAACATCCGTGACATCCCTCTGGGACAGCCCATACGCAATTCTTGTTGCAGCAGCAGCAATGTGGGGTGCAAACACGTTATTCAGCCGGTTGGCTGTCAATGAAGTTTCTCCGATGCTACTGACCTTATTTCGCTGGCTTGCCGTTTGTGCCGTCATGTGGCCGATCTCAGCCAGAGAGCTCCCGAAATACTGGCCCTTACTGAAACCGCAGATCATCAAGATCAGCATCATGGGGATACTCGGTTTCACAGGCTTCAATGCCTGCATTTATGCAGCTGCCTACCACACGACAGCCGTAAACATATCGATCATTCAGGGATCATTACCGATCATGGTCATGCTGGGAGCCGTCATCCTCTATAATGTGCGCATTGGCTGGCAACAGATTATTGGTATCCTCATCACCTTATCAGGCGTCGCCATTATTGCTTTGCGGGGCGACTTACAGACTTTGCTGAATATGGATCTCAATATTGGTGATCTGTACATGCTGCTGGCATCACTGTTTTATGCCATCTTCACACTTGGCCTCAGAGATAAGCCCAAAGTCCCGGGCCTTCTTTTCTTTGCCATTCTCTCAACAGCAGCACTGATTGCCTCTCTGCCGCTGGTTGCTTATGAATATCTGAATGGCACTTTCATCTGGCCATCTCCTAAAGGATGGGCCGTTTCTGCGGCCATCATTATCTTCCCGTCCTGTCTGGCACAGATATTCTTCATTCGTGGCGTCGAGATCATAGGCCCGGCACGTGCCGCCCTATTCATCAATCTCATCCCGGTTTTTGGAACGGCATTTGCGATTGGGTTTTTACGCGAGCCTTTTACGATAATCCAAGGCCTCGGTTTGCTTATGGTTCTAATCGGCATCTGGTTATCTGAGCGCAAATCCTAAGATACGATTTGTGGGTACCAAAACTCATCCTTTTTGGTATCTGCAGAACTGATCTTCAGAAAAACTTTCCGCGGCAAAGCTGTTAAACGCATAGCATGTTTAAACCTTTGAGCCTGCCACTTCATTTCTTGAAAAACCCATATATCATTTTGCTTGTTGCAACTGCGATGTGGGGAACCAGTACGCTGTTCAGCAGAATGGCCGTGGGTGAGATATCACCCATGTGGCTGATATTCATCCGATGGCTCGGAACCTGTCTGATTACATGGCCGCTCATCGCCAAAGACTTACCCACTTATTGGCCAGAACTCCGCCCCCAGTTTTTAAAACTTTGCCTGATGGGAATGCTTGGCTTCACGGCATTTAATGCCTGTATGTATATTGCGGCTCACCATACGACAGCTATCAATATTTCGATCATTGTCGCTGCCCAGCCGATCATCATTCTCATGGGGGCAAGTCTTGTTTTCAGAACCCCTATCAATCTCTATCAGATTTTAGGGATACTCATTACTCTGCTTGGTGTTGCAGCAATCGCCAGTAAAGGTAACCTTGAAACCCTGCAGAAAATGAACTTCAATTTCGGCGATCTGTTCATGCTGCTTGGGCTGGTATTCTACGCTCTATACGCTTTGGGCCTGCGTAACAAGCCTGCCGTTCCGGGGATGGTTCTTTTAGGCGTTTTATCGGCCATGGCCTTGGTGACTTCACTCCCGCTTGTTGTCTATGAGGTTATCGAAGGCAACTTCTTCTGGCCGACGATCAAGGGCTGGAGCGTCGCAGCTGGGATTATTCTCTTCCCATCATTTCTGGCCCATATCTGCTTTATCAGAAGCGTAAGCATGATTGGGCCGGAACGGGCTGCACCATTTTTCAACCTTGTGCCATTCTTCGGCACAGCATTTGCCGTTGTCCTTCTGCGTGAACAACTGAGCCTTATTCAGATATGCGGTCTCGCTCTCATTCTGCCCGGTGTCTGGCTGGCAGAAAGGTTTACCTCATCCAAAAACAGAGATTAGCGGGCCAATTCTCTAAGGCCGAGGCGGATCAATGTCTTGGCCTCAGCCTCCTCACCTGCCTGCTTTAATGCGGCAGCAACAGCCGCAGAAGCTTGAGCACGTGGGTAGCCAAGATTAACAAGGCCAGAGACAGCATCAGCAACGGCATGCGAGGCCGTATTTTCTTCAAGAGAATCTGACAGACGAACAAGCGCCGGATCAACATTCGAGAATGCAGGTGCCTTATCTTTCAGTTCAATGCAGATACGCTGTGCCAGTTTTGGGCCAACACCCGGGGAACGGGCAATGGCATGCTTATCAGCCGTTGCAATGGCTGTTGCTAGTGCACCGGGGTCAAGCACTGACAGGATAGCAAGCGCAACTTTCGCGCCAACACCCTGTACGGACTGCAACAGGCGAAACCATTCACGATCATTATCAGACAGGAAGCCGAACAAACGGATGGCATCTTCCCGCACCTGTGTTTCAATAGAAACAACAGCAGCTTCTCCAACGGGTGGAAGACGCTGCAAGGTCGTAGAGGAACACTGGACGACATAACCAACGCCATGAACGTCAAGAATAATGTAATCCTCACCGTAGCTATCGATAACGCCCTTAAGTTTCCCGATCACGAACTTTTCCTGTCATTGGCTGCCTTGAGGGCAGAATCAGATGTGAAACTAGTATCTATCATGCTTCTGACATGACATCAGAAAAATCATTGGTCGTTCTTTTTCTTCATCAAGAGCTGGAAGGGTTGCAATCTGTTCAGCAGATGGCCCCCATTCGACCAGACGTTTCACCATGAAACCGGCAGAAACCAGCAGATCAATATAAGTGCCTAATGTGCGGTGCTGCTTGATAACACCTTCAGCCATCCAGTTTGAAACCCGTTGACCTTCAAGTTGATAGTCATTAACTGGCCATGATTTTCTACCGGAATTATCAATGGTCCAATCCGGACTTGAAGGCGCCGTAAAAATGGGATGTTCTGCCGAAAATATAAAGTATCCGCCTGATACAAGAGAGGCGAGAATCGTCTTAAGAACACCTTGCAGGTTTTCGAGATAATGAAGCGTTAAAGAGCTGTAGACCAGATCATAGCTATTTTCAGGTAAAAGCAATGTCTCCAGATCCTGACGGCTGTAAGTAATACCATCAGCCCCCATCTGATGCGCTTTTTCAAGCATCTTCTGTGAGACATCCAGACCGAGAATCTGGGAACTCCCCATATCTCTGGCATATCGGCAGAACCAGCCATATCCACATCCAAGATCAGCAACACGTTTACCCTGAAGCTCGGGCAACAATGACAGCATCACAGGCCATTCCGGAGCACCATCATGCCCATACTTTGAGCGAGGCAAATCTGCATAGTTTTTGAAGAAAACCTCATCATCATAGATATTCTGGGTCATGATCTACCTTTCAGAAACGGCCTCTTACATGTCGCTCTTTATTTGCGTTTTAATTTATAAGTCAGAGCCATCTTAATGCAGATTGCCAAAACATCAGCAGGTAACGCCTTTACAGGGTCAAGAACGATAGCGCGGTTCTTTTCGTATTTCAGTTCTGGAAAAAGCTCTCTGAATGTCTCAACAAGTGTTGTCTGACAATGAAAGAAAACCGCAACGGAACTATCCCCAAAACGATCAAGACGCACGGTTGTGCCAGAACCTGTTTTTTCAGTCAGATAACTTGGCTGTGACCATTTCAAAACCTCGGAAAGCGGCCCAACACCTTCGGTTTCAGCAGCCACCTCAAAAATGATTTCCCTGAGTGCGAGCAAAGCCTTTCGAAACTGTTGCGGGTATGCGTTGAAAACAGCCTCAACAGTTGCATCCTCAAATGCTCTCATCTCTCAAAGTCCCTTCGCAAGTGCCCTCGCCTTGCGATGATGGGCATGGGTAATGGCAATTGCCAGAGCATCAGCAGCATCAGGGCCGTTATAGGTAGCTTTAGGTAGTAATACCTTGATCATTGCCTGTATCTGCTGTTTGTCAGCATGGCCTGAACCGACAACGGTCTTCTTCACCATATTGGCTGAATATTCACCGACAGAAATACCATGAAGTGCAGGAACCAGCAGGGCAATACCACGTGCATGCCCTAGCTTCAGCGTTGCCTGAGCATCTTTATTGACGAAGGTTTCTTCAACAGAAGCCTCATCGGGCGCATATGCTTTGATGATCTCTTCAAGCCCATCATGAAGCTCCCGCAGGCGTTCTGCGAGAGGAGCTTTATCGTTCGAGATAATTGTTCCGCAACCGAGGTAAGATAATCTTGTTCCCTCGGTGACGATAACCCCCCAACCGGTACGGCGTAAGCCAGGGTCTACCCCTAAAATACGGATGGGAGGCTCAGCCATAACTATCTTTGCTTAGCCTGCCATCTTGGCAAGAAGGGCTTCCGACAGATCGAAGTTGACATAGACGTTCTGGACGTCATCGTGATCTTCGAGTGTTTCCATGAGACGAACCAGCTTTTCACCTGTCTCATCATCAACAGCAATGCTGTTCTGTGGCTTCCAGATCAGCTTGGAGGCTTTCGGTTCTCCAAACTTTTCTTCCAGTGCCTTGCTGACTTCGTTCAAGGATGTCTGCTCACAATAGATTTCGTGAACATCATCTGTTGAGGCAACATCATCAGCACCGGCTTCTAGTGCCGCTTCAAACATTGCTTCTGCATCAGCAACAGAGGCATCAAACTCAATGTAACCAACGCGATCGAACATGAAGGAAACAGCACCTGTTTCAGCCATATTGCCGCCGCTCTTTGTGAAGTAAGAGCGAACGTCAGACGCCGTACGGTTACGGTTGTCTGTCATGGCCTCTACGATCAGGGCCGTGCCACCTGGGCCATAGCCTTCATAACGGATTTCTTCGTAGTTATCACTATCACCACCTGTTGCCTTGGAAATCGCGCGCTGGATATTATCCTTCGGCATATTCTCAGCACGTGCCGCCAGCATAGCGGCACGTAGACGTGGGTTCATGGCGGGGTCAGGCGAGCCCAATTTGGCAGCAACCGTGATTTCACGTGCCAGCTTGGAAAACAGTTTTGAACGGGCAGCGTCTGCGCGGCCCTTGCGATGCATGATGTTCTTGAACTGTGAATGCCCTGCCATGGGTAATAGTCTCCGCTCCGGAAAGCGGTTTCGCTACCGGGTCCGCCCCTAATGGGATCGGCTACAAAACCACTCTATATTGATAGATAACGGATTACTTATATGCTCTGAAACGCGTCTCGCCAAGTGGAAGAGACAAAACAGTTGTATTTTTCAGTCAGTTGGCCGTTAAAAAACCCAAAAATCACGAAAAAATAGGGATACAGATTTGCGATAGTGCCTTTTATTTGTAGTAAAGCCAGCATGCTCATTCAAAACAGGGCCATAATTACTGTGATCAGATTTTTACGCATTCCATCATTTATAGCCCTGTTCAGCTTGACGATACCGGGGCACGCACAACAGATATCCCCCTGTGAACGTATCAGTTTTGAATCCGTCCGTTATGTTGTCTGCAAAGCCAATCCAAAAACAGACAACATTCAGCTCTTTTGGAAAGATCGCAACGGCACGGTCTACGGCTCACTTGCAAAGCTCAGAAAAGACGTTGAATCAGCTGGGCAAAGCCTTGTCTTCGCTATGAATGCCGGCATGTACGAAGAGAACCTCTCACCTGTCGGGCTCTACGTTGAAAAGAAAGTTGAGCTTCATAAAATCAACCTGCGCAAGGCCAGCGGCAACTTTCATCTCCAGCCCAATGGCGTCTTTTATATTAATGACGGTAAAGCTGGCATCATGGAAAGCTCGCGCTTTGCAAGCAGTCACCTGAAAGTAGACTACGCCACCCAGTCAGGCCCCATGCTGGTCATCAATAACAAACTGCACCCAAGGTTTCTTAAAGACAGCACATCGCGCAAAACCCGCAACGGTGTCGGGTTGTCACAAGACGGAATGGCCTATTTTATTCTCTCAGAACAGCCCACGACTTTTCATGAATTCGCGCGTTTATTCCGCGACACCTATAAATGTCAGAATGCTCTCTTCCTCGATGGCAGCATCTCAACAGCCTATGCAGCCAGTTTAGGCCAGACCGGTAATATATTCAGAGCAATCGGGCCAATTGTCGGCGTTACCAGAAAAGCCAATTAGCCCCAGAATTTTGGCAGGCTTTCTTCCAGATGTGGGCCAATACGGATCGCTGCCACATGGGTTGCAAGGCCAGTTCTGTCATCCGTCTCTATCGCAATACCAGACAGCGTTCCCTCACCTAAGCCCGGTTCAAGACGGGAGCCCGGTGTCTTCTGGATGAAACGGCGAACCGCTTCTTCTTTCTGCATTCCAAGAATGGAATCGTAATCACCACACATACCGGCATCAGACATATAGGCCGTTCCACCCGGCAGAATACGATGATCGCCTGTTGGAGTATGGGTATGCGTCCCCACAACCAGAGAAACACGGCCATCGAAGTAATGCCCGAAAGCCTGCTTCTCACTTGTCGCTTCAGCATGCACATCAAGAATAATGGCATCGGCAACCTGCCCGAGCGGACACTGGCTCACTTCACGCTCTGCGGCTGCGAACGGATCATCCAGCGCATCCATATAGAGCCGCCCCATCACATTAACGACCAACAGACGTTTGCCTGAATGGGTATCAATCAAGGTTGCCCCACGTCCCGGTGTTCCCGGTGGGTAATTTGCCGGACGAAGAAGACGCTGTTGCCGCTCGATAAAAACAAGAGCCTCACGCTGGTCGAATGAGTGATTGCCAAGCGTGACTGCATCAGCACCTGCATTGAGAAGATCGTTACAGATTGTTTCTGTCAGCCCGAAACCGGCCGCTGCATTTTCACCATTGATAACAACGGCATCAAGTAACCAGCGCTCACGTAAAGCCGGCAAACGGTCAATGATTACCTGACGGCCAGCACGGCCTACCACATCACCAAGAAACAATAACCGCATTGCCTTTACCTTTTTACGCGTCGGATACCAGCTTCAGTCACAATCATATCAAGAGGCTGATCATGTGCCTCTACGGGCAGAGCTGCAACTTCCTGAATAGCGAATGCAATGCCGATTGTCACAATTTTCTGCTTAGAAACCAGCTCTGCAATAGCGCGATCATAGAAACCTTTTCCATAACCAAGTCTGTTCCCTTTTTGGTCAAAAGCAACCAAAGGCACAAGCAGAATATCCGGTATTATCTGTTCACAAGTCTCTGGCAGTTCCATTACGCCAAACTGCTTTTCTTCCATCAGGCAGGTCGCAGACCATTTCCGGAAAACAAGTTTATTATCCGGCTGCATCACGGGTAAACCAACCTGATGCCCACTATCAGACCAGCCATTGAAAAGTGACCGAAGATCAACTTCGCTTCGCATCGGCCAGAAAGCCGCAATAGTGACTGCAGAAGTCACTTCAGGAATATCTTTGAGATGAGCGCAAATACACAGGCTTGCAGCACGACGTAGATCGTCGGGGAGTAAATCCCGTTTTGCCAATATTTCCTGTCGGAGATTTCTTTTCACATCACCGGTTGGAAGCTGGTTCATCATCAACCTGTTAAGTGCGGGCCGCGAAAGCCGTTGGAGTGCTGATCCCGGGTACCTACAAAGTAGGTGGGCGCCGTTTGTCTAGGTCCACGGACCAGGTCAGGGACAGCTCCCTATGGGATCGTAAGGCCCCGGGGAAATGTCTCCTGACGAACCCCGCAGCACCGCATATATAATCTAGTGCTTTCGAGGGCTTAACACCAGCCCCCAAGGACAAAAACAATAACTATTTTTATTAATCGCTCTTATGGCTCACCATATTCAGGCTTTTAGCCAGTCGCTCGATACGTTCAGCTGTCTTTTCAACCTTCTCAGCAAAGCGACCCTCAAGGATTGTTGAGCGTTCATCACCAGCGCTCGCAAGGCTTTTAACGTCATCAAGCTCAGCCTGTGTTTTCTCAAGCTTCTTACGTAACTCCATAACTTCATCAGCAACAGTTAAAGCTGCCATGACATGCAGGCGCATATCACCAATCTCGCCGAAGGCCTCCCGCATTTCATTGATACGGCTATCAAAAAGCTCGGCCAACCCTTCAAGATGAGCCTCCTCACCTTCTCCGCATGCCATGCGGTAAGAGCGTCCGGCAATATTGACCATCACCTGGGGCATGAAATTTCGCCTTCCTCAGCTATCGTGAAATCAATGGTCTTCATCACTCAGCATCTGCTGAATAGCCGATGCTGCACGAGCCACGCGCTCCTGCACGTCTTCGGTAACAGCATCAAGTTTCTTAATACGTTCGCCCGCACCTTCCAGCTCAACGGCCAGACGTGCGCGGTCATCCTGCATAATCTGGAGCTCTGTCTCCAGATCACCACGCTGTTTCTCCGCATCAAGACGACGTGTCACCGATGCTTCCAGCATACCCAGAGCTGTATCAAGCCGCTTTAAAGCGTCATCAAGAGATGAAGCCATGTTTCCTCCTGCAGAATCCTTTACCGTTTTAAAGCTGCAAACGATCAGCTGCAATCATCACTTTAAAATTCGGCAAAGTTCACCGTGCATATGTGTCCGTCTAAGAGATGAATGGCGATTTTAACTTGTGAGTATGCTCTTTTAACGCATCTTATTCCGACAAGCACAAAGATATCCGCTCAAAACCATTCTGAAGCGCTCATCTTAAATTGAAAAATTTTATGGACAGGCCCGGAAAATCAAAACCACCATACAATACTAAATAAATATGTTCGCGAAGGTGTCATTTATTTGCGGTACTGTTTGACTCGCACAAGCTGCATGCTATTGAACTGGTACTGTCTTATTGGGCAGTACTTTCTTGGCAACAGTTAAATCGGGAAGCAGAAACGTGCCTCAAACTTCTCCCGCCGCTCGCGTAACCCATCAGGATCTCGCTAATGCTATTCGCGCCCTTGCAATTGATGGTGTCGAAAAAGCCAAATCCGGTCACCCGGGCCTCCCCCTTGGTACTGCAGATATTGCAACCGTTCTTTTCACAAAGTTTCTGAAGTTTGATGCGGCAGACCCAAAGTGGTTTGACCGCGATCGTTTCATTCTCTCTGCCGGTCACGGCTCCATGCTGCTTTATGCACTCTTGCACCTCACAGGCAACAAGAGCGTCACTGTGGATGAGCTGAAGAATTTCCGCCAGCTTCACTCCATGACACCGGGCCACCCCGAGAATTTTGAAACACCTGGCGTTGAAATGACCACAGGCCCTCTGGGTCAGGGTATCGCCACATCTGTCGGCTTTGCCTTGGCAGAACGTGTGCTCAATGCTGAATATGGCGATGACCTCGTCAATCACTACACTTATGTGCTGGCCTCTGACGGCGACCTTATGGAAGGTATCAGTCAGGAAGCCATTGCTTTAGCTGGTCACCTCAAGCTGAACCGCCTGATCGTCCTGTTTGATGATAACGGCATTTCAATCGATGGCCCGCTGTCACTGGCTGACTCTGTTGATCAGGTCAAAAGATTTGAATCAGCAGGCTGGCGGACAATCCGCGTTGACGGCCACGATCCAAAAGCAATCTCCCGGGCCATTTCCCGGGCCAAGAAATCTGACAAGCCAACAATGATTGCCTGTAAGACAGTTATTGGTTTTGGTTCTCCTAACCGTGCCGGGACATCCAAAGCTCACGGTGAACCACTCGGCCCAGAAGAGGCAGCAGCCACCAAGAAAGCTCTTGGCTGGAACTACGGCCCATTCGAAGTGCCTGAAGAAATTCGTGATGCATGGCTTAAGGCTGGCCGACGCGGCCGTCGTTACCGTCGTGCATGGACACGCCATTTCAAGGAAATGCCGGTTAATGCCCGCGCTGAATTTGAACGCCGCATTAAAGGCAACCGTCCCGCTGCTCTGAAAAAGGCAATTGAAGAGCTGAAAAACCAGCTTGTTGCAGCTCCTCAGAATGTTGCAACACGTAAGGCCAGTGAAATCGCCCTTGAGACGATCACATCAGTTATGCCTGAGCTGATCATCGGTTCGGCTGACCTGACGCCATCCAATAACACACGCACGAAGAATGCCATTGATATTGCCCCCGGCTCATATAACGGACGCTATATCCACTATGGTATTCGTGAGCATGGCATGGCTGCGGCCATGAATGGTATTGCGCTCCATGGTGGGCTTGTCCCTGCCGGCGCAACCTTCATGGTCTTTACTGATTATGCCCGTCCATCCATGCGTATGGCTGCCTTATCAAAGCTGCCTGCAATCTATGTCATGACACATGACTCGATTGGTCTTGGCGAAGATGGCCCAACCCATCAGCCGGTTGAACATCTTGCATCATTACGGGCAATGCCAAACATGCGGGTTTTCCGTCCGGCAGACGTTGTTGAAACAGCAGAATGCTGGCAGCTTGCTATTGAGCGCCGTGATGGCCCGACAATGCTGGCCCTGACCCGTCAGGGTCTGCCACAGGTTCGGACAACCAATGAAGAGAGCAATCTTTGCGCTACAGGTGCTTACGAGCTTTCTCCCGCGAAGAGCAACAAGCCTCAGGTTTCAATCTTTGCTTCCGGTTCGGAAGTTGAGATTGCACTCAACGCACAAAAGCTCCTTGCAGAAAAGCAGATTGATGCGCGCGTTGTTTCTGTCCCATCTCTTGAGCTCTTCCTGCAGCAGTCTGAGCGGACACGCAAAAAAGTCATCGGCTCTGCACCTATCAAGGTTGGTATTGAAGCAGCTGTTCGCTTTGGCTGGGATGCCATCATCGGCAATGACGGCATATTTGTTGGAATGAAAGGCTTTGGTGCCAGTGGTCCTTACAAAGACCTCTATAATTATTTCGGCATTACACCGGAAGCAGTTGTCGAGGAAGTTTCCAAGGCGCTGGCTGGATAAAAGAATGCGAACACAAAAAGCCACAAATCAATTGTAGTACTTTTGTGTTTTAATGATCTTGCAGAAAAAAGCCGATACCTTATTTTCTGCAAGATAAAATATAGAGAGACTGTTAAAGTCAGAAAACCGGAGACATAGATCGTCTCCAGATCGTACAAGGAGCTAGAACATGGCTGTAAAAGTAGCAATTAACGGTTTCGGTCGTATCGGACGTCTCGTACTGCGAGCAATTGTCGAGAGCGGCCGCAAGGACATCGAAGTTGTCGCCATTAATGATCTGGGACCGATCGAAACAAACGCACATCTGCTGCGCTTTGACTCCGTTCACGGACGCTTCCCTGCCGAGGTAAAGGTTGATGGCGAACACATGGTCATCAATGGCCAGAAGATTAAGGTCACAGCTATCCGTAATCCTGCTGAGCTTCCTCACAAGGAACTCGGTGTCGATATCGCTATGGAATGCACCGGCATTTTCACAGCTAAAGATAAGGCTGTTGCTCACCTTGAAGCTGGTGCAAAGCGTGTTCTCGTCTCAGCTCCGTCTGATGGTGCAGACCTGACAGTTGTTTACGGCGTTAATAACGACAAGCTGACGAAAGACCACACGGTTGTTTCCAATGCTTCCTGTACAACAAACTGTCTGGCTCCTGTTGCCAAGGTTCTCAATGACGCTATCGGCATTGAGAAGGGCTTCATGACAACAGTTCACTCTTATACCAATGACCAGCCTTCACTCGATATGATGCACAAGGATCTGTATCGCGCTCGTGCAGCTGCTCTGTCCATGATCCCGACATCAACCGGTGCGGCCAAGGCTGTTGGTCTGGTTCTGCCAGAGCTGGCTGGTAAACTTGATGGTGTTGCCATTCGCGTACCAACCCCGAACGTTTCTGTCGTTGACTTCAAGTTCATTGCCAAGCGTGCAACATCCGTTGAAGAAATCAACAACGCCATTATTTCTGCTGCCGATGGCAAGCTGAAGGGCGTTCTTGGTTATACAAAGCTTCCAAACGTTTCTATCGACTTCAACCATGATCCGCACTCCTCCACATTCCACCTTGACCAGACAAAGGTCATGGACGGAACATTCGTGCGTATTCTGACATGGTACGATAACGAGTGGGGCTTCTCCAACCGTATGGCTGATACGGCCATCGCAATGGCAAAGCTTATCTAATCAAAATCATAAACGGCGGGTTTTACCCGCCGTTTTCTGCTCTTATTAGAATTGGAAAGTTATTTGCATGTCAGCGTTCCGCACTCTTGATGATGTCAATGTAAAGGGCAAACGGGTTCTCCTTCGCGTTGACCTGAATGTTCCTATGGATGACAATGGCGTCGTTACAGATGCCACACGTATTGAACGTGTTCTGCCAACGATCCAAGAAATTGCTGATCATGGTGGCAAGGTTATCATGCTTGCGCACTTTGGCCGCCCAAAAGGAAAGCGCGACCCTAAAGATTCTCTGAAACCGGTTGCAGAAGAAACAGCAAAACTGCTCAAGCGCCCTGTCGCATTTGCCGATGACTGCATCGGTGAATTTGCTGCTAAAGCAGTTGCTGCCATGAAAAACGGCGACATCCTTCTGCTCGAAAATACACGCTATCATGCTGAAGAAGAGAAGAACGATCCGGAGTTCTCAAAAGCTCTTGCAGCAAATGGCGACATCTATGTGAATGATGCCTTCTCGGCAGCTCACCGCGCCCATTCTTCAACCGAAGGGTTAGCCCACATTCTCCCATCCTATGCCGGCCGTACCATGCAGGCAGAGCTTCAGGCCCTGACACGTGGTCTTGAGGCTCCCCAGCGCCCTCTGGTTGCTGTGGTTGGTGGAGCTAAGGTTTCAAGTAAGATTGATCTGCTTGAGAATCTGGTGACCAAAGTTGATGCTCTCGTCATCGGTGGCGGTATGGCCAATACATTCCTGTTTGCAGCAGATTTTGCTATCGGCCGCTCTCTGGCTGAAAAGGATCTGCGTGAAACAGCATTGCGTATTCTTGCCAAGGCCCGCGAAAGTGGTTGCGCCATTATCCTGCCAATTGACGTTGTTGTCTCTCAAGAGTTTGCAGCTAACGCACCGCATCGTACCTACAGTATTGATGCTGTCCCTGCGGATGGTATGATTCTGGACGTTGGCTCCCAGTCTGTTGACCGGATCAATTCAGCTATCAACGATGCTGCCACCCTGGTCTGGAATGGCCCGCTTGGTGCCTTTGAGCTTGCACCATTCGATAAGGGAACAGTAACTGCCGCTAAACATGCAGCTGCAAGAACCAAGGCTGGCAAACTTATTTCTGTTGCAGGAGGTGGCGATACTGTCGCAGCCCTTAACCATGCTGGGGTTGCAGGCGAGTTCTCGTATGTTTCAACAGCAGGTGGCGCCTTCCTTGAATGGCTTGAAGGTAAGGCATTGCCGGGTGTCGAAGCACTCCGTGCAAAATAAACCAGACCACTACCCAAGTTTTAACCGCCAGCGCTATCGCTGGCGGTTTTTTTTGTCTATTAGAAACTTAGCCGGCATTCAGCATGACCAATCCAGTCTCTGAAGCAACGGTATGACGAATGACTTGCATTTGTGAGGAATTGCTATGGCCCGTATTACCCTGAGACAACTTCTGGACCATGCTGCAGAACACTCGTACGGTGTACCTGCATTCAACATCAATAACATGGAACAGGGGCTTGCCATCGCAGCAGCGGCAGATGCCTGTAACGCACCACTCATCATTCAGGCCAGCCGTGGCGCCCGTCAGTATGCCAATGATATCATGCTGGCAAAGATGATTGATGCCCTGGTCGAGATCTATCCGCATATTCCAATTTGTATGCACCTTGATCACGGCAATGGCCCGACAACCTGCCTGACTGCTATTCAATCCGGCTTTACATCTGTCATGATGGATGGCTCACTTGAAGCCGACGGAAAAACACCTGCCTCATATGAATATAACGTTGATGTCACAAAGAGTGTGACAGAGATGGCCCACTTCGGTGGCGTATCTGTTGAGGGTGAGCTTGGCGTTCTTGGTTCACTTGAAACCGGCATGGGGGATCAGGAAGATGGCCATGGCGCAGAAGGCGTCCTGTCTCACGATCAGCTCCTGACAGACCCACAGCAGGCCGTCGATTTTGTTAAAAAGACTAAAGTTGACGCGCTTGCAATTGCCATGGGTACGTCACACGGTGCCTATAAATTCACCCGCAAGCCTGATGGCGATATTCTGGCAATGGGCGTGATTGAAAAAATCCACCAGCTTCTGCCAAACACGCACCTTGTCATGCATGGTTCTTCATCAGTTCCACAGGATCTGCAGGAAATCATCAACCAATACGGTGGTGAGATGCCCCAGACCTGGGGTGTTCCGGTTGAAGAAATTCAGCGCGGTATTAAAAACGGCGTCCGCAAGGTCAATATTGATACAGATAACCGCATGGCCATGACAGGTCAGATCAGACGCGTTCTGTCTGAGAATCGTGGCGAGTTTGATCCGCGCAAATATCTCAAACCCGCTATGGATGCCATGACAAAGCTCTGTAAAGATCGTTTTGAAGCTTTTGGAACAGCAGGATGGGCTGACAAGATTAAGCCTGTCCCGCTTTCAGAAATGGCGAAGCGTTACGCAAACGGCTCACTTGATCCAAAAATCAACGGCTGATGACTAACCATTTTTAGGTTTTCCCAAGCCGGTGCATTTAAAATGTACCGGCTTGTTAGTTTTTTAAGAGACCTGTTTTACACCATGAACAATATTTAATGGTATTTTGGTTGATCACAGGATACCCAGATTCTACTTTATGGTATGGTATTCACACCATGATGGTTCGATAGAAAGCCCCGATGAATAGTATCTCCCGTCTTTATCTGATTACGCCTCTCATTGAAGCCCCCTCACAATTCAGTGAGATACTGGATGCCGCATGCTCTGCAGGAGACATTGCTGCTGTCATGGTACGTCTTGCTGTTGCTGACGAGAGAACGCAGATCAACAGACTGAAGATTCTGGCTCCTATCATCCAGAGGCATGATGCTGCTGTTATGGTTGCCCTCGAAGAAAGTGATACCAGTGACATTGTCACCATTGCGGCCCGTGGTGGCGCCGATGGTATTCATGTCAACTATGATCAGGAAGAATTCAGAAATCTGGTTGACCGCCTGAAAGGCGAGAGAAGTCTTGGTGTCGGCAATCTGCGTAGCCGTGATGATGCCATGTTCGCCGGGGAAATGGGTGCTGATTATATCATGTTTGGCGAACCCAGACCTGACGGCTTCACTCCTCCTTCTGAAGCCATCACAGAACGCGCAACCTGGTGGGCCGAAATTTTTGAAACACCTTGTGTTGTTTTCGCTAGCACGGACGACAGCATTGAACAAATGGCGATGACCGGTGCGGAATTCATAGCATTACCAGATAGCATCTGGGCAAAGTCCAAAGATGATCTTTCCAAGGCAATAAAGTCAGCCTGTAAGACACTTGAACAAGTTGCAGCATCACAGGCAGAATAAATATGGTAATGAAACGGCTTGTTATTGCGACAACACTATTGGCTTTAGGGTGCCTGCCTGCCCTCGCACAGCCCAAACCTGCCGTATCACATGCCTTGAAGCCTGATCTTGCTTATGGTGCGTACCAACGCGGTTTCTTCCTGACAGCGAAGAAAGAAGCAGAGGAACGCCTCAAAAAGCAGCCTAAAGATGCAGCTGCGATGACACTGCTGGGAGAGATATACAGTCAGGGCCTTGGCGTTCCGGCAAACCCTAAGATTGCAGCAGACTGGTATGATAAGGCAGCCCAGCTCAATGACCCGCATGCCATGTCCATCCTTGGCCTGATGATGTACGAGGGAATCGGGGTTCCAAGAGATGCGGCGCGTGGAAAAATTCTGCTCGAAAAATCAGCAGGAAAAGGCAATGCCCTCGCTGCCTATAATCTTGGCCTGATTATGATTTCGTCCGACAGTCCGGTTGAGATTGCCCATGCCGCCATGCTTTTTCAAAAGGCGGCAGAGGCTGACATCCCCGATGCACAGCACGCTTTGGGCTTCCTTTACCTTCAAGGTCGCGGGCTTGAGAAAAACTCTGAAGAAGCCGCAAAATGGTTTTTACGTGCAGCTGACAATGGCAGCATTGCGGGTGAAGTAGAATATGCCATTCTCGCCTATAAGGGCGAGGGAATGCCTGCAAATGCAGAGCTTGCAGCCAAGTATTTCAAGCGTGCGGCCTATAAGGGCAACGCAATTGCACAAAACAGGCTAGCCCGTCTGTATGCTGTTGGACGAGGCGTGCCACAAGATAAAGTTGAAGCTGCAAGCTGGCACATGCTGGCTGCCTCTAAAGGTTTGGCAGACGCGTGGCTTGATGCAGATTTACGCGATCTCTCAAGAGATGATCAGGCCCGTGCCGAGCGGATTATGCGCGAACGTGCGGCTTCAGAGTCATAGCAATATCAAAATTATTTGGACTGCCCTACCATCCAAGGCTTGACGCACAGGTGGTTACAGGCCATCACCTAGATTAATACATCTACTGAATAGAAAAACGAAGGAAGTTCCCGATGATCCGCTCACCACTTATGACTGTCATGACTGATGCAGTGATGAAAGCGGCTCGCTCTTTAAAGCGCGATTTCGGTGAAGTCGAAAACCTGCAGGTCTCCCGCAAAGGCCCGGGTGACTTCGTTTCTGCAGCAGACCGTAAAGCTGAACAAATTCTTCGTGAAGCACTGGAAAAGTCACGTCCTGGTTATGGCTTCATTATGGAAGAACAGGGTGTGATTGAAGGGGCTGACAAGAGCCATTGCTGGCATATTGATCCTCTCGATGGCACAACAAACTTCCTTCATGGCTTACCACATTTTGCCATTTCAGTCGGCCTCGAGCGTGAAGGCCAGATTGTTGCCGGTGTTATATATGACCCGATTAAGGATGAGCTTTTTATCGCAGAAAAGGGCAAGGGCGCATTCGTCAATAACCGTCGCCTGCGCGTTTCAGCACGTAGAGATCTGGTCGACGCCCTGATTATCTGCGGCCTCCCCCACATTAACCGTGGCGATCATCGTCAGTTCTTCCGTGAACTGGCAGCTATCATGCCGCTATGTGGTGGCATGCGCCGCAGCGGCTCAGCAGCCCTTGACATGGCCTATGTTGCCTGCGGTCGCGCGGACGGCTTCTGGGAGCGTAATCTCCACTCATGGGATATGGCAGCTGGTCTCATTCTGCTGCGCGAAGCCGGTGGCTATGTCAGCAATGCAGAAGGCGGCGCAGACATCTTCGGCGCCAAATCCGTCGTATGTGGGAATGAGTATATATACCGTGAGCTTTTAAAGCTTTTAAAGGCCTGATTATCGAGTGAATTAATGGGCAGTAAGATTACTTTTGCTGCCCTTATTACTTGAATAATGCCATCACCTTCCGAAGCGGAGCAGTTAATCTCCATGACGTGCTGGCACGCATTTTAGCAACAGTACTTTCAAGCTGTGATACTGTCTTCATTAAATTGGCAATTTCTTTTTGTATTGTCACTTCATGCCCAATTAATGAACGCTCTTTATTATCCAACGCTAACAATGTCTCAATGACTTTGCCCCTCTCATGCTCAAATTCATTGATCAAAATAGCTTTCTCTTGAAGCTGCCCGTCTTTTTGATGGATAAGGGCTTCAATATGTTGAATAATAAGTCTTAAATCCTGAATATGTCTGCTTTCCTGAGCAATCAGTGCTGCTATATTTCTTTCAGACTCTAAGATAGCGAGCTCTTCCTCTCCAAAAGACTTTAAGATTACATCACGTTCAGTAGCAGCCTTAATTAGGTCATCAACATACGTATCTAAATTATATTTCTGAAGCGTATTATCCCGGATTACGTTGATATCGCTAAAAGCAGTGGCAAAACCAGATATTATTTCAGCCGCAATTTCTTCTGCCGAGATTTTCCTATTTGTACATCGGCCAGAGTAATTCATGTCTCCAGCAAGTTTGTAATTTTCAAGGGTTAGCCAGCCAGGTCCACCAAAATGATCATAACAATAAACTGGTCTGCTTGCAGCAATCGCATATTGAACAGACTTACCTATTGAAATAACCGCATCTACTTCTTCCAGATGCTCAGGTTCAATGCGTACTACCTGATTTTGGCTACCATAAATCTTAAATTCAACTCCATAACGATCTTTACAAATATCAATAGCTTTAAGTAACTCTTCTGGAAGATGATTACTAATAACTGCAATATTATTTAGCTTTTCATTTTTCTGTTTTTCTATATCAAAAAATTTTACAGGCGCCGCATTATAAAAAATTACTATTTTATCATCATCAAGCTTAAATTTTTCAAATGCATTTTTAACTTCAAGACTATTTAAAAAATAACGATCTGCCAGAAGCCTTTCAGAAAAGACCCCGACAACTTCAAAAGGTTGATAAGGAGATAAGTGCGTATATACAAAATAAGGCTTTTTCAAACCATTCTTTATGTTTCCACCTAGTAAAATCGGCAAAACATGATGCTGAGACCAAATAATATCATAATCAAAAGGATTTGGATAAGGCTCGTCAGATAGAAGGCGCACACCGCTCTTAATGGCCTCTTCCTTCATAGGAGAGCCAGTATAATTTGCATATATATCAGCTTTGAAACCTTTAAGAATAAAAGCTTCTGCAATTTCTAGAGCAACGATCTCTGAACCGGCAAAATTTGACATGTGGTTTGTTGTTATAAGTATTCTCTTATCTTTTTTTCCCATGCCGTAATCTTTTCCGATTAAATTATTCTTGGTTAAATGATTATCTAAATAAAAATAACAAGATAATCCCTATAACCATTTGCATTATACAATTCTCAAACCTCATTTGATAGAGAAAGATGTTCTTTTCCATCTCCAAACTGCATTTGAGCTAAATGCGCATATAAACCTTTACGTTTAATAAGCACCTGATGCTCACCCTCTTCAACAATTCTACCCTGCTCAAGTACAAGAATACGATCAACTGATCTTATTGTGGCAAGCCTATGCGCAATTACAAGTGTTGTACGTCCTATCATCAGATGGTTCAGAGCTTTCTGAATCTGTTGCTCACTTTCTGAATCAAGCGCTGACGTCGCCTCATCCAGTAATAGGATTGGGGCATTCTTCAAAAGAGCGCGTGCAATACTGATACGTTGACGCTGCCCGCCGGAGAGGTCAATTCCGCGCTCACCTATCATGGTGTCATAGCCTTCAGGCATCTGCTCAATGAAGTCAGCAGCGGCAGCAAGTTTAGCAGCTTCTTTAATCTCTTCGCGTGATGGAACACGGTCGGTTATGCCATAGGCAATATTATCGGCAATACTAGCTGCAAAAATAACAGGGTCTTGAGCAACCAGAGCAATATGCTTTCTCAAAGCTGCTGGCTCAACATATTTGATAGCAATATCATCAACTTTGATCACACCCTGCTGCGGATCATAGAACCGAAGGAGAAGCTGGAAGATTGTGCTCTTTCCTGCACCTGATCGGCCAACCAGAGCAATACGCTCTCCAGCATTCACTGAGAAATTTATATTTTTGAGAACGTCTGTCCCTGTGCGCCCCGGATAGGCAAAAGTTACATTTTCAAAGGCGAGCGTTCCCACAGCCTTATCTGGCATTGCGCTAGGTTTAACAGGTGCAGTAATCTCTGCCTCTGTTGCCAGTATTTCAGATAATCGCTCTGCCGCACCAGCAGCCTGCGTAATCTCTCCATAAACCTCTGATATCTGGCCAAGCGAAGAGGCGCCAAGAACAGCATAAAAGACGAACTGGGAAAGGTCTCCGGTTGTCATTGCCCCATTCAGAACATCACGGGCACCATACCAAAGCACGCCGACAACACTGCCACAGACAAGAAACATGCCAACAGCAACGAGACGCGACCTGGCACTGATTGATGCTTTAGCTGCATTAAATGCTTCTTGAACAGCATCTGTGAATTTCTGTGATGTTGTATTTTCCATCACAAAGGCCTGCATTGTCCTGACAGATGAAATTGCTTCAGAGGCAAAAGCGGAAGCATCAGCCAGTCGATCCTGTGCATTACGTGATCGGCGACGTACGGCGCGGCCAGAGAATACTAGGGGCAGAACAATGAGGGGAATGGCGATCAGGACAAGTGCCGAAAGCTTTGGGCTCGTCCAGATCATCATGATGACCGTGCCAATGAATAACAAGCCACTGCGCAATGCAATTGATAAACTAACCCCGAATACGCTCTTCACCTGTGTGGTATCGGCAGTCAGTCTGGAAACTATTTCGCCACTTCGTACCGTATCGAAAAAGACGGCATCAAGCCTGACAAGATGCTCAAAAACAGCACTGCGCAGATCTGCAACAACACGTTCCCCCAGTGATGTCACCAGATAGTAACGCACCGCCCCGGCCAATGCCATAACAGTCACAACAGCCATCAGGAAGCAGAACCAGAGATTAATTGTTGCACCATCCGTCTGGGAGAACCCGTGATCAATAACCTGACGGGCGGCAACAGGCAGAACAAGTGTTGCTGCTGTTGCGATAAACAGGGCGACCATTGCCGCCGCAATCTGGCCCTTATAGCGAAAAGCAAAAGGTAATAGTGGCTTAAGCGCTTTGAAAGGCACCCTTCCAGTTCTCTGCTTACCACGCTCCTCAACCATCAATGCATCCTTAAATCACAAATATCATCGCTGTTTTATGCCATCTCCCCCCCCAAACACAAAGTGACTTTAAACAACTTACGAAAGCGAGAAACATAGAGAACTTATAAAAAAAGCCCATAGTATGGTCGTTAGCCCTTGTTCATGAGCTTTAAGTGCGCTATAGCCCCTCAATCTCCAAAGTCAGGATGAACAAGAATGTGGTATTTATACCCATGCCTGACCGGATATCAGGAATTACGGCTCGGCCAGATCGGCTATGGGCCAAACGGCCGGTAAGATGCATTTCTGAACCAGAAAAGCAGATACTAAGGTCTTCAGAAGGAATACAACGATGGCTCGTAAAGAAACCGATCATCCCGACTACCACTTCATCAAGGTTGTGATGACAGATGGCACAGAATACATGACACGCTCTACCTATGGTAAGGAAGGCGACGTCCTGAATCTGGACATCGATCCAAGCACACATCCTGCATGGACAGGCGGTACACAGCAGCTTCTCGACCGCGGTGGTCGCGTTTCTCGCTTCAACTCCCGCTTTGGTAATCTGTCTTTCGGTGCAAAGAAGTAATTTCTTTCCGCTATTACAGAATAAAAAAAGGCTCCGTTTTCGGAGCCTTTTTTATTGCACCAAGAAATCTCTTAGTGGGAATGAGCAAAAGCCTGCGCAATCATCTGATGCTGTTCGGCAACCGGATTACCGATTACCGAGCGCATTCCCTCAGCTTCTGAAATAAGCTGATCTAGCTGACAGACGCGGGAATAGAGGCGTGCCGTTAAACCGCACAACTCACGAAAACCCTGAGGAAGATTATCAAAAACGCTGACAGGTGTTGTTATGACTTCCAATGATTTGGAGACATAATGCCCTAAAATATAAGAGTGCTCTTCTGTACCCGTCCCATAAGCTAAGGCGCGCTGGGCAAGAAGCCATTTTGTGATCTCAACCAAACGATCCGTCAGCTGTACGCTTTCATTGGCATAGGCCATAGATAGTTCATGAGAAAGAGCAGAGGCTTCAATTTTACCCTTACCATCAAGGTAATTGGCGGCCTCCTCGACAAGCTCCATCCCCTCTTCAAAAAGAAAAGAAAAAGCTTCGGACTTCACGAACTCCGTCCCAAAAGAATCTGATATCTGTTGCCGTAAACTATGACCCGCCTTACCCACGCGCTGATACTCCTGACACTGCGGCGATAATGGCAAACAATACTCAGCTTTTCGGCAAAAAGCTTCCTTAACTCTTTATTAGGGTTAAAATCCGGACTCCAGGTGGATAACGTTCTTAGAAAGTAATAAAAAACACCAGCGCTCAGCTGTAAGCGCTGGTGTTGTATCACCTGAATTCCCTTACCATCTGATGGTCGCGCCAAGCCTTCCATCCCAGGCTTCCCGGCCTTTGTTATCCAGAGACCTGTTATAGGAAGCTGTTCCAAACAGGCCTATATTCTCTGTGATCTGACCGGAAATACCCGCACCAATTTCTCCCCATGTTCCGCCAAGTGATGACGGAATAGCGGCAGAATAAATGTAATTCGAGTTATAAGCTGTCGTTGTAGAATCCCCCATAAACTCATGCCAGATATTGGCTCTCAGCCATGTCATGATTTTGCGCGGGTTTTCCTTATCTTCCAATGCCCAGCTTCTCGCAAGACGTACACCCAGACGCCCGCGTAAGCTCTCGGTATCCGAGATACTGAAACGGCCATAGGCATCTACCATCTTGTCAAAGGAGATATTCTGATAAGCAATCTGGGCCTGTGGTTCAATTACCCAGCCATTAGACAGTTTATAGGAATAACCACCTTCCAGAGAGGCCAGAATACCGAAGCCGTCAGGTTTGATCTTCTGCCCGTATACTGATCTGGCATCCGTTGAATACCATGTTCCCTGAACCACGGCGTCCGTATACCACCCTTGCGGCGAGAAATGGGTCCAGTAACCACCAACCGTATAGGCATCCATATCAACTTTACCGGCTTTACCACCGGTCTGGCCTTTCACATTGGATGTAATCTGACCATAGGCAACATAGATCCCTGTCTTATCGAGCGTTCCGTCTGACTGCTCACGGGCATAAACATCAATGCCAACCTGTAGAGCAGCAAATGTATAGTCAAAATTCGGACCACGACGCATAAAATTATCAGGCTGATGAAGACCACGGTTACCGATCAAGCGTGCCCACGCTCCTCCAAACCAGGCCTCAGTATTATCCTCTATCTGTGGCATAACCTTCACAGACTGACGTCTGCCAAGCTGGTCGGTAATGTAATAGTCCTTCGTGACAGATTTGAGAGGTCGCTGGTATGTTTCACCAATACGCTCATGAAGGGTATCAAGCAGCGCATAACCGTATTCCAATGCCAGGGGCGCAAACGATGCAACCATAGCAACTTCAGGACGGTAATTAGGTACCTCAATAACAGTTGCAGTTGTGCTTCCGGAATCGGTAACTAAGGGCCTCCCATCAGTATCAACGACCTGTATCGTGCTGCGCAGATACCAGTTCTGATCATTGGAGTTGCCACCAGCTGCAATATTCCCACCCTGATACAGACTATACTCAAAAGCACCTGCCGCTACACGGCCACTAAGACTGAAGGCATTAGCAGCTGTGGTCGCCCCATTTATGGCTTCAATAATCATAATACCATCAGCGACAGTCTGTGCTCCCAGACCACCGGCATTAATGATGGTAACAAAGCTTGATCCATCAGCACGACCACCATTGATAACCAGTTTATCAGACAAAGACTGATCATTACCAAGGATAGTACTCAGTATCAGGGTACTGCCATTACCAGTGTAGTTTTCTGTTTGCAGTATTGTACCGGGTAAATTACCAAAAGAGACGGTACCTGCATTGGAAAGACTGAGAACATCCTGACTGAAATTATTCAGATCAAGAGTACCAGCAGCATTCACCGTATAGTCAGAGCTGGCACTGAACGCATTAACAACACCTGCCTTCAGAGTGCCCCCATGGATTACCGTTGCTCCGGAATAGGTACTCTGGCCGTGAAATTCAGTTATGCCTGCATATGACGCAACCTTCCCTGTACCGGAAACAGCTGGTGCAAAAACATAATTACCTGTCAAGTCAGTATGGTTGAAAACGATATCTCCATTGCCATTTCCGAAGGCAACCGTAGCCGTATCCAGATTACCGGGAGCAACCGCAGCCTGTCCCTCTTCAGCACCGATAATAAGGTGGCCTGTTGCGGTACTATCCCGGGCAATTGTGACCCTACCTGCGCTGATATAACCTCCTTCTGTGGCAATAAGCGTACCAGAGCCTGCAGCACCGATATTCATCGTTCCTGTAATATTCCACTGTGAACCCAGACCTGAAATAACAGCAGTTCCCTGCCCTGTTGTACCCATGCCAATGTTAACATGGCGACCGGTTTCCAGAACGGCACCATCCTCAACCCTGGCTACACCAATACCGAAATATCCGACATAGAGGTCCCCATCAGTCCTAAGAGATGAGTTATTTCCTGTTATATGATACAGTCCCTGACCAGTTGTCAGATAACCGATCACACCATATGATGTCGCTGTTACCTGAGCTCCGTTTTCGACGATAAGTGTGCCGTTACCTTGAGCACCGCTCCAGAGTGAACCATCACTACCATTAACATCCCATCTGGTCCCAGCATCCGTTAACCGGACAGTACCCTTCGCACCTTCATAATATCCTATATAACCGCGCGTACTGCTGACATGACCCCCGTCAGAAACAACCAGATTAGCAGTAGAACCATCACTATAGCCGACGAAAAGCTCAGCCCCGCTATTAAAAGAAGAACCAGAGCCTGTGACATTTACAGTACCACTCGTTCCATCATTGAATCCCAAATAGGAACTAAGTCCGCTTTTAACCACACCACCATTTGTGACATTCAGTGTCCCGGTTCCCATCACACCAACGATAACATGTCCTCCGGACTCCCAAAGGGAGTTCACACCGTCAACATTTGCATACGCCGGGCTGAGTGCTTTCGAGATAAGGTTACCGCCGACATAAACCGATGCATCTGAAGTGACCTGACCACCGTTCAGAATATCCAGTCGTCCTCCCCCTTTCCCACCTATAGTCTGTGTGTCGCTCGTGTGCAGGGATGAGCCATTCCCAGAAACTGTTACAATACCTGACGAGGCAGCTTCTTGTGCAACAATGAGTGCATTTCCGACAGAAACAACTGCACCGTTTTCAATTGTCAGAGTTGCAGAACCAGAATCTCCAACAACAAGTGCACTTGGAATTGTCCATGGAGATGGATAGCTCCCGCTCGGGACAATAACGTCTTCATTTTCAATGATTATTGTTTGGGTATTGGCAGGAATAATACTTATTAAATTGGCAGTAACAAGAACAGTTAAGGCTGTATTCATACGAAATTTTGAAAAAAACATAGAACCCCCTAGCAATACTCATATTGAAAAATAATTTTTTCATTAAATCAAAAAGTAAAAATTCTCAACATAAATATAATATAATATATATACATTATTATTATAATTTTATTATTTAATTACATAAATTAATTAATGAATAAATCCTTAATTCTATACATGAATAAGATATTTTATTCATGTATAGAACTTGAATTTAAGGAATCCCGATAAAAAATCTTTATTTTTTAAAGAAGGAATCAGCAGCTGCTTGGTTCAGTTTTTTCTGTTCGACAGCCAGCTCAAGGCGCAGAATTTCTCTCTTGAGTATCTCCACTCTTTCCTCAAGCTCAAAAACAGAAAGAGATGAAAGATCCTGCCCGATTTCATGGGCAGAGGAGCGGGAAACAGGCGCATCATCAAAAGGATCAAATGACATTCTATCCTCCTAACGGAACTTCAACGGCACAATATGATAGTCTCTTTATACGCATTCACCAACTTTCCACATCACGACAGAATTAAATGAATTGCCTTCTGAGTTTCACGCAATTATATTGCCGGTGTTTCCCTCACATCGTGAGAAGAGATGCTCCGACCTGAAGAAGAGCGGGTCAGAGAACAGGAATTCTTTATTTGTATTGCATTGATGCAGTACAGAACCCAGGAGGTTCAAATGTCCCAAGGACCATTGATGCCAAAGGCAACAGCCGTATGGCTCGTCGAGAATACATCGCTGTCCTTTGATCAGATTGCAGAATTTTGCAAGCTGCATCCGCTGGAAGTCAAGGGCATTGCAGATGGCGAAGTCGCCTCGGGAATTAAGGGGATGGACCCGATCATCACGGGACAGCTGACCCGCGATGAAATTGATCTGGCCCAGAACGACCCAAACCACAAGCTCAAGATGGCAGAGCGGAAGGTCAAGCTTCCAGAAAACCGTCGTGTCAAACGTGGTCCACGTTATACCCCTGTTTCCCGTCGTCAGGATCGCCCAAATGCTATTCTTTGGCTGGTTCGTAACCATCCAGAGCTGAAAGATGCCCAGATTATGCGTCTTGTCGGCACAACCAAGAATACAATTCAGCAGGTTCGTGAACGGACCCACTGGAATACAGCGAATCTGGCACCGATGGACCCGGTCACCCTTGGCCTCTGCTCTCAGATTGATCTTGATTTTGAAGTTCAGCGCTCAGAAAAAGATCGTCCAGCTGTTATGCCTGATGCAGGTGGTGCAACACTGATACCGGCAGAACTGTCAACTTCAGCAGATTACGTCCCAGAAGAGCCTCAGAGCAAATCTGACGATGATGCTATTGACGTTGAGAGCGTCTTCGCAAAACTGAAGACACTCAAACGCGATGACACAGAGGAAGACGAGGACCTATAAGTCTTCCCTGAAGAATATGAGATACCAACGCCTGATTGCCACCAATCAGGCGTTTTTATATAAAAAAGCCGCTACTTAGACAGTAACGGCTTATCATTATCTCAGTTTTGAAGTTCGCTAACTTTCAGCTTCTCTATTTCATCCTTAAGCAAGAGCTTCTTTCGCTTAAGTTCTGCAACATCAAGGTCATCTGTTGATGCGTGTGCCTGAGCCTGTTCGATTTCACGTTCGAGCGCCTGATGTTTCCGTTCCAGCTCTGCCAGGTGATTTTGAAGCGACATATGCTCTCTCCTCCTGAAATAGATAAGTGGCTCTTGATCCTTCAGAATTTCCCCTGAAAACCTTATCCACTTATTGCTGCCAAATCTGCCTATCAGCAGATACAATGTGAGTGTGCCACAACTTTTATCGTCTGTCGAAGATAATTAAACTGCACTCAGTTCATATAATCTTGAGCAGCTATGCATTAAACTCTTACACCATAAAATACTTGTCATCTGACGAATTTGCGACTAGCAGCAAAGGGGAGAGATTTTCTGATTTTCTTTTCAGGATATCTCCACAACAGACGAATAGGTGTCATTGTGTCTCCGAGCCTGGAAGAAATCTCCCAAATCACGCGTGAGTTAAATGGCCTGAAACAGGAACACAATGATCTTGATGTGGCGATTGCCGCATTGATAGATAAAACGGATTCTGATCAGCTACAGCTCCAGAGATTAAAAAAGCGCAAGCTTGCTCTGAAAGACAGGATCAAAAAACTCGAGAACATGCTCACTCCGGATATCATTGCTTGATCAGATAAGGCGCAATCGTCTATCTGCTATATCTTGGGTATGCATATTCCATCAGTTGGAACGAACCCAGTATCTATGAGCCCTAAAGGATACGATATGGCAAAAACGGCACCTGTAGCAATCATCATGGGAAGCCAGTCTGATTGGGAGACAATGCGGCATGCCGCAGATATTCTCGATACACTCGGTGTAGATTATGATGCCCGTATCGTTTCCGCTCATCGAACACCTGGACGTCTTTATGAATTTGCTTCAACTGCCAAGCAGGAAGGTTTTCAGGTTATCATTGCCGGAGCCGGAGGCGCTGCCCATTTACCGGGTATGACAGCGGCCATGACTCCCCTGCCCGTTCTCGGAGTTCCAGTTCAATCAAAGGCCCTGTCCGGCCAGGACAGCCTCCTTTCCATCGTTCAGATGCCAGCAGGTATCCCGGTCGGCACACTGGCGATTGGTAAAGCCGGTGCCGTTAACGCCGCGCTTCTGGCGATATCTATCCTTGCGTTAAACGACGAGGCACTGGCAACACGTCTTGATAATTGGCGCCATCAGCAGACAGCTTCTGTCGCTGAGTTTCCAGTTGATGAGGCATAAGAGAATGGCCGCAGAAACTGAAACAATCCTCCCACCGGGCTCAACTATTGGTATTGTTGGCGGCGGGCAGCTTGCACGAATGCTGGCGATTGCGGCCAGTCAATACGGACTGAAAGTTCATATCTATGCCCCTGAGGCCAATTCTCCTGCATTTGAAGTTTCAGCTGCCCATACATGTGCAAGCTATGAAGACGAAGAGAAGCTTCGGCAGTTTGCAGCAGCTGTAGATGTTATCACTTATGAATTTGAAAATATTCCAGCCGCCGCAGTCAGCCTGCTCAGCAACATGAAACCTCTGCATCCAAATGCAGAAGCACTTTCCACAACACAAGATCGTCTTAGCGAAAAGACATTCATTTCCAGTCTTGGCATTGAGACAGCACCTTTTATTGCGGTTCCCGATTCGGGAGCCCTTGATGATGCCATTACTCAAATTGGCCTTCCTGCTGTCCTGAAAACAACACGCTTTGGCTATGATGGAAAAGGACAGATTATTATTCGCACAGAGGCGGATATTCCTGCTGCACGAAAACTGGCTGATAGTGCCGTCTGTATTCTGGAAGGGTTTGTTCCTTTTCGTGAAGAAGTCTCTGTCATTGCGACCAGAAACCTTTCTGGGGCTTTTTCTTCTTTTGATCTCTGCGTAAATGAACACAAGAATCATATTCTGGATATCACGCGCCTCCCTGCAAATGTAAAAGCAGAAACAGAGATACAGGCCATATCTATCGCTCAACGCCTTGCGAATGCACTTGATTATGTCGGTACACTCGCAGTTGAAATGTTTCTGGTCGAAGATAAGGGCAAAGAAAAGCTTGTCGTAAATGAAATTGCGCCACGTGTTCACAACTCGGGACACTGGACAATTGAAGGTGCTGTAACATCACAATTTGCACAACACATCCGTGCGATCTGTAACTGGCCTCTGGGACAGACACAAAGAACCGGACGCATTAAGATGCGGAATCTCATTGGTCATGACATCAATGACTGGCTTGAAATCGTTACAGATGAACAGGCCCACCTGCATCTTTACGGTAAAGAAGAAGCCCGTGAAGGTCGTAAGATGGGGCATGTAACATGGGTCTTTCCAGATAAAATGGCCCAGTGAGAAATAAAGATTCATAAAAAAGAGTCACTTTCCTTTCTCCACAAAGGGAAAATCCTCTAGACAAGGGAGAAACCATCTGTTAGGAACTCCCTATTGGTGAGACGCGAAACCTTTCGCGTCTTATTTCTTCTTATGGTTTGATTAGCGGAATTACGAGGCTCGCGTGCAGGTTCTTGTCCGGGAAAATAATGTCGATCAGGCGCTCCGCGCTCTGAAAAAGAAGATGCAGCGTGAAGGCATCTTCCGTGAAATGAAGCTCCGTGGCCACTACGAGAAGCCTTCTGTGAAGAAGGCTCGCGAGAAGGCTGAAGCTGTGCGTCGTGCACGCAAGCTGGTTCGTAAGCGCATGCAGCGCGAAGGCCTGCTGCCTTCCAAGCCACGTTCTCGTTAATAAGATAGCCGGCGCTAAACATTCTTTAAGTTTAGTGGCGTAAATAGCTATCCAATGCCAGCGCCTTGCTGAAAAGCATAGGCGCTGTTTCTGTTTATTATCCAGATCATTTCTGGGCAGAATTGGAAGTTATAAATGCACCGGACTGACTTGAGGAGATACACGGTGAGCCTGTTAAATACCCGACGCCTGCTATCTTTGGGCACTCTCTTAATGACAGCATCACTCGCAGCGTGTGGTGGTGGCGGTAGTTTTAACAGCGGACCGCAGTATGCTGTTGTTGATAATGACAGCTCAGGTGCCAGCAGCGTTAACATCTCCTCGCTAACCGATGTTATCAACCGTAATCCAAACGATCCCGGCGCTTATAATACCCGTGGTGCGGCTTATGCCCGTAGCGGGAATTATTCGAATGCAATCAATGACTTCAATCGTGCTATTCAGCTCGACCCACAAAATGCGCCAGCTTATACCAATCGGGCCCTCGCCTATCGTCAAAGCGGACGCAATGATGCGGCAATGAATGATTTCACGCAGGCAATTCAGGCCAACGCCAATTATGCACCAGCTTACATTGGCCGCGCCAATGTCTATCGCGCTCAGGGAAATCTCCAACCGGCCCTTGCCGATCTGTCAGCCGCTATCCGTCTGACACCAGAATCGGCTGAAGCCTATCATTCACGTGGACTTGTCTATCAGCGCATGGGTCAGCACCAGCAGGCTGTCTATGACTTTGATTCTGCTATCGACCGTAATCCATTCGTTGCCCAGCCATATCTGGCACGCGGCCAGAGCCTTGTGCAGCTCCAGCGTTATGACAAGGCTATTGAAGATTTCAATGCCGCTTTAAACACCAACCAGAATCTGGCGGATGCATGGGCATGGCGTGGTGTCGCCTTTGAAAAACAGGGTAACAAAGCTGAAGCTCAGAAAAGTTACTCCCGGGCTCTTGCAATTGACAGCGGCAACGCTGTTGCCCGAAAAGGCTCAGGTGGTATCGGATCCCTCTTCTGATCCTGAAACAAAAAGCCCGGTTTACCGGGCTTTTTTATTGATCTCTCAACTCATCTTCCAGTTCAGCGGGAATAGAGACCTTCCCTTCGGAAAGATTAATCTTTTCCTGTCGGCTCAGGCGTTTAATCCAAGCTTCAATACGTTGCGCCGCACTTCGAGAGATTGTCTCATAACGCCATTGAACTTTATCCACGCCTCCATGAGCGCGCACATACCGCGAACCCTTGGCCGTTGCATGATCAGCCATACGACGCTCAACATCGCGGGCAATACCGCAATAAAGTGTCCCGTCACCACATAAGACCAGATAAATCCACCAGCTCTTGTTTTTGTTTTCCATGGCACTCAATGCAACTGAAATGGCCTAATAAAAAAGGCCGGTATCACTACCGGCCTTTTAATGAATAGATCAATGATTACTCAAGACCTTTAATGATCGAGTCGACCATTTTCTTGGCATCACCGAACAGCATCATGGTGTTGTCTCTGAAGAACAGTTCGTTCTCAACGCCAGCATAGCCAGAGCCCATGCCGCGCTTAATGAACAGAACAGTCTTTGCCTTCTCAACATCAAGAATTGGCATACCATAGATGGCAGACTGAGGATCAGTCTTTGCAGCAGGATTCGTAACGTCATTCGCACCAATAACGAAGGCAACGTCTGCCTGAGCAAATTCACCGTTGATGTCTTCAAGCTCGAAGACCTCATCATAAGGAACAGAAGCTTCTGCAAGAAGAACGTTCATATGACCTGGCATACGACCAGCAACCGGATGGATGGCATACTTGACTTCAACACCCTCTTTCTTGAGGAGGTCAGCCATTTCACGCAGAGAGTGCTGGGCCTGAGCAACCGCCATACCATAACCCGGTACGATGATAACCTTGGCAGCATTCTTCATGATGAAGGCAGCATCATCGGCAGAGCCCTGCTTGACTGGACGTGTCTCGACTTCACCGCCACCAGCAGCAGCCGTGTCACCACCGAAACCACCAAGGATAACCGAGAAGAACGAACGGTTCATCGCCTTACACATAATGTAAGACAGAATCGCACCGGACGAACCCACAAGCGCACCCGTGATGATCAGCGCCATATTAGCCAGCGTGAAACCAATACCGGCAGCAGCCCAACCCGAATAGGAGTTCAGCATAGACACGACAACCGGCATATCTGCGCCACCAATCGGGATAATCAGCAGAACGCCGAGCAGCAGGCTGACAGCAATGAGAGCCCAGAAGAAGAAGTGGCTTTCAGTTGTGATGAACAGAACCAGCAGAACAACCAGCAGGATACCCAGACCAATATTGATCAGGTGACGCTGTGGCAGCATGATTGGCTTGCCGGACATACGGCCATCAAGCTTCAGGAACGCAATAACCGAACCTGTGAATGTGATCGCGCCAATGGCAACACCAAGGCCCATTTCAAACAATGAACCACCGTGGATTGTACCAACGGTACCAATGCCGAAAGCCTGAGGTGCATAAAGCGCACCAGCGGCAACCAGCACGGCAGCCAGACCAATCAGCGAGTGGAAAGCAGCAACCAGCTGTGGCATCGATGTCATCGAAACGCGCTTGGCAATGATCGCACCGATACCACCACCAATGGCAATACCGAGAATAACCAGTGCCCAACCGGAAAGTCCGGAAGGTGGCGCAACGAATAATGTTGTCACCATGGCAATCGCCATACCAATCATACCAAACAGGTTACCCTGACGGGATGTTGTTGGGTGAGAAAGGCCACGCAGCGCCAGAATGAACAGAACGCCGGAGATAAGATAAAGAACGGAAGAAAGGTTAGCAGACATCAACTCAACCCTTCTTCTTGTACATGGCAAGCATGCGCTGGGTTACCAGAAAGCCGCCGAAGATATTGATTGATGCAAGCACAAGGCCGATAAAGCCAAATGTCCGGGCCCCACCTGTGCCTTCAACAACATCACCACCCATCTTCACGCCAACAGCCAGCATAGCGCCAACCACGATAACGGAAGAAATAGCATTGGTGACCGACATCAGCGGTGTATGCAGAGCTGGCGTTACCGACCAGACAACATAATAACCGACGCAGATAGCCAGTACGAAGATGGCAAGACGGAAGACTGTCGGGTCAACCGCACCGCCTGTTGCGCCAGATGCGACTGAAGCAATCGTATCGGCATATGTATTAAGCGCATCAGCCGCCTGACGGGCGGTTTCTGCGGCAGCCTGTGCCCGGTCAAGGGCCTGTTCAGGTGTCAAAGCAGTCATGATAACCTCCGTTAAGCCTTAGCTTTTGGCTGGAACGCGGAGTGAACAATTGCACCATCGCGTGTGAGGCATGTAGCCTGTACCAGCTCGTCTTCCCAATTGACGGCGAGCGCCTTGGTTTCTTTGTCGACGAGTGTTTCCACGAAGGCGAGAAGATTCTTCGCATAAAGAGCAGATGCAGATGCTGCAAGGCGGCCCGGCATATTGAGGTAGCCAACAATTTTGACCCCCTTATGCTCAGAGACACCACCGGCCTTACCGGCCTCAACGTTACCACCACGCTCAACGGCAAGATCGACGATAACCGAACCCGGCTTCATTGACTCAACCATCTTTTTGCTGACCAGCTTCGGAGCCGGACGGCCCGGAATAAGGGCTGTGGTAATAACGATATCCTGCTTGGCAATGTGCGCAGCCACAAGCTCAGCCTGCTTGGCCTGATATTCCTTGGACATTTCCTTGGCATATCCACCAGCTGTCTCAGCCTGCTTAAATTCTTCATCCTCAACAGCAATGAACTTGGCACCGAGAGATTCGACCTGTTCTTTTGCAGCGGGACGAACGTCTGTTGCTGTTACAACAGCACCAAGACGTTTAGCTGTTGCAATAGCCTGAAGACCAGCAACACCGGCACCCATAATAAAGACGCGGGCAGCAGGGACTGTTCCTGCCGCGGTCATCATCATTGGCATAGCACGGCCATATTCAGCAGCACCGTCAATAACAGCACGATAACCGGCAAGGTTCGCCTGACTGGACAGAATATCCATAACCTGTGCACGGGTAATGCGTGGCATCAGCTCCATGGCAAAAGCAGCAACCTTGGCGTCAGCCAGAGCTTTGACGGCCTCATCCTGTCCATAAGGATCCATAATTGCAATAACGACAGATTTTGCCTTGAGCAATTTTGTTTCTTCTGCAGACGGACGACGCACTTTCAGGATGATATCCGCATCCTTGAAAACATCTTTTGCAGTCTTGGCAATTTTCGCACCAGCAGCTTCATAGTCAGCATCCGGGATACCAGATGCCGTACCAGCACCAGCCTGCACCACAACATCCGCGCCAAGAGAAATATACTTCTTGACGGTTTCTGGCGTTGCAGCAACGCGTGTTTCTATTTTGTCCGTTTCGGACGGAACTCCAATTAGCATTGAGCTCCCCTTCGAGAGTGGCAAATTAAGCACCCAGATTAAGATGAAAGATTAAGGGCGCAATCGGTCGTATTAGTAAAACAGCAATAACAGCACAAGAGCAAATGCGATAATTGTTGGGGCTCTTACACCGATTGATGGCCTGATTGCACCAACTGCTCCTGCAATGGCCGAAACCAGAACACCAAAAACAGCTGTCAGCCAAGCTTCCTTAAGACCGCCTATTGCCAACGACAAAACCCAGCAAATAACAACAATTGAGCTTATTTCAACGAATTTCACAAACCCGCTATACGTCTTTTCATGGGAGAGAATATCGGTCTCAGTCCGCAGAGTTTCTGAAGCTGACAGTTTGGGTGCGCTCATCTTTACGTTTACCTATTTTATCATGGGGCTTTTTGTCGCACTAACGATATGTACACTTCAAAGGAAAGAGCAAGTGCTTTTATCGAACAAATTGACATAACATCTGTTTAATGCACATGCGCATCATGTAATGATATTTTTTACGGTTCTAAGCGCATTATTCATTCCAAATAATTGTACAGAAACTTCTAAAATTAACTTCGAAATCCCATACAATTATCTTTCAAATCATTAATTAAAAAAGGGAGTACGCAAAACGTACTCCCTCTGGCTTTTAGCCGACGTTAAGACTGTTTATTCTTTCTCAAGCGCCTCAATCTCATCAATCAGGCTTTCAATCATCGACAGGCCGATGCTCCAGAATGATGGGTCACGAGCATCCAGTCCAAATGGAACCAGAAGCTCTGAGTGGTGCTTTGTGCCCCCGGCAGACAGGAGCGCAAAATAACGATCGGCAAAACCGTCATGAGACTTCTCATAAACACCATAGAGTGAGTTCACCAGACAATCGCCAAATGCATAGGCATAGACATAGAATGGTGAATGTATGAAGTGCGGAATGTAGCACCAGAAGGTTTCATAGCCTTCATGCAGGGCGATTGATGGTCCTAGGCTCTCTTTCTGCACATCCATCCAGAATTCATTAATCTGCTCAAGAGGCAGTTCACCGGCACGACGCTGCTCGTGTACCTTGCGTTCAAAGGTATAGAAGGCAATCTGTCTGACCACCGTGTTGAGCATATCCTCAACCTTCTGTGCCAGCATTGCCTTGCGCTGTACCTTATCAGTTGTTGCCCCAAGGAGGCGACGGAAGGTCAGCATCTCAGCAAAGACACTGGCGGTTTCAGCAAGCGTTAAAGGCGTAGGAGCCATCAAGGCACCATTTGGCGCTGCCAGAACCTGATGCACACCATGGCCCAGCTCATGGGCAAGCGTCATGACATCCCGCGCCTTGCCCTGATAGTTCAACAGAACATAGGGGTGTGCAGATGGGACGGTTGGATGGGCAAATGCCCCCGGTGCCTTACCTGGACGGGTCGGAGCATCAATCCAGTTTCCATCAAAGAACTGCTTTGCAATATCGGACATCTTTGGCGAAAAATCATGATAGGCAGACAGCACGGTTTCACGTGCTTCAGTCCACGGAATGTTTTTCTGCTCAACCTTAGGCAATGGCGCATTACGATCCCAATGGTTGAGTTTATCCATCCCAAACCAGCCGGCTTTCAACTTGTAATAACGATGGGACAGTTTCGGGTAAGCTGCACGAACAGCAGCAACCAGCGCATCAACAACATCACGTTCGACACGATTGGCCAAATGACGGGAATCCGCGACATCAGTAAACCCACGCCAGCGGTCTGAGATTTCCTTATCCTTGGCCAATACGTTGGTAATCTGCCCAAATGTCCGCAAATTATCCTTAAAGGTTTTTGCCAGAGCACTGGCAGCGTCTTTACGGACGTTGCCGTCCGTATCAAGCATCTTATTAAGCGTTGGCTCAATTGGCAGTGTCTCGCCACGAACATCAAAACGCAGCGCCGCAATTGTTTCATCAAACAATCTGTTCCAGGCTGCATAGGTTGTGACAGATTTATCCAGGAAAAGCTCTTCAAGCTTATCATCCAGCTGATAAGGCTTGTCTTTGCGCAAATCCTCAATCCAGGGACGATAATAAGACAGTGGCTCATGCTGAAGAGCCTTATCAATCAATCCATCATCAATCCGGTTCAGTTCCAGTGTGAAGAACAGAAGATTGGTAGAAGCCTTCGTCATCTTCTCCTGCATGTCACCATAGAATTTGGCACGCTTTGCGTCTGTCGTATCACCCGCATAAACAAGACTTGCGAATGACATAATCCGACCCATCAGGTCATCAATCGCCTCATAACGTTTGATGATTGAATAAAGATTCTTTGCAGCGTCGTTTCCCTGAACAATACTGCTCAAAGTCCCTTTAACGTCTTTTGCGAAAAGCTCGCACTCACTGGCAATACGTTCAACATCAGCTGTCAATTCCGCACTATCCATTCCGGGATAGAGGTCTGTCAGATTCCATTCCGGCAGCTCACCAAGCCCCTGCCCACCAGCCTGTGCCTCGGGAGAGTAACTGATGCTGTTAGTGTGAAACTGGAAACGATGGGGAAGCATTATCGTACGCATTATTCCTGAACCAATCCTGTTTTATTCTGAAAACGAAGCGGCATGTGCAAAGCACTATGGATAAAAAGACCGCCAATTGAGGAAAATAGCAATCCATTAATAACAGATTTACTGCTTTAGGCGCAGAATAAAATCTATCTGACGAACTTCTTGCCCGCATGCTGCAATGAGAAGGTTGTCGTCAAAGTATTCGTATCTGGTCAATTTAAGGTAAAGGAAAACGGATTCATGGGTTCCCAGAGAGCACATCGCATCCTTCTTAGGCTTTGCGCCACAACAGCACTGATGACATCAGTCTGCGCATTCGCTCAAGATTATCCAATCCAGAACCTTGCCATATTACAGCACCCGGAAGTGCGTGTTCGTATTGATGAGATCGCCCCTCCAGGCAATGGAGGTGCAGCTGCCAAGATTGAGCAGGATAAGAAAGATACTCCTGCTCCTGTCAAGCAAGCTGCTGGAGCAACAATACAGATTCAGCCTCAGGATATTGAAAGCGAACTCCGCGCGCTCATAAGCAGTACAGACAATTTCCTGAAGTACACATATAAAGCTGCACAGGATCAGCTTGTGAATGCGGCAATCCAGTTGCCACCAGAGCTCTCTCAGACCGCCCTGTTTACCCCCAGCGACCAGTTAGCAAATGCTCTTGCAGTCCATATTGCAGACCATGGTAACGGAAAAGGCTTACGCCTGAATCCACGTCTGGCAAAAGATGTCAGACATAAGCTCGCTTCCTATTATGAAGAACATGCCTATAAGCCTGTCTGGATTAAAAATGGCGATTGGACAGCCTCTGCCCTCTCCATTCGTGATCAGCTTGCAAAGGCTGCAAGTGACGCTCTTGAGCCGGCAGATTACCCGATGCCAACGATTATCAATAAGAATGATCCAGAGGCTTTGGCACAGGCAGAACTTGCATTGAGTGCAGCGGCTATTCTCTACGCACGGGATGCCAGAGGCGGACGACTTCAGCCTAAGCTGCTGTCAAAACATATAACACCTGAGCTTTCACTGCCAGAAGCGGGAGAGGTTCTTGATACGCTTGCCAACAGCAAGGATGCCGGACTGGCACTTGAGAATTACAATCCGCAACACGCTGGATATCAGGCTCTGAAAAAGAAACTTGCAGAAATCCGTCTGACTTTCCCAATACATAATTCTCAGGCAATTCCCCGTGGACCCACACTCACCGTCGGGATGAAAGACGACAGGGTACCTCTTATCCGTGCCCGCTTAGGCCTTGATATCTCAGCTACAGAAGTTGAAACTTATGATGCACAGGTTGCAGAAGCTGTCGCAAACTTTCAGAAAAATCAGGGTATCAAGGTTTCCGGAAATCTGAATAGCCAGACAATAGCTGCCCTTGCCCAGGCTGAAAACAATCCACGTCAGACAGAAGCCGATATTATTGCCAATATGGAACGGTGGCGGTGGCTGCCTGCTGATCTTGGTAATGATTATATTGATGTCGATATTCCGAGATATGAGGTCCGTATTGTCAGAGATGGCAAGGTTGTCAGCACCCGCCGTGCGATTGTTGGAAAGGCCCAGAGTCCAACCCCTGTCTTCTCTGGAAACATGCAGTATGTCGTTGTGAATCCGTCATGGACCATTCCGCCTTCAATTATGAAGAATGAGGTTCTGCCAGGTCTGGCAAGAGATCCGGACTACGCAACAAAACGTGGTTATCAGGTGACCCGGACTAAAAGCGGACAGATCATTGTTCGCCAGCCACCCGGAGAACGAAATGCTCTGGGTCGCATCAAGTTTATGTTCCCAAATCAGCATGCCGTCTATTTACACGACACACCAAACAGGGGCCTGTTCTCAACCAAAAAGCGGGCTCTTAGCCATGGATGTGTCAGGGTTGATCAGCCATTCAACTTTGCTGAAGAAGTGATGGGAGCTAACTGGCCAGCCCAGAAAGTTCAGAAACTCATTGGAGCAAGCGAGCGGCATATTTCCCTGAGCCAATCCATTCCTGTGCACCTCAACTACTTTACGCTCACGGTTGATGAGAACGGTGAGTTAAAGCGCTTCGATGACATTTATGGTTTCAACAAACTGGTTGAACGCGCTCTTGGCCTTAAAAGCTAGAATACTTTTTCACTGGCTATCGTTTTTCAAAACTTTAGCCAGTCCATATAAATAAAAATGCATAAAAACCTCATTTAAAGCGTCATTTTTTCATTCCTTTAACCAGACAGTAACCGACTTCGGTAAATGTTCATTCACTACAGTGACATTCTCAGGCGCCATAAATGTGTGGTTGCAGTCAGGTTACTATCGTGAAGTGTGAAGAGTACATCCATCAGCCGGTGCGTTTTCGTTTCTGGCACAAAGCCGTGCATTATATTGCAATTTTTGCAGTCCTTGCAGGCCTTATCCCTGCAGGGATACAACCTGCCAATGCTATGTTCGGCAACAAAACGCTGACCTTCATCCATATGCATACGGGTGAGTCTGCGACGATCACATTTGCACGTGGCGGTCGTTATGATCAGCAGGCGCTGGATAAGCTCAACTGGCTCTTGCGTGATTGGCGCACAAACGAACCAATCAAGATGGATCCACGCCTTTTCGACCTGCTTTATGATGTCTATGAGCAGACAGGCTCCCGTGAACCAATTCGCGTTCTGTCATCCTATCGCTCGCCCAAAACAAACTCTATGTTGCGTCGCCGTTCCAAGGCTGTTGCGGAGCATTCCCAGCACATGCTGGGAAAAGCCATGGACTTCTATCTGCCAGATGTTTCATCTGCAAAGATTCGTGCCATTGCCATGCAGATGCAGGGTGGCGGTGTGGGCTATTACCCGAATTCAAATTCCAAGTTTATCCATCTGGATGTTGGCAGCGTCCGTGCGTGGCCACGTATGACACGCAGCCAGCTTTCCAACTTATTCCCTGATGGAAAAACGGTTCACATTCCAGCTGATGGCCGCCCTCTTCCCGGCTATGACGCAGCCCGCCAAATGATCTTGGCCAGAGGTGGGAAAGTCGCTGGAACAAGCTATGCCAGCGCAGATGAACCAAAACGCAAATCCTTCTGGGCAACATTATTTGGCAGCCGCGACGAGGATGAGGATGAGGAAGAAGTCCAGCCACGTCGTTATATGTTGGCATCTTCATCACGTAACGCCCGCCAGCAGGCTGTTAAAGATGATGACGATACACCGGCAACATCAACACAGCCACGTATTGCCAGCAATGCCCCAACACCACCGGTTCGTGTCGCTGCGGCCGACCCTGAACCAGCTGTAAAGGCTAACAGTGAACCAGTGCCCCTACCTCCTGCACGTCAGGTTGCCGTTGTCACTCAGACACCTAAGGGCCCTCAACTTGTCTGGCAGTCTGGTGCTCAGGGCCATGGCCCGAAAGGCGACCCGTTCAGCGCAGCGGCCGGCTCGCAGATCGCACTGTCTCCTAATGGCTCAGGCAAACCGGGAGACGAGAGCCTCGGCTCCGGTGTCATGACTTACGCTCCTCTGCCGCCAATGCGTCCGGGAACAGCCGTTGCTTCTGCGAAAGATATGTCAGAAGACAATATAACAACGGCATCAATTTCCGCAGTACCGTTACCGCCTGTGCGTCCTAACATTACAAAGCCAACAGCAGTTGCAGCTCTGGCACCACAACAGCCGGCAAAAGTTGCGCACACAAAGAAGGAAGAGGCTAAAGCGCAGAAATCCAAGGCCAAGCCACAAGATAAGTCTACGGCTTTCTCACAGAATAGTGGTTTTACCCGTTCTGTTTATGCCGACCTCTCCACGAACCAGTTTACGGGTTCAACGCTCAAGAAGAAACCGAAGAAGTGATCAATCGGGACCACAAAAAAAGCGGAGGCAAAACCTCCGCTTTTTTATTAGCTAAGCATCTATGCGCCGCTTACATACCAAGGGCCTGCATATACAGCTCAAGAATAGCTTCTTCTTCCTGACGCTCTGCACGGTCTTTCTTGCGGAGGGAAATAATGCGGCGCATAACTTTGACATCAAAGCCATTACCTTTGGCTTCAGCAAAGATTTCGCGAATATCACCAGCAATACCAGCTTTTTCTTCTTCCAGGCGCTCAATACGCTCAATGAATGCTTTTAACTGGTCTGCTGCAACAGATTCTGTCTGAACTTGATCGGACATAATGCCATCATCCTTTAATAACTGAGAGGCGGGACTACGCCATCCTTACATTCAGGAAGGCCATCTCCGCAAAAATTCGGTTGTTCTCTTTAAACGGCATTATCAGTTTTTAAAAGTCCGTTTTCGAGAAGAGAACAACTTCATGGGATATGTCGGATTTCGTGCATAACTTTTTGACCTGAGGCCTCCACCAGTAAAGGAGCCAGTCGCTCAGCCCACGAGCGGGCCCCCGCCTCATCCGCAATTAAATCCTGTCTCAGTTCAATCAGCGTATTGGCAAAGCCGTGTTTTGTCGCATGACGATCAATTGTATCTCCGGGCAAACCACCAGCATAAGGTTCATTATCGCCAATCGTCAGATGAGCCATCTTCTGCATCTGCGTAATCAGAAAATCTGTCAGACGTTTATCTTCATGCCAGAGGAAACCAATCTGCCATGGACGCGGCACACCTCTCCAGACAGGCGTGAAACTATGTATGGAGATGATGAGAGGATTAATACCGCGTATCTGAAACTGCGCGATAAAATCCCTGATCACCCGATCATAAGGCTCATAAAACCGCGTAATTCTTGCGTGAATATCCGTACTGTTCACATAAGCATTTCCGGGAACCACAGCCCCATCCGACAGCCGCATAACAAGGGTTGGGTCATCCCTGCCCCGGTTGGGGTCTATCACCAGACGCGAAAACTGCGTCAAAGCGGCCGGTGCTTTCAAATAACCGGCAAGCAGCCGCGTAACCTGTGCGGCACCAATATCATAGCCGATATGCCGTTCAAACTGCGCGTCAGGCAGCCCCAGCTGCTTTAGATCATCTGGAACATGATTGGAGGCATGATCACAAAGCAGAAGAATTCCGCTCTTAAAATTTCCTTGAATGACTTCTACAGGGTGGGGACTAAAATCTTCCAATACCTCTACATTCTTCTGCGAATGAGTTGAGAGCGCTGCCGACAAAGTCATCTTCTGCGAATTCCTTAATAAAATCGATGCCCTGCTTCCTATTATTAGATAGCCATAATCCTACATTAACAAGCCTGCAATATAATGAGTTGCAGACCGGGAGCATAATTTACTAATTTTTCAAAGGCCTGCGGCAATATATCTTGTTGTGATATATTAAGTATTATCTGGGAGTCTGTTAGTCTTTCTCCATAGAAAGTCTTGATTTTGTCATGGAGAAAGACCAACGTCTAATCAACTGAATCGGCCTTTTTTCTAACGTCTAAAAGGAAGTTATGAGCGCAACCAGAAAGAACATGTCACTTTATCGTTTCCTGTCCCTAGCCTGTCTGGTTATGGCTGGTTCTTTTATTATGGTTACGCCATCCAAAGCTGATCTGCGCGCCTGTAACCTGACCCAACACCCTGTGACAATAGCTCTTGGCTATCGCGATGCCCAAGGCTGGGTAACTGAGGGCTGGTGGAACCTTAATCCAGCAGGGTGTGAAACCCTTCTGAATGGCGCATTAGCAAGTCGTTTTTACTATATACATGCAGTTGATGCTGTTGATGGCAAACCATGGCCAGGCAGATCATTGATGTGTACACGTAAACCTGAGTTTACGATCAGAGGTGTCGAAGATTGTCTCGCTCGCGGTTTTGACCGCAGTGCCTTTTTCGAGGTTGACACCGGGGAGCAAAAAAACTGGACCATCCAGTTAACCGACCAAAACCGTCCGTAGAGGAACTGAAAATGAAGCGTTCACGCCGTACAAAAATCCTAGCAACCCTCGGGCCGGCATCTGATACACCGGAGATGATCGAAAAGCTCTTTTTGGCAGGTGCTGACGTTTTCCGTCTCAATATGAGCCACCTCCCCCGTGAACGCCTGAAAGAAAAAGTCGCGGCTATCCGTTCCATCGAAGATAAATATAAGCGCCCAATTGCTATTCTCGCGGATCTTCAGGGCCCTAAACTTCGGGTTGGTACTTTCAAGAACGACAGTGCGATGCTGAAACCCGGCCAGACATTCGTCCTCGATGGTAACGATGCTCCAGGTGACGAAACCCGCGTTTACCTTCCTCATCCAGAAATTCTGTCATCTGTTGAACCCGGCCACAGCCTGCTGATTGATGATGGTAAGCTGCGCCTGCTGGTCACAGATGTTAAGAAGGGCAAAGTTACAACAGAAGTTATTGTTGCCGGTAAAATATCAAACCGCAAAGGCGTCAGCCTTCCGGATACAACAATCCCTGTTGCAGCTCTGACAGAGAAAGATCGTGGCGATCTTGAAGCTGCAATTGATGCCAAGGTTGACTGGGTTGCCCTTTCCTTCGTTCAGCGTCCAGAAGATATCGCCGAAGTTCGCAAGATTGCCCGCGGCAAAGCATCGGTCATGTCGAAGCTTGAGAAGCCACAGGCCATCGCTCGTCTTGAAGAAATCGTTGAAGCCTCTGATGCTATCATGGTCGCCCGTGGTGATCTTGGCGTTGAAATGCCTCTTGAGAAGGTTCCCGGTATTCAGAAGCGTATTACACGCATCGCACGCCGCCTGGGTAAACCGGTTGTCGTCGCAACCCAGATGCTGGAATCGATGATTACATCTCCGGTTCCGACCCGTGCAGAAGTCTCGGACGTTGCAACGGCTGTCTTTGACGGTGCAGATGCTGTCATGCTTTCAGCAGAAAGTGCATCAGGCCAGTATCCGATTGATGCCGTGGCAACCATGAACCGCATTGCCGAAGAAATTGAGACAGACTCAGCCTACTGGCAGATTGTTTCTGCGCAGGGCACACGCCCTGAAGCCACAGGCTCTGATGCCATTGCGGCTGCGGCTCACCAGATCAGTGATACACTCAACATGCAGGCAATCATGGCCTGGACGTCCTCAGGTTCAACAGCCACCCGCATTGCACGTGAACGCCCGAATACAACTATTCTGGCTCTGACACCAAGCCCGGAAACGGCCCGGAAACTCAGCCTTATCTGGGGTGTCCACCCAATCGTGACTAAAGATGCCAGCGATGTTGATGATATGGCTTTCCGAGCGTGTAAGTTTGCCTGCCGTGAAGGCTATGCCAAACTTGGCGAACGCGTCATCGTTATTGCCGGTGTTCCATTCGGTACACCGGGAGCAACCAACATGGTCCGCATCGCTTTCGTGACAAAAGACCATGTTGAAAAGGCCTGAAGAGCCAGCAGATAAATGCAATAAGCCCCGGCCAGAAATGACCGGGGCTTATTTTTCAATTCAAGAAATTATTATGCAGCCTTGCTTTCGCCAGCAATCACTTTCTTGGATGCACCATCAGTTGCAATCTGAATTGTGCGAGGCTTCTTTGCCTCCGGAATTTCACGGATCAGGTCGACATGCAGCAAACCATTCTGCATGCTGGCACCTTTAACCAGAACACCATCTGCCAACTGGAAACGGCGCTCAAAACTACGAGCAGCAATTCCCTGATACAGAACTTCTGGCTTTGCATCTTCCGCTATTGGCTGTTTTTCACCACGGATGGAAAGAGCATTTTCCTTCACTTCAATTGACAGGTCTTCTTCTGTGAAACCTGCAACTGCAACAGTTATCCGATAGGCATTCTCATCTGTTCGCTCAATATTATAGGGTGGATAGGTGGGAGCAGTCTCAACACCTCCAACAACCTGATCAAGCATAGAAAACAGGCGGTCAAAACCAACAGTATTACGAAGAAGCGGGGTAATATCATAACGCATAGCATATTCTCCTAAAGCAACATGCAAAGTGACAGTTCTCCCAATGGGCAGAACCTTTTAACCGCACCCCCCTTATGGGCTGGTGCATAACAATCAGGTAAGAACTGTCCTGTAGGGTTTCAAGACCCATTATGGTAATTCTTCGTGCAGATTATATTTATAAAGGCAAACCGCCATTATTGTTTCGGGGCCCCCAATCTCATCAGGAAGGTACATTTTGATCACCAAAGACCTCCTTCACACCGAAGAGAACCCAATACCTCCAGATGCCTATTCAACGTTTATTGAGACATCTGATGGTGTACAATTGAGAACTGCCTCCTGGGATTCTCGGCAAGAGCCCCCTCAGGGAACTGTTCTTATTCTGCAGGGGCGTGCTGAGTTTATCGAAAAACATTTCGAAGTTATTCGAGAACTTCAGGATAGAGGCTTTGCTGTTGTTGCTTTTGACTGGCGCGGCCAAGGTGGCTCTCAACGACTGGTGGGGAATCCCAGAAAAGGCCATATCAGGGATTTCTCAGCTTTTCATCTGGATGTTGAGGCCATAACCAGTAACATTCTCAAGCCCTATATGCCCCCACCCTACTACGGCCTGGCCTATTCCATGGGAGGGGCAATTGCTCTTGATATGGCTTCCAGACAAACTCTTCCCGTTGAGAGATTAATCGCAATTTCCCCAATGCTGGGGATCAATCTCATCAAGAAACCAGCCCTTGCCTCATTCACAGCAAACCTCTGCTGCGCCTTTGGATTAGGTAAAGCATTTATTCCTTTTGGCGGGTCAACATCCATTTCAACACGTCCGTTCAACCGAAACAGATTATCATCTGACCCTACACGCTATGCGCGTATTTCTGATGTCGCAAATACACTGGGAGAAGCTGCAATTGGTGCACCAACAATTGCATGGACGAAAGCCGCCTTCCGTCTGATGAAGAAATTAAATCGCATAGAAACACTCAACCGGATCATCATCCCATCACTGATTATTGCAGGTGGGAATGACACGGTTTGTGACCCGGGTATGATGGAGAGAGCTTCAACGCACATGAGGAACGCGGCCAGCGTCTTCATTCCCCATGCACGTCATGAAATATACCTTGAACAGGATAGCTACCGAGAAGCCTTCTGGGCAGCTTTTGATGCCTTCATCCCCGGTAAGCTTACTTCACCCCAAGAAATTCAAAAGGCTTCGAAGGCTTAAAATCCTTGGTAGCGTTACCGGAATAGGTGTGATCCTGGCTTTTTCCAAGATCAAGCTTCATAACCTTTCCCTTATCGGCCGAGAAATCTATACTTTTCAGGTCAATCCAGAAGGTATTGGGCGTCACAGCTGATTCAAAGAAATACAGTTTCCGCTTATGATCAAAAACAGTCCGCCACCGGGTGGATGACAGATTAGGTTCTTCATCGGTTGCAATGCCATAAGGCACGGATACATTTCGCAGAACACTAAAAACACTGGCTAGAGCCCGGTTTGTATTTTCTTCTTTCGGAATAGCATTCACGTAGAAAGATGCACGGGCAAACCGGTCAGCCGCGCGATTGGTTCCCGGCATGAATACTGTACCACCAATCTGTTTCCAGTATTCATTCAAAGCCAGCTGCTCGTTAAAAGTGGGCGAATTCGTCATAACCTGATACTGGCGGCCATGATGAATAACCTGCTTACCATCAATGTATTCAATAATCGCACTGTCACCTGTCGCATCAGATAATGACAGATGCAGCGTTGTCATACGTTTTTCACCGGGAACATTATCCGTCACGATTGTAAAAGGCTCTTTTTCAAGATCGGCAACGGCCTCGGCAACAGTCGCATAATTATCAAGCGCATATTGAGCCCAGGCTGCAATTGTCAGTCCGGGTTTTTTATTATCCAGTTTTGGATATTGAGATTCTACCAGCCAGAGAACATTGGCCATAAGGCCCGCCTCATTGACACCATCTGTCGTTGAAACGTCATAGCCACTGGCAACGACACTGCCATATTTTGATGTCCATTTGATGGAGTTTGGTCCAACCTCACCATTACGTTCCATACCACGCGGGAAGACCCATAGATTGGTATCAATCTCATACTTCCAGTCCATGGAACGCGCCGTAATAATATTATCATTGGGGCCAAGATAGACAAGGCGCGTGCAGGCATAACTCTGGATGGCGGATGTTGATAAAAGTACCGCACAAAGCCCTGTTACCAATGTCTTCTTCACGGAAAGGAACGTCTTCATTCAAACCTCCTGTAGCCATAATGGACTGTTACCCGTCCAGGCATTGAATTAATTAGAAACGCATAGAGAACCCTATAGCAGGGCCATGTTGGTTTATTTTCCAGCGAAACTTGTTGCCGGTAAAATCGTCAGATTCATAATCCTGATAAAGCCAGCGATATCCCATACGCAAAATAGTCGGCTGGCCAAAAATAAATGTTCGGTATCCTAAATAGGCCTGCACATCATAGCTGATGTCTGAACCCGCACCGAACCCACCAACATTTCCTGAAACAAACAGATTCCATCTGTCTGTCAGGTCTGCGCTGATACGCAGGCCCACAAAGGGGTCAAACCAGTCGGCCCTTTTAACAGTCTGCAGGCCAATCGCTTTTGCATGTACGTTCAGTTTGGTCCAGCGCACACCAGCTGTTGGCTCAATGGCAATACGGCGTGGTCGGCCAAAAACCGTATCTCCACCCAATGGCTGCTCAAAGATACGGTAGTAGGCACCAAAAGCAATATTCGTTGTGGTTACACGTAAACCAAGCGTCTGCTGATAAACTTTCTCTTTCTGGCTGGTCTGAACATGCTGAAAATCACCATACACGCCCCACTGGCTGTTCGTCAGCTCAACATTCCCCATAAGAGCATAGTCAAGATGGTGGATTACATCAGAAAAAGGAATATCGACGTGTGAGTAGCGGCCAGCCAAGGCTGCATTACCATTAAGAGAAGCTGCCCATACATAGGGGCTAATGATCAAGTTCCATGTTTGGGTATTCTCTGTTTTGACCGGCTCAGCATCATTTGCAAAAGATTCTGTACCTCCTGCTGCCAGCATCATAAGTGTCGCAAGCAAGAGAGAAATTTTATTCTTCATCATTCAACGCAACCTAGCCCGTATTGTTGATGGCATTCCCAGAGATCATTCAATGCTTCTCTGGCAATCTTACGCTGAATAGGAAAATATTCCAAAATCACCATAATTGCACCCTTGCAACTCATATGGTGGAATTAGGACAGATTACGCATCTGACAAGAGAAAGTTTTCTCTATAAATTTTTCAGACCGGTTTAATCAGGCAAATAATTTCAATGCTTCCTCATGGATACGCTTGTCACCTGCAGCAATAATATTCCCGCCTTCTGTTGCAGGCCCACCTGTCCAGGACGAGATAATCCCCCCCGCCCCTTCAATAATTGGAATGAGGGCAACAATGTCATGCGGCTTCAGTTCTGTTTCAATTACCAGATCGGCAAAGCCACCTGCGACCATACAATAAGCATAACAATCAGCACTGAAGCGCGCCAATTGCACTTGGTTCTCAATACTCAAATAGGCTTCACGCTCACGCCCTTTGAACATACGCGGATCAGTCGTAAAAAGCGTTGCATGCCCTAAAGAAGTGCATTCCCGGGTTTTTAAGGGCTTTGTTCCGTAGTTATTTTTAGAAAAGGCAGAGTGCCCATCCCCATAAAATCGCTCACCCGTAAATGCCTGTGCCATCATACCGGCAACAGGCTTCCCCTTATGAAGCAGACCGACCAATGTCCCCCATGTGGGTACACCTGCAATAAATGAACGTGTTCCGTCAATCGGATCAAGCACCCAGATATAATCAGAATCTGGATTACTGATACCAAATTCTTCACCAATAATGCCATGCTCAGGGTATGCTTTGGTGATCATATCACGCATGACAACTTCACCAGCCCGATCCCCCTCTGTTACGGGATCAAAAGCATTGCCAGAAGCCTTATTCTCCGCCTGAACATGATTCCGGAAAAACGGTAAAATCTCTTCTCCGGAAGCAGAGGCAAGTTTATGAATAAAGGGTAGGAAATCTGGTTGTGGCATGAAATGAACTTCAGTTGATATCAAAGATGCTATCTTAGCGATACAACCTGAAGGAGCAAGCTGGCATCCAAAATTTATTGCCTGGCTCAATGCGCAATACGGCGCAGAACGTCGTATTACCTTCTTGTTATTCCCTAAACTTCAGGCCAGAGAGCAAAACTCTTTTAGCACTGATCATTCTGCGGCAACGTATGTTTCGTCATTACGTTCACCTATTATTTCGACAATCTGGCTGAATATCTGCCAGACATCGCCCGCAATATTAGAAAACTCTGCTAGAGGCTCAATTAGTCCTTCGTTCATATAGAGCGTCCTATTTAGTTCAATCTGCAAGGCATGACAGCCAGAGGCAGGGTCACCGTAAAACTCGGTTATAAAGCCGCCCGCATAAGGTTTATTACGTGCGACCTGATACCCCTGCTCTGCAAAAAGAACCTCAACAATATCTATAAGATGGCCGGAGCAGCTTGTCCCGAAACGATCTCCAAGCACCACGTCAGGTTTCATACCATTCGTCATTGGCAAACTGGCGGATGGCATAGAGTGACAATCAATCAGAATGGCAAACCCAAAGGAAGAAATCGTTCTGTCCAGCAATGCCCGCAATGTTGCATGATATGGTCTGTACAGTGTCTCGATTCGGTGCAGACCTTCCTCAATTGAGAGCTTTCCGCGATAGATTTCATATCCATCAGCAACAATACGGGGAATTGTTCCAAGTCCGGCAAGCACACGGGTAGAGCGTGTATTAGCGTACGTTGGCAGTTTACCCTCAAACAGGCGTGGCTCCAGTTCAAATGGCTCGCGGTTCACGTCAATATAGGCGCGAGGAAAATGAGCAGACAAAACAGGAGCCCCCAGGGCGGTCATTGGACGGTAAAGGTGATCCAGAAAGGCATCTTCAGAACGTCGTAATGAAACGTTATTCAGGCGCGAGTTGGCAACAAAATCTTCTGGATAGACAGACCCTGAATGCGGAACATTAAAAACTAATGGCGTTGTCAGCTGCGACGGTTCATAGACCGTAAAGGGCGGAGAGAATCGGGAATTATTTGTATTAAACAAACCGTTTCCTCCCTGAGCTGTGTCACCAAATTTCATATCTATATAACGCGAAAATGCCTTAACCCAAGCAAGTGTTCCACAGCTGGCAGCAATTTATAAGCAATTATGACCAAAAACATCAAAATTTGTCCTGACCTTCACCGCTTGTTTACCGACTGCAGGCATTAAGGAGGAGAACAAGAGTTTCAGTATCGTGCTAATGTGATTCCCGAGAGGGTTTGCAACGGCACAGCCGGAAAGTAATACGAAGTATCATCATGAAGATTCTCCTTGCTGAAGACGATAACGATATGCGTCGGTTCCTGGTCAAAGCCCTGCAGAATGCCGGCTATGACGTTGCTGATTTTGATAATGGCCTTTCAGCCTATAACCGTCTTCGTGAAGAACCTTTTGAACTGCTGTTGACAGATATCGTCATGCCGGAAATGGATGGTATTGAGTTGGCGCGCCGCGCAACAGAGCTCGATCCTGACATAAAAGTCATGTTTATCACCGGTTTTGCAGCAGTTGCCCTTAATCCGGATGCCCGTGCACCAAAAGATGCCAAGGTCCTTTCCAAGCCATTTCACCTCAGAGAACTTGTCAATGAGGTAGAAAAGTTGATGGCAGCATAAAAAATTACGCCGAACGGCTTGCGTATTCGCGCACAAGCGGCTATATCGGCCTCCACACATAAGGAAAGGCGTTAAGTCTTTGACCTTAGGGCGCGTAGCTCAGCGGGAGAGCACTACGTTGACATCGTAGGGGTCGCTGGTTCAATCCCAGCCGTGCCCACCATTTGTTTTCATTTCCGGTCGGTCTCCCGAGACCCCGGTGGTAGGAGATCGGACGATGAAGATCCGTAATTCACTTAAGGCGATTGTCGCCCGTCACCGTGACAACCAGATGGTTCGTCGCAAGGGCCGCATTTACGTCATCAACAAGACACAGAAGCGCTTCAAGGCTCGTCAGGGCTAAGCCTTTCTGAAATAAGGTTTAAAAAACCCGGTTTTAACCGGGTTTTTTATTTGCCATTCTCAGGTTGAACGCCCGCAACATCATCGCCTGTCCTTCCTGTAAGCCACGATAAGACCAAACAGCTCATCATAACTAGTCTTCAAACCTGCCGCTGTTATGCATAGGCCATCAGCTCCCAGCCTTGCATTGGCAGTACGTGTCATACGGGCCATTCGCGTCAAGGAAAGCTTCTGTTCAAAGAGCGGATCAACAGTAAGAACGATGATCTTCTGCCTTTGATATTCCCAAGTCGAGATATTCAGAATTGCCTGCCAAGGAATAATACTTGCCGCTATACGCGTATCAATAATACCGGCAGGAGAAATTGTGATGACATCTTTTCCATTGCTGGTCAGTAACCTCCGCATAATCAGCAACGAAAAGAGAAAGAACAACGCAGCGCCAATATAACCAATTAGGAAATCTGGGCTTTCGCTTAAACCTAAAGAAGGCTCAAACACGTTCAGCCCCATCAAGATACCAAGCAGGATAAATACATCACACCCGATCATCGCGAGGATCAGCTGCTTTGGAGAGCTTTTAAATGTAAGAGTCTTTGAAGTATCAATCATTTCATGCCCATCTAGATAATAAATTATTTTTTATTTTCATATCTTTATGCATACAAAAAAGCCCAGTCTATCAGAAACAGACTGGGCTTAAATTTATACAAATTAATATTTATCAGCTGGCAGAATGATCTGTACTGTTTTCCTCGTTTGCTGCAGCTTTAGGCCCACCCTTAGCAACACCAACCATAGCCGGGCGCAGGACACGATCACCAATTGCATAACCAGTCTGAACGACCTGAAGTACCGTGCCTGACGGAACCGTTGCATCAGGAATTTCAAACATTGCCTGATGGAAGTTCGGGTCAAACTTCTGGTTCATTGGATCAAGCTTTTTAACGCCATGGCGGTCAAGCGTATTAAGCAGATCACGCTCTGTCAGCTCAACACCCTCAACAAGGCCCTTTACGGCAGCATCAGCAGCTTCAAGGGCCTCCTTGGGCATAGCATCAAGTGCACGGCGGATATTATCGGCAACCGTCAGCATGTCTTTAGCAAAATTGGTTGTGCTGTAGACGCGCGCATCCGATATCTCCTTTGCCGTACGGCGACGGAGATTCTCCATATCAGCCAACGTACGCAGGAGCTTGTCTTTCAGATCATTCCTCTCTGCCTCAAGAGCAGTAATGAGTTCAACCGCCTGTTCAGGCGTCGTAACGCCTTCGGCTTTGGCCTCTTCCTGTGCTGGAGGGATGTTCTGTTCGTTTTCCGGATTATGGTTCTGTTCGCTCATATTCTCGTCATGCTGATTAAATTGGACTGTTCTTCATATTGAGGTTCCGAGCCGACAAATCAAGATTGAAGATCGCGATTCATGCTCACAGCGGGATATTTTTTGCCATGCTTGTGAAATAAGCCCGGAAAGCCACTATTTCTTATAATGCTCATCCGCGAAAACCTCCATCAAGGCTTTACGGATCGTATTCTGGCGGCTTGGGTGAACAATCTTGGTGCCAAGCAAATCCGTCACATAAAAGGCATCCACCGCCTTCTCACCATAAGTGGCAATATGAGCTGAAGCGATATTGAGATTAAGCCGCCCAATCGTTGATGTCAGATCATAAAGCAGTCCGGGACGGTCAAGCCCTGAAACCTCCAAAACGGTCTGTCGGCTGGCAAGCGCATTATCAATGACAACTTCAGCCCCTAACCGGAAAGTCTTGGCAGCCTGTGCGGCCTTATGGGATGAGGGTTTTCTGCTCTTCACAAAATCAGCAATCCGGACCTGCCCCTTCAGCCCCTTTTCAATTGTCTGGGCGATACGCTGTCCGCGCCGCATTTCATCTTCATCCCGATCAAACGCGCGGGAAATAACAATCGTATCAAGCGCCGTTCCGTCATTGGTGGTGAAGATTTTGGCATCAACAATATTGGCCCCGGCAGCGGTACAGGCTCCGGTGATAATCGTCAAAAGCCTTGGATGGTCAGGAGAAATAACAAAAAGCTCTGTCACTCCACGGAAGTGATCTGTCTCAACCGTTGTCAAAACGGTATCACCACGCTCTTCCATTGCAGACATCATCAGCGCATGTTTGACCTGACGAGCAGGCTCCACCGTTGTCCAGTAAGCCTTACTGTGTCTGTCTGCATAAATCTTGAAGTTGTCTTCGCTCCACTCTGGCAAAGCGTCACGCAATGTCCGTCTGGCCGCATCAATACGCTGACCAATTTTCATGGTCTCCCCACCACCAAGTGCAATCTCGGTTTCATAATAGAGAGAGCGTAACAGCTCACCTTTCCAACCCGTCCAGACACCATGACCAACAGCCTTAATATCCGCAACAGTCAAAATCAAAAGCAGACGTAACCGTTCCATTGTCTGAACAACAGAAGCAAAATTTTTGATAGTCATAGGGTCTGAGAGATCACGTCTTTGTGCCGTGTCAGACATCAATAAGTGATAGCGCACAAGCCAGACAACCGTGTCTGTCTCAGATGGTGACAACCCAAATCTTGGGCATAGTTTTTGCGCAATACGCGCCCCGCCCTCGGAGTGATCTTCTGGCCGACCTTTGGCGATATCATGCAGAAAAGCTGCAACATAAAGTGCTCTACGATGATGCAATGTCTTGAAAATACTATGAGCAACCGGATGCTCATGCCCAAGCTTGCCATGTTCAATTTCCGATATCACACCAATACAGCGCAGGAGGTGCTCATCAACCGTGTAGTGATGATACATATTAAACTGCATCATCGCGACAACACGGGAAAACTCAGGAACAAACCGCCCGAGTACGCCTGCTTCATTCATGGCACGCAGTACAACTTCGGGAAAGTTCTTGGATGTCAGAATGTCCAGAAACAGCCTGTTGGCTTCCTTGCTTCTGCGTAGTGCCGGACCGATCTCCTTGGCATGCACGGAGGCCTGACGTTTGGCATCGGGATGGATTGGCAGATTATGCCGGCTCGACAACCAGAACAGCTTGATCAGATTCATCTGATCGCGGGAGAAAGCACCAGAGATAACGTTGATCCGGTCATTGTCGACAACGAAATCCAGATCATCCTCACCCAGTATGTTTTTCTTCCGCCGCTTCAGCGGAGCAACAATACGGTTTAGCAGCGGCTTCTTTTTTGTCTGCTGTGATTCAAGTATCGCACAGAGTGCCGCTGTCAGATCACCAACATCTTTAGCAATAAGGAAGTAGGCTTTCATGAAGCGCTCAACGCTTGAAAGACCACTACGACCCTTATACCCCATTCGCTTGGCGATAATCGGCTGCAGATCAAAGGTCAGACGTTCTTCCGCACGTCCAACCGCAAAATGCATGTGGCACCTCACACGCCAGAGAAACTCGGTACATCTTTCAGCAATCCGGGCTTCCTCTTCCATCATTCCGAGCTTTATCAGCTCTTCCATATCCGCTGTGCCATAGACATATTTGACGATCCAGAACAGCGTATGGAGATCGCGCAATCCCCCTTTCCCGTCCTTAACGTTTGGCTCAACCAGATATCGGGAAGCACCAACCCGAACAATACGTTCATCTCGCTCTTTGAGTTTGGCTTCAACAAATTCAGCAGCTGTTGAGCGAACAATGTCAGCCTGAAAACGGCTTTCCATTTCCTCGAACAGCTCTTTGTTTCCAAAGAGAAAGCGGGCTTCCAGTAAGGAGGTTCTGATCGTGATGTCACCCTTTGCCTCATTGATACAGTCATCGACTGATCGGGTGGCATGTCCAACCTTAAGCTTTAAATCCCATAGAAGATAAAGCATTGTCTCAATGATGCCCTCACTCCAGTCCGTCTGCTTGTAGGGCAGCAAAAACAGCAGATCGACATCAGACCCGGGCGCTAATGTGTCCCGGCCGTAGCCGCCTGTCGCAACAATAGCAAGACGTTCAGAACTTGAAGGATTGGCTCGTTTATAAAGACGCTCAACAATTGCGACGTAAGCAATATGGATGATCTGATCCATCTGTGCAGATAAGCGCTGGGCACAGGCAATGCCATTTTTTTTACGGATGAGAAAACGCTCTGCTTCGGCATGTCCGCTTTGCAGCATGTCTTTCAGCTTTGGGGCCAAAGCCTTACGGAGCGAATTAGCATCCATAAATGCCTCTTCACCCAGCGTATCCAGAAATTCATCTATCTGAAAAACAGACATCCGTTTTGTCGGACCTTCCCTAGCACTCACCTGAACATCATACAGAAGACAGAAATAGTTTCCATTAATTTGATGTTTTGAGAATACCGATGAACCGTTCAACATCTTCCGGTTTGGTTGCAAAAGATGTCACCAATCGAACCATCACTTCATCGGCACCGACTTTTTCACCCTCTGGCAGACTAGCACTATGCCAGTCAAAACACGTGGCACCAGCCTCTCCTAATACAGCGAAGGCCTTTTTACTGATTATCGGGAAGAGCTGATTACCCTGCACAGCCCAAGGAAGCCTGACACCAGAAATACTGTCCAGTCCCTGTTTCATCAATGATGCCATCGCATTGGCGTGAATCGCATTTTTCAGCCAAAGGTCATCAGCAAAATACCCTTCAAACTGGGCAGCCAAGAAACGCCCCTTTGAAAGCGTCTGGCCCGCGCGCTTACGAAGGTAATCCATATCTGGCGCCAGATCTTTCTTGAAAACAACAATCGCTTCTGCCGCAAAGCATCCGTTTTTGCTACCGCCAAAAGATAGAATATCTACACCACTCTTCCAGGTCATCTCAGCAGCTGTGCAGCCAAGTGATACAAGTGCATTGGCAAACCTTGCTCCATCCATATGGAGAGGCAGATCACGCTTACGACAAACTGCAGAAATCGCTTTGATTTCCTCAAGGCTGTAAAGTGTTCCTGCTTCCGTTAGCTGAGAAATGGAAACCGCCTTAGCAGGCATCTGATAAACACCATCAGACAGGCCACTGACAAAACTCTCAATTGCACTGGCAGACATCTTGCCCGCAACGCCGGGAATAGTTGCCAGCTTCGCACCATGGGTAAAGAATTCCGGTGCTCCACATTCATCGGTATTAATATGAGCTTCACTATGACATACCGTCATCCCCCAGGGCGGTACACAACCAGCGAGTGACAGAGCATTCGCAGCTGTCCCGGTTGCAACGAGAAACACACGAACATCATGCTCAAAAATTTCAGAAAACTTCTGTTCCACCCGTTTGGTAACGACATCACTTCCATAAGGAGAAGCCGAGCGTTCATTTGCAGCGGCCAAGGCAGCGAGAACCTGATCACTCGCACCCCAAAAGTTATCGGAACCGAAATCCATCACATCACCCTGAAACATTAAACTGACCGATCATCCTCATTACCACCAATCGTAATCCCTTACGTGATCTATGAACTAATGGATGAGAGAAAAAGTGTCATAACATGGCAATTGCTTTAAAACCCTTAATTTTACAGTTTTTCAGCAATTCATAAGCATTCTCGAATTACACAAACAACCAAATATAATGCCATTTATTTCTAACAGCGTCATAAAATCGCAATCTTCTTTCTTTTTATGACTAAATACCACTTGTGCCTAATTTAGAAATCTGCCAATGTGGCCTAGTTAGGACAGCATTGCTGTCCCTTTTAGCCAATACCCGTTGGCACATTGGTCCTACCCGAGGTTTTCGATGTTTCGTCCTGTCATACTTACTCTGACGACAACAAAACGAATTACCGAACCAGCTACCCGAAAAACACGGGTAGCGCGGGATGATCGCGGCTGAAACTGCCACGAAAACCCCGCCTGGAGTGGGTGAAATACCCGCCCCAAACAAACCGGCGGGTAAAAGGTTCTTCTGCCCCGAAGCTCCACTCCCCGCTGAAAATGTGAGCACCTTTATGATTTTTATGTGAGGTCGAGGATGAACAAAGACATGTCGAGAGATGACCAGTCTCTTCAAAGTCTCCCGGAGAACACTGTAATGGATGCAGATATGGCAACCATTAAAGCACGTGGCCCCGGCCTCCCTCGAAAACAGGGCTTGTATAACCCGGCCCGTGAAAAAGACGCCTGTGGCATGGGCTTTGTTGCAAACATGCACAACAAGAAAAGCCACAGGATTGTCGAACAGGGTCTTGAGGTACTCAAAAATCTTGATCACCGTGGCGCTGTCGGCGCTGATCCCAAGATGGGCGACGGCTGCGGTATCATGGTTCAGATTCCGCATAAATTCTTCGTTGCAGAATGTGCCAAACTCGGCGTCTGGTTACCTGAACCCGGTGACTATGGTGTCGGACAATTATTCATGCCAAGAGATGCCGATGCCCGTGCTCTGATTGAAGACTTATTCGCGAAAGTTATCACTGCCGAAGGCCTGACCTTACTTGGCTGGCGCGATGTCCCTGTCGATAATTCCGATCTGGGCGAAGCGGTTCTTGCCAGTGAACCGGTTCACCGTCAGGTCTTTATCGGTAAGGCGAAAGAGAACGAAGACCGTGCTGCCTTTGAACGCAGATTATTCCTTCTGCGCAAAGTGGTTTCCAACGCTGTCTATGATCTCAAAGATGCGCGCATGCATCAGTACTATCCTGTCAGCCTCTCGTCACAAACGGTTGTCTACAAGGGGATGGTTCTTGCGACCCAGCTTGGGGCTTATTACAAAGATCTTCAGGATCCGCGCTTTGAAAGCGCACTGGCCATGGTGCACCAGCGCTTTGCCACCAACACATTCCCGACATGGCAGCTTGCTCACCCCTATCGCATGGTTACCCATAACGGTGAGATCAATACATTACGGGGCAATGTTAACTGGATGGCAGCCCGCCAGGCATCAGTCGACAGTGAGTTGTTTGGAAACGATATCTCAAAGCTGTGGCCGATTTCTTATGAAGGGCAGTCCGATACGGCATGTTTCGATAATGCCCTCGAGTTTCTGGTTCAGGGGGGCTACTCCCTCGCCCACGGCATGATGATGCTTATTCCTGAGGCATGGGCTGGTAATCCTCTTATGGATGAAGAGCGCCGTGCTTTCTATGAATACCATGCAGCTTTGATGGAGCCATGGGATGGCCCGTCCGCCATCGCCTTTACTGATGGTCGCCAGATCGGTGCAACACTTGACCGTAATGGCCTGCGCCCAGCCCGCTATATCGTCACAAAAGATGGTCTTGTCGTTCTTGCTTCCGAGATGGGTGTTCTGCCAATTCCGGAAGAAGACATCATTGAGAAGTGGCGTCTTCAGCCCGGCAAGATGCTTCTGATTGACCTTGAAAAGGGTAAAATCATTGCCGATGAGGATATCAAGAAAGACCTTGCAACGGCTCACCCTTATAAGGACTGGCTGAAGAAGACGCAGATATTCCTTGAAGAGCTGAATCCTGTTCAGGCGCGCTCTGCCCGCTCAGACGTATCTTTGCTCAATCGTCAGCAGGCCTTCGGTTACACGCAGGAAGATTTAAAGCTGATCATGCAGCCAATGGCTGTCACAGGTCAGGAAGCTGTTGGTTCAATGGGCACGGATACACCAATCTCAGCCCTGTCGAATAAATCAAAGCTGCTTTACACCTACTTCAAGCAGAACTTTGCGCAGGTCACCAATCCACCGATTGACCCGATCCGTGAAGAGCTTGTGATGAGCCTTGTCTCATTCATCGGCCCTCGCCCGAATATCTTTGATCTTGAAGGCACGTCACGCCGCAAGCGTCTTGAAGTCCGCCAGCCAATCCTAACGAACGATGATCTCGAGAAAATCCGCTGTATCGGCCACTTCGAAGATCGTTTTGATACCAAGACCATTGATATCACCTACCCGTCAGAGCAGGGCATTGATGGTATGGAAGATACGGTTGATCGCCTCTGCGACCGGGCTGAAGCTGCGGTTCATGGCGGCTACAACATCATCATCCTGTCTGACCGTATGGTTGGCCCGGACCGGATTGCAATCCCTGCCCTTCTCGCAACAGCTGCCGTTCATAACCACCTTATCCGTAAAGGTCTGAGAACCTCCGTTGGGCTTGTGGTTGAAACCGCAGAACCGCGTGAAGTTCATCACTTTGCCTGTCTGGCTGGTTATGGTGCAGAAGCCATCAATCCTTATCTGGCATTTGATACGCTCCTTGCCATGAAAGAGGATCTGCCCGAAGAGGTTGATGAAGAGGAAATCATCAAGCGTTATATCAAGTCGATTGATAAGGGCCTCCTCAAGGTGATGTCCAAGATGGGCATATCCACTTTCCAGTCCTACTGTGGAGCCCAGATCTTTGATGCTGTTGGCCTGGATACTCACCTCGTTGACAAACACTTTTTCGGCACAGCCTCAACAATCAGCGGCATCGGCATTAAAGAGATTGCCCGCGAAACTGTTGCACGTCATGAAGAAGCTTTCGGTAAATCACTCCTGCACCGCGATGCCCTGAGTGTCGGTGGTGAATATGCCTTCCGTCAGCGTGGTGAAGCACACGTCTGGAGCCCGGATGCCATTGCCAAACTTCAGCACTCTGTCCGTATCAACTCGCGGGCAACATATGATGAATATGTACGTCTGGTCTCAGATCAGGATAAACACCTGAAAACAATCCGTGGCCTGTTCCGCATTCGCACAGCAGAAGAGATTGGCCGTAAAGCCATCCCGGTTGAAGAAGTGGAAGCAGCTCAGGAAATCGTCAAGCGCTTCTCATCAGGCGCCATGTCCTTTGGCTCCCTGTCTCGTGAAGCCCATGAGACAATGGCAATTGCCATGAACACCATGGGTGCAAAGTCAAACACAGGCGAAGGCGGTGAAGAGCCTGTTCGTTTCAAGCCAATGCCTGATGGGCGTTCCAAGCGGTCTGCAATCAAGCAGGTGGCCTCTGGCCGCTTTGGTGTTACGACAGAGTATCTGGTCAACGGTGATGTCATCCAGATCAAGATGGCACAGGGTGCCAAGCCTGGTGAAGGTGGGCAGCTCCCCGGTCATAAGGTTGATGCCAAGATCGCCAAGGTCCGTCACTCCACACCGGGTGTCGGCCTGATCTCTCCACCACCACACCATGACATCTACTCAATCGAAGATCTGGCTCAGCTGATCTTTGATCTGAAGAATGTTAATCCGGCCGCAGATATCTCGGTCAAGCTGGTATCAGAAGTCGGTGTTGGTACGGTTGCCGCCGGTGTTGCCAAAGCCCGTGCTGATCACATCACAATCTCCGGGTTTGATGGTGGTACGGGTGCCTCGCCTCTCACTTCCATCAAGCATGCCGGTTCTCCTTGGGAAATCGGCCTTGCGGAAACCCAGCAGACGCTGGTGCTGAACCGCCTACGTGGACGTATTCGTCTTCAGGCAGATGGTGGTTTGAGAACTGGACGCGATGTCATCATTGCATCACTTCTCGGCGCTGATGAATTTGGCTTCTCAACCGCACCGTTGATCGCTTCCGGTTGTATCATGATGCGCAAGTGTCACCTGAACACCTGCCCGGTTGGCGTTGCGACGCAAGACCCTGTTTTACGTAAGCGCTTCAAGGGATTGCCTGAACATATCGTCAATTACTTCTTCTTCGTTGCTGAAGAAGTCCGTGAATTGATGGCTCAGCTTGGGTTTAGAACCCTTGATGAAATGACGGGTAAGGTTGAAGCGCTCGACCGTAACCACGCAATCAAGCACTGGAAGGCTAATGGTCTCGACTTTACGGATATCTTCCATCAGCCAGAAGTTTCTGCTGATGTTGCCATCCGAAATATTGAAAACCAGCAGCATCCGATTGAGAAAATCCTTGATCGCAAGCTGATCAAAGAGGCACAGGTTGCAATTGAAACCGGGAAACCGGTGACAATTGAAACAACCATTGTGAACTCTGACCGCTCAGCTGGCGCCATGCTTTCCGGTATTGTTGCTCAGCAATACGGGCACGAGGGTCTTCCAGAAGACACGATCAATGTGTCCCTGAAGGGCACAGCTGGTCAAAGCTTCGGTGCATGGCTCGCAGCAGGTGTTACCTTTAATCTTGAAGGCAATGGCAATGACTATGTCGGCAAGGGTCTCTCTGGTGGCAAGCTGATTGTCAAACCTGACCCAAACTGCAAAGCTTCACCTGAAAAATCCATTATCGTTGGCAATACCGTTCTCTATGGTGCCATTGCTGGTGAAGCTTACTTCAGGGGTGTTGCAGGCGAACGTTTCGCCGTCCGCAACTCCGGGGCAGTTGCCGTTGTCGAAGGCACAGGTGATCATGGCTGTGAATATATGACAGGCGGTGTTGTTGTCGTTATCGGCCAGACCGGTCGTAACTTTGCAGCAGGTATGTCAGGTGGCATTGCCTATGTTCTGGATGAGGACAATTCATTCAGCGCACGCTGTAACCTGTCAATGGTTGATCTTGAACCTGTCGAGGAAGAGGAAGACTTAAACCGTCGCCTTCTCCATCATGGCGGTGATCTTGAAACCAAAGGGCGTATCGACATTCTGGCCAATATGTCAGGTCACGATGAAGAGCGTCTGATGCAACTTATCTCAAACCATTTCACCTATACGGGATCGACCCGCGCACGCCAGATTCTTGATAACTGGGAAGAGTATCGCTCCAAGTTCGTCAAGGTCATGCCAGTCGAATATCGTCGCGCATTGCGTGAAATGGAACGCGCCCGCTCAATGCAGGCCGCAGAATAATTTAAGAAACGGAGCAACACTGCCATGGGCAAGGTCACCGGTTTTCTAGAATATGATCGTCTTGAGCAGAAGTATCAGCTTGCAGGCGAACGCATCCGCCACTTCAACGAGTTCACGCTTGCACTGGATGAGCCTGATCTCAAAAAGCAGGCCGCCCGCTGTATGGATTGTGGCGTCCCTTATTGCCACGGCCCGACAGGCTGTCCGGTCAACAACCAGATTCCTGACTGGAATGATCTGGTCTACCACAACAAGTGGGAACAGGCCGCTCAGGACCTGCACTCCACCAACAACTTCCCTGAATTTACGGGCCGTGCCTGCCCGGCTCCCTGTGAAGAAGCCTGCACACTCAATCTTGAGAATGCACCTGTCACCATTAAGACAATTGAGCAGGCTATTGCCGATAAGGCCTGGGAAATGGGCTGGATTAAGCCTGCCCCCTCTCCAACGCAGACAGGTAAGCGTGTTGCCATTGTTGGTTCTGGCCCTGCCGGTTTAGCTGCCGCACAGCAGCTTGCACGCGTTGGTCATGACGTACATGTTTTTGAGCGTGAGGCACGCCCGGGTGGCCTGCTGCGTTATGGTATTCCCGATTTCAAACTTGAGAAATACCATATTGACCGCCGCATCAATCAGCTTGAAGCAGAAGGCGTTACCTTCAACTGCGGCGTGAATGTTGGCGTCACCCGTACGCTTGAATCTCTGCGGGTTGAGTTTGATGCCGTCCTTCTGGCAGGTGGAGCAGAAAACCCGCGTGATCCCGAGATTTCCGGACAGGAAATCAAAGGCGTTCACTATGCCATGCCTTATCTGACACAACAGAATAAGCGCCTGATGGAAGAAGCATTTGAGGATGAGGATATTCATGCAGCCGGCAAACACGTCGTCGTCATCGGCGGTGGCGATACGGCCTCCGACTGCGTGGGTACAGCTTTCCGTCAAGGTGCCTTATCCGTTACACAACTTGATATCCGCCCCAAGCCACCAGAGCAGGAAGATAAGCTGACAGTCTGGCCTTACTGGCCAACCAAGATGCGCGTCTCCTCAAGCCAGGCAGAAGGTGCTGAGCGTGAATTTCAGGCTGCAACTCTTGGCATGGTTGAGAAGAAAGGTGTTCTCTCTGGCGTCCGTTGTGCCCGTGTCGATGAAAAGCGTGTTCCGATTGAAGGAACTGAATTCATCATTCAGGCTGATCTCGCTTTCCTTGCCATTGGTTTTGCCGGCTCCCCACTGGAAGGTCTTCTGTCAGAACAAGGCTTGGAGATCAGTAAGCGCCAGACTGTTGTCGCCAATGAGCGGGACTACCGCACCTCACTCGACAATGTCTTTGCAGCCGGTGATATGCGCCGCGGACAATCCCTGATTGTCTGGGCAATCCGTGAAGGGCGGCAGGCTGCCAGAGCCATTGATGAGGCCCTGATGGGCACAACCAACCTACCACGCTAAATTTTGAAGACAGCACTTTCCAATAACGCCGCCTCAGTTATAGAGGCGGCGTTATTATTTTAGCTTAGGGAGCCAGCACTAACTTTATAAGAGTATACTTGCTTTAATTTGCCTCTATATTGTAAAATGAAAAATCAGGCTCATTATAAACGGGCCTTGAAAATCAAGCGCTGGAGGCCAACTGGCGCTTTTCTTGCATTACTGGCCAGTCTTGCGCAATGCGCAGAGCGAAGGAGATCATGTTTACCGTCGACGATACGACTCTTAGTATTTTGAAGATTCTTTCTGTTTTCATTCTCGTTTTCGCCAACGGATTTTTCGTAGCCGCAGAGTTTTCACTCGTAGCCGTACGACGCAGCCGTGTCGCAGAGCTTGTCGCACAAAAGCGTACAAATGCTGCTGCCCTTCATAAAACACTTGATAATCTGGATGCCAATCTCGCTGCAACCCAGCTCGGCATTACCATTTCATCGCTGGCTCTTGGCTGGATTGGTGAACCCGCACTCGCTCATCTGATTGAACCGCTTCTCCAGATCTTACCGGGAACTTGGGCTTTAACCGGCTCTCACGTTATTGCAATCATCATCTCGTTCGCCATCATCACAACCCTGCACATTGTGCTGGGAGAGCTTGCACCAAAGAGCCTTGCACTTCAGCGTAGTGAGCTGACAGCTCTCTGGGTTGTCCGCCCTCTCAATGTCTTCCTGTTTCTCCTGAAGCCAGCTATTGTTTTCCTCAATGGTCTTGGCAACTGGCTATTACGTCGGGTTGGACTGAATGGCGAAAGCGGTGAAGGGTCACTGCATTCAGCAGAAGAATTGAAACTTCTCGTTGCCGCAAGTGGGGAAGCAGGACTTCTGCATGAAGCACAGCAGGAAGTTGCCAACCGTATCTTCAATCTCGGTGATCGTAGCATCAGTGACTGCATGACACCGCGCCCAGAAATCATCTGGATTGATGCCGATGATACGGAAGAAGATATTCTGGAATCCATCCGTGAGTGTCGTCATGAGCAGCTGGTGGTCAGTCGTGGCAGCGTCGACAATGTGATCGGTGTTGTTGGCAAGCGTGATATGCTTGACCAGATTCTCGACAAGAAGAAACTGGATCCATTAGCACTCGTTCAGGAAGTTCCATTCATTCATGAATCCTTGCCTGTACTCAAGGTCTTTGAACGTTTCAAGGAACGCCCAACCAGAATGGCCGTCGTGGTCAATGAATATGGCACCATTGAAGGTATCGTCACTCAGGCTGACCTGCTCGAAGCCATTGCTGGTGATATTGCGATTGAAGATGAGGAGCCAGAAGTCACAGTACGTGAAGACGGTTCCCTGCTCATGGACGGCATGATGCCTGTTGATGAGGCTTTTGATGTTCTTCAGCTTGGTGAAAAACCAGAAGATGGAGACTTTCATACACTGGCAGGCTTCGCTCTCTACAAGCTCGGCCGCATTCCTGCTGCAGGTGACTATTTCGACTGGAATGGCTGGCGTTTTGAAATCATCGATATGGATGGCATGCGTATCGACAAACTACTCTTGAAGCAGTTTCAGAAAAACTGATTTTAATGCTCAGTTCGCCGGAAGCGTATAATTATCTATACGCCCCGGCGTAGCGGCAGCAGGCTCCCCTGTCCGATAGGCCTTTCGTGCGACACTGGCCGCATTCAGGTCTGTCCTTCCTTTCAACAGAATGCCATTGGGCGATACATCTGTTCTGGTCAGAGGTAAAACGGGTCCAATCTCTTGGTTCGTTAATGTACTTTCAGGAATGATAGTCTTATCTATTTCGAGAAACGGGCCGTTATTCTGGCTGTTGTCAGGCAATACCGTTGGGACATCCCTATTCGTAAGATTTCCCCCCAGTAGCCGCTTTATTTCAGCAGAAACATAATAAGCAATTTTATTCGCCCCTTTCCGGGTAAAATAGATGCCATCAGTTAAACGAAGTTTGGTAGGCTCACCATTGGCGTCAGGTCCATCAAACGTAAACTTACCATCATCATCAACAAACCCGGCCCAGATATCTATAAATGATCCACCGGAGGCTTTCACCCGATCCTGAACAAGAGCGTTGATTGCAGCATATTGTTCAGAGGCCAGATTATCACTGACCGGCGGGAGCCCTACCCAGACGACAGGAACACCCTTATTGGCGAACTCCCGTAATATGGCACTGACGCGCTCAGAATACAGGCGCTTCCACGGGTCAGTCAGAGCAGGATGCTTCTCACCGTTCTCCACTATTGGCACTAAGTCAGACACCCCCATCATCAGTACGGCAATCGTAACTTTTGGTTTCCCTGCCAGATAGTCTGACACCAGTTTTAACCAGCCGCCTCTGTTATCACTGCTCAGGCCTTGATTAGGGTAAGTTCTGCGATCAATCGCAATTGTTGGAATATCCGCAAATGTTTCATCCAGACCTTGTGACAGGTTATCAGCCAACCAATCACCAAAAACCATTATTCTGTTCTGGGCCTGCGGTTTTTCTCGCTGCTTACGTACAACTGGCGCTTTTGGTTTTGGTCTGCTGACAGGAGCAGTTGAGGGCCGTGACGGCTGGGGTTCATCCTCAATGCCAAACAGACGACGTAAACTGAACCCTTCCGCCTTTGGCGGCTGGCGTTCAAATATATTGGAAAATCCGCGACTTGGAGTTGATGCATCCTGTTGTGAATCTCGGGGTTGTGCTGATGCTGTATTGAAAACCAGCACAATACCCAAGATCAGAACAATCTGCCTTAAAGAAAATATCTGCACCGCTATAACCAATCCGAACAGTCATCTTACGATTCAGATTTAGGGCATATCCGCATCAGGAGAATGCTCTTTTATGATGCGTCACCTTACCTTACGCATATAGGCAAGCAACTGGTGGTCAGCATAACCATCGACTGGCAAGTTATATTTAATCTGGAAAGCACGAATAGCCTCCCGGGTTTTGGCTCCGTGGTTCCCATCTGTTTCACCGGCATAGAACCCCTTACGCCGAAGGAGCTGCTGTACTTCTTTCCGTTCCGCAGCACTTAAACGTGGCGCATTCCGAGGCCATGGTGTCCTGAGACGTCCACCACCATAAATCGTATCTCCCAAGAGGCTGACCCCAAGAGCATAAGCATCGGATGAGTTATAGGCCCGGATAACCTCAAAATTATCAGTCACCAGAAATAAGGGGCCATTCATCCCGGTCAGCACCAGAAGCTGCGCTTCACCGGAACGGGGCATCTTTCCACCATCAGCCCGACGAACACCCAGCTTCTGCCAGGTTGCAAAATCGTGCCGATGACTGCGCAGATATGTACCTTCTGGAATAACCACTTCAAAGCCCCAGGGCAGTCGCGGGTCCCAGCCGTGCATATGGAGGTAATTAGCCGTTGATGCGAGGGCATCGGGCACAGATGTCCAGATATTGCGAATACCATCCCCATTACCATCTACCGCATATTTCTCGAAGCTTGAGGGCATAAACTGAGTCTGCCCCATGGCACCAGCCCAAGAACCAAGCATCATATCACGGGAGATATGATCTTCCTGCAGAATACGTAATGCTGAAATCAGTTCTTTACGGAAGAAATCACCTCGGTAACCGACATAAGCAAGACTTGCCAAAGCCTGTATGACATAGGTCTTGCCAGTATAGCTGCCAAAGTTGCTCTCCATACCCCAGACCCCCAGAATAACGGTTCGGGGAACGCCATAGTTCTTTTCAACACGCGCAATGGTCTGTGCCCATTTACCTGCCATATCGACTCCACGGTTGACCCTTGCCTTGCCAACAGCACCATCAATATATTCCCATATGGGACGAACGAACTCTGACTGCTTTTTCGTATGAGCAATTATTTTATCGCTTGGCCCAACACCCGCAAAAGCCATTTCAAAGGTTTTGCGGGATATTCCCTGAGTACGTGCCTCATTCCAGAGACTGGCAAGAAACCGATCAAAACCACTCTGGTTAGCCAGTGCAGACAAAGGAGTTGCTGCTGCAGCAGCTCCTGATGCAAGAAGAGCTGCAACAAATGCGCGTCTCGACTGGCTGTCTCGTGTGGTCATAGGTTTCTCCAACTTTCATACAGTTGAACCTAACCGACAACATTATGCTTAATGAAAGGTTAAAACCTAAACATTATATGAGATAATGCTGGTGACACAGCTATAAAATTTTCGTGACTACAGCCCACGCGCGACCAGCTTCTTCTCCCATGCCAATGCGTGATTCGCCATTGCCTCGAGATCATCATATTGAGGTTCCCAGCCCAAAAGGGTCTGGATTTTACTCCCATCTGCAACAAGCGCTGCCGGGTCTCCGGGGCGGCGCTCTTCATGTTTTACCGGGAAGTCATTTCCAGAAATACGCTTCACAATTTCAATGACTTCAAGCACCGAAAATCCGTGACCATAACCACAGTTCAATGTCAGGTTTTCGCCACCCGTGCGCAAGTGATTAAGAGCGGCGACATGAGCTGCTGCCAGATCACTGACATGAACATAATCACGCACGCATGAACCATCAGGCGTCGCATAATCAGTACCGAAGACAGAAAGGCCATCACGCTTACCAAGAGCAGCGCGAGCAGCCAGTTTCACAAGATGGGTTGCCGGAAGCGTTGTCTCACCACTCCGCCCGGCCGGATCAGCACCTGCGACGTTAAAATAACGTAGAACAACTGTACCTAGCCCGCTAACCTTAGCCGCATCAGCCAGCATCCACTCAACCATCAGTTTTGATCGGCCATATGGATTAATGGGTGAAAGATAAACATCTTCGCGAATAGGTGTTTTTTCAGGCTCGCCATACACGGCTGCCGTTGATGAGAAGATAAAGTGCTTCACATCACAGCGGGTTACAGTTTCAATCAGATTACGGCTCTTGGATGTATTCGTCTCATAATACTCAAGAGGCTGGCTGACGGATTCTGAGACAACAATCTTTGAAGCAAAATGGATGACGGCTGTAATACCGTACTGCTTAATGATTGTCTCAACACAATCCTGATCACCAATATCCCCTTTAACAAAGGTGGCCTGTTCAGGAATCATGAAATCAAAGCCCGTGGACAGATCATCCAGAACAACAACTTTTTCTCCAGCATCCAGCAAAGCCAGTGCTGTATGACTGCCAATATATCCCGCACCGCCAGTGACAAGAACCGTCATGTTTATTAACCCTTCCTTGACCCCAATGGTTGTAGGAGCGTAGCTTCATGTCTCGTTCATTTTTAAAGTGTATCACTAGCCTAATTACGGGCAAGAAAACGCTCGTGCAACTCCTATGGTGGTTTTACCCAGATGAAACAACGTATTCGTAAAGCTGTTCTCCCTGTTGCCGGTCTCGGAACTCGTTTTCTACCCGCAACGAAAGCTATGCCAAAAGAGATGTTGACTGTTGTCGACCGCCCTGTGGTTCAACACGTTGTCGACGAAGCAAGAGCTGCTGGTATTGAGCATTTCATTTTCGTCACGGGTCGAAACAAGGCCGTTATTGAAGATCATTTTGATATTTCTTATGAGCTTCAGCATACATTACGTGAGCGCGGCAAAATCAAAGAGTATGAAGCTTTGATGCGGGACTTGCCAAATGCCGGGTCAACCAGTTTTACGCGCCAGCAGGAACCTCTTGGCCTTGGCCATGCGATCTGGTGCGCCCGTGAATGGATTGGCAATGAACCTTTTGCCGTTCTCCTGCCGGATATGCTGAGCAAAGATTCCATGACACAAATGCTTGAAGCCTATGACAAGCACGGTGGCAACATCATTGCGGTTGAAGAAGTCGCCCCTGATCACACCTCACAGTATGGTGTTGTCGCTGTCGGTGCAGAGCACGGTAAAACGTTTGAAATCACAGGCATGGTTGAAAAACCAGCTCCAGGAACAGCTCCGTCAAACTACATCATTTCAGGTCGTTATATCCTTCAGCCAGAAATCCTTGACATCCTTTCCCGTCAGGAAAAGGGAGCCGGTGGGGAAATCCAGCTGACAGATGCCATGAAAAAGCTCTGCGAACAGCAGGAATTCTACGGAATGATTTATGATGGCATTACTTATGACACCGGTTCCAAACTTGGATACCTTCTGGCGAACATCGCTTACGGTCTTGAGCGCGAAGATATTGGCCCGGATCTGAGAAAAGATTTGCAGGCCTTGCTCAACAAAAAATAAGTAGCCGTTTTTGATGATTATTCATAGAGGCGCAGTTCCATCCTGCGCCTTTATTTATTCTCAAGACGAGTATGTGCTAAAGACTGCCAATGTTTAAAATTACAGGCTTATTTATAGTAACAGCTCTATGCGAGATTATCGGCTGCTTTCTGCCCTATCTCTGGCTGCGAAAAGGTGCCCCTGTCTGGCTTCTCATACCGGCAGCAGCCAGCTTAATGTTATTTGCATGGTTTCTTACACTTCACCCGGAAGCAAGCGGGCGGGTGTACGCAGCCTATGGCGGCATATACATCGCAACAGCCCTCATCTGGCTTCGCTTTATTGAGGGTATCAAGCTGTCTCAATATGATTGGCTTGGCGCTATCATTATCCTGATTGGTGTTCTGGTTATACTGATTGGCTGGAAAAACTAACAAACAAAAAGGCCGGAAAATCCGGCCTTCTCTCTTATGCTTCTTCGACGAATAGTCTTGAACCATCTGTTCGGATAACCCGAACCTTACTCCCTGAGGGAAGGTCAGGTCCGGATATAAGCCAGGATGAATCCCCAACCTTAACCCGGCCTGTACCATTAATGATGGGTTCGTCAAGAATATATGTATTGCCAATCAACTGACGGGCACGATGGTTTAACAGTCCGACGTCACTGTCTTTAGGCTCATTCCTCTGGAAAACGATACGCCCAAGAACGACAAAAACTGCAGAAAGCACACAGAATACCAGAGCTGAAAATTGCCAGGACATATCCAGAGCGAAATCCAGCACACCTGTCGCAACAGCTGCTAAACCAAGCCAGACCATAAAGACGCCCGGTATCATGAGCTCAAGTAATATCAGCAGAACACCACCGACAACCCAGCTCCATGGTCCAAGACTTTCAAGAAGATTAGCAATCATTTAGCGAACCTCAGGATTTGCTGATTGGTGGAACACGAGAGCCCTTAGAATTGGTCCCAGACGCATCCGAACCGAAAACACTCTTTGAAATTTCGGCAATACCACCAAGTGCACCTGCAAGGCCCGCAGCTTCAATCGGCACAATGATGACCTTCTGATTTGGAGCGGATACCATACCCTGCAGAGCCCCAATGTACTTTTCTGCAACAAGGAAGTTGGCAGCTGCCATATTGCCTTCAGAAATAGCGTTGGAGACCATCGAAGTCGCAGCTGCTTCAGCCTGAGCCTGACGTTCACGACCTTCAGCATCACGAAATGCGGCTTCACGACGACCTTCTGCGGCAAGGATCTGGGCCTGTTTTTCACCTTCTGCCTCAAGGATAGCAGCCTGACGCAAACCTTCTGCTTCAAGAATGGCAGCACGCTTCTCTCGTTCAGCTTTCATCTGTCGTGCCATAGCACCGGCAAGATCGGCAGGCGGAATAATATCCTTAATCTCGACACGGGTAACTTTAACGCCCCAGGGTTCTGCTGCAGAATCAACAACCTTGAGCAGGCGATCATTAATTTCATCACGGTGAGAGAGAAGCTGATCCAGATCCATTGAACCAACAACAGTACGAATATTGGTCATGGAGAGCACAAGGAGTGCCTGATAAAGGTTTGAAACCTCATAGACCGCACGTGCAGGCTGGAGAATCTGGAAAAACGCGGCAGCATCAATCGTGACACCAGCGTTATCCTTCGTAAAAGCTTCCTGACTTGGAACGTCGAGCACCTGCTCCATGACGTTCACACGCTGGCCAATCTTTTCAATGTAGGGAACGATCAGACCAAGGCCCGGACCAAGTGTGCGAGAATAACGGCCAAAACGCTCAACCGTATAAGCATAGCCCTGAGGAACCGAACGGACACCCCATGCAAGCGTTAAAATAATAAACAGAACGACAACGATAACGAAGATATCAAAGCCGCTCAAATTAAAATCAGATAGGTACATTTCTTCCAACCCTTAAACTGATAAATTTACAATTCAGTACGTTGTGTGAGTTGTTAAACTGGCAACTCAGTATTCTCTTTGCTCTTTAGCAGGCGAAGCTTAATCAGCCTGTCAAAGCCATCCCTGCAGCTCACGCATGACAACCGTCTCAATAACATTCATGCCTTCGTCCCTGTCATTCAGACATGGAAGAAAAGCGTAATTCTCGCCACCACCTTCTTCAAAGTAGTGTCTGTTCTCGCCATCGAGCTCTTCCAGAGTTTCCAGGCAATCTGCTGTAAAGCCGGGTGCAACAATAGCCATGCTCTTTACGCCACTGGCAGCAAAACCTTTAATCGTCTCATCCGTATAAGGCTTAACCCATTCCTCGGTGCCAAAACGGGATTGGAAACTCATCATGAAACGATCTTCCGGCCACCCCATTTTCTCGCGCATCATCTGCCATGTCACACGGCATTGCTCGTAGTATGGATCGCCTTTGACGATATAGGATTCAGGAACACCATGGAATGACACCAGAATCTTTTCTGGTTCAAAGGTTAGCTTAGCCAAATCCTTTTTCATCGCACTGACAAGCGCGTCAATATAAACGGGATCATTGTAATAGGGATGAGCAACACGAACAGTTGGTTGCCAGCGCATTTTCATCAAAGCCCGGAAAGCATGATCACAGACTGTTGCCGATGTCGCGGCAGAATATTGCGGGTAAAGCGGGACAAGCAGTACCCGATCACATCCTTGATCCAGCAATGCCTGAATACGTTCTTCAATTGGCGGCTTGCCATAACGCATAGCCCAATCAACTACGACACTCTGGGCTTTCTCCCCAAGTGACTTTTTAAGCATATCTGCCAGCTTCTCAGACTGGGAACGCGTAATTGTTTTCAAAGGCCCTTCGTTTTTCTCTTTATTCCAGACGATATCGTAATCTTTACCCTTACGTCCGGGCCGAACAGTCAGAATAATAAGGTTCAGAATCGGCCACCATAACCACCTTGGTGTTTCAATCACCCGACGGTCAGAGAGAAACTCATGCAGGTAACGACGCATTGACCAGTAGTCTGTTGCCTCTGGTGTACCCAGATTGACAAGAAGAACTCCAACTTTACCTGATTTAGCGAGAAGATTTTGTGACTGAATAATTTCGCTGCTCATACCAGACCTTCGCTTGTTTCCTGTCCCCGTTTCCTTATAAACAAATTATAACAATATCCAAATCATTGCAGCAGGGCATGAACCAAAAGCCAATGTCGATTTTACATAACCTCCAGAACTTTCTTGAAAATCCCGTTACCGGAGAGTGGAAAAAACTTCCCTTTTTTCAAGATGGCTCAGCCCAACGCATCTGTGAAGAACTGGATCGACGCGCTGCAGCAGGAGCCGAAATCCTTCCTCCCCCTGCCTGCATTTTCAATGCTTTTACACTGACCCCATTCTCGGAAGTTAAGGTTGTGATTCTGGGGCAGGACCCCTATCCAACACCGGGAGATGCACACGGGTTAGCTTTTTCCTATATCGGCTCACGCCGCATCCCGGCATCCCTGAAAACAATCTTGGATGAGGTTGGCAGCGATTTTCGTGGCGAGGAAAAACCGGAACGTCCAAGTACCGGAGATCTGACACCATGGGCAAAACAAGGCGTTCTGCTGCTAAACAGCGCCCTGACTGTTGAAGCCAAAGCCGCAGGTGCACATTTGAAACTTGGCTGGGCCGCATTAACAGATCAGGTTATCGAAAAACTTTCATCAGAGCGTGAGGCAATTGTATTTCTTCTCTGGGGCGGCCCGGCTCGTGCCAAAGCCTCTTTGATTGATACCAGAAAACACCTTGTCGTTGAGAGCGGACACCCCTCCCCGTTAAATCGTCTCAGAGATTTCCGGAAAAGCCGCCCGTTCACGAAGACCAATAACTGGCTTCAGAAACATGGTCTGACACCAATCAACTGGACCATATAAAAAGCGCGGAAACCCGCGCTTCATATACTCAGAGGTAACGACCGCCTCTTTGCAAGACTTCAATCTTATATCCGTCAGGATCCTGAACAAAAAAGAAACTGGCCAGGGGCTTGCCATTATATGTCAGGCTCTTAACAGCAGTTGGTGCAAAGCCTTCCGTCTCCATCCGTGCATGGTCGGCATTGATATCATCTACACTGAAGGCAAGATGACCATAACCATTACCCAGATTATAAGGCTCAGTCTGGCCGTGATTAACTGTCAGCTCAAGCTCAAAACCGCTTTCTTTGTTTGACATATAAATGAGCGTAAATCCGTCAAACTCAAAACGTTCAGCAACAGCAAGGCCAAAAGCCCGCATGTAAAAATCAACAGAGCGCGCCTCATCAAGAACACGTATCATTGAATGAATGATCTTTGCCATTAGGCCCTCATTTCAGTCTGTTCAGCGGCAATGAAGCCTGCTGCCTAAAATTAAATTCAGATGAGGTATACCCGATTCCTTTATGGAATGAAGGACAACATGCTTGTACTTGAAAATGAGTTCCGTTAGCCTCTCGGCACGATAGAAGACAAAGCGGCACAGGCATAGCTATCCGCAAACTTATCAAATCATCGAGAGTGTACCCTTGTCCGCGCAGCTTAAACGCTTAACCGACCTCATCCCCGGCACATTGCTATGTATTGCAATATCTGGTGTTGCCGTCCTCGCACAAATGGCAGAAGAACATTGGACTGGCCGACCATGGATAGAGGCGCTGGTTATCGCAATTCTGATTGGCGCGGTTGTACGGACATTATTCCAGCCAGGTAAGGCATATCTCCCCGGAATGTCCTTCTGCGCAAAGACTGTTCTTGAAATCGCGGTGGCCCTTCTCGGTGCCTCCATCAGCCTTCAAACACTGGCAACAGCGGGCCTGCCACTCATCATCAGCATTGCTCTGGCCGTTATCCTTGCAATTATTGCGAGCTATATGATTGGGCGTGCATTAAAGCTACCACAACGCATGGCTATTCTCGTGGCATGCGGCAACTCAATCTGTGGCAACTCAGCGATTGCTGCTGTTGCCCCTGTTATTAAAGCAGATTCCGAAGATGTCGCGTCATCCATTGCGTTTACCGCAATTCTTGGCGTCATTGTTGTTCTCTGCCTACCACTTCTTATTCCTGTTTTGAGCTATACAGAAAGCCAATACGGGGTTCTGGCAGGCTTAACCGTTTATGCTGTTCCGCAGGTTCTCGCTGCAACCATGCCCGTTGGAATTATTGCAACCCAGATTGGAACGCTGGTTAAACTGGTACGCGTTCTAATGCTTGGGCCTGTTGTTGTAACCATGTCCTTGCTCGCTCCCAGATTTGAAGGCAGTAGCAACGATACGCGGGCTGTATCACTTCCTTTCCACAAGATGGTGCCATGGTTTATCATTGGCTTTTTAGCAATGATGATCTTGCGGTCTTTAGGGCTGATACCAGAATTTTTCCTGCATTATAGTTCCTACATAACGGTTGCCTTTACGATCATTTCTATGGCAGCTCTTGGTCTTGGCGTTGACTTGAGAACCCTCTCTAAAGTTGGGGGACGGGTAACGACAGCCGTTATTCTTTCCCTTGGCATGCTGCTCATTATCAGCATTGCCCTCATACATTTTATAGGTTTGGCCTAAGCTAACCACATTGTTCAATGAGCAGATTTTGAATGAAACAATATAAGAATATCTCTTGTTCTCTTCTGTCTTTAATACGCAGACTAACATTGGCTTTAATCATCAGCCTGTCATTCGTGTTACCTGCGCATGATGCCATCGCACACCCACACGTCTGGGTGACAGCCCGATCAATATTGCTGTTTGATAACGAAGGTAACCTGACTGAAGTCCATCATTACTGGACATTCGATAAAGCCTATTCAGCTTACATAACGACAGGCCTTGATACCAACCGTGATGGTATTTTGTCAGAAGAGGAGCTGGCCCCTCTTGCAGAAGAGAACACCGTCTCTCTGGTTGATTTTGGATATTTCACCAAGCTGAAAATCAAAGGTAAGGATCAGAAGTTTAACCCACCCAAAAACTATAAAATGATGATGCAGGATGGTCAGCTCGTTCAGTATTTTGAGCTACCCTTGGCTGTCCCGGCTCCTGCTCCTAAAATCATCGGGTTTGAGGCTTATGATGAGTCTTTTTTCGTATCGTTCTCGCTGGAGAATACCGATAAAGCTGTCACTCTCACCGGACCAATCAAAGGATGTACCATTACAATCAGCCGCCCCAAACAGGAAGACATCGACGCACTCAGCAAATATTCCGAAGACTATTTTGCCAATGCAGGCATGGGTGCCCAGTTTTCTAACAAAGCCGTTATTGCGTGCCCATGAACCAGTCTGCTTCCTCTACAGATATGACAATAACCACAGGCCGCTATAGCCTGTACCGTACCGGGTTAATGCTCTGTGCCATTATCGTGATTGGTGTAGTCGGTGCTTTACTAACATGGCTCATCTGGCCAGAAGCCCCCAAGGTTCCGGCAAAAGTTCCGTTTGGCCTCGCACGTGAGGCTGCGCCCGTTACATCTGGTATTGGTGCTTATATTTTAGCATTGCAGGGAAAGTTCTACAAAACCCTGACAGACGCTGTTCTCTCCCTCAAGGAACATGGGCAAACGATCTGGCCCCTACTCAGTGTCGGGTTTCTTTATGGGGTGTTTCATGCTGCAGGCCCCGGACATGGCAAAGGTGTTATCTCAGCCTATATCATGGCCAGTGAACGCTCTTTGAAAAAAGGGCTCGCAGTCTGCCTTGCGGCAGCCCTGCTGCAAGCTATTATTGCCATTGCAATTATCGTCACGGCAGCCATTATTCTTAACGCAACCGCCCGTCAGATTACACAATGGTCTGACCTGATTGAAATCGGTAGTTTTGCATTAATTGCCATTCTTGGTTTGCTCATGTGCTGGCGAAAGGCAGGGAAACTCCTTGCTCTATTGGCAATGAGACATGGTCTCGAAATCAACCTCTCGGCATTAAAATGCGATCATGTTCATCTCCCCCCACCTGAAGCAATTGATAAAATTCATTCATGGCGTGAAATGGCCGGCGTCATTCTGGCCGCTGGCTTGAGACCCTGCTCAGGCGCCTTGATCATCCTGGTGTTTGCTCTCTCTCAGGGCGTCTTCGTGGCGGGTATTGCGGCAACATTCATGATGGCTGTTGGCACGGCAATCACAACCGGCGTTATTGCTGCAATTGCTGTTTTTGCCAAAGCGTTTGCTCTTCAGTTGGCTGGTGGCAAAAGCAGCATCGGCCCCATCGCAATAGCCATACTTGAACTGGCTGCGGCTGCCTTTGTTGCTGTTTTGGGTTTTTCTCTTATGGCCGGTTTATGGGTTGCAACGGGGCTCAGTTAAGCGCAAAAACGTAAGATATCTATAGATAACCCTGATCATAGAATTGCCACAGCGATCGTTTTACTTGCCAGACAGAGGTCAAATGGGTTATTTGGCCTCAGTACTCAACGGAGATGTAAATTGGCTAAAAAGCCTGAAGGCCGCTTCAACTCACTCAACTTCTTCACCATCGTCTGCGTGATGATTCTTATTGGCACGGAGATTTTTGGTATTGCCTTTGCTGGTGCATGGGCGATTGCAGGACTGTTTGAGCTTGGTCTTATGGTCGAATATGTCCTGACCGGAATATTCTGCCTGCTCGGCTTATGGCTGATGTACAAACTCTGGAAAAGCTCTGTTGCGGTTGAACCGCTCTACACTAAGTAAGTCAGTATCTTCACTACAACTAACAGGTCGCTCCTTCCTATGGCGACCTGATGGAAAACGCTCAACTTGTATGCTTTCAGCGTATAGGACAGGTGCGCTGGAACCATCGTAATGAAAGGTCGCGTCCCAACATGGATCGTCGCGTTTTTCTGACTTCGGCTGCCGCAACGGCAGCTCTGGCAGCTCTTGGTTTCCCACAAAGTTCATTTGCCCAACAGGGCTTAAAGATGGGCTCTGCCGCAGGCTTCAGCTTTGATCTTCTTAAGAAGAAAGCAGCTGACATGGCAAAAGTCGCTTATGTAACGCCCTCTGATGCGAACAAGCCTATCCTTGATGCCATTGATTACGATGCCCATGGCAAGATCAAGTTTAAAACGGATCTCGCACTCTGGGCAGATGGCCCGAGCGACTACCCGGTAACGTTCTTTCATCTGGGGCGCTTCTTCCAGAAGCCCGTCCATATGCACGTTATAGATAAGGGACAGGCCCGCGAAATTCTGTATAGCGACAGCTATTTTGATATGCCGGCAGATTCTCCGGCAAAGAAGCTGTCTTCTAATAGTGGTTTTGCAGGCTTTCGTCTGCAAGAGGCCAGAAATGGTAAGCTGGACTGGCGCAAAAATGACTGGGTGGCATTCCTTGGTGCATCCTACTTCCGTGCCATTGGTGAATTGTACCAATATGGCCTGTCCGCACGTGGTATTGCTCTAAATACCGCCGTCTTTGAGACACCGGAGGAATTCCCGGATTTCACCAATATCTATTTTGAGACGCCGGCTCAGGGTTCGGACACTGTCACACTTTATGCTTTGCTGGATGGCCCAAGCATCACGGGTGCCTATAAGTTTGTCATGAAGCGCGGCAAAGATGTCATCCTGGATATCGAGAAGTCTCTCTTCCTGCGCAAAGATATTGCCCGTTTCGGTGTAGCTCCCTTAACATCCATGTACTGGTTCTCGGAGACAGCCAAACAGACAGCTATTGACTGGCGCCCCGAAGTTCATGATTCCGATGGGCTTGCTATGCTGACAGGCTCGGGTGAACGTATCTGGCGTCCGCTGAATGCACCTCCCCGTGCAACAGCCTCAGCCTTTTCTGATAAGAATCCGAAAGGCTTTGGTCTTTGTCAGCGTGATAGACTGTTCGACCATTACCTTGATGGCGTTTATTATGACCGCCGCCCATCCTTATGGATTGAACCAAAAGGTAATTGGGGCGAAGGCGCCATACAGTTGATTGAGCTGCCAACTGACGATGAAATACATGACAACATCGTGGCGATGTGGGTTCCAAAAGAGCCAGCCAAGGCAGGACAGTCTTACGAGTTCAAGTACCGTACTCTATGGGTTGCGAATGAGCCTTTTGGAACTGACCTTGCCCGTTGTGTTGCAACACGTATGGGCAATGGCGGACAGGAAGGAACTGTTCGGCCTAAAGGGGTTCGGAAGTTTGTTGTCGAGTTCTTTGGGGCAAGCCTGACACATATTCCGTCAGGCGTAAAACCTGAGGTTATCCTGTCATCATCCCGTGGCAGTTTTTCCAATATCAGTGCACGCGCTGTACCTGATGATATACCCGGTCATTGGCGGGCTGAGTTTGACCTCACCGTATCAGGTACAGAACCTGTCGAGATGCGTGCCTACCTCAAACAGGGCAATGACGTACTGACCGAAACATGGATGTATCAGTACCATCCATTCTGAACCATTATGCATACCCAGCCCCCGGCCCTGACCGGGGGCTTCTTGCAACTAAACAATTCCATAATGAGATAGAAAATCAGAAAAATACAAATATTATAAACAACAATACATACATTAGAATAATAAAAAACTACGAATCCAGTTTAGAAAATAACTAAACTATAGTATTTGACGGATATTTCAAATATAGATAAATATACGATCCCAACACAAACAAACTTCTGGGGTCACGTGCGGTCTATTGCATTAAAAATATCAATTCCGCTCATTGTTATTGTTGCAACAATAGCTCTCTGGGCAGGAAGCCTTACTCTATTGGATATTCCAAGCATTCTGCTGCCTTCGCCTGCTATGGCTTTCAGTGCGGCAGTAGAGCTTGTATGTGACGGCGTATTGTTTGAGCATATTGTTGTCAGCATCAAAAGACTGACATCTGGTTATATACTTGCTGTAGCTCTTTCATTACCTGCCGCTTTTATGCTGTCACAGTCTGTATGGGCCAAGCGTATTCTTAATCCTACCCTTGAATTTTTGCGGCAAATCCCCCCTCTTGCCATGATGCCTTTGCTGATACTGTGGCTTGGCATTGGAGAGGCGCAGAAGGTTGGAATTATCATACTGGCATGTTTCTTCCCGATATTTCTTGGGGCACTGGGAGGGATTGCTCAATGTGACCCCAAGCTCAAGGAAGTCGGGCGCATATCAGGATTAAATAATCCGCAGATACTCTGGCGGATTGTTTTGCCCTCAGCCCTTCCGGCAATTGTCATTGGATTACGCATTGCACTTGGCCAGGGTTGGCGAGCTTTAGTTGGCGCCGAGCTGGTCGCCTCTGCGGCAGGCCTCGGATATATGATCGTGGATGCCGAAAATCTTGCGAGAACCGATATTATTGTCGTCGGAATTATTGTTATTGGCATCCTTGGCCTGACCAGCGACTGGGTTGCAAGATGGCTTATTGTCCGTTTTGCCCCATGGGTAAAGATTGATGAGGGGCCAGCCAATGCTTGAATGTAAGAGCCTTGGAAAAATCTATCATGTTGATGGCAATGATGTGCATGCGCTTTCGGATATCAATATCACATTACCAACAGGCAGTTTCACTGTTCTCGTTGGCCCATCAGGCTGTGGCAAGACAACCCTGCTAAGAGCCTTTGCGGGATTAATTGAACCAACAACCGGCAGCATTCATCGAGATATTCCACCATGCAGTGTCATCAGCCCATCTCTCCAAATTGGATATGTTTTTCAGGAGCCTCGCCTGATGCCTTGGTTGACTGTCAGCCAGAACATCGGCTTTGGCCTTAAAAACAAAACCTCAAAGCAAGATCTAAACCGACGAGTTGCGGATGTTCTGTCTATGATGGGGCTTGAGAGGTTTGCGCAAGCCCGTCCTGATCAGTTATCCGGGGGGATGGCAAGCCGTGTGGGTCTGGCCAGAGCCTTGGTAGGAAACCCAGATCTTCTTTTACTGGATGAACCCTTCGCTGCCCTTGACGCCATGACCCGCCGACGTTTGCAAGGCGAGCTGACAACAATCTGGATGGCACGCAAACCAACTGTTGTATTTGTCACCCATGACGTAGAAGAAGCCGTCCTTCTAGGTGATGTCGTGTATCGGATGCATGCCGGCCTTATTACCGAACGCTACGATATCAACATACCCCGCCCACGAGATCCAACAACAGAAAAAATTACAGCCATGCGCAGACTTATCCTGCAGGGCTTTGAGAACGAAGAGCAGCCCTCCTTGATCAATAAATAGGAAAGTAAAAAATGAAAAAGCTATCTACTATTCTGGTAGCGTTGACAGCAATCATTGCGTCAACCATGCCTTTATCAGCAGCCGAAAAGCTCAATAAAATTGGCATTACATATGTCTCCTCACCCTTTAATGTTCCATCCATCGTCATGCGCGCCAAAGGCTTCCTTGATGATGAGTTCAAAGCTTTGAACATCAAAGTGGAATCTCCAGAAATTACATCTGGTGCCAAACAGATTCAGGCACTTGCAGCAGGTGAAATTCAGATTGCCAGTGTCCTTGGAGGAGCTTCTGCAATCCTCGGTAGTGCAAATGGTGTCGATGTTAAGATTATTGCTGTCTATAGCCGCAGCCCAAAAGCCTTTTTCATTATGACGGGTAAAGACGGTTCTACAGATATAAAATCCCTAAAAGGCAAATCCGTTGCGGGCCCCAAAGGTACAACTCTGCATCAGCTCTTAGCCTCTGCCCTTGCAAAAAATGGTATGAAGCTCTCTGATATTAATCACGTCAATATGGATTTACCAGCTGCACGTGCTGCCCTACTTGCAGGCAAGGTTGATGCCGCAACGCTCGCGGGCAACAATGCCCTTGCAGTTGAAGAAGCCGGTGGAAAAATTCTGGTTAGTGGTGAGGATTATATCCAGCCGACAACCGTCATCGCAGTTCGTGGCGACCTGATCAAGAACCACCCAGAAGTTGTCAAAGCTTATCTCTCAGCCCACAAAAAGGCTCTCACTTTCATGAAAGAGCATTCTGACGAGGCTCTGAAGCTGGCTGCGGATGAACAGAAGATCTCTTTCGCAGATGCCAAGCGCATGCTGGAATGGTATGACTTTTCCATCCGCATGAATGATGCAGATGTTGCAAATCTGGAAGCAGATCAAGATTTCATGCTTGAATCCGATATGCTGAAAAAGAAGATCGATATCCGTGCTCAGCTGATTGATCCATCAGCCTTCACAATTGAGTAAACAATCATGACAGTCCCTATTCAATTTATCACAGTACGTGATCAGGATGGCGTAATTGCCATAGGCCGCGATGATCTGGTTCGCTATACTGGCCCAGATCAGATCGTCGCTTCCGCGCTCTGTCTGCGGCTCTTTGCCCGAGCCTTCTCTGACCTGAGCCCTGAAGCTCCACCCCATCGCAATGATATCCGGGTGCTGGTTGCCTTTCCCGGTGACGGCATCCTTGATTGTGTTGAGATGATCACACGCGCCAGAACAAGAAACCGTCTGGTAATTGATACAGAAGCTGGCCCTCCTGAGGCACCACTCTCCGTTGCCGGACGTTTCTACTTTGAAATCGCAATCGGAAAAAAAGCCATGGGTTACTGGCTGGCAAAGGGTTTCTTCACCGATAGCTTCATTGAGCAGATCAAACGCCATCAGGATGGAACAGGGAGCACGCAGGAGCTTGCTGATTACCAGATAGCCAAACACGCTCTGATCGGTAGACTCCTTGGTGCACCGGATGAGCAGCTATTCCATGCAAGAGAGGTAACCATATGAGCAGTCAAGATAATATCACTGTTATTGATCATGGTGACGAAATCACAATCAACTTTGATGATTGTATGAAATACCATGGAAAAGACAGTATCGGTGGTCTGGCTCTTGGCTTCCGCCTGATGCAACTCGCGTTCTCTGAGCTAACATCAGGCAAGGCACCGGACCGGACCAGTATCTCTTTCCGTACTACCTTTGCCGGACCTGGTTTACGCGACAGTGTTGAACTAATTTCACGGGCATTCACACGTGGTGTTTATAAACTGGAGGAAGCTTCTGTAGCATCATCCAACGCACCTGAATCCCCTGCTGGCCCGCTTTGGTTTGAAGTAACAATTGATGGTAAGTCAGCCGCTTATGAAGTTATTCAGGCTGCCGTTAATCCTGAATTTGTTCGCCTTGGTAAATTGTCAAGAAGTGGTAAAATCACAGATGCTGAAAAGCCTTTGTGGACAGAGCAAAAACAAAAACTTGCTGCTGCGGTTCTAGCCGCACCACCCAGCACTTACCTCCGTCGCATTTAAAATCTCTGGATATGTATTCAACATAGAAGAGGGGCAAGCCCCTCTTTTTTTTAATTACGCCAGATGATTTCCTGAAAAACGATTAATCCCTCTTTTCATTCAAAATATAATGTTATAATGTTACATTATGAACCATTCACATGATCACCACGCAACGCCCCACCACCATCATGGGAGCCCAACCTCACTCATAGCCGCAGAGGCTACGTTCTCATTATTGAGGGTATCAGTTGCATCACGAATGGCTTTCTCACTCGGAATATCAGCCATCTTATGGTTCACAGTAGCAACCTTACTTGGGTGGTTTTAATGCCAGAAAGACAATCAGCAATCCGCTGCCAGGATTTGACGCTGGGCTACAATCGTCACCCAGCCGTTCATCACCTTTCCGGCAACTTTGCCCATGGCAGCCTCACAGCTATCGTCGGCCCGAATGGTGCCGGGAAATCAACCCTTCTTAAAGGCATTAGCGGAAGCCTGAAGCCCATTGGCGGCCATATTGAACTCGCCTCTCATAAGCGGCACAACATCGCTTATCTGCCTCAGGCAGCGGATATTGACCGCTCATTCCCGATAACGGTCTATGATCTTGTATCCATGGGACTATGGAACACAATTGGTTTCTTTCGGGGGATATCTGCCAGCGGCAAGAATAAAATTGCAGACGCGCTTCATGCTGTCGGCCTGACCGGGTTTGAAAACAGAACAATCGGTACCCTGTCAGGGGGGCAGATGCAGCGCTGCCTGTTTGCACGCCTGATATTACAAGATGCCCCCATCATTTTGCTTGATGAGCCTTTCAATGCAATTGACGCCAAGACTGCGCATGACCTGATGCATATCATTCATCACTGGCACCATGAGAAGCGTACAATCGTTGCTGTCTTGCATGATACCGAGCTTGTTAAACGTGCATTCCCTGAAACGCTGCTCATCGCACGTGAGCCTATCGCCTGGGGAGAGACCAGCGCAGTACTCTGCTCTGAGAACATGGAACGCTCCCGCTCCATGACAGAAGCGTATGACCCGCATGCCCATGACTGTGAGAGAGCAGCCTGATGTTCGATCTGTTGATCTCACCATTCGTTGAATTTGATTTCATGCGCAGGGCCCTGTTTGGCAGTTTCTGTATCGCACTGGGAGCGGGCCCTGTTGGTGTCTTTCTCATGTTGCGACGGATGAGCCTCACGGGAGATGCCATGTCCCATGCCATTCTTCCGGGAGCTGCCATTGGCTATCTGATTGCCGGTTTCTCTCTTCCCGCCATGAGTATTGGTGGTGTTATTGCGGGTATGATTGTTGCGGTTCTGTCCGGCCTTGTTTCCCGTTCAACCCATCTGAAAGAAGATGCCTCACTTGCCGCATTTTATCTGATCTCACTGGCGCTTGGTGTGGTTATCATCTCGCTGCGCGGCTCAGGTGTTGATCTCCTGCATGTTCTGTTTGGCTCTATCCTGGCTCTTGATGATCCCAGCCTCCTGCTGCTGACAGCCGTTGCCAGTGGTACCATTATCATTATCGCCTTGATTTACCGGCCTCTGGTTCTTGATTCTGTTGACCCGGTTTTCTTACGGTCCGTCAGTCGGTCCGGGCCGATTGTCCATCTCATATTCCTGAGCCTCGTCGTTCTTAATCTTGTCGGCGGTTTTCAGGCACTGGGTACTCTTCTGGTCGTCGGTATTATGATGCTGTCTGCGACAGCTGCACGCTTCTGGAGCAATGACATCACAAAGATGATTATCATTGCCATCATCATCGGTGCGCTAGCCGGATATGGCGGACTGCTGCTCTCATTTCATGCAGAACTGATTTCACCTGATGCACGTCAACTGCCTGCCGGCCCTGCCATCGTTTTAATTGCGGGGTTCATCTATATTCTGTCTGTTATTGGCGGCACGAATGGCAGCCTCATTCAGAAATTGCGCCCACGTAAACATCTGTCAGCATAAAGACCTGATGAAAGGAACACCCATGTTCTGGATCAGAAAACATATTTTAATCCCTTTAGTCAGCCTCCTGCTGGTTGCTCCCCTACTGACAACCGCAAACGCACAACAGAATGCTCCGAAGAAAATCGTCGCAACCTTTTCCATCCTTGGTGATATCGTACAGAATATTGCCGGAGACAGGGGCCAGGTATCGGTTCTGGTTCAGCCGGGCGGAGATGCGCATGTCTACTCGCCAAGTGCGACAGATGTCCGGACGATTAAGGAAGCAGATATTATTTTCGAAAACGGTCTGTCTTTCGAAGGCTGGATCAAACGTCTGATCTCATCATCTGGCACAAGTGCAAAAGTCATCACAGCAAGTAAAGGGATTACTCCCCTCGATATTCATCCGCACAGCCATGACGGGCACGATCATGCATCTGACCACAATCATCATGATGATACAGACCCTCATGCATGGCAGGATGTTGCAAATGTAAAAATCTATGTTGCAAATATCCGTGATGCGCTGATTGAGCTCGATCCGGAGGGCAAAGAAACCTATACCCAAAATGCTGATCATTATCTGGAAAAATTAGATCAGGTTGATCAGGAAATCCGCACGGTCATTTCAGCCCTTCCCATTGATCATCGCAAAGTCATCACACCCCATGATGCGTTCGGTTATTTTGCGAATGCCTATGGCATAACATTCATTGGTGTTCAGGGGATTTCTTCTGCATCTGAAGCATCTGCCAAAGATGTTGCCAAGATTATCCGTCGTATCAAAACCGAAAAGATTCCGGCTGTGTTTATTGAAACACTCTCCAATCCAAGACTCATTAAACAGATATCCCAGGAGACTGGAGCCAAGATTGGTGACCCTATTTTCTCTGATAGTCTGTCACCAAAAGATGGCCCGGCCCCTACGTACTTGAAGATGATGGAGTACAACATCAAAGCTCTTCAGAAGGCCCTTGCCAAATAGATTTTAATCACAGCCTCTTGAATAACCGGATTTCCATAACGACATTTAACGTCTAGAAATCTTATCCAAGTTTACATCTGCTATGCTGCGTTCTGCAGCTTTATGGAAACATCATGTCCGAGAAAATTCCTGTCACAGTACTCACCGGTTATCTGGGTGCTGGTAAAACCACCCTCCTCAATCGTATTCTCACCGAGAACCACGGAAAACGCTATGCGGTGATCGTCAATGAGTTTGGCGAAATCGGTATTGATAACGATCTGGTGGTCGGGGCAGAAGAAGAAGTCTTCGAGATGAATAACGGGTGCATCTGCTGCACCGTACGGGGCGACCTGATCCGCATCCTTGATGGACTGATGAAGCGCAAAGGCAAGTTCGATGCCATCATTGTCGAAACAACGGGACTTGCAGACCCTGCCCCTGTTGCCCAGACATTCTTCATGGATCAGGATGTTTCAGATACGGCCCGTCTTGATGCCGTCGTTACAGTTGCAGATGCCAAATGGCTTGCCGAACGCCTGAAAGATGCACCAGAAGCTAAAAACCAGATTGCTTTTGCGGATGTCATCCTGCTCAACAAAATTGACCTCGTCAGTGATGAAGAGTTGCAGAATGTTGAGCGTATGATCCGTGCTATCAACCCCTATGCCAAGCTGCATCGTACGAAGAATTGCGATATTGCTCTGAGTGAGGTTCTTGATCGTAATGCTTTCGACCTTGATCGCATTATGGAAATCGAACCTGACTTCCTCGAAGATGGTCATCACCATCATCATGATGACGATATTCAGTCGATCTCCGTTTCCTATGATGGTGAGGTCAATCCTGAAAAATTCATGCCATGGATTTCTCAGATCACTCAGGAACAGGGACCTAACATTCTTCGTTGTAAGGGCATTCTGGCTTTCCCGAATGAACCAAAGCGCTTCGTGTTTCAGGGTGTCCACATGATCCTTGATGGCGATGTCCAGCAGGATTGGAAGCCGGGAGAAAAGCGCGTTTCACGGGTTGTCTTCATTGGTCGCGATCTGGATGCAGAAGCAATTCGACTGGACTTTCTGGCAACAGTCGCCGAATAGTGCAGCCAACAGCCTATTGCAACGGAAAGATCAATGTCGTCCAACTCACTGCGGGATAACGTCAAACCTATCACTACCTCTGCCCATGTGGTAACCGCCTGCTGGTTGCAGGATAAGGCCGCCCTGGCACTTGCAGATGGCACCATCGTGCTGAGTAATGGCATTGAAGATGCCCATACCCTTGAAGCGCATCCCGATGGTGCTGTCCTTGTCGGGCATTCTGATGGATCGCGTCTGCTGACCGGTGGTGATGACGGGCGTATCGTTTCATGTGATACCTCAGGAAACATCAAGGAAGTTGCCCTCAAGCAAGGGCGGTGGATTGATGCAGTCGCTGCAAAAGCAGATGGCAGCTTTGCCTATAGCTCTGGCAAAGATGTCTTTGCGAATGACGGCAAAGGTAAAGAGAAAACGCTCTCTGTCCCCTCCTCTGCCCGCGGCTTGGCCTTTGCTCCCAAAGGACACCGTCTGGCAATCAGCCACTATAACGGTGTAACTCTATGGTTCCCGAACATTGAAGGAACGCCTGATATCCTTGAATGGAAGGGCTCACACCTTGATGTTGTCTGGTCTCCTGATGGCCGCTTTGTTGTAACCTCCATGCAGGAAAGTGCTCTGCACGGGTGGCGGCTGCAAGACAAAAACCATATGCGGATGACCGGTTATCCTTCTAAGACCCGTTCATTCTCATGGTCTAGTGATGGCAAATGGCTGGCAACCAGTGGTGCCGATGCTGCGATTGTCTGGCCCTTTGACAGCAAAGACGGCCCGATGGGTAAGCAGCCACGAGAATGCGGTGTCCGCCCGGCACGGGTCTCCTGTGTCAGCTTCCACCCGCGCGCACTGGTTCTGGCAGTGGGCTATGAAGACGGCTGCATCCTGCTTGTTCGCTTTACAGATGCCAGTGAACTGCTTGTTCGTGCAGAAACCAAAGGGAGTGCTGTCACTGCCCTTGCATGGGATAAACTGGGCATGAAACTTGTCTATGGCTGCGAAGATGGGCAAGCCGGTATCCTGACCCTTCCGAGCTGATGGCAAATGGCAGCCCTCTCCTCAATTTTTGGACGCTTCAGAGCCGCAAAGCCGGACCGTGAAACAATCCAGAAAATTAAACAGTGGGCAATGCTGCATCCAAAATGCACACCAGAGACCAGCCTTGCCGTCAATGAAATTGACTGTAATGATCCTGCCTGCCCCGGAGTGGAAACAATCATTCTGATTATGGCAAAAGGCAAAAAAACTCAGGCCTGCAAAATTCCAAAAGCAATGATAGATGTGCAGGCAGAAGATGTCGCTTCCGCGCTCGCTGAGGTCGAGATATAAGAAACGCGCCAGATCACTGACGCGTTTCTTATATTAATGAACGAGAATATTCCTGAACTGCCAGGGATCAGACGTATCAATATCTTCAGGGAAATACCCGGGTCGCCCTTCAAGCGGTGTCCAGTCTGTATAATAACCTTTGACTGATCCAAGATAGGGGCTCTGTACCTCAAGGCAGCGCTGGAAATCTAACTCATCAGCTTCGACAATCCCGCAATTCGGGTTTTCAAGCGCCCAGACCATTCCAGCAAGCACAGCAGATGAAACCTGCAAGCCTGTTGCATTCTGGAGGGGCGCCAGACGTCGTGCTTCCTCAATAGATAAATTAGATCCATACCAATAGGCATTCTTACCATGCCCATAAAGCAGAACACCCAGTTCATCTGCTCCATCAAGAATTTCATCTTCATTCAGAAGATGATGTTTCTCCTGCGGCTGCGCACTCTGACCAAACATCTCATGCAGCGAGAGAACAGCATCATCACAGGGGTGATAAGCGTAGTGACAGGTCGGACGGTAAACCACCTTATCGCCTTCTCTAACCGTAAAATAATCCGAGATTGAAATGGCTTCGTTATGCGTAATCAGAAACCCGTAATGAGCACCCGTGCTCGGTGTCCATGTCCGCACACGGGTATTGGCGCCCGGCTGCATCAGATAGATGGCAGCACCATTACCCTTGTCGTGCTGACCAGCATTATCCGGCAACCACTTTTCGTGCGTGCCCCATCCCAGTTCAGCAGGCTGCACACCCTCTGCAATGAACCCTTCAACAGACCAGGTATTCACAAAAACCTGTTCAGGCTTTGGCTGACGGGCACGCTGGGTATCGCGTTCAGCAACATGTATTCCCTTAATGCCAACACGTTGCATCAAAGCGGCCCATTCAGAGCGTTTCTGCGGTATGTCAAATGTAATGCCACTATCCCGCGCAATATTGAGAAGGGCCTGCTTCACAAACCATGACACCATTCCCGGGTTTGCACCACAACATGACACAGCTGTCATCCCACCCGGTGAGCGGCGCCTTGCTTCGAGAATAATCTCGCGCAAAACATAGTTCGTCCGATCGGCAGCACCTGCATCTTTATCGTAGTAAAAACCTTCCCAGGGCTCGGCAACTGTATCTATGTAAAGGGCGCCCAGCTGACGACAAAGTGTCATGATATCGCGGGAAGACGTATCGACAGAAAGGTTGATACAGAAACCCTTCCCCCCTCCGGCGGTTAACATCGGGGTCAAAATATCGCGATAATTTTCAGGAGTTAACTTGACCTGTTCGTAGCGGATACCTCGCTCATCTAACAGATAGCGATTATCATCCTTGGGATCGATAACGACCATACGGGTCTTGTCGAATTCAAAGTGACGTTCAAGTAACGGCAACGTGCCTCTTCCGATCGAACCAAAACCGATCAAAACGACCGGTCCTTCAATACGACCGTAGACGGGCCAAGCATCCATTCATTTTCTCCTGATATTTACTACACGCATCAAAGATGCGAACGCACCATAGTGCCTCCTGTGGTAATCACGGAGCCGCAAAACATACGGCCCCGCAATCAATGATATTTACTCAGATGACGTAACTTTTAAGCGGCGGAAAACCATTAAAAGCAACCGCCGAATAAGTTGTTGTATAGGCCCCTGTACCTTCGATCAGAACCTTATCACCTATTTCAAGTGAAACAGGCAGGAAATATGGCTCTTTCTCATAAAGTACATCGGCTGAATCACATGTGGGACCAGCAAGGATACAAGGTATTTTACGGTCACTGTCATGCTTGGTATGGATCGGGTAACGGATCGCCTCATCCATAGTCTCGGCAAGTCCGCCAAACTTGCCGATATCCAGATAAACCCAGCGGATATCATCCTCATCAGCTGACTTCCTGGAAATCAGCACAACTTCACTTTCAATGATACCGGCATTTCCAACCATACCGCGGCCCGGTTCAATGATTGTCTCTGGAATGTGATTTCCAAAGTGCTTTGACAGAGCCTCGAAAATTGCATTGCCATAGGCTTCAACAGCAGGAATGCTTTTCAGATACTTGGCAGGAAAACCACCACCAAGATTGACCATGGAAAGAGCAATACCACGCTCGGCACATGCCTTAAAAACTTGAGATGCAGACGCAAGTGCACCATCCCACGAGCCTGTATTACGCTGCTGCGAGCCAACATGGAATGAAATACCATATGCCCTGAGACCAAGGCGATGTGCATGTTCAAGGACATCAATCGCCATCTCTGGCACACAGCCAAACTTACGGGACAATGGCCATTCCGCTCCTGCCCCATCACACAGGATACGGCAAAAGACCTGAATGTCAGCAAGTGGAACACTCGCAGCCAGTCCGGCACGTTCGATCTTCTCGACTTCTACTTCACAGTCAACAGCAAACAAACGGACACCCAGCTCCAGTGCACGGAGAATATCGCGTTCTTTCTTGATGGTATTACCGAAGGAAATACGATCTGGTGTTGCACCGGCAGCCAGAGCCAACTCGATCTCAACAACAGAAGCTGTATCAAAGCATGAGCCAAGCTCAGCCAGAAGTGACAAGACTTCCGGTGCAGGATTAGCCTTCACAGCATAGAAGACCCGCGTATCCGGCAGAGAACGGGCAAACTTAATGTAGTTATCTTGAATGACTTCACGATCAACAACGAGGCATGGACCATCCTCGCGTCGGTTACGCAGAAACTCACGGATGCGCTCTGTCATGGCGCTCTCCCCACCAAAGGTTCAAACCGGCATAAAGCCGTAAATTGAAAATCAGACGGCAAGCCGCCCGGCGTCAACGAATACAGAAACAGGTTTCATCCCCGTGCGTTGGAGACACGGCGACTAAACCGGCCTATATCCGGCGATGCTGCCTTGGATTGGATGGGGAACTCCCGTCCGCACGCCTGGCAAAGATAAACAAGCCTCTTCGGTTGTCGGCATTTTGGAAGGCCGACAGAGACCAAAAAAGCCCGTTCGTCGTTACTTTAAGTCACGTCCCCCGTTTGAGAACGAGGTGCGCCGGTTTCGCCTCCGGCTGCCGGTTATGGTGTCGAACGTTTTCCATTCGGGAGGTTTTCCGGCCTCTTGTCCGGAAGTCCTCCAACCGGCACGCGACCACAGGCACGTGCGAAATTGGGCAATACGGCAAATAGGGTTGTTTACACGGGATATCAAGTGTTTTTTTAATTTCTTGAACTATTTTATCAGCAATCTTCAGCTTTTGTTCAGGGCTATATGGAAATATGTTCCCATAGTCCCAACACGAGATATATTTTTCTACCATGACATCTTCAAAACAGCTGGAAAATCAAGCATCTTTCCTGTCTCGCCGCTCAACCCTCAAAGGGTTGGCCGCATTGTCGGTCATAACGGCCGTTATTCCGGCAATTCCGGCACTGGCCCAGAAAGCTCCTCAAGGTAATGGCCCGGAACCTTTCCGCTTTGAAGATGTCCTGAAACGCGCCCGTGATGCAGCGAGTGCTCCTTTTGAAAGCAACCAGCCTGCATTACCAGAGCCCCTCAACCGGCTTGACTTTGACACCTACAGAAATATTCGTTTCCGTCCCGACAAGGCGCTTACAACAGGGGCAAACAGCCCGTTCCTGATGCAGATGTTCCATCTCGGATTCCTTTATCAGAGGCCGGTTACCGTCAATATTATTAAAGACGGCATCCCTGCTCCTGTTCCTTATCAGTCAAACCTGTTTGACCTCGGTGGGTTCAAGTTTGAGAAGCCACTTCCTGTCAATCTGGGGTTTGCCGGCTTCCGCCTGCACTATCCGCTCAATAAGCCCAATGTGAATGATGAGCTGATTGCATTTCTTGGCGCCAGCTACTTCCGTTTCCTTGGCCGTGACCAAAACTACGGCCTCTCCGCCCGTGGCATTGCCGTTAATATCGGTGAGAATGACCCTGAAGAGTTTCCAAGGTTTCGTGAATTCTGGGTTGAGCCGCAAAACAGCGATACAGCCTGCGTCACAATCTATGCAATGCTTGATGGGCCATCTCTGACGGGGGCCTATCGCTTCCGCGTTTATCCTGAAGATGAAACAACGATCGAAGTGACAGCAACCCTGTTCCCACGGAAAGAAATTACATCAATCGGTATTGCTCCGCTGTCTTCCATGTTTTTCCGTGGCGAGAATGATCGTCACGCTGCCGATGATTTCCGTCCGGAAGCCCATGATTCAGATGGCTTGTTGATGCAGTCTGGTAGTGGGGAATGGATATGGCGCCCACTTCGCAACCCGGACCGCAAGCGTGTATCATCATTCGTGGACAACAACCCACGTGGCTTTGGCCTGATGCAGCGTGATCGGGTCTTTGAAAACTATCAGGATCTGGAAGCTGCCTATCACAAACGTCCGGGATACTGGATTGAGCCAATTGGCCAGTGGGGTGAAGGTGCTGTTGAGCTGCTTGAATTACCGACAGACAATGAAACCCATGATAATACAGCCGCATACTGGCAGCCCAAGCAGCCATTGAAACCCGGTCAGGAAACGACGCTTTCCTATAAACTGACTGCTGTTTCCGCTTACAAGAAGCTGCATCCGGGGGGACGGGCCATCAATACATTCCAGACACCGGCAAGGGCCAGTGGTTCCAATGAACCGAGTGATCCGACAACAAGGCGCTTTATGATTGATTTTGCGGGTAAGGATCTCACCTATTACCTGTCTGATCCAAGCCTCGTCGAAATTGTGCCATCAACTTCAAACGGTAAGATTCTACGTACATTCATTGTACCGAATGAACATATCGGCGGCTTTAGGGCTGCTGTTGATGTCAAACTGGATATTGGCCAGTCAACAGACCTGCGTGTCTATCTGAAATCAGGCAACAGAACGCTGACTGAAACATGGACATATCCATGGGATGCCAGCTAACGCTATGCACCCAGTCGTCGCTCAAGGAATGAACTAACGACACGCAAAACGGCCTCAGGCCTTTCTCGATGAGGAAGGTGACCACACTCATGAAATATCTCCATTTCTCCCTGACAAAGAGGAGAACTGGAGATTTTCTCAGGATGGATGAGCGATCCATATTCGTCAAAATCACCGTGAATAGCGAATACCGGGCACCGGACCGCTGTAATGGCAGGCTCAAGCGTCCATGATGCAAATTCAGGTGAGAGCCAGCTCTTAACCCACGCATCAAGAACCCATCTGGCCTTTGTGCCATGGTATTTAGCCAAGCGCTCAACCTGCTCCGGTATTTCAAAAGCAAGCTGTGCATCTTTAATGCCTTCAACAGTCCGGTCTTCAACAAAGGCCTGCGCAGATTCCGTAATGACAGCAACGACACGATCAGGCATCGCGGCGGCGGCTGAAACTGCCATACCGCCACCAACACTATGTCCAAACAGGATTATCTGGCTAAGTTGAAGATGCTGGCGAAGAGCTGCAATCCCCTCAACAGTCTCCTTGCTGATAAAATCGAGATCAAGGTAATCCGAACGTGGATCAGAGTTACCAAAACCCAGCCGGTCATATGCAATAACGGTCCGTTTGGTTGCAGCCGACAATGCTGCCGGAAAGTCACGCCACAACTCTACGCTTCCGAGAGAGTCATGCAGTAGAATAATCGGCGCCCGTGTCTCCAGATTATCGGCATCTCCCCATATCCGGACAAAGAGCTTTCCCTTGTCTGTCTCAACAAAAGTGTCTTTTATCTTACCGGCAGCAGATATCGTGAAGGGCATATTTGTCTCGTCAAACTTGATAATTATTGGAAAAACGTTCCATTTCCGAGCAACCTATATCCAGAGAAACAATACGTCACGACGGCCTTTGGTCGCGTCCCGAAAAACAGGTTCTGTGTATACAGGCGGCATATTTATATTACGCCCGGGACAAGAACTTTACAGACAGCAACATAGCCATCTTTCGTATTTACCTATTCTATGAAACTATGTTTCAAATATTGAATACATTATTTACAGGGGGTGACTATGGATACCAAACGAAAACACCCGACTGAAAAAAGCCTAGGCCGTCTCATTATCCAGGCTGCCCGCCTTCATCGTAACCGCCTGAATAGCCGTCTGACAGATTACAATATGGTTGCCGGGCAAGAGCAGATCATGCAAATCCTGGCAACATCAGACAAGCCAATCAGCATCAGTGAATTGGCAGCATTACTTGGCGTAAAACCCCCAACTGTCTCAAAGACGGTTTCACGTTTATCCAATCTCAAACTGGTCAAACGACTTTCAACATCTCAAACAGATAACCGAGTTATCCATGTTGCTTTGACAAAAGAAGGTCAGAAGCAGATTGATTGGATCAATTCGCTCTGGGATAAAACAGAAGCAGAACTATCAGCAGGTTTTGATGAGAAGGATCAGCGTCGCTTACGAAAGCTCTTGCGCCGCATCATCCGTAATTTTTCGGAACCTGACACATCCAATGTGACTTCTTCTGACGAAGACTCTGCGACGTGATGCCCTGAAATCGCACGGCAGAATTGCAAAATAATACGTGATCAATCTGAGATAACTCGTATATCATGGCATAATCAAACGGTTATCCAATTATGCCAGCTATGGAGTTCTACCTTGTCAAAGATTGAGATATTACAAACCGGTGCCTTGATGCCGGAGCCTGACGCCAATCTTGAAAAAAACTTCATTATCCATCGTTTAGATAAAGCGACTGACAAACATGCCCTTGTGGCAGAAGTTGGTCCACGCATTCAGGGTATTGTCAGTGCCGTTGGTAAAAATCCGGTCACGGCAGATATCATGCGCCAATGCCCGCAGTTAAAAATCGTTTCAGGCTTTGGCGTCGGTTACGACAACATTGACACCGGCTATGCTGCTGAAAACGGGATTATCGTTACCAATACACCTGATGTTCTGAATGAAGAGGTTGCAGACACTGCACTTGCCCTTCTTCTTGCTACATTACGCCTGATTCCGCAGGCAGACAGGTTCGTCAGAGAGGGCAAGTGGCTGAAAGGCGGCTTCCCATTATCACCAACCTTGCGGGACAGAAAAGCGGGCATCGTCGGCCTTGGGCGCATTGGCAAGGCTATTGCCAAGCGACTTGAAGCGTTTGGTGTTTCCGTTGCCTATCACGGCCGCAGAAAACAGGATGATATATCCTATCCTTATTACGGTACTATTAAAGAGCTCGCAGCAGTAGTTGATACCCTGATCATTATTATCCCGGGTGGGAAAGAAACCTATCATGCGGTGAATGCTGACGTCCTGAAGGCTTTGGGTCCAGACGGTGTTCTGATCAATGTCGCACGCGGTACCGTTGTTGATGAGCAGGCTTTGATTACAGCTCTCAAAAACAAAACAATCCTTGCTGCTGGCCTTGATGTTTTCGAGAAAGAGCCACAAGTGCCGCAAGAACTGATTGACCTCGACAACACAGTATTGCTTCCCCATATCGGCTCAGCATCCGTACATACCCGTAATGCTATGGGGAATCTCGTTGTCAAAAATATCGAGGCTTTCTTCTCAGGCAAAGCCCCATTAACACCAGTACCTGAAACGCCCTGGAGCAAATAAAGCAATGGCATTGATGGTTATATGATACTTCCCTCCGAAGCATCACGCTATCCAGCCCGCTGTGACAGGTAGAACCCGCCTGTCTCTACATATAAAAAGAGCCGGGAAATTTCCCGGCTCTGATATGTGAATGAAGTCTCTTAAAAGCGTACAGAACGGGCCCGCTTAACTTGCGGGATGCTCTCGATCTCACGCAACAGCTCCTGCGTTACTTCTTGATCGACAGATGCCAGACAGATGGCATCACCGCCCTGCTTCTCACGACCGAGAGCAAAGGTTGCAAAGTTGACATTATTGTCACCCAGTAACGTTCCGAAGCGCCCAATGAAGCCCGGCTTATCGGCATTGCGCACATAGATCATGTTTGGTGTGAATTCCGCATCAACCGAGATGCTACGGATTTCCAGAACACGTGGCTTACCATCCTGGAAAACAGTACCACCAGCATCCCGGGACATATCCTCTGCTATAACAGTCACGTGGATAAAGCTGTCATAATCCTTCGTTCCCTTCTCACGGGTCAGCTCTTCAATCGTAATACCACGATCACGGGCGACAACTGGAGCAGACACCATGTTGACATCCTGAAGGAACGGCTTCAGGGCACCTGTTACAGCAGCAGATGTCAGCGCCCGGGTATTCATCTGGGCAACAGCCCCTTCATACTCAATGCGGATGCCCTTGATCGGTGCTTCCGTCAGCTGGCCCAGGAACGAGCCAAGGTTCTGAGCAAGAGCAACAAATGGCTTCAGACGCGGTGCTTCTTCAGCAGAGATTGATGGGAAGTTGACAGCATTGCTGATTGCACCCGACAGGAGGTAGTCAGACATCTGTTCAGCCACCTGAAGCGCAACATTTTCCTGAGCTTCACTTGTAGAGGCACCAAGATGCGGCGTGCAGATTACATTCGGCGTATTGAACAGCTCATTATCAGTCGCTGGTTCAACAGCAAACACGTCAAGGGCCGCACCTGCAACATGCCCATTCAGAAGAGCGGCACGCAATGCATTCTCATCAATCAGACCACCGCGGGCACAGTTAATAATACGAACACCCTTTTTCATCTTGGCAATAGCGTCGGCCGAAAGAACATTCCGTGTTTTATCTGTCAGCGGCGTATGCAGCGTGATGAAGTCAGCACGCTTAAGCAGGTCTTCAAGCTCAACCTTCTCAACACCAAGCTTAACAGCCCGCTCTGGTGACAGGAATGGATCGAAGGCAATAACTTTCATACGCAGACCAATCGCGCGGTCAGCGACAATAGAACCAATGTTTCCGCAACCAATAACACCCAGTGTCTTATTGGTAACCTCAACACCCATAAAGCGGTTCTTCTCCCATTTGCCAGCACGGGTTGAGGCATCAGCGGCAGGGATTTCACGCGCCAGCGACATCATCATGGAGATGGCATGTTCTGCTGTCGTAATCGAGTTACCAAATGGCGTGTTCATGACGATGATACCGCGCGCCGTTGCCGCTGGAATATCAACGTTATCGACACCGATACCGGCGCGACCAATAACCTTCAGGTTCTTGGCATTCTCAAGAATCTTCGGTGTGACCTTGGTGGCAGAGCGAATTGCCAGACCATCATAATTACCAATGATTTCGGCCAGCTTGTCTTTGTCCTTGCCAAGTTCAGGCTGAAAATCAACTTCAATGCCACGATCCTTGAAGATTTGGACAGCAGCAGGCGAAAGAGCATCAGAAATAAGTACACGGGGGGCCATAATAAACCTCACTCCATAAATTTCATGGGAAGCCTGCTTATGCAGACCATTGCAGGGGAGCACGCCACCTGAAACGGCAACAGCATGCATCCCTCTCGTCGTATTTGAAAAATCAGGCCAGCTTGGCTTTTTCTTGCTGGAAGGCCCAATCAAGCCATGGTGTCAGGGCATCAAGGTCAGACGCTTCAACCGTTGCACCACACCAGATACGCAACCCGGACGGCGCATCGCGATAGGCACCGATATCATAGGCAACGCCCTCTTTATCAAGCAGAGAGGCAATGCCTTTGGCAACCTGCGCAACCGCTTCCTCACCCTTAGCAACAACTTCAGCATCCTGAATTGAGAGACAGACACTGGTATTTGAAGCCGTTTTTGGATCTTTTGCCAGATTGGCAATCCAGGGCGTTTTGGCAACCCATTCGTTGATGACGGCAGCGTTGCGCTCGGATTTAGCAATAAGAGCTTCCAGACCACCGATTGATTTAGCCCACTCAAGAGCATCAATGTAGTCTTCGACAGTCAGCATCGAAGGTGTATTGATGGTCTCACCCTTGAAGATACCTTCAATAAGTTTTCCGCCTTTTGTCATACGGAAAATCTTCGGAAGTGGCCATGCTGGTATATAGTTTTCAAGACGTTCAACGGCACGTGGCGACAGGATCAGAACACCGTGGGCACCTTCACCGCCAAGAGCTTTCTGCCAGGAGAATGTCACAACATCAAGCTTAGAGAAATCAAGCTTCTGTGCGAATGCGGCAGAGGTTGCATCACAGATTGTCAGACCTTCACGGTCAGCAGCAATCCAGTCCGCATTTGGGACACGAACACCTGATGTCGTACCATTCCAGGCAAAAACCACATCATGGTTCTTGGTATTGACGGCTGTCAGATCCGGAAGCTCACCGTAAGCAGCTTTCTTGACAATGACATCATTGAGTTTCAGCTGTTTGACAACATCTGTAACCCAACCTTCACCGAAGCTCTCCCATGCAAGCATTTCGACTGGCTTAGGACCAAGCATTGTCCAGAGAGCCATTTCAACAGCACCAGTATCAGAACCGGGAACAATACCGATACGGTAGTCGGCGGGAACCTGCAGCACTTCGCGTGTCAGATCAATCGCAAGCGCAAGACGCGACTTACCGATCTTTGAGCGGTGCGAACGACCGAGTGATTCAGTTTTAAGATTAATCAGATTCCATCCAGGGCGCTTCGCGCACGGACCGGACGAGAAAAACGGCACAGCTGGCCGCTCTAAAGGCATATTCATCATTGTAACCATCCTTACAGATGGGCGCTCCTCGTTGGGGAGGAGTGTCCCGCGTACGGATATGAAGAAAGTACCTTCAAAGGTCAAGTAGAATTTTTACGGATTCTTATTTCAAAAATCACCACAACAACAATTACTAATCAAATACAATAACTTAGTCAGAAAATTCTTTTTGCATATTAGTAGACACTGGAAACTAAATCTTAGTTTCACACTTAAACATATGCATCATCAAATAATATCGGAATATTTATTTGGAATAATTTAGTTTAGAGAGTTCCAGAAAAATAATCTGGATATTGCTCCACTGCCAGACTGATGCCTGGCCGCAAATGCATCATGTGTTCCCGCATGGCGGCAGAAGCTGAAGCAGCATTCTTTTCAATGATTGCAGAAAGTATTTTCTTATGTTCAACTAGAACAATTTCCATATGACCTGGAACATTCAATGTTAACTGGCGAAAACGATCAACCTGCATTTTTGCATTCAGGATAATGCGCCAAATACCGGGGTATCCTGCAATACTTGCAAGAGCAGCGTGAAACTCCTCATCAGTCTTATGAAAACCTTTTTGATTGTGATTAATCACAAAGGCTTCTTGCTCTTTCAAAATACCTTCAATAGTTTCAATGCCTTCAGGCGTAATAATTTCACAAACACGCTCAACCACGGCGCATTCAAGTGCCTCACGCATGAACATTGCTTCTTCAAGCCCACCGAGAGGAATCTTCGATACGAAAGTACCAAAGCGAGGCCGTACCTCAATCAGCCCCTCTTCTGCAAGCTTCTGAACAGCTTCATGGACGGGTGTACGGCTTATACTGTGCTCAGAAGCAATATCTTGTTCGACAATGCGGCTTCCCGGAAGAATAGCCATGCCAACAATCTTCTGACGTAAATCCAGATAAACACGCTGGGCGGCACTGATTTTATATCGCACAGTTTTCTCCGTCCTCTTCCAGTCATTGCCATCTATCATGGCAATGACTGAATATCGTTCCTTCAATATTTTTATGAAGCAACTTTGGTAACGACCGCAACAATATCATCAACAACACTGTTGACCAGCGCCCTGTCTTCTCCCTCACCCATGACACGGATAAGCGGCTCGGTACCGGATGGTCGGATGACCAATCGACCATTGCGGCCAAGACGTTGTTCACCGGCTTCAATTGCGGCCTTAACATCCTTATTCTGCAATGGCTTCCCGCTGGAGTAGCGAACATTCTTGAGAATTTGCGGCATTGGTTCAAAGCAATGACAAACTTCACTCACCGGCAGATCGCGCTTTTTGACGACAGAAAGCAGCTGTAAGGCTGCCAGAAGGCCGTCCCCCGTTGTGGCATAGTCAGACAGAATAATATGGCCGGACTGCTCTCCACCCAGATTATAACCTTCCCTACGCATACATTCGAGAACGTATCGGTCACCAACGGCAGTACGTTCCATCTTCAGGCCCTGCCCTTCGAGAAAACGCTCTAATCCAAGATTGGACATAACTGTTGAAACGATACCCGGCTTTGAGAGCATGCCATCTTCTCGCAATGAGCTTGCAATCGCCGCCATAACCTGATCACCGTCGATCAGTTCACCTTTTTCATCGACAATCAGCACGCGATCAGCATCGCCATCAAGAGCAATACCGATATCTGCTCGTACTTCATGAACTTTGGCAACAAGCGCTGCTGGTGATGTGGAACCAACATCCCGGTTGATGTTAAAACCATCTGGCTTTACGCCGATAGAAATAACTTCAGCTCCCATTTCCCAAAGGGTTTCCGGAGCAACTTTATAGCCAGCACCATTGGCACAATCGAGGACAATACGCATTCCCTCGAGTTCAAGCTGCCGGGGAAGACTGCGCTTGGCAAACTCGATATAACGGGCATGTACACTATCAATACGTTTCGCACGTCCCAGTTCGGAAGGGCCCGCAAGCTTGGCAGTAATATCCTGATCCAGAAGCGCCTCAATCTGCATCTCAACTTCATCAGAGAGCTTATAACCATCCGGGCCAAACAGCTTAATGCCATTATCTTCAAAGCTGTTATGAGACGCAGAAATCATGACACCAAGGTCGCAACGCATTGAGCGCGTCAGCATCGCAACGGCAGGTGTTGGCATCGGTCCAAGCTGGAGCACATCAACTCCAACTGATGTAAAACCAGCAACAAGAGCGTTTTCAATCATATAACCGGAAAGGCGTGTATCCTTACCAATGATGACACGGTGGCGATAATCACCACGCTTGAATGCAAGGCCAGCGGCCTGTCCCACTTTCAACGCCAAGGTTGATGTGATTGTGCCATTCGCACGACCACGGATACCATCAGTGCCAAAGTATTTACGGCCCATGATTACGCACCTTATTTCACGAAAAATTATATAGGCAGAAAGCAGTACCAGCCCTGCCGGGTCAAGTAAGAAGGTATAAATTACCATCACACTTAATGTGAAAATATTACACCACTTATAAAAAGGCCCGCAAAACGCGGGCCTTTCATTAAGTCACCAAAGTGTCTTACGGCTGCGGCTGAGGTTCCATATCCTCGTCCTTATCATCATCCGTCTTGGCTGGCTTACCCCAGCCACCGGTAGACGGCACAGCCGATCCACGTGGTGTATTTGTCGGCTCATTATCCCGGACAGGAGGATTGCCCTTGATCAGCTCTTTGATTTCATCACCACTCAAGGTCTCGTACTCAAGAAGGCCCTTAGCCAGAGTTTCAAGATCTTTCTTCTTCTTGGTGAGAATTGTACGGGCTTCCTGTAAACCTTCATCAACAAGTCTGCGAACCTCAGCATCAATAGTTTGTGCTGTTGCCTCAGAAATATTCTGCTGACGTCCAACAGACATTCCTAAGAAGACTTCATCCTGATTCTCACCATAAGCAACTGTACCAAGCTCCTTAGAGAAGCCCCAGCGGGTGACCATCATCCGTGCAAGACGTGTGGCCATCTGAATATCAGCCTGAGCACCGGATGTGACTTTATTTTCACCGAAAGTCATTTCCTCCGCAATACGCCCACCCATCAATATGGCTAGACGCGAAGTCATCTGCTCAAAGCTCATGGAAATTTGGTCGCGTTCTGGAAGCTGCATGACCATACCAAGCGCCCGCCCACGCGGGATGATCGTTGCTTTATGAACCGGATCTGTCGCAACCACATTCAGAGCAACAATTGCATGCCCTGCTTCATGGTAAGCTGTATTTCTTTTCTCCTCATCGGTCATAACCAATGTACGGCGTTCGGCTCCCATAAGGACCTTGTCCTTGGCATCTTCAAACTCAAGCTTGGTTACAATCCGCTTACCACGGCGTGCAGCCAAAAGAGCAGCCTCGTTAACAAGGTTCATCAGATCAGCACCAGAGAAGCCCGGCGTACCGCGTGCAACAACCTTCAAGTCAACATCAGGAGCCAGCGGAACCTTGCGAACGTGAACCTTGAGAATACGTTCACGACCAATCACATCAGGATTGGGAACTGTAATCTGACGGTCAAAACGGCCTGGACGCAAGAGAGCAGGATCAAGAACATCCGGGCGGTTTGTGGCCGCAATGATGATCACACCTTCATTCGCCTCGAAGCCATCCATCTCGACAAGCAGCTGGTTCAAAGTCTGTTCGCGTTCGTCATTACCACCACCAAGACCTGCGCCACGGTGACGTCCGACAGCATCAATTTCGTCGATGAAGATAATGCATGGTGCATTCTTTTTGGCCTGCTCAAACATGTCACGGACACGCGAAGCACCAACACCAACAAACATTTCAACGAAATCAGAACCGGAAATCGTAAAGAACGGAACATTTGCTTCACCCGCAACAGCACGGGCGATCAATGTCTTACCAGTACCGGGAGGGCCAACAAGCAGAACACCACGCGGAATACGACCTCCAAGACGCTGGAACTTACCCGGTTCACGAAGGAACTCGACAATCTCCTGCAAATCTTCTTTTGCTTCATCAACACCGGCAACATCATCAAATGTTACCCGGCCCTGCGCTTCAGTAAGCAGCTTGGCCTTGGATTTACCAAAGCCCATTGCCCGGCCAGCACCCCCCTGCATCTGACGGGACATAAAGACCCAGACACCAATAATCAGCAGAACTGGAAGCATGTTGAACAACAGGGCAAGGAACCAGTTGGTATTACCTTCTGTAGGCGGGTTAGCCTTGATGGTCACACCCTTCTCTTCAAGCCGTGAGACCAGATTTGGATCATTCGGCGCATAAGTTGAGAAGCCACGGTTTCCATCACGGTACTTACCGGTAATCTGCTGGCCGACAATTTCGACCTCAGCTATTTTTCCGGCTGCTGCATCTGTCAGCAACTGGCTGTAAGGAATTGACCCTTCAGCAGAACGTTGCCCCTGCCCCTGAAAGGCAGAAACGAGGGCTAAAACAAGAAGGCCAATAACCACCCACAGGGCGAAATTACGCAAATTCGGGTTCATCTGTTGTTCGTCGTTCCCTGTACTTGGGGTAGAAAGCTTTCTGCAACAGCACAATATTGCAGAAAACATGTTGTCTGTTTTATGTCGTCTTCACCCTGAGCTGAACATCCGAGAAACCGTATATTCAGAAAGGCCCCACAAGGGTCGTAAAGATACATCATATACATTTAGGTGTTGTAACCATTCTTGCCAAGGGTGAAAGCCCCAACTGCGATGATTTGACGATCACGGTTAATGAGATTCCGCCCCCCTTCCCCGTTGCCGGACGGGTTCTTTTGCCAAGGTTAAAACACTATTTTTTTTCAGAAAAAGCATTACTCCTCCAAGGGTTCTGCGTTCGGCCAGGTTATTTTCCAGAGCAGATAAAAGGGCAGCAATATATCCCTCAACACGCTGCAGCCTCAGATGATCTTTTTTTCCTGAAACCTGTAAAATTGCCTGAACAAGCACCCTGAGAATAATTTCTTCAGGCTCCTGCCTTAACTTATTGAAGTCAAGCTCCAGATTATCTTCCGTTTTTTTAGATACCAGAGCCCTTTCAAAAGCCTCTGTAGCCTTCTGATCAAGAGCATTCTCTGCCCTTTCAATTCGTTCAGAAAGCACCATAAGTTTCTGTGCTGTCAGCCCTTCATCAGCCAGAACTGGGAGCAACTTGCGCCAACGCACACGCGTGTAATGGTCATTAACGTTGGAGGGGTCATTAATGAAAGGAATATCCCACTTCTCACATGTCGCAATAAGCCGTTGTTTAGAGATGTGGAGCAGTGGTCTGATATGCTTCACACCTTCCAGATCACGAACAATACGCATAGCCTGCAAGCCCGACAGGCCAGAACCGCGGGCCATCCGCATCATGAACGTCTCTGCCTGATCATCAAGCGTATGTGCAGTAAGTAAAAAATCTGCCCTTAAGTCATGACATAGCTTCAACAGTAATCCATAGCGCGCATCCCGCGCCATTTCCTGAATACCTGTTTCGGGCTTCTCACCTGTCCAGGTCAGCAAATGGAATGGCAGACCCAATTTATGGGAGATATCTTTAACCATCTCGGCTTCCTGCCGGGACTCTTCACGCAATCCGTGATCGACAGTTGCAATATGTATCTTGAGATCAGGGGCATATAGCTCATGGAAACGCGCAACGGCTGCCATTAACGCCATAGAATCCGGCCCACCAGAGACAGCAACCACAACGTGTTTTTTATTACCAATATGCCTGAAAATATCCTTCAGCTCATCATCCTGTAATGCAATGATTGGAGCGCCTGCCTCTGTATCTGTCATTCTACGCCTCAAGGACAGTTCGCACGTTTTTGCTCACGTACGACTTCATCCCTATAGGATGCGGAGGCTTTCGGATATTTACGAAGCGCTTCACTGAAAATAGCACAGGCCCTGTCCGCTGCTCCAATATTCACCAGAGATGATCCAAGCTTTAACAAAGCAGCTGGCGCTTTGCTTGAATTGGCATGCAATTTTGAGATTGCAAGAAACTGTTCACCGGCCTCCCGTGCACGATCCGTCAGGAGATATGTCTCACCAAGCCAGTACATCGCGTCGGGCACCCGTTCATCGCGCGGGTGTGACTGCAAGAACTGACGAAAGCCCATTTCAGCATCCTGATAATTGGTCTGCGTAAAGGCTGTGTAAGCCGCATCATAATCTGCTTTTGGATCTCCAGAGCCTGTTGCGGCGACACTCGGACCAACAGGGGCAGCAGGCTTGGTTGCATTTTCGGCACCCGGCCCGGCTGGCGTTTCTGGCGGTGTCTTTACCGGCTCTGAAACAGCGCCGCTTGGCATCTGGTAAGATGGCTTGTCCGCTTTAATTTCCTGCTCTGACAGAGGCCGTGAAGGCTCTGTTGTTCCAAGAGCCCGTGGTGCGCCGGGCGCATCAGGCTGAGAAGCCGGATCAAAAACATCACCCATACGGCGCTGAGAAGTAACGGGAACCCGCTCAAGAACAGGCTGCTCATTCACCCGAGCAGTAGCCGAATTGGTTTGTGCAGCAGTATTATTTCCGACGGGTGCTGCTGGAGCTGGAGCGCCACCGACACCTGCAGGCTGAGCACCTAAGGCACGCAACTGATCTTTCAGCTGCTGATTTTCATGCTGAAGCATCTCAATCTGCCCGGTCATCTGACGGACCTGTTGTTCCATCTCGCTCATGCGGACAACAATATCAGACTGATCTTCCTGCGCTTTGGCAGGAGCGCAGGCCAGAGCCAACAAAATAAAGAAAGCTGGTAAAATGCGATAAAACATTGTCAATTGATCCGCTCTATTCGTAGAAATATATAATGCTGGCAAAGCTGAACGCAAGCTGACCAAGAAGAACTGATAAGCCTTAAACAGGCATTTTCAAATAAAAAACCGGCGCACACGGCGCCGGCTTATCTCATCAGGAAGGCAACGTGGCTTATGAGCCAGCGCTACCATCAAGAACTGTGACCGAACGGCGATTCTGTGACCAGCAGGAAATGTCGTTACAGACTGCAACAGGACGTTCCTTACCATAAGCAATCACACGCATACGCGAAGAATTGATACCACGGGATGTCAGATAGTCACGAACAACCTGTGCACGACGGGCGCTGAGTGAGTAGTTGTACTCACGTGTGCCGCGTTCGTCCGCATGACCTTCAACAACAAAGGTATATTTCGGATACTGCTGCAGCCACTGAACCTGCTTGTCCAGAGTTGCTGTAGCCGTAGGTGTCAGGGATGTGGAATCTGTTTCAAAGAAAACACGGTCGCCAACATTGACGACAAATTCCTGCGAACTACCCGGAGCGGCGTAACCACCTGCCCCGAAACCACCGTTAGCGCCATCGGCACCATCTTTGGAACAGGCAGCAAGGGTCATCGCAACAACAATGGCGGCTGCCAGTTTTACGGGGCGCGATGTTAACATTCTCATGAACTCCTTCAACACGAAGATATTTGTTACCTACTCATACCCTTAGATGGTTAACCAGTCGTTTCATAAACGGTTCCGGATGCTTAAACCTTAGTCTTCAGGTCGAATAATTTATTCAAATCACGGTTATGGTTAATCGTTGGTAAATGCGGCGGAAAAGCGCCATTCTGAAGTGTAATCTGTGATCCTGTTTTATATTGTGACGCTGTTGCAGAAAGAGCACATTTTTCCAAGCAATAAAAAAGCCGATCAAAGGATCGGCTTTCTCAGGATTAATCAGCGACCATTGCCACTCAGCAGCGGTGACCATGTTGGGTCGGATGCTGACGTTGGTGTTGGCAATGGCATTTCTACGCGGCCTGTAACGTCGACCATGTAGAGACGACCACCACCCTGACCACCCGGGTCACGGAAGAAGATGATATACTGACCGTTTGGTGCCCATGTCGGACCTTCACTGTGGAAGCTCTCTGTCAGGATACGTTCTCCGGAACCATCAGGCTTCATCACACCAATCGCGAAACCGCCAGAACGCTGTTTTGTAAATGCAATATAATCACCACGTGGAGACCATGCCGGCTGAGAGTAAGAGCCTTCACCAAACGAAATACGCTTCTGGCCGGAACCATCCGTATTCATGATGTAAATCTGCTGACGACCACCACGGTCACTCTCGAAAACAATATTGCGCCCATCAGGTGAGAAAGATGGCGATGTATCAATAGCCGCGGTAGAGGTCAGGCGCGTTGTTGTACGCGAACCAAGATCCATCATATAGATATTGGCATTACCACCCTGCTGCAGGCTCATAACGATGCGTTGCCCATCTGGTGAGAAGCGCGGACTTGCCGTCATGTCCGGGAAGTTGCCAACAACCTGACGAGCACCCGTCTCAAGATTAATCAACTGCACACGGCCCTGCTCACCATGCTTCTGGGCCATAAAGGTGATGTCCTGTGAGGTTGGCGAATAACGCGGCGTCACAATCGTAGCTTCACCCTGCGTAATATAGCGAACGTTTGCACCATCCTGATCCATCACAGCCAACTGTTTGCGACGGTTTTCCTTTGGCCCGGTTTCCGCAACATAGGCAACGCGGGTATCAAAGAACGGACCAACACCAGTAATCTTGGTATAGACGGCATCAGAAATGATATGCCCGATACGGCGCCAGTAGCTAGGGTCTGTAAAGTACTGCTGACCTGTAATCTGCTGACCTGTAAAAGCATCATAGAGACGGAACTCGGCTTTCAAACGGCCAGAACCATCACGCGAAACGCGCCCGGTCAGAATAGCTTTAACGCCAGTATCGTTCCAGACACCTGCTTTTGGTGGAACCTCAAACGAAGGGCGCTCAGGGAAACGGCTCTTATCGACAACGATAAAATAGCCAGAACGCGTCAGGTTATTGGTAATCACACCTGCTACCTGACGTCCAAGTTCGCCATCGCCAGAAAAGTCAGCAATCGCAATTGGCGTCGGCTGAATGTTACCTTGAGTAACATCAACATCTAACTGAGCAGATGCAGGGATACTCCCCATGGCCATCGCCAATCCCAGTCCGAGAGCAGCTAATGCTGTCAGAAGCGAAGATTCTTTCAACGGCTTTTTGGTACTGATAATAGCAACCATATCTATTAACTCATCACATTTCTGAAGGATTAAACCTAATATTCAGCTCTTTCCAAGTAGTGCTATAATAAGGAGCAAACTGAGCAGGAATCTGTAGTGGTGTGCATTGCTGAACTGCACGAATAGCACTCTCCGCAGCTAAAGATACTAAAGCTGGATTACCACCTTCAGAACCAGTCATCTGTGGCAGACCAATAAGAGCACCGTCCGGTTGGACATAAAACCGGATTTTAACAACAGGTTTGACAATAACGGATTGCACAGCAACTGGTACATTCCAGCATTTTTTTAGCTGTGTCATGATAATACCAACTAATTGCTGCTGCATGCTTGGACTTAACTTCGCAGCACTACCTGTCGCGGTCCCAAGCGATGAAGTCCTGTTCACCTCACGGCCAGAAGAACCTGTCGATCTTGAAGCTTCTTTCGAGTTCAGAGCAGAGGATGCATCGTCAAACAGTTTTGCCATTTCGGCATCACGCTTGGCTTTCGCCTGCTTTTCAGCTTTTTCCTTATCGGCTTTTGCCTTGGCCTCAGCCTTCAGCTGAGCCTCTTTGGCAGCCTTCGCTTCCGCTAATTTCTTGGCAGCCTCTTCAGCCCTTTTCTTTTCAGCCAGCTTACGCTCTTTTTCCTGCTTGGCTTTCGCTTCAGCCTTAGCCTTTTCCTCAGCCTTCTTTTTCTGCTCAGCAATCTCAGCTTCCTGCTGCTGCTTCAGCAAAGCCTCAGCATCAGCCTGAGACTGTTTGTCTGGCTCTTTTTCCGGAGGAGGTGGTGGCGGCGGTGGAGGTGGCGGCGGAGGCTCACTTTTCACGGGCTCCGGCTTATCATCAACCTCCATATCCTCTGTACGCTTGGACGTAGATAAGAGGTCACTTTTATCTTCGCTGTTATCTTTCTTCTCAACGACATCAGACTGGCGAACAGCAACTTCCTTCGGGTTTTCCTGAACTTTATCAGCCGTCAGTTCACCACGTGTAATTGTCCCGAGCATATCCTCAGAAATCACATCAATCGGAACAGCCTCTACGGCATCAGGGAAGCTGGCAGCAGGCATGCCGAAAAGCAGTATCGCAAGCGCTGATACATGCAGCACTCCCGATACAATAATTCCCGGCTCTGTCTTCTTAAAGTTCAACACGAAGATACCTGCTTTTATTCCTGTTTACTGCTCGGTTGCGGTTACAAGGCCAACCTTGGAGTAACCACCACCTGTCACTTTAGCCATAATCTGGGCAACACGGCCGTAATCAAGTTTCTTGTCTGCCCGAATAAAGATGCGTTCTTCAAAGCCGTTCTTGGAAGACTGAGCCAGTTTGTCGAGCAGGGTTTCATCCTGAATTTCATCATCACCGACGAAAATCTTGCCGCCTTCCTTGAGGCTGACAACCAGAGGCTTAGCATCCGCATTTAGCGGCGTTGTCCCACCTTTTGGCAGATCAACCGGCACACCTGATGTCAGCAATGGTGCTGACACCATGAAGATGATGAGCAGCACCAGCATCACGTCGATAAATGGTGTCATATTGATTTCGTTGATGGCACCACCACCCCGACGACCTCGACGGCTGCGGCGACCTCCTCCAACTGAACCAAAATTAACAGACATACCCGTTCTCCCGCCTTAGGCAGCCAGTGCAATGCGCTCGTCAATCTGGCGAGACAGAATGGCAGAAAATTCATCAGCAAAAGCTTCAAGGCGTGACTGCAACTTGGAAACCTCAGCCTGCAGTTTGTTGTAAGCCAGAACAGCCGGAATAGCGGCAAACAGACCAATAGCTGTTGCAAACAGCGCTTCAGCAATACCGGGCGCAACAACAGCCAGACTGCTGTTCTTGGAGGCAGCAATCGAGGTAAAGGCTGTCATAATACCCCAGACCGTACCAAACAGACCGATGTATGGGCCTGCTGAACCGATTGAGGCAAGAAACAGAAGACGACCTTCAAGACGCTCAACTTCACGCTGGATCGTTACATCGAGAACTTTATCAATACGCTGCCCAAGGCTCTGAACCGAACGGCCGGAACCTTCAAAAGAGCGCTTCCACTCATTCATGGCTGCAACAAACAGTGAAGCCAGACCTGTCGTCGGGCGCCCCTGCAAATTGCGATAGAGATCTTCCAGAGACTGACCAGACCAGAAAATTTCTTCAAAACGATCCATTGCCGTTTTTGTACGGCGGAACAGAAGCGTCTTGTCGATAATGATCGCCCAGCACCAGATCGAAGCACCTAAAAGCCCCATCATGACGAGCTTGACAACAAAGTGTGCTGACCAGAACAATCCCCAAAGGGTAATGTCATGAACTGCTTGTGTAGCCGTCTGGGCAATATCGGCTGGAGGCATTTGTTTTAATCCTTAAACATACGTACCGGATTGGCTGCAATCTTGCTGGCTGACCGGAAAAATTCTTTATGCTAGCTCGTTCGTCCCTAAATCTGTCGAAAATAAGGGCAAACGAAATGAATCATCCTGAGTCGTTAACTCTAAATGCCCTTTTGCCATCATTATGGTTAAAGCTTGGTTAGAAATTATCGGTTGAGAGACAATTAGTAGAAATAAAAATTACGGCGCTCATGAGGAGCGCCGTAGCAATGGAAACATTTAATTAGCTCAAAAGCTTACATCTTAACCCCAAGGCCCACGTCTACGGGTGTTCGGCTGCCCTGATGGTGGCGGTGTATAGTTTGAGCGGGTAGCAGTTCCGCTTAATCCCATCTGCCTTGCCTGCTCAGTCAGGGCTGCAATACGGTTTTCTGTTGCCGGGTGGGTGGAAAACAGATTATCCACCCCGTGACCGGACAACGGATTGATAATGAACAATGAGGCTGTCGCAGGATGATTCTCTGCCTCAGGATTTGGAATATGCTGTACACCGCTCGCAATCTTCTGCAATGCGGATGCCAGCGCCAGCGGATTACCTGAAATCTCACCGCCTTCCCTATCTGCTTCATATTCACGTGAACGGCTAATGGCCATCTGGATAACCATTGCGGCAAGCGGAGCTAAAATTGCAGTTGCAATCACCACAATAGGGTTTGGGCGATCATCTCCACGGCCACCGAAGAAGAAGCCGAACTGCGCAAGCGATGAAATTGCACCAGCAAGTGCGGCACTGATTGTCATCGTCAGGGTATCGTAGTGCTTCACATGCGCAAGTTCGTGGGCCATGACGCCTGCCAGCTCATCATAGGTCAGCTGCTGCATAATACCTGTTGTTGCGGCAACAGCTGCATTTTCAGGGTTACGTCCTGTCGCAAAAGCATTCGGCTGCGGGTTATCGATAATATACACTTTTGGCATTGGCAGCCCGGCACGCATGGCAAGCTGCTTGACCATGTTATAAAATTCAGGTGCCTCGTGCTCGTTTACCTCACGTGCCGAATAAGCACGCAAAACCATTTTATCGGCATTCCAGTAGGTAAACAGATTCATGATAACCGCCAACCCAAGCGCAATTATCATGCCACCCTTCCCGCCAAGCAAAAACCCTGCCGCCCCGAAAAGCGCCGTCATTCCTGCCAAAAGAATTGCGGTTTTGGTGTATTTCATCAAATAACTCCAATCTTATTCAAGGACTTCGTCACCCCTCTTATGTAGGAATGCATCCGTATGAATTACAACAAGATGAAGTAGAAATTATGGTAACGGGCTGATCGATCAAGCACCAACCAGCTTTTTGCCCATCAGAATATCACGCAGATGATCTGGTATGCGGGCAGGACGATCACCAGCAATAGCCGCAACGCGTACCTCACCTGTCACAAGAACCTCATCTCCACGCCTGATCTTCTGATCGATAATCAGTGATGCACCACGAACTTCACGTGTATGGGTTTCAACATGCAAGAGATCGTCCATCACTGCCGGCTTGAAATATTCAATCGTCATACGACGAACAGCGAAGAAAATGCCTTTTCCATCCGCATGCAGCTCTGACTGACCGACACCTGCAAGACGAAGAGAATCTGTACGACCGCGCTCCATGAAGCGCAGATAATTGGCGTGATACACAATGCCTGAGAAGTCCGTATCCTCATAGTAGACACGAATAGGAAGAATATGGACATCATCGCGGAAATATCCCGCCAAACCGGCGCCTGGATCTTTCACATCACTCATCATCGCCCCCAGGGAAAAGTCCGAATTGTGTGGCACTTGGCGGGGGCTCTTTCAGGCCCAGATGCCGATAGGCATGCGGGGTCAGAATGCGTCCGCGTGGTGTTCTCTGCACAAATCCAAGCTGGATCAGATATGGTTCAATAATTTCTTCAATTGCATCGCGGGGCTCTGATAAAGCCGCAGCAATTGTCTCAATACCAACAGGGCCACCACCAAAAGACATGGCAATTGTATCAAGATACTTGCGGTCCATCAGATCAAGCCCAATAGGGTCGACATCAAGCAGGCGCAAAGCACCATCTGCCAGCGAGCGGGAAACTTCACGCGCGCCCTCGACAATCGAGAAGTCACGAACACGTCGCAACAGACGACCGGCAATACGCGGTGTCCCACGTGAACGGCGGGCAATTTCTTCTGCCCCCTCTTCACTCATGTTAACGCCAAGAACACGTGCGCCACGCTTCACGATCAGCAACAGCTCTTCAATCGTATAGAACTCAAGGCGGATTGGAATACCAAAACGATCACGTAATGGCGTTGTCAGCAGACCGGCACGGGTCGTAGCGCCAACCAGCGTAAACTTTGGCAGATCAATTTTAACCGAACGCGCGGCTGGGCCTTCACCAATGATCAGATCTAGCTGGTAATCTTCCATTGCCGGATAGAGTATCTCTTCAACAGCTGGGTTGAGACGATGTATTTCGTCGATGAAGAGAACATCCCGCTCTTCCAGATTGGTCAGCTGGGCAGCCAGATCACCGGCTTTTGCAATGACTGGGCCGGATGTTGAGCGGAAGTTGACGCCAAGCTCACGGGCAACAATTTGCGCCAGTGTTGTTTTACCTAACCCCGGAGGGCCAACAAACAGAACGTGATCAAGTGCATCGCCACGCGCCTTTGCCGCATCAATAAAGATTTGCAGATTGGCCCGGGCCTGTTTCTGACCAATAAATTCATTCAGAATGAGAGGGCGGATAGAAGTATCCGTATCATCCTCACGCTGCTCCGGGGTTAAAAGGCGATTATTCTCTGCCACGTTTTCCGTCTCAAATCTCATTTACAAACAGCTGTCGATTCGACAGATGATTGTCATGTATAGCGCATATCACAAATGGGTACATATCATGAACGATGCATTTCCTGTAAGCGCTTTTTCTGTTGTCCCTCAGAATTGAAGTTTGATGGCTCCAGCCATGCTTCATAAATATGCTTCAATTCAGGCCATTCACTATCAATAATTGAGAACCAGGCCGTATCGCGGTTTTTACCTTTGACAACCAGATGCTGGCGAAACAACCCCTCATACTGGAAGCCAAACCGTAATGCGGCAGCCTTGGAGGGCTCATTCTGATTATCGCATTTCCATTCAAAACGACGATAGTCCAGTGTCTCGAAAACATACTTCATCAAGAGATAGATGGCTTCTGTCGCCTTACGGGAGCGTGACAATTTGGGGCCAAAGACTACACAGCCAACTTCGGTTGAACCATTGGCAGCATCAGTCCGCATTAATGCAAACAAGCCTTCTGGGCGCATGGTTTCGTTATTGACAATTGCGTAGAAAACAAAATTTTCCCGTTCTAAAAGAGCAGCAAACCAGTCATCAAAGTCATTACGCGTCTGCGGAAACTGGTCTGGCAGATATGTCCACAAATCAGCAGAGAGCGTTTCCTCAAAGATATCATCCGCATGTCGCGAAATACTTAAAGGCGCGAGGGTTACATAACGACCAACAAGCGTGGTAGTTTCCGGGGACTTCCTTTTTGTCCATGTTTGAAGATCACGCATTATATTCTCCCTCAAGCGGTAAGCAGAGGGTAGCCACCATCTGATAGAAGTAAAGTGGAAAGTCCCATGGCCTGCCCGGAGCTCACAACATCACGCCTCAAACTCCGGAAATGGAAAGCAGAAGACTTTGATGTCTTTGCAGCTCTCAACGCAGACCCAGAGGTGATGCGTTATTTTCCCGATACCTTAACCCGCACTGAGAGTGATGCACTTGCAAACAGAATTCAGGAGCAAATGGAGCAATCTCCATTGGGACTGTGGGCGCTGGAGCTTAAATCCAATAATCGTTTTATTGGCTTTACGGGCTTGGCTATTACCCGGTTCGAGGCCCATTTTACGCCCTGTACAGAGATTGGATGGCGTCTGACAAAAGCATATTGGGGGCATGGGTATGTTACAGAAGCGGCACAAACTGTTCTTGAATACGCTTTTACCAAACTGCACTTACCAGAAGTCGTATCTTTCACCGTATCAGAAAACCAACGCTCCCGCCGAGTGATGGAACGGTTAGGGATGCATCACAATCCTACCGAGGATTTTGACCATCCGGCATTGCCAAACGACCATCCTCTCCGTCGGCATGTTTTGTACAGGCTCAATAAAAAAGCGCAGTGACAGAACCACTGCGCTCGCCATAAAGCAAGTGATCAGCCACGCAGTTTTGCAACCGCGTCCTTTGCCAGTTTGACGATACCATCAAAATCACCGGCATCAATCATCTTTGACGGCGCAACCCATGTCCCGCCAACACATGGGACATTTGGAAGTGTGAGATAATCAGGCGCAGAATTGAGATCAATACCACCTGTCGGGCAGAAAGTCAGATGAGGAAGCGGGCCATTGATAGCCTTCAACCATGATGTTCCACCAAACACGGAAGCCGGGAAGAACTTCAAAGCTTCAAAACCCAGTTGCGCAAGTTCAAGTGCTTCTGAGGGAGTTGAGCAGCCTGGCATTACCGGAATAGCGGCCTCAGCTAGAACTTCAGCCATACGATGCGTTGTTCCCGGTGTAACAATCATCTTGGCACCAGCATCAACCACAGCCATGACCTGCTCTGCATTAATCACTGTACCAGCTGCAACAACAGCTTTTGGGACAGCCTTGGCAATCTGTCGAATGGCTTCCATGGCCGCACCGGTACGCAGGGTAATTTCAACAACCGGCAACCCGCCTTCAACCAGCGCTTCAGCAAGAGGAACGGCTTTTGAGGCATCGTTAATAGTGACAACCGGGATAACCGGTCCAAGTTTGGCATAGGAAATGATTGTCTGAACCTTAGTCTTCATATTATTCCCCGTTAAACGAACAAAAGCCTGTCCTTCTCTACTGCATATCACTCTCTTAGAAAATGGTACACCAAATCAAGACAGATGGATAAATTCTTCCTATCAATTCTAATATATCAGAACAACATCTATTACATGTGACGAAACCGCACCGGCTATCTGATGTCATCACAACACACTCAGGATAATGCAGCTCTCATATGCGGAAGATCAAGATGAATTTCAGGCCCCAGAGGAACAATACCTGTCGGATTAATAGCCCGATGGCTGGCATAATAGTGGGTCTTGATGTGCATGAAATTGACCGTATCCGCGATACCATCCTGCTGATACAGATCCCGCAGATAACCTGAAAGGTTCTCGTAATCGGCAATGCATTTTTTGTTACATTTGAAATGACCGAAATAGACAGGATCGAAACGGACCAGCGTCGTAAACAGGCGCCAATCTGCTTCTGTTACAGTATTGCCGAGCAGATAACGCTGTCGTGACAGCCGATCATCCAGCTTATCAAGCATCGCAAACAGATGGGTAAATGCCTCTTCATAGGCTGTTTGGGACGTTGCAAAACCAGCCCGATAAACGCCGTTATTGACCCGCGGGTAAATTTCATCATTCAGGAGGTCAATTTCAGCTCGCAAACCTTCCGGATAATAATCCCCCGGCAGTGCCCCAACCTTATCAAAGGCTGAATTAAACATCCGAATAATCTCTGCGGATTCATTTGAGACAATTGTCTGCTGTTTCTTATCCCACAGCACAGGAACCGTTGCCTTGCCGGTATAATGATTATCTGCCCTACGGTAGATTTCGTACAGATAATGGGCATGGTTCAGCTCATCGGGCACAACACCCGGAGCCTCTTCAAAGGTCCAGCCATTTTCAAGCATCACAGGGTTCACCACTGAAACCGTGATAAACTTATCAAGCCCTTTCAGAGCTCTGAAAATCAGTGTTCTGTGAGCCCAGGGACACGCGAGTGAAACATAGAGATGGTAACGTCCGGCCTCTGCCGAAAATCCCCCCTGACCAGTTGGCCCCGGAGCACCATCAGAGGTAATCCAGTTTCGGAATGAGCTGGCAGCACGGACAAACTGCCCCTTGTCATTGTTCGTCGCAACGGGTGTCTCAGAAACCCATTTTCCGTCAATCAGCATGCCCATGCTTACCTCTCCACTCTGTTATTCAATATGAGAGAGTTATAGCGCATACAAGCTTGCACTGGTGCAGTTTCCTGTTTGCACCAGTACAAGATAAACAGTTCTGTGAAAGTTTACTTCTTCCACTCCCGGAAATATCCGGCAAGAACCGCTTCAAGTTCCTGTCCGATAGTTGCGTAAGCCTTATCCGGCAGATTGGCCAACGACGTACGGACCGACCATGGAGGACCATCAAAGCCGCCACCATTCAGAAGCACTGTTCCATATTCCTCAGCCAGTCGGATCAGAATATCAATTGGCTCAAAGTTCTTCTTGAGATAATTCGCAAAAGCCTTGCCATGCTGCTTCTCAGCAACAATCAGGATATCCGTTTCGGTATAATAACCAGCTCGCAAATCATTCTTGATTTCTTTTGCCTCAGTAAATCCGCTCCAGAAGCTATTCAGACGATCACGAATAATCTTCTTGGTCAGGCTCTTGTAGGCATTTTTCTTGTCGCAGAGACCGAAGAGTGAAAACAGCGTCATCTGTACTTGCTGTGGCAATGACAGACCAGCGGTATGGTTCAGCGCAACACGACGGCTGTCCGCAACCATCCGATCGATGAACTTCATTTTTTCCGGTGTCAGTGTCAGCGATGAATACCGCTTGTTGAGAGCCTTTTTGTCACTTTCCGGCAAGGCAGCTATCATTTTGTCAAAGATATTATCCTGATGCACGGCAACGACACCAAGACGCCAGCCCGTTGCACCAAAATACTTTGAGTAAGAATAGACACCAATCGTATTCTGAGGCAGATCAGCCATCAGAGAGCGGAAGTTATCGACAAAGGTGCCATAAACATCGTCCGAGATAATAATAAGGTTCGGGTTTTTCTTCCGAACGATCTCAACGAGACGATCTATGGTTTTCTGCTGAACGGCAACCGATGGAGGATTACTCGGATTTGCGATAAAGAAGGCCTTAATTTTAGGGTCAGCCAGCTTATCAATTTCGCTGTCCGGGTATTGCCAGGAATGCATACCGGAATCATCCATGGCCTCCGCATCAATACGTACCAGCTTCAGCCCATACTGTTCCAGCTGTGGCATTTCGATATAAGGCGTGAAAATGGGTGTTCCAACCGCAATCTTGTCGCCCCTCTTCAACAACCGGTTAACCTGTAGGGTATCAAAGATATAGCACATAGCGGCCGTACCACCTTCGACAGCAAACAGATCATATTTGCCCTTAGGTGGTTTGCTCTGACACATTTCCTGCATGAGGTAGGCATGCGAGACAATTTCGGCGTGTTTCAGCATTCGTCCGGGGACAGGATAATTGTCACCGATAATACTGTCTGTCAGCTCATAGATAAAATCATCGGCATCAAACTTCAGTTCTGAAACACCGTAATCGATGGCCTTTTTAAGGAAGCTGGCACCATCACCGTTTTTATCGGCAAAGTACTTTTTAAATCTTTTGGCAATGCCATCCTTTTGAGGCATCCCGCCAAGATCCTGAGCTTCCCACACCCGGCGGGATTCACTCAAAGCAAATTTTCCAAGAACAAAGAATGCCTCACGCGCCGTTGTTGCGATCCAGTTTGGATTGCCGCGACCGGCATTCAGCATGGCGCCGGCACTCGCGCCAACCATTTTCTCATGCTCCTGAGCCAGATGGATAAACTTATCCTTCAGTTCAAACGGAGAAAGCTTCTCCAGTATTTTCTCCTGTTTACGCGTGATCTTTTCAGGTGCTTTCTTGGTAGCCATAGTATGCTCACTTGTTTTCAGGTTTCATCAGTTCCGGCACAGCCTGTGCAGGAAACGGGTCTCATTCATCAGGAAAGAAGAATAACGATAACCATGCCCCAGATGGTCAGAAGCGTATTTCCAACGGCATAGGTCACGGTATATCCAAGGCTCGGAATCTGGCTCTTGGCTCTTTCACAAATCATACCAAGGGCAGCTGTTGTCGTACGCGCTCCGGCACAAATCCCGAACAGAAGAGCCGGGTCAAAACGGAAGATATATCTCCCGATATACATGGACAGAAACAGCGGAACTGAGGTGACAAATACGCCCCATAGAAAGAGACTGATTCCAAGTGCTTTCAGTCCAGCGACAAAACTCGGGCCTGCAGAAATCCCAACAACCGCAATGAAGATGTTCAGGCCAACAGAGTTCATAAACCACAGGGTTGAAGACGGAATACGCCCGAATGTCGGGTGAATGGAACGCAACCAGCCAAAAACCAGACCGGAGATCAATGCACCACCCGCCGTAGATAATGTTAACGGCACACCGCCAACTTTAAACACAACGGCACCAATTAATGCGCCAATGGCAATAGCCGCACCAATAAAGGCGACATCCGCAACCGTGGAAGGCTTATCAATGTAACCTATTGTTTTTGCTGCTGCCGTAATTTCACGTGTCGTACCGACAAGCTTAAGAATGTCACCACGGTGAATGGTTGTCTGTGGCAGAACGGGAATGTTAACAGCCGTTGCCCCTCGGGTAATGGTACGCAGAAAAATACCGTGAGCGGCAGGTGTACCAGAGAGCTCTTTGAGTGTTTTGCCATCAATCTCCTTACTGGTGACATAAACATCAACGCCTTCTTCAGCGATATTCAGCAGCTCCGTATCTTCCACTTCCTGAATGATGTGGCTGATGCGGTCAACCAGAACATGCTGGCGTGCAAAGATAGCAAGAATATCACCGGGCTGAATAACAGTATCAGGCGTGGTCTCGATTATTGCGCCATCCCTGCGGATCCGCTCGACGAAAAACCGTTCTCCCGGAATGGAATGTTCAACATCAACAATTGTCCGGCCAATTTCACTGCTGAATTCCTGAACCTTATAAGCCCGTAACAGATATTGATGCCATAAAGCACCTTCATCATCCTGCCCCGAGCTCTGGGTGGCCCCACCCATCTCGGCTTCATAACGCTTACATTCTGCCTCAAGATTAATGCCCATAATCTTGGGACCAATCTGGGCCAGAATAATCGCCGAACCAATGGTGCCGAAAATATAGGTTACGGCATAAGCAACCGGAATGGCATCAAGCATCTCTTTTGTCTGATCAGCGGGCAGATTCAGACGAACAATTGCATCATTAGCCAGTCCCATGGAGGCTGAAATGGTCTGGGCACCAGCAAATAATCCGGCGGAGTAACCGAGGTCATAACCGGCTATCTTGGCAGCAACATAGGCAGCAGCAAGACATAGCACACAGACAACGGCAGAGAAAATGGCCTGAGGAATTCCGTCTTTTGCCAGCCCGCGGACGAACTGAGGGCCAACCCCGTATCCAACAGCAAAAAGAAAAATCAGAAAGAAAACTGATTTCACATTAGCTGAGATCGTCATCCCGAGCTGGCCAATCAGAATGGCACTTAGTAAGGTTGCCGTCACCGCCCCAAGACTAAAGCCACGATATGACTTGCCACCGACATAATAACCTATGGCAAGTGATAGAAAGATTGCAATTTCAGGATAAGTACGAAGTGTTTCGATAAACCATGACCACATAGTGAACCCCACAGCTCCTTGCAGATGCTGCTTGCCATATTGAATGAATGCTTGGGGCTAACGTTGAACTTGGCTTTTAGTTCAGTTTTTTATTCCACAAAAATAAAACACCGGATAATCACTTATCCGGTGTTTCAAAAAAGTCTTCACCGGCCATCAAAACTGGACACTGGAATGTGCAAGGCTCTGGGTTTCTGGATGACGGGCCATATAGGCATGAATGAATGAGCACTCAGGCAAAACCTTGAGATTTTCTTTCCTCGCTTTTTCAATACAGGCAGCTGCAAGCATTGTACCATAGCCGCGGCCACCAAATTCCTTGGGTACAAGGGTATGTGTAAAAGCGATCACATCACCTGTAATTTCATATTCGGCAACGGCAAACAGACCATCAGCCTTAATTTCCAATCGGCTTTCGTCCTGATTGTCATGAACCTTGATATCGGTTTCAGACATTGCACTCTCCTAATTAAAACGGCGAAACGGATAATATCCTGTCATCAATCTAGTGCTGTTCTGCATTTTATAGCATAGCGAACAAACCGGAATGTGCGTTTCCACAAAATAGAAATGAAATGTGCCACAACTAAAGTCGTCTAGCGGAAACCAAAGATTGGGAGCTTAAACGGATAAAATCGAGGAAAACTTCGTGACCGCAAGCCCCATATTTATCCCGGCAATTGTCTGCTCCGTAACAATCTTATTATGGGCGACAGCCAAATTACCCGAGTATCTGACGGCATTGATGTTTTTTGCCGTTGCAATGGTTCTCTCGCTTGCGCCCGCGGATATTATCTTTGCCGGCTTCCGTTCATCTGCTTTCTGGCTGATTCTGAGTGGCTTTGTGCTGGGAACAGCACTCAAGAAAGTCGGACTGGCTGATCGCGTTGCACGTCTTCTGGCCGCGCATATCAGTGGCTCATGGCCACGTATGGTTGGTGGTATTGTATTGCTCACCTACGCGCTTGCCTTTGTCATGCCATCCAATATGGGACGTATCGCTCTCCTGATGCCAATTGTTATGGCTCTGGCTGACCGAGCAGGATTGGGGGCCGGAACCTCCGGACGTCACGGTCTGGCCCTTGCTGTGGGCTTTGGCACATTCCAGCTATCCGCCAGCATCCTTCCTGCCAATGTGCCCAATATGATTATGGCAGGTGCGGCTGAGAGTGCTTATCAGGTACACTTCTCCTACCTCTCATATCTTTTCCTGCATATGCCTGTTCTCGGAATACTCAAAGGTCTGGTACTGGCAACCTGTATCTGCATTATGTTTCCAGCATCCCCTGCTCCCATCCAGGTTACTGAAGACACCAAGCCAATGAGCAGAGCCGAGAAAAGACTGGCGATTATGCTGATCATTACACTCGGTCTCTGGATGACCGATACTGTCCATGGCATTCAGCCGGCATGGGTCGGGCTTGCGGCAGCCTGCCTTTGTCTCTTGCCAAAAATCGGTTTTCTTAATGAAGAAGAATTTGCAAAGGGCATCAATATCAAAACCTGTATTTTCATTGCAGGCATTCTGGGGGTTGCAACCTATGTTGTTTACTCAGGGCTTGGGCAGGCTATCAACGATTACCTGCTTGGTTTTCTTCCTCTTGATCCGGCTTACCCATTCCGTGATTTTGCTTCACTTGCCGGTCTCACTACGATACTGAATTTTGTTGTTACGGCGAACGGTGTTCCGGCCCTTTACACACCTCTGGCACAATCACTGGCAGACAACACCGGCTTCTCATTGGTGACTGTTCTGATGATACAGGTAATCGGTTACGCAACCCCTGTCCTGCCATATCAATCTGCACCCATAGCTGTTGCTATGGGAATGGAACGTGTGCCAATGCGTGATGGAATGAAACTGTGCCTTGCCATTGCGCTGATCACTTTTCTCGTCCTGCTGCCGATTGATTATTTCTGGTTTTCTTTGCTTGGCTGGATATAGCAAAAAGCCCGGTACAAACCGGGCTTTTTTGATTTCACGTAGCTGACTTTCAGCCTTTGCGATTAACACTCAAACCAGCGAAACTCTGGCAAACAGGCATCATCTGCATTGTGTTGATGTTGACATGAGCCGGTAAGGATACAACCCAGTAAGCAGCCTCAGCGATATCATCAGGCATCAATGGATCAGTACCAGCATAAACAGCAGCAGCCTTCGCATCATCACCAAGACGAACATTCGAAAACTCTGTACCGCCCACAAGGCCGGGCTCAATATTAGTGACACGGATAGGTGTTCCGGCCAGATCAGCACGCAGGTTCAAGCTGAACTGATGTACGAAAGCCTTTGTTGCCCCGTAAACATTGGCACCGAAATAAGGCCATTCACCAGCTGTTGACCCCATGTTAATGATGTGGCCCTTACCACGCTCAACCATACCCGGAAGAATAGCGTGTGTGACTGTCACCAGAGCCTGACAATTGGTGCGGATCATCTCGTCCCAATTATCGAGACTTGCCTTCTGTGCAGGCTCAAGCCCAAGGGCAAGCCCGGCATTATTAACCAGAATGGTAATATCAGCGAAGTCTTTCGGAATAGCACGAATACCAGCCATCAGGGCTTCACGGTCATTAACGTCAGCTGCAATGCCATAAAACTTGTCTGCACCAAATTGCTTTGTCAGCTCATCAAGACGCTCACGCCGACGTCCAACGCCAACAACACGAATGCCTTCTTTTATAAACCGCTCAGCAATTGCGCGCCCAAAACCTGCTGTTGCACCTGTAATCAATGCGACCATAACCTGCTCCTAATATGTCAGCGAGAAGCTAAACCTGATTAACCCATACTACATGCTGTAGAATTTAAACAAATAATCATACGCCAGAATGATACCTGAACTGCATCACCTGCACAGTTATTCACCCCAGCGCGGTAAATTTTCCAGATCACACCCTAAGAGATCCAGCGCACGCCCAACACTATGCCGTACAATATCATCCACAGTCTGCGGACGATGATAGAAAGCCGGGACAGGTGGCATGATGATGCCTCCCATCTCAGTTACCAGCTGCATATTCCTGATATGTGCCATGCTGAGGGGTGTCTCTCGGGTCATCAATACGAGACGCCGTCTGTCTTTCAAGACAACATCCGCAGCCCTTGTCAGGAGATTATCACCAGAAGCATGGGCGACAGCAGCCAGCGTGCGCATTGAGCAGGGTGCAATCAGCATCCCCATTGTCCGGAATGACCCGCTTGCGATCGATGCTCCAAGTTCACTGACAGGATGGACAACATCTGCCAGTGCATCGACATCACTGCGTGAATATTCTGTTTCCAGCTCACGGGTTCTCTCGGCCCCTTCTGAAACAACAAGATGAACCTCAATGTCTAAAGGACGGAGCAATTGCAGCGCACATATTCCATACTGGAATCCCGTTGCACCACTGATACCGACGATAATACGTTTAGGAGCCACCATTGAGGCCTCACTGGTTATTATTATTTCTCAAGGAGCGCTGATAATCCGCTTTCTTGAACAGACGTTAGCTTGCTGAATGTGGTTATGGCAAGATGATACGTTATTGGCAAGAAACGTCATCAACTCTAGCGTTCTCTTGATAATCACCACACATCTATACTTCATAAATAACAGGCCATTTTTCGTACTGATAAGCGACGTGTATCTGCACACAGATGGTCGAACAGAACAATAATACATGAATTATGTGTTTAAAAAAATATTCACTATTTTTAAAGGTGATTTATGAAGAAACTTGTCGCGACCAGTCTCCTCGCCTCTACTTTATTATCATCTGCAGCATATGCAGGTGACTTAAATGTGAAGGTCTACAATCCCGGTGACAAAGGGATTTTCTCAGTCACCTCAACGATCCTGTATGGTGATAAAGACGCTATTCTTGTTGATGCCCAGTTTCAAAAGCAGCATGCTGAGAAGCTGGTTTCCATGATTAAGGAAACCGGAAAAGAACTGAAGGCCATCTACATTTCCCAAAGTGACCCTGATTTTTATTTTGGCCTCGATACTGTCAAAAAAGCCTTCCCGAATGCCAAAGTCTTTTCAACCGCACAGACAGCTTATCTCATCTCAGCCTCTAAAGATGATAAGCTTGCAGTCTGGAAAGATAAGCTGAAAGAAGATGCCCCTCAGGAGCTAATCGTCCCCGAAGCCATCAAAGGTAAACTGACCCTTGAAGGTGTTGATATTGATATCAAGGAAGACAAGAAAGACCCGGCCCATAGCTATCTCTGGGTTGCCCCACTGAAAACAGTTTTAGGCGGTGTTTCAGTTTCAACCGGCTCTCATCTCTGGCTTGCCGATGCGCAGAGTGAAACGGCTATCGACAACTGGATTAGCCAGATCCAGAGCATGAAGGCCCTTAACCCATCACAGGTTATTCCCTCCCATTACAAAACAGCCGACTATTCTCCAGAAGCGCTTACTTTCGTTGAGGGCTATCTCAAGAATTTCAAACAGGCCATTCAAGAAAATAAAAGCTCTCAGGATATTATCTCTTATATGACCGAGAAATATCCTGATCTACCCGGCAAAGCATCACTTGAAATGGGTGCAAAAGTTTACCGTGGAGAAATTCCTTGGGATGTCAAATCTCCTTATCCGGCCATCGGCAACACTGTGAAGGTAGACTTTGCAGGCACAAAATTTGATATCAATTTTGCCGACAACAAAACGATGTCATTCATCGGGACCGATGGTGTCTTTAAAGGCTCTGCTGACACCGTGACTTATACACCTGTTGAAGTCGCCAAGAACGTGTTCATGGTCTATTGGCACGAGCCAAAGAGTGGCTCAAACGTGACCCATGTTCAGGATTACAATAAAGGTATTGTCTATACCAATATTGCGAGAAAAGACGGAAACTTCGTCAATCTGAAAGGAACGCTGAGAGTTTCTGAATAACAGTCAGTTCAAATCGGCCGGCCCTCTTGAGCAGGCCGATTTACCCTGCTTATTACGTGATATAATTTGCAAAGCGTTTCCATTCTCAATACAGAAGGGTCTCTTCGCTTCAGAGCGACCACTCTTTTTGCAAATTTAAAATGTCAGTATCTCCCCCAACATCAGACGAAAACATTTACTGGAAGCGCAACCTCGCCGTCTGTCTTGTTGGCTGCCTGACCACAATCATCGCCATGACCATCATGATTCCTTTTCTTCCGCTTTATGTGGAAGAGCTCGGTGTCACGGGCCATGCCAACATCGCCCAATGGTCGGGAATTGTATATGGCGCAACCTTCTTCAGCGCCGCTCTTGTCGCGCCACTCTGGGGACGACTTGGTGACAGATACGGCCGCAAGGTTATGCTGGTTCGCGCCAGTCTTGGCATGGCGATCGCAATGTCTTTGATCGGTATGGCAGAAAATATCTGGCAGCTGTTTTTCCTGCGGCTTTTCGCAGGGCTTGCCGGTGGCTATGCATCAGGTTCTGTCATTCTGGTTGCATCACAAACACCAAAGTTCCGCTCAGGATGGGCCCTTGGCCTGCTCTCATCCGGCATTATGGCAGGTAGCCTGATTGGGCCATTGATTGGGGGCACCCTGCCTAATTATGTCGGCCTGAAGCAGACATTCTGGTTATCTGGTGCGATTATCTTTCTGGCTTTTCTGGCAACTGTCTTCCTGATAAAAGAAGAGAAGAAAGACCCCACAAAACCAAAAATAAAGAACAAGTTCCGCTGGAGTGACATTCCCGATAAGAGACCCGTTATCGTGATGTTCTTCATTGGCTCTTTGCTGATGTTCGCCAATCTGACAATTGAGCCGATCATCACGCTCTATGTTGCCCAGATTAATACACCACCTGATCAGGTCGTCTTCATATCAGGGCTTGCCATGTCAGCAGCCGCATTGGGGAGTATCCTGTCAGCCTCAAGACTTGGCCGCTTGGCCGATAGAATTGGGCCCAATATCGTTATTACAATTGCCCTGCTGGCATCTGTTATTCTGCTCATTCCGCAAGCTTTCATCTCCAGCAGCTGGCAACTGATTTTTCTGCGCTTTCTGATGGGTCTTGCTCTTGGAGGTCTGCTCCCCTGCGTGACCAGTGTAGTTCGCCACAGCGTACCGGATAATATTGTTGGTGGTGTTCTCGGCACTCAAATCTCGGCCCAATATATCGGTCAGGTTCTTGGTACTTTATTCGGGGGCTTTGTCGGTGGGCACATTGGTATCAGTGCAGTGTTTATTGGGACATCAGCATTGATGGCGATAGGCGCTGCACTCATGTTGTTTGTTCCCAAACCCGGCTATCATAAAGAACGATAGGCACGGATTAGCCACACGTTACGTTTTCTTCTCAATAACAGGTCAAAGAGACAGATGAGCACCTTATTTTATGAAGATTTTCATGTGGGCTGGACGGAAACTTATGGCCCGTTGAAAGTGACACAGGATGCAATCATCCGTTTCGCTAAAGAGTATGATGACCAGCCATTTCATACAGATCCAGAAGCAGCAAAACACACGTTTCCCGGACGCCTGATCTCTTCGGGCTGGCACAGTTGCGCGCTGGCGAACAGGTTACTTGTCGAACATCTGTTTCTCATAACAACCAGCCAGGGATCTCCGGGCATTGAAGCGGCAAGGTGGATATCACCTTTATATCCGGATGATGAGGTTCATCTTACCGTCAGTGTCATCGAAGCCCGTACCTTAAAAAGCCGTCCGACCCTTGGCATGCTCAAGATGTCACTGGAACTGAAAAAACAGGATGGTTCCCTGTCAACTGTGATGACCGGAACAGTATTTCTTAAACGCCGTCATCCGGATGAGGAATATTACCAGCTGGAAAACCTTACTTTCCCTGCAAAAAAAGCTGATAGTGCGGCTGAAAAACCTATCCCACAATCTGCAATCCTGTTTCTGGAAGAGTTTATACCAGGTACGACTTTTGATCTTGGCAGTCATCTCTTCTCTTCAGAAGAGATCATCCGCTTTGCCAGAGAGTTTGATCCTCAATATTTTCATACAGATGCGGCAGCAGCTAAAGATAGCCTGTTCGGAGGTTTATGCGCCTCGGGCTGGAATACGGCTGCAAACTGGATGCGCCAAACCTCCAAGCTCGCCAGAAGACTGGAAAAGGAAATGCTGGAGGCAGGAATACCCGTTCCAGCGCAAGGCCCATCCCCGGGCTTCACAAACCTGAAATGGCTGAAACCTGTTTTTGCCAATGATACAATTAGCTACTGCACAACGGTCACCCAAACCCGGGCAAGTGCCTCGCGTCCCGGCTGGGGCCTTCTCTCCTGCCATAATACCGGCAACAACCAGAATGGAGAACGGGTTTTTGAATTCGACAGCATCGTCTTTCGACAGATGAAAAGCCGTTAAATTTTAAACGACTGTTTTATACGAAGGCACACTATCAGGTTATCGAGAGCGTGCCTTATTTTTTGAATTACTCAGCAGGTACCAGTGCTTCACGAACCAATGGACCGGGAATTGGTAAAACGGACTTACCAAATGCTGTATTGGTTACAATGGCAGAGCTGAAATAAACCGCAATCATACCCGTCAGCAACAGGGACCATGCCGGAACAAATGCCAGAGATTTATCCAGCAGACCGATATCAATCAGGGCAATGAACGGCAAAGCAATATCAAGCAGTAACACAATCATAATCAGCGGCAGCGGCGTTTTGAAAAAGGCGGGTGTCCAGCCCCACAAAACAAGGGTCAGAGCGAGCCAAGCCCAGCCATCAATGCGGCCATCAAGCGTCACGCCTTGCAGGCCGTACTGAAACTTGAGGAACATCTCGATACCACCAGCCAGCATAAAGAAGCCGGAGAAGAATAAAAATGTATTACCGCCTGTGCCATTGTTAGACTTCAAATCAAGAAGCCCGACAACGAATTGGATAACGAAACCACCAATCATCCAGCAGCCCAACAATGGCAAAGCTGAAGGACCAACATTACCTGACAGCAAGGCATAAAAACAGAAACATGCAACAGCAAGGGCAACGAGCCCTGCTGGTGTCGGGTTCGCCCATTGGGTTGCTTGAGAGTTCTGACTCATGTTTATCTCCCTAGATAATGGCGTTTATTTTTATCTGCCATGAGTGGCAGAATACGCCTTATGTTATTGTTTACAGATAATCCTTGAGGTGGTGTCGCCCCGCATCCCGACGGGATTAAGAATGCCCCAAGAATTCACGACCAAATAGTACAACAGTTTACTGATCATGCCTGTTCTTGATTTCAAATATAATATTGTATTATTTTGTTAAAAACAGCATGACGAAGAACCATTATTGTAATATATAAATCTTATTACAATAATAATTCATACGTGTCTTTTGATATCATTTTTCAGAAAAAAATAATAGTTTAGATCAATTCGTAAAATAGTTTTACATTTTGAGACAGAAACAAAAAACGTTACAATTCTTCACGGATAGATAAATAACTCCATATTATTCTGTGAAAAATAGAATTTCACATCTCATTAATCAGGAAAAAATCCTATGCTAAAAGTCATTGCTCAAGACTTCATCAAACCAGAAGCCATAGAAATCGTTTTACCGTTATATCGCGAGCTGGTTGAAAAAACCCGGCAGGAAGAACTCTGCATCTCGTATGAGTTATTTATTGACCAGAAAGATCCTGGTCACTTTGTTTTCATTGAAGAATGGCCTGACAAAGCTGCCCTGGACGCACACTGTAATACCGGGCACTTCAAACGTCTTGTTCCCATGATCAATGCCTACCAAAGACAAGATTGCATCATCACCCTTATAGATGCCTTTGCCTAGGAGGATAGCAACCTATCACTAAATCACCTTGACAAAATAGAACAAAACAAGTACAAATATTTTCAAGTTAAGTCGATTCTTAACGAGACCTCCAACTAAAGAAGCCCGTCTTACGATGAGTCCGCCGCATCTCTCATCGTAAGGCGGGCTTTCCTTTTATTGGTCTAAAATCAGTATTGCAGTAATGTATAAACGTCGACGCCTGCAGCACGAACCTTCTCAGCACCGCCAAGATCAACCAGATCAATAATAAAGCTGCTGGCAATAATCTCCGCACCAACACTTCTGAATAATTGAATGGCAGCTACAGCCGTGCCACCTGTCGCGATCAGATCGTCAACCAGGAGAATACGATCACCTGCCTGAGCCGCATCAACATGGATCTCAAGCTCATCTGTCCCGTACTCGAGTTCATAAGACATACTGACAGTTTTATAGGGCAACTTACCCTTCTTACGGACAGGGACAAACCCCGTACCAAGACGATAGGCAAGTGCACCACCAACCATGAAACCACGCGCTTCAATGGCTGCAACTTTTGTAATGCCCTGCTCAAGGAAGGGCTCAGCCATACCATCAATTACCCGCGCGAAGCCGGTTGGGTCATCCATCAATGTCGTAATATCACGGAAGGTCACACCCGGAATCGGGTGATCAGGCAGGCTTCTGATCATACTTTTCAGATAGCTTGAAAGCTGACTATTTTCGCCACCCATTGATCGTCTCTCTTCCATAGATACAGAGGTCACCCCTCTTCTCTATTAAGACTTAACGTAGAAAAAAGCAGGATGGAAGACGGGAGCAGTGCTCCCGTCATGTTTGTTCATGCCTTTCTATAGCTAAAGGTGTCCATCATCCCCGTCACCATGTGGTAGAGGTGATGGCAATGGAAAGCCCATGTCCCCGGATTCTTAGCATCAACGGAAATAGTCACCGACCGATTTGGTGGAATATTCACTGTATCACGCCAAGCGCCTGACAGCCGTTTTCCATCAATCGCAACAACCTGAAAATGGTGACCATGCAAATGCATGGGATGGGCCATCATGCTCAAGTTTCGCATTGTAATTTCAATACGGTCTCCCATCTGCACAACAATTGGCCTTTTCATGTCCATCGTCCATGTATAGCCATCCATTGTTCCATTCAGATCAACATCAGCTATTAGAGTCGTGAACTTTTCAGGAACGACCCTTTTACCCCGCAACTGCTCTTCAAGCATCAGATCAAGAACAGGCCCAGCAATATCAGCGTCTGTCACAAGCTTGCTGATGGCAGCACCTTTGGGCTGAAGGAAAATACCCGTTCGTTGTACAGCCCCTTCCCGCAGCGCAAGGATAGGGAAAGCCTTTTTACCCTTTGGCAGCTGCACACGGATATCGGCGCGCTGCCCCATGGCAAGCGGGAAACGTGTTCCCGAGATTTCGTTTACAAGTTCCTCACCATCAACGGCAATAAGCTGCCCTGTCAGTTCCCCAAGATCAACTGTGAACCCGGTTCCTGAAGCACCATTGATAATACGCAGACGAACCTGGCCCCCATCTTCAACCTGAACAACTTCAGGATCATCCAAGGTTCTGTCATTGGCCAGATAGGCATCATACTCGATATCATTGATATCCATGGTCATCATGTCATGCCCGCTGGCAGCTCCATCATGCTGAACCGCTGGCGCACCATGTCCCTGATGGCCTCCCATATCATGCTTCATCGGCATATTATGGCCGCCCATATCATGACCTGAGCCATGGCTCATGGCATGACCACCGTCCTTGCGAAGATTGGCAAGCAGCTCTTCAGCCGGCGTGAATGAAAAATCATGGAGCAGAATAACCACTTCCTGCTCATCACGCTTCATATCTTCTTTAGAGCGAACAATCAGGGGAGCAGCCAACAGGTTCTGCTCCTGCAGGGTATGCGCATGCATCCAATGGGTACCGGTATTATGGATGGCAAAATCGAAAGAGCGATCAGCCCCCGGAGCAACCATTGGCAATGGAGCATCAGCAACTCCATCACTTTCCCATGGGGGTGTTAATCCATGCCAGTGAATGATTGTTGGCTCTGATAGTTCGTTCTTGAAAAGCACATCAAACGATTGGCCCTGTTCAAAAACAAGACCATGCTTACCTGCATCATCGACAAGGCCAAAAACCTTGGCCGCCTTACCATTGACCTCAATCGTTCGATGTATGGCCTTCAAAGTTTTCTGTTGTTTTGATTGGGCAAAAACTGAAAGCGGGGATGTCATTGCCATGGCAGAAACACCCAGCAGGCTTCCCTGCAAAAACTTGCGTCTATTCATGATAGTTCTCTTTTCCTGTTCGAAAATAATAAATATTCCTGCCTGACAAGATGCCGGGCAGTTTGTTTTCAGGAAAAGTTTCGGGGTGGAGGAACAGCAGGCGAAACAGCAACAGAATGCAGGTCGCGCTTCATGTCAGAGAACAAGACATCTGCTTCCATTAATACAACATCTGCCTGAAGGCTTGGCAGGGCAACACTGCAATGGCTTAGACACTGCTGCATGCAGGAAGCAGGCATTGCATGCTGAGACTGTTCGGTTTCTGAGCAGCAGTTCTGTATCTGCTCATTGTGCATAAGCGAAATATCATGCGGATGATGAGCAGCCTGAGCAGAAGATAAAAAAGGCGCAGCAATGGGTTGCACAAACCACATCAGAAGCGCCAACAAAACGAATATTGTTTTTAACCGGATAAGCCCCGCAGAACCTGAAGCTCTGCGGGACACTATTCTTTTATCAGGCATGCTCTTCAGCATGTGCACGTTTCCAGATTTTCTTCTTGGTGAAGTACATCAGGCCGGACATCACAATGAGGAACAGAATAGCCTGCATACCAAGACGCTTACGGGCTTCCATATGCGGGTCAGCAGCCCATACAAGGAATGCCGCAACATCCTTGCCGTACTGGTCAATCGTTTCCGGAACAACAGCACGACCATCCGCATTCTTCGGATATTCGACCTGTCCGTCATGAAGCGGCTGCACCATGGCGATTGCGTTATTTAAGAAATACTTGTTGTAAGCAACGCCAGAAAATCCTTCTGGTGGATGCTCAACATAACCCGTCATGATGGCATGGATATAATCCGGTGCCTGCTCCTGATACTGGCTGAACATATCAATAATGAACAGCGGGAACCCACGCTCATAAGTACGTGCCTTACCCATCAGGGACAGATCAGGCGGAGCCTTACCACCGTTGGCGTAAGCAGCCTGAGCATCGTTGGCAAATGGTGATGGGAAACGGTCAGCCGGACGACCCGGACGCTGGAATATTTCACCTTCATCATTCGGCGTTGCATTGGTGACCTGATATTCAGCAGCAAGCGCCTTAACCTGCTCTTCTGAGAACTCAGGACCACCTGGCTGTGCCAGATTGCGGAAAGACAGATACTTCAACCCATGGCAGGCAGAGCAGACTTCACGGTAAACCTTGAAGCCACGTTGCAACTGTGCACGGTCGAAAGTACCAAACGCACCGGAGAAGCTCCACTCCTGAGCAGGAGGAATAGGTGCACCCTCAGCAGCTTTTGCTGAAGTACCTCCGATAAGAGCTGCGCCAAGTGTTGCGAGAAGCGCACCGGCGACAAGAAGATTTTTCTTTGTCATAGTTCTATCCTCACGCTTCACTTAAGCAGTCTTGTTAGGGAGTTCTGCCGAACCCGCAGGTTTAGCAGAGCCATTCTTTTTGAGGACAGCCTCAAAAATTGAATCTGGCAGCGGCTTTGTTTTCTCGATTTTGCCAATGATCGGCAGAAGCGCGAAATGAGCAAAATAGAGAAGAGTGAATATCTGCGATGCAGTTGTGTAATTCACGATATGCCAGCTTCCAATCATCCAATCACCATCTGTTGGCTTGGAACCAAGCCAGCCAAGGATGATGCATGTCAGGAAAAACAGCCAGAAGAATGGCTTATAAAGCGGACGATACTTCGTCGAGCGCACTTTCGAGTTGTTCAGCCATGGCAGGAAGGCCAGTACGACAATGGCACCGAACATCGCAATAACGCCACCAAGCTTCGAGTCAATCGTATAGAAGCCAAGCGGAATCTGGAATGTCACAGCACGCAGGATTGCGTAGAATGGCAGGAAGTACCATTCAGGCACAATATGTGCAGGCGTCACACTCCGGTCTGCTGCAATGAAGTTGTCAGCGTGACCGAGATAACGCGGCATATAGAAAGTGAACCATGCGAAGAGGATCAGGAAGACAAATACAGCGAAGAAGTCCTTCGTTGTGTAGTAAGGATGGAATGGAAGTGCATCCTTCTTTGTCTTGATCTCGACACCATCAGGGTTGTTATTACCTGGTACATGCAGCGCCCAGACGTGGAGGATAACAACACCACAGATCATGAACGGCAGCAGGAAGTGCAATGAGAAGAAGCGGTTCAGCGTTGGATTACCAACCGCATAACCACCCCACAGATAGGATACAACCGTTTTACCAACGCCCGGGATAGCCGAGAAGAAGTTCGTAATAACCGTTGCGCCCCAAAGGCTCATCTGTCCCCATGGCAGCACATAACCAAGAAAGGCCGTTGCCATCATCAGAAGATACAGAATAACGCCCAGAATCCAGAGAATCTCACGGGGAGCCTTATAGGATCCATAGTAGAGACCACGGAAAATATGTACGTATACGGCAAGGAAGAACATGGATGCGCCAACAGCATGCAGCGGCTGAATAAGCCAGCCATAGCTCACATCACGTAAAATATGTTCAACCGAGCTGAAGGCGAGATCAACATGCGGTGTGTAGAACATTGCCAAAAATATGCCGGTCACGATCTGTGACACCAGCATAAAGCAAAGAATAACACCACTGGTCCACCAGTAGTTCAGGTTACGCGGCACCGGGAAAGAAACACCGGCAGAATGCATAAAGCCAAGCAGCGGCAGGCGGCTTTCAAACCACTTGGCCAGCTTGCTTTTCGGCGTATATGAAGGAAAGAAATCGTGGCTCATGAGTTTCAACCTATTTCTTTGATCAGGCCGCAGGAGCCGGAGCTTCATCAGCAACGCCGATTACAATCTGCGTATCTGACATGAACTTGTATTCCGGAACCGGCAGGTTACTTGGCGCTGGGCCAACACGAACACGACCGGATGTATCAAACACCGAACCGTGACATGGGCAATGCCAGCCCTTGTAAGGACCTTCATGACCATTTGGAACGCAACCCAGATGGGTGCAGTTGCCAAAGACGATGAGCCATTGTTCATGACCTTTTTTCACACGCTGGTCATCAGGTTGAGGATCAATCAATGTTGCAACATCAACATTCTCCGCAGCCTCAATTTCTTCCTTCGTGCGGTGACGAATGAAGATCAGCGTATCACGCCAGAAAACTTTTACGATCTGGCCTTCCGCAATAGGAGCTAGGTCAACTTCCACCGGCGCGCCCAAAGCAATGGTATTAGCGTCAGGAGCCAAAGATGAAATAAACGGCCAGACTGTACAGGCCGTACCAATAGCTGCAGCGGTACCAGTTGCGATGAAAAGAAAATCGCGCCGTGTGGGTTCAGCGTTTTTCACTGTATCTGCCACTTGGCTCTCCCTGTAGTAAGAAATTTAACAGGACCCTTGCACAGGAGGCCTTACGCCCCTGTACACACCCAGCTTCCATAGAAGCATGGACGCGCGACAAACCATCTACCTGCGACGGGTCGTCGCGCACTGGGTGCTCTTTGACACGCCGAAGTTAATCTGTCCATAGCAGTTTGGAATTGTGATAACTCAATAATAAGACCTATTATCTAGTAAAAACAATTAATACGTTGAAAAAGCAGTAATTTTTTCCTAGTTTTTTAACCTAAAGCGTTAGATCGTTTTTTTCGGGAGTCACAGGAAATAATGAACAGAAAACCGCGACTTGCCCTCTATCAGCCGGATATTCCGCAAAACACAGGTACGATTCTGCGTCTTGCAGCCTGTCTGGATGTCGCCGCGGACATTATTGAGCCTGCCGGTTTTGATGTGTCTGACAGAAACCTGAGACGCTCAGGTATGGATTATCTTGAGCGCGCGAATATTCATCGCCATATTTCATGGCAGGCATTTGAGGACTGGCGCCGGCAAAATGATTATCGGCTTGTATTGGCAACAACAAAGGGTGCCATTCCCCATACTGAGTTCAGTTTCTCCAAAAACGATATCATCCTTATGGGCCGTGAATCAGCAGGTGTTCCGTCTGAAGTCCACGCGGCATCAGATGCCCGCATTATCATTCCCATGCGAAAAGAAACCCGCTCTCTCAATATTGCTGTCAGCGCAGCAATAATTCTTGGAGAGGCGTTGCGCCAGACAGCAACTTTCCCTATGGATGCCCTTATCCCCAATACCGAGGCCTCTGATGACTTATGATCCGGCAACCATTCAAGCTTTAAAGAAAGATGCAAGCGAATGGTTCTCGACCCTGCGTGATAATATTTGTGCTGCTTTCGAGAAACTTGAAGCAGAAGCACAGGGGCCATTTTTTAAAGAGGCGGATGAGGGGGGGCATTTTGAACGGAAGCCATGGACACGCCTTGATGCGGACGGAAATCCCGGTGGCGGTGGTGTGATGTCAATGATGCGTGGGCGCGTTTTTGAGAAAGTTGGCGTCCATATCTCCACAGTTCATGGCGTACTTGCACCCGACTTTCGCAGCCAGATTGATGGTGCAGAACATGATCCCCATTTCTGGGCAGCAGGTATTTCACTCATTGCCCACCCATGGAATCCACATGCGCCAACGGCACATATGAACACCCGTTTCATTGTAACAACACAAGCATGGTTTGGTGGAGGAGCTGACCTGACCCCGATGCTCGCATCAAAACGGGATAAGACAGAAAGTGATAGTGCCTTTTTCCATGATGCCATGCGCAAAGCCTGTAGTATGCATGCGCCAGCAGGATCATATGAAAAATTCAATGACTGGTGTGATGAATATTTCTACCTGAACCACCGGAAAGAACCACGCGGAACCGGTGGCATTTTTTACGATCGTCACTGGACCGGAAACCCACAACAGGATCTGGCCTTTACAAAAGATGTTGGCAACGCATTTCTGGAAGCGTATCCGGAAATCATGCGTCGCAATATCAGCAAGGAATGGACAGAAGCAGAAAGAGTTGAGCAGGAAACCCAGCGCGGGCGCTATGTAGAATTCAATCTGTTACAGGATCGTGGCACTCTGTTTGGCCTGAAGACCGGCGGCAATATTGAATCTATTCTGTCTTCAATGCCGCCGCGCGTTCGCTGGCCTTAATTCAGCACGCGTTTCAGCAGATTTTCAGAAACACCTTCTCCCTGAGGGCATGCGTCCTCAAACCAAAGACTACGTGCCCGCTCCATTAACCGGCCAACTTCCGGCCCTTTAGGAATGCCGTGCTCAAGGAAATCTGCACCACGTAAAGGAAAAACCGGAACAATTTCCTGTCCTGAAACGTATCGTTCAAGAAGGGTCAATGCATCAGGCGTAATATAACGACCCGGCTCTCCTTTCAGTGCTTCAAAAACACGAAGCACACACAACGCAGATTTCTGGACAACAATGCGCCGGATATCGTCCACTTCCCAGATATCTCTTCTGCTCTCTACTCTTTCAAGAACCAGAGCATAATTATCAAGAAAGCGTTGTTCATCATTGGACAGGCGTAATAGCTCGCGCAACCTGTCAGCATCCTCGCGAACAAGGACGGCATAGGCTGCCAGCTTCTCAATTGAAGCAGCCTGTCGGGGAAGACGGCGCCCGCGTGCAAGCAAAACGACACCGTCAAGAATACGCAGCAGAATACCGCTATCCGCCATATATTCCATGGCGCTGACGCTCCCCTCTCCCGCCAGAAGCTTCAGCAGCTCAACCCGAATGCGTTCAGCCGATATCTGAGCCAGACCATGGCTTCCAGAAATAGATGCCAGCAGCCCTTCAGGATCTGGAGCGCCACGCCCATACACGGCATGAAAACGGAAGAAACGAAGTATCCTGAGATAGTCTTCACGAATACGTTGATGAGCATCACCGATAAATCGGACACGCCGATGTTTAATATCCTCCAGACCCTGAAAATAGTCATGCAGGGTCCCAGAGATATCCATCGACAAGGCATTCATCGTAAAGTCGCGACGTATGGCATCTGCTTCAAAACTACGGCCAAATCTCACAACGGCATGGCGGCCATCTGTTTCAATATCTTCCCGCAGGGTCGTAATTTCAAAAGGAATGTGGTCAACAACGACTGTTACAGTGCCATGGTCAATCCCTGTCGGGATAACCTTCCAGCCTGCCTGTCGTGCCCGGTTCATGACAACATCAGGTAAAGCCGTTGTTGCCATATCAATATCAGCAATCTTGTCGCCCATCAGCGCATTACGGACAGCCCCACCAACAAGACGCGTTTCTTCTCCCCCACCATTCATCACCGTCATGACAGCCTGAACAGCAGGAAGAGCAAGAAGCTCCTTTATGGCAGGAAGACCGGCTTCTCTCATTCGCGATAATGTCCTGGCACAAGTTGCCCATTTTCCATATGAGCAGGAACCCACACACGTGTTTCACGCGGTGCCGTTATACCGGTCACAAGAAAAGCAATAATCACACACACCAGACCGGCAATAGCCAGCTTTGGAATATGCGCACTCCAGCTATCCCATTTGGCCGGGTTTCTCTTGCGCGCAAAAAGGTAGCAGGCATAGCCAACAAAAGGCAGCAAAAAGAAAATCAACTGACCAAACACAATACGCGTCATGAAGTAAAAAGCCTTTCGTACATGTTATGAATAATACCTGCCGTCACACCCCATATATAACGCTCCTGATAGGGAATTGCATAATAGTAGCGTTTCATCCCCCGCAACATCCGTGAATGTAACTCGTGTTTTTCTGGATTCATCAGAAAGGCAAGCGGAACCTCAAAGGCCTCGTCAACCTCATCCGGGTTCAGCTGCATCACAAAATCCGGAGCAACTTTGGCAACAACCGGAGTAACAAGATAGTTTGTAACGGACAGATAAAAATCAAGATAGCCCAAAAGAGACACCTTATCCTGAGGTAGGCCAATCTCTTCATCTGCCTCACGTAAAGCTGCGGCATAGAGGCTCTTGTCCGTTTCATCAACCCGCCCGCCCGGAAAAGATATCTGCCCTGAATGCTCCCGTAATGAGGAAGCACGAACGGTCAGAAGTACTGTCGGTTCAGGACGCATCAGAATGGGCACCATAACAACAGCAGGTTTTGGATTGCCAAAACCTTCAAACGGCATCTGATGCGCCACCTGCAACGTATGATCACCCCGGATAAGGGCATGATTATCCGCCACCTCCGACGGCTCAGCTCTGAGCAGTCTCTTTGCTGCCAGATCTAAAAAGGCATTGTGATCATTTAAAAAAGCAGACATTCTGGTCTATCGGTTCTCTTTAAAAATCATTCCATCACTAAGATAGTATATAGTGATGATGAACCCTAATCGCAGGCAAGTAATTTTTACTCCCCAGACTTTTAGTCATGGTTTAACAATAACTCTGCCCTAAAGTGGTAATACAACAACCTCAACCGTTAAACAGGTATCAAAGGAACCCCTGATGGCTACCACAAAAACAACAGGTGAAGCTCTGTCAGATGAAGATATCGCCAAGACGGCAGAAGGTGTTATCCAGATGGTGGGAGAAGCACGTTCCGCCCTTCAGACTGTGGTTTTTGGCCAAGACAAGGTACTTGATCTGACACTGGCCACGATCATCTCTGGCGGACACGGCTTACTGGTTGGCGTTCCCGGTCTCGCAAAAACCAAACTTGTTGAGGCCCTCGGCATCGTTCTCGGGCTCGACAATCGCCGCATTCAGTTCACACCTGATTTGATGCCGGCTGATATCCTTGGCTCCGAAATTCTGGATGAAGACGCAGATCACCGCCGCTCTTTCAGATTTGTCAAAGGGCCAATCTTTACCCAACTGCTGATGGCAGATGAAATCAATCGTGCCAGCCCGCGGACTCAATCAGCCCTGCTTCAGTCCATGCAGGAACATCATGTATCCATCAGCGGTCAGCGATATGATTTACCCCACCCTTTTCATGTTCTGGCAACCCAGAACCCGATTGAACAGGAAGGGACCTATCCCCTCCCGGAAGCACAGCTTGACCGCTTTCTGATGCAGATTGATATCACCTATCCAGACAGGGAAGCAGAGCGTCGTATTCTCATTGAAACGACAGGCGCATCCATATCATCATTGAAGCCTGTTCTCACCTCACAAGACCTGATTGCAGCACAGAAACTTGTCAGGTTCATGCCAGTTGGCGAGAAGGTTCTTGATGTCATCCTTGATCTGGTCAACCTTGCCCGTCCGGGCGAAGAGAACACCGAATTTGGCAAGTTGCTTGCCTGGGGTGCGGGCCCGCGTGCCAGTCAGGCTCTCTCAGTTGCGGCCCGTGCCAAAGCCCTGATGGAAGGGCGTCTTGCACCATCGGTTGATGACGTCATTACTCTGGCAGAGCCAATCCTCAAACACCGTATGGCACTGACATATTCTGCACGGGTGGAAGGTGAAACAATCTCCAGTCTCATTTCGCGAATGATAACCCGCATTAAGGGCTGATTTCAGTGATCAAGGGCCGTTTTATCAATCATCAGGCAAGCGATCATGTCGTGCAGGGCCATGAACTTGCAGAACGGCTGCCTGCCCTTATTGCTGATAGTAAACGTGTGGCCTCTTCAATTCAGCACGGCGTACATGGTCGCCACAAAAATGGCCCGGGAGAAAACTTCTGGCAGTTCAGGCCTTTTACAGCTGGAGAACCCGCAAACCTGATTGACTGGCGTCGTTCCGGTCGAGACCACAAGTTATATGTTCGCGAAAGAGAATGGGAAGCGGCAAGAACATTCTGGTTCTGGGTCGATCTTTCCCCTTCCATGTTTTACGTATCGGATCTGGCAACGGCAGCAAAAATTGACAGAGCGATTGTAATAACCCTTGCCCTTGCCCATAGCCTTGTTGAAGCAGGCGAGCGGGTTGGCCTTATCGGATTAACACCTCCGATTGCATCACGTCAGGTTATGGATAGATTTGCAGAAAACTTTGTTCTTTCCGGCAAAGAAGGAAAAGCGCCTGATCTTCTGTCTGCTCCTCTGCCTCGCAGAAATGAAGTTATTCTGGTTTCTGATTTTCTTATTCCCGTTGAAGAGATGGATAAGACATTATCACGCCTCTCGAGCCAGGGTGCCAAAGGCCATTTACTGATCATCAGAGATCCGGTTGAAGAGACGCTCCCCTTCGAAGGACAGGCCATTCTGTTTGAACAGGAAAAGCAGATATCCTTGCAGGTCGGCGATATCGCCGTATGGCGACAGAACTATCTTGAGGCACTTGCAGCCTTCAAGAAAGCCTTGGAGCAAACTGCACAAAACTATTATTGGCAGACGATTGAGCATCATACGGATCGCCCGGCAAGTGAAGCAGCATTGACCATGCTGACGCGCTTTGGGACCTCTGGCTCTTTATCAGGGGATAATCCATGAGCGCTCTCCCCTTGATATTCTCTGCACCATTTGTGCTTCTGGCATTATTGGCCCTACCTGTTATCTGGTTCCTGCTGCGGACAGTACCTCCAGAGCCTCAACGGATCGCCTTTCCACCCTTACGGATTTTTTCAAAAATACCGGAGAAACAACCGGTTGCTGCACGCACTCCCTGGTGGCTTTTGGTCATCCGAATGCTGATCTGTGGCCTTCTTGTTCTGGCTTGTGCTGGCCCAGTCTGGAAACCGGCACAAACGACACCGGGCAATGGCCCAGTCCTGATTTTAATTGATAACGGCTTTAGCTCAGCAAAAGCCTGGGAAGAACGTGTCTCTCAACTAGAGCAAACGGTTCGTGAAGCCTTGCAGAGCAACAGGCTTCTTGCCGTACTTCCCCTTGGCAACCCGGTCAGGGAGATCGAGCTTCAAAATCCAGACAGAGTTCTGGCAAGTTTAGAGACCATTCAGCCACTTCCCTATGCGATTGACCGATCTGCACAGCTTCCGGCCATCAAAGAGTTTCTAACGCAGAATACGAATGCAACTGTCATCTGGCTCAGTGATAACCTGACCCTGAATGGGAGTGATGATTTTCCGCAAAAGCTTGCAGAATTAAACCCGTCGGCTTCACTCATTCTGCTCAGGCAACGCACAACAGAGACGCTTGCCTTAACGGCTCCCGATACAAAAGAGAGCAACTTAAGTGTACGCATCATCCGTGCCACACCAGATGCCCCAGAAACAGGCCGTATTCTTGCCAGCGATGGTAGAGGTAATCTGATTACAGATATGCCTTTCACATTTACAAAAGATGCAGCCACAGCTTCTGTTACATTTGATATTCCCAATGATCTCCGAAACCGGATTTCACGTCTGGCAATCATAAATGAGAAATCAGCAGGCGCTGTCTACCTCCTTGATAGCAGCCATAATCGGCCAACAATCGGCATCTTTTCAGGGGGATCAGCCGAGCAGGCCCGTACGCTCCTCTCTCCGGTCTATTATATTAAAAATGCCCTGCTCCCTTTTGCAGACATACGGGATAACGGGAATATTGATGAGCTTCTTTCGCAGAAGCTTGATGCCCTTGTTGTGGCTGATATCGGAGAACTCGACAGCCAGACAACAAGACAATTGAAGGATTTTATTACACAAGGCGGTCTGTTGATCAGATTCGCAGGGAACAGGCTCTCTGCCGGAAACGATGACCTTCTGCCTGTTAAACTGCGATACGGTGACCGTAATCTTGGTGGCGCCCTTTCATGGAGTGAACCAAGAAAGATTGCCGCGTTTGCAAAAGAAAGCCCGTTTTCAAGCCTGACGATCAATGATGACATCAAGATTAAAAGACAGGTTCTGGCCGAGCCAACACCTACACTTTATGAGCAGACATGGGCTGCCCTTGAGGATGGCACCCCGCTTGTCACCGCAGCAAAGAACGGCAAGGGAATGATTGTCCTTTACCATGTGACAGCAACACCTGCATGGTCTGACCTTCCCTTAAGCGGGCTGTTTGTTGAAATGCTGCGTAAAACAATCCAGTTTGCAAAAACATCAGACAAGAGCATTTCTGACAATAACAGCGCCTCACTCCCGCCGCGATTATTGCTCGATGCTTCTGGTAATTTTGTTCAGCCGGGAGCAACCGCGCCGTATCTTAAGATTCCAAATAGTAATAGGGCATCTGCTGAATCTCCACCCGGATTTTATGGCCCGGAAGAAACCGGAATCGCCCAAAACACCCTGCTTCCGACAGATAACCTCTATACCTTCAAAAATATTCCGGCATCGTTTGAGCAACGGCAGATTGGGGGCAGTGATACGCGTGATTTACGGGCACCAGTCTTACTTGCAGCATTGTTGCTTTTCCTGATTGATACCCTGCTTATGCTCCGTATGAGTGGAACACCCTTACGGATAAACCGTCGCCTCTTCAAAAACAGCCTACCCACTCTTCTGGCAGTATCTTTAGCAACCGGAATGTGGGGAGTTCCCAAGGCTCAGACATCTGAAAGAGAGCCCGCAGCGCTTGAAACAAGACTTGCCTATATCATCACCAATAATCCATCTCTGGATGCGACAAGCAAAGCCGGACTGACTGGTCTGGGGCAGTTTTTAAGTCTCAACACAGCCTTTGAACCAGCTCCACCTTCAGCCGTTGACCCGGAAAAGGATGAGCTGGCTTTTTACCCGCTCATCTACTGGCCCATATCTTCAACACAGCAAACCTTATCCAATAAAGCGATTAAAAATCTCAATGCTTACATGAAGAATGGCGGCACCGTTCTGTTTGATACCCGGGATGCACTGCGTAGTCTTGGCACGATGCAACAAACAGAAGAGACATCAGCACTCAGAAATATCCTGTCGCAGTTTGACGTGCCAGCACTGGAGCCAGTTCCTACAGATCATGTCCTGACAAAGACATTCTATCTGCTCAAGTCTTTCCCGGGCAGATACGACAATAGCCCTTTATGGGCTGAAGCATCAGAAGCACGGGATGCAAATGATGACACTCCAGTGCGTGCGAGTGATGGTGTTTCTCCTGTTCTGGTCACTGGAAATGACTTTGCAGCTGCTTGGGCGATAGGTGAGCGCAATGAGACTTTATTTCCGGTTTCAGGTAGCGATCCACGACAGAGAGAAATGGCCTTCAGAGCCGGTGCTAATATTGTGCTCTATACGCTGACAGGAAATTACAAGGCTGATCAGGTTCATGTAAAAGATCTGCTGGAGCGGATGGAGCGGGAGCACATGCAATGATCTCCCTCTCAATCGCACCGTTTATTTCCATGCCGGTCTTCTGGGGGCTGCTTGTCATCTCGGCCCTGCTCTCGGTCTTATGGATCGCGACACGCGGCCTGTCTGGCCTGTGGAGGAGCCTGTCTCTGGGCCTGCTCTGTCTGACATTACTCAATCCGTCAGTCACGAAGGAGAATGCAGAGCCTGTCAAAAGCATCATTGCAGTCGTCACCGATAAAACTGCTTCTCAAAAACTCGGTCATCGTCAGGCCATTACAGATGCTGTTAAGGCAGATATCACGAAGAAGCTCGAAAAGCAGGACGTAGAAGTCCGTTTCATTGATGTCACTGACGCACCGGATGATGGTGGCACGCGGTTATTCTCTTCCCTGTCATCCGGCCTTGCCGATATTCCAAGAAGTCGGATTGCCGGCACCATAATGATTACGGATGGTGTCATTCATGACATCCCGCAGTCAGCCCAACAGAATGATATTCCCGGCCCGCTTCATGCTCTCATCATAAGCCAGCCCAATGAGATGGATCGACAGATCCGTCTCCTCACAACACCACGTTATGGCATCATTGGCAAAGAACTTGAAATCAAAGCTATTGTTGAAGAGAAAGGTGGTACAGGCATTGCCCCTGTTGCCATCACACAAAACGGTCAATTGTTTGGCAAAGTCGACGTTAAAACCGGAACGCCATTCTCATTCAAGATCAAGCCAGAGCACAGTGGCAGCAATGTTTTTGAGCTGGAGGTTCCACCACTCCCGAATGAGCTCAGTTTGCAAAACAACCGCGCTATTCTGAATCTTGAAGGCATACGGGATAAACTGCGTATTCTGCTTGTTTCAGGTCAGCCTAATCCTGCAGAGCGAACATGGCGCAATCTTCTGAAATCGGACCCTGATGTTGAGCTGGTGCATTTCACAATTTTGCGTCCGGCAACCAAAGGCAACAATACACCAATTGACGAGTTATCGCTGATTGAGTTTCCAATTCATGACCTTTTCGTCAATCAAATTGACAGCTTTAATCTGGTAATCTTCGATCGTTATGCCAATCAGGGCTACATCCCTGCTTTCTATTTTGACAATATCTCACGCTATGTATCAGCAGGTGGTGCCCTGCTAATCGAGGCAGGCCCTGAGTATGTTGATTATACCAGTATTGCCAGAACCAGCCTTGCAAACCTGTTACCTAATCGACCAACCGGCCAGATAGTGGAACAGCCTTTCAGGCCATCCCTGTCAGAAGTCGGCAAAAAGCATCCTGTCACCGGAACGCTACCGGGAAGTGATACATCCCCACCACAATGGGGAAATTGGTTCCGGATTATCGGTAGTGAAGCAGCTCCTGATAAAACCCTGATGGTTGGCCCATCCAATATCCCGCTGCTTGTACTGGATAAATCCGGGCAGGGCCGCATCGCAATGCTGATGTCTGATCAGGTCTGGTTATGGGCACGTGGTTATGATGGTGGTGGCCCATATCATGACTTACAGCGTCGTATCGTCCACTGGCTTGTCAAAGAGCCATCGCTTGAAGAAGAAGCTCTTCGCGCAACCTTAAGCGGAAATCAGATTCTGGTTGAGCGCCAAACAATGAAGGCAGAGCCAGAAGCAACATCTATCCAGATGCCTGATGGGTCAACACAACCAGTTGAGCTTAAACCAGCCGCTCGGGCGGGTATCTTTTCTGGCAGCATCCAGTCTGCTCAATCTGGCCTTCATACTATCAGATCAGAAGAACTAACGCGCTTTATCAGCATAGGACCGGATAATCCGCGCGAATTTATTGACGTGTTCAGCAATACGGAACTGATCCGGAAATTTGCAGAAAGCACTAAAGGTTCTGTTCGCCGTGTCACAGGTTCTGGAGATGATGTCTCCGGCATACCGGCCATCTATGCCAATCATAGCGGCTCAACATTTTCAGGTACGAACTGGATTGGCTTCTCCAGTACCAATAGCCGGATCATTAAGGGCATTGGTTCATATCCGGCGACAACCGGCATTCTGGCCATTCTTGTTCTGGCCGGAATGTTAGTCCTCACCTGGCTGGTTGAAGGCAGACGGAAAAGATAAGTGCTTAAGCGCCAGGTCTGACCTGACCATGCACCTGTTCCATAATACCCGGCTCCAGTTCTGCAGCCAGAAATCTTGCCGGATTAACCGGACCGGGTAACACCAGCTTACCGGGTTGAACAACTTTAAAGCCAAAGCGTCTGTAATAGGGCTCATCCCCAACCAGAAGCACCAGCTTATGGCCAAGGCTTTTAGCTGTCTGCATGGATTTTTCCATGAGGGCCGCACCAATACCACGGTTCTCGAAGTAGGGATCAACTGTCAATGGGCCAAGCATCAATGCTGGCAGATCACCTGCAATAACGGGTGTCAGGCGCACTGAGCCAACAATCAAAGTCCCAACCAACGCCGTGAAAGAAACCTCAGGCAGATGGGGAGCCCCTTCCCTTAATCTTGAAGCCGTGCGGGCAAAACGCCCGGGGCCAAACGCGCGCTCATGCAGACGCTCGACAGCTTCATTATCGGTTGGAAGTTCAGGACGTATAATAAGGGAGAGATTATTCACAGTAGGCCCCTTTGCAACAGGACAGGACAAGGCTCTGCTTTTCAAAGGAAAAGCGGTTATCCAATTCGTCGTCGCAAAGATATCGTCTGCATCAGACCATGAGCCTTTTCAAAGGAGTGAATAAAAACGGTAAATTGCTCTAGCAGTGCTTTCATAACAATGCAATCAGCAAAATTGTATCTATAGGCAACAATTCAACTACCACATGGATGTTGCAGGTATCTTACCTAAAATTTCAGCCAGACGTCTGCGGGTTGCCGGCGTTGTTGACTCAGGCAAAGCATTAATCGGGAAGAAACCGGCCTCAGCGATTTCCCGGTCTGGCTTTTTAGGCGCAATAACCCGGAAGTCCCTTACCACATAAATCAGGACATGATCACGTTTTGAAACGTGCCGATTAAAGAACACGCCATGAAGCAGAGGTTTTCCGGTAATCTCAATATTACCCTCCTCACGCAGTTCACGCGTCAGGGCTTCTTCGACAGTTTCTCCACTTTCCACACCGCCCCCCGGCAGATACCAGCCGGGAAGATAGGTATGCCGGATCAGGAAAATACGCTCCTGATCATCAAGTACGGCAACACGAACACCTAATGTCAGCCCGCGTTTAAAACGCCAGAATATATGGAGCCCGGCCTTTACAATTTTACGGAGCAAACGGATTGCCAGTGAGGGATTATCAACAGTATCCCCCTGCCCCATCACAGGAATTTTGTGTTTTGCTTGATCTGCCATAGTTTTCTTCGCAACGTTCAATTGTTCTGCCTCATCATTATAGAGCAGATAGCTTCATGAAGTTTAAATACTGTTATTTAATATTATTCTCCGTTATGGAGAATTCATGTTTCGCTTGATCCAACTGACAGATTTACATATTGCCCCACTCCCTGCCCTCAAGTTGAGCCAACTATGGGGAAAAAGACTGACAGGCTGGTTAAACTGGCACAAAGGGCGGCACCGTGTTCATAACAGAGACATCCTTGAACAGCTCATTCATGCCGTTGTCGCACAGAAAGCTGATCATATCGCCTGTACGGGAGATACAACCAATCTCAGCCTGCCTCAGGAATGGATAACCTCTGCCGACATCCTGAAAAAACTGGGAAACCCGGAAGATGTCAGTTTTGTACCTGGCAACCATGATGCCTATGTTGAAGGCGCTCTTGAAGGGCTGCTTGAAACAGTCAGGCCTTATGTGCTTGGCGACAGCGCGCAGGATATCCATTTTCCATATGTCAGACGTCGCGGCAAGATTACCCTGATTGGTTTATCATCCGCTATCCCGACACCGCCCTTCAAAGCCTATGGTCAGCTGGGTTCAAAACAGCTACAGGAACTTGAAAAGCTCTTGTTGGAATTGGGTCAGGATCATTCCTGCTGCAGGGTTATCATGATCCATCACCCACCCTTGATCGGTGGCACCAGCCCAGCGCGCGAGTTGAAAGATTCCGCAGCCTTTGAGGAGGTTATAAAAAAAGCCGGGGCTGAGCTGGTCATCTATGGTCATAACCATCGAACCAGCATTGCGCATATCGCAGGCCCTCAACAGGCGGTTCCGGTTATCGGCGCCCCTTCCGCATCGGCAAGCAAAGCCGATGCAACCCATCGTGCAGCCTACCACCTCTTTAAGATAGAAGATAAAGACAACGGCCATGTCATCACGCTGGAGCGCCATGGGCTTGATGAGACAGGTCATGACCTGCTGCTTGAGACACGTCAACTAACGCCAGAACGCCAATAAAAAACCGGAGCCCTCTCAGACCCCGGTATTTCAAAAATGTAAAGGCAGCTTACTTCTGAGCCATAAATGCCTCAACCTGTGCACGGGTTGGCATTGGCGCAACGGCGCCCTGCCCCAGAGTTGAAAGTGCGGCGGCCTCATTGGCAAAAGCTGCTGCCCGGAATGGATTATGATCTTTAACCCATTCAGTCAGGAACGCACCATCGAACACATCACCGGCACCCGTTGCATCAATCGCATTCACAGGGTGGGCCGGAATAACCTGCACCTCAGATTTTGTTGCAATCATTGTGCCTGATTTACCCATTGTCAGAGCAACAATAGAGCTGCCGTTTTTCAAATAGAACTGGCAAATATCTTCAGGTTTATCGAGACCTGTCAGCTGTTGGGCATCATCCATTCCCGGCAGGGCAATATCCGCAAGGCCAACTGCTGCATTAATAACAGCACGCGCCCGGTCCAGATCCCATAACCTCAGACGTAGGTTTGTATCATAACTAACCGTTACACCATTACGGCGTGCATGGTGGATTGCGGCAAAACCGGCATCGGCACAAGAGCCGGATATGGCCTGACTGATGCCTGAGACGTGCAGGATTTTTGTATTCTCAATTGCTTTCAGCGGAAGGTCTGCCGGGCCTACAAGGCTCGCAGCCGAGCCTTTACGAAGATAGGTAAAGATATGTCCCTCTGGGCCATAGCTGATAAAATAAATGCCGGTCCGTGTTCCTGGCCGAACGACAACCGTTGAACGATCAACACCTTCCTTATCCCAAAGCTCCAAAAAGTCTGAACCAAACTTATCTTCACCAAGATGGGAGAATACCCCTGTCTTTGCTCCAAGACGGGCCGCTGCAATGGCACAGTTGGAAACATCACCACCAAAGCCCGGCAGATAAAGGTTATCTTCACCACGCTTGGTTTCAGCAAGTTCCATGAGAGGTTCACCGAAGGCGAGAATATCAAGTTGTGCCATAAATCCACTCCACTTGGTCGTATCTGTGAATACTAAATATCAGCTCCTTACAGATATATCACTTATAACACAGTTATGAAACCTGCTCCTGCGGTTGAATGTCCCGGATGCACATCCCCTTGATCTAAAGCATAAACAGGACAGAGAAAAACACCTTGAATACAAAGGGATATCACAGCATAATCCCTCTATTATCTTTTCTGGAGGCCTCTATGTTTTTTGCGATACCAGCCCCCATCATGCCGACAATTTCTATTGCAGTTTCAAATGATCTTTTTCCGGTACATCGCATCTACTGCGTTGGCCGCAACTATGCTGCCCATGCAAAAGAAATGGGACATAACCCAGATAAAGAACCACCATTTTTCTTCATGAAACAGGCTGACACAGTCCTATCCGTTCCTGACGTGGAACAGGCAGAACTGCCATATCCTTCTATGACGGAAGACTACCACCATGAGGTTGAATTAGTTGCAGCCCTCGGCATTGGTGGAAAGGATATTCCCGAGAATGAAGCTCTTCAGCACGTTTTTGGATATGCGATTGGTCTTGATATGACCCGCAGGGACAGACAACAGGAAGCCAAGAAAAACAATCACCCATGGGAGATTGCCAAATCTGCCGATCATTCCGCCCCAATTGGCCCTCTCCATCTTGTTGGAGATGTCGGTCATCTTCATGAAGGGAGCATCTCCCTTTCTATTGATGGGGTCGAAAAACAAAAAGGCAATCTAAATGACATGATCTGGTCTGTTGCTCAGCAAATTTCATATCTGTCCCGCTATTTCGAATTAAAACCGGGAGACCTTATCTTCTCCGGAACTCCGGAAGGTGTCGGACCTGTCAAAAGAGGACAGTCGCTCTCGGCCAGTATCGAAAAGCTTGGAACAATTAATCTAAAGGTTGTCTAGCTTGTAAACTTTATCTGGAAAAACAGGTTGCTAATGATGTGTTTTTCTATGTTTATACAAACAACGTGCTATCAAATATAATCTTTGCCGCTGATACTCATCTATTATCAAGCGGCGTCTTCATTGAGAGAGGGATATAATGAGCTTCAAGAAAGTGCTTGGTTTAGCTTTGATCGGCGCAACAGCCCTTCTGACTCAGGCAACAGCTCAGGAAAAGAGCATAAAGATTGCACTTGAGGGGGCTTTCCCTCCCTGGAATACCACTCTTCCAAGTGGTGAGATGGCAGGCTTTGAAGTCGAGCTTTCACGTAATCTTTGTGAACGCATGAAGATTAAGTGCATATTGGTTCAGCAGGATTGGGATGGCTTGCTGCCAGGTCTCTCTCTTGGAAAATTTGATGCTGTCATGGACGGCATCAGCATTACGGATGAACGCAGAAAAGTCTTTACCTTCTCCATTCCATACGCTCAGGAACCAAACGGTTTCATTACAGATAAAGATAGCCCACTGGCAAAACTGCCTGGCGATGGCAAAATCTATAATCTTGATAAAAATGAAGCAGAAGCCATCAAGATTATTGATGAGCTCAAACCTTATCTGAAAGGTAAGACGCTGGGTGTCCAGACATCGACAACCCACTCCCGCTTTATTGAAAAATATATGCCGAACTTTGCAAATATTAAGCAATACAAGACAACGCCAGAGCACGATCTGGATTTGGCAGCAGGCCGGGTTGATCTGATTATTGCTGACCGCAGCATTTTCAGGGCTTCGTTAGAAACACCAGCCTTGAAAAACTTCAAGCAGACAGGTCCGATGTTTGTTGGCGGTATTATCGGCAGTGGTGTTGGTGTCGCTTTTGCAAAAGGCAACGATGAACTTAAAGCCAAATTTGATCAGGCTATCAAAGAGGCCATTGCGGATGGCAGCATGAAAGCTCTCTCAGAAAAATGGTTCAAGGTCAGTAACACACCAGAACTCTAATCACTCTCCATGCCTCGGGCAGATAAACAGCATGCTCGGGGCAATGTAAAAGCAATAAATGGGGTACATTCACCAAGCATTGCCATTAAGGAGCCTGTTCATCTATGACAGGCCAGAAAGTGAAGGTTGAGCATGACGTTTCTTAAAGTGATCAGTGTCGCAACAGCAGGCTTTATCGCTATTTGTGGCACAGCAGCTGCTCAGACAAGAACGGTAAAAATTGCCAGTGAAGGCGCGTACCCTCCATGGAACATCACACAGCCAGATGGAAAGCTCGGTGGCTTCGAGATTGAACTGGCCCAAAACCTCTGCGAGCGCATGAAGGTAAAATGTGAGATTTCCGCTCAGGAATGGGATGGCCTTATCCCAGGCATGAACGTTGGTAAATATGATGCGATCATGGCCGGCATGAGCATTACTGAGGAACGTCTGAAAGCCATTGATTTCTCCATTCCATATGCCCGCGAACCAAATGGTTTCATGGTTGAAAAGGGTACCAAGCTTGCAGATATGCCGGGTGCCGGCAAGGTCATCAATCTTGATAAGGATGAGGCTGAAGCCATTAAGGTTCTGAACGAAATCAAACCCCTTCTGAAGGGCAGAACACTGGGTGTTCAGATTTCGACAACCCATTCTCTGCTTGCTGACAAATATCTGAAGGGCGCTGTTGAGGTTAAACAATACAAGAGCACCCCTGAGCATGATCTCGATCTCTCGGCAGGTCGCATTGATATCGTTCTTGCTGATCGCAGTACCCTTGATACATCTCTGGCCACTCCAGAACTCAAGAACTTCACACATGCTGGCCCAATGTTTGTCGGCGGCGTTGTCGGTAATGGTGTTGGGGTCGGTCTGCGCAAGGGCGATAAGGAACTGAAAGCCCTTTTCGATGCTGCAATCAAATCGGCAATTGAAGATGGAACGGTTCAGAAGCTCTCTGAAAAGTGGTTCCACGCAGATAACACTCCAAGAGACTGATTATTTTCACGCTTCCCGCCTCTTGTGACACCCGTTACAGGAGGCGGGATTTCTTTTTTTGAAAAACGAATGACTTCTGGCCTTTTTCGTTATAGATGCTTATTGGCCTATGAGGAAAAGGGAACACACCTTCAAAGATGGAAACCATCATCGGATATATAACGGATATCATTACCGGATATATCGAATTGATATTCGGGGCGAATGGCTGGATTGGCATGTTGCTGTCTGGTGCGGGAATGACGATTCTCGTCGCCATTGGTGGCTTTTGCTTTGGTGGTGTTGTCGGTTCATTCGTTGCCTGGGCAAAGATTGCAGGCGGCACAACGGCCCGTACAGTAGCCAATATTTATACAACCATCCTGCGTGGCGTTCCTGATCTTCTGATCATCTATCTTTTCTATTTTGGTGGTTCTGCACTCCTCACCTCCATCGGGCAGATGTTTGGAAGTAATGCCTTTATTGGGCTCCCATCCTTCATCACCGGTGTTATGGCACTGGGTATTGTATCGGGGGCCTATCAGGCTGAAGTCTTCCGCGGCGCCTATAGTGCCTTGTCCAAAGGTGAGCTGGAAGCAGCAAAGTCTGTCGGCATGCATCGTAACCTGATGTTTCGCCGCATTATTGTCCCGCAGGTTCTGCGCTATGCCATTCCCGGCCTTGGCAATATCTGGCAGCTTATTCTGAAACAGTCAGCTCTGATCTCCGTTACAGGATTGATTGAGCTTTTATTTGTCTCCCGTATGGCTGCCAGTGCCACACGTATGCCATTCCCCTTCTATTTCACGGCTATTGTTATTTATCTGGTTATCACAGCTGTCTCAGGGTGGGGCTTCAAGAAAATGGAACAACGCGCCATGCGCGGTGTGAAGGGGGCATAAGTCATGACCTCCGGCATTTTCCCTACGTGGTTTTCAGACGAGTTAGATTTCTATCTCATGATTTTCAGCAAGCTGCTTACAGGTGTTCCAACAACCCTGCAGCTTGCAATCTATTCGGTCTTCATGGGCTTCTTCTTCGCTCTGTGCCTTGCACTGATGAGCCGTTCAAAGATAGGCCCAGTCTCTGCCCTTGCCCGCGGATATATCTTTACCTTCCGCGGCACACCAATGCTTATTCAGCTGTTCCTGATTTACTATGGCATGGGACAGTTCAGACCATTCCTGCAAGAGATCAATCTCTGGTGGTTCTTCCGCGATGTCTATTATTGCGCAATCCTTGGCCTGACGATGAATACCGCCGCCTATGGCGCAGAAATTATCCGTGGCGGCCTGCAATCAGTTCCCCATGGGCAAATTGAAGCGGCAAGAGCTGCCGGCATGTCTGGTTTCACGCTTTATCGCCGCATCATATTCCCGATTGCACTTCGACAGGCATTACCCGGATATACCAACGAAATCATCCTGATGATCAAGGACACCTCGCTGGCCTCACTGATCACGCTTGTCGAGATTACACAGCTGGCGGACGGCCTTCGTTCCCAGACTTTTAGGCCGGTTGCTGTTTACACATGCGCCGGTGTCATTTATCTGCTGATTAACTTTGTCGTGACCTGGTTGGTCGGAAGAGCCGAATATCGCTTAAATCGGCACTTGCGCCCCATCAAGGTAGCGACTGTATGACGTTTCAAGGAGCATCTCTTGCCTTCTTCATCTGACAATGTGGCATTAAAGGTCAGTGGCATTCATAAAAGCTTCAACGGGAATGAAGTCCTGAAAGGGATTTCTCTTGAAGCTCACGAGGGTGATGTGATCTCAATTCTTGGGTCTTCCGGCTCGGGGAAATCGACATTTCTGCGCTGTATCAACCTGCTGGAAACGCCGGATGCAGGGGATATCTGGATTGGTAATGAGCACATCAAGCTACGCCGCAACAGCAAAGGCATGATGCAGCCTGCTGACCCAAAGCAGATTGATCGTATTCGCTCACAGGCTGCTATGGTCTTCCAGAGCTTTAATCTCTGGTCCCACATGACTATCCTCGAAAATATTATCGAGGCACCTATTCATGTGCAGAAGCGCCCACGTCAGGAATGCATTGAAGAAGCAGAAGCCCTACTGGCCAAAGTTGGTATCGCAGATAAGCGCGATTTCTACCCATCTCACCTGTCCGGTGGACAGCAGCAGCGTGCCGCAATCGCTCGTGCTCTTGCTATGCATCCTCAGGTCATGCTGTTCGATGAACCGACATCCGCCCTTGATCCAGAACTCGTTGGTGAAGTTCTGCGTGTCATGCGTGGCCTTGCTGAAGAAGGCCGCACCATGCTTGTTGTCACCCACGAAATGGGCTTTGCCCGTGACGTCTCCAACAAAGTCATCTTCCTGCATCAGGGACAGATTGAGGAACAGGGCAATCCGAGCGAAGTCTTTGGCAATCCAAAGTCCGAACGCTTTAAGCAGTTTATTTCTAACAGCCGGTAATCTTAAACGATTACCGGTTTAGCCACCTGCTTGCCCACTTCAAATACACGCTGATATCGCTCAATTTCAGCCCGCGGCCCCATGGCTTTCGTCGGGTTGTCGGACAGTTTTACTGTCGGGCGATCATCTGCGGATATGACTTTGCAGACAATTGAGATCGGGTCGAGTTTACCTTCTGGGGCAAAACCGCGAAAATCATTGGTCAGCAAAGTGCCCCAGCCATAACCGATACGCATACGGCCATGGAATTTCTTATGAATGGCCCGGATTGTATCGACATCAAGTCCATCCGAGAAAATCGCAAGCTTCTCTTTCGGGTTCTGACCGCGAGATTTCCACCAGGCAATCGCCTCTTCACCACCAACGAAGGGGTCTTTCGAGTCGATACGGATGCCTGTCCAGTTTGCCACCCACTCTGGCGCATGCTCAAGAAAATGCGTTGTCCCGTAGGTATCTGGCAGAATAACCCGAAGGTTACCTTCGTAATCCTGCTGCCAGTGCTCCAAGACCTTGTAAGGAGCCTTAAGCAGCTCCTCATCATCATTGGCGAGAGCCGCATAAACCATTGGCAGTTCATGGGCGTTTGTACCGGCCGCCTCAACTTCACGGCGCATCGCGATCAGGCAGTTTGAGGTTCCGAGGAAATGACTGCCAAGCCCTTCACTCATCGCCTGCACACACCAGTCCTGCCACAGGAAACCATGCCGACGGCGCGTTCCAAAATCACTGATGCTCAGATCAGGCAGTTCACGTAAGCTTGTAATCTTCTCCCATACACGCGCCATGGCACGGGCATAGAGAACCTGAAGCTCAAACTTACCCATATCTTTCAGGACACTACGGGAACGAAGTTCGTTGAGAATGGAAAGTGCCGGAATTTCCCACATTGTGGTTTCAATCCACGGCCCATGAAATGTCAGGACATATTCACCATCACGCTTTTCAAGCAGATATTCAGGAAAACGGAACTCTTCCAGCCAGTCCATAAATTCAGGCGAAAACATCTGGCGTTTGCCATAGAAGGTATTACCCCGTAACCAGGTTGACTCACCCGGCGTCAGACGAAGAGACCGCATATGGTCAAGCTGTTCGCGTAATTCACCTTCATCAATCATCTCCGCCAACCGGACTTCCTTTGTCCGGTTACGAATACCGAACGTGACCTGCACATCCCGCATTCTGCGAAAAATGGTTTGCGCCATCAAAAGCTTGTAGAAGTCTGTATCCAAGACTGAACGAACAATCGGATCAATCTTCCAGGTGTGATTATAGACGCGGGTAGCAATGTCGACCATTGCGAACAGTTCCTTCTTTGTTACGGCCTGCTCATTAAAGCATTTTTTCCCTAAGGGGAAATTTCCCGTGTGAAGCTCCTACAGGCTTAAAGCCCATATTGCACCATAACCAGTTACGTATCCTTAAAATTGTAACAGAACACCATACCCAGCATTCATAAATATAAGCTATTTGCGCCACAGCGAAGACAGCTTATAAAAATCATATATATCCGTTAGATAATAAAACACCCCTCAGGGATAAAAGGAAGGACTCCCCAGTGTCGATATCCAAAGAGCAGATGCTCCAGGCTTTAGCGCATATCAAGACACCAGTAACAGGTGAGAGCCTTGTTGCTTCGGGTAAGCTATCGGACATCATTATACAGCCACAGGGTCAGGTGATGTTCTCAATTGCAATTAAAGCACCTGAAGCATCCGTATGGGAACCCGTCTGCAGACAGGCAGAAGCTGCGGTTAAAGCTCTTGGTGTCAGTGAGGTGTTTGTTAGCCTGACAGAAGAAATCCCGGCGGGTTCACATCAAAAAGCCTCTGCGCAACCCAAAGGCCCCGCGTCGCGCCCGTCAGTCAAAGCCAGTCAGCCCGTTGAAGGTGTAAGGCATATTATTGCCGTTGCCTCGGGCAAAGGTGGTGTTGGGAAATCAACAACGGCAGCCAATCTGGCCCTTGGATTAAAATCTCTTGGCCTCAAGGTTGGCATTCTGGACGCCGATATTTATGGCCCCTCAGTCCCAAGATTATTTGGGCTCACTGGCAAGCCAGCAGTCAATGCTGATAACCAGCTTGTGCCCTTAGATGGCTACGGCCTCAAAGTCATGTCGATCGGCTTTCTCGTTGATGAAGAAGCCGCCATGATATGGCGCGGCCCAATGGTTATGTCCGCCTTAACCCAGCTGTTACGGGACGTCGCATGGGCAGAACTCGACGTACTAGTCATCGACATGCCGCCCGGAACGGGGGATGCCCAACTGACCATTGCCCAGTCAACACCCCTATCCGGCGCAATCATCGTTTCCACACCACAAGATCTCGCCCTGATAGACGCCCGTCGCGGCATCACAATGTTCAAACAGGTGGAAATTCCAATTCTTGGTCTGATTGAAAACATGGCGACCTTCATCTGCCCTCATTGCGGACAGAGCTCTCACATCTTTGGCCATGGCGGTGCACGCGATGAGGCGGCGAAGCTCAACGTCCCCTTCCTTGGAGAGGTTCCGTTGAATATGACCATCAGAGAACTCTCTGATGCAGGTCGCCCGGTTGTCATTGCTGACCCTGATGGCCCCCATGCCAAACTTTACAAAGATATGGCACAACAGGTCTGGAATTCCTTATCCTCCGGCAATAATCGCAATGCGCCGCGCATTGTTATTGAATAACAACATACGATGCCAAAACTTCCCGAAACAGCTGGCATTATTCTGGCCGGCGGTCGCTCAAGCCGCATGCAAGGATCAGACAAAGCCTTGCTACCTTTCGGGAAGGTGACATTCATTGAGAACGCCGTCATCAGACTGTCCCCTCAGTGCCATCTGATTCTTATCAGCAGCAATAGCGAAGATACATCGTTCAGGCAGTTTGACTGCCCTATCATCAATGATGGCCCTTTCTTGGGCCGCAGTCCGTTAGCAGGCATATACGCAGCAATGAGCTGGCTTGGGGAGCATCGACCGGACATCCAATGGCTTACGAGTATCGCCGTTGATACGCCATTCTTCCCGGATGATTTTGTGAGCAGACTCCACGAAACTCAAAAAACTTCGGGCAAGCTTGCCGTCATGGCAAAATCCGGAGGAAGACAGCATCCGGTCAACAGCCTATGGTCCGTTAAGCTTATTTCGCAACTGAAACAAACCTTGACTGAAAACAGTCACCTGAGCATCAGCCGTTGGTTGCAGGAACGTGATTGTGCAGAAGCTGTCTGGGATCACTCACCCATTGACCCATTCATGAATATCAATACCCCAGAAGAAAAACGGGCTATAGAACAATTACTCAATAAATCGGCTCATTAATCAGTCAATTTTCTGAAGATGAAACCATAATCTTCCATCTTCCTGATACTGTTTAAGTAATACGGCCCCCTGTTCACGGGCTGTATTTGGGATATCAATAACAGCCATTGGATCTGTACAGATAACACGCAACTCTTCCTTTGCCTGCATCTGTATTAGCTTCTTTCTCACACGAAGTGCAGGCAAAGGGCATTTCAGCCCTGTCAGGTCCAGAACAGGTTTATCTTCCACAGGTCCCCACAAGTCATTATCAGTGAGCAAAAAGAACAGGCAACTGTGCTTCATACAGAATTGTATTTGTCGCGCCACCAAAAATCATCTGGCGAAGTCTGCTCTGTGTATAGGCACCTTTGATAAGCAGATCACACTTCTTATCCATGGCTGTTTTCAAGATCATGTTTCCGTATTCTTCAGTCACAGTATCCAAGAACATATGCTCAGCCTTAATGCCACTAATATTGAGCATACGCACCATTTCTTCTGCTGACGGACCACCGACATTCCATCCATGAATACCAAGTACCGTGACGTGCTTAGCTTTCTCGAGCAACGGCTTTGCAAATGCAACAGCACGCGCCGTTTCACTGCTGCCATTCCAGGCAATCATTATATGCTCATTCAGGCTGTGCACTGGTTCTGGTGGGATCACCAGAACTGGGTGTCCACTCTCGAATAAGGCAGATTCCACCGTTGTAATACGCGGAATAGGTTCTTTAGTACTTGGACGACCCACAACCGTAATATCAAAGCACCGCCCTTCGGCACCCAGCATCGTATCCGTCGTTGGTCCTGCCGGATGCCATTGCCAGCACAAACCATCAGGTTTGTCTTCGGCACGGGGTATTTTCTTGGCTGTAAAGTAATTTTCAAAAGTCTGGCGAGAGGCCTCAGCCATTTCTTTACGAATTTCATGATCCCAGACAGAAGGCAGGCCGACAGCAACATCCATGATCGGTACATCAGGCAAATCAACACCAATGGCTGCACCTTCAATATAGCTATCGAAGAGCTTGGCTAAGGTAACACTCGCCTCAAAAACATTATGTATCAAACTGTGCTGTTCAACAGGTACGAGAATGGTTTTCATAGCTCTCCTCCCTTAAGAAAGCTCCAGCCTTATGGAATAGCCAGAACCTTTCACGTGCTCATTAGCTGCTGCCGTAGGCTTCTTACCGCAGCCCCCTTTCATTTCGGGAGCTTTTCCATTGCAACCATATCTGACTTCCGAAGAACGAGCACCAGATCATTTATCCCTCTCCTGCTGTAACCTCATCTTGGGATATAACGTGGGGCAGCATGTCTGAGTTCCGACAAGTGCATAAAATTTCACGATTTATCTCATATATTTGTCACAGACTGCCCTTTTTTACGCCTTATTTACGGGGCTTAATAGCCCTACCAAAGAGGAGAGACCCTTGGGGCAGTGAAAGCTGCCCCATTTTTTTTTACACACACCTCAGAAAAATAATCTCAAAATATCCAAATGCGGATATATGGCATTTAGGTGTGTTTCTTTAGCAACAATACGTTATTTCCCGTACAAAATGTCGCACTAGGTCTTGCACATTCGAATAAGAGCGAGTGAAAGATATATTTATGTGAATCATCCCAAGCGGTTTGCAATTGGTAACAAGGCTCGTTCTTCAGCCTGTTACTATAGTTCAAACAGCTGTATGAAAGAGAAAAGCTTAAAATAATGTCTATCAGCCGCTTTGCTGCCCTGGCACTTCTTGCCCTACCGCTCGCTGCCTGTCAGCCAAATGTTCCTCAGGAATCCATGACAGACCCTCAGGATGCTACTGAGGCAGATATTGCCAGATGGTATATCGGCACGATCCCTGATGATCCTTTTGATATCCCACAGGTTGATACCAATCTTCTCCCAGAAGAAATGGTTCGCCAGACCGTCAAGTATAATGGCTCAGAACAGGCTGGAACAATTGTTGTCGATATTGACAGCCGTCATCTCTATCTGGTTCAGAACAACGGAACAGCCGTACGTTATGGTATTGGTGTTGGTAAGCAAGGCTTCAGCTGGAAAGGCGCAGCTCGCGTTGGCCGTAAAGGCGTCTGGCCAAACTGGAGCCCGACATCAACAATGGTAAGGATTAAGCCTGACCTGCCACGTCACGTCAAAGGTGGTCTTGATAACCCTCTCGGCGCACGTGCTCTCTACCTGTATAATGGCAACGTCGACACACTCTTCCGCATTCATGGCACGAACGAACCATGGAGCATTGGACAGGCCGTTTCATCGGGCTGCATCCGCATGCTCAATCAGGACGTCCTTGATCTCTATCAACGCGTTGAAGTTGGCGCTCCTGTTATCGTAAAGCGGACAGGAAAAAGAGTTGTAGCAAACGCTGAGTAAGTATAAAGACACGCTGAATTGAAAAAATATTCCCCGAAAGTCATTTTTTAATGATTTTTGGGGAACTAAATCGTAAGCTTAACGTTATCGGTGTATGAAGGTTTTCATGCAAAAGGATCGAGAAATGAGGGGTAGGAATTTGCACAATTCGCAAAAAAAATCCGAGTCTCCTGTTCTGCTCGACAAAAAGTTGCGTGACCCTTCGCTTCCCGAGCCTACGCTGGATCAGACTTCGCAAGACCGTATTGGTTCTGAACTCAGAGCCATGTACTCAGATCTTGCCAGTCAGCCTATTCCCCAGCGTTTCCTTGATTTAATCGGGAAGCTCGGAACCACCGAGGACGATGGGCATGGCGAATAAGAACGAAATACGCGAGCCTCTGCTAAGGGCAATCCCAAGTTTACGTGCATTTGCAATCTCCCTCTGTGGCGATATGGATCGTGCAGATGATCTGGTTCAGGATACGCTTGTCCGGGCCCTTGCGAATGTTGAGCGCTTTGAAGCTGGCACAAATCTGAATGCTTGGCTTTTTACAATCCTGCGCAATCTTTTTCATTCTGAATACCGCAAACGCCGCCGTGAGGTTGAGGATGTTGATGGCGCCTATTCGGATACTCTGACCAGTTTGCCAGAGCAGGATGGTCATCTTGACTTTGAGGATTTGCGGGTTGCACTTACACAGCTCCCAGCGGATCAGCGTGAAGCCGTGCTACTCGTCGGCGCTTCCGGGTTTTCTTATGAAGAAGCCGCATTGATATGTGATTGTGCCGTCGGAACAATCAAAAGTCGCGTTAATCGTGCAAGAGTTCGCTTAGCAGAGCTAATGGATATCTCTGATACATCTGATTTATATTCTGACCAGCTTTTAAAAAGCTCATTTCAGACGGGCTCCTTTGCAAACAGAAGCCCTATTGGAATTGGCTAAAAGCATAAAATCAAAATAAAAATCTATTCTCCTCAATCATTACAAGAATAGATTTATCAAATAAATTATTTAGTCTTTTCAGACTTGTTATTCTTCCCCTCCTGAATAGCAAGTTCCACTGCTGCTATACAATTTTCTAATTCAGATATTTTTGTTAAAGTATTATTTGTTGGCAAAACATCTGCTTCAGATGAAACTACAATTAGACGCCTCTGTTCTGCTTTTAAGCGATCTAAAAAAATTTCAATCTTATTCATTTTATCCCCATTGTCTAATAAAGAACCGACGGTTATCTATATCCCATATTTTCTAAAACATACAACCATAATTAGACTACAAAATAAATCATAATCAATTATGTCTTTCTATTAAATATAACATAATTACATATATAAAGTATTTAAAAAAATTTTCTAAAATTATTAATTTTTGAAATAATATTTTACTCAACAATATCCCTTTAAAAATACCCAACCTGCTACCATTGTTTAGGTTTGCAGATGGCAACCTTAACGGCTGGCAAGGGTTATCTCTTTGAAGGAAGTCATTCGAAGGAAGGTTACCATGACCCGTGATATGGACCTCTTCAAAGCCTATACAGAGTCTTACGAACAACGCCGTGAGACTGAGATGTCTCTTATGGAATATCTAGAGGGCTGTCGGAATGACCCGATGATGTACGCATCAGCCCCGGAAAGAATTCTTGCCGCTATCGGAGAACCAGAGCTGGTGGATACCTCCAAGGATACACGTCTTGGCCGGATATTCATGAACCGGACAATCCGCGTCTATCCTGCATTCTCTGAATTCTTCGGAATGGAAGAAACGATTGAGCGTATTGTTTCCTTCTTCAGACATGCAGCCCAAGGATTAGAAGAAAGAAAGCAGATTCTTTATCTTCTTGGCCCTGTCGGTGGCGGTAAGTCATCATTGGCAGAGCGCCTTAAGGCATTGATGGAGATTTACCCCATCTACGTCCTTAAGGCAGGTGATGAAATCAGCCCAGTATTCGAGAGCCCTCTTGGCCTGATCAACCCCGAACAGATGGGTGACCTTGTCCGTGAGCGCTATGGCATCCCTTTACGCCGCTTATCCGGACTGATGAGCCCCTGGGCTCTCAAGCGTCTTGATGAATTTAATGGCGATATATCCCGCTTCAGAGTTGTCAAACTCTGCCCATCGCGCCTCAGGCAGATTGCAATTGCCAAGACAGAACCGGGTGACGAGAACAATCAGGACATTTCCTCCCTGGTTGGTAAGGTTGACATCCGCAAGCTTGAACGCCTTCCCCAGTCTGACCCGGATGCCTACAGCTATTCCGGTGGGCTGAACCGAGCCAATCAGGGTATTCTCGAATTTGTCGAAATGTTCAAGGCACCGATCAAGATGCTCCATCCGCTGCTAACCGCAACGCAGGAAGGCAACTATATCGGAACGGAAAACATTGGTGTCATCCCCTTCTCTGGCATTATCATGGCCCATTCAAACGAAGCCGAATGGGTGACATTCAAGTCGAACAAAAACAATGAAGCCTTCATTGACCGTATCTATGTAATCAAGGTGCCTTACTGCCTCCGTGTTACGGAAGAAGAAGCGATTTATAACAAGCTGGTCAGAAGCTCAGAACTGGCAACGGCACCATGCGCCCCAGGCACACTGGAGATGCTAGCCCGCTTCTCTGTTCTGTCGCGTCTGCGTCAACATGAAAACTCAAATCTGTTTTCGAAGATGCGGGTTTATGATGGTGAAACTTTACGTGAAGTTGATCCGCGAGCCCGTTCCTTGCAGGAGTACAAGGATGTTGCAGGCGTTGACGAAGGCATGGATGGTATCTCAACCCGCTTTGCATTCAAGGTACTCGCGGCAACCTTCAACCATGATACGACGGAAATTGCAGCGGACCCCGTTCATCTGATGTACGTACTGGAATCGACCATCCGTCGTGAACAGCTTCCTGAAGATATCGACAAGCGGTACCGTGAGTTTATCAAGGACGAGCTTGCACCGCGATATGCCGAGTTTATCGGCAATGAAATCCAGAAAGCCTACCTCGAATCCTATCACGATTACGGACAGAACCTGTTCGACCGTTATGTCGACTATGCTGATGCCTGGATTGAAGATCAGGATTTCAAGGATCCAGATACCGGCCAGCTTCTCAATCGGGACCTCCTGAATCAGGAGCTGACAAAGATTGAAAAACCTGCCGGAATTGCCAACCCGAAAGACTTCCGTAATGAGGTGGTCAAATTCTCTTTACGGTCGCGTGCCTCAAATAACGGGAAGAACCCATCATGGACCTCTTATGAGAAAATCCGTGAAGTTATTGAAAGACGCATGTTCTCTCAGGTTGAAGACCTCTTGCCGGTTATCAGCTTCGGTTCAAAGCGCGACAGTGACTCTGAAAAGAAACACGGAGACTTCGTCGAGCGCATGGTTGAACGCGGCTATACGGAGCGGCAGGTCAGACGCCTTGTCGAATGGTACATGCGCGTCAAACAGGCTGGCTAACTGGAGCCGCGATGAAAACAGATATCGCCCGTTTTGGGCGATATCATAAGAAGATTAAGGAGAGGCAGCATGTACATTATTGATCGCCGCCTCAATTCCAGCGGCAAGAGCCTTCCAAACCGGCAGCGTTTTCTGAGACGCATCCGGAGCGAAGTGCAAAAGGCGGTTCATGACCTCTCCAAGGAACGTAAAATCCGTAACCTTGAAGCAGAGGCAGAGATTGATATCCCAACAGATGGTATAAGGGAGCCCTCCTTCCAGAAGAAATCCAACTCAGGCTCACGTTCAGTTGTTCTGCCGGATAACCGACGTTATGTCGAAGGAGATACCATTCCTCGTCCGCAGGGTGGTGCGGGAGGCTCTGGCTCAGAAGGTTCACCTGATGGTGAGGGTGAAGACAGCTTCCGCTTTATTCTCACCAAGGAAGAATTCCTTGATCTGTTTCTGGATGATCTTGAACTTCCGGATATGGAAAAGCAGCGTGTTGCAATGATTGCCTCGGAAGCCCCCCGGCGTGCCGGATATGCAACTGATGGCTCACCTTCACGGCTTGCTATTGCCAGAACCATGCGGAATGCCATGTCACGCCGCCTAGCCCTGAGAAGGCCAACCAGTGGAGAGCTGGAGGCACTGGAAACACAAATCAACGAGGCTGAAGCAAACGGCCAGTATGATCTTTTGGCAAAACTACGGGAAAACTATGAGGCCCTTAAACTCAGAAGCCTCAGAATTCCGTATATTGACCCGATTGATCTGCGTTACCGGCGCTTTGAAAGCTTTCCCAAACCTATGGCGCAGGCTGTCATGTTCTGCATCATGGACGTTTCCGGTTCCATGACAGAACATATGAAAGACCTCGCCAAAAGGTTCTTCATGCTGCTCTATATCTTCCTGAGCCGCCGCTATGACAACGTCGATATTGTTTTCATTCGCCACACACATGAGGCAAGTGAGGTTGATGAAGAGACATTTTTCCGTTCAACAGAAACAGGTGGCACAATTGTTTCATCGGCCCTGGTGAAAATGCGGGAGATTATCGCCGAACGTTATGCCCCAAGTGACTGGAATATTTATGCCGCTCAGGCATCAGACGGTGACAACTCACCGGGAGATCATGTCTCCACATTGGAAACACTGGCGCAAATACTACCAAACTGCCAGCACTTCTCTTACATCGAGGTTTCAGAGCCTTTAGAGATGGCGACGGTCTACGATCATCAGACAAGTCTGTGGCGTAGTTTTACTGAGCTGGTTCCCTATGCCAGCAATCTGGCTATGCGCCGCGTTTCAAACCCGAATGATATCTATCCTGTTTTCCGTGATCTCTTCCTCAAACGCGGGATGAGTACGGAAAAGCAGACCTGACCGGAGGCCCGCGCCATGACTGCTGACCGTCTCCTCTTCCATAGTCCGGATTGGGATTTTCAAACAATCCAGCGCATTCATGATGCCGTTGCCGAGATTGCTCTTGGTGAACTGAAGCTGGATATTTACCCCAATCAGATTGAAATTATCACATCTGAGCAGATGCTGGATGCCTATGCTTCCACAGGCATGCCCCTCTTTTATAAACACTGGTCCTTTGGCAAGCATTTCACAGCCAGTGAAGCCAATTATCGGCGCGGTTTGATGGGGCTCGCCTATGAGATTGTTATCAATTCAAATCCCTGCATCAGCTACCTGATGGAGGAAAACACAACCACAATGCAGACTCTGGTTATTGCCCATGCTGCATTTGGCCATAACCACTTTTTCAAAAACAACTACCTGTTCAAGCAATGGACAGATGCTGAAGGTATTCTGCCCTATCTGGAGTTTGCTAAAAAATTCATTTCACAATGTGAAGAGCGGTATGGCCCGCAGCGTGTCGAGAAGCTACTGGATGCGGCCCACGCCCTGATGGCGCACGGTATCCATCGCTCACCCAGACGTAAACAGCCTGATCTTTTATCTGAGCAACGCCGGGAGCAGGAGCGTATCGCCCATCAGGAAGCCATATACAATGACCTGTGGCGCACAACCGTCTATAATGACGACAAGCAGCCAGTCAAAGATGTTGGCCTCAGCCAGAGGATGGCCTTGCTGGAGCTGCCACAAGAGAATATTCTGTACTTCCTTGAGAAGACAGCCCCCCGTCTCCAGCCATGGCAGCGTGAAATTCTACGGATTATTCGCCAGATTGCGCAGTATTTCTATCCGCAGCGCCAGACAAAGGTTATGAATGAAGGCTGCGCAACATATTGTCATTATCGTATTCTGACACGGCTGCATGAAAAGGGTCAGATATCGGATGGCTCTTTCCTTGAGGTCTTGCAGTCTCACACAAATGTCATTGCTCAACCGGGCTTTGAGCATCCGGCTTTTAATGGCTTCAACCCTTATGCGCTTGGCTTTGCCATGATGCAGGACATTGAACGTATCTGCAAAGAGCCAACTGAGGAAGATAAAGCATGGTTTCCGGAGATTGCCGGAACCGGCGATGAAATGGCTGTCCTGAAAGACATATGGGCAAACTACAGGGACGAGAGCTTCATTGCGCAATATCTCAGCCCACACCTGATCAGGAAGTTTAAGCTCTTCCAGATCACTGAAGATTCTGATGAGCCTGAAATTTCTGTCGATGCCATTCATAATGAACGTGGCTACAGAATGATCCGCCGCACTCTCTCCCGTCAATATGACATCGGTTGGCAAGACCCGGACATCAAAGTCGTTGACGTAGATCTGGCTGGCGACCGTCGTCTGATACTGCACCACAGCACTCTTCAGGGGGCATACCTTGAAGAGAATGGAACGCAGGCCGTGCTCCAGCATCTAGCTGATATTTGGGGTTATGATGTGCAGTTAAAAGAGGTCAGTTCAGTCAGTGGCGTTACATTAGGAGAGTTCACGGCGCATCCACGACCAACATTCCTTTAAAACAAAAAAGGCCTCCAAATGGAGGCCTCTTCTTTTTATGGACACAGGTTGCTTATTGGGCAACCCAGCCACCATCCATGTTCCAGGCAACGCCACGGACCTGATCACCAGCCGGGCTGCAAAGGAAGACAGCAAGACCACCGAGATCTTCAGGACGAACGAAAGCGCCGGATGGGTGCTTTTCTGCAACCAGATCATGGCTGGCTTCTTCAACCGTAATACCCTGTGCCTGTGCCTTGGCTTCGATCTGCTTCTGAACCAATGGTGTCAGAACCCAGCCTGGGCAGATTGCGTTACAGGTCACACCTGTACGAGCAGATTCCAGAGCAACAACCTTTGTCAGGCCAACAACACCGTGCTTGGCTGCAACATAGGCACTCTTCTGGACAGAACCAACAAGACCATGGGCTGAAGCAATATTAATAATGCGGCCCCAGTTCTTTTTCTTCATATCTGGCAGTGCCATACGGATTGTATGGAAGCAGGACGAAAGATTCAGAGAGATGATGGAATCCCAACGCTCAATCGGAAAGTCTTCAACATTGGCCACATACTGAATGCCAGCATTATTGACGAGAATATCAACACCACCGAATTCCTTATCAGCATAGGCGATCATATCTTCAATTTCGGAAGGCTTTGAAAGGTCTGCACCATGATAACCAACCTTTGGTGCGCCAGCTTTTTTTACAGCGGCAACTGCAGCATCGTGATCACCAAAACCGTTAACGATAATGGTGGCCCCCTCTTTGGCAAGAGTCTCTGCAATGCCAAGACCGATACCGCTAGTAGAGCCGGTAACAAGCGCGACTTTTCCTTTTAGCGACATTTTATGTACTCCTTGTTGTTGGCACGATGGCCAACAAGTTAGAACTTCTCTTTATTTGCAATACCCCGCACTTGGCGGGGTATTTTTTGTATTCTTATACAAGACCAGTCGTATAGTAGAAGCCGATCACGAAGAAAACAGCAAGGGTTTTAATGACTGTCACAGCAAAGATATCCTTATAGGATTCTTTGTGTGTGAGCCCCGTCACAGCCAGAACCGTAATCACCGCACCGTTATGAGGCAGTGTATCCATACCGCCAGATGCCATAGCGACAACGCGGTGCAGAACTTCCATCGGAATACCAGCCGCATTACAGGCTGCAATGAACTGCTCGCCAAGAGCTGCAAGCGCAATACTCATACCACCTGATGCAGAACCGGTAACACCTGCAAGGGTCGAAACACTGACAGCCGCATTAACGAGTGGGTTTGGAATGCCAGCCAGCATATCCTTCACGACGCTGAAGCCTGCAAGGGTCGCAATCACCGCACCAAAACCATATTCGGATGCCGTATTCAGACCAGCCAGCATCGCACCTGCAACAGCCTGCTTGCTGCCATCGGCAATCTTCTTGCTGATGGTTTTCCATGCAAAGATAACAATGAAGATGATACCTGTAAGCAATGCACCTTCAACAGCCCAGATACCAACAACGCTGGAAATCTTGGTGACCAGCGGGGCCTTCATACCCGGCATTGAAACCGTGTGGCTCTCGCCGTACCAGACCGGGATCATACGCGTCAGAACAAAGTTGACGATACCAATCAGGAAGAGCGGTGTAATTGACAGAATTGGGTTTGGCAGATCAGCTGTATCAACAGGCTCCGGCTCATTCACAAGCGGACCAGTGGCATAACCTTCACCCTTGGCAACACACGAAATACGGCGCCAGTTAAGGTAGGAAATACCGACAACCAGAACGAACAACGTACCAACAACACCAAGGATAGGAGCGGCCCATGTGGTCGTGCCAAAGAAGGTTGTTGGAATGATATTCTGAATCTGCGGTGTGCCTGGCAGAGCATCCATCGTAAACGAGAATGCACCAAGTGCCACAACGCCCGGAATCAGGTGCTTTGGAATGCTGTTCTGACGGAACAGCTCAGAAGCAAATGGATAAACGGCAAACACAACAACGAACAGTGAAACGCCACCATAAGTCAGAAGTGCGCAGACAATAACAATCACCAGAATGGCGCGATCTGCACCAATCCACTTGATAACTGCCGCAACGATGGACTTTGAGAAGCCGGACAGCTCAATCAGTTTACCAAAAACGGCACCGAGCAAGAAGACCGGGAAGTAGTTCTTCACGAAGTTGACCATTGCACCCATAAAGGTGTCACTGAACATCGGCGCAACAGATGATGGCGATGTCAGCAGAACAGCACCAAGAGCAGCAACAGGCGCCATAAGAATGACGCTATAGCCACGGTAGGCCGCAAGCATAAGGAAGCCGAGTGCGGCCAATACGATAATGAAATCCATGTTCTCCCCCCAGAGATGAGGTAGGTTTTTGAAAATGTACCTGAGGGGGATTTCACCCCTCAAACCAAGTCGGCGAACTTATATTTTTCTCACACTGAAAAATACCCACGCGAGCAGTTTTACTAGGTTTTTTAAAGCCTTAATTCTTATACTTTAGTATAGAAGGAACAGAAAATTATTCTCACAACAAGCTCGGGGAGAAGTAAAAAAAAGATGCCGCAGAGGAAATTCCCGATAAGAATCAAAGAAGAAGGTTATGCGCAAATCTATACTTTTGAATATTCATGCAGAAATTATTTCTGCAGGCATTTAACGACGCGTTGCATATCGTCAGGGATCGCACTTTCAAAGTACATGACTTCACCTGTTACGGGGTGTTCAAACCCAAGAACAGCCGCATGAAGTGCCTGCCTGCCTAATGTCTCCAAAGCCTCACGGGTTTCAGGCCGCAATTTACTGATCTTAGTCAAAAAGCCAGCTCCATAAGTCATATCCCCCAGAAGCGGGTGCCCGATATGGGACATATGTACCCTGATCTGGTGTGTGCGGCCTGTCTCTAACGTACAGCGTACCAGTGCAACAAACGGCTGCTCCTGCCCATCATTAAACGTCTGCTCGACACTATAATGCGTTATGGCAAAGCGTCCGCGACTGCGCTCTTCTTCCTCACCATCATTCTGTGACTGATGCCATTGACGGACAACCGCTATCTTCTCACGGTTATGCGGTGAACGGGCCAGTGGCGCATCAATCGTTCCTTTTTTACGATCAGGAGCCCCCCAGACAAGAGCAAGATACGAACGTTCAAGCGGTCCGGTACGACCATGATCAGCAAATTGTGCGGCAAGGCCCTGATGGGCACGGTCAGTTTTTGCCACAACCATCAAGCCAGTGGTGTCTTTATCAAGACGATGGACAATGCCCGGACGTTTAACTCCGCCAATACCAGAAAGGCTTTCCCCACAATGGTTGATCAGCGCATTGACCAGAGTGCCGGTTTCATGACCAGCAGCCGGATGTACAACAAGCCCGGCCTGCTTATCAATGACAATCAGCTCATCGTCTTCATAAATCACATTAAGCGGAATGTTTTCACTGACAGGCTCCGCAGCAACAGTCGGTGGGATGATAAGTGAGATAACAGCACCCGGGCCAACCTTACGCTTCGTGTCAGCCACAACAGCGCCATCAATTGTAACCTGCCCATCCTTAATCAGCCCCTGCAAACGATTACGAGACATATCAGGCAGAGCTTTCGCCAAGGCACGATCAAGCCGCTCTACGGCTTCATCCTCGGCAATCTGAACTTCCCTGACTTCACTCTCACTCACGCCTGTTACTCCACTGGCTCATTTCAAGTAGTTCGATACCCGCAATCACGCCATTGTGCAAACGCTTGTGGCACAAGCACCAGAGAGTTCCAGCTAAAAAAACAGAATTTATCTGATCTTGAGGCTTGCTGTGAAGCAGAATGACCGATATACCACCCCCAACGCTCCCTTCGTCTAGCGGTCTAGGACGCTGCCCTCTCACGGCAGAAACAGGGGTTCGAGTCCCCTAGGGAGCGCCAGATTTTCCGCCTTTAAGATTCTTAGTTATAGCCTCTGCCAAACAACCTCATTTGCCTATATAATATAATATTTTAAGTGGCACTTTTTCAAAATATCTAGCAAGATTGCAAGATTTTAAAGAAAAATAAGAGCCGAATAGGCAAGGTAACAGAACAATGGCAATTGAATATCAAAAACCGATTAATATAACACTTCTAGAACGCATTCAACGGATGCGGAGTTGTGCTACATATCTTTCAGGTCAAACATTTCAAACCGCCTTCCTAGAAATTAAAAATCAGTTTGAAATTATTCAACATTCGATTTTTGCAGAATCGATAAAAATTGAATTTGAAAAATTATTACGTTTATTAATTAAGATTGAGGAATGTTTTTTCACAACAGAAAACGAACAAAAAAATATATGACATAACTAGACAAATAGAGGTTAGTATTGAAAAGCTTTACAGAAAATATATAAGATTTATTTCTTCTTAAAATATGAAAAAAGACTCATCAAATCAATACCAACTCCCATAAAAGTTGGCTTTACAATAATAGCATCTGCAAGTGAACCGGGGGTTCTTCTATCTATTCTTTCAATAATTCTAAATTTTGAAATGGCAGTTTTATCGTAAATATCAGAAAAAATAGATTTAATTAAATTAACAACATCAGTTGGTGTGTCACATACCTTATTAAGAGGAATAAGTATCATATTCATTTCATCATCATGAATTCTATTATTACAATTATGCCAACGTGAATTTTCCATAAAATATCTTGGATGTCTGTTGGTTATGAGTATTGCAGGAAGTATATTTTTTGTACTTTTATTGTTAATATGATGCCATGATAAAACTTCATTCTCAAAATGACATCCAACACCTCGGATAATAACAGCACTATTTGCAGATGCTTCTTCTGCCATCTTAAAGAAATTATCTTTTAAGGTTTCACTTAATGGTTCTTTCCAACCATAATCCAATATATATATCCAATAATCTCTATTAGTGGAATCTGGTATGTTACTCAACGAGTGAACCATCAGACCCATAAGTTTATCCTTTTTCTCAAAACAGAAAAATACGATTATAAAATTACTGTTTATATTTATTTGTTTCAATTATTATTTTTATATTATCCACTCTCAACTCAGTAGTCATTTTGATCAAATATTCTTCAAATTGACTAAGAATTTATTATTTGCCGCATTAATGATGTGGCATTCTTGTAGCTATCTGCAACCATTTCACGAAGACAGCTTCATCATGACCAAACCGCTGACAATCAGGACAGCTGCGATAATGCGCATTGTATTAGCCGGCTCGCCCAGAAACATCAGGCCGACGATGAAGGCCCCTACCGCGCCGATGCCAGTCCAAATGGTATAGGCTGTACCGAGTGGCAGGGTTTTCATTGACATGGAAAGCAGCGCGAAGCTGGCAATCATGGCAACGATGGTAATGACGGAAGGGCCCAGTTTTGTGAAACCGTGGGATTGTTTCATGAAGAATGCCCAGACGATTTCAAGAATTCCAGCAAAGGTCAGAAGTACCCAAGCCATGTAACGTACCTTTCGCATCGCCTCCGGGCTGACTACGGGGACCCTTAAAACCCGCCCGGGAAATGCACAAACTTATTCAGAGTCTTTCTTTCTACCGATCCGTCCCAGATGGGTATCATGGAACGAAGTTGTAGATTTCAGGCCATAACCCAACACGCGATCAAATGCGATATGGGCCGCCCAGATCAGGGAAAGCTGCCCCAGATATCCGAACTCAAAACAATACCCTATTGCACCAAGAACAAATGGTCCGAACAGGGTATGCATGGCATTATATACAATCGCCCCGACTTTCCTACCGGCAAAATAAGCAAAAAAGCTCAGATCCGGGACAAAGAACAGAATGGCAAACATCGGCCAGGTGTAACCGGCAAAAAAGTATATCGACCATAATATGACGAATAATGCGGCCGCCTCAAACCGTAAAATGATCCCGGCTCCAAAGCCAACCTGCCCTGTCATTTTCTTCTCCTGAAAGAATAGGAGGTTGGCTCTAGCACATTCCCCCCAAAATAAAAAACGCTGCCTTTTCAGACAGCGTTCTTGATTTCGTCTCTATCAGGAGCATTACCACTTGTAGGTGATACCCAGACGGCCATCCCAAGCTTCATAGCCCCGGTTATCCAGAGAGCGGTTGTATGAGCCTGTTGCAAACACCGTCATACGTTCCGATACCTGACCGGAGACGCCGAGGCCGAGTTCGCCCCATGTTCCGTTCAGCGGCGACCGGATGGAGACAGGATTGTAACCATAGATATCCGTCACTGTTGTCTTGGTCTTGCCCATAAACTCATGCCAGACATTGGCACGTATCCATGCCTTGATCATCCTAGGCTGCTTACGCCGGTCTTCCTCAACATTCCATTCTTTGGTCAGACGGACACCGATACGGCCACGCAAGGACTCGCCACCCGTCATATCAAAACGACCACGGCCATCATTAATCTTATCAAAGGACAGGTTCTGATAAGCGATCTGGGCCTGGGGCTCGATTGTATAGCCATTGCCAAGGTCGAACTTATAGCCACCTTCCAACGAGGCAATAATGCCAAAGCCGTTGGTTTTTTCTTTCAGGCCATAAATGGAGCGGCCTTCAACGTCATACCAGGTTCCCTGAACAATGGCATCAGTATACCAGCCATCAGCATCATGATGGGTCCAATAGCCACCAATGGTATAATTATCCATATCAATGCTGCCGGCCTTACCGGACCAGGCACCATCAACACGGGCATCAACCTGACCATAGCCAACATAGATACCAAGCTTGTCTAATGTCCCGTCCTGTTTGACACGGCCATAGAGATCAAGCCCGGCCTGAACTCCAAAAATATCAAACTCGTAATTTGGGCCATTCTTCTCAAAGTTATAAGAACGACCACGATCGCGTGAATGATGATCCCCAATAAACCGGGCCCATGCCCCGTAGAACCACTCCTCACGTTCACGCTTCTTGGCCTCAACTTTAACAAGCTGCCGCTGACCAAGCTTGTCTTTCACGTAGTACTGTTCCGTTGTGGGCGTGAATGGCGGCTCAAATGTATCACCAACACGCTCATGCAATGTATCAAGCATCGCATAGCCATATTGCAAGCCAATCGGCATAATAGCAGACACAAGCGGAACTTCCGGACGGTAGGATGGAACCGTAACTATTGCAGGTGGCTGGGCAGGATCAACCACACCATCTGTAGGAGGAAGAACATTGTCCTGTGTCTCTGAACGCAGGTACCAGTTCTGATCATTCACATCTCCACCCGTTGCAGCATTACCGCCATGGTAGAGGAAATATTCATAAGCACCGGCAAGTACTGGCGCACCGAGCATAAAGGCGCCGTGGGACGTTCCGTCATTGGTTTGGACAAGTTTAATACCATCACCAACAGTCAGGGCTCCCAGACCACCGATGTTATTGACCAATATATTAGCCTGTCCGGACGTTGCACTTCCATTGAGATTCAGGATCAGAAGATCACTGTTCTGCGTCACGCCGTCATTGAGATAAGTATTAAAGATAACGGTACTGCCGGAAGCAAAGGATACCTGATTACTATCAACAGTGAAAACACCACGAACGGACGTCTGATCGCCTGCGATATTCAGCGCGCCACCCAAAGTGAACTGATCAGCCAAAACAGTACCAGCAACGCCACCCTGAAGTGTTGAGCCTAGAGCTGTTGTAAATGTTGTTTCCGCACTGCTACCAACATCGGCAGCATGAACCCCGTAAACAGCATTATTGGCAACTTCAAAAATACCGGCCTGAACATCAGTACTGGCATAAACATTAGACCAGCGATCACTGGCCAGAGACTGTCGTGAACCATCAAAACTGACAATTCCCGCACCAGTCTTGATAACCGACAGCAATCCGTTTGATGCATAGCTGGTGATCGGATCATAGAAGGAAATCCGGCGCCCGGCTTCTGCATTAAACGTAGCACTGGAAGTGCCGTTGCCATTGTTCAGATAAATAGCATTAGCCGCAGCTGTCGTTGCAACACCATGGGTATTACCGGTAAACTCAATATCAGCACCATCGGCATTCAGTATCAGGCTATTGCCAACAAAGACGGCCCCACCCTGATAGTTACTCCGGTTGCCGCTAAAAACAGAATGACCGGCACCGGTTGCAAAGCTCAGGTTTCGATTGGCATAAATTGCACCGCCATTACCGCTGGCCGTATTACCTGTTACCTCAGCACCTGCTGTAAACGTGCTAGCCTGATTACTAAACAGGGCACCTCCAGAACCGTTGGAACCACTCGCAGAGTTACCCGTGAAGATTGTAAAACCATTAAATTCTGTAGTTCCGGTTGCATAAACCGCACCGCCCCGGCCTACACCTGAGCTGACAGAGTTATTGGTGAATGTTGCATCTTTATTGAAATAAATATTGACGGAATCCATGGCACCGCCGAACCCTTGTCCGGTATTGCCGTCAAATGAAGCCGTCCCGTTGAAGATCACAACATTTGTCCCAACAGCAGAGAAAATAGCACCACCAAAACCCAGAGCATGGTTGTCGTTAAAAACCGCGTTCCCTTCGAGGGTTATATTCCCTGAGTTGACGTAAAGAGCACCACCATTGCCAGTACTCTCGTTCCCTGTCGCATAAGTCGTTCCACCAACTGTCAGACTACCAACAGTAACGAACAGGCCACCGCCACCACCACTGGCCAGAGGGGTATCTGTATGAGAGGATGAGTTGTTGGTCAGAATAAGATTACCACCAATGGAAACACTGCCATTGCTGGTATAGAGGGCCCCACCGACACCGCCTTTTAACCCATCATATAAAGCATGATTATCATCAAAAGTGACATTCCCTGTAAAGGTAACACTCTTGGCATCAACGGCGCCACCGCGATATGAAGTTTGGTTGCCTTTGAAAACAACATCCCCACCATTAAAAGACAGATCACCCGCTGCATAAACAGCCCCGCCTCTGGTATTCGTAATAACAGGTACTGTGAATGTTATAATGCTGCCAGCAGCAATATTGACTGTTGTTTTGGATGTTGTGTCGTTGACACGCGTTGATACAAGCTGCGTCGTATCATACGTTATCGTCGCAGCAAGGGAGCTTGTCCCCGCCAACAGCGCAATCACAGAACCCGTTACCAATATAGCAGAAAGACCACTGAATACGTCAGACGTATCTAAACCTCTTACAGATTTTTTCATAATCTGCCCCATGTTTTCTTGAGTTCTTATAAAAAATTAAATTCAACACATATTTTATTAATCAAAAACATTCAAGTTAATATTAATATATTTTCATATCAAATATTTTATATAAATTTACAAATAAAATATTGTAATATTTCACCAAAATCAAAATGACTTCTATTAAAGAAAACTTATAAGCCTCTCTTTTTTCTTAAAACCTATTTAAGAAGGATAGCCTATTAATAAGTATTAAAATAATATAAATTTTACAGAAATATCATATATAACCTTATTTCATACAAAAAAGAATAACATCATAAATATAAAATATTATCAATATATTCTATAAAATACGTTTGACTTCCCATTTTCCAATGATTATGCCCCTTAACACTTGAAGCTTTTCCTACATTAAGTACAAAAAAACGCTGCAAAAATGGCAGCGTTTTTAAAGTCTTATAATATCAAAGCATTACCATTTATAGGTAGCGCCCAAACGGCCATCCCAGGCTTCATAACCTTTGTTATCAAGCGAGCGGTTATAAGCACCTGTTGCAAAGAGTGTCATACGATCAGAAACCTGCCCGGAAACACCAACGCCGATCTCACCCCATGTTCCATTGAGCGGTGAACGGACAGATACAGGATTCAGGCCATTAACATCGGTAACCGTTGTTTTTGTGCGCGCCATGAATTCATGCCAGATATTACCGCGCAACCAGGCCTTAATTTTACGTGGAGACTTCTGGTCATTTTCTTCGGTATTCCATTCCTTGGTCAGACGCGCACCGATACGTCCACGTAAGGAATCTCCACCAGACATATCAAAATAGCCGTGCCCGTCATAAATCTTGTCAAAAGAGAGATTCTGATAGGCAATCTGAACCTGAGGCTCGATTGTATAGTTGTTTCCAAGGTCAAACTTATAGCCACCTTCAAGCGATGCTATAATGCCAAAACCATCGGTATCTTCTTTCAATCCATAAATGGAGCGGGCCTTGGTCTCATACCATGTCGCCTGAACAACAGCATCAGTATACCAGCCATCTGCATCAAGATGCGTCCAGTAACCACCAATGGTGTAGTTATCCATGTCAATCGAACCGGCCTTACCAGACCAGGCACCGTCAACACGTCCATCAACCTGACCATAGCCAACGTAAATACCTAGCTTATCAAGCGTACCGTCCTGCTTGACCCGTCCATAGAGGTCCATACCGGCCTGAACACCCAGAATATCATATTCATATTTTGGGCCACTCTTGATGAAGCTGTACTTATCGCCCTGATCATGAGAACCATGTTCACCGATCAAACGCGCCCATGAGCCATGGAACCACTCTTCGCGCTCTTTCTTTCTCTCCTGAACCTTCACCAGATAACGGTTACCCAGTTTATCCGTGACATAATACTGTTTGACAGTCGGGATGTAGGGTGGGTCGAAGGTGTCACCAACACGTTCGTGCAGGGTATCCAGCATACTATAACCATATTGCATACCAATCGGCATAATAGCAGAAACCAGCGGCACTTCCGGACGGTAAGACGGAACCTTAACTTTGGTTTCAGGAACCGGATCAACGACTTCCGGTGGGGTTGTCGGAGGTTCAATCTTAGTTGGAGGCGGCTCAACGGTTACCTCAGCCTCGGTACGCAAATACCAATGCTGGTCATTGACATCACCACCTGTTTCAGCATTCCCACCATGATAGAGGAAATACTCATAAGCGCCGGCAAGAACAGGAGCGCCTAACATAAAGGCATTGTCTGAAGTACCGGTTCTGGTTTCGACCAGACGTATTCCGTCGCCAACAGTGTAAGCGCCAAGCCCACCGATATTATTTACATATATCAGGGCCTGTCCGGTTGTTGAGCCAGATGAGTAACCATTGGTCAGGTCAAGAACGAGAAGGTCTGTATTCTGGACAACACCGTCATTCAGATAGGTATTGAAGAGAACCGAACTTCCGGCTTCAAATGTGACATTGGTTGCCTGAATTGTGAAAACACCGCGAACATCGGTGCGGGCGCCAGCAATATTCAGCGCACCTGCATGTGTAAAGTTATCAGCCCGGACTGTACCTGTTACACCGCCCTGAAGAACTGTTCCGGCTGCCGTCGTGAAGCTGCTGGATGTTAGCGGGGAGTAGGCATCCATACCATTGATGCCGTAAACAGCACCATTGGCAATTTCAAAAGTACCTTCCTGTAGCTGCGTATTTGCCAGTAGTTTTGACCAGCGCTCACGGTCTTCAGTCATCCGCGAGCCATCAAAACTGACCGTACCCGCACCTGCTTTAACAACAGACAGTACACCATTTGCTGCATAGTTCTGAGCCGGATCGAAGAAGGAAATACGTCTTCCCGCATCAGCCTGCAGAGTTAAAACCGCTGCCTTTGAGTCATTGCGCAGATAAAGCGAGTTTGCAGTTGTTGCAGCGCTAGACAAAGTACCATTCTGGGTATTGCCAGAGAAAACAATATCAGCGCCATTTGCAACAAGAGTGACATTACCCTTGCTGGCATAGATCGCTCCTCCCAGGTTGCCGACAGAGCTGTTACCTGTGAAAGATGTTGCATTCGCCCCGGTAGAGATGCTCAGATTAGCACCTGCAAAAATGGCACCGCCATGACCTTCTGACATATTGCCAGTAAACAGGGCCCCATTCTCGAAGACCGAGTCCCCAGCAGAGTTCAGACCGCCACCATTACCGGCAGCCAGATTAGCATTAAAAGTAGCAAGACCTTTAAATGTGCTGGTTTTGGTTGTGTAAATTCCGCCACCAAGCCCCTTGGTATTGCTCGCGGCAATAGGCCCATTGGCAATATTATTGCTGAAATTGACAGTATCTTCAAAAACAGCATTGCTGGCTGTGATAGCACCACCTGAAAGCCATGAGGAATTTCCCTCAAATTCAGCCTTACCCTTAAACTGGAGTGTTGAGGAGCCTACTGCAGAATAGATTGCCCCACCACCAACAGCTGCTGAATTATTTGTAAACTTCACATCGCCATTGAAAACGTGGTTTACGTTACCTGCCATATGCAGAACACCACCACTTGTTGTCGCGTAGTTATCGGAAGCAGTCAGTGTCCCGCCTACTGTCAGCGAGCCAGACCCAAGGTATATGGCACCACCACCATATGTGGAGGTTACAGATGATGTATCAACGTTAGTGCTTCTGTTATTGGTCAGCACAAGATTACCAGTAACGGTGATATTGCCATCCTGACTTGAAATAGCTCCACCAACACCGTTTGTTTCACCGTTATAATTTGCCTGATTATCGATGAATGTTGCGTTGGAATTTATTGTAATATTACCCTCAGAGAAAATCGCACCACCCTGTACAGTCGCGCGATTACCCTGAAAAATCACACTCCCACCATTTATAACCAGACTGGGCTTCGCATACAGAGCCCCACCATAGCTGGCAGCAGTACCAGACTTAAAAGTCACAACTGCGGCAGGGTCGATGGAAAGAACAACATCAATCTTCTGGGAGATTGGAGTATTTACCGTTTGAGTTGAACTGTAAGTATAAGTGATAGCGTTAGCAGATGTCGCAAGCATAAGCGCAGACACAGAAACAGCAGCGAATACATTCAGTTTATAACAAGACGCCTTATGCGTCGCCCGTGCAAGCGCATGACAAAACATTTGGAAACAGCCCCTAACTAATTAGAAATATTTATTAAATAGGATCCACCCATTTTTTATATGCGCTACATATGACGTTGATTACATTCTGTCAAAGAAAATTTTTATCTTTTTATCTGTATAAAGGTAGGCAATTATCAATTAAACAATGCAAGAAAGAATTATAAACCACTTAATAAAACGCATAATAAACATGAAATTATATTAAATGAAAGCCTTACATACATAGGAAACAATCATTTCCAGTTTTAAGACGGAAAGGGCATCCAAAATATTGGTCATCAACATGCTGAAAGGAATAAAATTCTACCAATTTCAGCAGTATTTAATCTGTTGATTAAAGTTTTTTTCACAACCTATAAGTATTCACCAAACGAACACCCTAAGCCTCATGACTCCACTACCCTGCGTACGGTCAGATGCTGCATTGTCCATTCTTTGGCTAGACGGCAGTAATATGTCACTGCTGATGTTTCCAAAACACCCACGAGCAGCGTTTCATCTCAAGAATTAATTAAATCAGCAATGACATCAGATTTTTAAGTTAAGATTTTTGATAAGTTTACTGAAGTCCATATAGCTTGATATAGCTGTCAGTAATTTTATCCATGCAATAGGTTTCACCGCAGCTCTGGGCTCCCTTTGCAAAAGCAGAATATGCTGCCTCATCAAGAACAGCCAACATTGCCTCTGAAACCTCAGAGATAAAGGCATCATCATCTTGCAGCAGCTGCACAGTCATGCCTGCCTGCTCTTCCCCCTCATGTAGCATTGAAGCAATCTCGCCAATATCTGTTGCGATAACAGGTTTACCGACCTGCATCGCCTGTATAAGCGTCAAGGGGAAAGATTCACCGGGAAAACGGGTTGGCAGTAAAGCACAGTCAGACAGACGGTAAATTCCCTGAACCTGTTTCTGAAACCCGAGAAATTTTACGTTTTCATTAGACGCGTAAAGTGAACTGAGGCGATCAGCTTCATCACCATTCCCACACAAAAGGAGAACCAGACGGCGCTCTGTTCTGGCCTGAGCATGCTCTAAGGCTTTGATAGCAATCTCCCAGCCTTTTTCTGGCAAAGCCCGGGATACAATTGCAAAGACAAAATCCTCTAAGCCAATACCAAGATCGGCCCGCGAAAGATAAAAATCATCAGGATCAATCGGCATTCCATTCGGCATTTGTGTGGCTGCAATATGCGCCTTCTTTTCTGCCGGCAGATATTCAAGATGTTTCAGATTACGATCAGTCAAATAGACCCAGTGACTGACCTTTTCTGCAACAGTATTAAAGAAACCGCGATCAACCGGGGCTGTCTCGTATGAGCCATGCAATGTAACCACATACGGAACATCTGGCATTTCACCAGCTTCATAGAAGAACAAGCGTTCAACCAGATAAAAATGCGTATGAATCAGATCAATTCCAGCCTCTGACAGGAAGCGCGTCGCACTTTTGTTCCGCACCTCATCCGCTTCATAGATGGCAATACGTGGGTCAAGCTGACTACGAATTGCCTGATTTTCTCCTTCTCTCTTGAGACAGAGAAAAGAGACACGATACCCTTTCTCAACCAGACTATTTGCAAGATGGAGGGCCACGATTTCCCCACCCCCAGTATAAAAGCCAAGAGAGCCCACAAGGATATGTCTCGCCTTATGACGAACCATCATAGGCTTCTCAGTATCAAATATCCCAGACAGCGATCCGAGTTGACCTGCCTGATTATTTGCATTGAACAAAGCGATAACGTTTTGCTGAAACTTCACAGCCGTTTCAAGCGGGATATCCCACTCTTCTCTCAATCGACAGAGTAAGCGCTCATGCTCTTTGTAATACTCAGGCTTTGAGAATGATGAAACAGACGTATTGGATGTATGCTGTCTGAAATAGCTGACAGCTTCAGGGACATAGGCAATCTTCCCGCCGCGAGCCAGCATCAGATAAAGATACCAGTCACCCAGAACACGGTACGACGTTGCCTCTTTCCAGATGGTATCTTCAACAGGCTGCTTACGGATCAGACAACCACCCACATTGGCAATAACATTAGAGACGCCAAAAGCATTGTCAAACCAGGCTTTGGCAGGGCGTACCAGACGGTTCTGCCAGATACCGGCCTCTGCTCGTTCCCGATAAGCATCAAGGCCTTCATATGGAGTACCATCTTCGCGAGCAAACTGAATTTTCCCGAATGCCATCATAACAGCATCATCAGCGAACTCAGAAACAGTATTCTTCAAAAACTCAGGATCAGCAAAATCATCGCTCTCACAGATCCAGATCAGCTCTCCGCTTGCCTGCTCGATACCTTTACGCCACTGCTTAAAGATGTTGCCGGAGTTATGCTCATTGGCAATCAGTGTAATAAGAGAAGAATATTTTTTCTGATACTCTCCGATAACCTCAAGACTATTATCGGTTGATGTGTCATCCAGAACGATAATCTCAATATTCTTATAGCTTTGATTGATAATACAATCGAGACGCTGAGATAAAAATCGCGCATGATTGAAATTCGGAATAATGACAGAAACCAGCGGCTGGTAATCCGTTCTCAACACTCTGCGATCATTGGCAACTTTGGAGCTACCTCGCAGTTTGGAGCGGAGGATGAGAGCCAAACGGTACAGTTTGCGCAAAATTGCCCGCACGATTTTTCGCAGAGCCGGAAACCGTGTCAGCAGCTTGCGGAAAGGTGCCGTCATCCGCCAGCTTGTACTGGTTTCCAGGACAGATTTCTCAAGCGATTTATTGATAAGCTGACTGGTCAGTATCTGATTTTTTTTGGTCAGCTCTGCAATCTTGGCCTTATCTTTCTCAGCCTGAGCTACATAGTTTTTTATTTGCTCTTCAGTACTGACAGCAACATCCTGACGGAAAAGAAAGCCCTGCTGTTCAACATGAACGGAAGAGCGCTTTTTGGAAGCAGCAGCTTTTCTGGTTGGTTTCTTTTCAGAAGTCATGGCCTGTTACTTTAACCCCAGATACGAAACAGAATCCGGTCATTAGAAAATCTTCGCTGGAGCTATAGCACAAACAATATGCGAAGCTGAACCAATGAATGCATCATCCCCAAACCGCAAAGGAAATGATCAAAGCTTTCCAAGAATAAAGGCAATAAGCATGCCAACCTGACCGACACGGCCCTGCCGATAAACTTTCATCTGCAGGCTATAGCGCAAACGGGAAAAGAAAGATGAGCTTCGTGCTTGCTTAAATGATAGAAACAACGCCCGATTATCTTCAGACAATAAATCAATGCTATTTTCTAAAGCTTGCAAGTTTCTGCCAAGCCACGCCTGTGTCTGCCCACCCAAAAGGCGGTCTAATTGCCCGCGAAGCGCGAAGAACCCGGTTTTCGCACCAATCAGGTTTGAAGCATGTTGGCGATAATCAAGGCTTTCATAATCATCGCAATAAACCTCCCCACCCGCACCAGACACAATAAGATAAACCCACCAGTCATGGATCGGTATCAAGCCTGCCGGCTGCGTTTGCAAAGATTTCTGAACAAGTTCATAAGCGGCCCGATTGAAAACCATCGTGTTACCGCTTGTAAAATTCTGTATCAAAGCATTGGCAAAAACTAGTGGTTTTGAAGGTTGGACAGTTGTACCGAAAGGATGCCCCTCAGCATCAATCAACCGCACTCTCGAGCCATAGAGAGCGGGGACATTCTCTGGGACAGATGACAACCAGCGCCGCGCTCTTTCAAGCTTATCAGCTTTCCAGATATCATCCTGATCACAGAATGCGAAGAAAGTTGCCTGCTCATTTTTCTCTGAAAAGAACGAGAGAAAATTAGCAGTCACCCCTGACCGGGGCCCCTGTCGAACCGATAAAGGTAATTTTTGCTGACTATGATATGCTTCCAGCACCTTCAATGTGCCATCCGTGGAAGCATCATCCGAGACCAGAACTGAAAAATTCTGGTCTGTTTGTTGCACGAGAGACTGCAACTGCGCATCAAGATAGTGCTCCCCATTATAGGTGCACAGGCAAACACATATCTTTTCTGCGCCTTTGCTTGGCATACCTGTCAGATCTTGAAGCCGGTATTATCCGCAATACGCTGCAGATAAATGCCATATGTGCTCTTACCAAGCTCGCGACCAAGCTCACGCAGGTGATCCCGCTCAATAAAGCCTTTATGGAAGGCAATTTCTTCCGGGCAGGCAATCTTAAAGCCCTGACGGCGTTCAAGCGTTTGCACAAACTCAGAAGCTTCAAGCAGGGAATCCGGTGTACCTGTATCAAGCCAGGCAAATCCGCGCCCCATACATTCAACGGAGAGATTGCCACTTTCAAGATAAACGCGATTGAGATCTGTAATTTCAAGCTCACCACGAGGTGAAGGCTTCAACTTTTTAGCAATCGCAGATGCCTGTCCATCATAAAAATACAGGCCAGTCACAGCCCAGTTTGATTTTGGCTGAGCAGGCTTCTCTTCAATGGAAGTCGCATTGCCATTGTCATCAAAATCAACAACACCATAACGCTCAGGATCAGAAACATGATAGGCAAAAACGCTTGCCCCTTCTGTCCTGGCAACTGCATTGGCCAGAAGCTTATCCAGATTATGGCCATAGAACAGATTATCCCCGAGGATGAGCGCCGATGGCTCGCCTGCTACGAATTCTTCACCGATAATATAGGCCTGAGCCAGTCCATCCGGACTTGGCTGCTCAGCATAACTGAGCTTAAGGCCCCACTTTTCACCGCTTCCCAGCAAAGCCTTGAAGCGAGGTAGGTCATGAGGTGTTGAAATAATCAGAATATCACGAATACCAGCCAGCATCAGAGTGCTTAGCGGGTAGTAAATCATTGGCTTATCATAAACCGGCAACAACTGCTTTGAAGCAGTCAATGTCATCGGGTGCAGACGCGTACCGCTTCCACCAGCAAGGATAATACCCTTCATCTGTATCTCCAGAATAACGCCACTATTATGAAGCGGACTTTTTTGAACCAATGAGCCGATCTAATACAATATCAAGCGACAACTTCCAATCTGGCATCGTCACATTGTGTATGTGTTTGATTTTTGAAGTATCCAGTCGGGAATTAAATGGGCGCTTCGCCTTTGTGGGATATTCAGCAGATGTCAAATCTTTAACCGCAGCAGAAGGCGCTCCACGAAGAGTAGCTCCTGCAAAAATGGCGCGGGCAAATTCAGCCCAGTTTGCCTCACCGGCACCAACCAGATGGAAGATTCCGCGTAAGGTTGCATCATCTGGTTTTGCATTCAGATTAGAGGCAACCTTAAAAATCGCATCAGCAATATCAAGAACAGATGTGGGACAGCCATATTGATCGGCAACCACGCCAAGCTCAGTACGACCTTCTGATGCCAATCTCAGCATCGTCTTGACGAAGTTTGCTCCGAATGGTGCATAAACCCATGCTGTCCGCAAGATAGCATGATCAGTTGTCGCAGCTGCAACAGCCATTTCACCGGACAGCTTTGTCTGCCCATAGACCCCCAGTGGAGATGTTGGATCATCTTCCTTGCGGTAGCCTTCGGCTGTTCCGTCAAAAACATAATCTGTCGAGACATGAATGCAAGGAATAGAAAGTCTCGCAGCAACCTGCGCGATAATGCCCGGAGCAACACCATTGATTGCCTGAGCCAATTCAGGCTCATCTTCCGCCTTATCAACGGCCGTATAGGCGGCAGCATTAACTAAAATCTGGGCCCCAAAAGCCGATACCGCTTTGAATATCTGCGTCTCAACAAGCTCTGGGGAAGCAGACAGATCCAGTTCAGGATATCCCAGCAAAGCGACAGTCGTACCATGCTGCTCTGCGCGCTCCTCAAGGGCCGTTGATAGCTGACCACCTGCCCCAATCACAAATATCTTTAAAGCATGTGCGTTCATAAAAAGCTCCAAACCCTTTTAGAAATAATCAGGCAGATCAGCCAATACAGGATGTAACTTATCCTTGTCTGACAAGGTTAGTTCACTCTCTGGCATTCCCCAGTCAATTCCAAGAGCCGGATCATTAAAAGCCAACCCTTTATCATTCTCGGGAGAATAAGGCGCTGTTACTTTATAAAAAACCTCGGTATCCGGAACGGTTGTAATAAACCCATGAGCGAAGCCCTTCGGAACCAGAAGCTGCTTCCCATTCTCAGCGGTCAGTTCAACCGCAACGTGCTTGCCAAATGTTGGAGAAGCTTTCCGCAGATCCACAGCCACATCAATGATAGCACCGCGAACAACACGGACAAGCTTATCCTGCGCGACCGGGTTTGTCTGAAAATGCAAACCACGCAATGTCCCGCGAGGAGCAGAATAAGACTGATTGTCCTGAATAAAATTTAAATCCAAGCCAACTTCACGCAGACGGGCATCATTCCAGGTTTCGCTAAACCACCCTCTTGCATCACCAAAGCGACGAGGGGTGATGACAATAACCCCATCAAGAGCCGTCTTTTCAATTTCAATCATTGTATCTTATCCGTAGCTTACTATGCATTTACGCCAAGGCGCTCACCCTGATAACCACCACTGCGAACACGTTCCCACCAGTTACGGTTTTCAAGATACCAGCGAACAGTCTTTTCAAGACCGCTCTCGAATGTTTCGGCTGGTTTCCACCCAAGATCACGTTCAATCTTTGCCGCATCAATCGCATACCGGGCATCATGCCCCGGGCGATCTGTAACATAGGTTATGAGCTTTTCACGCGGACCAATAGATGCATCTGGTGCATATTTATCAACCAGCGCACAAACTGTTTTCACAACATCAATATTCTGACGTTCATTATGCCCGCCAATAGCATAAGTCTCACCGACAGCTGCCTTTTCGGCAACCAGAATGAGCGCATCGGCATGGTCATCAACATAGAGCCAGTCACGCACGTTTTCACCATTGCCATAAACAGGCAAAGGCTTGCCTTCAAGCGCATTCAGGATCATCAGCGGAATGAGCTTTTCAGGGAAATGGTAAGGCCCATAATTGTTTGAGCAATTGGTGACAACAACCGGCAATCCATACGTATGGAACCAGGCCCGGACGAGATGGTCCGAAGATGCCTTTGAAGATGAATATGGCGAACGCGGATCATAAGCCGTCTCCTCAGAGAACATGCCTGTTGCCCCAAGAGAGCCAAAGACTTCATCGGTTGAAATATGATGAAAACGAAAGGTCTTGGCTTTTTCACCATCCAGAGACCGCCAGTACCGCAGGCTTTCCTGCAGCATCGTGAATGTACCGAGAACGTTCGTCTCAATAAAAACCCGTGGCCCATCAATGGAGCGATCCACATGGCTCTCTGCCGCCAGATGCATCACAACATCCGGCTTGTGGGTTTCAAGAGCAGAGCGTACCTGCTCTGCTTCACGAATATCGCCTTTCACAAAGGTATAGCGCGGATCATCAGCCACCGGATCAAGGCTGTCCAGATTGCCAGCATAAGTCAGGGCATCAAAAATGATGACTTCATGCTCACTGTTCTCAATCAGACGCCGAACAACAGCCGACCCGATAAACCCGGCACCGCCGGTAACTAAAAAACGTTTCTTCATGATCCTGTATTATCTCGTGCTGGATGTGATTTCATAAAGCGAAATCACATACTTTATGCCTTGTTATATAGCTGAATAGTCTAAAAACTTCCAAGCTTCAACTATCGTGCCTTTAAAAGCGAAAAGGCCCTTCCCGCGAGGAAAAGGCCTTTTAACACGAACTCAGCTTATTGGCTTAATGCCGAACAGAAAAACGTGCGAGCCGCATGGCCCGTAACGCCCACTTCGCCAGAAAGCGTGAATTCTTTAATAAAACAAACTTCTGCAACGCCAGGCGCTTTCTCTGACGCGGCAGAAGGTTATCGTTTTTGAGACAAATGTCTGTAAATTCACTTAAAATTCTCATAGTCTCAGATTTGTTAGCAGCCAGAACACCATCCCGCTCAGGATTCATTTCAAGCAGGGACCGATAGGCGTCGACAGCAACAAGTTCATTAAAACGGGGATAGAGGCACTGTCTCAGATAGTACCGATCCCGAAGCGGTTCATCAGGAAAACTTTCAACCAACTTCTTGAAATACCGAAAACGGCTCTGCGCCATTTTGATACTATATGAAGTGCTTTCCCCGTGGATACACCAGACTGATACAGCACGATCCAAATAGTAATTTGTGAACCCCTTGCGGAAAATCCGTACAAAGAGATCATCATCCTCATAACCTGTAAATTGAGGATCAAAGCCGCCAACGGCTTCATAAGCTTCTCGTGAAATGATTGAAGCTGTTGGCAGGATAAATAAATCCCCCTTAAGCATTTCCATGATATTTGTTTTAGGATGCTTACTAAAATCCTTGATCATAGAAGTACTTATGAGATTACCATTCCCATCAGCCTCACAAACATCACCATAAGCCCAACCAAAGTGGGGGTCATCATCCGGAATCGCACCCAACAAAAGTTCATTATGATTTTTCAGATAAAAGTCATCCTGATCAAGAAAGCATACATAATCTGATTTTGAAGCAGCAACGCCAGCATTACGGGCTGCCCCCTGCCCGCCATTTTCCTGATCTATTACCCGAAACTTAAGTTTCTTCGCCAACTTATGAAGAAAGTCCGCCTCTTCTTTACGGGAACCGTCATTCACAACTATTAATTCATCAGGTACAACAGTTTGACCTAGAGCGCTTTGAACCGCTTGCTCGATAGTTTTGGAACCATTATAATACGGTATTATTGTAACTATACTTTTAGTCGCTTTAGCCATAACCATTCCAAGTACATAAACTCCAGCTTTCTAATTATCTGAACCCATACGAAATGACAACATAGATTAGACCTATTCAAAACCGAAGATAACAATCTCCACATTATATTTTTTAACTTTTCTGCTCTTCAGCAAGGGGGGCAACATATAGGCACATATGAGATCAAAACTAATATTGCATTTACTCTATAGAAAGTGTGATTCCAAGATATATTTCCTAAGGAAGCGACACAGAATATAAATTTGTTAAAGGCTTTGTTTAATATGAATAAAAAATTTCCAAATTTAGCACAAAATAAAAAAACATCTCCTAACGTGCTGGGGGAAGAAGAAAAAGCTAAATTGAAGAGAGATATCCAACAACAAAGATTGGTTCTTCAGAGTCTGGAAAAACGCAATCAAAGCTATAAACAACACATTGACAGAATGCAGAATGAGCTAAAAGAATATTTGCTCATTATTGATGATTTGAGCCATAAGAACACAGAACTGCAAGCTCATCTGCACGCGCTCTATAGCTCGACAAGCTGGCGCGTATTAGCACCTGTTCGAATAAGTCTCAGACAAATTAATAGAATAAAGAATGCTCTAAATCTGATCCCTTCAGCCCTACAACAAGGTGGTGGGATTATAAATACTTCTAAAAAAGCAGTCCAACTTTATCAAAAATTTGGTTTTTCTGGAATCAAGTCTGGTTTTAGAAATATTGCAATGAATAAATCTGCTACAGCTCCTTCCCCTATCCCATCTTCTGTTTTCGGAATCGCAGAGGATGAAGCACAGGAGATATTCTATCGGCAGCAAGCAGAAATTCCTCAATATCTCCAAAAAGAACTTGCAGAGGAGTTTTTATATAAACCCTTAATTTCTATCATTATGCCGGTTTACAACACACCGGTTCAATGGCTTGAACGTGCAATACAGTCTTTACAGGAACAAACTTATACAAATTGGGAATTATGTGCGGTTGATGACTGCTCTCCGGAAACGGAACAGCGTAAACTTTTGAAAAAACTTGCTCAAGACGATTCACGTATTCGATATCATTTTGCAGATAAAAATGGTGGTATTTCGAAAGCTTCGAATTTAGCGCTGGAAATGACCCAAGGTGAGTTTATTGCCCTTGTAGATCATGATGATGAGCTTACAGCAGATGCATTTTTCTGGGTAGTCAAAAAGCTAAATGAAAACTCTGAGATTGATTTTCTCTACTCTGATGAATGTAAAATTGATGACACACCGGCACGGAAATTATTCCACTTCATTTTCAAACCGGACTGGTCTCCAGAAATATTATTTAACGGTATGCTGACCGGACATTTGACTGTCTACAGAACTGCACTAGTCAAAAAATTAGGAGGCTTTAGATCTGAGTTCGATTTTTCACAAGATTATGACCTTGCTTTGCGCGTAACAAGTCAGGCTAAGAATATCGTGCATATTGAGCGGATTCTTTATCTGTGGCGCGCAATTCCAGGATCAGCGGCAGTTGAAGGTGGCAAAGACTTTGCACGCATTAGCAATATTGCCGCTTTAAATGACTATTTAGAACAGCATAACATTGATGCAGAAGCTATACCGTTACCACATGCAAATTATGTTCGGTTAAACATTCCCAAAGGTATAAAAGCTTCGATAATAATTCCATCAGATGATTATAATAATCTAAAACTTGCAATCGTCTCTATTCTTGAAAAAACAGATTTTGACAATTACGAAATTGTTTGTGTCTGCAATTCTAAGCTAGCCCAAAAGCTAAGTGACGAGTTCAAAGACAATAAAAAAGTTGTTTTTTCTCCATACGACAAGCCATACAATTTCTCAGACAAGTGCAACCAAGGCGCGCATGATGCAACTGGTGATATTGTCATCTTCTATAATGATGATGTCTTCCCAGTTGAAAGCAATTGGCTTCAGAAGCTAATTGAATACCTATTTATTCCTGGTGTTGAAGGTGTTTCTCCTAAACTTATTAGAGAGGACAATACTATACAGTACGCAGGAATGATCTCAGGAACACCAGGTCTTTGTGGCACTGCCTATAATAATTGCCATAAAGATGCGAATGATTTTTTCCTATCAATGCATAAGTATGTTCGAAATGTCTCTGTTTTATCAGGAGCATGTTGTGCACTTAGAAAGAATATATTCCTGAAAGTTGGTGGTTTTGACGCGATCAATACACCGGATGGACATTCAGATTTAGACCTTACTTATAAACTGATTGATGCTGGCTATCGCTGTGTCTACACTCCCCATTCATTGCTATACCATATCGGAAATCATTCGTGGGGAAGTAAGAAAAATAAGTATAAAGCTGATATCTTCTGCCTAAAAAAATGGGGAAAGTATCTATCACATGACCCACATTTTACCGATACAATGAAAGAAGCCTTGTACTTAGATTTTAGATTTAAGTACAAAATATATGCATCTCATCTGGATCCCCACAAAACCTATTCGGGCCCAGATGTCTTATTTGTATCGCATGAATTATCCGAAACTGGGGCACCATTAATGCTGTATTATGCAGCTCTGGCAGTACTGAACAATGGTGGGTTTCCAGTTGTTATCTCACGTCAGGATGGCCCTCTGCGCACCAAGCTGGAAGAGGCTGGAATTGCAGTAATCATTGACGCAAGTATCACTGACAATCACTTCCTGTTCAATGGTTTTGCTAAGAACTTTGATACAGTTATTATCAATACAGTCGCTTTGCACCAGACAGTTCAGCAACTTACAAAACTTGATGATTTACACATCATATGGTGGCTTCATGAAGCTAGGGCATTAGAAAAAGATTTAAGTGTTTTTGATGGTATTGAGGCGTCTAGAATTGAAATAGTTTGCGTTAGTGAATACGCAAAAAGCTTCATCCCAAAAGAACACAAGTCTCAAGTCCTAGCCAATGGTATTCCAGACTTAAAGCCACAAAAAAATACTCAGAATAAGGAATTTACCTTTTCACTTATCGGGACAATTGAGAAAAGAAAAGCACAAGATACTTTTGTTGATGCTATTTTAATGCTGCCTGAGCACATTAGAAAGTCATGCAAATTTAAAATTGCTGGGAAGCTATGGAATATGAATCTCAAGTTCTGGGAAGAGATAGAAACCAAGATCTCGAGATATCCTGAAATAGAATATCTCGGCTCTCTCTCTCATGAACAGACAATCGACCTTATTTCTCACAGTGATGTTCTTGTATGTTGCTCACGGGATGAAGCTTTTTCTTTAACGACTGTTGAGGCCGCAGCATTAGCAAAACCAGCAATTGTTAATAAGAATGTCGGCGTATCTGCAGTATTCACTGATAAGAAATCATGCTTGTTTTTTGAAGCGGACAATGTAGCTTCACTAGCTGAAACAATGATAACTGCTTTCCAAAATAAGGAAGCAACTATCCAAATTGGTAAAGAAGCTCGGAAAGTTTATAGTGAAAAACTTTCAATTGCCAAATTCCAAGAAAATTTCCTTAAGAAATTAAGTGCTTGAAAACAAAGCCTACAGCAGGATTGTAGGCTTTGAATATTCAAGAGGAGCTATATGTTTCATCTCTTACAAATGCTAAGATAATACCTGCAACCAGAACTAGCCCTCCCATCGCCCCACAAAATCCTGCTACAGCGCTCCAGCCGCCCCAATGCCAGAACCAGCCGCCTAGGGAGCCTAGCACGCTGGAGCCGATGTAGTAGCAGAGTAGGTAGAGGGATGACGCATGGCTTTTATTTTTGATTGCAAGCTTTCCAACCCAACTGCTGGCAACGGAATGAACGGCAAAGAAGCCGAATGTGACGAATGCAATACCTGTAATAATGAATGCGAGACTGGTTGAGAGCGTACATGCAATGCCGCATAGCGTGATGATACAGCCAGTTAACATTACCGGTCCTCGACCTAGTTTATCAGCGAGACCACCAGCCAGAGATGAGGCCAGCATTCCGAAAATATAAGAGAAGAAGATTAATCCAACTTGAGAGTGCGTCAGGTTGAACGGCGCATCCAAGAGCCGGAATCCCATATAATTATACACCGTAACAAATGAACCAACCCCAAGAAACGCCGTTACAAATAACAGAATCTGCTTCTTATCGCCCAAATGGCCTTTCCATGCGGCCAGATGATACATCAGTCCCAGCCCCTTTTGGGCAATAAAATTTCGAGAGGGCGGCAAAAGCAACAGAAAGCCGAATGCTACGATCAAATCAATAACAGAAACAACTTCCAGAGCCGTCCGCCAGGAGTAATGTTCAGTCAGGGCCCCAACGGCGACACGCCCAATCATGCCACCGAATGCATTCCCGGCAACATATAGCCCCATTGCCAATCCAAGGCGCCATGGTGGCATTTCTTCGGCGAGATAGGCCATAGCAACAGCCGGTACGCCTCCAATGACAATTCCTACCAGCGCACGGGCTAACAGAAGCAGCTCCCATGTTGGTGCAACAGACGCAATGAAATTCAAAACAGCAGCACAACAGATTGAGGCAAACATCAATCCGCGCCGGCCAAGTGTCTCTGACAAAGCTCCCGAACACAAAATTGAGAATGCAAGAAACCCTGTTGTTAACGACAGAGATAGCGAACTGGTTGCCGGATCAACGCCAAACTCAGCGGAAAACTCCGGCAATAATGGCTGCGTTGAATAAACCAGAGAAAAGGTTGCAAAGCCTGCGAGAAAAAGCGCAATGCTTATTCTCAGCATAGGCACATCCGTTGTTCTCTGCTCCGGGGATATCTTATCTGGCATCATGAGGGATTACCGATTATCAGCTTAAGGGTATTCTACCTATATGCTTCTTTCTATCGTAATATAATGCTGCTTTGTAATATGAGGATAAGAACTAATGCGAATGGAGAACAGCTTCATTCGTGACACCTTTGGCATGATATGCCATATAATAGCGGTCTCTAAAAGATTTGCTGACAGCAAACATATATTGAGAGGAAGCTATGACACTTTCTGTAACTGAAGTTTCCCAAATCCGCTCTCTTCCGCTTCAAACGAGGCAAACCCCTCCTCTCGTACACTGCCTGACCAATCAGGTTGTCAGTAATTTTACAGCCAATATTCTGCTGGCTCTTGGCGCCTCTCCTGCCATGGTCACAGCTATTGAGGAAACAGCGGAGTTTGCAGCCATTGCCAGCGCCCTGCTGATTAATATCGGCACAATTGATACCCCACGTTATCAGGCCATGCGCGAAGCCATTGCCGGTGCCAACAAAGCCGGGAAACCCTGGGTATTTGACCCTATCACAGCAGGTTTGCCTTTCCGTATGAAAATAGCAGCAGAATTCATTGCTGAGAAACCAGCCGTTATCCGCGGGAATGCCTCTGAAATAATGTCATTGGCATCCCTAGCCAATACATCCTTCAAAGGCATTGATAGTAAAGCCGGCTCAGAAGAAGCCCTTAACTCCGCTCAACAGCTTGCCAAGGATATTGGTACGGTTGTCGCGGTAAGCGGTGAGGTTGATTATGTTACAGATGGACAGCGCATCATAAAAATCACTGGTGGCCATCCACTCATGACAAAAGTAACAGGCGTTGGATGCGCATTAAACGCCGTTATTGCAGCCTATATTGCCGTTGCGAAAGATCCGTTTCTAGGAACAATCGCTGCTCTCGCAGCCTTTTCACAATGTGGCTCTGAAGCCGCGTTTCAGGCAGAAGGTACGGGCAGTTTTTCTGTCGCTTTTCTGGATAGATTGACACAACTGCAAGAGATATCCGGCTTTGGAAGTCTGTAACTTTGCCTCACTTGCGCTGGGCTGATGCCATAAGTGCCCTCAAGAAAACAAGTATTGCATTACTGACTAATCCCCCCTCCTCAATAGCAAGCCCGTGCGTTAACGCAATAAAATGACGAGCTAACTGGATAGGTGGCGCAGGTGGAATGAGGTCATGTTTATCAAAAAGAACCTCAATCAGACGGCCGAATTGTGCCTGCTGCTTGCTGTTAAAAACTGCAAACAATTCTGAAAATGCAGGACTACGATTAGCATGTAATTGTAATTCAATTGCTAATGTTGCCCATTCTGTTTGGTCATCAAGAGATTGAACCCATTTCTCCAAACGTTCAAAAAGCTCTTCCCCAGAGACAGCTACAAAGGTGGAAACCATTGGGATGAACTATATAGTATCAATGTTTAGGGTACTTCAGACCTTATCGAAAGTGCTTACAACCTCGGTATTCGGCGTTTTATTCAAACCTCCTCTATCGCTACTCTTGATGGACCTGCGGGGTCTTTGATTGATGAAACATGCTCACGGGAAGTTGCCGATGCTGATGATTACTACCGCAGTAAAATTCTGACAGATGAAGTCATTCAGAATTTTATTCAGACCCATCAAGACATGAAAGTTGCCTTTGTATTACCAGGATGGATGTGGGGCCCTGGAGATATTGGGCCAACCTCTGCCGGACAATTACTGATTGATGTCAGTAATCAACGTCTTCCCGGACTTATTCCCGGCAGCTTCTCAGTTGTTGATGCACGTGATGTTGCAACTGCCCAGATTTCAGCTGCAAATAAAATTCATACTTCAGACGTCAATGGTGAGAAATATCTGGTAGCTGGCCGCCATATGGTCATGAAGGACCTTATCCCTGTTATTGGGAGAATAGCAAAGATCACAACACCTCAAAGATATATACCACTGCCATTATTATATATCTTTGCCATAGCTTATGAGTTTTATGCCCGCATAACCGGAAATCATGTCCTGATCAGTCTTGCAACAGTCAAACTAATGTCGCGGGAAATGGACAGAACACATTTTGATAGCAGCAAAGCTACAAGCAAGCTCGGCATAAAATTCCGCCCTCTTCAGGAAACCATTCAGGATAGCTTGAACTGGTATCAGCAATCGGGATGGCTCAAGCCAATCAATTGACATATCAAAAAGGGCTGGCTTTTCAGCCAGCCCAGATTTAGCAAGTAACAGGTAAGCGCTTTTTAATATTCAGAGCTGCAACCATAATTGCAATAGCCGGAAACACACCTGCCGCAACAGGTACAAAGCTTAAACCCAAGCCATGGTCGATGACAGCACCACCAGCCCATGCCCCAATGGCATTGCCTAGATTAAACGCAGCGATATTAAAACTGGACGCCAGACTTTGGCCTGCTCCTTCAGTTTTAGACAGAACCCACATCTGCAAAGGTGCAACGGTTGCAAAACCTGCCATCCCCAGAAGCCCAACCAGAGCAACGGCCAATATTTTAGATTGAAACCCAATTGCCATTAAAAACAGAACAATACTGAGAGCAGCAAGAGTTCCAAAAACTGTCCTTAGAAGATTACGATCTGCCAATCGGCCACCAAGCAGATTTCCAACAATCAGACCTCCCCCAAAAACAAGCAATATAGGCGACACAGCACTTACACTGAATTGACTGATCTGCGTCAGCAGTGGTGCAATGTAGGTAAAAACCGTAAAAACGCCTGCATAGCCAAAAACAGTTGTCAGCAAACCAAGAATAACCGGACGCTGTAAGGTTGCACGCACATCGGCACGCCAGTCCGGAGCTTCTGTCAGTCCATCATCATTCGGAACCAATGTCTTAATGATGATGAAGGCGATACTGCCCACTGCGGCGACAGCCCAAAATGTTGCACGCCATCCAAACTGCTGCCCCAACCACGTTCCAAGCGGTACACCAAGAATATTGGCAACCGTCAGTCCGGTAAACATAATGGCAATGGCAGATGCCTTTTTGTCTTCGGAGACGAGCGACGTAGCAACCACAGAGCCAACTCCAAAAAAGGTTCCATGCGCTAAGGCTGTCAATATCCGGGCTACCATCAACCAACCGTATCCTGGTGCCATGGCACAGGCGGCATTACCAATGGTAAATATCGCCATTAATCCCAACAGAACCGATTTTCGGGACCACCTTCCACTTAAAACGGTTAAAACGGGAGCACCAACAACAACACCAAGTGCATAACCAGATATCAAAGTTCCCGCTGTTGCAATTGTGATATGCAGATCTGCGCTGACCTCAAGTAACAATCCCATAATAACAAATTCAGTCACGCCGATACCAAAGGCACCGGCCGTCAAAGCATAAAGCGCTAACGGCATTCTTTCATTCCTTATCAAATCTGAAAGAAAGATAGTGCGGCAGCCTTATATGAGCTAGACTGCATCCAGTAACATCATTTATGAATTGAATGCACAAATGGCTCGTATTGATATTAACCGTTCTGGCGAAATGCAGGTCTTCGTAACCGTTGTTGAGCATGGTAATTTTTCATCAGCAGCGAATATATGCCGGATGTCTCCCTCGGCGATCAGCAAACTGATTGCAAGACTGGAAGCCCGTTTGAATACACGTCTTCTCAATCGTTCAACCAGACGCTTTCAGCTTACTCCCGAAGGTCGAGATTTCTATAAGCGTGCAACACATATTCTGGCAGATATTGATGAAGCAGAACGCACAGCCAGCATAGGTGCCCAGCCTGTTGGTAGAATACGTCTGAATACGAATGCTTCATACGGCACACATATTCTGGCTCACATCCTGCCTGAATTTTTCAAGCGTTATCCAGAAATCACATTGGACATTGCGCAGACAGATACGGTCGTTGACCTACTGGCAGATAGAACAGATGTCGCCGTTCGGGCCGGGCCACTAAAAAGCTCAGCTCTTATTGCTCGCAAGCTCGGTGAGACCACTTTTACTATTGTTGCCTCCCCTACTTATCTTAAACAACATGGTATTCCAGAAACCATTGCTGATCTTAAAAGCCATAACCGGCTAGGATTTAGCTACACACGTGCAACCAATGGTTGGCCTCTACTGGAAAATGGGCTGCCCTCTATCCTTCCGATAACAGGGAACATTCAGATCAATGATGGAGAGGCCCTTCGCCATCTGGTGCTCACAGGGAATGGTTTGGCACGTCTTTCCCATTTCACCGTTAAGGATGACATTAAAGCCGGTCGCCTTATCCCGGTTCTTGACCACCTGAACCCCGGAGATTCTGAAGAGTTTCACGCAATCTATATCGGTCAGGGCGGGCCATTATCAGCGCGTGTAAGGGCATTACTCGATTTTCTGGCGGAGAAGGGCCGCTTACCATAAAGTCATAGATTTATGACGAGCGATCAACCATTCCTTTGACGAACTGATCCAGAAGCCAGAAACCGGCTGGGCCAGGTGGTGTATGTTTTGACCAGGCAACATCCGCAGCAATAGGCCTTGGCCAGCCATTCAGCTTCAACTCAACCAATCGTCCCCGCCCATATTGCTTCACAAGACTACGAGGGAGCTCGGCCCAGCCAAATCCTTCTTCTGCCATCTCCAGTACCATAAGATAATCAGATGCGGACCACACGAGCCCACCAGGCTTCTTATCTGTCGCAGCATAGGTATTGAGATAGATATGGCGGTAACGCGCCAGATGATCACTCGTCAGCTCAGGAATAGCTGCCAAGGGGTGTTTTCTGCCAACATAGACAGCCATCTCAACACGTTCAGGCAAACGACGGGCAATAATATCTGAAGGATAATCACTTTGGGCCGCCAACAACCCCAGTTGAGCCCGGCCGGTTTGCAACAGATCAAGAACATCTGCACGTTCTGCATCCAGATATTCCAACTCGATATCAGGGAAGCGTTTTTCAAAACGGCGTAATATCCCCTGATCGGGATTAAGCTGGTAAATATCAGAAATTACGATTGTCAGCCGTGCTTCAACCTCATCGGCCATTCTGATGCTGAGTTCCTCAAGCCTATCAGAAGCTGCAAGAATTTCGTGCGCATAGCCTAAAACCTTATGGCCAGCTTCAGTCAGCACGGGATAGCGGCCATCACGACTAAATAATGTCAGCCCAAGATCAATCTCGAGGTTGGCGATAGCCGTACTAACCGTTGACTGGGTCTTTCCAAGCTTACGAGCCGCAGAGGAGAAAGATCCAAGAGCCGCCGCTTCAACAAAAGCTTCCAGAGCTTCAGGTGCATAACGCATTTTCAATATATCGATTTCATCAATGGATACTATTTTGATATTACCGGAAAAATCTATAATAGTCACGCCATAGCTGCCGCGGGCCTTAATCAGACCTATCTGTCTCTGCCTGCTTCCCTGCTCCAAGAGTAACAACTCCGAGAGCACCGGCATTTGCCCCATACTAGGGCGCAGCTCAAAATGGAGATTAAAATGATTACGACGGTCTCCAGGACCGGCACAGTAACGGCATGGTCATGCCTGTTTGTTGCAATCCTGGCAGAAATTCTTGGCACATCTTTTATGGCTGATGCCGTACGAAACAATAGTAAGTTTACAAGTTATCTGATTACAGCTGTAGCGTTGGCTGTTTCCTATTACTTTCTTTCCCTTTCAATTCGTCGCATCACAGTCGGTGTGGCTTATGCTGTCTGGGAAGGGCTAGGTCTGACATTACTCACACTGGTTGGTGTTTTCCTTTTCAAGGAAAGTCTGAGTGTAAAGGAAATCTTCGGTCTGTTGATTGCCGTTGCAGGCATCATCTGTGTCGCACTGGGTGAGGAGCATTAATCATGTCACTCACACCACTCCTATTTGTAACCGGTTCTGCCTTTATTGACATCCTTGCCAATATGATGATCGCGAAATCACAAGGCTTTCGTAAATTACGCTGGGGTATTGCCGGTATCTTCCTGATCTGGATAGCATTTGCTATTCTCAGTCAGGCTGTAAAAACCATGGATATCGCCATTGCCTATGCCATGTGGGGCGCGATTGGTGTCACCGGTACTGCTCTTTGTGGGCGCCTGATATTTGGCAATAAACTACGGCCCATTGGTTGGGCTGGCATTGGGTTGGTCACAAGTGCTGTTGTGGTTTTATCCGTTGGCTGAAACCACAATACTTAATCTACAATCCCATCAGCAGACGGAATGCAATCGCCCACATAATGAGGGCGATAACAGCATCCAGAATACGCCATGCAGCCGGCCTGGCAAAAACGGGACGCAACAGAGCTGCCCCATAACCAAGAGAAAAGAAAAATACGAAAGAAGCGCTTGCAGCTCCTAGTCCAAATACAGACTGGTAAGGAGCAAACTGAGTTGATATTGCGCCAACCAGTACAACCGTATCCAGATAGACATGCGGGTTAAGCCATGTCAGTGCCAAGCAGATGGATGCAGCCTTTAGCAGGGAGATTCCTGTATTATCCTGAACAACCAGACTGCTCTCAGCTTTCCATGCAGACAAGGCACTTCTGGCTCCGTAGAAAATCAAAAAAGCAGCCCCGCACCAACGCATAACTGAGACAATCCAGGGAACCTGCTTCACAAGAACATGAAACCCACTCACCCCAAAAGCAATCAGGGCAGCATCAGAAACCGCACAGATCAGGCATATTGCAAACACATGTTCGCGTCTCAAGCCCTGTTTAAGCACGAAAGCATTCTGGGCCCCAATTGCAACAATCAGACCAAGACCAACTGAAAAACCTGAGAAATATGCGTGCATGGAAAATTCTACAATGAAGGATATGCCTAGAGTAATGGTTTCAAGCTAGAAGGGAAGCTCAGTGGTTTTATTGGCATAAAATAGTGACATTCATAAAAGGCCCTGAGCTTCAAACACTAGTAGTTCCCCAAATTACCAGACATAGTCCTGATCACTCGATATTTGAGGTATCAGTTGCGCAAATTCGCAATCTGTGGCCATCAGGGTCAACAGCAACGAATGTATACCCGAACTCCAGTGTTGTTGGCTTGAGAGCAAACTCAATTCCTAAGTTACACCATTCCTTATAAATATCATCAACCTCATCCGTTGTGACATCGCTATAGCTGAGTTCAAAGCCACCGACAAACTTTTGCGGAGTGGGCTCAATTGCGTGTTTCGATTGTAAGCCGATGATAAACCCATCCTGAAGACCAAAAACCGCAAAATCTTTAAACCGTTCTAGAGGTTCATGCTTCAATATTGAGCTGTAAAAAGAGGCACTGACTTCGACATTATCGACATATAGAATAAGGCTATATTTATCCTTCACAGGAGGCTCTTTTTCGCCCGGATAGAGTTGTCTATTGCGCGATTTCATTACCTCAGCCTCTTCGGAAGCGAGTTCCTTAGATTTCTTTTTCTAACTCCCTTCCTCTCCCTTCCTCACTCTCACCCCTATCCCATATACAAAAAGCCCCTGAGCATATCTGCTTCAGGGGCTTTTTAATGTTTGGTTGCGGGGGCCAGATTTGAACTGACGACCTTCAGGTTATGAGCCTGACGAGCTACCGGGCTGCTCCACCCCGCGTCAAAGGATATGTTTGTTTAGTTACAAAAACGCGGCGTCAAGCTTGGTAGCTTACGCCGCGCATGTTTGTAATTCATGTAAAGAGGGATTGTTCTTTGCAGGCCCGGCAATGACTTACTCTCCCGGGTCTTAAGACACAGTACCATCAGCGCTAAGGAATTTAACGGCCGAGTT
>NZ_JBBYXI010000002.1:0-817445 GCF_039655745.1 Hohaiivirga grylli | reverse complement strand
ACGTCACCGTCGACGTTTCGCTGATCGTTCCGATCGCTATGGAAGAGAAGCTCCGCTTCGCTATCCGTGAAGGTGGTCGTACCGTCGGTGCCGGCGTCGTCGCCGCTATCGTCGAGTAAGAGTTCAATTCAAAGAGGTGCAGTTGCACCGCTACTGCACCTTTTTTGACAGGAATTATTCATGAACGGTCATAATATCCGTATTCGCCTGAAAGCGTTCGATCACCGCATCCTCGATGCGTCGACACGAGAAATCGTTTCGACGGCGAAGCGGACCGGCGCTCAGGTTCGCGGGCCAATCCCGCTGCCGACGCGTATTGAACGCTATACGGTACTTCGCTCCCCGCACATCGACAAGAAGTCGCGGGAACAGTTCGAGATGCGCACGCACAAGCGTGTTCTCGACATCGTCGATCCCACACCGCAGACGGTTGATGCTCTTATGAAGCTCGATCTCGCCGCTGGTGTGGATGTGGAAATCAAGCTCTAAGCCGCAAGGTTTAGGGCATCGGTTGAACACGCCGAGAGGATTCGCTCATGCGCTCAGGCGTCATCGCGCAAAAGGTCGGAATGACCCGCATCTTCACAGAAGCGGGCGAACATATTCCGGTAACGGTTCTGAAGGTCGATCAGTGTCAAGTGGTCGCCCATCGTACCATGGAAAAGAACGGTTATACTGCACTGCAGGTCGGTGTTGGTAGAGCCAAGGTGAAGAATGTCAGCAAGGCTGAACGTGGTCGCTTCGCGGTCGCTAAGGTTGAGCCAAAGCAGAAGCTTGCCGAGTTCCGCGTCTCTGAAGATGCGGTCATTCCGGTCGGAGCTGAAATCACTGCAGACCACTTTGTTGTCGGTCAGTTCGTCGATGTGACGGGCACCTCAACAGGTAAGGGGTTTGCCGGTGGTATGAAGCGCTGGAATTTCGGTGGTCTTCGTGCATCGCACGGTGTGTCTGTTTCGCACCGTTCGATCGGTTCTACCGGTGGTCGTCAGGATCCGGGCAAGACCTTCAAGAACAAGAAGATGCCAGGTCACATGGGTGTCGAACGTGTAACAACGCAGAACCTGCGTGTTGTACAAACCGACGTCGAACGTGGTCTCATCCTTGTCGAAGGCGCTGTTCCAGGCGTTGCTGGTGGATGGATTTTTGTGCGCGACGCTGTAAAGCGGTCGCTGCCGAAGGAAGCTCCTATGCCCGGTAAGTTCCGTGCACAGGGTGAAGCTTCTGCTCCGGCACCGGTTGCAGAGCCTGCGCAAGCTGAGGAGAATGCGTGATGAAATTAGATATCACCACGCTTGACGGCAAAAAAGCCGGGTCGGTCACGCTCAATGAGGCCATTTTCGGTCTCGAGCCACGCGCTGATCTTCTGCAGCGTTGCGTTCGCTGGCAGCTCGCAAAGCGTCAGGCCGGTACGCACGCCGTGAAGAACCGTTCGGACATCGCTCGTACAACCAAGAAGCTTTATAAGCAAAAGGGTACGGGTAATGCTCGCCACGGTGCAGCTTCTGCTCCGCAGTTCCGCGGCGGTGGACGTGCATTCGGTCCGGTTGTTCGTAGCCATGCTCATGATCTTCCTAAGAAGATCCGTGCGCTTGCTTTGAAACACGCCCTGTCGGCAAAGGCTAAAGATGCTTCCCTGATCATCGTCGATGATGTGAAGCTGGCCGAGCCAAAGACCAAGGCTCTGATCGAACGCTTTAACAAGCTCGGTCTTCAGAGCGCCTTGATCATCACAGGTGCTGACGTCGAACTGAATTTCGATCTGGCCGCTCGTAGCATTCCTAATGTGGATGTTCTGCCGGTTCAGGGTATCAACGTTTACGACATTCTGCGTCGTGAAAAGCTTGTGCTTTCCAAGGATGCAGTAGATGCGCTGGAGGCGCGCTTCAAATGAATTTGGATCCGCGCCTTTATGATGTAATCAAGAGCCCGGTTATCACCGAAAAGGCAACTCTGCTCTCAGAGCAGAACAAGGTTGTCTTTAAGGTCGCCGCAACAGCAACAAAGCCGCAGATTAAAGAAGCGGTTGAGAAGTTGTTCGACGTAAAAGTTAAGAGCGTTAACACGCTCGTAACCAAGGGCAAGGTTAAAGTGTTCCGCGGTATGCGTGGACAACGGTCTGACGTCAAAAAAGCAATCGTTACCCTTGAAGAAGGTCAAACGATTGATGTGACGACCGGGCTGTGAGCAGGTAGGAGAGTGATTCGATGGCTTTGAAGACTTTCAAACCGATCACACCGGGCCTGCGCCAGTTGGTGATTGTTGATCGCAGCGAGCTCTATAAGGGTAAGCCGGTCAAGACACTCACCGAAGGCAAGAGCAGTTCGGGTGGTCGTAACAACAACGGTCGTGTAACGGTTCGTTTCCGCGGTGGTGGACATAAACGCGTTCTTCGCAATATCGACTTTAAGCGTCGTGGCAAAGAAGGCATGGTCGCTACTGTCGAGAGAATCGAGTATGACCCAAATCGCACAGCCTTCATTGCGCTCGTTCGCTATGAAGACGGTGATCTGTCCTACATCCTTGCTCCGCAGCGTCTTGCTGTTGGCGATAAGGTCGTGCAGGGCACACAGGTTGATATTAAGCCTGGCAACGCAATGCCAATCGGTAACATGCCGGTTGGAACGATCATCCACAACGTGGAGCTGAAGATCGGTCGTGGCGGTGCTCTGGCTCGTTCAGCTGGTACTTATGCTCAGATCGTTGGTCGCGATCAGGGTTATGTTACAGTCCGTCTGAACTCCGGTGAGCAGCGTCTTGTGCATGGCCAGTGCTATGCAACTGTTGGTGCTGTTTCCAACCCAGACCATATGAACACGTCGATCGGTAAAGCCGGTCGCAGCCGCTGGCTTGGTCGCCGTCCGCATAACCGCGGCGTGTCGATGAACCCGATCGATCACCCACACGGTGGTGGTGAAGGTCGTACCTCTGGCGGTCGTAACCCGGTTACCCCTTGGGGTATTCCGACTAAGGGCAAGAAAACTCGTTCGAACAAGCGCACTGATAAGTTCATTATCACCAGCCGCCACGTTCGGAAGAAGAAGGGCTAAGAGGGCACGTCATGGCACGTTCGCTTTGGAAGGGTCCGTTTGTAGACGGCTACCTCCTCAAGAAGGCCGAGGCTGCTCGTTCGTCGGGCCGCAATGAGGTCATCAAGATCTGGAGCCGTCGCTCCACGATCCTACCGCAGTTCGTTGGTCTCACCTTTGGTGTGTACAATGGACAGAAGCACATTCCCGTCTCCGTGAACGAGGAAATGGTCGGTCATAAGTTTGGTGAATTTTCACCAACCCGCAATTTCCCTGGTCACGCAGCGGATAAGAAAGCAAAGAGGAGATAAGCATGGCTAAGACATCTACTCCTCGTGCTCTGGCTGATAATGAGGCTCGCGCAGTTCTGCGTATGATCCGCATTAGCCCCCAGAAGCTTAACCTCGTCGCGCAGTTGATTCGTGGTAAGAAGGTTGCAACCGCTCTTGCCGATCTCGAGTTCTCTCGTAAGCGTATCGCTACCGACGTCCGTAAGTGCCTGCAGAGCGCCATCGCTAATGCCGAGAATAATCATAATCTCGACGTTGATGATCTGGTTGTTGCTCAGGCGTTTGTCGGCAAGGCGCTTGTAATGAAGCGCTTCCATGCCCGCGCTCGCGGTCGTGGTTCCCGCATCATGAAGCCCTTCGCGAACCTCACCATCGTGGTTCGTGAAGCCGCCGCTAAACAGGCTTAAGGAGTACCAGATGGGTCAGAAAGTAAACCCGATCGGTCTTCGCCTCGGTATTAACCGGACGTGGGATTCCCGTTGGTTCGCCAACAAAGGCGAATACGCCAAGTTGATCCACGAGGATTTTGCGATCCGTGAGGCTCTTTTGAAGCAGCTGAAACAAGCAGCTGTGTCGAAGATCGTCATTGAACGTCCGCACAAGAAGTGCCGTGTTACAATTCATTCGGCTCGTCCGGGTGTTGTCATCGGCAAGAAGGGTGCAGACATCGAGAAGCTGCGTAAGTCCGTCGCAAGACTGACTGATGCTGAGATCACCATTAATATCGTTGAAGTCCGCAAGCCGGAAATCGACGCTACTCTGGTGGCAGAATCGATTGCACAGCAGCTTGAACGCCGCGTTGCCTTCCGTCGTGCCATGAAGCGTGCTGTTCAGTCAGCCATTCGTCTTGGCGCAGAAGGTATTCGTATCAACTGTTCAGGTCGTCTTGGTGGTGCTGAAATCGCTCGTCTCGAGTGGTACCGTGAAGGTCGCGTTCCGCTGCACACACTGCGTGCGGATGTCGATTATGGTACAGCAACGGCATTCACCACCTATGGTGCCTGTGGTATTAAGGTCTGGATATTCAAGGGCGAAATTCTCGAGCACGATCCAATGGCTCAGGACAAGCGCATGAATGAAGAAGGCCGCTCAGCTGGTGGTCGCCGCGAACAAGCGGCCCAGGCTTGAGAAAGGTTTGAGGAAGGTTCGCCATGCTGCAACCAAAGAAGACGAAATTCCGTAAGCAGTTCAAAGGTCGCATCCATGGTGTGGCCAAGGGCGGTACGGATCTTAACTTCGGCCAGTTCGGTCTGAAGGCTATGGAGCCAGAGCGTGTAAATGCTCGTCAGATCGAAGCCGCTCGTCGTGCGATTACTCGTGCAATGAAGCGTGTTGGTCGTGTTTGGATCCGCATTTTCCCTGATCTGCCGGTCAGTTCTAAACCAACCGAAGTCCGTATGGGTAGCGGTAAGGGTTCTCCAGATTACTGGGCAGCCCGGGTTAAGCCAGGCCGTGTCATGTTCGAGATTGATGGTGTGTCCGAAGAAGTTGCTCGCGAAGCTCTCCGTTTAGGAGCTGCTAAGCTGCCAATTCGTACACGTTTCATCCAGCGTATCGCAGAGTGAGGTGGGCGCTATGAAAGAAACTCAGAGACGCTCTGATCTCAAGGCCTTGACGGTCGACCAGTTAGGTGACGAGTTGCTGAAGCTGAAGAAAGAGCAGTTCAACCTGCGCTTCCAGCGTGCAACTGGTCAGCTTGAAAACACAGCACGCGTTCGCTCTGTCCGTAAGGACGTTGCCCGTGTGAAGACGCTGCAGCGGCAAAAAGCCGTTCCGGCCAAATCCTAAAGGGGATCAAAGATGCCGAAGCGCATACTGCAGGGCGTCGTTGTTAGCGACAAGCAGGATAAGACTGCCGTTGTTAAGGTCGAACGCCGTTTCACGCACCCGCTCTTCAAAAAGACAGTGCGTCGTACAAAGAATTACCATGCCCACGACGAGAACAACGTCGCTAAGGTCGGTGATCTGGTTTCTATTGAAGAGACCAAACCAATCTCCAAGCTTAAGACTTGGATCTTGGTTGAAACTCCCAAGGCTTGATTTCTTCTTCGAAGTCGAGTAGGGATATGCGCGCAGGGCGGCCGTCCAAGGCCGCCTTTCGCTGATTTAGAGGCTGGGAACGAGAGATTCCCGTCAGGCGTAGTCCGGTAGTGACTGGAAACCTGTCTGAAACAAGGAAAGGATCAAGCCATGATCCAGATGCAGACGAATCTAGACGTCGCCGATAATTCCGGCGCACGTCGCGTGATGTGCATCAAGGTTCTCGGCGGTTCAAAGCGTAAGTACGCTTCCGTCGGAGACATCATCGTGGTGTCAGTTAAAGAAGCAATTCCACGTGGTCGTGTGAAGAAGGGCGATGTCATGAAGGCAGTCGTCGTTCGTGTCGCGAAAGACATCCGTCGTGTTGACGGCTCTGTGATTCGTTTCGACCGCAATGCTGCAGTTCTGATCAATGCTCAGAAAGAGCCGGTCGGAACACGTATTTTTGGCCCGGTTCCTCGTGAACTTCGCGCTAAAAACCACATGAAGATCATCTCACTTGCACCGGAGGTGCTGTAATGGCCGCGAAGATTAAGAAGGGCGACAAGGTCGTTGTTCTGGCTGGTCGCGACAAAGGGCAGACCGGTGAAGTAATCCGTGTGATTCCGAAGGATGAAAAGGCACTCGTTCGTGGTGTCAACATCGTTCGTCGTCACCAGAAGCAGACAGCCAATCAGGAAGGCGGAATCATCTCCAAGGAGAGCCCGATTCACCTGTCTAATATCGCTGTTGCTGATCCCAAGGATGGAAAGCCAACCAAGGTTGGTTTCAAGATTTTGGAAGATGGACGCAAAGTTCGTTTTGCTAAGCGTTCGGGAGATCTGATCGATGGCTGAGGCTGCAAAGAACGGCTATACGCCGCGGCTTAAGAAGCATTACGAAGAAGTAGTGCGTCCAAAGCTGATTGAAGAATTCGGTTACAAGAACCCGATGGAAGTTCCGAAGATCGAAAAGATCGTTCTGAACATGGGTGTTGGCGAATCTACAGCTGACTCCAAGAAAGCTTCCGTTGCTGCTGCTGATATGGCTCTCATCGCCGGTCAGAAGCCAGTGATCACAAAGGCCCGTAAGGCTATTTCGACCTTTAAGGTTCGCGAAGACATGCCTTTGGGTTGTAAGGTGACACTGCGCAATACGCGTATGTTCGAATTCATGGATCGTTTGGTCACAATCGCGCTTCCGCGCGTTCGCGACTTCCGCGGTCTTAATCCGAAGTCATTCGACGGTCGTGGTAACTATGCCCTTGGCATGAAGGAGCACATTGTGTTCCCTGAAATTAACTACGACAAGGTCGAGCAGGTTTGGGGTATGGACATCATCGTTTGCACCACTGCAAAGACCGATGACGAAGCCCGTGCTCTTCTGCGGCACTTCAACTTCCCGTTCCGGCAGTGAGAACAGTGTTCTCAAACGCGGACACCGGAGAGATATAATGGCTAAAAAAAGTTCGATTGAAAAAAACAATCACCGCAAGCAGCTGGTGAAGAAATATGCTGGCCGTCGTGCTCGCCTGTTGGCAATTGCCAACGATGAAGGCAAGTCGATGGAAGAGCGTTTCGAAGCTCGCCTGAAGCTTGCTGAGTTGCCGCGCAACTCCAGCCCGTCACGTATTCGCAATCGTTGCGAAGTGTCTGGTCGGCCGCGCGCCTACTACCGTAAACTGGGCATGTCCCGCATTGCCCTTCGCGAACTTGGCTCAACCGGGATGATTCCTGGCCTCGTCAAGTCGAGCTGGTAAGGGGAGGCGGATATATGTCTATCAGCGATCCATTGGGCGATATGCTCACCCGTATCCGTAACGCGCAGATGCGCCGTCGCGGACGCGTTTCCACTCCTGGCTCCAAGCTTCGTGCACGTGTTCTTGATGTGCTGAAGACTGAAGGTTACATCCGTGATTATTCTGCGGTTGACTTCGGTAATGGCCGGACGGAATTCGATATTGAATTGAAGTACTACGACGGACAGCCGGTTATTCGCTCTATTCAGCGCGTTTCCAAGCCAGGTCGTCGCGTCTATTCATCCGTTGACACAATGCCACGCGTTTCTGACGGTCTTGGTATTACAATCATCTCTACGCCGCAGGGTGTTATGGCTGATCATGAAGCCAGAGAGAAGAATGTCGGCGGCGAAGTGCTCTGTAAGGTCTTCTAAGGCTTAACGCACGGAACAACCACGGGAGAATCGAGAAATGTCTCGAATTGGTAAAAAACCCGTCTCGGTGCCGTCTGGTGCGACGGCCACAGTTGACGGACAGTTGGTCAAATTTAAAGGTTCGAAGGGTGAGCTTTCATTCGTCGTTCCTGAAGAAGTTGTAGTCGTTTTCGAAAACGGAGAGATCAAGGTCGATCCGCGTGACGATAGCAAAGTGGCACGTGCCAAATGGGGTATGTCCCGTTCCATGATTGAAAATCTGGCAACAGGCGTTTCCCAGGGTTTTGAGAAAAAACTTGAAATCAATGGTGTTGGTTACAGGGCAGCAGTTGCAGGCAAGGTCCTGAAGCTTTCGCTCGGTTACAGCCACGATGTCGACTACGAAATTCCGGCAGGTATTACAATTACCACGCCAAAGCCAACCGAAATTATTGTTGCTGGTATTAACAAGCAGCAGGTTGGTCAGGTTGCCGCCGAGATTCGTGAATACCGCAAGCCTGAGCCTTATAAGGGCAAGGGCGTGAAGTATGCCGACGAATTCATCTTCCGCAAGGAAGGTAAGAAGAAGTAAGGACCGCGCAATGGCTAAGAAATCTGAAGTTGCCGACCGCCGTAAGGCGCGTGTGCGCCGGGCTATTAAGAAAGCCGCTAATGGACGTCCTCGTCTGTCGGTTTTCCGCTCTTCGAAGCAGATCTATGCCCAGATTATTGATGATGTTGAAGGCCGTACACTGGCTGCCGCATCAACACTGGAAAAGGATCTCCGTGGCAAGCTGAAGACTGGTGCAACAGTCGAAGCAGCTGTCAAGGTCGGTGAGCTCGTAGCACAACGCGCTGTTAAGGCCGGTGTCAAGGAAGTGGTCTTCGACCGTTCCGGTTACATCTATCATGGTCGTGTCAAGGCTTTGGCCGAAGGCGCCCGTGAAGGTGGCCTGACATTCTAATAATCGGTTTACCGGTTAAATGAGAAACGGGTGTGGACGGTGACGTGCACACCCGAAACGGGTTTCTAAGGAAACCTTCCGAAGCGAGCGGGGAGCCCCGCGTAAGTCAAAACGGATAAAATATGGCAAGAGGACCTAATAAAGAGCGCGTTGAACGCGAAGAGCGTGACAGCGAGTTCGTAGATCGGTTGGTACATATCAACCGCGTCGCTAAAGTTGTTAAGGGTGGTCGTCGTTTCGGCTTCGCCGCACTGGTTGTCGTTGGTGACCAGAAGGGTCGAGTCGGTTTCGGTCACGGTAAAGCACGCGAAGTTCCAGAAGCAATCCGCAAGGCCACAGACGCTGCAAAGCGTTCTATGATCCGCGTTGCTCTGCGTGAAGGCCGCACATTGCACCACGATGTTCGTGGTCGCTGGGGTGCTGGTAAAGTTGTACTGCGTGCAGCTCCACAGGGTACAGGTATCATCGCTGGTGGTCCAATGCGTGCAGTTTTCGAAACTGTTGGCATGCAGGACGTTGTTGCCAAGTCGATTGGTTCCTCCAATCCTTACAACCTGGTGCGTGCAACATTTGACGCGCTGAAGAATGAAGATAGCCCACGTTCGGTTGCCGCACGTCGTGGCTTGAAGGTATCGGTTCTGCAGAGCCGTCGTCCAGGTGCTGGCGATGCTGATGCAGCCGGTTCAGATGCGTAAGCGGGAGGCTTAGACAATGGCTAAGAAACCTGCCACTACAAAAACAGTCACTGTTGAGCAGACTGGTTCTCCAATCCGTCGTGAAGCCAAGCAGCGCCAGACGCTGATTGGTCTCAAGCTCAATAAGATTCGCCGTACTTCGACACTGCCGGACACCCCGGAAGTTCGTGGTATGATCGAAAAGGTCAAGCACCTCGTGCGTGTTGTCGACGGGCACTGAGGAGGGCGATATGAAACTTAATTCTATTCGTGATAACGAAGGCGCCACAAAGGCACGTATGCGTGTTGGCCGTGGTATCGGTTCCGGTAAGGGTAAGACAGGTGGTCGTGGTGTGAAGGGTCAAACCTCACGTTCCGGCGTTGCCATTAAAGGCTTCGAAGGCGGTCAGATGCCTTTGCACCGTCGTCTGCCAAAGCGTGGCTTTAACAAGCCAAACGCTGTTCACCTGAACGAGGTCAATGTTGGCCGTATTCAGGAAGCAATTGACGCTGGTAAGCTCGACAAGAGCGCCGCAATTACCAATGCAGCTCTCGTTGCAGCCGGTATCTGCTCAAAGGCTCTTGACGGCGTCAAGATTCTTGGCGTTGGCGAACTGAAGGCCAAGCTTGCATTCGAAGTTAATGGCGCTTCCAAGTCTGCTGTTGCTGCTATCGAAAAGGCTGGCGGTTCAGTCAAGCTCGTCGGTGCAGTTGCGCAAGCGTAATACGCACATTATCTTGAAGTAATGATTCAAGCGGCGGCTCGTGTCACAGATGCGGTGCCGCCGTTTGTACGCTTAAGCATATTGCTCTTTTTGAGTGCATCTGTATGTTGGTGCGTTCTAAAAGTGCAAAGATTAGATTGGGATAATAACAATGGCTTCAGCAGCCGAACAGATTGCATCAAATTTCAATTTCGGCGCAATTGCCAAGGCAGATGAGCTTAAAAAGCGCATCTGGTTTACTCTTGGCGCGTTGCTTGTCTATCGTCTTGGAACGTATATTCCGCTTCCTGGTATCGATCCTGCTTCTCTGGCTCGCTTGTTCCAGAATAATTCACAGGGAATTGTTGGTCTGTTCAACATGTTCTCGGGTGGTGCTGTTGAACGTATGGCCATCTTTGCCCTGAACATCATGCCATACATCTCGGCATCGATTATTATCCAGCTTCTGACTTCTGTTGTGCCTTCTCTTGAAGCACTCAAGAAGGAAGGGGAATCCGGGCGTAAGGTTATCAATCAGTACACCCGTTATCTGACGGTTGTTCTGGCTGTTGCGCAGTCCTGGGGTATTGCTATCGGGCTTTATTCCAGTGGCGTTTCGCATCTTTCCTCTGGCTTCTTTACTCTGACAACAGTTGTAACCCTTACAGGCGGTACAATGTTTGTTGTCTGGCTGGGCGAACAGATTACAGCCCGGGGTATCGGTAACGGCTCCTCACTGATCATCTTTACAGGTATTGTCGCGGGTCTCCCCGGTGGTTTGGCTAAACTGCTTGAACTGGGCCGTATTGGTGCTGTTTCTACGCCGCTCATCCTGTTTATGCTGGTAATGGCCGTTGCTGTTATTGCGTTCGTTGTGTTTATGGAGCGCGCGCAGCGTCGCCTTTTGATCAATTATCCACGCCGTCAGGTTGGTAATAAGGTTTATGAAGGTCAGACGTCCTTCTTACCGCTTAAGCTGAACACATCTGGCGTTATTCCGCCGATCTTTGCTTCTTCATTGCTGCTTCTGCCTGCAACGTTCACAAGCTTTGCAAATCCGGATGGCACAGGTTTTCTGGCTGGTATGAGCTACTATTTCGGCCATGGTAAGCCGTTGTTCATGGTGGCTTATGCGCTTCTGATTGTTTTCTTTGCCTTCTTCTATACGGCAATTGTTTTCAATCCGAAGGATACTGCTGACAATCTGAAAAAGCAGAACGGCTTTATTCCGGGTATCCGTCCAGGCGACAGAACAGCTGAATATATTGATAAGGTTCTGACACGTATTACAGTTGTTGGTGCTGCTTATCTGGTCGCAATCTGTCTTCTGCCAGAAATTGTGATGGCTTCCTTCAATATCCAGCAGTTGGCTATCGGTGGTACTTCGCTTCTGATCGTTGTCTCCGTGACAATGGATACGGTGGCACAGGTTCACGGGCATCTGCTGGCTCACCAGTATGAGGGCTTGGTCAAAAAGGCTAAGCTGCGGGGCTCTTCCACACGCCGTCGTTAAGAGATAGGTTAGCTCCAGCTTAAAGCTGGAGCTTCTTCTTTGAGATAGGCTGTTTCACTTTTCAGATTTGTATTGTTACGAGGCTAATTCAATGCGCGTTATTTTTCTCGGTGCGCCAGGGGCAGGTAAGGGGACACAGGCACTTCGTCTGGCTCAGGAACTGAACATTGCTCATCTTTCGACCGGAGATATGCTGCGTGCGGCTGTTGCTGCTCAAACTCCTATCGGTATCAAAGCTAAAGAAGTTATGGATCGTGGAGATCTGGTCTCTGATGACATCGTTCTTGGCATTATTGCGGACCGCATTCAGGAATCTGATGCAACAAACGGTTTTATTCTCGATGGTTTCCCACGGACAGTGGCGCAGGCTGAAGGGCTTGAGGCTCTTCTGAAAAGCAGAAACCTGAATCTTGATGCTGTTATCGAATTCGATGTCGATGAAGCAAAGCTGGTTGAGCGTATCATTAAGAGAGCAGAAGAGACGGCTGCCCGTGGTGAGCCTGTCCGTAAAGATGACAATCCGGAAGTCTTCAAGACACGTCTTGAAGCCTATCACCGCCAGACTGCCCCATTGTCGGCTCATTACGCCAATAAGGATATGCTGAAGTCAGTGGACGGAATGCAACAGATTGATGAAGTGACCGAGTCCGTTCGTACGATTCTTGGTCTTTGATCATAAGGCTGATACCATCTGCGAGGGATGATATCAGCCAAAGGGCTTGACGTAGAAGGGGTTTCAGGGTATTCCGAACCACTTCAACCAAGACTATTCAGGTCTGGATGGCCTCAGAAGGGGCCTGAAAGACTTGTTTTTATTGGAAACCGCGCAAGGGCCGGCCTCCACCGGACGCGCGCACTTTAACTATCCGTTTCAAGAATTTTTCTTGACCGAAGACATGGAGATGAGCAGTGGCTCGTATAGCAGGTGTTAACATCCCGACCGGGAAGCGTGTTGTAATCGCGCTTCAGTACATTCACGGCATTGGTGCTAAGAAGGCCCAGGAAATTGTCGAGAAGGTCAGCATTCCAGCTGAACGTCGCGTCAATCAGCTGACCGACCAGGAAGTTCTTCAGATCCGTGAAACAATCGACCGTGATTACCTCGTTGAAGGTGATCTGCGTCGTGAAGTTTCCATGAACATTAAGCGTCTTATGGATCTGGGTTGCTACCGGGGTCTCCGTCACCGCCGTCAGCTTCCGGTTCGTGGGCAGCGTACACATACCAACGCTCGTACCCGTAAGGGTAAGGCCGTTGCTATCGCCGGCAAGAAGAAGTAATTTCACCCGTCGCCTCTTTGTGGAGGCGACTTTTCCATCCCGAGCGCCTGGCATAACGGGCGCGTCTGAAGGATTTAAGTACTATGGCAAAAGAAGCGACACGCGTCCGCCGCCGCGAACGTAAAAATATCGTCTCCGGCGTGGCACATGTTAACGCGTCGTTTAACAACACAATGATCACCATTACCGATGCTCAGGGTAACACGATTTCGTGGTCCTCAGCTGGTGCAATGGGTTTCAAGGGGTCCCGTAAGTCTACACCTTATGCAGCTCAGATTGCTGCTGAGGATGCTGGCCGCAAGGCTGCAGAGCACGGCATGCGTACTCTTGAGGTCGAGGTTTCTGGTCCAGGTTCCGGACGTGAATCCGCACTGCGTGCTCTTCAGGCCGCTGGTTTCACAGTAACTTCCATCCGTGACGTTACTCCGATCCCGCACAACGGTTGCCGTCCACGCAAGCGTCGCCGCGTCTAATTTGTTCGTCTGCGGAAGATAACTTCCGCTTTGTGTTTCCTGAAGGTTTGGTAACAAGCCTTTCAACCGGTACCCTGAGAGGTGTGGTTGTGATCCAGAAGAATTGGCAAGAGCTGATTAAACCGAACAAGCTCGACGTAGCTCAGAGCGACGATCCTGCACGCGTAGCAACTGTCGTTGCTGGGCCGCTGGAACGTGGTTTCGGTACAACGCTCGGCAATGCGCTCCGTCGCGTACTGCTGTCTTCGCTGCAGGGTGCAGCAGTGACATCAGTACAGATCGATGGCGTTCTGCACGAGTTTTCATCTATCCCTGGCGTTCGTGAGGACGTGACGGATATCATTCTTAACATCAAGACAATCGCCATTAAGATGCAGGGCGAGGGTCCTAAGCGCATGACATTGCGCAAGACGGGTCCCGGCGTTGTTACAGCAGGTGATATCAATGCTGTTGGCGATGTTGAGATTCTGAACCCAGAACTGGTTCTGTGCACACTCGACGAGGGTGCTGAGATCCGTATGGAGTTCACGGTCAACACAGGTAAGGGCTATGTCCCGGCCGAACGTAACCGTGCAGAAGATGCGCCAATCAGCCTTATCCCGGTTGATAGCCTCTACAGCCCGGTTAAGCAGGTTTCCTACCGCGTTGAAAGCACACGTGAAGGTCAGAACCTCGACTACGATAAGCTGACGATGACCATTGAAACCAATGGTTCCATCTCTCCGGAAGATGCACTGGCTTATGCTGCGCGCATTCTTCAGGATCAGCTGTCTGTCTTCGTCAACTTTGAAGAGCCACGCAAGGAAGAGGCTGTTGCTGCTGCGCCGCAGCTGCCATTCAACCCTGCGCTCCTCAAGAAGGTGGACGAGCTGGAACTTTCTGTCCGCTCGGCAAACTGCCTGAAGAACGACAACATCGTCTACATCGGCGACCTCATCCAGAAGTCGGAAGCAGAAATGCTGCGTACTCCGAACTTCGGCCGCAAGTCGCTCAACGAAATCAAAGAAGTGCTGGCCTCCATGGGCCTCCATCTGGGTATGGATGTACCTGGCTGGCCGCCAGAGAACATCGAAGATCTGGCAAAGCGCTTCGAAGAGCATTATTGATCGGCCGCATGGCCGCCTAAATAAAGAGGAATATAACCATGCGTCACGGTTTCAGAGGCCGCCGCTTCAACCGCACAGCAGAACACCGCAAGGCGATGTTCGCTAACATGTGCGCTGCTCTTATTAAACATGAGCAGATTACAACAACTCTGCCTAAGGCAAAGGATCTTCGTCCTGTCGTCGAAAAGCTGATCACACTCGGTAAGCGTGGTGATCTGCATGCCCGTCGTCAGGCTATTGCAGAACTGCGTGACATGGCTATGGTCCGCAAGCTGTTTGATGTCCTTGGCCCGCGCTACAAAGAGCGCAATGGTGGTTACTGCCGCATCATGAAGGCAGGCTTCCGTTATGGCGATAATGCACCGCTTGCAGTCATTGAGTTCGTTGACCGCGATGTCGATGCAAAGGGTCAGGATTCCGGTCCTTCCCAGAAGGAAGAAGTTGTCGATAACGCAGCTGCGTAATCTGCTTCTCCTGATATCTTTTAGAAAGGCGACCTTTAGGTCGCCTTTTTTATTTGCATTTTTCTTCCTTTTGTAGAACAAATAGAGAACGATCGTTTTTGGTCCAGAGGATTTCTATCTGGAAAACTAAGGGAATATGAAAATGTATAGTCATGTAACAGTTGGGTCTAAGGACTTTGAGAAAAGCTGCCAGTTCTATGATGAGGTGATGAAGGCGCTTGAACTGAAACGTACCTTTTCACTGCCAGAAGACGGATGGGCAGGGTATGGGTTGGATAATGAACAGCCACGTTTCTGGTTTGGTAAGCCGTATAATCAGGAGGCAGCTACTTTTGGTAATGGTGTCACCATTGGCTTTAATGCCAAGAATCGTAAAACCGTTGATGTTTTTTATGCTGCTGCCATGGCCCATGGCGGTGTTGACGAGGGGGCGCCCGGTTTAAGGCCGCATTATCACCCGAATTATTATGGGGCTTATGTCCGTGATCCGGATGGAAATAAGCTGTGTTGCTGCTGTCATTTGCCTGAGTAACGACATAATTAGGTAGAGAAGTGGGTTGGCGCCCAGAAGAGGCTTTCTGGGGCTAACCCTTTTTATTTTCTGTCAGGGCTTTTACTCGTTGTGGGAAGCTATTATTTCCAGAGATATTCTTTCCAAGTGCAACTGGATACGGAGCACAGTTTCATGCCTTCATTTTCTTTCTCTCGTTTTGCCGGATTGATTGGCGCCGGCCTGCTTATGGGCCTGATGGCATTACTGCCAGCTAAAGCGCAGGAAAAAACAGTTCCTGAGAGCAAGGTGCAGGTTCAGCTTTCTTATGCTCCGGTTGTACGTCAGGTGTCACCAGCCGTCGTAAACGTTTACGGGACACGTGTTGAGAAAACGCGCCCGATGCCCATGGATGATTTTTTCCGTCGTTTCTTTGGTGATAGAGGGCCGGGGATGCCACAGGAGCGTGTTCAGCGTTCGCTGGGGTCTGGTGTTATTGTTGATGCCAATGGTCTGGTTGTAACCAATAACCATGTTATTGAAGGAATGACGACGGTTAAGGTCGCACTGGCAGATCGTCGTGAGTTTGATGCAGAAATTATCCTCCGTGATCCACGTGCTGATCTGGCTATTCTTCGCTTGAAAGATGCCAAGAACCTGCATGCTATTGAATTAGGGGATTCCGAGAATCTCGAGGTCGGTGATCTTGTGCTCGCTATTGGCAACCCGTTTGGGGTTGGTCAGACGGTGACGCAAGGGATCGTGTCTGCTTTGGCGAGAACTCAGGTTGGCGTATCAGATTACCAGTTCTTTATTCAGACAGATGCTGCCATTAATCCGGGAAACTCCGGCGGTGGCCTGATTAATATGAAGGGTGAGCTGGTTGGTATCAATACAGCGATCTATTCCCGTTCTGGTGGCTCAATCGGTATCGGTTTTGCTATTCCCACCAGCATGGTGAAGGCAGTTGTTCAGACTGCCAAAAATGGTGGCAAGGCTGTTGTCCGTCCATGGTTTGGAGCCAAGCTTCAGGCCGTTTCGGCCGAGATGGCCGAGGCTATTGGTCTTGATCGTCCGATGGGAGCTCTGATTGTTAATCTCAATCCTGGTGGACCAGCTGAGAAAGCAGGTCTCAAGCGTGGGGATGTCATTCTGGCTGTTGATGGTCATAATATCGATGATATGGAAGCTTTTGGCTATCGCTTTGCCCTTAAAGGTACTGGTGGCGATATCAAGTTAACCCTCCAGAGAGGGAAAGATCAGCTTGAGAAAAGTGTAAAGCTTCTGCCGCCGCCTGAAATTCCAGCCCGTGATACCATCAATATCACAGGACGTTCTCCATTCCAGGGTGCAACTGTTGCTAATCTGTCACCTGCTGTCGCTGACGAGCTGGATATGGATACGAGTGCAGTCGGTGTCGTGGTTCTGGAGACGGATGATAATAGCACGGCAAATCGTGTTGGTTTCCAGAAGGGCGATATCATTGTCGCGATAAACCGGACGCCTATGAAAACAACTCAGGATCTCAAGCAAGCGACATCTCAGGAGGCTCGTTTGTGGGAGATTGTTGTCAATCGTAATGGCCGTGAATTTGTGACCGTTCTCCGCTAAGGAGGTCATTCTGCTAACAGGATGGGGAATAAGCATTTTTCACTGCCTATATTGTGATAAATGCTTTATCTTGAGCTTATGAGTAATCTTTTTGAAACATCAGGCCTGGATAAGAATGTCCCCCGTCCTTTGGCGGATCGCTTGCGTCCGTCAACATTGGGCGAAGTTGTTGGGCAGGATCACCTTGTCGGTCCGGATGGTGTTCTGACACGTTTGATTGAAAGCAAATCGCTTGGCTCCCTGATTTTCTGGGGCCCCCCGGGCACGGGAAAGACAACGGTTGCGCGATTGCTGGCTGACCAGACCGATCTCGCATTTGAACAGATCTCAGCTATTTTCTCTGGTGTTGCTGATCTTAAAAAGGTGTTTGAGACTGCTCGTGCCCGCCGCATGGGTGGGCGTGGTACCCTGCTGTTTGTTGACGAAATACACCGCTTTAATAGGGCGCAACTTGATGCCTTCTTACCGGTTATGGAAGATGGCACAATCACGCTGGTTGGTGCGACGACTGAGAACCCGTCATTTGAATTGAATGCTGCTCTTTTATCCCGTGCACGTGTTCTTGTTTTTCATTCGCTGAACGAAGACGCCATACATCAGTTATTGCGCCGTGCCGAAGAGGTAACCGGGAAGCCGCTACCGCTTGATGATGAAGCACGGGATATGCTGGTGCGCATGGCAGATGGTGATGGGCGTGCATCACTGACGCTGGCTGAGGAAATCTGGCGCTCTGCAAAGCCTGATGAGATTTTTGATGCCCATAAGCTGCAGGAGATCATTCAGCGGCGTGCCCCCATTTATGATAAAGGGCAGGAGGGGCATTATAACCTGATTTCAGCCCTTCATAAGACAATTCGTGGCTCTGACCCCGATGCGGCCCTTTACTATCTGGCGCGTATGCTTGATGGCGGCGAAAATCCGCTGTTCATTGCGCGGCGTCTGGTCCGTATGGCAGTGGAAGATATAGGCTTGGCTGATCCTCAGGCTCTTGTCGTTGCCAATGCTGCTAAAGACGCTTTTGAATTCCTCGGTTCTCCAGAAGGAGAGCTGGCCTTGGCACAAACGGCTGTCTATCTGGCAACAGCACCAAAATCCAATGCGATCTATACGGCATTTGCTCAGGCCAAGCGTCTTGCCAAGGAAAAGGGATCGCTGATGCCTCCAATGACGATCTTGAATGCACCCACTAAAATGATGAAAGAGATTGGGTATGGTGATGGCTACCGCTATGACCATGATGAGCCAGATGCTTTTTCAGGGCAGGATTACTGGCCAGAAAAACTTGGGCGCCAGCATCTGTATACGCCGGTTGAGCGTGGCTTTGAACGTGAGATAATAAAACGGCTTAGTTGGTGGGAAAAACTGCGGGCTGAGCGCAAAAAGAAGCGTTAAATGCAATATTCCCGGTTTTGACGCCTTCAATCCGGTACATAACAGTGATAAACAAGCCAAATGAAACAGGTTCGTAAAGGCCCGGTACGGGTAGGAAAGGGAGCTCCTACAAAAAGCTCTCGCAGTCTGAAATCGCGAGACACTAGAGCAAGTGCTTCTGGTGCGCGTTCGTCTGGGCTGAAGGCGGATGTCAAGCGGAGTTCGGCAACGAACCGTAGTACACAAGCAGAGCGTCAGGGAAGACCTGCTGCAGAAAAGCCTGCTTTTACAAAAGCTGAGATCAAAGCTGCTGCTCAGGAAACACTTGTCAGTGGTGTGCAGATGCTTACTGTCACGTCCGATGAGGCTGATATGCGTCTGGATCGTTTTCTGACAGCCCGTTTTCCGCAGTTATCCTTTGCTCATATCCAGCGTATTGTCCGTAAGGGTGAGCTGCGTGTTGATATGAAGCGCTTTAAGGCCAATGATCGTCTTGCTGCCGGACAACAGGTCAGGGTGCCTCCTTTGAAGTTTGAGGCTCCAAAACCCGTTGCACGTAATGCTGCACGCGAACAAAGTGATCGGGAATTTCTTGAGTCCATCACACTTTATGAAGATAAAGACGTTCTGATCATCAATAAGCCAATGGGGCTTGCTGTTCAGGGCGGCTCCGGTATGCGCCGCCATGTCGACGGCCTTCTCGAATCTATGCGGGACAAGAGTGGTGAGAAGCCGCGTCTTGTTCATCGTCTTGATAAAGATACGGCTGGCTGTCTGGTGATTGCTAAAACCCGCTATGCAGCGCAGGTTCTGGCAAAATCATTCCGGTCGCGTTCTGCTCGCAAAATTTACTGGGCAATTATTGCGGGTGTGCCGCGTGTTTCTCAGGGGCGGATATCAACTTATCTGGCTCGTGAAGAAGTTGCAGATAATGGCGATGCGCGTATGCGGGTGGCCCGTCACGGTGATGATGGTGCAAGCCATGCACTGACGTACTATGCTGTTATTGATAACGTCGGACAGAAACTTGCGTGGGTCTCTCTCAAGCCTGTTACTGGGCGTACGCACCAGCTTCGCGCCCATACAGCCCATATTGGACATCCGATTATCGGTGATCCCAAGTATTTCAATATTGAGAACTGGGAGCTTCCGGGCGGTATCCAGAATAAGTTACACCTTCTGGCACGCCGTATTGTTATTCCGCACCCGCGGACGGGGAAGGCAATTGATGTCAGCGCACCATTGCCACCGCACATGCAGCAGACTTTCAATCTTTTGGGGCTTGATGCTACGCGTTATGACCCGATTATTGATGCACCAGAAGAGTAAACCGGAGGCTGGGATGATCTGAACTTCGAAAGATGGTTTAGTTTCCAATCTTTTGACAGTTTTCTTTATCTTGTGTCTGCCTTATATATTACAATCTGAGTGAAACATTAGGGACGCATGATGAAACCGCGCCAAATGTTACCTGTTATATCCGGTATTGTGTTCTCTGCCTGTATGTTCGTTCCCTTGGGAGCGATTGCGCAGACACAGCCTGTTCAGGTTCCTACGTCATCCCCAAAAGCACAGATTCAACCTTCTAAGGCGGTGTCTCAGCCTGCTCCGGTCACAACCGGCAAGAAGTCGAAGTACGATCGTAGCTATAAAATCTGCAAATCCCGTGCTGTTAAACGTGGCTTAAAAGGGGTTGAGCGACGTGCGTTCATTCGGCGTTGTGAACTTGGGTTTGCGCCTCCTAAGCATCAGCAGGGTCAGAATATGCCGCAGCCGTCTGTTCAGCCGCAGCCCACACAGCCAACTAATACACCAGTCGGAAAATAAGAACTTATGAAACTTGTCCTGTTTGATGTCGATGGTACGCTCATCGACAGCCAGAATATTATTGTTGCATCCATTACTAAGGCTTATGAAAGTGTTGGTATTGAGCCTCCAACCCGTGAAAAGGCCCTCTCAATTGTGGGGCTGTCATTGCCTGCCGCGATGGAAGCATTGGTTGGCTGCGATGGCCCAATTTCTGAAATGGTTGAAGGCTATAAGAATGCCATCATAGGCTATCGATCAAGCCAAGAGATTGTGTCCCCATTTTTTGAGGGGGCTAAGGAGCTGGTTGAGCGGTTATCAAGCCGTGATGATGTCATGATTGGTTTGGCAACAGGTAAGGCCCGTCGTGGGGTCAACCACATTTTAGAGAAAAACGGCTGGCAGAATTTCTTTGCAACAATTCAAACAGCTGACAGTGCGCCGTCAAAACCTAATCCGGATATGATTTTGCAAGCGATGCAGGAAACAGGGGCAAGCCCGTCAGATGTTGTTATGATTGGTGATACAACGTACGACATTGAAATGGGATGTAATGCTGGGGTTAATACTATTGGTGTTTCATGGGGGTATCATCCGACCTCTGAGCTGATTGAAACAGGTGCGCAGGTTATCGTTGATACATGCCATGATTTAGGGCAGGTCATTGATGGTTTCATCGCTACTGGTCAGATGAGTAAATAGGGGCACATATGAGCCAGTTTCCTTTTATGGACGAACCTGAAGAGCGAGATTTAAACGAGGTTGTTCGCCGGGCAGCCAGTAGCAATCCACTTCCAAAACGCTTTTATGAACGTGCTGAGGCTATTCTGGAGGGGAGTGAGTATGTTCTCAAGCTTGATGGCAGAGTAGCCCGTACGCCAGCGCGTAATGTCTTGCAGGTTTCCAATCGGGAGTTGGCAGAGCTTATTGCTCAGGAGTGGCAGTCTCAGGGGAAGGAAATCAATCCTGATACGATGCCATTTACACGTATCGTGAATTCAACTCTTGATGGTGTCGCTAATCGGCCAGAAGAAGTTATTGCTGATATGGTACGTTATGCAGGCTCAGATCTGGTTCTGTATCGGTCAGACGGGCCAGCGCGTCTCGTTGAGATGCAGCAGGCCGCATGGAATCCTGTTCTGGAGTGGCATCAGCAAAAATCAGGAGCGAGCTTCCTGCTGGCTGAAGGCGTTATGCATGTTGAGCAACCAGAAGTATCTCTGAATATTATTCGTGACGAGGTTCGGGGCTTTGAGTCTGTATTGGCACTGGCAGCATTACACGTGATGACAACCCTGACAGGGTCTGTTCTGATCAGCCTTGCACACGCCAGAAATCACTTGTCGAGTGAAGCCGCATGGGAGGCTGCTCATATTGATGAGCTTTACCAGGAACAGGTATGGGGCATTGATACAGAGGCCCATACTCGTCGAAAGTCTAGAGAACGCGATTTTTTAGCTGCATCCAGAATTATTCAATCTTTATCAGTTTGATATGCTTATTTCTTAATAATTTAGGTTAGCTTTTAATAGCGCTATTTACCACTATGGTCAGATATACGCTGGGTATCGCTGATGTTAGCCATATACCCATGGTCTTGTCAGGACCCGCGGCATTTGACGAAAAGCTTTAAAACAGGCTTTGTGGAGACTAGCGTATGAAGAATATCCTCGAAAAAGCGGAATTGCGTCGTGAATCTGCGCGCATGGGTGGTGGACAAAAGCGTATTGATGCCCAACATTCCCGAGGCAAGTTGACGGCAAGAGAACGTATTGAGGTTCTTCTTGATCCCGGTACATTTGAAGAGTTTGATATGTTTGTCGAACATCGCTCTTCTGATTTCGGTATGGACGGTAGCCGTATCCCGGGTGACGGTGTTGTTACGGGGTGGGGTACAATCAACGGGCGTACAATCTATATTTTTGCAAAAGACTTTACGGTTTTTGGTGGCTCGCTTTCTGAGACACATGCCCAGAAGATTATGAAAATTCAGGACATGGCGCTGCGGATGCGAGCTCCTATCATTGGCCTGTTTGATGCGGGTGGTGCCCGGATTCAGGAGGGTGTGGCAGCGCTGGGTGGTTATGGTGAGGTTTTCCGCCGTAACGTTCTGGCATCCGGTGTTATTCCGCAGATATCCCTGATCATGGGCCCATGTGCCGGTGGTGACGTTTATTCGCCAGCTATGACTGACTTCATCTTTATGGTTCGTGATCGCTCATACATGTTTGTGACCGGCCCTGATGTGGTCAAGACAGTAACGAATGAAACTGTCACGGCTGAAGAGCTTGGAGGGGCAAAAGTTCATACTTCCAAGTCATCTGTAGCTGATGGTGCCTATGACAACGATATTGAAATGTTGTTGCAGATGCGTCGTTTCATGGACTTCCTGCCACAGAACAATATTGACGGCACACCAGAATGGCCGAGCTATGATGATCCAAACCGTATGGATATGTCGCTGGATACGCTCATTCCTGAGAATCCCAATATGCCTTACGATATTAAGGAGCTGATCCTTAAGGTTGTTGATGAGGGGGATTTCTTTGAAATTCAGGAAAGCTTTGCCAAAAACATTGTAACGGGTTTCGCACGTATTGAAGGACGGACTGTTGGTATTGTGGCTAATCAGCCAATGGTGCTGGCTGGTGTTCTGGATGCCGATGCGTCACGAAAAGCTGCCCGGTTCGTGCGTTTTTGTGATGGTTTTAATATTCCGATTATCACATTTGTTGATGTTCCCGGCTTTCTTCCCGGAACGGCACAGGAATACGGTGGTTTGATCAAGCATGGCGCTAAGCTGTTGTTTGCGTACTCCGAGGCAACGGTTCCGCTGGTGACAATCATTACGCGTAAGGCTTTTGGTGGTGCTTATGATGTTATGGCATCAAAGCATATTGGCGGTGATATCAACTATGCTTGGCCATCTGCGCAGATTGCGGTAATGGGTGCAAAAGGTGCCGTTGAGATTATCTTCCGCTCTGACCTTGATGATCCTCAAAAGATCAGCGAACGCACAGCCGAATATGAAGAACGCTTTATGTCGCCATTCGTTGCGGCTGAGCGGGGTTATATTGATGATGTGATCAAGCCTCATTCAACGCGTTGTCGTATTTCACGCGCCTTGGCGATGTTGCGCTCCAAACAGATTGAAAAGCCTTGGCGCAAGCATGATAACCTGCCTTTGTAAGGGTAGTTATTTTACTTCAAGGAAAGCGGCACCTTCAGGGTGCCGCTTTTTTCATGCTGATAATAATTTGGAAACCAAAGAAAGTGAGGGTCGGTTAACCGCACTGCAATGAAGCTCTCTGGCGTTAACCTTTTAGTTTTCTGTCGGTGGTGAGATGGTGTCAGGTACGAGAAGGGGACCGGAGAGTTTAAATGATTGGCAGTTCTTTACGCATTTTCATTGACCGTATGATCGATAAGGGGAATATCGATGATGCAGACGTAGCTTTGCTACGTGAGGAAATCTGTCGTGAAGGAATTTCAAATCGTTCAGAGGCCGATGCGCTGATTGCGCTCGATCGTTTGGTTCATGTTCCTGAGGCCTGGGGCGATTTTCTGGTTAAGGCATTGCTTTCATTTACTTTACGCCAGACCGTTTCCACGGGTGGTATGCTCTCCCATGATTACGTCAGTTGGCTGATCTCTTCCCTTGATATTGGTGTCCCGACAGAGCGTGCTTTTCGAATTGCAGCAGCTATTGTTTCCGAAACGCATTGTGTCGATGAATACTTGCGTCGGTTTGCTAAGGGATTTACCTCTGATTTGCACGCATTGGACGTCCGTACAGCTGCATAATCATATACTTATGGCTTGCTGTTCTTTCGGCTAAAATGGCCGGAATGATCTGTTCGCAGCGCTTCGATCTTGCTACAAGATTGATGTTACTGGGACGCAGTACTGCTTGGGAGGCAGTGCTGCTTTCTGCCTGCACAACAACAGACGGAATGGCCTATGTTCAAAAAAATATTAATCGCGAACCGTGGTGAAATAGCATGCCGAATTATTAAGACGGCACGCAAAATGGGGATCAAAACTGTAGCGGTATGCTCTGAGGCTGATCGTGATGCTATGCACGTTGAAATGGCCGATGAGTTTGTCATGATTGGGCCAGCTCCATCTGCCTTATCATATCTGAATATGGATAGAATTATTGAGGCCTGTAAGGAGACTGGAGCCGAGGCTGTTCACCCGGGTTATGGGTTTTTGTCTGAGCGAGCCGAATTTCCTGAACTTTTAAAACAGGCAGGTATTACATTTATTGGCCCAAGTGCGAGAGCAATTTCTGCGCTGGGCGACAAGATCGAGTCAAAACGCTTGGCAGCAGCAGCAGGTGTCTCGACAGTTCCTGGTTTTATGGGTGTCATAGAGAGCCCGCAACACGCAATTACCATTGCTGAGGAAATTGGCTATCCAGTCATGATCAAAGCTTCTGCTGGCGGTGGCGGTAAGGGGATACGTATTGTAAACGGCCCTGAGGAAATGGCAGAGAACTTTAAGCTTGCCCGTTCTGAGGCTGCTAATTCATTTGCTGATGACCGTATCTTCGTTGAAAAATACATTACGAACCCACGTCATATCGAAATACAAATTCTCGGTGATAAGCACGGCAATATTATCCATCTGGGTGAAAGAGAGTGCTCTATTCAGCGCCGTAACCAGAAGGTCATCGAAGAGGCCCCGAGTGTTCTGCTTGATGAGGAAACGCGTCAGAAGATGGCTGATCAGGCCATTGCTCTGGCAAAAGCCGTTGATTACGATTCTGCCGGTACGGTTGAGTTTGTTGCCGGGCAGGATAAGTCATTCTATTTTCTGGAAATGAATACACGTTTGCAGGTTGAGCATCCGGTTACAGAAATGATTACCGGTGTTGATCTTGTCGAACAGATGATCCGTATCGCTTACGGCGAGAAGCTCAGTTATGCGCAAAGTGACATTCACTTTAAAGGCTGGGCTATTGAGAGCCGGATTTATGCGGAAGATCCAACACGCAACTTCCTGCCTTCAACCGGGCGCTTGACTATCTACCGTGAACCAGAAAGCGATGTGAATGCTGATGGTGTCACAGTCAGAACAGATAGTGGTGTGGAAGAGGGTGGTGAAATCTCGGTCTATTATGATCCGATGATTGCCAAACTGATCACCCATGCGCCAACTCGGCTTGAAGCGATTCAGGCACAGCGACAAGCTCTTGATTCACTTGCTATTGAAGGGGTTCGGCCAAATATTGCCTTCCTTGCAGCATTGATGAACCATCCTCGTTGGCTATCTGGGGAACTCTCGACCAATCTGCTGGCAGAAGAATTCCCGGAGGGATATAAGCCGGCACTTCCTGAAGGGGATATGGCTCGCCAGTTCATTGCTATTGCCGTTGCTGCCGAGCATGTTCACAATCAACGTAAGCGTGAGGTCTCAAAGAGCATTCGCCCGGCTGGGGCTCTGAAAGTTGAGCAGAATCGCGTCGCTATTCTCGGAAAGCAGAGCTATTCTGTAAAAGTTGAGGAGCGCCAGCAAACTCTGCTGATCTCTATTGACGGAGAACCTGTCCGTGTCATTTCAGCATGGCAACCGGGTAATCCTGTCTGGGCAGGGCATATTGACCGCGATGTTGTGTTTGCTCAGATACGCCCCGTTCTGAATGGCTCTCGCGTGATGCATGGTGGTTGTAGTGCTGATATTGTCATTTATCGCGCCTCTGCCGCGAAGCTGATGCGCTTTATGCCTGAACGACAGGATAATACCAGTAGCAAGCAGGTTGTTTGCCCGATGCCTGGCCTCGTCAAGAGTGTGTTTGTCACAGAAGGTGTTGAGGTCAAACAGGGTGATCCATTGTGCATTGTTGAAGCAATGAAAATGGAAAATATCCTCCGTTCTGAAAGAGATGGAACTATAGCCAAAATATTTGCCCGTGAGGGAGATAGCTTGGCTGTGGATGCTGAAATCCTCGAGTTTACAGCCTGATCAATAATGATTTTCCAGAGAAGCCAGAGATTTTCTCCGGCTTTTTTATTTCTGCAAATAGATGCTAATTCTCTGATGATTTGTTAGTAATTAGAAAAATTCAGAGGGTGAGCGATGATTCTTGGTCTTACGCATGTTGATGTTCTTGCTCTGATCATCTTCTTTGCTTCCTGGTTCGGATATAACATCATTCTCGAGCGTAATACCGCCCGGAAAAGCCTCAACCAGACTATGGATGGCTATCGGCAGACATGGATGCAGCAGCTGGTTGTTCGGGATAATCGTGTTGTTGACACGACGATCATGGCCACTCTTCAGAACGGTGCTGCATTTTTTGCTTCAACTTCATTGCTGGCAATCGGTGCGTCACTGACATTGTTTCGCTCAACTGATGAAGTCCTGGGTGTCATGAGCAGTTTTCCCTTTGGTGAGGAAATGAACCGTCTGGGCTGGGAGGTTCGGGTTTTTGGCCTGACAGTTATTTTCATCTACACCTTTTTCAAATTTTCATGGGCATATCGCATTTTTAATTATGCCGCGATTTTGGTTGGAGCTGTTCCTGTTATCCGTTTTGGACAATCAACGGATGAAGATAAGGAGGCGGCCTATGAAGCAGCCGAGAGGGCTGCCCGTATGAATACGGTCGGTGGGCGACATTTCAACCGCGGACAACGCGCCTTTTTCTTTGCTCTGGCTTACTTAAGCTGGTTTATCAGCGCATATGCCCTGATGCTTGCAACTGTTGCTGTCATCTTTGTTATGTGGCGTCGGCAGTTTGCCTCTGAAGTGCAGGCTGCAGTTCACCACCGCATAAAAAAACAATAACTCTTCTTTTTAAACTCTCAGATTTATGCAGCAGATGAAAATAGTTCACACCCACCTTTAGATTAATGTCTGATGGCTTGACACTTGAGGTCTAGCAGGCTGTAATTCCAAACGAATTTAGCCTTAATGTCTCGGGCTGTCTGAATTCTCTACGCTTTTGCGTTTTAACGGGGAAACACTATGAAGATTTTGAAAGCAAAGAAGTTTGCTCTGGCAATGTCTGCCGCATTTGTTCTCGGCATGTCGGGTTCTGCCATGGCCGAAGAAACCATCAAGATTGCCTTTGCTGGTCCGATGACAGGCTCTGTTAAGCAATATGGTGATATGGTTCAGGAAGGCTATATTACTGCTATTGAAGCAATTAATGCCGCTGGTGGTGTTAATGGCAAGAAACTTGAGGCTGTGCTCTATGATGATGCCTGCGAGCCAAAGCAGGCTGTGACAGTTGCTAATAAAATTGTCAGTGATGGCATCAAGTTTGTTGTTGGCCATGTTTGCTCGGGTTCAACAATTCCTGCCGCTGACATCTATGATGGTGAGGGAATTGTTATGATTACCCCATCATCCACTGCTCCGGTGCTGACAGAGGCTAAGCTGCGTCACAGCATTTTCCGCAGTATTGGTCGTGATGACCAGCAGGCCCCAATTGCGGCTGAGTACATTGTCTCTAAAGGCAAGTGGAAGAATATCGCGATTGTCCATGACAAACAGTCTTATGGTCAGGGACTTGCTTCCGTTGTGAAAGCCAAACTGGATGAGGCAAAGGTTCCGGTTGTTCTGTTCGAAGGCCTGAATGCTGGCGAAAGTGATTATTCAGCTTTGATTACCAAGCTGAAATCAAGTGGCGTCGATTTCGTTTATTTTGGTGGTTATCACCCGGAACTTGGCCTGCTTGAGCGTCAGGCTCGTGAGCAGGGGCTCAATGTAACGTTTATGGGGCCAGAAGGTATTGCCAATAGTGCTCTTGCGTCTATTGCGGGTGCGGCTGTTGAAGGCACACTGATGACATTGCCTGCCGACTTCTCGGCTGATCCTGAAAATGCCAAGATTGTTGAGCAGTTCAAGACAAAGAACCGTGATGCTTCCGGTACCTTCCAGCTGCCAGCTTACAGTGCGGTTGTCGTTATTGCTGATGCAATCAAAGGCGCAAAGTCAGAGGATTCTGTTGAAGTTGCTGAATACATTCATGGCAACACCTTCAATACGCCAATTGGTAAGATTGGATTCGATAAGAAGGGCGATCTGACCAACTTTAAGTTCGTTATCTATGAAACAAAGAAGGACGGTTCACGCGTTCCTGCTCCTTAAGTCCTGACTAATACAAGAAGCGTTGGCGGTATATTGCTGCCAACGCTTTTCTTGAATTTTATTGAGTTATTTGGATGGGGCATTAGGCCATATTGGCCTGTATTTTAATGATGCTTCTCCCCATAGTTTGAGCCTAATAGTCTTGCCTGTTACGACCGTGATGTGTCAGATGGGGTACGATGACAGATTTTCTTTCTCAATTTTTTCAGCAGCTGATTAATGGTCTGAGTATTGGAGCGATTTATGCTCTGATCGCCATTGGTTACACGATGGTCTACGGCATTGTCGGAATGATCAACTTTGCTCACGGTGAGATCTATATGATCGGTGCCTATGTCGGGCTTGTTGTTCTTACTGCTTTTGGTGCAGCCAGTGGTTTACCTGTTCCCGTCATTCTCGGCTCAGCGCTTCTGATTTCAGCTGCTGTAACCGGTTTGTATGGTTATGCGGTTGAGCAGGTTGCCTATAAGCCACTTCGTGGTGCACCGCGTCTGGTGCCTCTGATCTCTGCCCTTGGCGTTTCTGTATTCTTACAGAATTACGTTGCGTTGGGGCAGGGTGCCTATGATCTGGCGGTGCCTGATATCCTGAGTGGTACGTGGTCATTCAGCCTTGGTGGGCAGTTTGACGTCACGTTCTCATATTCACGCATGCTGATCATTGCTGTCACTGTTATCCTGATGGTTGCTTTGACGATGTTCATCAAGCATTCCAGGTTGGGGCAGGCATGTCGGGCATGTTCTCAGGATATGTCGATGGCTAATCTGCTTGGCATTGATACCAACAGGGTTATTTCTTTTACCTTCATGCTCGGTGCGGTGCTGGCTGCCGTTGGTGGTGTTCTGGTTGGGCAATCCACGGGCAAGATTAATCCGTTCATCGGGTTCATCATTGGTATGAAAGCGTTTACGGCTGCCGTTCTTGGCGGTATCGGTTCAATTCCTGGTGCGATGCTGGGTGGTTTTGTTCTCGGCCTTGTTGAGACATTTGCCCAGGGGTACTGGAGCTCCGAATATAAGGATGTGATATCCTTCGGCCTTTTGATCCTCGTTCTGCTCTTCCTGCCAACAGGCCTTCTCGGCAAATCCAGCATGGAGAAAGTCTGATGTCTCATTATCAGAACGCGGGGCAAGGCAATATCTTTGCTGACAGCATCAAGCATGCCCTGATTGCTGCCATTCTAACAGTTCTCATGTTAATGCCGATCTTCGCATTGCATATTGAGCCGCCACGTCCGCCAGAAACCGCTTTGTCTCTGTCTTATGAGTGGAGCTTCCTGCTTTACGGCGCTGCTGCGGTTTTCTGTTTCCAGCTTATTCGCCCGTTCCTGTCGAAGGGCCTGTCTGGATTGCCCAGGTTTACGACGCCCGAGCTGACACCGCGCCATCAGCAGTTGGCTTTATGTCTGCTTCTTCTTGGGGCTTTTGCTGTTCTGGCATTCGGTGATCGTGCGCAAATCTCAATAGGCCAGCTCGCAATGATTTATGTCATTCTGGCGTTGGGGCTGAATATTGTCGTTGGTTTTGCCGGGCTGCTGAACCTTGGTTATGCCGGTTTCTATGCCATTGGCGGTTACACCTATGCTGTTCTGAATATTCATTATGGCCTCGGTTTCTGGCAGAGCTTGCCGATTGCGGTTGTACTCGCTGCGATTACTGGTCTGGTTCTCGGGTTCCCGGTTCTGCGTCTGCGGGGTGACTATCTGGCAATTGTGACGCTTGGTTTCGGCGAGATTATCCGCCTTGTTGCCCGGAATATTGACTTCCTTGGAGGGCCGGGCGGTCTGAATGGCGTCTCTAAGCCATCTGTGTTTGGTTATGAGATGGCATTGCGTCCGTCTCAGGAAGGTGTTCAGACGTTCCATCAGATTATGGGCTGGAAGTTCCAGACCATTCACATGCAATATTACCTCTATATCCTAGGCATATTCTTTGCCGTCTGCGCTGTTCTCGTCGCCATAAGGGTGTCACGTATGCCTATTGGGCGCGCGCTTGAAGCAATGAGAGAAGACGAGATCGCCTGCCGCTCTTTAGGGCTTAATCCAACCGCTCTTAAGCTGATAGCCTTTACATTAGGTGCTGGTTTCGCCGGTGTTGCTGGTGCGCTGTTTGCTGCCAAGCAGGGCTCTGTCAGCCCTGAGGCTTTTACATTTCTTGAATCTGTTCTCATTCTTGTTGCCGTGGTTGTCGGTGGTATGGGCTCACTGCTTGGGGTTATCGTCGGTGGTATTCTGATTGCCGTTCTTGTAACGACTGGCACAGGTTTTGCTGAATATCGGATGCTCTATTTCGGGGCAATTCTCGTTATTATGATGATCTGGCGTCCACAGGGCCTCCTGCCGGTTGGTCGTCGTCAGGTGAAGGTTAAAGCATGAGTCCGAAAGACGTACTCCACGTATCCGATCTTCGGATGGAATTCGGCGGTCTCGTAGCTGTCGATGGCATTTCCTTTATGGTTCATCCGCAGGAAATTTTTGCGATTATTGGTCCGAATGGTGCTGGCAAGACGACGGTGTTTAACTGTGTTTCTGGTTTTTATAAGCCGACATCAGGCCACGTCTCATTTGCGGGTGAGTCTATTACGGGTCTCCCAAGCCATCAGGTTGCCCGTCGTGGTATTGTCCGGACATTCCAGAATATACGCCTGTTCAAGAGTATGACGGTGCTTGAGAACCTGTTGGTTGCCCAGCATCGGCAGGTCAATAATAACTTCTTGTCTGGTTTGTTCTCCTTGCCGCGTTATCGTCGGTATGAGCGTGAGGCCCTTGACCGTGCAATGTTCTGGCTCGAACAGCTTGGTCTGGGCGAGTTTGCCAACCGCGAGGCAGGTACACTGGCTTATGGGCATCAGCGTCGTGTTGAGATTGCCCGTTGCATGATTACAGAGCCGCGGCTGCTTTTACTGGATGAGCCTGCTGCTGGCCTTAATCCGCAGGAGAAACTGGAGCTGCAGCATCTTATTGATCGCCTGCGTCGTGAAAATCACGTTGCTGTGCTTCTCATTGAGCATGATATGCGTCTGGTCATGGATGTCTCTGATCGTATTCTGGTGATGGAATATGGTCGGCCAATTGCAACCGATACACCAAAGCGCATCCAGCAGGATGAACGCGTTATCAAAGCCTACCTGGGGGAGGACTGAGATATGCTCAAGCTCGAACAGGTACATACACACTACGGTGCGGTTGAAGCGCTGCATGGTGTTTCTGTTGAAGTTAAAGAAGGCGAGATCGTTACGCTTATTGGTGCGAATGGTGCAGGCAAGACAACCCTGCTCATGACAATCTGTGGGACACCACGGGCAACCAGCGGGCAGGTTTTGTTTGAGGGCAAGGATATCAATACGATTCCAACTCATCTGCGCATGCAGCAGGGTATTGCCATCTCACCGGAAGGGCGTCGTATTTTCCCGGAACTCACAGTTTACGAGAACTTGCGCATGGGAGCTTTCTTTGCAGGAAACGCAGAGATTGAAGAGCGGATGGAGTTTGTCTTCAATCTGTTCCCACGCCTGAAAGAACGTTTTGAGCAACGCGGTGCAACCATGTCCGGTGGTGAGCAGCAGATGCTGGCAATCGGCCGTGCTTTGATGAGTAAGCCACGACTATTGCTACTTGATGAGCCAACACTTGGCTTGGCACCTATGATTATCAATCAGATATTCGACATTATTCGTCAGATCCGTGACAGAGGTGTTACGGTCTTTCTGGTTGAGCAGAATGCCCATAAGGCATTGCAGGTCGCGGACCGCGGCTATGTCCTTGAGAATGGTAGTGTGGTGCTGGAAGATACAGGTGCCAATCTCCTCAAGAATGATGCCGTTAGAAAAGCCTATCTTGGTGAGCTTTAATAAAAAAACCGCAGAAACTGCGGTTTTTATTTTATGGCTTGGGCAGAAGCTCTGTTGTGTACCCCATGAAGTAATAGGCTATCAGGCCCATCCACTCTTTTGCACCAGTATCAAGGCGTCTTAAGCCGCCTGAAACAAAGGCTGATAATCGGCGGCTGTCTTGTGGTCCGCGCGTTCTGAAATCGACCGGGTAGGCAATGACATTAAAGCCGGCCTTACGGAAGCAGCCGACAGAGCGTGGCATATGCCAGGCTGATGTCACAAGAAGCCAGCGCTCACCTTGCTTGGGTGTAACCATTTCCCGTGTGTAGATAGCATTTTCGCGCGTTGTTCTGGATTTGCCTTCGAATTCGATGCGGGATGCCGGAATACCAAGGGTTTCAGAGTAAGCTTCAACAGCTTTGGCTTCTGGTACACCTTTATAGACCATATTGCCGCCACCACCGGAGAAGATAATACGGGCATTAGGATATCTGCGAGCCAGATCACCCATGGCAATCACACGCTCTCCGGCCTCATTCACATTCAGCTGCTGGCGCATCATGGTTTCGTCACCGGCAACGCTACCACCCAGAACAATGATACCGTCAATTGAAGCATCTGTTGGTTGATGGGTAGGGAAGCGCTGTTCGAGGGGTAGCATGACCCAGTTGGGAACAGGCAGTAGGCCACAGATGAATGTCAGGAGGATACCGGCACTTGCAAATGTAAGGCCCGTTTTCCGAAAGCGTGTGAATGCAATAATAATGATGCCGAGCAGTGCGATGCTCGGCAACAGATTTGATGGTGTGGCGAAAAACCAGACAATCTTCGAAAGATAGTAAAACATATAACCTTCAGTCTGAGGTGAATTGTTACTTCACGCAGAGGCCAACACGTTGCAGCCTATTGATATCTCGCGGCTCGCAATGGGTTGCCATAAAGGTTTTCCATTCATCTTCACTGCCGTAAAAGGCATTTCTGTCCACATCGCCCTTGATACCCGGGACGCGACCTGTTGTCGTGAACTGCCAGAATGTATAGCGGCGGCTCTTATAACGTGTGTGAGGTTCGGCAGCGGTGCTGCGAATCCAATATGGATAGTCGTTGAAAGCACCTTCGAGAACATCTTCATGGAATGTGATGTCGGTGTAGATGATTGGCCGCTTGCCGGTATGCTCTTCCATAGCCTTCAAAATGGTCTGCATCATCTGAAGAGCCTGCTCACGAGGGAGCTTCTTGGGACAATTCTTGGAGAAACCATTCCATTCAGCATCCAGAACCGGGGGGAGGGCATTTGGGTCTGCGGGAACATTCCGGCGGAACCATTCTGCCTGTTCTTCAGCTGGGCGGCACCAGAAGACGAAGTGGTATGCGCCACGTGGAACACCAGCCCGGGCAGCATTGTTCCAGTTTTCATAGAACTTGCTGTCGATGTGGTCGCCACCTTCTGTGGATTTGATATAGGCAAACTTCGTACCGGCAGCCTTAACCGCGGACCAGTCGATTGTGCCTTGCCATTTAGAAACATCAATACCATGAATTGGCAGACGATGGGCTCTGGCAACGCCTGCATGGGGACGAGCGTCACCCTTCATAGAATTGTCACAGGCTCCTGCGAACAAGCTGATACCTGCGGCAAGCGCCATGCACACAGTTTTCCTGAAAGACAGAAACGGTGCCGTAGAGCGTTTCTTAGAAAATATAAAAGCGTTAGACTGCATATGCTCAATTCATGGTTACATAGACCTATGATCACTAATGCGTCAGAAGGGTTAATTTTTGTCTGATAAACAGGGTTAATTTATCCTGAATGGATTTTTGTTCTGTCTATAACTTTATTGTTGCGTTGAGAGCTGTTGATCAGGTGAGCCAAGCTATTGCTTGGTAAGCTCAGGCATCCCAAGGGAGCTGAAATCATTTTAAATGATCGAGGATGTTTATTTGAAATGAAGAGCAGAAAATAAAAAAGCTGCTGAGAACAGCAGCTTCGTCATTATTCCTTCGAGAAGGAATGGTGCGGCCAAGAGGACTCGAACCTCCACTGGTCTCCCAACTAGCACCTCAAGCTAGCGCGTCTACCAATTCCGCCATGGCCGCAGGTAGAAAACAGCCGAATTTCTCCGACCGAGAGGAGCGTGTAACAGATTGCCTCGCAGTCGACAAGCCCGTTCGCAAAGGAATATTGGAATATTTCATTTTCTTTTGCTTTTTTTATGTTTTTTACTGTTTAACCATTTGATTTTTATTGGTTAATTTTGATTTTTCTTTGTTTTTAGAGAATGTGGGTTTTTATGTGATCAAATAGCTGTTCTTCTTATGGATATGCGCTACTAATCAGATAATAATCTTGTGCTGGATGTATTCAGCGCTATCTGTCGATTCAGTTGAGAAGTTCGGCTGGGAGGTTAGAAGATCAATGCGTGTTCTTGATGAGCTGGATGGTGTCCCAACCCAGTTTCCGTCGCATGATATGGCTCCCGTTGAATGGGTGATCTCTGAAGGGCTTGTTGCTTATCCGGACGCAGTTGCAGAGATGGAGCGGCTTGTCGGCGAGATTGCAGCGGGCCGGGAGAGGGAACGCATCTGGCTGGTTGAACATCCTCCTCTTTATACCGCCGGTACATCTGCCAATGAAAAAGACCTGATTGATGCAAAGCGCTTTCCTGTTTTCGATTCAGGGCGTGGTGGACAATATACCTATCATGGGCCGGGCCAGCGTGTGGCTTATGTCATGCTTGATCTGAGAAAGCGTTTACCGGATTTGCGCCGCTATGTTGCAGCTCTTGAAAGCTGGATTATTGCAACGCTTGCTGAATTCAATATTCGTGGTGAGCGGCGTGAGGATCGGGTAGGGGTATGGGTTAAACGCCCTGAAAAGGGTATTTCAGCTGAAGACAAAATCGCAGCCATTGGCATTCGTGTGAAGCACTGGGTTTCGTATCATGGCATCAGCCTGAATGTTGAGCCGGATCTGAGCCATTATGCCGGAATTGTGCCTTGTGGAGTGCAGCAACATGGAGTGACCAGTCTGGTTGATCTTGGAATCCCCATTTCAATGCCAGAAGTTGACTCCATGATGTGTAAAACTTTTACAGGCATCTTCGGAGATACGGTGAAGCTGTGATACTTCTTTAGCAATCCTGCCTCTCTCTGAGAGGCTTTGAAATGTATAGGCTATGAAAATGATAAAGATCTGTTCTGTCGCACTGGCTGCTCTTTTAGTTGCAGGCTGCTCGTATTATCCATCTGGGGTGAATACGGTCAAAGTTGTCGATACAGAGGCAAGCGTGAAGGCCTGTGCACTACTTGGCGAAATAAATGGCCCATTTGCGACAACCCCGGGTGATCTCTGGGGGCTGACCGCACCGATGCGTGAAAAGGTCTATACGATGGGTGGCAACATGCTTCTGTTGAAGCGTGAAGGTCATGACTGGGGTCATGCACGTGCCTATGCTTACTCTTGTAATCACAATGGAAATGATGGCTGGTAAGAAAATAATCTTACTTGAGCGAATCTAAGTGTGGCGGCACTACAACACAGTGCCGCCTATTTTTATTTCTATCGTCTATCTCATGTACTGTGCCGCGATCCCGCCACAAACAGAAGTCAGATATTTCCTGTCCTTTTCATGCCATAAAGCTGTGTCATAAGAGGTGATATTGGAATTTTACCATATTTGCTTTTACCGCTATCGAACCATTGCACAAAACGGTTCATCGTGAGAAACCACGGTAGCGATCTGGAAACGAGAGACGTATTAAATGAGAGTTCGGGTATCAGGTGGAAAAACGAAAGCGGTGGCAATCAGCCAGCCCGCCTCGATTCTGCCTCCTGAAAGCAAGTTTCTCTTTAATGCGGCTGCGGTTTTTCTTGCAGCAACCTTTCTTTATTCAGCCCCGTCCCATGCGCTTGAAGTTCAGCGTCAGGGAAACACCGCAAAAGATTTGCCCGTTTTCTCCTCTGTTAAGGAAGCCGTTCGGGCAGGGGTTCGTGACTATAATTCCGGTGATAAGGCTGGTGCAGCTCAGGCATTGCAATATGCTGCGACGCAGGGACATTCCCTCGCGCTTTGGAAGCTTGGGCGCATGTATGCGGATGGCGATGGCGTTCCGCGTGATGATCTGAAGGCTTTTGAATATTTCTCCAAGCTTGCAGATGAAAATGCTGAAGAGAACCCGGGCTCTGCCAATGCAGCCGTTGTTTCAAGCGCTTTTGTTGCCTTAGGGACTTATTTTCTGGATGGCATCAAGGGAACGTATGTCGAGAGTAATCCGGCGCGGGCATACGATATGTTCCATTATGCAGCTTCATATTTTTCTGATCCTAATGCGCAATATAGCCTTGCCCGTCTTTATATTGATGGCAACGGTTGCAGTCGTGATCCACGGCAGGCTGCGCGTTGGCTAAATCTTGCTGCTGAGAAGGGGCATTATCCTTCCCAGGCCCTGCTCGGGCACCTTCTGGTAAATGGCACAGGTGTTCCGAAAGAGCGGGTTAAGGGGCTGATGTGGCTTTCAGTGGCATACTCAGAAGCTGATCCCGTTCGTGATCAATGGATTGTTGATCTTTATGAGCGGGCTCTTAGTGGAGCATCTGCGAGTGAGCAGCAGGCTGCCTTGGAAAAAGCGGATACTTACCGCACCAATCATTAATATTTATCTTTAAGAAACAAACGTAAGGTATTGATTTTAAATAATTAAGAAAAAATTCCAATAATCGGTACGTGATCCGATGGCTTTTCCCAGTCTCTGGTTTCTTTATAGATGACAACATCCTGAAGCTTGTCGGCTGCTTGAGGTGAAAGCAGCAGATGGTCGATGCGGATACCGTTATTTCGCTGCCATGCACCAGCCTGATAATCCCAGAAAGTATAGAGCTTATCATTGGCATAACAGGCTCTGAGGGCTTCAGTTAGTCCGAGATTCAAAATTGCCCGGAAGGCTGCACGGCTTTCTGGCTGGAAGAGGGCATCATTAACCCACTCTTGCGGATTGGCAGCATCTTTCTCTTCCGGAATGATGTTGTAATCGCCTGCAAGTACGAGTGGCTCTTCATAGGGAAGAAGGGACTGGACGTGGTCTTTAAGCCGCTTCATCCATGCAAGTTTGTAGTCAAACTTAGGTGTTCCAAGCGGGTTTCCATTGGGTAGATAGATTGAGGCAACACGAAAAGCCTGCTGGTCAACCGGTGTAATGACGGCTTCTATATAACGGGACTGTTCGTCTGTTTCGTCGCCGGGTAAGCCTTTACGGATATCATTGATTGGATGGCGTGAGAGAATGGCAACGCCGTTAAATGCCTTCTGTCCATGAAAAGCAACGTTGTATCCGGCACCTTCAATTTCAAGGCGGGGGAAGCCATCATCCTGGCACTTCAACTCCTGCAGGCAGACAACATCAGGTTTTTCCTTATCCAGAAAATTGATGAGGTGCTCAAGGCGCTGCCTGATTGAGTTGACGTTCCAGCTGACGATTTTCATACCGCTATCCATTACTCGTATGACCTGAAGAGAAGGGATGGCCTTCTCTTCAGAGTTTTCATTAAATCAGACTTTCTCAGCCGTTTGGGCAAGAGTCGGGTAATCTGTATAACCTTCTGCGCCACCACCATAAAGTGTTTCGCGATGAAGTTCATTCAGAGGGGCGTCAATACGCAGACGCTCAACCAGATCTGGGTTGGCAATAAACGCGCGGCCAAAGGCAACCATATCAGCACGCTTTGAAGCAATGGCATCAATTGCCATGGCCCGATTGTAATTGTTATTCGCAATATATGCGCCTGAGAAACGGCTTCTTAACGCATCATAGTCGAATGGTGCGATATCACGTGGTCCACCGGTTGCACCTTCAACGACGTGGATAAAGGCCAGATTACGTTCACTCAGTTCTGAGACCAGATGGTTGAACACAGGCTGTGGATCTGGATCACTGATACCATTGGCAGGGCTGACAGGTGAAAGGCGAATACCAATGTGGCCAGCATCCCACTCAGAAGTCATGACGTCAACAACATCAAGTGCAAAGTGTGTACGGCCTTCAATATCGCCACCATAGCTGTCTGTGCGTTTATTGGTGCTTGGTTTCAGGAACTGGTCAATCAGATAGCCATTCGCGCCATGGATTTCAATGCCATCAAATCCGGCTTCGCGCGCATTGCGTGTCGCCTGACGGTAATCCTGTAGAATTGCGCCAATCTGTTCAATTGTCAGAGCTGTAGGCTCAGAGGTTGCAGAAAAACCGCCTTCAATATAAGTTTTTGCTTCTGCCCGAACGGCAGATGGGGCAACAGGAGCCGCACCATTCGGCTGCAGGGATGTATGGGAAACACGACCGACATGCCAAAGCTGGATGACAATTTTACCGCCTTCACGGTGAACAGCATCTGTTACCTTGCTCCAGCCCTTAACCTGTTCAGGTGTATAGATACCGGGGGTCCAGATATATCCCTGACCTTGCTGGGAAATCTGCGCGCCTTCGGTCACAATCAAGCCAGCCGTTGCACGCTGGCGGTAATATTCAACGGTGAGCTCATTTGGAGCGTCTGTGCCAGGGGTTGCTCTGTTTCTTGTCAGAGGGGCCATTGCAATACGGTTTTTGACGTCAATTGCACCCATCTTGAATGGTTCAAACAATACCTTTGCATCAACGGCCATTAGATATCTCCTGCTCACTTTGGTTGGAGGTCAATTTTCGAGACCTCTCATATAGATTTTCAGCATTGCATTGTGCAGGGTAGAGCACAACGGTGCGTGTAGTCGCGCACCTGTTTTGAACATATTCAGAAATTTTTCATAGCATAGATCATAAAAAACGCCGCTCAGTGAGCGGCGTTTCTGTCTTAATAAGTAATGACTTATGAACAACCGGTTGTAGAACCGCAGGTATCGCACTTCAGGCAGGTGCCGTTACGAACCAGTGTGAAGTTTGCACATTCCGGGCAAGCCTCGCCGACATAACCCTTCATGCGGGCTTCTGCACGACGATCATCCACTGAGCGGATGTTGGTTGGTGATTCAGCAGGAGCTGTAAAACCAAGCTTTTCAATCACAGCGTCAACTTCCTTGTTCTCTTCTTGGCTGTCTTCTTCTTTCAGAGCAACGGCACCAACCGAATGCAGGGAAGAGCCGGAAGAGGTGAAGTTTCTGGCTGTCATTGCATTGTCTGCAACCAGCAGGAACCGATGATCTGTCTTTCCGCGTGTAAAGCCACGGGAAATCATCTGAACGGCAGGCTCCGGAGCCTTGGACTGCTGTTCACCACTGCCCATCGCATCGTGACCGATATCTGATGGATCAACATGAGCCAGATCATTACGTCCGATGTACGACACTGCAAGTTCACGGAAGATGTAGTCAAGAATGGATGTCGCATTCTTGATACGTTCGTTGCCCTGAACAAAACCAGCTGGCTCGAAGCGTGTGAAGGTAAAGGCTTCTACATATTCTTCCAATGGCACGCCGTACTGCAGGCCGAGAGAGACTGCAATTGCGAAGTTGTTCATCATTGCACGGAAAGCAGCGCCTTCCTTATGCATATCGATGAAGATTTCACCGAGACGGCCATCATCATATTCGCCTGTACGCAGGTAGACCTTGTGGCCGCCAACGCTTGCCTTCTGGGTGTAACCCTTACGGCGGGCCGGCATCTTTTCGCGTTCACGAATATGCTCAACACGTTCAACGATCCGTTCAACGATCTTTTCGGCAATATTGGCAGCTTTTGCAGCAGATGGCTGAGCAATGAGCTGCTCGATTGCTTCATCAGCTTCGTCTTCATCATCGCTGATGAGGGCGGAGTTCAGAGGCTGGGACAGCTTGGAACCGTCGCGATAGAGGGCGTTAGCCTTCAGGGCGAGTTTCCATGACAGCATGTAGGCGCTCTTACAATCTTCAACGGTTGCCTCGTTTGGCATGTTGATTGTCTTGGAGATAGCACCGGAAATGAATGGCTGGGCAGCAGCCATCATGTGGATGTGGCTTTCAACCGACAGATAGCGCTTGCCGATGCGGCCGCATGGGTTGGCGCAATCGAAGACAGCGTAATGCTCTGTCTTGAGGTGAGGCGCGCCTTCAAGGGTCATCGCACCACAGACATGGACGTTAGCAGATTCAATGTCAGCCTTCGAGAAACCAAGGAATGGAAGCAGCTCGAAAGAAGGATCATTGAGCTTATCTGCCGGAACCTTGAGTGTCTGGGTCAGGAAGTCTTCACCGATTGTCCATTTGTTGAAAACGAACTTGATATCGAATGCAGATTTCAGGCCCTGTTCGATGGCTTCGAGCTTCTCTTCTGTGAAGCCCTTGGCAGCCAGAGTGGTGTGATTGATGGCAGGAGCCTGACGGAGTGAACCGTGACCAACGGCATAGGCTTCGATTTCAGCGATTTCAGCTTCGCCATAGCCCAAAGCGCGTAAGGCATCCGGAACAGCACGGTTGATAATCTTAAAGTAACCACCACCGGCCAGTTTCTTGAACTTCACCAGAGCGAAGTCAGGCTCAATACCCGTGGTGTCGCAGTCCATGACCAGACCGATTGTACCTGTTGGTGCAATAACGGTTGTCTGGGCGTTGCGGTAACCATGCTGCTTACCAAGGTCGAGAGCCTTATCCCAAGCGGCCATAGCATGCTGGATGAGATCCTGATCCTGACAGGACTTGTGATCAAGCGGAACCGGATTAATGAACAGCTTCTCATAACCATCGGCATTGCCATGAGCAGCATTGCGATGGTTGCGAATGACGCGGAGCATGTGCTGGGCATTTTTGCCATACTGTGGGAATGGGCCGAGTTCTTTAGCCATTTCCGCAGATGTTGCATATGCAATACCTGTCATGATTGCCGTGATGGCACCGCCAATGGCGCGACCTTCGGCAGAATCATAAGGCAGACCCATGGTCATCAGGAGGCCGCCGATGTTGGCATAGCCCAGACCAAGAGTACGGTATTCATAAGAGAGTTCTGCAATCTGCTTGGATGGGAACTGAGCCATCAGAACCGAGATTTCAAGAACGATTGTCCAGAGACGGCATGCATGCTCAAAGCTTGCAGAGTCGAACTTTCTGGTTTCACGATCAAAGAATGTCAGCAGGTTGGCAGAAGCCAGGTTACAGGCTGTATCATCAAGGAACATATATTCCGAGCATGGGTTGGATGCACGGATGCGACCACCAGCAGGGCAGGTGTGCCAGTCGTTCATTGTTGTGTTGAAGTGCAGACCTGGGTCAGCAGAAGCCCAGGCAGCATAGCCGATGCTATCCCACAGATCACGGGCTTTAAGAGTTTTGGCAACTCCACCATCTGTACGGCGGATCAGGTTCCAATCGGCGTCCGCATCGACGGCACGGAGGAAGTCGTCCGTAATGCTGACGGAGTTGTTGGAGTTCTGACCAGCAACAGTGAGGTAAGCTTCAGAATCCCAGTCTGTATCGTAAACAGGGAATTCGATGTCCGTGTAACCCTGACGGGCAAACTGGATAACACGCTGGACATAGTTGTCCGGAACGAAAGCCTTGCGGGCTGCTTTAATTTCGCGCTTGAGAGCTGGGTTCTTCTCTGGATTGAAGCAGGAATCACCTTCGCCTTCACAGTTTGTGCAGGCCTTCATGATGGCTTTAAGATGCTTGCTGGCAACCTTGGAGCCGGTAACAAGGGCCGCAACCTTCTGCTCTTCTTTAACCTTCCAGCCGATGTATTCTTCAATATCTGGGTGATTGATATCGACAACAACCATTTTAGCTGCACGGCGTGTTGTACCACCAGACTTGATGGCACCCGCTGCGCGGTCACCAATTTTCAGAAAGCTCATGAGGCCGGAGGAACGGCCACCACCAGCAAGCTTCTCACCAATGCCACGCAGGTCAGAGAAGTTGGAACCTGTACCTGAGCCATATTTGAAGAGGCGGGCTTCACGAATCCAGAGATCCATAATGCCGCCTTCATTGACGAGATCATCGGCAACAGACTGAATAAAGCAGGCGTGCGGCTGTGGGTGCTCATAAGAGGACTTCGATTTTACAAGCTTGCCGGTCTTATAGTCGACGTAGAAATGGCCCTGACTTGGACCGTCAATGCCATATGCCCAATGCAGACCTGTGTTGAACCACTGAGGGGAGTTCGGCGCAACCATCTGATTGGCGAGCATATAACGCAGTTCATCATAGAAAGCCTGAGCATCTGCTTCGCTGGAGAAGTATCCACCTTTCCAGCCCCAGTATGTCCAGCATCCGGCTAAGCGGTCAAAAACCTGCTTTGAGGAAATTTCTGAACCATAACGCTCATTCTCTGGCAGCTCTTCAAGGGCAGCCTGATCAGCGACCGAGCGCCACAACCATGAAGGAACATCGTTCTCTTCAACTTTCTTCAGGCGTGCAGGGACGCCAGCCTTACGAAAGTATTTCTGGGCAAGAACGTCGCAAGCAACCTGGCTCCAGCTTTCTGGAACTTCGATGTTGTCGAGCTTGAAAACGGTTGATCCGTCGGGATTGCGAATTTCGCTTGTTGCCGAACGAAAATTCATTGCGGAGTAGGGAGATGTTCCCTCTGTTGTATAACGGCGATCTATCCGCATAGTACTGAAGTCCTCAAAAACGGAAAGTTACATCAGCTCATGCATTTGTGCATGAGCAGCTGTAACCTCTAAAAATTATCTGGCGCAGTCTCCCGTATCCGAACGACTGCAATTCACTCCCACCCCAAGATACTTGATGCATGCTTCCCCTAACGCGCCAGACAACGGCACATTTTAAACGCATACATGGGAGACAAAACGACTGGCCAAGATCAGTTGATCAGCAAGTTGATTTGAACCTATTCCCTTATGGCCTGCTTCGTCAAGAATTAGTATCACGATTGCGCGTCGCACCATATATGTTGTGGTATGGGCAGTGTTGTGGATATTTGTTAATGACAGGTTAACAAACGAAAGTAGGGGTGTCATTAAAAATAGCATGGCACATATGCAAAAATTGCATGATTACTTAACGTCATGAATTTAAAATGATTTTTTGATAATATCTATTGTTATGCCGTAAAAAGGCCTGTTTTTGTAACTTGTGCCTACTCTCGAATCGAATTTGAGCTATAAGGTAGCCGAAAGAATGCTGCGCTCCGTATTTGAAGCTTAGAAAAATACTGGACTTCATCTCCATTGAGCGCCATATTCCGGCAACTTAGCTATAGGCGCATGAAATATGAAAAACTTTTTCTTGCAGTTCTTTACCTGGTGGAATGGCCAGACACTTGGCACACGATTCTTCACTTGGCGTAAGGGGCAGTTTGTCGGAACCGACGAATTCGGGAATCGCTACTATCGGGCTCAGGGCCCAGTTCTGGATCCGTCAGTTGGTCCGGAGCGGCGCTGGGTGATCTATAATGGCGTTGTTGAGGCCAGTAAGGTTCCGCCAGCATGGCGCTCTTGGTTGACACACACAGAGGATGTTCCACCTTCCGAGGAAGAGTATACTCCGCGTGAATGGGAAATGCCCCATAAGCCTAATATGACAGGTACTGCGGAGGCATATCGCCCTAAAGGGTCTCAACTGGCTGAGCCATCTCCAGCTGCACCTGCAGCAGGATACGCTCCCTGGGCACCGCCACAATAAGTTTAAAGATTGAGGGGAAGGGAACTTCCCCTTTTTTATTGGTATAAAGGTATCTGCACTGTAAGGGCGTGGGAAAGTGCCGAAAGTTTAAAATTAAACTTTGATGAAATCCGCTCCCGTGTTAACGCCACATTTGGTAAGTATCTGAGCTGCTGAAAGAAGCAGTCTTTGGAAATATGATTTCAGATGGATTTATTCGTGTTCCGGTTTTCTAAAGCGATTCGTACAATCTTAAGCCTGAAAAAGCTTGCAGCTCTGCTGGCAGTAAACGGTTTATGTCTTGGTATGTTGATTGCTCCAGCACACGCTGATAAAATCAAGAACCCGATTGCCGTCTTTTCCGGTCTGGACAAGATAACAGGACGTATTATCTCCTTCGAAGTTAATATTGATGAGACAGTGCGTTTTGGTGCGCTTCAGATAACACCACGGGTCTGTTACAGCCGCCCAGCAACAGAAACACCTAATACGACAGCTTTCGTTGAAGTAGACGAAGTTACACTTGATAACGAAATTAAAGGTATCTTTTCAGGGTGGATGTTTGCTTCAAGCCCAGGTCTTCATGGTGTCGAGCATCCAGTCTTTGACGTATGGCTGCTCGAATGCAAGGGCGGCAAAGATATCATTAAAGAAACGCCTGCCAGATAAGGCAGGGTTAGCTTCGCAGTATTTCAACGACATCCTGTCCGGAGAGTTTTTGCTCCGTTGGCCAGTGGGCCGCAATTGATAATGCCTGATGTAGACGTTTCAGGTAGCTCTTCTGGCTGATCTCAATCGTTCCGAATTGCGCAAGGTGATCCGTCTGGAACTGGGTGTCCAATAGGGTGAAACCATTGCTCTTAAGAGTGGCGACCAGATAACAAAGAGCAATTTTTGATGCATCCGTTGCACGGTGAAACATGCTCTCACCAAAAAATGCTGAGGCGAGGCTGATCCCGTAGAGGCCTCCAACCATATTTCCCTCATTGTAGACTTCAACCGTGTGGCAGAAGCCTAAGTTAAAGAGCTCTCCATAGAGTTCTTTGATGCGCGCGTTGATCCAGGTGCCGTCACCATCTCTTCTTGTTGTTGAGCATCCTTCGATAACACCCTGAAAATCGGAATCTATTCTGATTTCAAATGGAGTGGTGCGCAATGTCTTTGCAAGGCGCTTTGAAAGATGGAAGTCATCAAGGGGAATGATGCCTCGTTTTTTTGGCTCAACCCAAAATAATGAGGGATCATCAGCGGCGTCAGACATTGGAAAGATTCCAGCCTGATAAGCTCTTAGCAGAATTTCTGGGGTTATATCCGGAAGTGGTAGATTCATATGGATTTTTTTCAGGTTATTCCGTTGTCATAGCAGGGCCGCTGGGCTAACACACATTGATCTACATCATAGGGCTTTTGCCTTGTCCATTTCTTTCCTTCTTTCGGTGGAGAAAGGCAGTATCTGGTATGTACAATCATATTCAAGTGAAATGGTTGCGCCAGATACAATGGGCATTTTTGATTGTGTTGGCCCTTATATCACTGTTTATTGGCGTAACAGAAGTCGCTCTTCTTGGTGTACTCAAGCTTGACCCCGAACAGATACGCATTCTGCTGATCAGTCGTGTTCCGCGTTTGATCAGCATTGTGATTACCGGAAGCAGTTTAGCAATTGCCGGTATCATTATGCAGAGCATTACGCGAAACCGGTTTGTTTCTCCAACAACAGCGGGAACAATGGAGTGGTGCCGTCTCGGTGTGATGATGGCTATTCTGGTTTTCCCGGATATTCCGCCGTTCTTGCGTGTTGCAGCAGCCTTTCTGGTTTCGCTTTTCGGTACGGCCTTATTCCTTGCAATTGTTGAACGCATTCAGTCACGCAATATTATCTTTGTGCCTTTGGCTGGTATGATGCTCGGTGGGGTCGTGAATGCCATTACACTGTTCTTTGCTTATGGCAATGATGTTATGCAGAACATGGCTTCATGGTTACAGGGTAATTTCTCACTCGTTATCAAAGATAGTTATGAGCTCTTGCACATCAGTGTTCCATTTATGATCCTCTGCTATCTCTATGCTGATCGTTTTACCATTGTTGGTATGGGCAAGACTATGAGTACCGGATTGGGCCTGAATCATGCCGGGGTTGTGCGTGTTGGTTTATTGATTGTTGCTGTCATCTCTTCAGTTACAATTGTAGGGGTTGGAAATATCCCGTTTCTTGGACTCGTGGTGCCAAATCTGGTGCGTATCTATCAAGGAGATTCTCTCAAGAATACATTGTTCGATACGGCCTGGCTGGGTGCCGTATTGGTTCTGGTCTGTGATATTCTGGGTCGGCTGATAATCTATCCGTATGAAATTCCAATCGGAATTATCTTCAGCGTCGTAGGTGGGGGGCTGTTCCTCTATCTCCTGTTCAGGAGAAAAAGCCTTGCCTCGTAACACAAAGATATTTGCAGTCCTTTCTCTGGCCTACGTGGCTTTGCTGCTAGCCTATGTATTTGTCGGGCTTTCATGGGAAAGCTGGGGCTTTAGTTTTCCGCGGCGGATAAAGATTGTCAGTGCCATCATTCTGGTTGGGACAGCCATTGCTCTGTCATCTGTTGTCTTTCAGACAATAACAACAAATCATATTCTGACGCCCAGTATCATGGGGCTGGATAGTCTTTATCTGTTTCTCCAGACAATCGTCGTTTTTGCACTGGGAAGCGGCCATCTTGTGATGATTAGTGATGTGCCGGGCTTTCTGATGACATTGCTGCTTATGGTTGGCGCTTCAACCCTTCTTTTCCTGCTGATGTTCCGGAGGGATGATCAGAATATTTATTTTCTGGTTCTGGTTGGCTTTGTCTTTGGCACCGTGTTCAGCGGGCTTGCGGACTTCATGCAGGTAATTATTGACCCAAATGAATATTCCGTACTTGAAGGACGGATGTTCGCAACATTCAATAGGATCAATCTTGACCTGCTCTGGATTGCAGCCCCCATCATTGTTGCATTACTCATAATGACTGTACGGGATTTCCGGGCACTTGATGTTCTGAGTTTAGGGCGCACGCATGCCATTAATCTGGGCGTGAATTACCGCGGGCTTGTTCTGCGCTCACTGATTTCTATTGCGGTTATGACTTCTGTTGCGACGGTACTTGTCGGACCCATAACATTTCTGGGAATTCTGGTGGTCAGTCTGGCGCGTGCGCTTTTCAAGACATACCGGCACCATATTCTGGCATTTGGGGCTATTCTGGTGGCAGTTACCGTGCTGCTTCTTGGAATGCTGCTGACAGAAAGAATTTTGATGTTCCGGACACCGTTGAGCGTCATCATTAACTTCGTTGGAGGTCTGTACTTCCTCTATCTTCTGCTTAAGGCAAAGAATGCATGATTGAGATACGCAATATAACCAAGAGCTATGGAGAGAAGACCGTTGTTGAGGATGTCTCCATTGCGCTTCCAACCGGGAAGATAACGGCGTTTATTGGCAGTAATGGTGCCGGAAAAAGTACGATCCTTTCACTTGTCAGCCGCCTGATTGCCGCGAATGAAGGTGAGGTCTGCATTGATGGTGTATCACTCGCTCAATGGAATACCCGCGAGCTTGCCAAGCATTTGGCGATCCTCGGGCAGTCAACGCATTTCAACCTCAGAATCACGGTTGAGGATCTTGTTCGGTTTGGCCGCTTTCCGCATTCGCAAGGCAAACTTGATGAAGCTGATCAGGAGATCATTGATGAGGCATTGTCATATACGGGATTGCATGACCTGAAGGGACGTTTCATTGATGAGTTGAGTGGTGGTCAGCAGCAGATGGCCTATATCGCAATGGCGATTGCTCAAAATACCAAGTACATTTTACTGGATGAGCCGCTGAATAATCTGGATATGCGCCGCTCGGCCCAGATTATGTCACTGCTGCGCCGACTTGTTCATGAGAAGGGCAAGACGGTTATCGTGGTTATTCATGATATCAATTTTGTTTCATTTTATGCTGATTTCATTGTGGCCCTGAAAGATGGAAAACTCAGACATTCCGGACCTGTCAGTGAGATCATTAAGCCGGATGTTCTGAAAGATATCTACGATATGGATATTGTCGTTGAAGATTATAACGGCAAACCGCTTTGTGTTTACTACGAATAGAATAGGGATACTCATGCGCACGATAAAAGGCTTTTTAGCTACAGTCCTTTGTCTCTTTGCCATATTGGCAGGGGGCATTTATCAGGCAGCCGCACAGGAGAGTGTCACAATCACCCATAAACTGGGCACCGTGACCCTGAAAGATATCCCGAAACGTGTTGTCATCATGGATTACGGGATGCTGAACTCTCTTGATGAACTTATAGCGTCTGGGGCTGTTCAGAAGGATTTGAAGTTTGCGCTGCCCAAGCAGGGCCTGCCTGATTACATGAGTAAATATAAAGGCGATGAGTATGTCGATATTGGCGGGTTGAAGGATTTCAATCTGGAGACCATTTATGGTTTCAAACCTGATCTGATCATCATTTCAGGCCGTCAGCAGGATTTCTATAAGGATCTGTCTTCCATTGCTCCTGTCTGGTTTGTTGATAGCTATCCAACAGATTATATGCCGGGTGTTACGCAGAATAATCGTAATCTGGGTAAGATTTTTAAGGCAGAGGCAGCCGTAGAGACGGCTCTACAAGGCATCTCAAGCGAGATAAAAGTCGTTCATGATCTTGCGACAGCTAAGAATATGGCTGCCTTGGTTCTCCTGACGAATGACGGGAAGATCAGCGTTTATGGTTCAGGCTCACGCTTTGGAATTATCTATGACGTTCTGGGCCTCAAACAGGCTGATCCGAATATCACAACAAGCCTGCACGGTCAGGTCGTGAACTACGAATATATTGCTGAGAAAAATCCGGACATTATTTTTGTTGTCGACCGCTCTGTTGCTGTCAGTGGCAAGACAGATGGATTGCGTATTCTGAATAACGAGCTGGTAAATGGAACGAATGCTGCGAAGAATGGCAAGATTATCGCCCTTGATCCGGGAACATGGTATCTTTCCAGCGGTGGATTGCAATCTTTGAAAATGATGGTTGCAGAAGTCAAAAAGGCCGTTGAATAAATAAAAAGGGCACCAGATGGTGCCCTTTTTATTTTACTGCTTTTCCAGACCGCCGGTCTTGAGGAAGTTCTCAAGCCAGTGAATATCATAAGCACCATTCTGTACATCCGGGTTCCGGACCAGAATGCGGAACAGAGGCAATGTTGTCTCAATACCGTCGATGACAAACTCGTCCAAAGTCCGGCGCAGGCGCATCAGACATTCGTTACGGGTTCTGCCGTGAACAATCAGCTTACCGACCAGTGAGTCGTAGTGAGGCGGAATTGTATAGCCCTGATAGACTGCGGAATCGACACGAACGCCAAGACCACCCGGTGGGTAGTAGTAGCTGATCTTGCCCGGAGACGGACGGAAGGTAACCGGATGCTCAGCATTGATACGGCACTCAATAGCGTGGCCTTCAAAGCGGACTTCATCCTGACGGATTGAAAGCGGTGCACCAGCGGCGACACGAATCTGTTCATTGATCAGATCAAGGCCTGTAATCATTTCCGTTACAGGGTGTTCTACCTGAATACGTGTGTTCATTTCAATGAAATAGAACTCGCCGTTTTCATAAAGGAATTCAATCGTTCCAACGCCAGCGTATTTGAGCTCCTGCATGGCCTTGGCAACAATCGCGCCGATCTTTGCACGCTCGGATTCATTCAGGGCCGGAGAAGTTGCTTCTTCCCAGACCTTCTGGTGACGACGCTGCAAGGAACAGTCACGCTCACCCAGGTGAATGGCGTTACCTTTGCCGTCACCGATAATCTGAACTTCGATGTGACGTGGCTTTTCGAGATATTTCTCAATGTAGACCGCGTCATCATTGAAAGCTGCTTTAGCTTCAGTCTTCGCTGTCAGCAATGCATGCGAGATATCTTCTTCGCTGCGGGCCACTTTCATACCGCGTCCACCGCCACCTGCTGATGCCTTGATCAGAACGGGGTAGCCGATTTCGGCTGCGATGCGCTTTGCTTCTGCTTCATCATGTACGGCACCATCAGAGCCGGGAACACAAGGAATACCAAGACGCTTGGCTGTGCGCTTTGCTTCAATCTTGTCACCCATGGTGTGGATGTGTTCAGCTTTTGGACCAATGAAGGTAATCTTATGGTCTGCCAGAACTTCAGCAAAACGGGCGCTTTCTGACAGGAAGCCGTAGCCAGGATGGATGGCATCCGCACCACTGATTTCGCAGGCTGCGATCAGGGCAGGGATATTCAGATAACTGTCACGGGAGGGCGGTGGGCCAATACAAACACTCTCGTCAGCAAGGCGAACGTGCATGGCGTCCGCATCTGCTGTGGAGTGAACTGCAACAGTTGCAACGCCAAGCTCCTTACAGGCACGAAGGATACGCAGGGCAATTTCACCCCGGTTGGCAATCAGGATCTTGTCGAACATCGGCTCGTCCGTTCTGTTACTCGATCGTCAAAAGTGGTTCGCCAAATTCTACAGGCTGACCGTCTTCAACAAAAATGGCTGTTACGGTACCAGAACGAGGGGCCAAAATTTCATTGAATGTCTTCATGGCTTCAACCAGCAGGATTTTGTCGCCTTCGGCAACGCGTGCACCAACTTCAATGAATGGGCTGGAATCTGGAGAAGGACGGCGATAGGCCGTACCAACCATAGGTGAGTTAACTGCACCAGGATGATTGGCAGGCTTTGCAGCCTTGTCAGCGGCAGCCGGAGCACCATGAGCAACACCGGGTGTTTCAGGAGCCATTGGCAGACCGATAGGTGCGCCAAGTGTCTGAGGAACTGCAGCAACCAGTGTACGTGCAACACGAATATGAAGGTCGCCCTTGGAAACTTCGATTTCGCTGAGATTGGTTTCGCCGATCAGATTGGCGATCTCACGAAGAAATTCCGGGTCAATTGGATTATTCTTTGTCATAGGATGAACCTCTTTTCTGAGGGATTATGGTTGAGGCGCAGAATTTGCGCGCATTACACCGAGAATGGCATCAAAGCCGAGAAGGTAACTGTTTGCGCCAAAGCCACAGATTGAACCTACGCATACAGGGGCAATCATGGATTTGTGCCGGAACTCTTCCCGGGCATAGACATTCGATAAGTGAACATCGATAACTTTTGCACTTGAGCCGGAAATCGCATCTTTTAATGCAATTGAGGTATGCCCGTAGGCTGCGGCATTCAGAATGATCCCGGCGCCGTCACGCCCAGCCTGCTGTATCCAGTCGACCAATTCGCCTTCATGATTGGTCTGGCGAAATACAATATCGACTTTCTCAGCCTGAGCTTTCTCTTTCAGCATACGCTCAATATCGGCAAGTGTTGTTTTTCCATAGATATGTGGTTCCCGAAAACCGAGAAGGTTCAGATTGGGGCCATTTAAAACATGAATACATATCATGGCAGGTTGCAACTCTCTCCGTCATTTGCGTCACACGCAAAAGCACATCAGACCGTCATAGCCAAAACATCGCCTTTGGAAAAGCAAAAAAGTACCCTGTGGACGGTCTCTAAGTGTTTAGCAGGACGCTTTTCCGCATTTACGCGCATTAGAAACCATCTGCTCAAGCGGCATCCGACCAACTGCGCCCGGAATTACCGTATCCGCAATGATAAATGCCGGTGTTCCGGTTAGGCCGAGTTTATCGCCAAGTGTGAAGTTTTCCTGCAAGGCTGCCTTGATTTCAGGGGAGGCCATATCCTTTTGCAGGCGGGCCATGTCAACGCCCATATTCTGAGCAAGATCAAGGGCCTGCTGCTTTCCGACCCGGCCTTTGGAATGCATCAGATCAAGGTGATACTTGAAGAGCTTATCGCCTGTCAGTTGCTGCTTAACAGCTAAAGCGACCTGTGCAGCTTCGACTGATTCCTGACCAAGGACTGGCAGATCTTTCAGGACAACCTTAAGCTTTGGGTCGGCTTTCATCATTTCCGCGAGATCGGCAACGGCACGCTTGCAATACCCACAGTTGTAATCGAAAAATTCAACAACAGTGACATCACCAGAAGGATTGCCGACAACACTACCGTGTTCAGAATTGTAGATGGTGTCGTGTGATTCCTTGAGTGCAGAGGCTTGAGCCTTGGTTGAGGCTTCCTGCTGCTTCTTCTCAAGCTCTGCGATGACGTCCTGCAGAACTTCAGGGTTCTTCATCAGATAATCCCGAACAATCTCACCAATTTCCTGACGCTGGCTGTCATTGAAATTTGCCGCATGCAGGGAGCTTATGGGAGTGAGGGCTGTCAGGCCAAGCAGTGCAGCAGCACAGGTGAGACGGCTAAATGGGCGTATCATTCTTTAATCCTTAATCATCCTGCGGCGGACGCTGCCTGATCACTGCGTTGAAATTGGGGCAATAAGGCCGGAAATTTCAAATCAGGTTTCTTGTATCGTGTATCAGATGATTCTCTCAAGTTTCAGATAATTATTGGTAAAAGGCATATGGGAAAAAGGCTAATCTAGTGGGAATGTCTCAAAAAATATTCTCTTGTCTACTTTTGAGGGCATTTCTTTGTCATGTAATAGGCTGTATGCCGTAAATATATTTTCTTTCGCAGAAATGAGAGTGCCGGAGTATTAAGATGAAACAAGCCGAAACCAAAGTGATTGTGCCAGAAATAGCAAAACGCATTGAACGCGTACTCCCATTTTTGGCAATGGACGTTTTGGCGGCGGCGGCCCTCAGAGAAAGAAAAGGTCACAGCGTCATTCACATGGAGGTTGGACAGCCATCTGCTCCTGCTCCGAAACCTGCACGTGAAGCTGCAAAAGCAGCTATTGATCTTGGGCGCATAGGTTATACAGAAGCGCTCGGTATTGCGCCGCTTCGGGAGCGCATTGCCAAGCATTATACGGAGCAATACGCTGTACCGGTTACAGCTGAAAGCATCGTAACAACAACGGGCTCTTCGGCCGGTTTTGTTTTGGCTTTTCTTGCCATGTTTAACCCGGGAGACCGGGTGGCCATTACAGCCCCGGGTTATCCTGCTTATCGTTCCATATTGGAAGCATTGGATATTGAGCCTGTCTTTATTAAGCTGAATAGGGAAGATGGCTGGGTGCTGACGGCAGAGGCCCTTGAAAAAGCACATGCTGAAAAACCATTACAGGGTGTGTTAATTATGAGCCCGGCCAATCCATCTGGAACGATGGTCAATGGCAGTGGTCTGTCTGATATCGCTGACTTCTGTAAGAAAAATGGTGTCTGGCTGATCTCAGATGAAATTTATCATGGCCTGACTTATGGTGTTGAGCCTGAAACAGCATTGAAATACAACGAAAATGCTGTCGTTATTAATTCGTTCTCTAAATATTATTGTATGACAGGCTGGCGTATTGGCTGGATCGTTGTGCCGAAACAATTGGTTCGTGCTGTCGAAACACTGGCTCAAAATCTCTATATTTCAGCGCCATATCTTTCTCAGGTTGCTGCAATGGCAGCTTTTAATGCCAAAGATGATCTTGAGAAGATTAAGCTTGGCTATGCTGCCAACCGCTCAATGCTTCTGGAAGAACTCCCCAAGATTGGGATTTCCGATATGCATCCTGTGAATGGGGCATTCTATATTTATGCCAATGTTGCACATTTAACCGATGACTCATTGGCTTTTTGTCGAAAGGTTCTGAATGAGGCTGGTGTTGCGATTACACCGGGTCTGGATTTCGATCCATTCGATGGCAAGCATCATATCCGGTTGTCTTTTGCAGGTTCAGCTAAAGACTGCCGTGAGGCTGTCAGTCGGCTTGGTACTTGGCTGAAATAAAAATTGCCGCCTGACAGAGGCGGCAATTAATTGATCAGTTTGTGATGGGCAGGATTACCTGCCCATTTTTATTTGCGAGACCACCAACCCGCACGCTTTGGACGATTTGGGTCTGGCTCTGTCAGTGCAATAGATACTGGTTCTGCATAAACCCGTTGGGCCTTTGGCTCTTCCTTTGCCGGAGCTGGGGCCTCAGCGACTTTTCCATTAGCTTCAGAATCTGAAGACTTGGCGGATTTAGAAGCTGCCGTTCTGCGTGTTGTCTTTTTCGGAGCCTTTTCAGCTGCGCCTGTATCTGCGTCAGCTTCTTTGGCTTTGCGACGAGTACGTGCCTTAGGCTTTTCTTCAGAAACAACTTCTTCAGAAACCGCAACTTCTTCAGTCTTTGCAGACTTGCGAGCTCTGCCGCGGGTTTTCTTTGGCAGCTCTTCAGCTGCTGTTTCTACCTGAATAGGCGCTTCACGAACTGGAACAACTTCTTCAGAGGCTGCTGTTCCGTTTGCTGATTCTGAGGTGTCTCCTGCTGCGTCGGAGTGTTGCCTGGGACGAAAGTCCCGACGACCTCGTCTGCCACGATGGTGACGGGGAGGGCGACCTTCACGCTGTTCAGAGGAGCCATTCTCAGATTGTTCTTCTGAGGAGCCGGCTTCAACAATAGCTTCGCCCTCAGATGTTTCATCAGAAGCATGTTCAGTCTGGTGTTCACTGCGTTCACCAAAACCATTGCCATTACGGCCGCGACTGCGTCTTCTTCTTCTACGACGACGGCGGCCGTTTTCTCCGTTTTCATCACCATTGTTGTCGTGATGGTTCTCGGTTTCTGCTTCTTCAGCTTCAACCTCAATTTCAACTTCTTCTTCGATGTCCTCTACAATTTCCTCAGCCTTGAAGTTTGAGGAAATTGCTGGGCGTGGAGCCGGGTTGGTTGCGACACTGCCACGTTCGATTGTGAAGTTGGTTGAACCAAACTGGGTTTCATCAAGGCTGATTTCAATCTCAACACCGAAGCGGGATTCAAGCTCACCAAGATGAGTGCGTTTATGGTTCAAGACATAGAAAGCGATTTCAGAGCGTGTTTTTACAATAATATTGTGTGAGGAGCTCTTAATCAGGTTTTCTTCGATAGAACGCAGCATATTCAGTGCAACAGAAGGTGTTGCACGGATAAAGCCTGTTCCTGCGCAATGTGGGCAAAGCAGTGAAGAACTTTCAAGAACACCTGTCCGAATGCGCTGGCGCGACATTTCAAGCAGACCGAACAGTGAGATACGGCCAACCTGAATACGGGCACGATCATTTTTCAGACATTCATTAAGCTTCTTTTCGACGGCCTTGTTGTTGCGCTTCTCCTCCATATCGATGAAGTCGATGACAATCAGACCGGCAAGATCGCGCAGACGCAGCTGACGGGCGATTTCTTCCGCAGCTTCAAGGTTTGTCCTCAGAGCCGTGTCTTCAATATTGTGCTCGCGCGTTGAACGCCCGGAGTTTACGTCAATTGAAACAAGGGCTTCCGTTGGATTGATAACCAGATAGCCACCGGATTTGAGGGTGACGTGGTTTGAGAACATTGCATCAAGCTGAGCTTCGATGCCGTAGCGTGCGAACAGCGGGAGTGGATCCTTATACTGTTTGACGGCCTTGGCATGGCTTGGCATCAGCATACGCATGAAGTCTTTGGCTTCACGATAACCTTCGTCACCGGAGACAAGAACTTCATCAATGTCTTTATTATAGAGGTCGCGGATAGCGCGCTTAACCAGTGAACCTTCTTCATAAACAAGGCTAGGAGCCGTTGAGCTCATGGTTAGTTCACGGACGCTTTCCCACATACGCATGAGGTATTCGTAATCGCGCTTGATTTCAACGCGTGTACGGGAGGCACCGGCGGTACGCAGAATAATGCCCATTCCTTCCGGAACGTCCAGTTCATGAGCGATTTCTTTCAGGCGCTTGCGATCCTGTGCATTGGTAATTTTGCGGGAGATACCACCACCACGACCGGTGTTTGGCATCAGAACCGAATAACGGCCTGCAAGAGACAGATAGGTGGTCAGGGCAGCACCCTTGTTGCCACGCTCTTCCTTAACGACCTGAATCAGAAGAATCTGCCGACGCTTGATAACTTCCTGAATTTTATACTGGCGGCGAGCGTGACGTGGGCGGTCCGGCACTTCTTCAAGTGCGTCGCCACCGAGCTGCTCAATAACTTCTTCGTGCTCATCATCAGAATCAGTCTCGGCTGATGCTGCATCTTCACTGACGGTTTCATTAGAAGAAGCCTGTTTGGCACGGGCGTTCTTGGTTTTTGCCTTGTGCTCTTCTTCTTTTTCAACTTCGCGGTTAGCGCGGGCGTCTTCTTCAATCAGAGCCTGACGGTCTGCAACCGGAATTTGATAATAGTCAGGATGAATTTCGCTGAATGCGAGGAAGCCGTGACGGTTTCCGCCATATTCAACGAAGGCAGCCTGCAGGGAAGGCTCAACGCGTGTGACTTTGGCTAGATATATATTGCCGCGTAATTGCTTACGGCTGGCAGATTCAAAGTCAAATTCTTCAACTTTTTGACCACGTACGACCACAACCCGTGTTTCTTCCGGGTGGGACGAATCTATAAGCATCTTGTTTGCCATGGTGAACTCTCAACATGGCGATCTGTAGCTCAATTGTAGGCATTGTTCGCGCAGGGCGCGAGTCGGGTCCCTCATCCATCATGTGGGAAAGAGACATCATTGCGTTCGAATTGGTACCGATCGCCTGTGCGCGCCGCATATGGCTGCGCATCATTTGGGCGTGGACCAGCTTGGAAGCCGGAATAAAAAGGGCGCGACGCGCAAAACTGCGCGTTTTCACAGCGGATGGAGCTGGCACGACAGTCATTTCAGACCTCGTTAATGCAACCATTCTCACGTTCGCCCTTTCGCGAAACCGATGATCTGACGGATCAGTCATCGTTGAAAAACATGGCGATTTCTCGCCGAAACACTTGCCTGTCTTGGAACCTGTGTACCTTTCGGCACCGGCGGTCGGGCGTGGTTTTCAAGATCGATCCATACAACCGTATCTCTCATCACAGCAGCCGCAGATGCGGACATCCAGACATTACTTATGTCATTACAGAGCAATGCTACCCTTTGGCAAGTGTTATATGTGATATTGACCGACAGATTGGCTGCTTTAGAAGAGGCATGTTAAAGACAGTCAGGGTTTTTGAGGTAAGATCTTTAACAAAATTCTTATTGATTTCATCGGGGCAGAACAAGTTTTCGGTTTGGACTTAATATGCATATTGGAAGTAAAAAAGTGTCGTTTTTCCATAAAACATTCCATTGTGTGGCTTTAGTTTTAGGTGTTTTCTCCTGTTTATTGGGGTTGTCTGTATCTGCATTGTCAGAATCTTCTGCAAATGTGATTGATGAAATGCAGATTTCTTCAGAAGGCAGCACCAAGACATTTTTTTCTGTCTCCATAACATCAGAGGTCGAAAGTAAGACTTTCGTCATAGAACGCCCAAATCGTATCGTTATCGAACTCCCTGAAATTTCTTTCCACATGAATGAGAAAAAGGAGCCGAGAAAGTCGGGGCTTATCTCGGCACTTCGATATGGTCTTTTTGCGCCCGGACGTTCACGGATTATTCTGGAACTGTCCCGCCCGGCTGCTGTTACCAAAACGAGTTCTGAAAAACTGGAAGATGGGCGGACAAAAATAACGTTTGAAATTGTCCGCGTTGATCAGGACATTTTCCATAAAGCCGCGATTAATGATGCCATTGCGAATGCAAGTACGCCATCTGCTACCCGTTCTCCGACCATGACCAATAATGATAATCGGCCGCTGGTTTTGATTGACCCGGGACACGGCGGGATTGATTCTGGTGCCCGTGCGGGTGACATCAATGAGAAAGATATTGTGTTCGCATTTGCGAAGACTCTGCGTGATCTGCTTGAAGAGCAAGGGAAATATCGTGTTGCATTAACACGTGATACGGATGTGTTTGTCGCTCTGGATGAACGTATGAATATGGCGCGGGCTGCACGGGCTGACTTATTTATCTCAATTCATGCTGATACAATTTCTGCCGCGCAGGTTCGTGGTTTCACAATCTATACTGGTTCTGAAAAGGCGACAGATGCTGAATCGGCCCGTCTTGCTGAAAAAGAAAACGAAGCTGATGCTGTTGGTGGGATTGAAGTTGCACAGGCACCAGAAGAGGTCGCAGGAATATTGCAGGAGCTGACACTGAGAGAAACGCGCAGTTTCTCGAGCCGTCTGGCTGGTATTCTGGTGAATCATCTGGAAAAAGTTATGCCCGTAAATAAGAACCCGCATCGCATGGCTGGGTTTCGTGTTTTGCGGGCACCTGATGTGCCTTCTGCATTGATTGAATTAGGGTATATGTCGAGTTCTGAGGATATCGCTTTGTTACAATCTGAAGAATGGCGGCAGAATTCGGCAGAAGCGTTGGTGAAGGCAATAGATCAATATTTTCAGATGCGACCTGCAAACTAAAATTGCCCTGATTTGAACACAGAGGTATAGGAAAGCGTGTGCAACAGATAAATATTTCATTTTTTTGGGTGTTATACCTTGAAGAAGCGCCTTATTTCTGTTTGACCAAAGCAGGTGGTTGACTATCTCTTCGTGAGCTAGAATTTTAGCTGCTGCCAGATATTTTTTGCGGAACTATTGCGGATGCGCTTTATCCTTCGTTTTTTCGGTATTTTCTTCAGTATTGCTGCCGTCCTGTTTGTGTTGGGTGCGGCTGCTGCTGTCTTCTTCTATTTCAAATATTCTGAAGGGCTACCGGATCACCAGCAGCTTGCGGATTATGAGCCGCCTGTTATGACGCGCTTCCATGCCTCAGACGGTTCCATCCTGGCCGAATATGCCAAGGAGCGGCGGCTTTATCTGCCAATCCAGTCGATGCCGAAACTGCTGGTTCACAGCTTCCTGTCGGCAGAGGACAAGAACTTCTACAAGCATATGGGTGTTGATCCTGAGGGTGTGATCCGTGCTCTGGTGAAAAACGCTTCAGGCAGTGCGCGTGAGCAGGGTGCCTCAACAATCACCCAGCAGGTCGCCAAAAACTTCCTTCTTGGGAATGAACGCTCCTATGAGCGTAAAATCCGTGAAGCTTTGATTGCCCTCAGAATAGAATCAACTTTCAACAAAGATCATATTCTTGAGCTTTATCTGAACGAGATTTTTCTGGGTAACAGAAGTTATGGTGTTGCTGCGGCCGCTCTCAATTACTTCGGTAAATCCGTTAATGAGCTGACTGTTGCGCAGGCCGCTTATCTGGCCGCTCTGCCAAAGGCTCCGAATAATTATCATCCGGTTCTGCACAAGAAGGTTGCGATCGAACGCCGTAACTGGGTTATCGAACGTATGTTGGAAAATGGCTATATTGACCAGCAGACAGCTGCAACCGCTAAAAAAGAACCTTTGGAAATTGTTGCCAGAAGAGTTTCTCCAAACAGCATCAGTGCCGGTTATTTTGCCGAAGAAGTTCGTCGCGATATCTCTGAGCGTTATGGCGAAGACAAGCTCTATGAGGGTGGCCTTTCTGTCAGAACAACGCTTGATCCCAAGATGCAGGCCATGGCCCGAAAGGCTCTGGTTGACGGTCTTGTCCGGTTTGACGAGGCAAGAGGATGGCGCGGAACTGAGACAAAGCTTGATTTAAGCGCTGGTGAATGGGGCGCTCAGCTGGCTGAGCTGCCAGCATTAGGCGATATCAATCCATGGCGTCTTGCTGTTGTGACTGAGGTTTCTGGTAATCAGGCCAAGATTGGTTTGCGTCCAAGAAAGATCGCAGGCAATCGAGTAGAGGCTGAACGTATTACAGGTGTCATTACTGCTGAAGGCGTTAAGTGGACACGCAAAGGTGTTGCCGCTGCCCTGAAAGCTGGTGATGTTGTCTATGTTGAACCGTTGACAGGGAAGGCCGGTCAGTATCGTCTTCGTCAGGTTCCTGCCATTTCTGGTGCGCTCGTTGCTATGGATCCTTATACCGGTCGTGTCCTCGCAATGGTTGGCGGGTTCTCTTATGACCAGAGTGAGTTTAACCGTGCGACGCAGGCTTTGCGCCAGGTTGGGTCCTCATTCAAGCCTATCGTTTATGCAACTGCGCTTGATAATGGCTACACACCATCAACGGCTATTCTTGACGGTCCTATCACAATTAATATGCCGGGTGTCGGCGTCTGGTCTCCAACCAACTATGGTAAGCGAAGTGGTACAGGGCCGAAACCCTTACGCTACGGTATCGAGTATTCCAAGAACCAGATGACAGTGCGTCTGGCCAGCTTCCTTGGCATGCCCCTTGTCGTTGATTATGCCCGTCGTCTCGGTATCTATGATGATCTGCTGCCCGTGCTGTCGATGTCACTTGGTGCAGGTGAAACAACCGTTCTGCGTATGACAACCGCTTACTCTATTCTAAATAATGGTGGCCGTCGTATTAAGCCAACACTGATTGATCGTGTTCAGGATCGTACGGGCAAGACCATTTACTCCCATGATGAGCGCAAATGTCCTGAGTGTGATGTGGCAAAGTGGGATGGGCAGGATGAGCCCACATTGATTGATAACCGTGAGCAGGTTCTTGATCCATTGTCTGCCTACCAGATCACATCCATCCTTGAAGGTGTGGTCAATCGTGGTACGGCTCAGATTGTCCGCTCCGTTGGTAAGCCGCTTGCTGGTAAAACAGGGACGACTAACGATGCTAAAGACGTCTGGTTCATGGGCTTTTCTCCGGATCTGACTGTTGGCGTCTTCCTTGGATATGATCGTCCACGTTCTCTGGGGAATTCGGCAACAGCCGGTCAATATGCGGCACCTGTATTCCGTGATTTCATGGCAATGGCCCTGAAGGATAAGCCGGCAACACCATTCCGTGTGCCTGCAGGTATCAAGCTGATACGTGTGGTTGGTGCAACAGGTTTACGAGCCGGTCAGGGTGAAAGTGGACGGGGTATCGTTACAGAAGCCTTCAAGCCAGGCACAACACCACCTGATTATTTCCCGACGATGGAAAATGACAGTGATGGTGGCTACTACGATGATGGTGGCGGTGCAGCTGAACCTCCACCACAGGAAGCCCCCCGTAGTCGCGGCTTGTTTGGTGGCTGGTAGCAAACAGAAACTTTGATTGAATGTATGGGTGAGGGCTATTTTGTTCTCACCCATAAACATTTTTGTCTTGGCTGTTTACTTGCCACGGTGTGGTCTGTAGATAGTCTTTATCTTTTTATTTTGATGTAAGTAGTCATGCGCGCAGAGATTGAACATTTGTTAGATGCCGCAAAGCAGTCTGTTGGGCTGCTGAGGAGGCATCTTTGACTGGGATGTAGCCCAGAAACGCCTTGCTGAGCTGAATGCTCAGGCTGAGAATCCTGACTTCTGGAATGATGCAGATGCTGCGCAGAAGATTATGCGCGAGCGGACCACGCTGGAAGATCAAATCCAGTCCATCTCACGTATCGAGCGTGAAATTGATGATGCCGTCACCCTTATTGAATTAGGGGAGATGGAAGATGATCAGGATACGATCAAAGAGGGCGAAGAGGCTATTCGTGCTCTTGAGGCCGAGGCTGCTCGCCGTCAGGTTGAGACATTGCTCTCTGGCGAAGCTGATTCAAACGATACCTTTCTGGAAGTTCATTCCGGGGCAGGTGGTACAGAAAGTCAGGACTGGGCTTCTATGCTGCAGCGTATGTATATGCGTTGGGCAGAGCGTCGCGGCTTCAAAGTTGACCTGCTTGAAATTTCCGATGGTGAAGAAGCTGGCATCAAGAGTGCCACGATTCAGATCAAAGGGCATAATGCTTATGGCTGGCTGAAGACGGAAGCGGGCGTTCACCGTCTTGTCCGTATTTCACCTTATGATTCCAATGCGCGCCGTCATACCAGTTTTGCTTCAATCTGGGTTTACCCGGTCATTGATGACAATATCAATATTGAAGTGAAGGAATCCGATTGCCGTATTGATACCTTCCGGGCCTCAGGTGCCGGCGGGCAGCACGTTAATACGACAGATTCTGCCGTTCGTATTACGCATATTCCAACAGGGATCGTAGTTTCCTGTCAGCAGGAACGCTCCCAGCACAAGAATCGTGCCACCGCATGGGCAATGCTCCGGTCTCGTCTTTATGAGCGTGAGCTGCAAATTCGCGAAGAAAAGGCGAATGCAGATACTGCCTCTAAAACAGATATCGGGTGGGGACATCAGATTCGGTCTTATGTTCTGCAGCCATATCAGCTGGTCAAAGACCTGCGGACAGGAGTTCAGTCTACCGCACCATCTGATGTGCTTGATGGTAAACTTGATGAATTCATGGAGGCCTCTCTTGCCCAACGTGTTTATGGTGGCGGGGAAGAGGTTGAGGATATCGATTGATATCAATGGTTATTCATAAAAAGAAAGCCGGCGTTTGCCGGCTTTTTTTATTAAAGTGCCTTTGCTGCTGCGAGCACTTCTTCTGCGTGGCCTGTGACCTTAACTTTAGGCCATATTTGCGCGATCTTGCCATTCGGGTCGATTAATACGGTTGTACGCTCGACACCCATGTATTTGCGACCATACATACTTTTCTCAACCCAGACGCCATAGGCATTTAACATGACCTTTTCCTCATCAGAGAGAAGAGGGAATGTCAGGTTGTTTTTATCGCAGAACTTATCGTGTTTTTTCATGCTGTCGGGAGATACACCAATGACCGTAATTCCTGCGCTGTGAAAATCATTCAACAGTTTTTGGAAGTCCTGCGCTTCAAGGGTACAGCCACTCGTATCGTCCTTTGGATAAAAGTATATGACGAGCTTTTTGCCATGAAAGTCTTTGAGACTTAATGATTTTCCTGTTGAGGCAGGCAAATCAAAATCTGGTGCAGGGCTACCCACGGATAGTGACATGGCGAATTTCCTCTTCGATTAGGCCGGTTTGTCAGGCAACTTAAGAATACTATCCCTATAAGATATCGTAAAAGAGATAGACGCGCCGCTTTTGTAACACATATTTGTGAAAACCGTAGCTAGATAGCCGTAAACGAGAGCAGACGATTCTGAATGACTGACAGTGAAAATAAAATCGAAAGTGCGGATAAGATAGCACCGCACGGGAAGCGCAAAAACCGTTTTTTCATTTGGTTTTTGGGTGTTCTGGTTGCTCTGGTTGTGCTGGCGTCTGCTGCCTTGGGCGGTTTGTATCTACGGTTACAAAACGGACCATTATCATTCCCAGGGCTGTCTTCTCAGGTTATCTCCAGTATGTCGAATTATTTCGAATCAGACTGGCAGGTCACATTGAATGATTCTGCGCTTGAACTGGATCACGGATCATTTGCTCTTCGCATCCGTGGTCTGGAGATTCGAAACGGAGAGGGTAAGGTACAGTTACGAGCCCCGAATACGATTATCAGCGTTGATACATTTTCACTTTTGTTCGGGCGCTTAACTCCTAAGATTATTGAATTTCTGGATTTGCAGGTTGTGGGAGCCATTAATAATGACGGCTCAATTACTTTCATCCCTGTTGAGCAGGGTGAAATTGGCATTTCCAAAGATGCGACACCGACACAGACTGAAATAAATACTGTTGCTTCTGAGCAAAAAACAAATGCTGCGACCTATGGTGAGGCCCATGGGCAATCAATGGTTTCTCAAGGGGTTGAGGCATTCATTAATATTGTAGCCGGTACTGATGGCCCCCTTGGCCTGTTAAAGCGGGCAGAGTTTACAAACCTGCGTCTGACACTGATTGATAACCGAAAACTTGTCCGGGCAAGGTTCTCCCGTGTAGATGCAAAATTTGAGCGGACTGTTAATAAAGGCCGGACATTTGAAGCAAGTATGAACAGTGTGCGAGGGAACTGGAAGCTTTGGGGGTATGCCATGCGCATCGACCGCGGCTATCAGTTATCCCTTAATCTTGAGAATGCTCCGGTGCAGGATCTCCTGTTCCTTTCAGGGCTTTCCTCTTTACCTGCATCAACGACACTGAATATGTCAGGGAAGGCGGATGTCACACTCGTAAATGGTATCCTCAATAAGCTGGAAGGTACATTCAGAACCGGTGAAGGGCGGATTGACGTACACGACAAGGATGCGACGCCTTTATATGTCGATAATTCGTTAGTGGAAGTCAGCTGGAATGAAGCAATCCGCCAGATGGCAATCAATAAATTTGATTTCAAGGCTGGAGATACAGATTTCCATATTACCGGTGCTGCTGATATCCGGGCGAACCAACCCTGGCGTGTGAAGCTTCAGGCAAAAGATTCTGTCCTCAGTGGTGTGACGCCAAGTGATAAACCGTTTCAGGTTGATACGATGGAAGCGGAAGCAACGGGTAATGGGGTGATCACCCTTGATCGGTTGTACTTCAAAGGGCCTGATCTCGATGTCCAGATCAAAGGTACCTATGGTAATGCAACGGACCCGAAAGCAATTGCTGTCGATATTGCGCTGAATAACACACAGATGCGCTCTGTTATGCGATTATGGCCTGAAATCACAGCCTCTGGACCGCGACGTTATCTGCTGAAGAGCTTACTTGGTGGTATTGCTGATAAGGGCACAATACATATCAGTCTAGCGGGTGATGTTGTTAAGGGCGCCATGAATGGTGGCTCCATTCCGGACGATTCACTTTTCGTGGATTTTGACGTGAGAGATGGAACTTTCCTGCCAACAGAAGGATTGCCTCATCTCAAAAAAGCAAATGTGAAGGTTAAGGTAACGGGCGAGAACGCGTATGTTCAGGGGACAAATGCTGTCATTGATTTCCCCGGGAACCGTGTCATCAAGGTCCCGACAGTCTCGTTTGATCTCATTAATTTCTGGAATAAATCAACGGTTGGCATTGTAAAAGCACAAGTTGAATCTGGAGCAGATGCCTTAACGGCATTCCTTAAGCTTCCAAAAACTCAGGAAGCATTTACTTGGGACGTAAAACCTGAAGATATTAAGGGGAATGTCAATCTGGCGCTCGAAATTGGGTTGGCAATCAATGATATTCCCAAGTTTGCCGAATTGCCGATTAAGGTTTCAGGTAAAATTACGAATATGACCCTCGAGAAAGCCCTGGGTGAAGACAGGCTTGAGAAGGCAGATTTTGATGTAAGTTATGATACTGGAACCCTTGCGATGAAGGGGGCCGGTATGCTGGCTGGTTATCCGGCTACAATTGTCGTTAATCAGCCTGCTGTTGGCAAAGGTACAGGCGTTTTAAACTTCTCGCTGGATGATGCAGCCCGTGCCCGTAAAGGTCTGGACTTTGGTTCTCAAATGACTGGTATCATGCCAGTAAAAGTTACTCTGGACTTGGGCGCAGGTGAGCATAATAACTATCGTGTAGAGGCTGATTTAACGAAAATCGCCATTAATAATCTGATTCCCGGCTGGGTAAAGCCATCTGGGCGAGCCGGTAAATTATCACTTTTCGCCGTAGAGAAAGATGACGGAACAGACATCAACGATATGCAGTTGGATGCTGGGATTCGTTTCTCGGGAAAAGCAACCTTGGATGATGATGGGAATTTCATTCGCGCTGACCTTTCCCGTTTTCAGTTATCGCAAGGCGATGACATGCAGGTAAAAGTCAGCAAGGCTGACAATGTCTTCAAGACCGTTATCCGTGGTAATCTTGGTGATGCACGGCCTGTTATAAAGGCGCTGACAGGAAGTTCCTCTAATAGTTCTCAACGGGGACAGGCGAATGATTCCAGAAATAACAACGGCTTGAATCTCGATCTTGATCTTATGCTCAATATTCTGACAGGCTTTAATGATGAAGCGATAACACGAGCTAATATCAAAGCCGGTGTTCGCTCCGGCTCTCTCAGACAATTACAGATGACAGGGAAAATCGGCTCGGCTGTGGTAACAGGCCAGACAACGACCAGTAACGGTTCGCCCAGTATCACGGTACAATCAGCAAATGCAGGTTCATTCCTGCGTTACTTTGATGTTTATCGACGTATCTATAATGGTGATCTGCTAGTTGAAATGGCAATGGGTAATGGTAGCCAGAACGGTTTTGTGATGGTGCGAAATTTCTCCATCCGAAACGAACCCGCTCTAAAGCGTATCGTTCCAAGCCAGACCCAGGGAACAGGCTCTCGCCGCATTGACATAAATGATGTGGCCTTTACGAAAGCTCGTGTAGATTTTGTAAAGAACAACAACAGGATTGACTTCAAGGATGGCGCTATCTGGGGAATGCAGATTGGCTTTACTCTTGATGGTTATATGGACTTTGCCCGTAATCAACTGGATGTTGCGGGTACATTCGTCCCGGCTTACGGACTGAATAATGCTTTTGCGCAGGTGCCAATTCTGGGAACAATTTTGGGAGGCGGACAATATGGTGGCCTGTTTGGTGTCAATTTCCGCCTGACTGGTAATATTGGATCACCGGCTGTCGCAGTCAATCCACTCTCAGCTGTTGCTCCTGGAATTTTTAGAAAGCTATTTGGTACAGGTGGACAGAACGCTCCGGTTGCTCCTGACAGATAATAAAAAAGCCCCGGTTTCTCGGGGCTTTTTCGTGTTTGCCTTAAACAGGCCGTAACAGGACGTGGCGTTTTTTCCCGAAGGAAAGTTTTATAACGCCTTCGCTTGTCAGATCACTTTGGCGCAGTACGCCGCGTTCATCGGTGACAACCTGATCATTGACACGCAGGCCGCCACTCTTGATCTGGCGACGAGCCTCACTGGTTGAGGGAACGAGTTTGGCATATTCAGGACCGAAAGCTGTCAGAACACCAAGGCCAGCCTCAATGAGTGCTGTAGAGATTTCAACTGTTGGAAGTGTTTCTGCCAAAGCGCCTTGCTCGAACGTTTTACGGGCTGTTTCTGCCGCAAGTTCAGCAGCTTCTCGGCCATGGAGAATAGCGGCAGCTTCTGTTGCCAGAATCTTCTTGGCATCATTAATTTCTGCACCTTCGAGTTTGGAGAGGCGTTCAATCTCATCCATAGGCAGGAAAGTGAAGAGTTTCAGGAAGCGGGAAACGTCGGCATCTTCCGTATTGCGCCAGAACTGCCAGTAATCATAAGGGGATAGAAGGTCTGCATTAAGCCAGACTGCGCCAGAGGCTGTCTTGCCCATCTTGGCCCCTGATGCTGTTGTCATAAGCGGGCAGGTCAACGCATAAAGCTGTGGTGTACCAAGCCGACGGCCAAGATCAATACCATTGATGATATTGCCCCATTGGTCAGAACCGCCCATCTGCATGATGCAGCCATAGCGGCGGTTCAGTTCAACGAAGTCGTATGCCTGCAGAAGCATATAGTTGAATTCAAGGAAGGAGAGTTCCTGATCACGGTCAAGGCGCAGCTTCACGCTGTCAAAGCTGAGCATGCGGTTGACTGAGAAGTGACGACCGATGTCACGAAGAAAATCAATATAATTGAGCTTTGGTAGCCAATCAGCATTGTCAGCCATTTCAGCATCGAATTTTCCGGGGCCAAAATTGATGAACCGATCAAATGCAATTCTGATGGTGGATTTGTTTTCTTCGATCTTTTCCGGTGTCAGAATCTGGCGCGTTGTATCGCGGCCTGAAGGGTCACCAATACGTGTTGTACCGCCACCCATCAGGGCAACAGGTTTGCCCGCCTCTGTTTTCTGAAGCCAGTGCAGCATCATGATGGAGAGCAGGTGGCCAATATGAAGCGATGGTCCTGTGCAGTCATAACCGACATAGGTCGTCAGACGCCCTTCCTTGGCGGCAGCGTCTATTCCCTCCAGATCTGATGTCTGATGGATGAAACCACGTTCCGTTAAGGTTCGGAGAAAATCTGATTTTGGCGAACTCATAGCTCTCTGCTCTGGCTTTCTAGGTTTGATAATTATTAGAATTAGGCAACTTCTGCCCGGGAGTGTAGCTTCAGACCAGTTCCATAGGCGTCTTGCACATGTTATCAGCGAAAGATGCTTTATGAAAAATTATCGAAGTATCTGCTAACCGTGTAACATCTTTAGCAGAAAAGTGCACGGAGAAACGTAAAAATGGGCGCCTTGACAACAATAGGGCTTATGTCTGGAACATCACTGGATGGAATTGATGTTGCGCTCATTCAGACAGATGGTGAGAAAATTACTTATTTCGGCCCATCTGCCTTTTACGCTTATGACGGATCTGAGCGTGATGTTTTGAGATCTGCCTTAAAGGATGCTGAAAGAATCTCTACCCGTGATGATCGGCCGGGAGTTCTGGCTGATGCTGAGGCTGTTGTTACACAAAGTCATGAAAGAGCTGTTCGTGCTTTCATGACTGCTCATAACCTTAAAGCTTCTGATATTGATGCAATTGGCTTTCATGGACAGACTGTTCTGCATCGTCCTGAGAATCAGCTCACCGTTCAGATTGGTAATGGTGCGGCTCTTGCAACCGCACTTGCCATGCCGGTTGTCTATGACTTCAGGGCGCAGGATGTTGCCGCAGGAGGTCAGGGGGCTCCCCTTGTTCCGGTCTTTCATCGCGCTCTGGTTGAGGCATCTGATCTCGAAAAGCCGGTTGCCATCGTCAATATCGGTGGTGTTGCCAATATTACCCTGATTGATGCGCAGGGTGAGGTATCTTCTTTTGATACCGGCCCGGGTAATGCGCTGATCGATGACTGGGTTAATGAAAAGGCCGGTCTGGCATTTGATGTTGATGGTAACCTGGCAGCTTGTGGCGCTATTGATGAAGAGCTGATGGAAAAACTCTTGTCTCATCCGTTCTTTATGCAAAAGCCGCCAAAGTCACTTGATCGGAACTGGTTTACCTATGACATCGTTGAGCATCTGCCGCTGGCTGATGGAGCTGCAACCCTGACAGCTTTCACGGTGCGTTCTATTCTTCGTGCTCTTGATTATGCAAACTTCCGGCCAACATGCTGGATTATAAGTGGTGGTGGTGCGCAGAACCTTGAAATTCGGCGCCAGCTGGCTGAACTTTCCGGAATAGACGTTAAGATTGCCGATGAGTTCGGCTGGTCTTCAACCTTCATGGAAGCACAGGCGTTTGCCTTTCTGGCAGCCCGTAGCCTGCGGAACTTACCTTTAAGCTTTCCCACGACAACGGGTGTGCCGATGCCTATGACTGGCGGGATTGTTGCAAAGCCTTTAGCTGCATGATGAAATAAAAAACCGGCCTATCTGGCCGGTTTTTCAATATGATTATTCGTCTCAATCTTCGAAATCTGGTTTTTCCATGATTTTGAGCGGGCCGAGGCGCGTATCGAGATAAGTGTCGACGGTTGAGATCAGTTCATCCACTTTTCCATCGAAGAAGTGGTTGGCACCTTCGACAACAGCATGTTCGATGATGACACCCTTTTGGGTTTTGACTTTTTCAATAACACTGATGACATCTTTCACAGGTGCAACGCGATCTTCCGAGCCATGAACGAACAGGCCAGAAGACGGGCAGGGAGCAAGGAAGGAGAAGTCATAGCGGTTTGCCATGGCAGCAATTGAGATGAAGCCTTCAACTTCCGGGCGACGCATCAGAAGCTGCATACCAATCCATGAACCGAATGAAACGCCGGCAATCCAGCAGGCCCGGGCATCCGGGTTGACTGTCTGGGCCCAGTCTAGAGCTGCTGCAGCATCTGAAAGTTCGCCTTGGCCGTGATCAAATGTTCCCTGACTTCTGCCAACACCGCGGAAGTTGAAGCGAAGGACAGAGAAACCACGGCTGACGAAATCATAAAACAGATTGTAAACAATCTGGTTGTTCATCGTGCCGCCGAATTGTGGGTGCGGATGCAGGATAATTGCAATAGGTGCACCCTTTTGCTTAGCAGGTTGATAGCGGCCTTCAATGCGGCCGGCTGGCCCGGTAAAGATAACCTCAGGCATGTACGACAAACCTCATTTAACGTTTAATGCTCAAGACTGGTTGGTCTCAGAACAGAAATAAGTGGCGAGTATCAGGACTCTTCAGAATTTTTTCTTCACCTTTTGCTTGATCATTGAGCGTTTTTAGAATAATTCTAACAGTGCCTTCAGTGGCATTTACTATAAATGCTTCTGATCTTGCTACGGTGCTGAAATAGCTTTAGCACAGTTGCGGGGGGCAAATGCAAGGTTTTCGTGCACTTTATGCTTAAGGTTAAGGAATTTAAGAGTTAAATGGCAGATCGGCGTATCTATCTCGATCATAATGCGACATCTCTCATCAGGCCAGTGGCTATTGATGCGATGATTCACGCTATGTCATTGCCCGGGAATGCATCTTCGGTTCACACAGAAGGCCGTACCGCCCGTGCTGTGCTGGAGAAGGCACGTGAGCAGGTTGCCAATCTGGTTGGAGGCCGTGCACGGAATGTCTATTTCACAAGTGGTGGAACAGAGGCGAATAATGCCGCTCTCTCACCAACCTTGCGCCTTTCATCAAAGGAGCACCCTGCTTCATGTCTTATTCTGGGTGCGACAGAACACCCGTCAGTTCTTCAGGGACACAGGTTTGCCGCTGAGAATGTGAAGATTCTGCCTGTCGATGAAAATGGTATCGTTGTCAAATCCGCTTTATCAGATTTGCTGAAAAATATTGATGGGCGGGCCATTGTCTCAATCCATATGGCAAATAATGAAACGGGTGTTATTCAACCTGTACAGGAAATTGCACGTACAGTTCATGAGCATGGCGGCATTCTGCATGTTGATGCCGTTCAGGCTGCCGGGCGTATGCTGATTGATCTTGCAGAACTTGAAGCTGATGTCCTGACATTATCAGCCCATAAAATCGGTGGCCCTAAAGGTGTTGGTGCTATTGTACTGCGCTCTGCCGCAACTGATCTTGGTGGTGCCCTGATCCGCGGTGGTGGGCAAGAGCGTGGAATTCGCTCCGGAACCGAGAATATTGCGGCAATTGCCGGTTTCGGCGCCGCTGCGCAGGAAGCTCTGGATACATTATCTGATGAGCAGACACGACTGTTAAGTCTTCGCTCTCAACTCGAGAAAGGTATTCTGGAATTGGCGCCAGATACCGTTATCATTGGTCAACCAGTTGATAGACTTTGCAATACATTAAGTATCGCTCTGCCGAATCAGCGTGCAGAGACACTACTTATTGCCTTTGATCTGGCGGGTATTGCTGTGTCTTCAGGCTCTGCCTGTTCATCAGGCAAGGTCAAGAGATCCCATGTTCTTGATGCCATGGGAATGGATCGCTCTCTTTCTGAGGGAGCTATTCGTGTTAGTTTGGGCTGGAGTAGTTCGGAGGAGGATTGCATTTCTTTTTTGCAAGCCTTCGAAAAGGTACTCAAAAGCCTATATACGGGGCGATAGGCTCAGCGTATGCTGAGGAGTGACGCCATAGCTTAAATCTTCGGTCCTTGAAACCGGGGAGGTAGGAGAGTGCAATGCCTGCAGTGCAGGAAACAATTGATCAGGTACGATCGATTGACGTCGATCAGTACAAGTATGGCTTCGAGACTGAGGTCGAGATGGAGAAGGCCCCTAAGGGTCTTTCAGAGGAAGTCATCCGTTTTATTTCAGAACGGAAGGGTGAGCCTGAATGGATGCTTGAATGGCGCCTTGAAGCCTATCGTCGTTGGCTGACAATGACCGAGCCAACCTGGGCGCGTGTTGACTATGAGCCTGTTAAATATAACGATATTTATTATTATGCGGCTCCAAAGAATAATCCGGCTCCAAAATCTCTTGATGAGGTTGATCCGGAAATTCTGAAGACATACGAAAAGCTTGGCATTCCGCTCCGCGAGCAGGAAATTCTTGCTGGCATTGAGCCTAAAAACCGCGTTGCGGTTGATGCCGTCTTCGATTCTGTATCAGTTGTGACAACCTTTAAGGCAGAACTTGCCAAAGCTGGTGTTATCTTCTGCTCAATCTCCGAGGCTATGCGTGAGCATCCTGAACTGGTTCGCCAGTATCTTGGAACAGTTGTTCCGCAGTCTGATAACTTCTTCGCAACACTGAACAGTGCCGTATTTACGGATGGTTCATTCGTATATATTCCGCCGGGAGTTCGCTGCCCAATGGAACTGTCAACGTATTTCCGTATCAACGAGAAGAACACAGGACAGTTCGAGCGTACACTGATCATTGCAGATAAGGGCTCCTACGTTTCTTATCTTGAGGGATGTACAGCGCCTCAGCGTGATGAGAACCAGTTACATGCAGCTGTTGTTGAGCTTGTTGCGCTTGATGATGCTGAAATCAAATATTCGACCGTTCAGAACTGGTATCCTGGTGATGCTGAAGGTAAGGGTGGTGTCTATAATTTCGTGACAAAACGCGGTGACTGCCGTGGCAAGAACTCGAAGATTTCATGGACACAGGTTGAAACCGGCTCTTCCATTACATGGAAATACCCATCCTGTATCTTGCGTGGTGAAAATTCGGTTGGTGAGTTCTACTCAATCGCGATCTCCAACGGGATGCAGCAGGTCGATTCCGGTACCAAGATGGTCCATCTGGGCAAGAATACAACCAGCAAGATCATCTCCAAGGGGATTTCGGCTGGTCGTTCGCAGAACACCTATCGTGGTCTGGTCTCAGCTCACCGTAAGGCAACAAACGCCCGTAACTTTACCAACTGTGACTCTCTTCTCGTTGGTAACCGGTGTGGTGCGCATACAGTGCCTTATATTGAGAGCCGCAATTCAACAGCCATTTTTGAACATGAGGCAACAACCTCAAAGATCTCTGAAGATCAGATGTTCTACTGCATGCAGCGTGGCCTCTCTGAAGAAGAGGCAATTGCACTAATCGTCAATGGCTTTGTGAAAGAGGTCCTGCAGCAGCTCCCGATGGAGTTCGCGGTTGAGGCTCAGAAGCTCATTTCCATTTCGCTCGAAGGTTCGGTTGGCTGAGGACAGCCAATAGATTTCCCGAGTTACAACTACACGCGCCCGATAGCGGGCAAATTATGGATTATAGTAATGCTTGAGATTAAAAATCTGGTCGTTTCCATCGAAGATAAGCAGATCATCAATGGCCTGAACCTGAAAGTTGCCAAGGGTGAAGTCGCTGCCATCATGGGCCCGAATGGTTCTGGAAAGTCGACGCTTTCCTATGTGATTGCCGGTAATGAAGATTACGAAGTTCTGGATGGCGAAATTCTTCTGAATGGCGAAAACATTCTTGAGATGGAAGCATCTGAGCGTGCAGCAGCCGGCGTCTTCCTTGCTTTCCAGTATCCGCTGGAAATCCCGGGCGTTGGTACAATGACCTTTCTTAAGGCTGCCATGAATGCCCAGCGCAAGACCCGTGGTGAGCCGGAACTCTCGACACCAGACTTCATTAAGCAGGTGAACGCAGCTGCAGAGAAGCTTGAAATTTCTAAGGAAATGATGAAGCGTGCACTGAATGTCGGTTTTTCTGGCGGTGAGAAGAAGCGCATGGAAATTCTCCAGATGGCACTTCTGCAGCCGAGCTTCTGCATTCTTGATGAGACAGATTCCGGTCTCGATATCGATGCGCTCCGTATCGTGTCTGAAGGCGTTAATGCTCTTCGTTCACTTGATCGCAGCTTCCTTATCATTACCCACTATCAGCGCCTGCTGAACCACATTGTTCCAGATACGGTCCACGTCATGTCCAATGGCCGGATTGTGAAGACAGGTGGTAAAGAGCTGGCTCTCGAACTGGAAGCCAATGGTTATGCTGATTACCGTTCAGCTGAACTTGCTTAAAGGATGGCTGATATGACAACTGCATTGAAAAGTGCAGGTGAGCAGAAGCTCGCCGAGCACTTTAATAATAGCAAGGCGAATTTGCCGGGTCTGACCGAGATGCGCCAGTCTGCCTTTGATAAGTTCGCTGCAAAAGGCTTGCCGAACAAGCGGGTTGAAGAGTTCAAATACACTGATGTCCGCTCATTCTGGAGCGAAGTTGGTGCTATGGCCCCCATTCCGCAGGCAAGTGATGTCAAGGCTGCAGAGGAAGGTGCTCACTTCTTCTCCAAGCTTAATGCGGATTGTATCACGCTGGTTGATGGCCATTTTTCAACAGGCTGTTCTGTTGCTGGTGTTCAAGTTCTGGCGATGGCTGATGCACTTCAGAGCAAGAACCCAATTCTGAAAGAATTAGGTTCATTGGTTAAGGTGAATGATAATCCGCTTTACCAGCTTAACAGTGCCCTGATGGCTGACGGTGTCGTTATTCGTGTCGGTAAGGGCGTAAAGCTTGATAAACCTCTACATCTGCGCTTCCTGAATTCCAGTAAGGCTCTGGCATCTGCATCTCGCGTACTTGTACTGGTTGAACAGGGGGCAGAGATTACAATTCTGGAAACCCATGAAAGCCGGAATGGTATTGCAGCACAGCTCAATGACGTCGCTGAGTTTATCATTGCGAACGATGCCCGTGTTCAGCATGTCCGTGTTAATGCCGAAGGGCAGGATGCTCTGGCATTTTCGACTTTGACAGCACGTATTGGTGCACATGCATACTTCTCGACCGTTAATAACGTTTTTGGCTCGAAAGTAGCACGTCATCAGGTCTATCTGGCGTTTGAAGGTGAGAAGTCATCTGCCGTTGTTAATGGCACGGCACTGCTCACAGGCTCTGAGCATTCAGACAGCACTCTGGTTGTAGACCATATTGCGCCGGGTTGCGATAGTCGCGAACTGTTCAAGACGGTTATTGATGATGAGGCTGTTGGTGTTTTCCAGGGGCGTATCAACGTTGACCCGGAAGCCCAGAAAACAGATGGCAAGATGATGTCTGCCTGCCTTCTGCTTTCAGACAATGGCGCTATGTATAACAAGCCTGAGCTTGAGATTTTTGCTGATGACGTCCAGTGCGGTCACGGGGCAACCTGTGGTGCGCTTGATGAAGAGCTGCTGTTCTATCTCGAATCTCGTGGCTTGCCGCGCGTCGAGGCTGAAAGTCTTCTTATTCAGGCCTTCGTTGGTGAGGTCATTGAGATGGTCGAGAATGAAGACGTCAAGGATGAGCTGATTGCCCATCTTTCAAACTGGTTAATGACCCGCAGGTGAAGCTAATGTCGGAATATACGCCTCCGTACGATCTTAATGCCGTGAGGCAGCAGTTTCCTATCCTGTCGCAACAGGTTTACGGGAAGCCGCTCGTATATCTCGACAATGCAGCATCTGCACAGAAACCAAAGGCAGTTATTGATGCTATGGTCAATACGATGGAACGAGGCTATGCCAATGTCCATCGTGGCCTGCATTATATGGCTAATGCCGCTACTGAAGCTTTTGAGGATGCGCGCGAAAGCGTTCGTGCGTTCCTCAATGCCCCTTCTGTCGATCAGATCATTTTTACCAAGTCGGCAACAGAAGGCTATAATCTTGTTGCCAACAGTCTTGGTCGTTTGTTGCCAATTGGTGAGGGAGATGAAGTTATTCTCTCCATTATGGAGCATCACTCCAATATCGTTCCCTGGCATTTCCTGAGAGAAAGAAAAGGGGCGGTACTGAAATGGGCTCCAATTGATGATGAGGGTAATTTTCAGCTTGATGAGTTTGAAAAGCTCTTCACCAAAAAAACGAAATTCGTTTCCATTACGCATATGTCCAACGTTGTTGGGACGGTGACACCAATAAAAGACATCATCCGTATAGCCCACGCTCATGGCGTGCCTGTTCTGGTTGATGGCGCACAGGGGGCTGTTCACCAGAGCGTTGATGTGCAGGATCTTGATGCCGATTTTTATGTTTTTACCGGACACAAGGTCTATGGCCCGACTGGTATTGGCGTTCTGTACGGCAAGAAAGAGTGGCTGGAACGTATGCCGCCTTATCAGGGCGGTGGTGAAATGATTGATCAGGTTACGATGGACAACGTGACCTATAACCAGCCACCGCATCGTTTTGAGGCCGGTACGCCACCAATCATTGAAGGGATTGGTTTAGGTGCAGCCGTCCGCTTCATGATGGATATGGGGCTGGACAACATTCATAAACATGAGCAGGCACTCTCGCGTTATGCGCATGAGCGTTTGGGGGCCATGAATTCGTTACGCATCTTTGGCTGTGCCAAAGGCAAGGGCGCTATTATCGCTTTTGAGATGAAGAATGCCCATGCCCATGATGTTGCTACGATAATTGATAGATACGGCGTTGCTGTACGGGCAGGGACACATTGTGCTATGCCTTTGCTCCAACGTTTCGGAGTTACATCAACTTGCCGGGCATCGTTTGCTCTTTACAATACGATGGAAGAAGTTGATATGCTGGCTGAGGCTTTGAAAAAAGCCGAAACCATGTTCGCATGAGGATACCACGTGAGTACAGATAATCTCCCTAATTCACCAACTGTCAGCGCACCTTCCGCTCTTCCTCCGGAAGAGATTGATCGCATGGCTGATGATATCATTGCTGCGCTCAAGACAGTTTATGACCCGGAAATTCCGGTTGATATTTTTGAACTGGGGCTGATTTATAAAATTGATATTTCTGACAATCGTGATGTGACTGTCGATATGACGTTGACAGCTCCCGGGTGCCCGGTTGCGGGTGAAATGCCCGGTTGGGTTGAAGGGGCTGTGCGCTCTGTTCAGGGGGTGCAGGACGTCACAGTCAATATGGTTTTCGATCCGCCATGGGATCAGAGCCGTATGTCAGACGAGGCAAAAGTCGCGCTGGACATGTGGTAATTGAAAATGGAGTTACGAGAGGTCTCGTAATTCTGTCCGGGGTTACTATATAAGAATAGTCAGTCCTGAGACCGGGCCTTTAACCCGGGGTATGGAGTTTAAGAAGATGGCATTGGCCAAACCAAAGATTTTAAGTGTAAGTGACGCGGCTGCTGCGCGTCTCAAGGATATCATTATCAATGCAGACAAGGATATCGCTGGTATCCGGGTCGGAGTGAAGAACTCCGGTTGTGTTGGTATGGCCTACACGATGGAATATGCAGAGAGTATTGAGCCGACTGATGAGGTCGTCGAAGATAAGGGCATCAAGCTTTTGATCGACCCGAAGGCCGTCATGTTCATGTTTGGAACTGAACTTGATTTTGAGACAACAAAGTTTGCCTCTCAGTTTACCTTTCATAATCCCAATCAGACATCAGCCTGTGGCTGTGGAGAGTCTGTTGCGATTGAGCCGGTAAAACTTCCGGCCTAATAAAAAACCGCGGTACAGACCGCGGTTTTTTATTGGAGTGATTACTCCGCTTCTTCTGTCTTTTTCCGTTTTACCGGAGCCTTTTTGGCTGGAGCTTTTGTTGCTTTAGCCTTTGGCTCCTTCTCGGCTGTTTTGGGAGCAGCCTTCTTAGTCCGGGTTGTTTTCTTTGGCTCTTCAGCAACAGTATCCGTTTCGGCTTTTACCTTCTTCGGTGCAGCTTTCGCTTTTGTTGCTTTAGGCTTTGCCTCAGCCTTTTCTACGGTCGTTTCAGCCTCTGCTTTCTTTGCTGGTGCTGTCCGTTTCCGAGCTGGTTTTTTAGCAGACATAACTTCTTCAGCTGCTGCTTCCTTCTTTGGAGCAGATTTTTTACGAGCTGCTGGCTTGGCTTTCTTTTCCTCTGTTACAGAAATTTCCTGTTCTTCTACCAGTTTGGCAGGAGGGTTGGAGATTGGTGTAACAGGCTTGCGTTCGCCAATAGGGATAATCGTTGCTGTCGATTGAGCTGGTAATGCACCGGCAATAAATGCCGGAACGTGATCACCAAAGCCAACGACTGGAATATCCGGCTCATTGTCATAACGGTCATGACGGCGATTGTTGCGATCATTCCGGTTATTGTTATGGCGGTTTTCCTGACGATTATCGTCTCTGTTCGCATTATCATGACGATTATTGTTGCCATGACGGTCATTATTATTATGCGAAGGGCCACGGTTCTTCTGGTGCTGACCACCTTTGCCATGCTGTCTGTTATTGTGATGACGGTTGTCGCCATCCTTTTTCCAGCCTTTGCCGCGATCAGGTGCAGAGAAGGAATCGTCTTCCTCTGTCCGTTCTGACAGGGGCTTGCCTTCCCATTCAACCTTTTGAGAGATCAGCTGCTCAATTGCTTCCAGATGCTTTTCATCACCGCGGGCAACGAGTGAGTAAGCTGCGCCATCACGGCCAGCACGGCCTGTGCGACCAATACGGTGAACGTAATCTTCCGCATGGAAGGGCAGGTCATAATTGAAGACGTGGCTGACTTCTGGGATATCGAGGCCACGCGCGGCAACATCACTGGCAACCAGAATGGCTACGTCGCCATTACGGAACTGATCCAGTGCCTGCATACGGGCACGCTGGTCCATATCTCCGTGTAGTGCAACAGCTGAGAAGTTATGGCGGGCAAGAGAACGATGCAGGGTAGCGACATCACGTTTGCGATTGCAGAAGATGATCGCGTTCTGGAGGTTCTTGGCACCTCTGATCAGATCACGCAGAGTTGCGCGTTTCTGATGTGGTTCCGGACCTGTTGAGACCAGACGCTGCGTAATCGTTGTGGCCGTTGACGAGGCACGAGCAACTTCAACCTTTACAGGATTATGCAGGAACGTATCAGCCAGCTTCTGAACTTCTGGCGGCATGGTTGCCGAGAAGAAAAGAGTTTGACGTGTAAATGGAATGAGCTTTGCGATACGCTCAATATCGGGAATGAAGCCCATATCCAGCATACGGTCTGCCTCGTCGATGACGAACAGTTCAACACCTGTCAGCAAAAGCTTGCCACGCTCGAAATGATCTAGCAGGCGGCCAGGAGTTGCAATCAGGACATCAGCACCACGCATGATCTTGGCATCTTGATCGCCAAAAGAGACACCGCCAATCAGCAGAGCGACGGAAAGCTTGTGTTCACTGCCGTATTTAACGAAGTTTTCCTCAACCTGAGCTGCAAGCTCGCGCGTTGGCTCAAGGATCAATGTCCTTGGCATCCGGGCGCGGGCACGACCACTTTCAAGCAGTGTCAGCATTGGGAGGGTAAATGCGGCTGTTTTACCGGTACCTGTCTGGGCAATGCCCAGAACATCTTTACGGGCAAGCACATGCGGGATGGCTTGTTTCTGGATAGGAGTAGGCGATGTGTAGCCTGCAGATTCTGCAGCTTTAAGAACTTTATCGCTCAGTCCAAGTTCAGCAAATGACATATAGCGAAAACCATGGGTGGCTGCATTTCTTACTTAATTCTACGATTAGAATAAGCAGCTTTGCAGCAGTTGGCCGATCTACTCACGTAGAGCAGCATGAATGGCTCGAACCATAAGACAAGTGTGCCACTTGTCAATAATATAGTATGGTTTGATCCACGAAGTACACGTGAGATGTGTTGATACTCTCTCATGTATTGCAAAAGATCAGATATCAAGCTGATCTTCATCGGCAAAAGCAGAGCGTTCCTGAATGAAGACGAAGCGTGCTTCAGGCTTATTACCCATCAGGCGTTCAACGGCATCTGCCGCGTCATCTCTATCTTCCGGAGCAACCATAACTTTCAGAAGCGTACGCTTCTTAGGGTCCATGGTTGTCTCTTTCAGTTGAGATGCCATCATCTCACCAAGGCCTTTAAAACGGCTGATTTCAACCTTGGCATTGGATTTGAAAGCTGTTTTCAGCAGATGGTCACGATCTTCCTCGCTCCGGGCATAAACAGCTTTGCCGTTATGGCTGAGACGATAAAGTGGCGGGACTGCGAGATAAAGATGGCCTTTATCAATCAGCTTTGGCATCTGTCGGTAGAAGAAGGTCATCAGCAATGTTGCAATATGTGCACCATCGACGTCAGCATCCGTCATGATGATAACCTTGCCATAGCGCAGATCATCTTCCTTGTACTGGCTGCCAATACCACAGCCGAGTGCCTGAATGAGATCTGAAATGGTCTGGCTTTGGTGAACCTTTTCACGGGTTGCGGAAGCAACGTTCAAAATCTTGCCTCGCAGAGGCAGAACGGCCTGAGTAACGCGGTCGCGTGCCTGCTTGGCACTGCCACCAGCCGAGTCACCCTCAACGATAAATAATTCGGAAGATTCTGCACCTGCTGAGGAACAGTCAGCCAACTTGCCGGGGAGGCGAAGCTTGCGAGTGGCTGTCTTGCGGGCAACTTCTTTTTCCTGTCGGCGACGCAGGCGCTCTTCTGCCCGGTCAAAGACCCACTCAAGCAGCTTTGTTGCTTGTTGTGGCGAAGCGGCAAGCCAATGGTCAAAAGCATCACGAACCGCAGTTTCAACAATGCGTGCAGCTTCAAGCGTTGCCAGTTTATCTTTGGTCTGCCCCTGAAATTCAGGTTCGCGAATAAAGACAGAGAGCATGGCAACACAGGTTGCCATCACATCATCAGCGGTAACCGCGGCCATACGCTTGGATTGACCAAGGCGCTCGGCATGATCCCGCAGACCGCGCAGGAGAGCGATACGCAGGCCATTCTCGTGTGTTCCGCCTTCAGGGGTCGGGATTGTATTACAATAGGAAAGGGTATAGCCGTCTTCAGCTGTCAGCCATGTGATTGCCCATTCGAGGGAACCATGGCCGCCTGATTTTGTGCTCTTTCCAGAAAAAATCTGATCTGAGACCTGAGACTTTCCTTCAATTTCAGCACCCAGATAATCACTGAGACCATTGGGGAAATGGAAGGTTGCTTCAGGCGGAACATTTTCCAAGCCCTCAAGCAGTGCAGGTGCACATTTCCAGCGGATTTCAACACCACCAAACAGATAGGCCTTTGAACGTGCCATCTTGAAAAGGCGTCGTGGGTTGAAGCGTGCTCCCGTTACGAATATCTGGGCATCCGGTTTAAAGCGAACGCGTGTACCGCGACGGTTATGAACCTTACCAATTGTTTCCAGACCAGTGGTTGGAATACCGCGAGAGAATGTCTGGCGATAAAGAGTCTGACCTCGGGCAACTTCAATTTCTGTCAGCTCGGAGAGCGCATTGACGACAGAAACACCAACGCCGTGCAGACCACCACTGGTTTCATAAGCTTTTGAGTCAAACTTACCACCAGAGTGGAGGGTCGTCATAATGACTTCAAGGGCTGATTTATCCGGAAACTTCGGATGGGGATCAACCGGGATACCACGGCCGTTATCTGTTACAACCAGAAAGCCGCTCTCTTCCAGTTCAACTTCGATGAAGCTTGCATGTCCGGCGACGGCTTCGTCCATCGCATTATCAATAACTTCGGCAAACAGATGGTGTAAGGCTTTGTCATCTGTGCCGCCGATATACATACCAGGGCGACGACGGACAGGTTCCAGACCTTCAAGCACCTCAATCGATGACGCGTCATAGCCTCCATTCTCTGCAGAGGCAGAGGGAGCGGGCTTCGTTGTTTTTGGTGCTGGGGAGCTTTTTGGAAGCGCAGCAGCAGGGGTTGCCGGGCCGGAGCCAAAAAGATCGCTATCGTCTGTCATGCGTTTCTATATCTTGTGATTCGCTATTTGCAATATCTGGAATGATACTGCAAAACAGAGAACGAATTAAGAACAAATTGGAATGAAAGCTGAGAAATCCAAAGATTTCTCAGCTTTTGTCATTCTTACCCTTTATTCTGCCTTTTTTGAAGAGGCCTTTTTCGGGGTGGCTTTTTTGGCGGCCGTTTTAGATTTGGCCGTTGTGGTTTTCTTCCCGGCAGCAGTTTTCTTCGGTGCTGCCTTTTTCGCTGTTGCTGCTTTTGGTGCAGATGCCTTTCTGGAAGGTTTCTTGCTGGCAGCAATTGCGCGTCGTGCAACAATAAGCGGGATGGCTTCTTCCAGAGTAATCGTGTCGACTGACATTGATTTGCTCAAGGTTGCGTTTGTCTTGCCATCTGTCACGTATGGCCCGTAACGACCGCTTTTCACGATCAGGGTTGCACCCGTTTCTGGCTCTGTTCCAAGTTCTCGACCGGGGTCCGAAGCGCCTTTGCCAGTGGTTTCCTTCTGTACAATCAGATCAATCGCACGATTGGCGCCAATTTCCAGAACATCTTCATCTTTTCCAATACTGGCATAGGTTTTAGCGTGCTGAACATAAGGGCCAAACCGTCCGATATTGACGAGAATGGGCTGTCCTGTCTCCGGATGCTTTGCAACTTCACGTGGCAGGCTGAGAAGCGCGAGCGCCTTTTCCAGATCAATAGATGAGGGAGACATGCCACGCGGTACGGAGGCCCGCTTTGGCTTTTCTTCCTCTCCGAGCTGAATGAATGGTCCATAGCGCCCATCGCGCAGGCTGACTTCAAGGCCTGTTTCAGGATCTTCACCTAAAACTTTTGCGCCTGGTTTGTTACCATCCGGATTGTCAGCATCTGCTTCTGATGCGGAAAGTGTGCGGGTATAGCTGCACTCAGGATAATTCGAGCAGCCAACAAAGGAGCCGAACTTGCCGAGTTTGAGAGAAAGCTGACCGCTGTTACATTTCGGGCAGAGACGTGGATTGCTGCCATCTTCTTTAGGTGGGAAAATATGCGCACCGAGAAGATCATTCAAAGCATCAAGTACTTCGGTAATCCGAAGCTCTTTTGTGCCGGAAATTGCAGCAGAAAACTCTTTCCAGAAATCAGCCAGAACTTTTTTCCAGTCAATTTCATGGTTGGAGATTAAGTCGAGCTTTTCTTCCAGATCGGCGGTGAAATCGTATTCTACATAACGGCGGAAGAAGCTTTCAAGGAATGCCGTAACAATGCGGCCCTTGTCTTCAGGGACAAGGCGGCGCTTTTCAATGCGAACATATTCCCGATCACGTAAAACAGCCAGAACGGAAGCATAAGTGGAAGGGCGGCCAATGCCGAGTTCTTCCATGCGCTTGACAAGACTGGCTTCAGAAAAGCGCGGTGGTGGTTCCGTGAAGTGCTGGTTGGCTGCAATTTCCTTGCGCTCCAGCATTTCGCCTTTGCGCATTGGCGGCAGGCGTCTGTCTTCTTCTTCCGTTTCGTCGTCTTTGCCTTCCTGATAAAGGGTCAGGAAGCCATCAAAACGAATAACCTGACCAGTTGCACGCAGTTCAAGCTTACGCGGGCCAACGGTTGCAAGAATATCAGCGGTTGTTCGTTCCAGATCAGCCGATTCCATCTGGCTGGCAATTGTACGCGTCCAGATCAGCTCATAAAGCTTGGCATGTTCCGTATCAAGATGACGGGCAACCTGCTTTGGTAGTTTGCTAATATCGGTTGGACGGATGGCTTCGTGAGCTTCCTGCGCATTTTTGGCTTTAACCGTATATTTGCGCGGGGAGGCTGGAACGTATTTCTCACCGTACTCCTGCCCAATAACCTTACGAGCGGAACTGATAGCTTCCGGTGCCATGTCCACGCCGTCGGTACGCATATAGGTAATGAGACCAATCGTTTCGCCACCAATATCAATGCCTTCATAAAGACGCTGGGCGATACGCATGGTCTGTGCTGGGGCAAACCCAAGTTTACGTGATGCTTCCTGCTGAAGGGTCGAGGTTGTGAACGGTGGTGACGGATTTCTCTTGGCAGGCTTGGATTCGATATTCGCAACTTTAAATGTTGCGAGCTCAAGATCTCGCTTGAAAGCCTCAGCTTCTGCACCGGAAGATATGGTCAGGCGTTGGATTTTCTGCCCATCGGCACCAATAAGGCGGGCTTCAAAATTGGCCTTTGCTTCTGTGGCCAGCGTTGCAACCAGAGACCAGTATTCCTGTGTCTTAAAGGTTTCAATTTCCTGCTCACGATCACAGACAAGACGCAAGGCAACAGATTGTACGCGCCCCGCCGAGCGGGCACCCGGAAGTTTGCGCCACAGAACAGGAGAGAGATTGAAACCGACGAGATAATCGAGAGCGCGGCGTGCCAGATAGGCGTCAACCAGAGCCTGATCAATCTCTCGAGGCTGGCGTAAGGCGGCCTGAATTGAATCTTTCGTAATGGCGTTGAATGTAACGCGTTCAACTGGAATACCCTTAAGAGCCTTCTTTTCCTTAAGGGCTTCCAGAACGTGCCATGAGATAGCTTCACCTTCACGATCAGGGTCGGTTGCGAGGATCAGTTTATCTGCGCCCTTAACGGCCTTCACGATCTCGGAAACCTGCTTTGAGCCGCGGGCATCAAGCTGCCATTTCATGGCAAAGTCATTCTCTGGTTCCACAGAGCCGTCTTTTGGGGGAAGATCACGGATATGGCCAAATGACGCCACTACCTCGTAGTCCTTTCCGAGGTACTTATTAATTGTCTTGGCCTTCGCCGGAGATTCGACGACAAGGACTTTCATGAGCAATATCCTGATCTTATGAAGTCTTATTCAAGCTTCGCATGAAGTAAATGACTGGTAAAGCATACCAGCTACAGGCGGATAAGTGGGTGATAACAGGCAAAGAGTCAATTGTACTTGTTTGCTTCTTTGCCGTTATCACAGTCGGTGAATATGGCCTGAGAGTATTAACAAGCCATTTTTTAAGAGTGAAATTTATTACAAAAATCTGATTGATATTATCAGACTTAATAGGTCTTTCTTATAAAGTCTTTAGCTTTTCAGCCAGCTCATTTCTGAGTGTCTGAAGGTTCTTCTCGATGATGGCTCTTGCGTTTGCAATTTTCTGTAGCTGTTTTTCCTGTTCTGCCATTGTTTTCAGATATTGCTCTGCAAGATCACCCTTGCCGTATATGGCCTGATAGTTTGAGCGTATACGGGCCTGATCGCTATTGATCCGGCTGATTTCTGTCTCATAGCTTGAGAAGGCCTGTTTCTCGGTCGCAATCTTGGTCATTATACTCTCAATGATTGCAATTTTTTCAGAGTCCTTCACTTCAGGAGCAGCATTCTTCAGTAACAGGGCGAGTTGTGGTGCTGAATTTTCAAGGTCAATTGCCGAGTAACTCTGCTCTAATATTCTTGTTTCAGTCAGTACTGATTTTACGGTCTCACCCTTTTTAACCGAGACTTTCAGGCGGGCAAATTTTCCCGTGTCACTGCTTAAGTCTGGACTGCTGTATGTAAAGCCTGATCTGCGCGGATGCTCGATAATGATCGTCCGGTCATCATCGGAAGCACCTTTAATTGTATAGGTGGTTTTGTACTGCTGGGATGTCTGCGTTTTTAGCAGGCCATTCGCAAAAGTAACTTTCGACACAATATTATTTTGTTCAGCCTCACTTGAGATTGTAACCTTTTTATCTGTCGCAAACAAAACTGTGGTGATGTCCTTTGCTGACAGATTAATGAGTTGCGCGTCACCGACGTAGCCGGTTTCGGGATCAAACACTGTCATGATCCCAGAGGGGAAGGATGAACCGCTGGTATTTTCCAAAATAAGGCCGGCAACCGGGTTAGGTATGCCGAGTTGTGTCTGAAAGACAGAGACGCGACTTGCAGAAATGTCATTACTGGAGAACTGGGTTGTCAGTGATTGTCCTTGAGCAAGGGTTACAGGTTGAGCAAGCGTGAAGGTTGCAGAGACATCAGATTCAATGCTGTTTGACAGAGAAACTGGCTTTGCTGCGTATTCCGGTGCAGGGGGCGATAAAGGTGCGTCTGCTCCCATAAGTGCAGTATTCCTGCTTAAAGCTATCTCTTTTTGTTGTCGCATCTGCCCTGAGAGTTTTTTTCTTTCTCTTACGTCTGATGCAACAGAGTCAGACTCATCTTTATTCAGACTCAGATTGAATTCCTGCGGGTTGGTTGCGCGGGGCACAATTCCCTTAGGCGTATAAATCTGAATTTCCGGGCGAGAGGTATAATAGGACTGATACAGCTTCTGGTAGAGCGTGACAGGGCTACCGGAAGAAAGGGTTAGCTGAATGTCATTCCAGTCATCACTGGTGTCATTTTCAATAATCGCCCATCCTTGTAATTCTGCGTTTTTATTGTCAGGCTTTAATATGAGGCGGTATGTTGCTTTCCAGACGGGGGCCGGAACGATATAGTTGAGAGCCACTTTCCGTTCATTTTCACCATCAAAATGAATGTCAATATTACGGGTGTTGCTGGATTGTGTTGCTGCCATATCAGTAAAAGCAGATTGCATTTTTGTGCGCAGGGCAGGGTCATTAAAGCTGACTTCGACCTGTTGAAGATCAAATGTTGACAGTTTGCCGTTGCTGAAAATGGTCAGAAGATATGTTTTCCTGCTTTGCTCTTTTGTCGTTTCCAGGGTTTGCTGCTCAATTGTTACAATTTGACCTGTTACAGATTTACCATTGTTGGTGACTGTTACCGTCTGGCCCTTAAAGGCCTGCAGGAAGCTACCGAGGTTTATTGTTAAATCTGATGCTCCCGGTACATTCTGGAAAGCTTTCCATGGATTTTTGACACTTGCCAATGTCACACTGTTTCTGGCCTTGGCCGGATCGTTGATGCTTATGGTTTTGAGAACATCATTGACATGCTCAAGTGGTACGGTGAGAGCGAAGTCAGTTTGTCCTTTAACAGATATTTCCCTGCTTACTTCTGCCAGGCCGCCAGATGAGAGGCGAACACTCGTAACAGGAGCGGATGATTCTGCGGCATGTGCAGTCAATGCGATGAGGCTTACAGAGAGGCTGAGAGCTAATGTTTTTGTAGGAAAATATCGCATTTTCAACCCTTGAGTTTGTAACTTAACACGCTGCTGCATGAAATCTTCGACTATTGGATGGTAATATAAGACCTATGTCGATAGCTAGGCTTGAGCATCTTTTCTTGCGGGATGACTAACTTCCGTCTATAGCCAGTTCTTTGAGATGAAAACTTTAAAGCCTTCTTTCCCGCATCGCCATTTGCTTGGCATTGAGGGGCTCAGCCCCTTGGATATCAACTATCTTCTCGATCTAGCAGACCAACAGGTCGGTGTTTCACGACAAATTGAGAAGAAGAAAAACACACTCAGCGGCCGCACACAGATCAATCTGTTCTTTGAACCTTCCACCCGAACGCAATCTTCCTTTGAGATTGCGGGCAAGCGCTTGGGGGCTGATGTCATGAACATGTCTGTTGCCTCATCATCGGTCAAAAAGGGCGAAACCCTGATTGATACGGCCGCAACGCTTAATGCCATGCGGCCTGATCTGATTGTTGTAAGACATCAGTCAGCTGGTGCCGTCCATCTTCTGGCCCGCAAGGTTGACTGTTCAGTGATCAATGCCGGTGATGGTGCGCATGAACATCCGACTCAGGCACTGCTCGATGCCCTCACCATCCGCCGGAACAAGGGGCAGTTGCAGGGACTAACAGTTGCAATCTGTGGTGATATTCTACACTCCCGCGTTGCACGATCGAATATGCTGCTTCTTGGAGCGATGGGGGCACGCGTCCGGTTGATTGGGCCGACAACCCTGATGCCACCGGGAATTGAGAAATTCGGATTTGAGATTTTTACGGACATGCGTAAAGGTCTGCGAAGCGTTGACATTGTCATGATGCTGCGTTTGCAGCTTGAGCGTATGAGTGGCTCCTTCATCCCGTCAGTCTCTGAGTACTTCCGTTACTACGGGCTTGATGCTGAAAAGCTGTCTTTTGCAAAAGAAGACGCGCTTGTGATGCACCCGGGTCCAATGAACCGGGGTGTCGAAATCTCGTCTGAAGTTGCTGACGGGCCGCAATCGCTAATTTGTGAACAGGTTGAAATGGGTGTTGCCGTACGTATGGCCGTGCTCGAAGCACTTGCAACCCATTTGCCAAACGGCTGATTGATAAGGAGCTTAATATGAAAGCGAATGAACGTCCGCTGCTGCTTGTCAATGCGCAGATACTCGACCCAGTAAACGAGAAACCAGTTCCGGGAAGTCTGACAATCCGGGATGGGCTGATCAAGGGAATTTCTGAAAGTCCGCGCCCCAAGGCCTCGGCTGATTATGAAGTGATTGATTGCGGAGGACGTATCGTTGCTCCTGGTCTGATTGATATGCGTGCCTTCATTGGCGAGCCGGGTGCAGCTTCACGAGAAACCCTGCTGACAGCCAGTAAAGCTGCGGCGGCTGGGGGTATTACGACAGTTATTTCCATGCCGGAAACAAACCCGGTTGTCGATACACCGGCAACTGTTGATTATATCCTGCGGCGCGCTCACGATACGGCAATCGTCAATATCAGGCCGATGGCTGCCCTGACGAAGGGTACGTTGGGGCAGGAGATGACAGAGTTCGGGCTTCTGAGGGAGGCTGGTGCTGTTGCATTCACCGATGGCAGCCGTAGTGTTACCAATGCTCAGGTCATGCGCCGCGCTTTGACTTATGCTGCAGATCTTGGTGCACTGGTTTGTCAGCATGTTGAAGATCCGCATCTCGTTGCTAATGGGGTCATGAATGAGGGGCTGCTTGCATCGCGCCTTGGTCTGGTAGGTATTCCACGTGAAGCCGAGACGATTATGCTGGAGCGGGATATCCGGCTCGTACGTCTCACACGTGGACGCTATCACGCAGCGATGATTTCCTGCACAGATTCAATTGATATTGCACGTAAAGCCAAAGAGAATGGCCTGCCGTTCACCTGTGGCGTTTCAATCAATAATCTGACATTCAACGAAAATGATATCGGTGATTACCGAACCTTCTTTAAACTGACCCCACCGCTACGTGATGAAGATGACCGTCAGGCAGTGATTGCGGCTCTCTCTGAAGGGCTTATTGATGTGATTGTGTCTGATCACAACCCACAGAACGTCGAGACCAAACGGTTGCCTTTTGCAGATGCTGCTAATGGTGCCATTGGTTTGCAGACATTGCTGTCGGCATCTTTGCGTCTGGTGCATTCCGGTCATATTTCACTGGCTAAGCTCATGCGTGCGCTTTCCACTCGGCCTGCTGAAATTCTGGGGCTGCCCGGAGGGCGTCTGCGTCCCGGAGCGCCTGCTGACATTATTGTCTTTGATCCTGACGAGCCTTATGTGGTCGATAAAGATAAGCTGTTTTCCCGTTCAAAGAACACGCCATTTGAAGATGCCCGTTTACAGGGGCGTGTGGTTTTGACAATGGTGGCTGGCAAAATTGTATTCGATACTCTGCACCCGGAGCAGAACTATGTCCCGGATGAGGAGGTAGAAGGATAAAGCCAGAAATGCATGAAAGCCTTTATTCAGTAATTATAACGCACTGGACACTTGTTGTATTCTTCATGACAGGTGGGCTTGTTTTCGGCTATCTTTGTGGCTCCATTCCTTTTGGCGTGATTTTTACCCGCATGGCTGGTCTGGGTGATATCCGCAGCATTGGCTCGGGAAATATCGGGGCGACCAATGTTTTGCGTACTGGTCGAAAGGGCGTCGCTGTTGCAACGCTGTTGGGGGATGCCCTTAAAGGAACTTTTGCTGTTCTTCTGACAAAAGTGCTGTTTTTTCCTGAATATGTTTACTATGCCTGCATTGCCGCAGCTCTGGGAGCTTTCATCGGACATCTGTTTCCTGTCTGGCTTCATTTCCGGGGCGGTAAGGGTGTTGCAACATTCCTTGGCTGCCTGCTGGGCCTCTGCTGGCCGGCAGCACTTGTTTTTGCCGTTGTCTGGCTTGGGGTTGCTTTTATAAGCCGCTATTCATCATTAGCCGCACTTTGCGCCAGTGTCGTTTCAGCTCTTTCGCTATTCTATTTTGGCACTAGCCTTATGGCGTGTATCGCGCTGCTGATGGTTCTGCTTTTATGGTGGAAGCATCAGGATAACATCAGACGCCTTCTGGATGGCAAGGAAGGCAAGATCGGTCAGAAAGGATAGGCTCTTGCAGTTAAGCGATGAGGAACTGATAGATTGGTTACGCCTCATTCGCTCTGACAATATCGGGCCGAAAACTTTTCAGTCGCTTGTTGCGCAATTCGGGACAGCTGCAAATGCAGTTGATGCTTTGCCAGAACTGGCAAGGCGGAGTGGTAAGCTTTTCATCAGGATTCCAGATAAATCTGAAGCTGAGAAGGAGCTGGCGCTGGCACGGCTTTCAGGTATTACCTTTATTCCATCATGTGATGAGCGCTACCCAAGCTTACTTCGGGAAATTGATACAGCTCCGCCCTTGCTCACAATGAAAGGTGATATGCAGGCTTTGCATAGGCCAATGGTTGCCATTGTTGGTTCCCGTAATGCATCTGCTGCCGGTCTACGTATGACTGAGAGGCTGGCGCGGCAACTGGGTGAGGCTGGTTTTACGGTTGTATCAGGGTTAGCTCGTGGCATTGACACGAAAGCCCATCAGGCAAGTCTTGTTAGGGGGACAATTGCTGTTATTGCGGGTGGACATATGAAAGTTTACCCGTCCCAGAATATCCCGCTTGCAGATGCGATCGTGGACAATGGTGGTCTTGTTATCAGTGAGATGCCATTGAACTGGGAGCCTCGTGCACGGGATTTCCCTCGTCGCAACCGAATTGTTTCCGGCCTTTCTTATGGGGTTGTCGTGGTGGAGGCGGCTAAACGCTCTGGTTCTCTGATCACTGCTAATCTGGCTCTTGATCAGGGGCGGGAGGTTTTTGCTGTGCCCGGCTCACCTCTAGACCCAAGGGCAGAGGGGCCAAATGAGCTGATCCGACAGGGGGCAATACTTTGCGGGAGTACTGAGCACATTATTGAAGCTCTGGAGCCTGTACTGGGGCTGGGACGACTGAGTGCACAGAAACAGGAAGCCAGTTTGCCAGAACATTCTGAGCTACTGACAGATCACCTGCCGAGCCCTCAGGAAACAGAAAAGGTTTTGCAGTTTTTAAGCCCGGTTCCAACGAGTGTTGATGATATTGTGCAGATGTCAGGTTTATCTTTTCGTGTCATCCAGACAGCCCTTCTTGAGCTGGAACTTACCGGTCGTCTGGAGAGAAGTGCGGGAAACCGTGTTGCCCTATCTGCTTAAACTTTGAAGAAATCAGCCACAATTTGAACACGGATAAAATCGTAACTGCTTCATGCCGCCATTCATGAATGGAGATTGAAATTGAAGATAAGTTTGCTGCGTAACCTTGCTGTTGTCGGTACTTTTGCTCTTACCATGTCGTCAGCCTATGCGCTGGATGCCGAAAAACTGACAGAAGCTGCCAAAGCTGAAGAAACAACGCTGAAAGCGCGTATCGGAATTTCCGTTATTAATACCCAGACAGATCAGAGCTGGAATTATCGAGGTGATGAGCGTTTCCCGCTTAACAGTACCTTCAAGGCTCTTGCCTGTGGCGCTATGCTGGCAAAGGCTGATGCCAAGGAACTGGCACCAAGTAAGATTATCTCGTTCAATAAAACCCATCTTGTGACCTATTCACCTGTGACAGAGAAGTTCGTCAGTAAAGGCATGTCGCTCGGTGAGCTGTGTGTTGCTGCGACTGAATACAGCGATAACACGGCTATCAACCTGGTTTTGGAACAGATTGGCGGGCCAGAAGGCCTAACAGCATATTTACGCTCAATCGGTGATACTGAGACGCGGCTTGATCGTCTTGAGCCTGATTTGAATGAGGCAACGCCCGGTGACTTGCGTGATACGACAACACCGAATGCCGTTGTAAAGACCTTAAAAAAGCTAACCCTTGGTGATGGATTGTCTGAGGCTTCAAGAGATCTGCTTCGTCAGTGGATGGTTGATGATAAAGTTGCCGATGCACTCTTGCGCTCAACGCTACCCAAGGGATGGAAGATTGCAGACAAGACAGGCGCTGGTGAGCATGGCTCACGTTCAATTATAGCCGTTATCTGGCCACCAGAGAAAAAGCCGTTGGTTGTTGGTATCTATATCACGCAGACAGAAGCATCCATGCAGGATAGCAATCAGGCTATTGCCAGATTGGGCGCTGTGCTTGCCAACTCACTAAATACGCCATAGTAGCCCGTATAAGAATGATGCCTGAAATGGGGTAAGTGGCCTGATGATGAATGCAAGTGTTGAGATACAAAACCGGATAACAGAGAATTTTAAGCGTCAGGCCATGATGGGTTCTATTGGGGCAAATCTTGTCTCAATAGAGCAGGGCCGTGTTGTCATTGCCGCACCCGTAAATGATGGTTTCAAGCAGCAGCAGGGTGTTGCCCATGCTGGGTTGATCTTTGCGCTTGGTGATTCTGCTGCAGGTTACGCCGCTTTGAGTGTTATGCCGGAAGATGCCGATGTCATGTCTGTGGAACTGAAAATCAACCTGCTTTCACCGGGAACAGGCCGCCTTATTGCAGATGGTCGTGTTATCAAAGCAGGGCGGCGTCTTGTCGTTGTATCTGCGGATATCTGGTCAGAAGACGATGCCGGGCAGCGTAAGCATGTTGCAATCATGCAGGGAACGATGATTCCGGTAACGGCTAAATCAGGCTGATTACAGATCGTTTTCAGCCGTTTTACGTTGCAGGGCCTGATATCTGTCGAGAACACCTTGCAGAATATAGGATGCTGCCATTTTATCGACGAGTTCTGCGCGTCGGGCCCGTGAAGCATCGGCTTCAAGCAGGGTTCGTGTAACAGCAAGCGTTGACATCCGCTCATCCCAGAACAGGACAGGGATATCCAGTATGGTTTTGAACTGACGGGCAAAGGCACGGGTTGCCTGAACGCGTGGGCCTTCAGAACCATCCATGTTCAGCGGAAGGCCAAAGACCAACCCGCCCACATTAAACTGCTCAATCAGGCTCTTGAGCTTGATTGCATCAGGTGTGAACTTTACACGTTTGATCGTCTCTAGTGGTGAGGCGATGCGGTATTCAATGTCAGACAGGGCAAGGCCAATTGTCTTGGTGCCAAGATCAATGCCTATGAGGCGGTTGCCTTTGGTGAGCTTTCCGAAAAGTTCCAGAAGTGCCTGATCCTGCGCATTTAGCATTAATCTACCGTTTCAATCTCTTGCCGCCACAACCATAAAATGGCAGTCTGTCCTTCAGTTCAATATTCTGAGCCGCTTCACGTTACAAGCTGGCATTCACTTTAAATTCGGATCACGAGGTTCGACAATGAAGATAACATGGTTTGGGCATTCTGCCTTCAGGCTTGATTTTGCTGATAAGGTTGTCCTGATTGACCCATATTTTACAGATAATCCAGCTTTTCAGGGAACTGTTGATCAGGCTGCTGAAGGTGTTACGCATATTCTGATTACCCATGGACATGGGGATCATATTGGCGATGCGCCTGAGATTTCCAGGAAAACCGGTGCTAAGATTGTCACCAACTTTGATCTCTGCACATATCTTGGCAACCAAGGGATTGAGAACCTTGATCCGATGAACACAGGTGGCACAACTGATCAGGGTGGTTTTAGGGCAAGTCTTGTGCGGGCAGATCATTCAGCAGGTTTGATTGAGCAGGATGTTGGTTTCCCGCTTGGAAGTGCGAATGGTTTTGTTGTACGGGCTGATGGTGAGCCGACAGTCTATCATATGGGTGATACGGATATCTTTGGCGATATGGCATTGATCAATGAGATTTATGCCCCTGATGTGATCATCGCTCCGATCGGTGACCGTTTTACGATGGGGCCGGAGACTGCCGCTCTGGCAATTAAAAAGTTCTTCAAGCCAAAAGCTGTTATCCCGTGTCACTATGGCTCATTCCCAATTATTGAGCCAAATGCAGATAAATTTGTTGCTGCAATGGATGATTCCGGTATTCAGGTTATTGTCCCGCAGAAGGGATTAAGAGTAACCATCTAACAGATAACGCAAAATGCTCCATTGCAGTTTGCGCTATGGCGGTGTTATAGCCGTTTCCAGACTATTTTTGTAACGATATTCAAGGATGAACAGACACAATGTCGGTTGATCAGACCACTGTACGTCGTATCGCCAAACTGGCGCGTATCGCTGTTGCCGAGGAAGCTGTTCCTCATTTGCAGGATGAGCTGAATGCTATGCTCTCCTTCGTCGAGCAATTGAGTGAGGTTAATGTTGATGGCGTTGAGCCAATGACCTCAGTCATTCCGATGGAGATGAAGAAGCGTCAGGATGGTGTAACCGATGGCGGTTATGCTGAGCTTATCGTGCGTAATGCTCCTGAGACAGAAGACAACTTCTTTGTCGTTCCAAAAGTGGTTGAGTAAACATTCGACCACTTCAGCGATTTTTTAAGATGACGTCCGTACAAGCAAAATGGCGGGCATTTAAGGAATGAATTCCGTGACCGATCTTACCAATCTCACCATTGCCGGTGCCCGTAAGGGGCTTGCAGCCAAAGAATATTCGGCGGTTGAACTGGCTAAGGCGCATATTGAAGCTATCGAGAAGGCTCGTGAGCTGAACGCCTATATTACGGAAACTCCAGAGCAGGCCCTTGCTATGGCAAAGGCCTCGGATGAGCGTATTGCAAAAGGCGAAGCTGGCCCGCTTGAGGGTATCCCGCTTGGCATTAAAGATCTTTTCTGCACGAAGGATGTGCAGACGACAGCTGCTTCCAAGATTTTAAAGGGCTTTATTCCTCAGTATGAATCAACCGTGACATCGCAACTGTGGCGTGACGGTGCAGTTCTGCTCGGTAAGCTCAATCTTGACGAGTTTGCTATGGGGTCATCCAACGAGACCAGCGCTTTTGGCCCTGTGGTTTCTCCTTGGCGCCGCAACAACGATACAGCAAAGATTGTGCCGGGTGGCTCTTCCGGTGGTTCTGCTGCGGCTGTCGCTGCACGTCTTTGCCTTGGTGCAACAGCGACTGATACTGGTGGTTCTATCCGTCAGCCAGCTGCTTTTACGGGTACGGTTGGTATTAAACCGACTTATGGTCGTTGCTCACGCTGGGGCGTTGTCGCCTTTGCATCATCCCTTGATCAGGCCGGTCCGATTACCAGAACGGTTCAGGATGCTGCCATTATGCTGCGCTCCATGTCTGGCCCGGATGCAAAGGATACAACATCTGTTTCCATGGCTGTTCCGGATTTTGAAGCTGCCATTAATCGCGGTGTGAAGGGCCTCAAGATTGGTATTCCGAAAGAATACCGTATGGAAGGCATGTCTTCAGAGATTGATGGGCTTTGGAGCAAGGGGGCGCAGTGGCTGCGTGATGCCGGTGCTGAGATTGTTGAGATTTCTCTGCCCCATACCCGTGAAGCTCTTGCTGTGTATTACATTGTTGCACCTGCAGAAGCTTCTTCAAACCTTGCACGTTACGATGGCGTCCGTTACGGCCAACGTTCACTCGGCAAGGACATCAACGAGATGTACGAGAATACCCGTGCAGAAGGTTTTGGTGCTGAAGTGAAGCGCCGTATCATGATCGGAACATATGTTCTCTCTGCCGGCTATTATGATGCTTACTACGTACGGGCCCAGAAGGTTCGTTCACTGATTAAGCAGGATTTCGATAATGTCTACGCTTCCGGCGTTGATGCGATTCTGACACCAGCGACACCAACAGCTGCATTTGGCATTGGTGAAATGGTATCTGCTGATCCGGTTGAGATGTATCTCAATGACGTCTTCACCGTAACCGTCAACATGGCTGGTCTGCCAGGCATTACGGTTCCTGCTGGACACAATGCCCAAGGGCTGCCACTTGGCTTGCAGTTGATTGGCAAGCCGTTTGACGAAGAGACACTCTTTGCAGCCGGTCAGGTTCTTGAAAATGCAGCAGGCGTCAGCCAGCTGCCAGAACGCTGGTGGTAATTGAATCTGGCTGGCACCTGTCTGCCAGCCTCCTTTGCGGGAAATGATAACCCCGTTAATCGCTTATACGAGACGAGATAACACATGAACGCACCGATCAATCCGAAGAAGCTCATCAAGGGAGCAACGGGCGACTGGGAAGTCGTTATCGGTATGGAAATTCACGCTCAGGTTGCCAGTGAAGCAAAGCTTTTTTCTGGTGCCTCGACAAAGTTCGGTGGTGAGCCGAACGATCACGTATCATTCGTTGATGCAGCCATGCCAGGCATGCTTCCCGTTATTAACGAGGAATGCGTGCGTCAGGCCGTTCGTACCGGGCTTGGCATGAATGCCGTGATTAATAAACGCTCTGTTTTTGATCGCAAAAACTACTTCTATCCTGATTTGCCACAAGGCTACCAGATCAGCCAGTTCAAATACCCGATTGTCGGTGAGGGTGTTGTGACTGTTGACGTTTCAGAAGATGAAACAATCAATGTGGGCGTTGAACGTCTGCATCTTGAGCAGGATGCCGGTAAATCAATCCATGATCTGCATCCAACCATGAGCTTTGTTGATCTGAACCGTTCTGGCGTTGCCCTGATGGAGATTGTTTCCAAGCCTGATATGCGCTCATCTGATGAAGCCAAGGCCTATGTTGCAAAGCTCCGCACCATTCTGCGTTACCTCGGTACCTGCGATGGTGACATGGAAAAGGGCAATCTGCGTGCAGACGTAAACGTTTCTGTTCGTCGCCCGGGTGAGCCGCTTGGTACGCGTTGTGAGATCAAGAACGTCAACTCTATCCGCTTTATCGGTCAGGCTATCGAATATGAAGCCCGTCGCCAGATCGGTATTCTCGAAGATGGTGGCGAGATCGATCAGGAGACACGCCTGTTTGACCCATCCAAGGGTGAGACACGCTCCATGCGCTCCAAGGAAGAAGCACACGATTACCGCTACTTCCCGGATCCAGATCTGTTGCCATTGGAATTTGATCAGGCATTCATCGATAATCTGGCGAAAGACCTGCCAGAGCTTCCTGATGAAAAGAAAGCCCGCTTCATGGCAGAATACGGAATTCCAGCCTATGATGCCGGAGTTCTGGTTCTGGAGCGCGTCTTTGGTGATTTCTATGAAGAAGTTGCTAAGGGCCGTGATGGCAAGATTGCTGCGAACTGGGTCATTAACGAGCTGTTTGGCCGTCTGAACAAGGAAAGCCTTGATATTGAGAATTCTCCGGTTTCAGCTGCTCAGCTTGGCGAAATCGTTGATCTGATCGGCGAAAAGGTTATTTCAGGCAAGATTGCTAAAGATCTGTTCGAAATTATCTGGACTGAAGGTGGTAACCCACGCGACGTCGTTGAACAGCGCGGCATGAAGCAGGTGACAGACACCGGTGCCATTGAAAAGGCAATTGATGAAATCATTGCTGCCAATCCGGATAAAGTTGAACAGGCTAAGGAAAAGCCAACATTGCTTGGCTGGTTCGTGGGGCAGGTTATGAAGTCTACGGGCGGTAAGGCCAACCCGCAGGCGGTGAATGAACTGCTTAAGAGCAAACTTGGTATTGAATGATTGCGATGAGAACGCCGCCGAAAGGCGGCGTTCTCATTTTAAGGGGGTTTAAGCCTGCTGACCTTTCAGGCGTTTGTTGCACTCACTCCAGAATTGTGGCCAGGCCTTACCGTCAGCAGCTTTTGTTCCTTTGATTTTCTTCCATTCCACGCCGCAGGTCTTCTGGCGTTCCCGTGCTGCCAGCTGACCGGGACTGATTACCTTTTCAGTTTGGCCTTTCTGAACTTCTGGCTTTTTCGCTGCTGTCTGGGCAACTGAAAGAGCAGGGGTAAAAGAAATGAGAGATGCCGACAAAAGAAGGGAAAGAAACAGGCGCATGTAAGAACCCTTTTCAAAGTTGATGGTTGTGAAATTGATTAGTAATATAGGCGGTAGAAATTGTTTGTTCTTTATTTGTTCTATTTTTATTGCGTTTGACAAGAGCTTTTGATTGCTACTTTCAGGCAATTAGCTGCATACTATGCAAGCCATTTTTTCATAGGGTAAAGCTTGTAGCTGAATGAATGGCCTTAAATACTGAGGGCGATCTTGCGCAGCCTCAGAGGAGAAAAAGATGTCTAATCCGATTGAACTGTATTACTGGCCAACTCCGAATGGTTGGAAAATCTCCATCATGCTTGAAGAATGCGGGCTGCCGTATAATGTTCATATGGTCAATATCGGTAAGGGAGATCAGTTCAAATCTGACTTCCTGAAGATTTCTCCAAACAACAAGATGCCGGCAATTATCGACCCTGATGGTCCAGACGGAAAACCAATATCTATTTTTGAATCTGGAGCGATCCTTCAGTATCTCGGTCGCAAGACCGGGAAGTTCTATCCGCAGGATGAAAGAGCGCGTGTCCTGGTTGATGAATGGCTGTTCTGGCAGATGGCAGGCTTTGGACCAATGTTGGGGCAGACACATCATTTTCGTGTTTATGCCCCTGAGAAAGTACCATATGCAATTGAACGATATACAAATGAAACCAATCGCTTGTATGGAGTTCTTAATAAGCGTCTTGCAGATAATAAGTTTGTTGCAGGTGACTATTCAATTGCTGATATGGCTATCGTTGGCTGGGCTAAACTTTGGGAACGACAAGGCCAGAACATTGAAGATTTTCCTCATGTTAAACGTTGGCTTGAAGATGTCTTGGCTCGCCCTGCCGTACAGAAGGGCTTGGCTTTAAGTGAAGCGTCCCGTGAGGCTAATAATATGCAGGATCCTGCAGTTCAGGCTGTTCTGTTCGGTCAAAAAGCCAGATAATACATTAGGATAGCGGAGTATTCGAATACTCCGCTATTTCTTTATTTCTATGGTACTTGAGCAATATTTCGGTGTTCGCGTGAGTATCAGACAGAGCTTGTCGTTTGCTTGCTTAAGCGATATAGAGACGCACCGATTTTAATCTATAAACAAACGGGATACCTAAGATGGCTGTAGAACATACCTTTTCAATTATTAAGCCCGATGCAACAAAGCGTAACCTGACAGGTTCGGTTAATGCTGTTATTGAAAAGGCTGGTCTGCGGATCGTTGCGCAGAAGCGTGTTCAGATGACACGTGCTCAGGCGGAAACATTCTATGCCATTCACCGTGAGCGTCCGTTCTTTGGTGAGCTGGTTGATTTCATGGTTTCTGGCCCTGTTGTTGTACAGGTTCTCGAAGGTGAAGACGCTATCGTCCGTTACCGTGATGTTATGGGTGCAACAAACCCTGCAAATGCTGCTGAAGGTACAATCCGTAAGCTGTTTGCGCTGTCGGTTGGCGAAAATACCGTTCACGGTTCTGACAGCCGTGAAAATGCTGCAATTGAAATTGCCCAGTTCTTTGCTGGTAATGAGATTGTTGGCTAAATTCTATAAACTTTATCTAAAAAGGCGGCCGGATGGTCGCCTTTTTTATTGCCTTGTGTCGTAAAAATTTACATTGTCATATCTGTTTCCAGAAAACAGGGATGATTTGTAAAGATGCCTGTCGCACGCAAAATATCCGTTGAGCGTAAGTCTTCGGTTTGCCCGCATGATTGCCCTTCAACGTGTTCTCTGGAAATTGATATTCATGACGGTGGCCGAATTGGCCGTGTCTATGGTGCGAAAAGTAATCCGTATACCGCTGGTGTTATTTGCGCCAAGGTTGCCCGTTATGCCGAGCGTGTTCATAATCCAAACCGTCTTCTGTATCCGTTAAAGCGTGTCGGGCCCAAGGGCTCTGGCCAGTTTGAGCGCATCAGTTGGGATGAAGCCATGACGGTTGTGGCCTCAAAATTCCGTGAGACGGAAGAGGCGTATGGTTCAGAAGCAGTCTGGCCTTATTATTATGCCGGCACAATGGGCCATGTTATGCGTAATGGCATAAATGCTCTGCGGCATATCAAGAAATATTCCGGACAATACTCAACAATCTGCACGACACTTGCCTGGACAGGATATCTTGCCGGTACGGGTACAATGCTGGGTGTTAATCCTCTTGAGATGGCACAATCCGATTGTATCGTGATCTGGGGAACAAATCCTGTTCACACGCAGGTTAATGTCATGACCCATGTCATGAAGGCACGCAAAGAGCGAGGTGCCAAGCTTGTTGTCATTGATATCTATGACAACGCGACGGTCAAACAGGCCGATATGCCTTTGATATTACGCCCGGGGACTGATGGTGCGCTCGCCTGTGCTGTTATGCATATTCTGTTTCGGGACGGCTTCGCTGATTGGGAGTATCTTGAACGCTATACGGACCATCCCCATGAGCTGCATCAGCATCTGGCAGACAAAACCCCACAATGGGCATCTGATATTACGGGCCTAAGCTTTGAAGAGATTGAGGCGTTTGCCAAGCTTATTGGTGAGACGAAAAAGACATTCTTCCGTTTAGGCTACGGATTTGCACGTCAGCGCAATGGCTCTGTCAATATGCATGCCGCCTTGAGCATTCCGGCTGTTACAGGTGCATGGCAATATGAAGGAGGCGGTGCTTTCTTTAATTATGGCGGCATCTATCATTGGGATAGAAAGGTCATTGAGGCTGAGAGCTATGTTGATCCTTCCGTCAGGCAATTGGATCAATCACAGATCGGACGTGTGCTGACAGGCGATGCTCAAGCGCTGAGAAATGGGCCTCCAGTTCGAGCCATGCTGATACAGAACACCAACCCGGTTTCGGTTGCACCTGAGCAGGAGCTGGTAAAGCAGGGCTTCTTACGGGATGATCTGTTTGTCTGTGTCCACGAGCAGTTTATGACAGAAACGGCGTTGATGGCTGATATTGTACTGCCAGCAACAACATTTGTTGAACATGATGATATCTATTCAGCTGGTGGACAGTCCAATATTCAGTCTGGCCCCAAGCTGATTGAGCCACCCGGAGAATGCCGCTCAAACCATGATGTTATATCTGATCTCGCTCACAGGCTTGACGTAGACTACAGCGCTTTTAAGCAGACGTCTCGCGAAGTTGCCGATCGTATTTTAGAGGATTCTGGTTGGGGAACATTGGAGCAGCTTGAGGAAGAGGTTCACAAGATTATTCCTGTAACCTTTGAAGATGGGCATTTTATTAAAGGTTTTGGTTTTCCTGACGGCAAGTTTCGCTTTAAACCGGACTGGGCGACTGTTCCGAACAAGAATAACGGCCTTACAGGCCCTTGGCAGCAGATGCCAAAGATGCCTGACCATTGGGACGTTATTGAGGAGGCAACCAATCTCTACCCGTTCAGATTGGCAACTTCACCAGCCAGAAATTTTCTGAATTCCAGTTTTACTGAAACGCCTAGCTCCATTGCGAAAGAAGCTTATCCGCAAGTGATGGTGCATCCAGATGATGCACGTGCCGCAGGGGTTGCTACAGATGAATGGGTTTGTCTGGAAAATAAACGTGGTAGTGTCTTGCTGCGAGCCCGGGTGTTTGATGGTGTTAAGCCGGGTGTTCTGATTGCAGAGGGCATCTGGCCAAATGAGGCGCATCCCGATGGGCGTGGTATTAACACCCTCACAGGGGCGGATACGCCAGCGCCCTATGGCGGCGCAGCCTTCCATGACAATCATGTGTCTTTAAGAAAGTGCAAACCTCATGAATATGAGGGCTTTAGCGGGTAATCTTCTATGCAAACGGTGCGCTTAACTGTGCCGTTTCCTGCTGCAATGCGCCGTTCTTTTGGTAGAGGACTTTACCGCCCTCTAGGCAAACCGTGTGGTTACATATCATTTTAAGTGCCTGGGCATAGAGAATATGCTCTTGCTTAAGAACACGGCTGGCTAGGTTTTCTTCGGTGTCATCAGGCAATACAGGGACGGCTGCTTGGGCAATGATTGGGCCTGCATCAAGTTCAGGGACAACATAGTGCACGGTGCAGCCATGAAGGCGAACGCCTTCCTCAAGGGCACGACGGTGTGTGTCAACGCCACGAAATAAGGGGAGCAGGGATGGATGAATGTTGATCATCCGACCTTCCCACTGCTCAACAAACCATGATGAGAGAATGCGCATGAAGCCTGCGAGAACCACAAAATCAATCTTGTGGTTTAGCAATGTGGCATGCATCTCACGGTCAAAACTCTCACGATCTGGGAAAGCTTTATGATCAATAAAAACCGTTTCAATGCCTTCATTGCGTGCGGTCTCAAGGCCTTTCGCATCAGCTTTATTGGATAAGACAAGAGAGAACAGACCGTTAAAATCGCTTTCATTTCTCAATTTAAGGAGAGAAAGCATATTTGAACCGCGGCCTGAAATCAGAACTGCAATTCTTTTCTTCTCGGATGTCTTGTTCATGAAATCCTCAAAGTGCGAGAGAACCAACGGTTTCAACGCGTTCACCAGAATGGTGCTTGACGATGGAGCCAATGATGACAGGCTTTTTTTCGCCTTCTGCTTCCAAGGCTGAGAGAACCTTAGTTTCCCTGCCAGCCTCTGCGACAACAATCATGCCGAAACCACAGTTGAACGTGCGCAACATTTCATGTTCTGCAACATTGCCAACCTGAGCAAGCCATTTAAAGACAGGTGGTAAAGAGAAACTGGAGAGGTCCAGTCTTGCGCCAAGGCCTTGTGGCAGAATGCGTGGAATATTCTCAGGGAAGCCACCGCCTGTAATATGTACCAGCCCGTGAATAGCGCCTGTTGAGCGGATCACTTTAAGCAGCGGCTTCACATAGATACGTGTTGGCTCAAGCAGGGCGAGAGCAAGTGGATAATCTGGTTTAAACGGGGCAGGGTCATTCCATGACAGCTTGGAAACTTCAACGATCTTTCTGACCAGTGAGTACCCGTTTGAGTGAACACCCGAGGACGGAAGGCCAATCAGCACATCACCTTCAGACACATTCTTCGGCAGAAGTGTTCCACGTTCTGCCGCACCAACGGCAAAACCGGCCAGATCATAGTCGCCATCTGAATAGAGACCCGGCATCTCTGCCGTTTCACCACCAATGAGCGCACAGCCTGCCTGTAAACAGCCCTCTGCAATACCTCTGACAATCTCAACACCAACGGATGGGGCAAGCTTGCCTGTGGCAAAATAATCGAGAAACAGAAGGGGCTCAGCACCCTGAACGATGATATCGTTCACACACATGGCAACAAGATCAATACCGATTGTGTGGTGAATGCCGCTCTCAATTGCAATCTTGACCTTGGTGCCAACGCCGTCATTGGCTGCAACAAGGATTGGGTCCTTAAATCCGGCCGCCTTAAGATCAAACAGACCGCCAAACCCACCAATTTCCGCATCTGCACCAGAGCGGCGCGTTGCTTTAACAAGTGGTTTAATCTGCTCAACCATGGCATTGCCAGCATCAATATCAACCCCGGACTGGGCGTATGTCATACTATTTTTGCTATTCTCAGCCATGGTTTCACCTTTACGGTTTTATACCGTATCAACATATAAACGGGCACCAGCATCCATCTTGCATGGAAGATGGCGGAATACCGTTGTGAGTAAAGTTCTATGCGGCGAAGCGCAAGAGAATTGATGCAATTTTCATTAGTAACAACGAATTATGAACACGCCTGCGCCCCTTGATATTGATTTGTCATAAATCTTTTGTATTCAGGCCTCGTAATCCTGATGAGCGATGATTAAGTTAGGGAACTGAACGAAGTAATTGAAATGACTATACCAAATCTCATCACGATAGCACGTCTCGTCATTGTTCCGGTTGTGATTGTCATGATCCTTTCCGAGAACTGGGGCTTTGCCTTTGCCTTATTTGTTATTGCAGGCATATCAGACGGGCTGGATGGTTTTATTGCCCGTCGCTTTAATATGCAAAGTGAGTTTGGTGCCTATATTGACCCCTTAGCTGATAAGGCTTTGATGGTGTCAATTTTTGTAACACTGGCTGCAATCAAGCTCTTGCCTGCATGGTTTGTTATTATTGTTGTCTTTCGGGATATCTTGATTGTCAGTGCCGTTATTCTTTCTTGGGTTATGGATAAGCCGATAGAGATTAAACCGCTGATTATCAGTAAGCTCAATACGGCCGCCCAGATATCGTATGCAGCTGCTCTTCTTGGCGCAAATGCGTTTGGTATTGATATCAGTGCCGTTAATTTTGCACTTATGTTGACGGTAACTGCTCTGACAATTGCCTCTGCTTCAGCATATTTTATGGGGTGGATGCGGCATATGGATGGCTGAATAACAGGTATAAATCCCATGTTGGTGTTGTTAAAAGAAAACTTTAAGCTACATCTAGTCCAGAAAGTTTATGTCGAGAGATAAATATGAAATTCAACAAGGAGACTGTTTTCTGGACTGTCATTGGTGTCGTCTTTTTGGGCGCGCTATGGCTGCTATGGAGTGTCGCTTTACCGTTTATTGTCGCACTGGTGATTACATATCTGTTAAATCCGATTGCGAATTGGCTTCAAACCAAACGTTTCTCTCGTTTAATGGCAACGGTGCTGATTATGTCAGGTATCGTGCTGATCATGGCTTTTCTGTTGCTTCTCGGAATCCCGGCACTTGTCCATCAACTGTCTGCTTTGGCCGCTAGGTTGCCCTCAGATATTGAGCGGTTACAGGCTTTTATATCTGAGTTTGTTCCATATTTGCTCAACCGCTTTAACAGTCATGATCTCGTTCCCCAGATACAGAAGAATATGGGAGAATTTACAGCTCAGGCTGCAACCTGGATTGGTACATTCCTGAGTTCTCTCGTTTCTGGTGGGCAGGCTCTGGTTTCGTTCGCTTCTCTCGTAGTGATTACACCTGTCGTGGTTTTCTACCTGCTGGTAGATTGGCGTTCTCTGATGAAAACGATAAATGCGTACATACCGGTCCAGCATGCGGAAACGGTTTGGCAGTTGGGGCGTGAAATCAGTGCAGCTCTGGATGGCTTCTTCAGAGGCCAGTTCTTGGTTTGTCTGCTCCTTGGACTGATCTATGCAACCGGTCTGTGGCTGATAGGCTTGAATTCTGGTGTCATGATTGGTCTGGTTGCCGGGCTAATAAGTTTCATTCCTTATGTCGGATCTTTGACGGGGCTTGTTCTTGCAGTCGGTGTTGCTATTGCGCAGTTCTGGCCAGAATGGCCTATGGTTGCGGCAACACTAGGTGTCTTTTTGGGTGGGCAGTTCATTGAAGGAAATATTCTTTCGCCGAAACTGGTGGGCAACGCTATCGGAGTTCACCCGGTCTGGCTGATGTTTGCGCTGTTTGCCTTTGGTTCTGTCTTTGGTTTTGGTGGTCTTTTAATTGCTGCTCCTATGGCTGCTGTTATTGGGGTGCTCGTTCGTTTTGCATCTACAAAGTATCTTGAAAGCAGCCTGTATCTTGGAGAGAAACCCAAAGCGTCAAGAAGTAAGAAAAATGACTGATAATCCAAAACAGCTTACTTTTGATCTTGGTATGGAACCAAGATTTGGCAGAGAAGACTTTCTCGTTAGCCCCTCAAACGAGCTTGCCTATAATCTTCTTGAGGCATGGCCCGAGTGGCCCGATAATGTTCTTTTGTTATTCGGGCCTGAGGGAAGTGGAAAAAGCCACCTTGCTGCAATTTGGGCCGAGCAGGCGCATGCGTGGACAATAGATGCTTTCGCTCTGACAAAAGATCGGGTGCCACATCTGGCCTCAAATGGGGCTTTGCTGATTGAGGATGCTGATCAGGCTCTGATTGATGAGGCTGCTTTCTTTCATCTGCTGAACCTTACACGCGAAAAAGGAAGTTATGTGGTTATCACCGCGGCTAAACCTTTAGGTGAGTGGGGGCTTAATACGCCCGATCTCGTCTCACGGTTAAGGTTGGCTCCGAGTGTCTCTATGGAAGCGGCTGATAATGCATTGTTGGGCGCCGTATTGGTGAAGCTTTTCATGGATCGGCAGCTGATCGTTGATACCTCGATCATTGAGTATATCGTTGTGCGGCTTGCACGTTCACTCTCGCGAGCTGAAAAGCTGGTATCTCTCCTTGATAAAGAGGCATTGAGCCGTCGTCGGCGTATAACCAAAACAATGGTATCTGACATTCTCGGCCGTGAAGAGAACGATGTTTAAATACTGTTTCGTAATGGACAGTTCATTGAATAAGAGCATAATATAAAAAGCGGCTGAGAAGCCGTCTGTTATGCAGGAGCTTTTATGGATAAGGATACAGCCGGAAGGGCCAAAGCAGGCTCTGCCGTTTCCATAGAGACTGGTAAGGATGAAGATATAAGGTCTTTACCCGAACGCTTTTTTAATCGCGAACAATCCTGGATTGAGTTTAACCGGCGTGTGCTGGAAGAATCTGCTAATCTAGATCATCCTCTTCTCGAACAGCTTCGCTTCCTGACAATTTCGGCGAATAACCTTGATGAATTTATCATGGTTCGGGTTGCCGGCCTTAAAGGGCAGATACGCTCACGCGTTTCGGCGCTGTCGCAAGATGGTCTGACACCAAAAGAACAGTTAGCACAACTCAGCACCGATATTCGGGAGTTGGTGTCTGAACAGCAACAGCGTTGGCTGACATTGCGCGCTGAGCTTGAAAAGGTTGGCATTGTTTTATCAGAGGTCGAGAATCTCAATAAAGCTGATCATGAATGGCTTGAGGAATATTTCCTCAATCACATCTTCCCCATTTTGACACCATTGGCGATTGACCCAGCTCATCCGTTTCCTTTCATTCCAAATTTAGGATCTGCTCTGGCCCTCAAGCTTATAGCGCCAAAAGGTAAAGCCTTGAACGCACTTGTGCGTGCACCCAGCAAGGTAGACAGATTTATCCGCCTCCCAGACTTTCAGGGCAGTGGTGAGTTACGTTTTGTGACCCTTGAGCAAACCATTGTTATGTTCATCGGAAAGCTTTTTCCCGAATATAAGCTTGCTGGCTATGGAACCTTCCGTGTTGTCCGCGATAGTGACCTTGAAGTCATGGAAGAGGCTGAAGACCTTGTGCGGGTGTTTGAAAGCGCATTACGCAAGCGCCGTCACGGAAGTGTTATTCGGCTTGAGGTCGAACAGGCCATGCCGGAAGAGCTCCGTTATTTCGTGGCTGAAGAACTAGAAATTCCGCTTGAGAATATTGTGGTTTCAGAAGGTCTATTGGCACTGCGCGATGTCTCGCAGCTGGTTGATGTTGACCGTCCTGATCTGAAGTTCAAAACATATAATCCGCGTTTTCCGGAGCGGGTTCGGGAAAAGGGCGGTGATTGCTTCGCAGCTATTCGCGAAAAAGATATCATTGTTCACCACCCTTATGAATCTTTTGATGTTGTGGTGCAGTTTTTGCTGCAGGCTGCTCGTGATCCGAATGTGGTTGCCATCAAGCAGACTTTGTATCGCACATCATCAAACTCACCGATTGTTGCCGCTCTGGCAGAGGCAGCTGAGGCAGGTAAGTCAGTGACGGCTTTGGTGGAGCTGAAAGCGCGCTTCGATGAAGAAGCCAACATCCGTTGGGCAAAAGATTTGGAACGGGCAGGGGCACAGGTTGTTTTTGGCTTCCTTGAGCTGAAAACACACGCCAAGCTGTCGCTGGTTGCGCGCCGTGAGGGTGGCAATCTCGTTAGCTATTGCCATATTGGAACAGGCAACTACCATCCGCAGACAGCGCGGGTCTATACCGATCTCTCGTTCTTCACGGCAGATCCGGTTGTTGGACGCGATGTATCCCGGGTCTTTAATTTTATCACAGGGTATGCCGAGCCAGTTGGGCTTGAGCGCATGGCGATTTCACCGCTGACACTGAAGAAGCGGATACTCCAGCATATCGGTGAAGAGATTGACAGTGCGCGGAACGGGAGACCTGCCGCCATCTGGTTGAAGTGTAATTCGCTAGTCGATCCAACAATTATTGATGCGTTGTATGATGCCAGTAATGCCGGTGTTCAGATTGACCTTATTGTTCGAGGGATTTGTTGCCTGCGGCCGGGGATTAAAGGTCTCTCTGAGAATATTCGCGTTAAATCGATTGTCGGACGCTTTCTGGAACATGAGCGGATCTATGCATTCGGGAATGGCGAAAGCCTGCCCAACCCAAATGCTCATGTCTATATTTCCTCAGCTGATCTGATGACGCGCAACCTTGATCGTCGTGTGGAAGTTTTACTGCCAATACTGAATGAGACGGTGCATGAGCAGGTTCTTGATCAGATTATGCAAGCCAATCTCCTTGATAATGAGCAGAGCTGGGCAATCTTGCCATCAGGCGGTAGCGCGCGTATTAAACGCGACGATGACGAAAAACCCTTCAATGCCCACCAGTATTTTATGACAAATCCATCGCTTTCGGGCCGCGGAAAATCTCTGCGCAAGTCTAGCCCTAAGCGTCTGGCAAAGCATAAAAAACGGACAGGATAAAACATTGGCTCTGAAAGAACTCGAAGTTCTCTTTAAGCAACAGGTTGATATGCGCCGTGATCCGGCTCTTAGCAAGCCTATTGCTATTGTCGACCTTGGCTCAAACTCTGTTCGTCTGGTTGTCTATGAAGGCTCAGTCCGGACACCAAGCCCGATTTATAATGAAAAGATGCTTTGTGGTTTGGGCCGCAATGTCCAGATTACAAAGAAACTTCCAGCAGATGGAATGGAAAAGGCTTTAAAGGCCTTATCCCGTTTCCGCCTGATCTGCGAACAGCTACAGGTTCAGGATATTCGGGTGCTGGCCACAGCAGCAGCGCGCGATGCAAGCAATGGGCCTGCTTTCTTGGCAAAAGCCGAGAAGATTATTGGCCGGCAGGTTGAGCTCATATCCGGTGAACGCGAAGCTTATTTATCTGGTCTTGGAGTCATTTCCAGCTTTTACAAGCCCAATGGTATTGTTGGTGATTTGGGTGGTGGTAGCCTTGAGCTTGTTGAAGTCGATGGTATGGAAACCGGTAAGGGAATTACCATGCCGCTCGGCGGTTTGGCCCTTAAAGATCTCTCTGGAAACTCCGTCAAGAAAGCCCAGAAGATTGCCATAGATACCCTGAAGAATGCTGCCCCTTATCTGGAACGCCTGCAAGGGCGCCGGTTCTATGCCGTTGGTGGAACATGGCGTGCCATTGCCAAGCTACATCAGGCTCAGGTGAACCATCCTTTACATGTGATGCATGGATATCTGATACGTCCGAATGACAGTCTCAGCTTTTTGGAAATGCTGGAGCAGGCAAAAACTGAAACACTTAAGGATATTGATAGTATTTCAAGTGCCCGTCACCAGCTTCTGGCTTATGGCGCTGTTGTGCTGGAAGAGATCATTCGTCTTGGCAAACCATCAGAGATTATTATTTCTGCAAACGGTGTTCGTGAAGGGCTTCTGTTTGAAGGGCTTGATGAAGAGACGAAGAAAATTGATCCGCTTCTCTCTGTTGCAAATGATTTTAACTTTGCACGATCACGGTGCCCTGAACATGGTCATGAGCTTGCGCTATGGACCGATCGTTTCATTGGGACTTTAGCCCTCAAGGAAACAGAATACGAACAGCGATTGCGTTATGCGGCTTGTCTTCTCTCTGATGTCAGCTGGCGCTCACATCCAGATTATCGGGGAGAACAGAGCCTGAATGTTATCGGGCACGCTGCGACTGTCGGCATTGATCATCCTGGCCGGACATTTCTGGCACTTGCCGTCTTTTTCCGCTTTGAAGGAATTGCAGCCTCAAAAGCCAGTACAGAAATGAGGGAGCTTGCAGGAGAACAACTGTTCATGCGGGCCAGATTGCTGGCAGGCCTTATGCGTGTGGCTTATACAATCTCGTTTGCCACCAAGGGAATATTACCTCAGGCTCCATTGGCTGTTGTTGCCAATACAATTGTCCTTCAGCTTCCAAAACATCTGGAAGAGTTGAATGGAGAGCGTTTAGAGACACGTATGCGTCAGCTTGGAAAACTTTTGAAGCTGGAAACACGGATAGAGATTATCTGATAGCGTCAGTTAATCTCTATGAGTGAGACACGCCCTTTAGAGATAGCAAGTGCCAATTCCCCTTTTTTCAGGGCAAGGGCTTTATTGCCAAACAGTTGACGCCGCCATCCCTGTAGGGCTGGAACATCTGCTTCATCATTTGTGGCAATAGCTTCCAAATCATCAGTATTGGCAATAACTTTTGGGGCTACTTTTTCCTGCTCTGAGACTGCTTTTAAGAGCACCTTTAGCAGTTCGACTGTTGCTCCACCGCCATTCTTCGGGCGATGTTTTTCAAGCCTTGGAACAGTATCAGGGTCACGTGTCAGGCCAAGTTCTACCGCCTCCAGAAGATCCGTACCTGTCTGGGAACGCTCGAAACCCTTTGGGATTGAACGCAGTTTTCCAAGTGCATCCACGCTACGTGGCGCAGATGTCGCGACATCAACCAGCACTTCATCTTTCAGGATACGTCCACGTGGGACATCTCTTCTCTGGGCTTCCCGCTCACGCCATGCTGCGAGTTCCATTAGTACGGGCAGGTCTTTTGATTTACGTAACCGGCCAGCAAGACGGCGCCATGCATTCTCAGGATCAGCCTTATAAGTATCTGGGGAGGTGAGGATGCTCATCTCCTCATCTATCCAGCCAAGGCGTCCGCTTTCTTCCAACTCAGCTATAAGCTTCTGGTAGATTTTTGTCAGATGAGTGACATCACTCAGGGCATAGGTCAGCTGTGCTTCGCTGAGTGGGCGACGTGACCAGTCTGTGAAGCGGGAGGATTTATCAATCTTGGCATTCGCCAGATCATTGCAAAGCTGCTCATAAGAGACGGAATCACCGTAGCCGCAAACCATTGCGGCAATCTGGGTATCAAAAAGCGGGGTAGGGATAATCTGTCCAAGATTCCAGATGATCTCGAGATCCTGACGCGCGGAGTGAAAAACCTTAATCACGCGCTCATTGGCCATGAGATCTAGAAATGGCTGAAGATCAATCTTGTCTGCCAGCGGGTCAATCAGAACAGCTTCATCAAGACTGGCAATCTGAATAAGGTCAAGCACAGGGTAATACGTGCTTTCGCGCATAAACTCTGTATCGACAGTAATAAAAGGATGTTGGGCCAGACGGTCACAGACTGCACGCAAAGCATCTGTTGTTGTTATTGGGGTCGTATTCAGTTCCATGGGCAGCGTTCAGATATCCTAAGTGACGTAAGCTGACTGCTTATAAGATTATTATCTCTCAAGATAATATACCAGCGATTCAGCTGTGCTTGGGGTATGTAACTGCCTGATCTGTAAGCATTAGAAAAGGAATTTTTTAGGGAAACGTGGAAATATGGGTATGTTTCGTCAGAAAAATTCAAATTAGCCTTGGTCTTTTGGGAATAAATGGCTAAGTCATGTTTCTTGGAAACATTCACGTTTGGCAAGGGCTCTTGCGCGTGGGGTGTTTTAGTTTTCTAACATATTCATTGTCAGAGAAATCTGGCAACCGAGCAGATCAACAAGAGCAGATCAGACCATGCATCGTTATCGCAGTCATACCTGCGGAGATATCCGCGAAAGCCACGTTGGCGAAACCGTCAGATTGTCAGGCTGGTGCCATCGTATCCGAGATCATGGTGGTTTGCTCTTCATCGACTTGCGCGACCATTATGGCATGACACAATGTGTTGTTGACCCGGATTCCGCAGCATTCAAGATGGCTGAAACCGTTCGCTCTGAGTGGGTCGTCCGCTTTGATGGCAAGGTACGCAAGCGTCCTGAAGGAACCGAGAATCCTGAACTGCCAACCGGTATGGTTGAAATCTTTATCACTGATATGGAAATTCTTGGCCCGGCAGCTGAACTGCCAATGCCTGTTTTCGGTGATCAGGAATATCCGGAAGATGTACGCCTGCGTTATCGCTTCCTTGATCTGCGCCGTGAGAAGCTGCACCAGAATATCATGAAGCGTGGTGCAATCATTGATTCGCTGCGTACGCGTATGAAAAATCAGGGCTTCTTTGAGTTTCAGACGCCAATCCTGACAGCTTCTTCTCCAGAAGGTGCTCGCGATTTTCTCGTGCCGTCACGTTTGCATCCCGGCAAGTTCTACGCATTGCCTCAGGCTCCTCAGCAGTTCAAACAGCTGACGATGATTGCGGGCTTTGACCGCTATTTCCAGATCGCTCCTTGCTTCCGTGATGAAGATGCGCGTGCTGACCGCAGCCCGGGTGAGTTCTATCAGCTCGATATTGAAATGAGCTTTGTCACTCAGGAAGATGTGTTCCAGGCGATTGAGCCGGTTCTGCGTGGTGTCTTTGAAGAATTCGCTAATGGACGTCCTGTCAGTAAAGTCTTCCAGCGTATTCCATATGCTGAATCTATGTTGAAGTACGGCTCTGATAAGCCGGACCTGCGCAACCCGATTGAAATTGTTGATGTGTCCGAAGAATTCCTTCGTGATGATGTCAACTTCAATGCCTTTAAGAATGTTGTCAAAGCTGGCGGTGTGGTTCGCGCCATTCCGGCTCCGGGCTCCGCAACACAGCCACGTTCATTCTTCGATAAGATCAATGACTGGGCTCGTGGTGAGGGTGCTCCAGGTCTTGGCTACATCATCTTTGAAGAGCAGGATGGCAAGCTGGTCGGTAAGGGGCCAATTGCCAAGTTCGTTCCTGAAAACGTACAGGAAATCATCGCCAAGAAAGCAGGCCTTAAAGCTGGTGATGCGGTCTTTTTTGCCGCTGATGAAAAGAATAAGGCTGTTTCTCTGGCTGGTAAGGCACGTGTCCGCATTGGTGATGACCTTGGTCTTGGTGATAAAGACCAGTTCATCCTTTGCTGGATCACAGACTTCCCAATGTATGAATGGAATGAAGATGAGAAGCGCATCGACTTCTCACACAACCCATTCTCCATGCCAAACTATGATCATGATGCCTTTATGGCTCTGGATCCGAATGACAAGGATACAATCCTGTCAATCAATGCATTCCAGTATGATATCGTCTGTAACGGTTACGAGCTGTCTTCTGGCGCTATTCGTAACCACCGCCCGGACATTATGCATAAGGCTTTCGAGATTGCTGGCTATGGCAGTGATGTTCTGGAAGAGAAGTTCGGTGGCATGCTGAAGGCCCTGAGCCTTGGTGCTCCTCCGCACGGTGGTATCGCACCAGGCATTGACCGTATTGTGATGTTGCTGTGTGATGAGCAGAACCTGCGTGAAGTTGTTCTCTATCCAATGAACCAGCGCGCAGAAGACCTGATGATGGGTGCCCCATCAAACGTTTCGCCAAAGCAGCTACGTGAACTCAGCATTCGTCTGAATCTGCCAGAGAAATAAGATCAGTTTAAAAACTGATGTCATATAAGAAAAACCACCGGTTGAATGTAACCGGTGGTTTTTTGTTTTAAGGAAAACTTATATTGAGAAGGAGGTTCCGCAGCCACACGAGCTTGTTGCCTGGGGGTTCTCAATACGGAATGATTGCCCCATCAGGTCATCAATAAAATCAACTGTGGCACCATCCAGATATTGCAGGGAAATCTCGTCAACCAGAACGGTGATGCCATCTTTTTCAATGGCAGTATCATCGGCATTTCTATCTGGTGAAATATCAAAGGCATACTGAAAGCCTGAGCAGCCGCCACCATTGACGCTGATACGGAGCATCGCTCCCTCAGGTTCTTTCGCCAGAATGGTATTAATGCGCTTTGCCGCACGCTCAGTAACTGTAATGCTCATTGTTTCCGCTTCATAATTTGCAGGTTTTTCTCCTGCGAATCCTTTACTGTTAAAACTAAGTACTAATCATGGCAGCTTCAAGCAGCCCTGAAGAAGAATATTCATATATGCGTAAAGGTCGTGTGTGGTGACACATGGATGTGTCAGGAGGAGAAACGGGTGAAGTCTTTTGGTGAAAGGTGGCGGGCTCCTTATGCTTGTGATCCTGCAAACAGCCGGGGTCGGCTTTTTCCTACCGATACATCCCCGACCAGAAGTGAGTTTCAACGCGATAGAGACCGTATTATTCACTCATCTGCGTTTCGTCGCCTTAAGCATAAAACACAGGTTTTCGTCTATCACGAAGGTGATCATTACCGGACACGTTTGACGCATACGATTGAGGTTGCTCAGATTTCCCGTGCTATTGCCCGGTCACTTGGGCTGGATGAGGATCTGGCAGAGGCTTTGGCGCTGTCGCATGATCTTGGTCACACACCATTTGGGCACTCCGGAGAGGATGCCTTAAACCGTTGTCTGAAAAGCTATGGTGGGTTTGATCATAATGCGCAGGCACTCAGCATTGTGACCAGACTGGAGAACCATTATGCCGAGCATGATGGTCTGAATCTGACATGGGAAACCTTGGAAGGTCTCGTCAAACATAATGGCCCGTTGCTGAATAAGGATGGCACGCCGACCGAGCGTTATAAAGTCAGTGGTATTCCTCAGCTTATTCTGGATTACAATAAACAGCAGGATTTATGGCTGGATACATATGCCAGCGGTGAGGCGCAGGCCGCTGCAATTGCCGACGATATTGCCTATAACACCCATGATATTGATGACGGTTTGCGGGCAGGCCTGTTTGAGCTTGATGAGCTGCGTGAAATTCCCCTGTTGAATGCGTTGCTTGATGAGATTGATAGCCGCTATCCAGATCTGAGTACTGAGCGCCGTGGTCATGAGCTGACACGTCGGCTGATTACCCGGTTTGTTGAAGATGTTGTACGCGAAAGTGATCTTAATCTTGCGGCTCTTAATCCAAAGAGCGCAGATGATATCCGTCATGCATCAAAAACACAGGTAACATTTTCTGCTGAGATGCATGCCGCTGATCAGGCAATCAAAGGTTTCCTTTATCCGCATATGTATCGCCATGAGCGGGTGATGAGTGTTCGCAAGGATGCTGAGAATATCGTTGAGAGTTTATTCCGGCACTATATGGAGCACGAGGGTGATATGCCTGAAGAATGGCAGGTGCAGACACAGGATATGCCTCAGAAAGCGCTGCAAGTTGCCAATTATATTGCCGGTATGACTGATAGATATGCTATTCTTGCGTATCAGAGGCTATTTGGCAGCGTTCCCAGCTTGCGCTAGTCGTAAACATCTGCCTTAAGTCCTGCATATACCGAAACAGAACGAATCCTTGCGAATAGAGATCATGAATATCTTTGCATTTTTTGAGCGTCGCGTAACAGATATTATCAATACACTGGTTGCCGAAGGGCGATTGCCTGAGGGGCTTGATACCGGGCGCGTTGTTGTCGAACCTCCGCGGGATGCGACTTATGGTGATCTCGCAACAAATGCTGCCATGGTTCTCGCAAAAGATGCCAAGAGCAATCCGCGGGCACTGGCTGAGATGATCATTGAAAAGCTCAAAAGTGATGAGTTTGTTTCTAAGGTTGATATTGCAGGTCCAGGGTTCATCAATCTGACACTTGTCCCAGAAGTGTTTCATAAAGTTCTGAAAGATGCTCTTGCACTTGGTCAGGAATTTGGACGGAGCGAGCAGGGCAAGGGGCAGGCGGTTAATGTCGAGTATGTATCTGCAAACCCGACAGGGCCAATGCACGTAGGTCATGGTCGTGGTGCGGTATTTGGTGATGCTCTTGCAGGTCTGCTTTCATTCGCTGGATATAATGTCTCGCGTGAATATTACATCAACGATGCTGGCGCACAGGTTGATGTCTTGGCACGCTCAGCTTATCTGCGTTACCGCGAAGCTCTTGGTGAAGAGATCGGGCAAATTCCGGAAGGGCTTTATCCGGGAGATTACCTTGTTTCCGTAGGTCAGTCTTTAGCCAAGAAATATGGCAATGAGCTGACGTCTCAAAGCGAAGCTGAATGGCTGCCAGTGGTTCGTAACTTCGCCATTGATGCCATGATGGACATGATCCGTGAAGATCTGGCTGCTCTTGATATCAAACACGATATCTTTTTCTCAGAGCGATCTCTGACCCAGAATGGAACAGATGAAATCCGCAAAACAATTGAGACGTTGCGTGAGCGCGGTCTGATCTATGAGGGACGCCTGCCGCCACCAAAAGGCCAGCTGCCAGAAGATTGGGAAGATCGTGAGCAGACACTCTTCCGATCAACTGATTTTGGTGATGATGTTGATCGTGCACTGATGAAATCGGATGGGTCGTACACATATTTTGCTGCAGATATTGCGTATCACAATTCAAAGTATGAGCGTGGCTTCCCATCAATGATTGACGTCTGGGGCGCTGACCACGGTGGCTATGTCAAACGTATGCAGGCTGCTGTAAAGGCCATTACCAATCAGCAGGGCAAGCTTGATGTAAAGCTCTGCCAGTTGGTGCGCTTGCTCCGGAATGGTGAGCCGGTGAAGATGTCCAAACGTGCCGGTGAGTTTGTAACACTGCGTGAGGTTGTCGATGAGGTCGGGCCTGATGCTGTGCGTTTCATGATGGTTTTCCGTAAGAATGACGGTACGTTAGACTTCGATCTTGCCAAAGTGGTTGAGATGGCAAAAGAGAATCCGGTGTTTTATGTGCAGTATGCCCATGCTCGCTGTGCATCCGTTCTGCGTGAAGTGAAGAGACTTCTGCCAGACATGGATGTTTCGGCTAAGGGGCTTTCAGATGTCGATCTTTCTGCCCTGAGTGATTCTTCAGAAATTGAGCTGTTTCGTTTTATTGCCCAGTATCCGCGTCTTATTGAAGCCGCGGCTGCAAGTCATGAGCCCCATCGTGTGGCTTTTTATCTCTATGAACTGGCTAGCTGCCTTAATAGTTTGTGGAATAAAGGCAAGGACTTGCCGCAATTACGGTTTATTAATCAGGATGATGCAATGCTTACAAAGGCCCGCTTGGTCTTTGTGACTGTTGTTCGGGATATTTTGGCGTCAGGTCTTGGTGTTTTGGGTGTTTCAGCCCCAGACGAGATGAGATAGTTTTTATTTGAGTAATAGGAGGGCGGCCGCATGAATGAGCCGACAAAACCGCGGTTTACTGTTGATCTTGATGAAATTGATCGTCAGCTAAGACGTGCGGCTGCGTCGCCGACACAGGTGCGGCAGGAGCCTTCATTCACGGGTGAGCCGATAAATGCGCCATCCATGCCTCAGATCAAGCCTGCTTCAGAAGATTCTTTTGTGGCAGAAACCTTGACTGCCGAACCGGCGTTACCGCCTGTTGCGCCAGACTTCCCGCCTCAGCCGCAGGAGCCTGCGCCTAAGCCTTCTGCACAAAATATGCCGGATCCGTTGCAGGAACTGGCCCGTATTGTTGGGCAGGATGATCCTTTTAAAAATATTCTGGGTGGTGCTTCAAAGCCTGCTGGCAACCAGCCGTTTCAGGGCTTTTCAAACTCTCCGTTGCCGCCTTCCTCAGGATTTGACGGCTTTGCAGGGGTGAAGCAGCCAGAGGCAGCTCCAGCCGCTAGTCCTTATGGCACATATTCACGCCAGCCTTCAGCTCCTCAGGCTGCTCTGCCGGAAGATCAATACCTTGATTCTCAGGCACCCGCTTATCAGGATGAGGTTGCGGAGACTCCGTCGGCTACATTGCCACCAGAAAGTTATACGCCATCTTATGCCAACCCAAATCTTGGATATCAGCCGGGTTATTATGAGACTGAAGAACTCTCTCATATGCCCGTTCAGAAGTCTGGCAAAAAGAAACTTGCAATCAGTCTGGCGGCCTTAATCGTTGCTGGAGCTGCCGTTGGTGGCTATATGATGCTTCGTAATACGGGTATTGTCGGAGATAACGAGCCGCCACTTGTCACGGCTTCTGATGAACCTACAAAGGTTGCACCCGAAACGCCTGGTGGAAAAGAGTTTCCTGATCAGAACAAGCAAATTTATCAGGGTAACGCTGCTTCAGAAGGAAATATTCAGGTTGTCAATCGTGAAGAGCAGCCTGTGGATGTTCAGGAAGCAACGGGGGCGCGGGCTAACGCTGCTTTCGTAAATAGTCTTGGTGAAGCACGGCGTGTTCGTACGGTTGCTGTGCGTCCAGACGGAACAGTGATCGGTGGTGAAGCTTCGCCTGCTGCTCCTGGTACAAGCACTACTAGCATTCAGACACAGTCAGCCGCGACATCTCAGGCTCTGGAAGAGCCAGAAGATACGTATGAAAGTCCGGCTCCTGTATCTCCAGCTCCTGCACCACAGCCTGAGCCACGCGCAACCGCACCTGCTCAGCCAACACGAACTGCTGCTGTTGAAGCACCTGCCCAGACACCAGCATCGGCTGCGCGTTCAACTGGCCCATATGCTGTTCAGTTCGGTCTGGGAAGCAGTGAGGCTGAAGGATTGGCGCGGTTCAATCGACTGAAAGCGCAATATCCGGATGTTCTTGCAAATGTTTCACCATCAATTCAGGCTGCTGAAAGTAATGGTCGAACAATTTATCGCATTCGTTCTGTTGGTATGAGCCGTGAAGATAGTAATTCACTATGCAACAGCTTTAAGGCTGCTGGTGGTGATTGTTACGTGGCCAGAAACTAATCTGGCTGAAAGAGTGATATTGCCATGGCTATAAGTGCAGCAATCATTGGTTGTTCCGGACTTGAGCTGAGCCCGGATGAAATCTCTTTTTACAAGGATAATAATCCTTGGGGCTTTATCCTCTTTAAGCGGAATATCGCTGATCGTGAACAGGTTCGTCGCCTTTGTGACGCCTTACGTAATATTACGGGCCGCGATGATACACCAATCCTGATTGATCAGGAGGGGGGGCGCGTGCAGCGTATGGGGCCTCCAGACTGGCCTGCCTATCCAACGGGCAATGCTTATGGAGAGGTTTATGCTCGCGATCAAAAACTTGGTATTGAGATGACGCGTTTTGGTGCTCATCTGATTGCCAGTGACTTGCGAGAAGTTGGCATTACGGTTGACTGTCTGCCGGTTCTTGATGTGCCGGTTGTGGGTGCTCATGATGTTATTGGTAACCGTGCTTATGGAAATGAGCCTGAGATTGTTGCAACACTTGGGCTGGCCGCTTCCAACGGTTTGTTGGATGGTGGAGTTCTACCGGTTATCAAACACATACCCGGACACGGTCGGGCAGGCGTTGACAGTCATTTGAGCTTGCCGATCGTTGAGTGCTCCCGTGAAGAGCTGGAGCAGGATTTTGCACCATTCACGAAGCTGGCTGATATGCCGTTGGCAATGACGGCTCATGTTATCTATTCCGCTATTGATGCAGATAATCCGGCAACAACATCCAAAATTGTGATTGATGAAATCATTCGTCGTTATATAGGTTTCAGTGGCCTGCTAATGAGCGATGATCTTTCTATGCAGGCGCTGGCTGGCAGCCTTGGTCAACGCGCAAAAGCAGCTTTTGCGGCTGGTTGTGATGTCGCCCTGCATTGTAATGGCCAGATGGATGAAATGATTGCTGTTATGGCTGAAGTTCCGGCTCTGGACGGGCAGGCTTTAAAAAGAGCTGTTTCAGCTTTGGAAATGATTGCTGCGCCACGTCCTTCTGTTGATCTGGCTGATATGCGTCAACGTTTTAATTCTGTTTTCTCTGCTTGACGTTTAATCGTACGTTCGCCTTATAGTGGAGTGACATGAAGCAAGAACTCCAATTTGATGGCAACGAACCAATTGATCGGGCAGAGCGCGAAAATGCTCTGCTGATTGATATTGATGGTTTTGAAGGCCCTCTGGATCTCTTGCTTGAGCTGGCGCGCCGCCAGAAGGTTGATCTGCATCGCATTTCAATTCTGGCGCTGGCAGAGCAATATCTAGCCTATATTGAAGAAGCACGTCGTTTACGACTTGAGCTTGCTGCTGATTATCTTGTGATGGCGGCATGGCTTGCCTATCTGAAATCCAGATTATTACTGCCTGAGCCACCAAAGGATGATGAGCCCAGTATTGAGGAGCTGGCTGCAGCTTTGGCTTCTCGTCTTAAACGCCTTGAGGTTATCCGGGAGGCGGCGCAGTTGCTTTCAGAGCGAGATCGTTTGGGGCGTGATATCTTTGCTCGTGGTGCGGCTGAGCCTGTTGTTGATACAACACAGGCAAAGTGGGATGTGACATTATATGAACTACTGGCTGCATATGCCTCACAAAGGGAAAAACAGTTTAATGCCCGCGTAACGCTTAAACGCCGAAAGGTTTGGTCTCTTGACGAAGCGCGCACGGCTCTTGAACGTTTAATAGGTTATGCCAGTGACTGGGTGAGCCTTGATGAGCATCTTCTAAAATATCTGGTTGAGCCATCTATGCGTCCGACCGTTTTAGCTTCCGCGCTTTCCGCCACGCTTGAAATGGTGAAAGAGGGGCGCTTTTCTGTGCATCAGGATCATGCGTTTGGCCCGGTCTGGCTAAAAGCCAATAAGAAGAAAGAAGAGTGATATGGAACAGGATACTCCTGAGAATCATCACAGTTCAGATGCGGGGCAGGCCCTTATTCCACCAACCCATGAAGAATGTATTCGTCTGGCAGAAGCAATATTGTTTGCCTCAGCTGCTCCTGTAACGGAAGAGGAGTTGCTCGGTCGCTTGCCTGAAGGTTCAGATGTTGCACGTATTCTGAATGATCTTGAGCAGTTTTATGCTTTGAGAGGGGTTAATCTCGTTCGTGTTGCAGGCGGGTGGGCTTTTAGAACGGCGACTGATCTTGGCTTTATGCTGGCAAGAAATATCGTCGAAAACAGAAAGCTTTCACGAGCTGCAATTGAGACACTGGCAATCATTGCCTATCACCAGCCTGTAACACGTGCTGAAATTGAAGAGATAAGAGGCGTTACAACCTCAAAAGGAACGATTGATACGTTGCTGGAAACAAGCTGGATACGTTTAAGAGGGCGCCGGCGGTCCCCCGGTAGGCCCGTAACTTACGGTACAACGCGTGTCTTCCTTGATCATTTCGGACTGGATGCCATTACAGATTTACCAGGTCTGGAAGAGCTTAAAGGGGCAGGGCTGCTTGAAGGGCGTTTGCCTGCTGGTCTTGATCTGCCATTACCTAATGATACCGATACGCTGTTACCAGACGAAGATCCGTTGGATGAAGGAGATCTGTTCTACGGAATGGATACTGAGAATCAGGATGAAGATGAGACTGAACCTGATGGTGAAATCTAATTGACTTTACGCTGTCGTGTGACTTTTTGCCTCTAAGGCGACCGAAAGGTCGGTCAAAGATATCAAAAAGTGAAGCTGCACAGTCATAAGCAGGATTTTTTTACTCCAGAACGCGCTTGCTCTGTGGACGACGACAGTCTTGAGATTGTATGATATAGCAAGTTACATCATTTAGAACACAAGCGTTTTTCGCATTAGTTTTTGTGTTCAAAGTGCCTTGAAGAGATGGCACAGGAGGATTTTATGGGCGGTTTAAGTCTGTGGCATTGGCTTATTGTTATTGCAATTGTACTTGTCCTGTTTGGCGGACGTGGCAAAATTTCTGACATTATGGGTGACTTCGCGAAGGGGATTAAATCCTTCAAGAAGGGTCTTAGTGAAGATGAAGCTCCTGCTCAGCCAGCTCAGCCGGCGCGCGCAGACGAAGCAAAGGTTATTGAGCAGGCCGCTCCAGCTCCAGCAGCAATTGCTGAGCCAGTAAAAACAGTTGCTAAAAAGCGCGCTCCTGCTGCAAAAGTTGCTGCTCCTGCCAAGCGTGCGGCTGCTCCTAAGGCCGCAGCTCCAAAGGCAAAGGCTGCGGCTCCTAAGAAGACAGCTGCTGCCGCACCTAAGAAGGTCGCAGCCCCTAAGAAAGTAGCAGCTCCTAAGGCCGCAGCTTCAAAGGCAAAGGCTCCAGCAAAGAAAACAGCAGCTAAAGCTTCTACAACACGTAAGAAGGCTAGCTCTTAATCTGGTGGCGGCTGATGCCGCTACTTTTCCTGAGAGGTGAACCGGACCATGTTTGACATGAGCTGGGGGGAAATTCTGGTTATCGGTGGCGTTGCACTGATAGCCATAGGCCCTAAAGACCTACCGAAAACACTTCGAGCTCTTGGCACCACTGTCGGGAAGCTCAAGCGTATGGCTGGCGAGTTTCAGTCGCAGTTTCAGGAAGCCATGCGTGAGGCTGATCTTGAGGAGCTGAAAAAAGCAGCTTCTGACGTGACAGATTCTGGCCCTTCAATTAATCCTTTTGAGCCTTTGCAGAATATAGCTGATGATATTCAGAAGGCGGTTGAAAATCCGGCGACACTTTTGCCACCAGTCTTTGATGATGAGGCAAAAACGGAAACTGCAGCTGAGAAGCAGAAAGTATCTGCCAAGCCTAAGAAAGCAGCGCCAAAAGCATCAAATGCCAAACCTCCTGCAGAGAAGGCACCGGCGCGTAAGGTAGCTGCGACCACAACGTCTGAAAAAGCAAAGCCCCGCAAAACAACAGCAGCTAAAACAGCCAAGGCGGGTGGAAAAGCGAAATGAGTGAAATTGAAGATGATATCGAAGCTTCGCGTGCGCCTTTGATCGACCATCTGATCGAACTGAGAGCACGGTTGATTAAAGCACTTGCTGCTTTCTTTGTTATGTTTATCGTCTGCTTTGCTGTTTCGACGCCAATTTATAACATCCTTGTTGAACCCTATGTTTATGCGGTTGGTAGCCCTGAAAAAGCGCATCTGATTTATACCCATGGTCTTGAGTTCTTTCAGACCAAGCTATGGGTTGCTGCTTTTGGGGCCGGTTTCTTTGCCTTTCCAGTTATAGCTGTCCAGATTTACAAGTTTGTAGCCCCTGGTCTTTATAAGGATGAGCGTAAGGCTTTCGTACCTTATCTGGTTGCGACACCTGTCCTGTTTTTTGTCGGGGCATGCGTTGTCTATTTTATTGCAATGCCTCTGTTAATGCGATTCTCTGTCGGCATGCAGCAGCTTGCAGCAGAAGGGGCGCCAACAATCACCTTTATGCCAAAGGTTGGTGAATATCTGTCATTGATTATGACCTTGATTTTTGCCTTTGGTATTTGCTTCCAGTTGCCGGTTGTTCTGACTTTGCTGGCGCGGGCAGGGATGGTGACCTCTACTTTTCTGACTGATAAGCGTCGGCATGCGATTGTGTTTGTCTTTGTCATCGCTGCTATTTTTACGCCACCTGATGTAATCAGTCAGTTTGCTTTGGCTATTCCAACCTTACTTCTCTATGAAGCAGGTATCCTTGCCGTGCGTATGGTAGAGAAACGTCGTGGCAATGATGAGACATCAGAGCCGGGGCAGGACCTTCAGGTTTAAGATATATCTTCAGTCTCAAGATAAATGTTAGAACTAACCTGCTTTGCGTGACATAGCGGGATTTTCCCGCTAGAACCTATTTCATTAGCCTCAACAGAATTTACAGGTCGAATATGCACGATATCCGTTTTATTCGGGAAACTCCGGAGCTTTTTGATAAGGGATTGGCTAGCCGTGGGCTGGAACCATTGGCTCAATCCATCATTTCTCTGGACGATCGCCGCAAAACTGCAATTACCACACTGCAGAATTCTCTTGAGAAGCGCAATAGTCTTTCCAAAGAGATCGGTCAGGCAAAGGCTGCCAAGGATGAGGCCCGTGCCCAGCAGTTAATGGCTGATGTTGCAAAGCTGAAAGAGGTTATTCCTCAGCTTGAGGCTGAAGAGCGGCAAATTCAGCAGGAGCTTGATGAGCTGCTGTCTGCAATTCCGAATACTCCAGGTGCAGACACCCCTGTGGGTAAGGATGAAGCCGATAACGTTGAGCGCCATTATTTTGGAACGCCGCGTGAAATCGATGATCCCAAGCAGCATTTTGAGCTTGGCGAAGCTATGGGGTTGATGGATTTTGAGGCTGCCGCAAAGCTCTCAGGTTCTCGCTTTGTTGTTCTTCGTGGCCAGCTTGCGCGTCTTGAGCGTGCTCTTGGTCAGTTCATGCTGGATCTGCACACAACCGAGCATGGCTATACAGAAGTTAACCCGCCAATTCTGGTGCGTGATGAAGCTATGTATGGCACAGCTCAGCTGCCAAAATTTCGTGATGACCAGTTTGCTGTTTCTAATGGTCTCTGGCTTGTCCCAACTGCCGAAGTACCTTTGACGAATCTGGTTCGTGAGAGCCTTCTGAGTGAGGAAGAGCTTCCATTACGCGTTACAGCTTTGACACCATGCTTCCGTGCGGAGGCAGGGGCGGCAGGTCGTGATACGCGCGGTATGCTCCGTCAGCACCAGTTTATGAAATGTGAGCTTGTTTCAATCACAACTCCAGAGCAGTCAGCTGAAGAGCATGAGCGTATGCTGTCTTGTGCTGAGGCTGTTTTGAAAAAGCTGGATATTCCATATCGTGTCATGACCCTGTGTACAGGTGATATGGGCTTTGCTTCCATGAAAACATACGACATTGAAGCTTGGGTGCCTGGGCAGAAAACCTATCGTGAAATCTCCAGCTGTTCAGTCTGTGGGGATTTTCAAGCGCGCCGTATGAATGCACGTTATCGTCCTAGCGAGGGTAAAAACCCACGTTTCGTCCATACTCTGAACGGTTCGGGAATTGCCGTTGGCCGTGCGCTGATTGCTGTTATGGAAAACTATCAGAATTCGGATGGTAGTGTCACGATACCAACAGCACTTGTGCCTTATATGGGTGGGCTAACAAAAATCGGAGGGTGATTATGCGAATCCTATGCACCAATGATGACGGTGTTCATGGTCCGGGCTTATCGGTTCTGGAAAATATTGCCAGACAGCTATCCGATGATGTCTGGGTTGTTGCGCCTGATTATGATCAAAGTGGTGTATCTCATTCGCTTTCACTGAACGATCCCATGCGTCTGCGGGAAATATCGCCAAAGCATTATGCTGTTCGTGGTACGCCATCAGATTGTGTGATTATGGCTGTTCGTCATCTTATGCAGGATAAGGCGCCGGATCTGGTGCTATCCGGCGTAAACCGCGGACAGAATATAGCAGAAGACGTTATTTACTCAGGAACGGTTGCCGGTGCTGTTGAGGCAACTATTATCGGCATTCCTGCTATTGCCATGTCTCAGGCTTATGACCATCGGGCAAGGGCCTCTGTTCCGTGGAACTGTGCTGAGATGCATGGTGCAGAGGTTGTTCGCAAAATTCTTGAAATCGGTATCCCAAAAGGTGGGTGTATTAATGTCAATTTCCCCGGATGTGAACCGGGTGATGTTGCAGGTATTGAGGTTGTAACCCAAGGGCGCCGCAGTCAGGATATTATTCAGGTTGAGAAGCGTGAGGATGGGCGTGCTATTCCATACTACTGGCTTACTTTTGGTGGCCGAAGTGAAACATGGGAAGAGGGCACAGACTTATGGGCCGTTAACAACCGCTGTATCGCTGTAACGCCTTTACGCATTGATATGACAGATCACTCTGTTCTGGCTCAATATGCTCAGGGCTTTCTTGATAAAGCATCACGCTCATAATTTATTCAGCAGGCTACAGGTTAGAGAATGGATGCAGACGTAAACCAGCATGAATTTCATGACGGTACCGATCTTGATGTCGGTGCTGCTATATTTGTGCTGGCTTTGCGTGAAAAAGGCATTCGTAATACGCCTGTGTTGAGAGCTATGGAGCAGGTACCACGCGAGTTATTTGCTCCCCAGCGTTTCCGCGACCTTTCTCGTACCGATGTGGCATTGCCTTTGCCCTGTGGTCAGACAATGACAGGGCCAACGACTATTGCACTGATGTTGTCTGCTCTTGATGTACAGCCCGGGCATTCTGTTCTCGAAGTCGGAACAGGCTCTGGTTACGTTTCCGCACTGCTTGCCCAGATGGGGGCAAAGGTCACAACTGTTGAACGCTATGAACAGCTTTCAGAAAGTGCGCAGGAAAGAATCAAGATATCTGGGCATGAACAATATATTAGCCTTGAGGTTGGGGATGGGCTCGCCACACGTCTGCGTGGAACGAAGTACGACAGAATTCTTCTCAATGGCTCAGGCTTAGCGATTCCCCAGACAATGACGAATCTGCTCTCTGATGGCGCAAAGCTGGTTGGTGCATTAACGCTTGAAGGGTTTCCGAGGCTGGTAAAAATCGTCAAACAGGAAAAAGGCACACTTCATCAGGAATTGGGAGCGCCTTTGCGATTATCTCCTTTGGTTAATAAAGATACGATTTCTTCCTGAGAACGCCGTTGTTTTTGGTTAAAATTTACCATTTTTGACCATGCAGGGAAAAAAATAATTCAAAAAAATATAAGAATCTCCAAGTTTTTTGATTTTGGAAACACTTACTTAACCTAAATCCTATTTAACTATTCTCATCTTAGTTGCGTACTGTGTGTGAGTATTAGTTGATGCGTAAACAGATGAGTGCTGGGCGGGGAGCCTTGTTATCTCGTGTCGCACTGGTTGGCCTTGTTGGCGGATTGGTTGCGGCTTGTGATAATACATCTCGGTTTTCCGAGAATCCATTTTCGAATCCTTTTAACAATAGTGCCGGAGCTTCGCAGCAAGTGGCATCAGCGCCTGTGCAGCCTGTTTATCAGCCTGCGCCGCAGCAGATGGCTACATATGCGCCAACTCCGAGCTATTCATCTCAGCCACTGCAGCCGGTAGCTAATGTCGCTGGTGGTGGTTGGACGACAAGCGGTGGTACTGCCATTGTCGTTGGGCAGGGTGATAACCTGACGAGCATTTCAAATCGTTACGGTGTTCCTGCTAATGCCATTCTCTCTGCGAATGGTTTGACAGCATCTTCTCAGGTTGCTGCTGGTAAGAATATCGTCATTCCGGTTTATAGTTCCAACCTTGCTGGAACAAAGGTTGCAGCAGCTTCAACAGCTGTTCCGACGCCAGTGCCGGTTCCTGTGCGTTCGCAGTCTGGTAATCTGGCTGCAACGTCCCTGAATAATCAGGCAAAAGCTGTTGCCACAAATGCAACCGGTAAGGCCAAGCAGGTTGTTAATACAAAGGTAGCTGCTGCTGAGAAGCAGGTTGCGCAGCCTGTTGCTACAGCAAAAACACAGGTTCAGACCGCTTCCAATACTGCTCAGAGTGCAGTTGCAGAGCCTGTAAGGACAGCCAGTGCTGCGACTGCCAATGCTCAGAAAGATGCTGAACAGACAGCAAGTATTGCAACAGCTGCAAAACCTTCTTCTGATTTTCGTTGGCCTGCAAAAGGGCGTGTGATTTCCGGGTTCGGCTCAGGCGGTGGTAATGAAGGCATCAATATTGCCGTTCCGGAAGGAACACCAGTCCGTGCAACGGAAGCTGGTACTGTTACCTTTGCTGGCGATGATGTGAAATCTTACGGCAACCTTGTACTGATCAAGCATGATAACGGTTACATCAGTGCCTATGCTCACAATGGTTCTCTCAATGTGAAGCGTGGTGAGCGAGTCTCTCGCGGTCAGGTTATCGCGAAGTCCGGACAGACGGGTGATGTAACATCTCCGCAGCTGCACTTTGAAATCCGTAAAGGCCAGACACCGGTTGATCCGGTTCCATATCTGGGTAGCTAAAAAACAGTCTCTGGACTTGTTCCAGAGACAAACTGACCTAAGTCTTAAGTATATTTCAACACAGATACCACTATTGATCGGCTTCTCGAGACCCTTAGCCGATCACGAAAAGAGGGCAGCGAAGCTCAGTCGCTGTCCTCTTTTAATTTGTGTTAGTTGGTTAGTGGGCGCTCAAGGCGACCCGCTAAATCCTGAATATATTGCCATGCCGTTCTGCCTGAACGTGAGCCGCGTGTTGTTGACCATTCAAGGGCTTCCCGGCGTACCTGTTCAGCATCAATAGGCAGGTTGAAATGCTTCACGTAAGAGAAGATCATTTCCAGATAATCATCCTGAGAGCACTTATGGAAACCTAGCCATAGTCCGAAGCGGTCTGACAGGGAGACTTTTTCCTCAACGGCTTCTCCCGGATTAATAGCTGTCGAACTTTCATTCTCAACCATCTCACGGGCCAGAATATGCCGACGATTGGATGTGGCATAAAAGATCACATTATCCGGGCGACCTTCAATCCCACCTTCAAGGACAGCTTTCAGGGATTTGTAAGTTGTGTCATTGCCATCAAAAGACAGATCATCACAGAATACGATAAAGCGGTGTTGTGACAGGCGGATGCTTGTCATCAGATCGGGGAGGGTGTCGATGTCTTCTCTGTGAATTTCAACCAGCTTGAGAGCTGTTTTGCTGTTACTGTCTGTATTCACATGCGCATGGACTGCTTTCACAAGGGATGATTTACCCATACCTCTCGCACCCCAGAGCAATGCATTATTGGCAGGGAGCCCGCGGGCAAAGCGTTTCGTATTGTCTTCCAGAATATCTCTCACCTGATCAATGCCACGCAAAAGCACCATATCAACCCGGTTTACTTTCGGGACTGGTATGAGCTGTTTGGTTTGAGGCTGCCAGATGAAGGCATCAGCTGCGTCAAAATCAGCAGAAGTTGTTTTTGGAGGAGACAGGCGTTCTAAAGCTTCTGCGATACGCAATAATAGCTGGTCTGTGTCAGGTGTTTGCTGCGGCATGATTTTATCTTTCAGAATTCATTGCCTATTTATACAAGACATTCGTTTGCTGCAAATATGCTTCAATGTCGGGAAAGTACTTGTTTACGGGGCGATTCTCATGTTTTAGATAACTATGAACCGATTTTCCCGGAAAACACGGCGCTCAGATCATAAGGTCTTTGCTTAGAGCGCCTTTCTCTGGTATCGAGCGCATACTAATAAATGGAGAAACTGGCTTGATTACACCTGCTTTTGCCCAAGGTGCTGCTGCAGCAGCTGAGGCACCTAACCCGCTGATTAGCTTTGCACCTTTTATCCTTATCTTCGTTGTGATGTATTTTCTTATGATACGTCCACAGCAGCGCAAGGCAAAAGAGCATCGCCAGATGTTGAATGCCGTTCGCCGTGGAGACACAATCGTTACAGCCGGTGGCCTTGTTGCAAAGGTCACAAAGGTAACTGACGAACAGTCTGATATCGAAGTTGAGATCAGCAATGGCGTTAAGGTACAGCTTGTCCGCTCAATGATTGCAGACGTTCGTACCCGCAGCGAGCCTGTCAAAGGCAAAGATGCTTCCACTGAAAAGAAGTAAACAGGGCTATAAGGTAAAATAATTTTGCCTTATTTCTTGTTCAATTGATCATCCAGAGCACGTATTTGATATGTGCTCTGGTTTTGATGTATCAGGGTGACCTGATTTTATCTGTATTAATAAGCTTTAGGTGAGCCGGAAGTTATGCTTCGCTTTTCCAAATGGAAACTGTTTTCGACAATTGCTGTCATTCTCGTTGGTCTGCTTCTGGCCTTCCCAAGCACTATGGATGAGAAAGGCCGCGAAGCCTTTATGAACTCATTGCCGGGATGGGTGCCACACTGGCTGGTTCCGCAGCGTGCAATTGTACTGGGGCTCGACCTTCAAGGCGGCTCACATGTTCTGCTGGAAATTGATTCCAATGATCTTATCCGTGGTCGTTCGGGTATGGTTGCGCAGCTTCGTGATGATGTGCGTAATATTATTCGTTCAGAACGTGTCGCTCTTGAGGGGGGGATTCAGACCCTTCCGCGTGGCGTGCAGATTCGTCTGGCTCAAAGTGCAGACCAGGAACGTGTTTTAAAGAAAATACGTGAGACTATCCCACAGGATATCGGTGGCGCATTCTCTGGTGGGCCAAAGAATATTGATGTGACTGTAACGCCTGAAGGTGCCATTCAACTCAATTACACCGATGAAGGCATTAATGATCGCATTCGACGTGTTGTAGGGCAGGCTATTGAGGTTGTTCGTAAGCGTATCGACTTCGGGGGGACGACTGAGCCGAATATTCAGCGTCAGGGAAATGACCGTATTCTGGTTCAGGTTCCAGGTTTGCAAGATCCTCAGAAATTGATGGAAGTTCTCGGTAAAACCGCCAAGCTTGAATTTCGCTTTGTGGCCCGTCAGGGGGATACTGATATTGATATGCTACCCTCTGATGATTATGGCGGGCAGCCTATGCCGGTTGAGCGACGTATCATCGTTAGTGGTGAAGATCTAATAGATTCTCAGGTTGGCTTTGACCAGCAGACAAACGAGCCGAATGTCACTTTCAAATTTAATGCCCGTGGCGCCCAGCGTTTTGGGCAGGCGACTACGGAAGGTGTTGGCCGTAATCTGGCAATTGTTCTCGATAACCGCGTAATTTCTGCACCAACCGTCAATACGCCAATTACGGGTGGTAATGGTGTTATCACTGGCCGATATACGACTGAAACAGCTAATGAACTTGCTCTGCTGCTTCGTTCCGGTGCTCTGCCTGCTAAGCTGACAATTGTTGAAGAGCGAACTGTTGGTCCGGGCCTTGGTCAGGATTCGATTGAAGCCGGTAAGAAGGCAACACTTGTGGCTGCCGTCTTCGTCGTAATCTTCATGTTCGCAACCTATGGCATCTTCGGTCTTTTTGCAAACATCGCCCTGATTGTTCACGTCGGCCTGATTCTTGGTTTGATGTCAGTCTTGGAAGCAACGATGACATTGCCGGGTATCGCGGGTATCGTGCTGACAATTGGTACGGCCGTTGACTCCAACGTTCTGATTTATGAGCGTATCCGTGAGGAATATCATGAAGGCCGTACAATCGTGAATTCGATTGAGGCTGGCTTCCACCGTGCCTTTGCAACCATTATCGACTCGAACAGTACAATGGCGATTGCTGCTCTTATCCTGTTCTTCCTCGGTTCTGGCCCTGTCAGAGGCTTTGCTGTGGTATTCATTCTGGGCATTCTGACAACCGTGATTACCGCTGTAACGTTGACACGTATGATGATTGCAGCCTGGTACTCCTGGGTACGTCCAAAGAGCATTCCGTTCTAATTTTGATCTGAGACTGCGGGCCAGATGGCCCGCTGGTGTTGAACTGTTACTGATATAAGGCAAATCCATGCGTCTTCTCCGCATTTGGCCCGACAATACAAAAATCCATTTTATGGGATTACGTCATTTCAGCTTTCCGCTTTCGGCAATTATGTCGATTGCGACAATCGTGCTGTTTTTCACGGTTGGTCTGAACTTTGGCGTTGATTTTAAAGGTGGAACGCTGATTGAAATTCAGGCTCACTCTGGTGTTGCAGATATGGCCAAGCTTCGTACCACTACAACCAATTTTGGTTTTGGTGAGGTTGAAGTACAGGGCTTCGGCAATTCCGGTGGCGTCTCAATCAAGTTCAAAAGCCAGCCAGGTGGTGAAGAGGCCCAGAAAGTGGTCGTTCAGACAGCACGTGCAGCTTTAGAGGCAGATTATGACTTCCGCCGTGTGGAGAGCGTTGGTCCACGCGTTTCCGGTGAATTGGTTCAGTCCGGTACAATCGGTATTATTGTCGCCGTTGTTGCCGTTTTGATGTATCTCTGGTTCCGCTTTGAACGTGAGCTGGCCTTAGGAGCTATTGTGGGTACGCTGCACGATATCGTGCTGACTGTTGGCTTCTTCATGATTACGCGGATTGAGTTTAATATGACATCAATTGCCGCGATCCTGACGATTGTTGGCTACTCACTGAACGAGACTGTGGTTGTGTTTGACCGTACCCGTGAGCTGATGCGTAAATATAAAGCTATTCCAACAGTTGAATTGCTCGATATTTCAATCAACCACACAATGTCGCGTACCGTGATGACCGCGATTACAACCTCGCTTTCATTGCTGGCACTCGTGCTCTTCGGTGGTGAGGCTATTCATGGTTTCGCTATGGTGATGCTGGCTGGTGTTATAATCTGTACCTATTCAGCTATCTGCATTTCGACGCCATCTTTGATTTACATCGGTCTGAAGCTGAGTGGTCAGAAAGATAAAGCCGTCGCTGGAGCCTGAAAATAATGAGTGACGGCCAGCAGATATATGATGGTTTTATCCCTGGCCGTTACCCAATAGATGCCTATGGTGATGGTGGTTTCCGGTTTGCAGAAATGTCTCACCGAGGTTCTATCGTCATCCTGCCATCAGGTATCCATGCCTGGCGGCGGGATGAGACTGCTGCTGTTTCCCGCGAGAGCCTTGAACAGGATTTCAACCTGATACTGGACATAATCCGGCAGGAAGCACATGAGATTGATTTTCTGTTTGTTGGAACAGGCAATAATGTAGTGCTCCCAACCAATACCCTGAAACAGAAGCTTATAGAGAGCGGTATTCGCTCTGATTTCATGCAGACAGGCTCTGCTTTACGGACATATAATTCGCTTTTTGAAGAACAGCGTCGCATTGCGATGGCTGTGATTGCAGTTCAGAACTGACGGTTGGAAAACCATGGCACAGGACAGGCTTGATTTTGCTTATGAGCAATGTGCCCATACATTGCGACAGCAGGATTCTGACCGTTATTTTGCATCGCTCTTTTTACCATCTGAGAAGCGCCGTCATGTTATGGCGCTTTATGCCTTCAGTGCAGAAATTGCCCATATTCAGGGAAGTATCAAAGAGAGTCTGACTGGTGAGATTCGCCTGCAGTGGTGGCGAGATGCGCTGGATCTGTTGGAGCATTCTTCCAAAGCGGGAGAGGGGCTAGAAGGCCAGTCGAGCCCCGTTGTCATGGCTCTGGCTGATACGGTTGCAAGGTTCTCACTACCTGTATCGTTTCTTCGTAATTTAGTGGATGCACGGGTTTTCGATATCTATCAGGAACCGATGCCGACAGTGAATGACCTTGAGGGGTATTGCGGAGAAACCTGTTCGGTTCTTTTTCAGATGGTTGCAACCATACTGGCAGGTCAACAGATTGATGCGTCTGAGGCTTCTGGTCATAGTGGCGTTGCTTATACACTTACAGGTCTGCTCCGGGCTTTTCCATGGCATGCAAGGCACGGGAAACTATATATTCCCCTGTCGTTGTTTCAGCAGAGAAGCATAGATCATCAAGATGTGTTTGAGGGAAACTCAGAGGCAGATGTGAAGCAGGTCCTTCATGATGCAAGGGAGATTGCTCAGAACCACCTGAATCTTGCTGAGCAGGCTATACAGCAGCTGCCGGGCTCAATCCGGGCAGCTTATTTACCACTCTGCCTTGTAAAGTCTTATCTGGAGCTGATGACACGTAAAGATTATCAGCCTTACCAAAGTGTTCTGGATATTGCGCAATGGCGCAAACAGTGGACTTTATGGCGGAGTTCCAAGAAGCCACTGTTTGCTTAAGTTTTAAAGTGACTGCATCCACTGTGCGAGATCTGCTCTGGCACGGTCTGTCAGGGCATTCTTCTTCGCAAGAGCCTTAACGGAACCACGCAGTCTTTTGCCATCTGGTGCCTTTGGCATGCTCTCAAGTGGTGGGAATAAGCCAAAATTGACGTTCATTGGCTGGAATGAACGTGGGCCTTCATCTTCAGAAGCCAAATGTCCACCTGTAATATGGTTGATCAAGGCTCCCAGTGCCGTTGTCAGCGGAGGTGAAGTAATTGGCTTGCCCAATGCCTCAGCCGCAGCAAAACGCCCGGTCATGAGGCCCATGGAAGCGCTTTCAACATAACCCTCACAACCTGTGATCTGCCCGGCGAAACGAAGCCATGGGTGCGATTTCAGGCGTAAAGTCTCATCCAGCAGCTTGGGTGAGTTCAGGTAGGTATTGCGGTGCAAGCCACCAAGACGGGCGAACTCAGCATTCTCAAGCCCGGGGATCATTCTGAAAACACGTGTCTGTTCGCTGTATTTCAGCTTGGTCTGGAAACCGACCATATTGAACAGGGTGCCCAGTGCGTTATCCTGACGTAGCTGAACAATAGCGTAAGATTTCACTTCAGGATTATGCGGGTTCGTCAGACCAACAGGCTTCATTGGCCCATGGCGCAGGGTTTCACGTCCGCGTTCGGCCATGACTTCAATTGGCAGGCAGCCATCAAAGTAAGGTGTGTTTTCCCATTCCTTGAATGATGTTTTCTCGCCTTCAATCAGCGCATCAATGAAAGCCTCATATTCTTCCTTTGAGAATGGGCAGTTCAGATAGTCTGCACCAGTTCCTCCGGGGCCTGCCTTGTCATAGCGGGACTGGAACCAGGCCTTATTCATATCAATGCTGTCACGATAGATGATTGGTGCAATCGCATCAAAGAAAGCCAACTCCTTTTCACCTGTGACAGCCTGAACGGCTTCTGCAAGGGCAGGTGAGGTCAATGGGCCTGTTGCGACGATAACAGACTTCCATTCTTCTGGTGGAAGTCTGGTAACTTCTTCACGTTCAATTGTGATAAGCGGATGTTGTGATAATGCTTCCGTGACGGCATCAGAAAAGCCAACACGGTCTACAGCAAGCGCACCACCGGCTGGGACCTGATGCTTATCAGCTGTTGCCATGATCAGAGAGTTCAGGCTGCGCATCTCCTGATGCAGAAGCCCAACCGCGTTTGCAGTTGCATCGTCAGATCGGAATGAGTTGGAGCAGACAAGCTCAGCCAGGCCTTCTGTTGAGTGCGCTTCAGTTTTTCTGACAGGACGCATTTCATGCAAAATGACAGGAACGCCCGCATTGGCAATTTGCCAAGCAGCTTCTGAACCAGCGAGACCGCCACCAACAACATGTATCGGGTTTGTTTTTGTCATGCACGAGGGCCTTGAATATTGAGTGATTTGTCGGAAGCAGCATTCATAATGTGAATGGCTCTAGAAATCAAAGCCCAGAAAAAGCAACGCCCGCTGGTAGCGGGCGCAATCTTGTAAGTTTTACAGTTATTATGCACTATGAACGCGTGCAACGTTTTCAATCTGGAACCGTGTAATACCCAAATCATCGAGTTCGCGGTCAGTAAGTTTGGACAACTCGCGGACCGTCTCCCGATAACGAAGATACGTGCGGAACTTTGCCAAAACATATGAGATGAACATCTTCAGCTCCATTGGATTGCATATTTTGCAACCTCGTTTCTACGTCCCCATGACGTGATAGCTTTATATATTAATACTTTAGTCTGAACCAGAGCTGAATGGACATGGAAGGCATGCGTTTAGTGAATGAAACCCTTAATTTTCATTAAGGTTTTAGGCTTTTCTAATCGTAAAAGACCCGCTGATTAGCGGGTCTTTTGTGTTCCAAAATTCAGTTTAGCTATCAGCTTTGGACTTTGCCGATTTTTTCTTCTCAGTCGGCATGGTTTCCGGACGTCGCTGCAAAACTTCTTTGAGGAAGTGGCCGGTATAGCTTGAGGTATTTTTACTGATATCTTCAGGTGTACCTTCTGCAACAATCATACCGCCACCATCACCGCCTTCAGGGCCCATATCAATAACCCAGTCAGCTGTTTTGATAACCTCAAGGTTGTGCTCAATAACCAGTACTGTATTTCCCTGATCTGCAAGCTCGTGCAAAACCTCAAGAAGTTTGGCAACATCATGGAAGTGAAGGCCTGTTGTCGGTTCATCCAGAATATAGAGTGTTCTGCCAGTAGCGCGCTTTGACAGCTCCTTGGAAAGTTTCACACGTTGTGCTTCACCACCAGAGAGTGTTGTTGCCTGCTGGCCCACCTTGATGTAGCCGAGGCCAACGCGTGACAGGGTTTCCATCTTGTCACGAATGGATGGTACAGCCTTGAACAGCTCCTTGGCTTCTTCAACTGTCATATCCAGAATATCCGAGATGGATTTGCCGCGGTATTTAACTTCTAAAGTCTCTCGGTCATAGCGCTTGCCCTTACAGACATCACAGGTCACATAAACGTCTGGCAGGAAGTGCATTTCAATCTTGATAACACCATCACCCTGACACGCTTCACAACGGCCGCCCTTAACGTTGAAGGAGAAACGACCAGGTTGATATCCGCGTGCCTTGGCTTCCGGGAGACCTGCAAACCATTCACGAATAGGGGTGAAGGCTCCGATATATGTTGCCGGGTTTGATCGTGGTGTCCGGCCAATTGGTGATTGGTCGATATCAATAACCTTATCAAGGTTCTCAATGCCTTCAAGCGCCTTAAACGGAGACGGATGGATCGTTGAACCATTCAATTGGCGCGCGACTGCCTTATAAAGAGTGTCCAGTACGAGGGTGGATTTACCGCCGCCCGAAACACCGGTAATGCAGGTGAATGTGCCAAGCGGGAATGATGCCGTTACATTCTTCAGGTTGTTTCCAGTGGCGCCGACTAGCTTAAGCATCCTGTCTTTCTGAGGCTTCCGGCGTTTTGTTGGCGTTCTGACAGACTTTTTGCCTGTCAGATATTGTCCGGTCAGAGAGTTTGGATCTGCCTTGATCTGTTCCGGTGTTCCTTTAGAGACAACATTGCCTCCGTGAATACCCGCGCCAGGGCCAATATCGAAGACATAGTCAGCTTGAAGAATAGCATCTTCATCGTGCTCAACCACGATAACGGTATTACCCAAATCTCTCAGGCGCTTTAAAGTCCCCAGAAGCCGCTCGTTATCTCTCTGATGAAGCCCGATTGAAGGTTCATCGAGCACATAGAGAACGCCTGTAAGCCCCGAGCCAATCTGCGAAGCCAGACGGATACGCTGGCTTTCACCACCTGATAGGGTGCCAGAGGAGCGGGCAAGCGTCAGATATTCAAGGCCGACATCCAGCAGGAAGGTGAGGCGTTCGTTAATTTCCTTGAGAATACGATACGCAATCTCATTCTGCTTTTGGTTCAGCTGCTCTGGCAGGCCGGTGAACCAGTCACGTGCTGCGCGAATTGAGACATAGGTAATATCGCTGATATCTTTTTGTGAGATTTTAACAGCAAGAGCTTCTGGCTTCAGTCTTTTTCCGCCACAGGCCGAGCAGGGTGTCTCGCTCATATAACGGCTTATTTCCTCACGGGCCCAGTCACTATCTGTCTCTTTATATCTGCGTTCGAGGTTGGGGATGATGCCTTCAAATGGCTTTGTAACCTCGTAGTTCCTGACGCCATCCTCATATACGAAACGGATATCTGCTTTGCCTGAGCCATGAAGAATGGCGTGCTGAGCAGCTTCCGGCAAATCTTCCCAAGGCGTTGTAATTTTAAAGCCATAATGTTTGGCCAACGCATTGAAGGTTTGAGCGTAATAGGGGGATGAGGATTTTGCCCAGGGTGCAACGGCACCACCCTTCAATGATAGCTTGGTATTGGGAATGACCAGATGATCGGCAATTCGCATCTGGTGGCCAATGCCGGAACAGGTGGGGCAGGCACCATAAGGGTTATTAAATGAGAACAGGCGTGGTTCGATTTCAGGAATTGTAAAGCCTGAAACAGGGCAGGCAAATTTGGAAGAGAAGGTAATACGCTTGGCATTACCTTTCTCATCCTTGTCGTCTGCATATTCTGCAACAGCAATGCCTTCTGCGAGTTCAAGAGCTGTTTCAAGGGATTCCGCAAGTCTTGAACCAATATCAGCGCGCACAACAATACGATCAACGACCACATCAATTTCATGCTTCAGTTTCTTGTCTAAAGCCGGTGTTTCGTCGATCTCATAGTACGTGCCATCAATCTTGACGCGCTGAAAGCCTTTCTTCTGGAGATCGGCCAGTTCTTTCCGGTATTCGCCTTTGCGACCACGTACAATTGGGGCCAGCAGAAAAAGGCGTGTTTTTTCCGGCAACTCAAGAATACGATCAACCATCTGGCTGACTGTCTGGCTTTCAATCGGCAGGCCTGTTGCTGGAGAGTAAGGAATACCAACACGTGCCCATAACAGGCGCATATAATCGTAGATTTCCGTGACTGTGCCGACCGTTGAACGTGGATTGTTCGAGGTTGTCTTCTGCTCGATTGAAATGGCCGGAGAAAGTCCGTCAATCTGGTCAACATCCGGCTTCTGCATCATCTCCAGAAACTGGCGGGCATAAGCTGAGAGGGATTCAACATAACGACGCTGACCTTCAGCGTAGATGGTATCAAATGCCAATGACGATTTACCCGAGCCAGAAAGCCCGGTGAAAACGGTAAAACTATCCCGCGGGATCATCAGATCGACGTTTTTAAGGTTATGCTCACGCGCCCCGCGAACGGTGATAACACGAGCTGTTGGATCACCCGCTTTAGCGCGATTGAAAAGGTCGTCGAGAGTCGTCATCGGATCAATATCTTTGGCTTAGCTGCATAATTGCAGGCAGTTATCTTAAAACTGTAACGTATGATGATTTAGAACAAAATGAGTACAAACTCAAGCGGCAAGAATAATATGCCTGCTGATATGTGGGGGCAAAGGGAGAAGTTTAAAATAGGCTGCCCATAAAAATATGACTCTTAATTTCACTGGAAATATTTTACTTGCGTATTGATTTTAGAACAAAAAAAGAACAATAAGCGCGGGTATATTTTAAGTTCCGGGTAGCGTATTATTGCGATTATGTCTGGATATGTTGGGTAAATATCCTGAAATGCCTTGTTCTTGGCGCGTTTGCGGTACAGAACATCATCTTTAGGTATTTGCCGATTACGAATGTGGAGAGTGTGATGGCAGGCAGCGTTAATAAAGTTATTCTGGTCGGCAATCTCGGTCGTGATCCTGAAGTACGTCGCATGGGCTCTGGTGACCCAGTTGTGAACCTGCGTATTGCAACGTCTGAAACATGGCGCGACAAGAACTCGGGTGAACGCAAGGAAAAGACCGAGTGGCACTCTGTCGTAATTTTCAATGAAAACCTCGCCCGTGTTGCCGAGCAATATCTGCGTAAGGGTTCAAAGGTTTATGTTGAAGGCCAGCTTCAGACACGTAAGTGGCAGGATCAGTCAGGTCAGGAACGCTACACAACAGAAATCGTTCTGCAGCGTTTCCGTGGTGAACTGACAATTCTCGACAGCCGCGGCAGCGGTGGTGATGTCGGCGGCTATGATGATAATATGGGTTCCAGTCAGGGCCAGATCAGTCAGGGTGGTGATTTCGGTGGTGGACAGCAGTCAATGTCCCGCCCAGCTCCATCCAACGCGCCAGCCCAGAGTGGCGGGGGCCGCTTTAATGATCTGGACGACGATATTCCATTCTAGTCTTTAAAGCTTGTCGGCTTTTCATTCAGGCAAGGGAAAGTGCTCTGCGCTTTCCCTTGTTTTGTTTCACCAGCCTTTAATTGGCTGACATTTCTCAGCTTCTTGCTTGCTCAAGTTGAAACCATAGACGCCATTACACCCGTATGCCTTTGGTGGTGTACCGCTTGCTTCAAACAGATCATTGCCCTGTTTGAGATTTTGCCAGAACTCAAGCCATGGATTGTATTTATTGGCTTCCATAGCTTCTTTGGTCATCCGAAAAGGATAAATCTGGATTTGGAACTCGGCCTGTCCAGCATCAAAAGCTTTTTCAATAATGCGGTATATTTCACTGATCTGGTAATCCGTCATGGCATAGCAGCCAACAGAGACGCAGCTGCCATGAACCATGAGGGCTGAGCCTGTTCTGTCCAGCTGTTTATCATAAGCATTTGGATAGCCGATATTGAAGGCACGATGATATCTGGAGTTTGGATTAAGCTGTTTCTTTGTAACTATATAAAAACCTTCCGGAGATTGTTTGTCACCTTCACGATGTTTTGGCCCAAGTGCTCCGGACCAGGTACAGATAGGGTAGGTTTTGAAGAGTGTGAATTTATCGTCTCTTTGTTGCCAGACTTCGAGAAGGCTCTCTTTTTTAAAAATACGAACCAGTATCGGGGTGCCCAGTTTAAATCCAGCTTGCTCAAGAGACTGATCTATTGCTGTATTGTATGGAGCGAGTTGAAAAAGGATCCCGTATCGTTTGTAGGCATAAAAAAGCCCCGCAGCGATTATGATAATTATTGCTGTAAATACTGCCAGCCTGCCCATATCTTCCTGCTAAGTTTTGAAGAGATATCTTTATGGATAAATTCCTTCATTTCAGGAATGTATTAGGAAAGAGTAAAACTTCGTAAAACGATATAAAATCCTTTATGAAACCAGCACTTTATGTTTATAGTTGTCAGATCAGGAGACAGCTATGTCAGAAAAGAAACTTCCACCACAACATATGCTTGAAGCCATTCGCACCTGGGTTGAAACGGAAAGTCCGACAACCCACGCTATTGGCGTTAATGCCATGATGGATCTTGTTGAGAAGGAAGTTGAGGGGCTTCCGGTGCTGGTCGAGCGGTTTTCCGGGCGTGATGGTCTTGGAGATACTTTGCTTTTGCGAGCCGGCCCTGACAACGGCAAAAAAGCGGTTCTGCTGTTGGCTCATCTTGATACAGTGCATCCCGTTGGCACATTAGCCAATGATCTGCCATGGCAGATTGATAGCGACAGAGCTTATGGGCCCGGCGTCTATGATATGAAAGCAAGCGCCTATATTGCCTTGCAGGCCTTTAAACAGCTGATCTTTGATCATAAACTGATACGTCCAGTTTTATTTCTTTTCGTGCCTGATGAAGAAATTGGTAGCCCTTCAAGTCGGCCTATTATTGAGCTTTTAGGCCAGCAGTCTGAATATGTTCTTGTCACAGAAGCCTGCCGGGAAGGCGGAAAGCTTGTTACCTCACGCAAAGGTGTCGGGCGTTTTGATATTCTTATTGAAGGCGTTCCTGCTCATTCGGGTGTATATCATGAGATGGGTGCCAGTGCTATTAAGGAAGCTGCCCGTCAGATACTCGATTTGGAAGCCCTGACTGATTATGAGCGTGGAATCACTGTAAATGTTGGTGTCGTTAATGGTGGCTCTGCCGTAAATGTTGTGCCGCAGTATTGCATGCTGACAGTCGATCTACGGATTAATAACATTGAAGACGGTGAAGAATATTTCCGCAAGATTATAGGTATCAAGCCTTATGATGAGCGGATAAAACTGCGTATTGAAGGTGAAATTAATCGCCCGCCATTTGAGCGCCATGCAGAAGTTGCGCGTCTTTGTGGGATTATCGAAGAGGTTGCAACCAGCATTGGGCAAACAATCGGTGAAATGCCACGTGTCGGTGGTGGTTCAGATGGTAACTTTACCGCTGCTCTTGGTATTGCAACAGTTGATGGCCTTGGCATCGAGGGAGGCGGTGGTCATACGCTCAATGAATATATTGAGCTGTCGTCCATTGAACCGCGTCGTATTCTGATGATGCGCCTGTTGGAGAGACTGGCTGCTGAAGCAGAATAATTCGTTTTATGAAAAGGCAGCCTTGATGCCGTCCAGAATGAACTGGACGGCCATACCAGCCAAAATCATCCCAAAAAGTCGGCTCATAACGATATTACCCGTCACTCCCAAAATGCGAGAGAGGGTCTGAGCGACAAGAAACACCAGAAAACAGCAAAGAACGCCAATCGCAATAGCCAGAAGCAATGTTGCAGTATAGGCGTAGTTGCCACCAGCCTGACCAGAATAAAGAATAATGACTGTTATCGTGCCGGGCCCGGCCAATAGCGGAATGCCAAGCGGGAAGGCGGCCACATTACGGATATGGTCTTTCGTGATAGCTGTTTCGGCAGTTTGAGCCTTGCGTTCTGTCCGTTTCTCGAAAACCATTTCACAGGCAATCCAGAACAGCAACAAACCACCGGCAATACGGAAGGCTGGAAGGCCAATACCCAGAGCGCGCATGGCCGCTTCACCGCCCAGACAAAAGAAAGCCAGAATAACAAAAGCAATGAGAGATGCCCTGAAGCCAACCTGATTACGTTCAGCTTTACTCATGCCATGCGTCAGGGACAAAAACACTGGTGCCAAAGCGATTGGATCAAGCGTTACAAGCAGGGTAACAAGAGCAGATGTAAATGTATCAAACGGCATAAGAACCAGCGAAAAATGTTAGGTGTTTGGTATTCGATATGCAGTCATGTTCCAGCTTTGGCGATATTACAATGTGAGAATATTTTTATAAATAATATTTATCTTTTAATATCAGTGGATTGTTTTTGTTTCTTGATAAAACAATTCAAAAAAACAACCCTATATTATCTTTTAAAAATACGCCGTCTTATCCCACGGAAAAGCCTTTCTATTGCTTGAAATTCATGGCTGTATCGCCCAACAAGGAAGCATGCCTACGTTGCGATTCGTTGTATCGATTCACAGTCGCAGTAATAGGGCTTTCAAGTTTCACGCGGCGAGAACTGCCGCAACCGCAGTAAGGACCGAAATTGAGCGATCCGATCGATAACGAAAACGGCGCTGCAGCTGGAGCGCCGCCAGCGAACGATATTAAACCCATCTCGATTACTGATGAGATGCAGCGCTCATATCTTGATTACGCCATGAGCGTGATCGTGAGCCGTGCATTGCCAGATGCCCGAGACGGGTTCAAGCCTGTGCATCGTCGTATTCTCTACGCCATGTATGAGGGTGGTTATACCCCTGACAAGAAGCACGTTAAGTCGTCGCGTATTGTCGGTGACGTCATGGGTAAATATCACCCGCATGGTGACAGCGCGATTTATGATGCCCTGGTTCGTATGGCTCAGGACTTTTCGCTGCGTCTGTTGCTGGTGGATGGGCAGGGTAACTTTGGTTCTGTTGACGGTGATCCGCCAGCGGCCATGCGTTATACCGAGTCTCGCCTGACAAAGGCTGCAATGCCGCTGATCACCGATCTCGATAAAGATACGGTTGATTTCAATCCGAACTATGATGATTCCCAGTCAGAGCCATCGGTTCTGCCTGCCCGCTATCCAAACCTTCTGGTCAATGGTGCGGGTGGTATTGCGGTTGGTATGGCGACCAATATGCCGCCACACAATCTGGGTGAAGTTATCAATGGCTGTATTGCCTATATTGATAACCCGGAAGTTTCGGTTTCTGAACTGAATGAAATCATTCCGGGGCCTGACTTCCCGACAGGTGGCTTTATTCTCGGCCGTGCCGGTATTCGCTCTGCCTATGAGACTGGCCGTGGTTCAATCGTCATGCGTGCCCGTACGCATGTTGAAGAAGTCCGCAAAGACCGTGAAGCTATCATCGTCAGCCAGATACCTTATCAGGTCAACAAGACTTCACTGATTGAGAAGATCGCTGAGCTCGTTCGGGACAAGCGTATTGAAGGTATTTCAGATCTTCGTGATGAATCTGATCGTGACGGTATGCGTATCGTCATCGAAATCAAGCGTGATAGCGTTGCAGATGTCGTTCTGAATCAGCTGTATCGCTTTACACCTCTGCAGCAGAGCTTTGGCGCCAATATGGTGGCGCTCAATGGTGGCCGCCCGGAACAGATGAACCTGCGCGATCTGATCGTTGCATTCGTTGATTTCCGCGAAGAGGTTGTCAGCCGCCGTACCAAGTATCTGCTGAATAAAGCCCGCGAGCGCGCACATGTGTTGTGTGGTCTTGCAACGGCTGTTGCGAATATCGACGAAGTTATTCGTCTGATCCGCACATCTGCTGATGCCAATGCTGCCCGTGATGCCCTTATGGGTCGTGATTGGCCAGCAACAGACATTAAGCCTCTGATTGAACTGGTTGATGATCCACGTCACCCAATCAATCCAGACGGAACATATCGTCTGTCAGAGGCTCAGGCTCGCGCCATTCTTGATCTGCGACTGCAGCGCCTTACGGCTCTGGGGCGTGATGAAGTTGGTGATGAACTGAAGAAGCTTGCCGTTGAGATTGCAGATTACCTTGATATTCTGCGCTCACGTGTGCGTATCATGAACATCATCAAGGAAGAGCTTGAAGAGGTTCGTGAAGCTTATTCAACGCCACGTCGTACGGATATTCTTGATTTTGCAGGTGATGTTGACGACGAAGATCTGATTCAGCGTGAAGATATGGTCGTGACCGTTTCTCACGCCGGTTATATCAAGCGCGTTCCGCTCTCTACATATCGTGCGCAGCGTCGTGGTGGTAAGGGCCGCTCAGGCATGAATACCCGTGATGAAGATTTTGTCACGCAGCTGTTCGTTGCCAATACCCATACACCAGTGCTGTTCTTCTCATCCCATGGACAGGTTTATAAAGAGAAGGTCTGGCGTCTGCCGGTTGCTGCTCCGAATGGCCGTGGTAAGGCACTTGTAAATATGCTGCCTCTTGATGAGGGTGAGCGTATCACAACAATCATGCCTCTCACCGAGGATGAGGACAGCTGGGCACAGCTCGACGTTATGTTCGCGACAACCCGCGGTACAGTTCGTCGTAACAAACTCTCTGACTTCGTACAGATCAACCGTAACGGTAAGATTGCTATGAAGCTGGACGAGGGTGACCAGATTGCCGGTGTTCATATCTGTACAGAGAACGACGACGTTCTTCTGACAACAGCTAAGGGCCAGTGTATTCGCTTCCCGGTTACGGATGTCCGCGTCTTCAAGGGCCGTGATTCCATGGGTGTTCGTGGTATCAATCTTGCTGAAGGCGATACCATCATCTCGCAGGCTATTGTCCGCCACGTTGAGGCAACGGCTGAAGAGCGTATTTCCTACATGAAGATGCGTCGTGCCCTGATGGGTGAGACGGGTGCTGAAGATGGAAGTGATGAGGAAGCTGTCGGCGATGTCGGTATTTCGCAGGAGCGTTATGCCGAAATGAGTGCTCTGGAACAGTTTATCCTGACATTGTCCAGCAATGGTTACGGCAAGCGCACCTCATCCTACGAGTACCGCATCACCGGTCGTGGTGGTAAGGGTATCGTTGCGATGCAGGTCAACGAGCGTAATGGTGACCTGATCGCATCCTTCCCAGTTGAAGATACTGATCAGATCATGCTTGTGACCGATGGTGGTCAGCTCATCCGCGTCCCGGTTGGTGGCATTCGTGCCGTCGGTCGTTCAACGCAGGGCGTCATTGTCTTCAATACCGCTGAAGGTGAGAAGGTCGTCTCGGTTGAGCATATTGATCACGAAGAAGACGAGGAAGATGACGTTGATGGTGTCGACGGAGATAACGAAGGCAATGGAGACGTTGCTGACCCAGCTCCAGATACTGAAAACTAAGTCTTAAAGCCAAAAAGATAAAATGACCGGCACCTTAAAATGCCGGTCATTTCGTATAGACAACCATTTCACGTATTCGCCTGTTTGCAAGTTTCACATATAATCTTCCGATGATAGTTATATGATTGCCAGAACAGGCAGGGATCATGACGATGAAACAGACAGCTCTTTACACTGGCAGCTTTGATCCGATTACGAATGGTCATCTTGATGTTGTTCGCCGAGCGTGTCGGATATTTGATAAGCTGATCATTGCAATCGGTGTTCATCCATCAAAACAACCATTGCTTGATGTTGAGGAGCGAAAAAAGCTGCTGGAAGCGACCTGTAGCCCTGTTGCTAAGGAAACAGGCACAGAACTGGTTATCGTGACATTCAATGATCTGGCAACATCTGCAGCCGCACGCCATAGCGCCACAACAATTGTGCGCGGGTTACGTGATGGAACCGATCTGGATTACGAGTTCCAGATGGCGGCCATGAACGAAGTTATGGCACCGGATATTCAGACCATTTTCTTTCCGTCATCTCCGGGTGTCCGCCCAATTACTGCGACCCTTGTCCGGCAAATTGCCACAATGGGGGGAGATGTAACACCTTTCGTACCTAAAGCCGTTGCGCAGAGCTTGGCTAAAAAGTATCAGAAGGGCTAGGAAATTCTTGCTGCTCATTGGCAGTTCCAATTTGGAGAAATAATATGAAACGCTTGCTTGCAGCATTCGCTATGCTGATGTTGTTTTTGACACCAGCTGTTGCGCAGGACAAAAAAGATGTTGTCTACCTTGATACCAAGGACGGCCGCATTGAAATTCAGCTCCGTCGCGATCTGGCCCCTAAGCATGTGGCGCAGATTGAAGCTCTCGTAAAGCGCGGCTTCTATGATGGTATCGTCTTCCATCGTGTCATCGATGGCTTCATGGCCCAGACCGGTGATCCAACAGGTACGGGTACAGGCCGTTCTGACTTGCCAAATATTCCTGCCGAATTCTCCAAGGCTTCCTTCAAGCGGGGAACTGTCGGTATGGCTCGTTCCAGCGACCCGGATTCCGCTAACAGCCAGTTCTTCATCTGCTTTGATGAGGCTCCATTCCTTGATGGCCAGTATACCGTCGTCGGTCAGGTCACAAAGGGTATGAATATTGTCGACAAGATCAAGAAGGGGTCCAAGCAGAACAACGGTTCTGTGACCAACCCTGACAAGATCGTAAAAATGCAGATGGCAACTGACGCTAAGTAAGTTTATAAGGTCTTTTTTGGGCAAGCCCTTAGAAGATTTAGTGAATTCAATGAAAGGTAGAGCTTATGTCTCTTGATCCAGAAAACACACTCATTCTCGAAACAACAAAGGGCAAGGTTGTTATTCAGCTTCGTCCTGATCTGGCTCCAGGCCACGTCGAACGCATGAAGACTCTGGCCCGTAAGGGTTTTTATGATGGCATTGCCTTCCATCGTGTGATCGATGGCTTCATGGCTCAGACAGGTTGCCCAAATGGCACCGGTACAGGCGGTTCTGATCTGCCAGATCTGCAGGCTGAATTTAATGCTGAGCCACATGTTCGTGGTATCTGCTCCATGGCCCGCACAAGTGCTCCGCACTCTGCAAACAGCCAGTTCTTCATCTGTTTTGATGATGCCCGCTTCCTTGATCGCCAGTACACCGTATGGGGTAAGGTCGTAGAAGGTATGGAAAACGTTGATCAGATTAAGCGCGGTGAGCCTGTGCAGAACCCAGATCGTATCGTTTCCATGCGTGTTATGGCTGACGTCTGATTTCTATTGATTTTCGGGGTGGGCACAAAATGCTCACCCTGTTTTTATATTGAGTTGGTAGCGCTTCATGCGCGTAGATTTATTTGATTTCGATTTACCTGAAGAAAATATTGCGCTTCGCCCGGTAGAGCCGCGCGATCAGGCGCGCTTTCTTGTTGTTGGGCCTCAAGGTGATCTTCAGGATAAACATGTTCTTGATCTCCCGATGCTGTTACAGCCGGGTGATGCGCTTGTCTTCAATAATACAAAGGTTATTCCATCTCGCCTTTACGGATACCGCATTCGTGCAGAGGCTAAGGCGCGTGTAGAGCTTATGCTCCATAAGAGGCAGTCTCCTGATAGCTGGCTGGCTTTTGCACGCCCGGCAAAAAAGCTGAATATTGGAGATGTTATTTCCTTTGGTACAGAGGAGAGCGATATCTCTCTCAGTGCGACCGTTGTCAGCAAAGGTGAGGGCGGTGAGGTCAGCGTTCAGTTTTCCTTATCCGGCCCTGAGTTTGACCAGGCTCTGATGAAAATTGCAGAGTTGCCTCTACCGCCTTATATCGCTGGTAAACGGCCAACAGATGGTAAAGACAGCACAGACTACCAAACCATATATGCAAAGCATGAAGGTGCAGTTGCTGCACCAACTGCCGGCCTGCATTTTACAGATCGCTTAATGGCTGATCTGGCAGCGCGCGGAATTGAAAAACATTTTGTAACGCTTCATGTCGGAGCCGGCACCTTTCTTCCCGTAAAGGTTGAGGAAACCTCAGAGCATCGTATGCATAGTGAGTGGGGTGAAGTATCGCCTGAAACGGCTGAAGCACTGAATGCTGTCCGCAAGCGTGGAGGACGCGTTGTTGCAGTTGGCACAACCGCATTAAGACTTCTTGAAAGTGCCGCCAGTGATGATGATCGTATTCAGGCCTTTTCAGGCGATACGGCTATTTTTATCACGCCAGGATATCGTTTTAAGGCGGTTGATATTCTGATGACAAATTTCCATTTGCCAAAATCAACGCTCTTTATGTTGGTGAGTGCATTCTCTGGTATGGAAACCATGCAGAAGGCTTATGCCCATGCCATTGCCAATGGGTATCGTTTTTATTCTTACGGAGATAGTTCGCTGCTCTTTCGCGGCGCCGGAGAGGCTTTATGAGTGAGGTTTTCACGTTCTCGGTTTCAGCAACTGATGGTAATGCCCGTTGTGGCCAGATCAGTATGCCACGCGGTGTTATCCGTACACCTGCATTCATGCCCGTTGGTACGGCTGGAACTGTTAAAGCCATGTATCTCGATCAGGTCAGGGAGGCCGGAGCAGACGTCATTCTGGGTAATACCTATCACCTGATGCTGCGTCCCGGTGCAGAGCGTATTGCACGCCTTGGCGGCCTGCATGAGTTTGCCCGCTGGCCCCACCCGATTTTAACAGACTCTGGCGGCTTTCAGGTTATGTCTCTGGCGGCTCTGAGAAAGATCACGGAAGAGGGCGTGACCTTCCAATCGCATATTGACGGATCAAAGCATGTCCTGACACCTGAGCGCTCAATTGAAATTCAGGGATTGCTGGATTCCGACATTCAGATGCAGCTTGATGAATGTGTAAAGCTGCCATGCACGGATGCCGTTGCCGAAAAGGCAATGCATCTCTCTCTGCGTTGGGCCGAACGTTGTAAGGTTGCTTTTGGCAATCAGCCGGGCAAAGCAATGTTCGGGATTGTTCAGGGTGGTGCTGTTGAGCGTCTGCGGGTTGAGAGTGCCCGCGAGCTGGTTGATCTTGATCTCAAGGGATACGCTGTCGGTGGTCTGGCTGTTGGTGAGCCGCAGGATGTCATGCTGCAGATGATTGATATTGTTGCTCCAAACCTGCCGCAGTCAAAACCGCGATATCTTATGGGCGTTGGTACGCCAGATGATATTGTTGAATCTGTTCGCCGCGGCATTGATATGTTTGATTGTGTCATGCCAACGCGCGCTGGACGCCACGGATTAGCCTATACGCGGTTTGGACGTATTAACTTACGTAATGCACGTCATGCGGATGATCCGCGTCCATTGGATGAGGCTTCATCATGTGAGGCATCTTCTAAATATTCCCGCGCTTATCTGCATCACCTTGTCCGTTCAAACGAGATATTGGGAATGATGCTCCTCACATGGAACAACATTGCCTATTACCAATATCTGATGGCTGGGTTACGTCAGGCGATTACAGATGGCCGTCTTGATGATTTTATCGCAGAGACCAAAGCGGGCTGGGCAGAGGGCGAGCAGAGCAAGTCATAAGGACTATCTGCTCAAATAAAGTTTTCCTGCTGCCACTCAAGTGATCTCTGCTTGCAATCCTGAACCTGTACAGCAATCGTGCAGGGAAGGGATGTTCGTGGGTAATCGATACCAAAATACCAGTTTTCACTCTGTGCTTCTGAGAAGGTATTCGGGCAGAGCTTTCCTCTGCTTAAAGGGAGAGGAAACTGATCCTGCCTGTTGGCGGCCTGTTCCAGCCCGCGGCCTGTTGCTTTTGCAAAAGCTTCTCTTGCTGTCCAGATTTCGTAGAAACGATCTGCGCCCTTCTGGATAACCTCACGTTGCTCCAGATGCCCAAACGCTAATTCTGAGACAGGTTGTATATTCTGAAAATCTTTATGGTGTTCAATATCAATGCCGATTGCACCGGCTTTCGTAATTGCAACAGCAATGTAATTTGCTGAATGAGATATTGAAATATAGACACCCGATGAAGCGCCACAAAATAATGCAAGAGGCTTCCCGGAAACCTCTCTGGAGAATGTCCAGTCTTCTGATTGTGTATTGGTTTGGGAACTAATGATTTTTCGGCCTAATGCACGGGCCAGAACACCGTCTTTTTTGGAGGATTGCAAATAGTCTTCAGGGTTGGAAAAATCTGCGGCCAGCTCCTCTGCCATCTGGCTTTGCTTATCAATGATTGATGAAAAGATAAGAGTGGAATTGTTCATCAACTGCTTTCTGCATGCCAATAAAAGAGCCTCAGTGGCATTCTAAATACCTTTTATCAGCCTATATCAATAAGGACGTCTGATACAATCAGGGGTAGTCCAATGACCTTTGAAACAACACGCATGATTTTTGGCTGGAGTGCGATCATTAATCTGGCGATTGTTACTCTGTATTTTTTAATTTTTGTTTCCATGCATGATGCTCTTTTCAGATTACATTCAAGGTGGTTCCGGCTGTCTCGGGGCGCGTTTGATCTCGTGCTGTATAGCTGTCTTGCTTTTTATAAAATTGCGACATTACTGTTGTTTGTTGTGCCTTACCTCGTCATGAAATTTGGGTTTTAGATTTGGCAAACAAAAAACCCGCCAAAGTGGCGGGTTCTTGACCTCTGGAGTTATGGTGAGCGCGCTGGGACTCGAACCCAGGACCCTCTGATTAAAAGTCAGATGCTCTACCGGCTGAGCTACGCGCTCCAGAGGAAGGCTACGGAATAGGGGCTAAGAGCTTCTTGGTCAAGCCATAAAGCGCATTTCTTTTGAATGAATGCAGGAAAAAAATAAAATTTATGAAAATTACATCAAAAAGTGAGCTGTAAAAAAATATGCGCCTGTAATTTTATGTCTAAATATATGAGCTTTTCCTAATAATCTTGTAAAAAATTACTTTTATACTAGCAATAGCGCTGTGAAGCGTTTAGAGTGCGCTTGGATGTTCCGTTGGGCATCCGTAGCTTCCAACTCCCTGCCCGGACTCACTTTTGTGACTCCGGGCCTTTTTTTCAGTATTCTTTTGCTGGAGGCTCGAGGCCAACAATCAGGGACATAAGATATGGATCGTGCAGAACGACCATACGTTCCCTGGAATTTAACCATTGAGCAGCTTCTGAGACTGTCTCCGCTTCTTTAATCTTAGCTTCTGCGACAGCACGATCAGCATCAATAATGCCGCGTTTGCGTTCTGGCATGAGTGGGAGCATTTTCTCATGAGCATGTCGCAGATTGCTGTCTGTATACAGGGCAATCAATGCATCGGCATCGTCAAAATCAAGCTTGGTACGTTCTTGCTGAAGTTCATTGGCACGTGTTGCGATAGCAGGCGGAGAGCCTTCTTCCGGGGTTGCCAGCAAACCATGTTTTTTAAGCCAAAGACCGATACCCAGCTGTCCGCTACTCCATGAAATTGGAATCGCCAGAACAAGACCAAGAATGGTTGGCGACATCCAGAGAAACAGGGAGGTTGCAATCAGAAATGCTGATATTCCGGTGATAATACCAAGCAATGTATGCCAGCGATGGCGGCGGATAATATCCTTTAATGGAATAGAACCATCATCACGACGCTGTGGATTCCAGCCTGTATCGCGTCCCAGTAATATCTGGAAGACAGAGCCGGATTGGATCAGCATCAGGATTGGCGCAATCAGAGCGGACAAAATGAGCTCAATGATGGTGGAGATGAGCAGGCGTATAGTTCCACCGCAGGCTTTTCGCTCTTCTTTGTTCATGAGGGTCAGGAGAAGACCAAAGAATTTGGGAGCAAGCAGAATAGCCATTGTTAACCCGAAAAGAGCGAGGGCGCGCTCAGGGTCGAAGGTTGGCCATACCGGGAACAGACTGAAATCACGCGTAAAATATTCGGGGCGGATATAATGTGTCTGCAAGACAAGGGCGATACCGACAATCAGCTGGAACATCCAGAATGGGGATGCCAGATAAGACATGATGCCGGTTGCAAAGTGCTGGCGAGATGCCAGTTTTAAACCTTTGGTGGGCAATACGCGGCTATGCTGCATATTGCCCTGACACCAGCGACGATCGCGAACGGCAAGGTCGATAAGGGAGGGCGGGCTTTCCTCATAGGAGCCCTGCAGGTAAGGGAGCATATAGACAAGCCAGCCAGCACGACGGATCAGAGCAGCTTCAACAAAGTCATGGCTCATAATATGGCCGCCAAAGGGAGGTTTGCCACGTAAGTCAGGAAGGCCTGCGGCTTCAGCGAATGCCTTAACCCGAATAATCGCATTATGGCCCCAATAATTACCATCCTTACCCATCCAGGAGGAAAGGCCAGCTGCAACAATTGGTCCGTAGATACGAGCGGCATATTGCTGTACGCGCGCCATCAATGTGTTGCGATTAATGATCAGTGGCAGTGTCTGAATAATACCAGCGTCAGGGTCGCCTTCCATGGTCGCAGCGAGTTCAACCACACAATCACCTGTCATCAGACTGTCTGCATCCAGAACCAGCATATGATCGTAGTTTGCGCCCCAGCGGGTCACAAAGTCAGAGATATTACCAGCTTTTCGGCTATAGTTCTTCGGACGATGACGGTAGAAAATACGACCATCAGGACCAAACCGCTTTTTAAGGTCTAAAAAGGCGCGCTCTTCAGCAACCCACGCATTGGGCTGCGTACTGTCTGACAGAATAAAATAATCGAAATTATCGCCGTATCCCGTTGCTTCAACCGATTCCCATATTGCCTGAACTGCAGCAAATGTTCTTGCTGTTGATTCATTATAAACCGGCATGATGATGGCGGTTCGTGTTGAAAGCTTTTCCGGGAGGGCTTTTACTTTTCGGCTTCTGAAGAACAGAGCAAAGAAACCGGCTATCGCACTCGTAAAGGCCAGAGCAATCCAGGAGAAGTTGACTGTGAAGAGGGCTAGCAGAATGTACTGCAAAAAGGTTGTCCGGTTTACCGAAACAACCTGATACATTTCCCAGGCGCCGTAAGCTGTCAGTAAAAAGGCTCCACCAAAAACAAGCAGACGTACCAGAATACGTCTATCGTAGTTTTCTGGATGTATGAGCTTTCGTTCTTCACTCTTGGACCAACGAAACAATGCCTGCGTGGGCATGGCAATATGACGCTCAACAGGCATGCCTGTTTCAGATTGAGAATGCAATTTACTGGTTTGAGACATTCTTGTTACGCCGTCCAACGATATAGCCATATTTCACTGGCAGGTTTATCTCCTGCCATCAGTACGAGACGAAGCTCACTGGCGTTTTCATTTCCAGGATCCATTTCAAATGTAACCCTGATTGTCTTCTGATCAGTATATCTCCAGATATTGATATTGGAAATTGATCCCGGTCTTGCAGTAATATCTGCCTTAAGCTCGTGAATTGCAGGCTCTGTCAGATTATCACCGCTAAACTCAACAAGGTATTTGCGTCTTCTGTTTGAGGAGCCTTTTCCGGAGCGTGTTGAGGTAACTGTTGCCAGCTGTGGGCGCTCGGGTAAATTCCAGCACCAGTACTGGCGGTAGTTAAATGTGACCTCAGAGCCAGCTGCAATCGTTGCCCCTGGACGCCAGTATGTCAGGATATTCGAATTAATCTCGGCATCGCTGGGAATTTCAATCATCTGCACAACACCTTCACCCCATTCGCCAAGGGGCTCGATCCAAACGCTTGGGCATTTTTCCAGATGGCGGGAATCATCCCGGTAAGCCGTATAATCACGATATCTCTGAATAAGGCCAAAACCTTTGGGGTTTTTATCCATGAATTGTGAAATCTGCAGTGATTCCGGATTCTTTAATGGGCGCCAGAGCCATTCATCCTGACCATTATGAATTCCCAGACCATTGGCATCATGGACCGCTTCACGTAAATCATCGAATTTCTTGTTTTCATTCGGGCTGAAGAAGAAGCGGCTACCGATTGCCCCGATTCCGATATGTTCAAGTGCTGCACGCGGGAAAAGGGTCATCTCAACATCAACAATCGTCATTTCGCCAGGGCGGAATGTCAGGCGGATACTTCCTGAGGTTGATTCTGAGTCGATTAATCCATTGATGACAAGGGCATTAGACCCAGCTGTTGGGCGTTCGATCCAAAATGCTTTGAAAACCGGGAATTCTTCACCACGCATATCAGCTGGTTTGAGCGTTAATGCGCGGGCGATAGAGCCGTAGTTCTGTCCACGTGCGATTGCCTGAAAGAAGGTTGCTCCTTGGACAATTGCAAACTCAGTAAAGTTCTGATCTTCTTTGGAATGAAGACGAAATCCTGAATACTCAAGGTCTTCGGGCAGATTTGGAGGAACCTCCAGAGAGCCAAAGCTAAAACGCTTCTGATCGTACGGGATGCGACGGACAACACCATCTTCTACCGTATAAAGCCGAACCATATTCGAGAACACAAAACCACGATGCAGTGGCTCAATGGCAAAACCCCAGTTCTCGTTCGCCCATACAAATGAAGAAGAATCTGAACGTATGCTTGCGTACTGTTCGTAATTCAGATTGGCAAAAACATCCGGCATATTGCGGGACGGAGGTACAAAAGGCTTTTTTGACAGCTGGCGAGCAAGATCTGATACGGCATTTATGGAAAAGGGCATTCCTTCGCCAACCGTTGAAATACTTGGCTGATCACCTGATTGAGCAAAGGCCGCCGATACGTTGAATGTAATTGCACTTGCGCCAAGAAGAGCAGTGAATTTACGGCGGTTTATAGTCTGACGTGACAAAGACAAGGTGTGCTCCATCAGGAGGTGAGAACGATTATATTATCTGAACGAATAAATGCGGGCTTTGCTTAGCATGAAAGTAAACAGGATGGGAGGAAAAAGAATAGCTGTTTTAAACTGTTTTTCTCAATTTCGATAAAGCGTTAAAGCATTATAAAGTTCAAATGAACGATAAGGTGGGTTAAGAGACAATGAGTCAGAAATAACTTCCATACCGGAGACAATATGAACCGTTCCTGTCTAGCAATTATTTTAGCCGCTGGTGAAGGTACGCGGATGCGCTCAACTCTGCCAAAGGTTTTGCACCGTATTGCCGGTAGAAGCATGCTTGCCCACGTGCTGGCAGAGGTTCAGGAAGCAGGCGCAGACCGACTCGTTGTCGTGGTTGGACCTGATCATGATCGTGTTGCGGCTGAGGCTTTAAAAGTTGCTCCACATGCAGAAATAGTTGTTCAGAAAGAGCGTCTTGGTACGGCTCATGCTGTTCTGGCTGCCAAGGAGGCATTGAAACAGCCCGTTGATGATGTCGTTGTTGCATTTGCTGATACGCCATTGATTACAGCCGATGTTTTCTCTGATCTCAGAAAACCATTGGCTTCAGGAGCAGCTGTGTCTGTTCTTGGCTTCGAGGCTGAAAATCCTTTTGGCTATGGCAGGTTACTCGTTGAAGATGAGAAGCTTGTTGCGATTCGTGAAGAGAAAGAGGCTTCAGATCAGGAAAAGGCCGTTCGTCTCTGTAATGCCGGATTAATGGCTTTTCAGGGTGAGGGACTTTTGGATATTCTCAACGCCATTGGCAATGACAATGCCAAGGGTGAGTTTTATCTCACTGATGCCGTTTCTATTGCAGCTGCAGCAGGTAAGCTGGCTTCTGCCGTTTATGCTGATGAAGAAACTGTCAAAGGCGTTAATGATAAGGTACAGCTCGCATCTGCTGAAGCAACGATGCAGCAAAGGTTGCGCAATCGCGCACTTGTTGCAGGCGTGACAATGACGGCGCCTGAGACCGTTTTTCTCAGTTTCGATACATGCTTTGGCAAAGATGTTGAAATTGAGCCGAATGTCTTTTTTGCGCCAGGTGTATCTGTTGGTGATGGGGTAACTATCCATGCCTATAGCCATCTTGAAGGGGCAACCATTAAAAATAATGTGTCTGTTGGCCCGTTTGCACGCTTAAGACCCGGGGCTGTTCTCGGGGAAAAAGCAAAGGTTGGCAACTTTGTTGAGATCAAGAAAACCGAACTTGGTGAGGGTGCCAAAGTTTCTCACCTTACATATCTTGGTGATGCAACAATTGGTTCTGATGTAAATATCGGAGCAGGAACGATTACCTGTAACTACGACGGATATGATAAATTCCAGACTGTTATTCGGGATGGCGCCTTTATCGGTTCAAACTCTTCTCTTGTTGCTCCTGTTGTTGTCGGGCAAGGAGCATTTGTAGGCTCTGGGTCTGTGATTACGGGCGATGTCCCCGATAACGCATTGGCAATTGCCCGCGGAATTCAGGTTGAGAAAAAAGATTGGGCTACCAAGTTCCGGAAAACAAAGAAGAAATAGTGCGGTTGAAAACAGGCTAATGACATAATCAGTTACGCAAGTTGATTTGGCCTTTCTGCTCACTAACTTTAGCTAAATATGCATAAATAAATATTCAGCTGATAATCGGATGATTGTCAGCCTATTATGGAAGACGCGTACATGTGTGGAATCGTTGGTATTCTTGGAACTTCGCTCGTTGCCCCCCAGATTGTCGAGGCACTTAAACGGCTGGAGTATCGCGGCTATGATTCTGCCGGTGTTGCCACACTTAACAATGGTGTTATCGAACGCCGCCGTGCGGAAGGTAAGCTGCGTAATCTGGAAGCAAAGCTTCAGGAAACCCCCTTAGCTGGCAGTGTTGGTATTGGCCATACGCGTTGGGCAACTCACGGTAAACCAAATGAGCGCAATGCTCACCCACATGCGACAGATAAAGTTGCTGTTGTTCATAATGGTATTATTGAAAACTTTCGTGAGCTTAAAAGCGAGCTGGAAGAGCAGGGTGTTGTTTTTGAAACGGAAACCGATACCGAGGTTGTTCTTCAGCTTGTATCAAAAGAAATATCCAATGGTCGGAAGCCGGTTGATGCTGTTGCAACTGTGTTGCCACGCTTGCATGGTGCATTTGCATTGGCCTTCCTGTTTGCCGGTGAAGATGATCTCCTGATTGGTGCCCGTCATGGTGCACCTCTGGCTGTCGGGTATGGAGAAGGTGAAAATTACCTTGGTTCTGATGCGCTCGCTCTTGCGCCATTTACGGCTAATATTGCCTATCTGGACGAAGGAGACTGGGTTATTGTCACACGTGAAAGCGTAGATATCAGAGATGCTTCCGGCAAGTCTGTTGATCGCCAGAAATATACGATTAATACAGGATCTTTCCTTGCCGATAAAGGCAATTACCGCCACTTCATGCTCAAGGAAATTAATGAGCAGTCAGAAGTAGTTGGCCGGACCTTCTCACATTATGTCGACTTTGCATCCGGGCGTGTCAATCTGCCTGTTGAACTGCCTTTTAAATTTCAAAACCTGAAGCGGCTTTCCATCGTTGCATGTGGCACTGCCTATTATGCCGGGCTTGTTGGCAAGTACTGGTTTGAGAAGATTGCCCGTTTACCGGTAGAAATCGATATTGCATCAGAATTTCGTTATCGTGAGATGCCGCTGGAAGAAGGCGAGGCTGCTCTTTTTGTTTCCCAATCCGGTGAAACTGCGGATACGCTTGCATCCTTACGCTATTGCAAGGCGCAGAAGCAACACATCATCAGTGTTGTCAACGTTGCAACATCGACAATTGCTCGTGAGAGTGATGTCGTTATTCCAACTCTTGCCGGCCCTGAAATTGGTGTAGCTTCTACAAAAGCCTTTACCTGCCAGTTATCGGTTCTGCTTTGTCTTGCAATTGCTGCGGGTCGGGCTCGAGGCACACTTTCAGAAGATGAAGAAAAAAGCCTTGTCGATTCAATCATCAGTACTCCAGGCTTGATCAGTGAAACACTGAAATGTGAGCAGGATGTTGAGAAACTGGCTCGTGATATCGCTAAATCACGTGATGTTCTTTATCTGGGCCGCGGGACATCTTACCCACTTGCACTTGAAGGTGCCCTAAAGCTTAAAGAGCTGTCATATATCCATGCAGAAGGATATGCGGCTGGAGAGCTCAAGCATGGGCCGATTGCGCTTATTGATGAGACGCTGCCTGTTGTTGTCATTGCGCCTAGTGATTCCGCTTACGAGAAAACGGTTTCCAATATGCAGGAAGTTGCTGCGCGTGGTGGACGTATTATTCTGCTGACAGATCAGACTGGAAGTCAGGCTTCTGGACTTGATAATATTTCATCAGTTGTCGTACCTGACTGTGCTAGTGTCATTGCACCAATCGTCTACGCAATACCAATTCAGCTGTTGGCATATCATACGGCAGTCCTGATGGGTAAAGATGCCGATCAGCCTAGAAATCTGGCGAAATCCGTTACTGTAGAGTGACTGAAACCAGATTTAAGAATCTTACTGCTTCAATTTAGTCCCTATAGAACTCAAGAGAAATGCGCTATTTTCCCAAATGGCGCTATCTCTTTATCATAGAACAGGTTTATATCGGAGTATGCGTAAGATTCTTGAACAGACACCAAAAAAACAAAAGGTCAGCAGATTGTTGCGCCTGCGTCTTCATAGCTACTTTCTGACGGGGCTTATTATTGCTGGGCCCCTTGCCATTACGGCCTATATTTCATGGTGGTTTGTGACATGGGTTGATGGCTGGGTTAAGCCATTCATTCCTCTGCGTTATTTGCCTGAAACCTATCTTGAATTTGATATTCCCGGTGTTGGGTTGATCGCTGTTGTTATTGGGTTGACGGTTCTCGGTTTTCTGGCAGCTAATCTTCTTGGAAAAAGCCTTCTGGGTCTTGGTGAGCGCATCTTGCAGAGAATGCCGGTTGTTCGTGGAATTTACAACGGAACAAAGCAGGTCTTTGAAACGATCTTTTCTGCAGACGGTACATCTTTCAGAACAGTTGGTCTTGTTCAGTTTCCGACAAAAGGAACATGGTCAATTGTATTCATTTCCACACCAGCGACGCCAGAGATTCAAAAACTGACGCCGGGTGAGGAAGAAAAGATCGGGGTATTTCTGCCCTGTACGCCCAACCCTACGACAGGTTTCTTCTTCTATCTGCCTAAATCTGAAATCATTGAACTTCAGATGAGTGTCGATGATGCTGCAAAACTTGTAATGTCGGCTGGTGTTATTCAGCCGGAAAGTCTCTTTGGTAAAGAAGTCTCTATTGAGCAGGCAGACCAGAAGATTCTGGAAGATCAGGATCAGGCCGTAAGCTGAGGCTTAGCCCGCGCGTATAAGCCGTACGGCAGAATCTCTCTCGAAAAGATAGAGCAGGGTGCGTAAAGCCTGCCCACGTGGGCTTTCCAGCTCTTCATCTCTTTCGATTGTGAGCCGTGCATCATCTCGAGCGGCCTCCAGAAGCTCAGTATCAACTTCGAGATTGGCAATCTGAAATCCGGGAAGTCCAGATTGCCTGGTACCAAGAATTTCACCTTCACCACGCAGACGTAAGTCTGCTTCAGCAATCTTGAACCCGTCTTCGGTGTCGCGCATCATTTCCAGGCGGGCTTTGGATGTTTCTCCGAGCGGGCCTTTATAGAGTAAGAGACAGGTTGATTCTTCGCTGCCTCTGCCAATCCGGCCTCTGAGCTGATGCAGCTGGGCAAGGCCAAAACGTTCAGCATGTTCGATAACCATGATGGTCGCAGCTGGAACATCGACACCGACTTCTACAACGGTTGTCGATACAAGTATTTTTGTTTCTCCCGCAACAAAGCGTGCCATTGCTTCGTCTTTGTCTGCGTTTTTCATTTGCCCGTGAACAAGACCGACCTTATCTCCGAAGAACTGCTTTAACATTTCATAACGTTCTTCAGCCGCAGTCAGATCAAGCACTTCTGATTCTGAGACAAGCGGGCAAATCCAGTAAACAAGATTACCTGCCGCAATCGCTCTGCCAAGGGCGGCCGCAACTTCATCCAGACGATCAATCGATACTAGGCGTGTTTGTATAGGCTTTCGTCCTGCAGGCTTTTCATTGAGAATGGAGACATCCATGTCGCCGAAATAGGTGAGTGTTAATGTTCTAGGAATTGGGGTTGCCGTCATCACCAGAACATCGACAGCTTGTCCTTTGCCGCTTAAAGCCAATCTTTGATGAACACCAAAACGATGCTGTTCATCGACAACAGCAATGCCGAGGTTGTGGAAGATAACAGTGTCCTGAAACAGGGCATGGGTTCCTATGATCAGATCAATCTCGCCGGATTCCAGTTCTGCGAGTGTTTTCTTCCTGCTGGAGCCCTTATCTCTTCCTGTCAGAATGGCAATCTTGAGACCATTTTGTTCTGCCAGGGGGAGTAATCTTTCATAGTGTTGTCTGGCAAGTATTTCGGTTGGCGCCATGAGGGCAGCCTGTTTCCCCGCCTCAATGGCACAGATCATTGTTAAAAAGGCTACGACCGTTTTACCAGAGCCTACATCGCCTTGTAGAAGGCGCAACATACGTTTGTCTGATAGAAGATCCTGCCGGATGTCTTTGAGTGCTGAGGCCTGTCCTTCTGTCAGTTTAAAGGGGAGGGTGCTGATTGCTTTTGCCAGCATTTTCCCGTCACCTGCGTTAACCTGTCCGGGAAGGCGGCGCATACGGCTACGTACTAAAGCGAGAGCCAGTTGAGAGGCCAATATTTCATCATAGGCCAGACGCTTGCGTATGGGGCTTTTCTGTTGCGCCTCTAACGTGGCCTGATTGGCATTTTCCGGATTATGTATTTGAAAAAGCGCATCCTTAAATGCTGGCCATTTCTGCTTTTTAAGCCATGCATCATCCTGCCATTCAGGAAGGCCAGGAATACGTTCGAGGGCCGGCTTCATAAACTTAGCCAGCATTCTTGATGATATCCCTTCTGTCTGCCCATAGACGGCTTCAACAGCGGGTAGGGCTTCCATCTTTGCCTGATCAAGAACCCTGTCAGGATGTACCATCTGGCGGTGCCCATCCCGCAGTTCAATCTTACCTGAAATATATCTGACTTCACCGACTGGCAGCAGTTTTTCCATCCAGCTTTTCTGAGCTTTAAAGAAGACGAGACTGATATCTCCGGTCTCGTCTTCAACCAATACGCGATATGGTGCTCTGCTCTTGATCGGAGGGGACGGAATATGCTTCACAACCCGAACAGCAAGTGTGACGGTTTCGCCAATAGGTGCATCGCTGATTGAGCCTTTAACCTCTCTGCTGATGCCACTATGGGGGAGGTGAAATAACAGATCAATGATGCGGGCAGGTCGTTCTGGGGTCCCCACTAATCTGTCCAGTAATGGCGCAAAGCGCTGCCCAACACCGGGAAGAGTTGATGCCGGAGCAAAGAGCGGATCAAGAATAGATGGGCGTAGAGAGCTCATAACGTACTGGGAATAATCAAAATGTCTTACATTCTCATTACCAGCAACAGCCGTAATATCCAAATGATACAGCAGTAATTTGTTGATCTGGATGCCCTTTTGACTTGCGTTTATAAGTGCTGGGGTTCAATAAGCCTTATGGCCTTGAAAAACAGCTTTTAAAGATTTTCAGGAAAGATTCCCATGACAGGCACAACACGTAACAGTTCTGAGCTGGATCCGCGCCGCCGCCGTATTCTCTTTCGCTCATGGCGCAGAGGCACACGTGAGATGGATTTGATTATGGGTGGTTTTGCTGATGAAAATCTGCCAGGCATGAGTGAGGCTGAACTTGATGAGTTTGAACGGATTGTCGAAGTTCTTGATATTGATCTTTATAAATGGATCAACGGAGAAGCTCCGCTCCCTGACGAATATGATACGCCCTTAATGCATAGACTCATCAGCTTTGAGGCACATAAACTCTTCTAAGAAAGAGAATGAGATAAAACGGAAGCAATATCTGGCATGTCCAAGGAAATGAAACAGCTTATGGAGCGCCTGAAAAAAGGCGGTAAGCTCACTCTTTCAAATGTTCCAGACGGTTTTGATGCTGTCATGGTCGCTGATATTGCACGCGGTCTGAGCCAGAAAGGTGATGCGCCGGCGGCTCTTTTACATGTTTCACGGGATGGACAGCGCCAGCAGGCTTTAATGAATGGTCTGGCGTTTGTCGCACCAGAAATTGAAGTGCTGAATTTCCCGGCTTGGGATTGTCAGCCATATGATCGTGCCTCTCCGAATGCGGCCATTGCTGCGCAGCGTATGACGACTTTGGCACGTCTGACAAAATCGCACTCAACATCAGAAAAGCCACGAATTCTCTCGACAACAGTAAATGCGCTGGTTCAGCGCGTACCGGCATTTTCTCAGGTATCACTTGAGACATTCTCCGCTGCTCCAGGCAACACTGTTGATACCGAGAAGCTTGTCAGCTGGCTTGAGATAAATGGTTTTACGCGAACCAGCACAGTTCATGATACCGGCGAATATGCTGTTCGTGGTGGTATTATTGATCTGTATCCGGCTGGTCTTGCGACACCTGTTCGTCTCGATTTCTTTGGTGATACACTGGAAAGCATCCGCTCTTTTGATCCGGAGAACCAGAGAACAATTGGTCAAATGCGCTCTCTCGATCTGGTTCCAATGAGTGAAGTGCAGCTGACAACTGAGAATATCAAACGTTTCCGCCAAAATTATGTGGCACTCTTTGGTGCACCAAGCCGAGATGACCGGCTATACGAGGCAGTCAGTGAGGGGCGGCGTTATGCCGGCATGGAGCACTGGATGCCTCTCTATGTCCATAAGCTGGATACTTTATTCAGTTATGTCGGAAAATGCCCTATTGTTCTGGATAATCTGGTTGAAGAAGCCATCAGTGAACGTATTGATCTCATTGAGGATTATTACGATGCTCGTCAGCAGAATATTGGCCAGTCCCAAACAGGTGTCGCGCCGTATCTACCATTGCCTGCTGACAAGCTCTATCTACAGCGGGACGAAATCTCCAAGCTGATATCAGAGCTGCAGGATATCCGTTTAACACCTTTTGCAATACCAGATGCCGGTGCGGATGTTGTTGATTGCACAGCTCGTGTTGGCCGTAACTTTATTGCAGAGCGTGCAGATGATGCTGCCAATGTTTTCTCCAGCGTTGTCAAGCATATTGCAGCTCTTCAGGAAAGCGGTAAGCGTGTTGTTCTGGGGGCCTGGTCGGATGGTTCGAGAGAACGTTTAATCCATGTTCTGCAAGAACATAAACTTCATAATGTTAAACCAGTTGCCAATCTGACAGAAGCCTTGGCAACACCAAAGATTGAAGTAACCGCTGCAATCTGGGGTATTGAAACTGGTTTTGAAACAGATGATCTCGCCGTTCTTGGTGAACAGGATATTCTTGGTGATCGGCTGATCCGTTCAACGAAGAAAACCAAGCGTGCTCAGGATTTTCTGACTGAAGTCACAGCCCTGACCCCCGGAGATCTGGTTGTTCACGTCGAGCATGGTATTGGTCGCTTTATTGGTCTGAAAACAATTGAAGCGGCAGGGGCGCCGCATGATTGTCTTGAAATACATTATGCCGGTGGTGACCGTCTCTTCTTACCGGTTGAGAATATTGAACTTCTGACCCGTTATGGCTCTGAAGGAGCAGATGTTCAGCTGGATAAACTGGGCGGTGTTGCTTGGCAGGCCAGAAAATCCCGGATGAAGCAGCGTATCCGCGAGATGGCTGCTGCATTGATGAAGATTGCGGCGGCACGCATTCTCAAGGAGGCTCCAAGGTTACTGCCGCCTGATGGGCTTTATGAAGAGTTTTCTGCTGGTTTCCCTTACGATGAGACTGAGGATCAGCAAGGGGCCATTGATGCTGTGCTTGATGATCTCGCATCCGGGCGCCCGATGGACAGACTGGTATGTGGTGACGTTGGATTTGGTAAAACCGAGGTTGCGCTGCGTGCTGCATTTGCCTCTGCCTTATCAGGCAAACAGGTTGCTGTAATCGTCCCGACAACACTTCTTGCGCGTCAGCACTTCAAGACATTTCAGGAACGCTTCCGCGGTATGCCTGTTAATGTTGCCCAAGCCTCGCGGTTTGTGGGCAATGCCGAGCTGAAAAAGGTCAAAGAAGGTATCACTGATGGTACGATTGATATCGTAGTTGGTACACATGCGCTGCTTGGTAAGTCCATATCATTTAAAGATCTGGGTCTGATTATCGTTGATGAGGAGCAGCATTTTGGTGTTGGGCATAAAGAGCGCCTGAAGGAGCTGAGGGCAGAGGTTCACGTTCTGACCTTGTCCGCAACGCCAATTCCAAGAACCTTGCAGCTTGCGTTGACAGGTGTTCGCGAGCTTTCCCTGATTGCAACGCCACCGGTTGATCGTCTGGCCGTTCGCACTTTTATCACTCCTTTTGATCCGCTTCTGGTTCGGGAAGCCTTGCTGCGTGAACGTTATCGTGGTGGCCAGTCTTTTTATGTAGTCCCACGAATTGATGACCTTGCTGAGGTCAAAGATTTTCTCGCGCGAGAAGTGCCCGAGGCCAAGGTTGCTGTTGCTCATGGGCAAATGGCTGCCGGGCAGCTTGAAGATGTCATGACTGCCTTTTATGAGGGCAAATATGACATTCTGCTTTCGACCACGATCGTTGAGTCCGGGCTTGATATCCCAACCGCCAATACACTGATTGTTCACCGGGCTGATATGTTTGGGTTGGCACAGTTGTATCAGTTGCGCGGTCGTGTTGGCCGTTCAAAGAGCAGGGCTTATGCACTCTTTACAGTTCCAGCCAATAAAACGCTGACAGTTCAGGCCGAGCGTCGACTCAAGGTTCTGCAGTCATTGGATACGCTTGGAGCCGGTTTCCAGCTTGCTTCCCATGATCTGGATATTCGTGGAGCAGGTAATCTGTTGGGGCAGGAGCAATCTGGCCATATCAAGGAAGTTGGTTATGAGCTTTATCAGCAGATGCTGGAAGAGGCTGTTGCACAACTCAAGGCTGGTATTGAAGACATAGCAGAAGATCAGTGGTCACCATCAATTAATCTGGGTACCTCAGTGATGATCCCGGAAAGCTATATTTCTGATCTCCAGCTGCGTCTTGGGCTTTATCGCAGACTGTCATCATTCGAGACAGATCAGGAAATCGAAGGCTTCGGTGCAGAGCTTATTGACCGCTTTGGCCCTATGCCATCGGAAGTTGATCTGTTGCTGAAGATCATGTCCATCAAGGTATTGTGCCGTCGTGCCAACATTGAAAAGGTTGAGGGTGGGCCTAAAGGCATTACGGTTTCGTTCCGTAATAATTCTTTCGCTAATCCGCAAGGTCTTATTCAATACATTACGGAGCAGGGCTCTTTTGCAAAAGTTCGCCCGGATATGTCTGTCGTGTTTATTCGGGAAACAGATACCCCAGAAGAACGTATTAAGATAACGACCATAATATTACGAAATCTGGCAAGAGTGGCAGAAAAAAAATAGCCATTATCTTACTGTAATAATTCAGGTTTTTTATAAATCTGTTGCACCTTGCGGAACCATATCTTCCGCAAGGTGTTGTTTTAACAAGGGCGCTTTCAGGCGCTCGTGCGTTTTTGGTTGTCAGTAAGGGAGTAAGAACGTGTTCGGACGAAATAAACGTCGTAGAGAGAACGTTTCCAATAACCGTATGTGGCGCAACCGCAGAAGAAGCTTCAGAACCCCTCCGCCTCATGAGGAAAACAATGAGGCATTCTCCGATTTTCTTCATGCTGTTGGCAATATTGCTCGTGGTCAGGCCTATTATTATGCTGATCATTACAAGAATATGGCCGCAGAGGTTGTCGATAATTTTGCTGGTTCCTTGAGAGATACCGGCGGATATCAAGGTCGTGATGATGGGCCTGCAACATTTGTTGATGATATTGCAGATGATCTGGAAGAATTATCCGATGCCATTCGTGACATGAAGCTTTCTTCTGCTCTTGAGGAAATTGAATATCTGGTTAAGCGCAAACCGGTTCTGTTTGGACTTGGTGCGCTGACGGCAGGTTATCTTGTAACTCGTGCTGTAAAACGAAAAGGTTCTGATGAGCAGGATTTGAGACCAGAGCGTAAAGCTTGATGGAGATGTTCTGTTATGCGTAGGCGTAAAACCGGAGCGTTTCAGGATATTCTTTTCTCCATAGTGGGTGATGTCATTCACTTGGCGCAAAAAGAGTTTGCCCTGTTTAAAGCTGAAACCGAGCAGACTATCCGAGGTATCTGCTTTTCAGTTGTGCTGGCAGTTTTAGGAATATGTGCGCTCATTATTGCAATTGTTTTTCTAGGTATTGCATCATTTGAATGGCTTGTTGTGCTCGTAGCATCAAGAGCTATTGCCGCTTTGATCGTTGCCGGAGGAGCTATATTTATCGCACTGATATCTCTGGGAATTTCTTATTACAAGCTTTCCCGTGCGAGCCTGGTTCCAAAACAGACAATTGCCTCTATTAAGCAGGACGTCCGAACCTTGTTTGGCGATCAGAGCAATGGCTAAGTCCGTTCAAGAAGCGCAAGCAGAAGTCATTCAGGCAAGGACTGATCTGACTGCAAATGTTGATGAGCTCTTTGATGCATTTGAGAGCTTTAATCCGCTTATGCGTTTTCTGGATCAAAAGTCGTCGTATCGTGGTTGGAGTGAGGAAGAATTTCATGAAACAGAAGGCTCTTTATATGAGCGCATAATGCTGACTATCCGTTCCAACCCGTTACCTGTTCTTCTGATTACCGTTGGGAGTGGCTGGCTTTTGAGTTCTTTTAGGAAAGTGCCAGCCAAAAGGGCGTCTAGATCAAGGTTTGGAGCAAAAAAGTACCGATGTAACCGATAACGTCATGGGCTCAGGCGATGACTTTACCGTGGCAAATGAGTCCAAAACTGCTTTTGCCATAATGAGTAGATGTAATCCCTAGATAATCTCTTGAAAGGAGAATTTACATGCGTGAGGAAACCACCAGAGAAACAGCTCGTCGAACTGCAAACAGAGCACGCCGTACTGCCACAAAAGCTGCAGAATCTGCACGTGAAGCAACTAATGAATATGCTGATGAGGCAAGAGGTCGTGCTCAGGCTGCTTATGAAAATGCTTCTGAATGGGCGTCTGATGCCTATGAAAAAGGGCGCAATGGCTATAAGCGGGCTCGTAAAGCTTCAGAAGAGGCACTCAATAAGGCGACTGATAATTTTAAGACACTTGTTGAAGAGCGCCCTTATGTTGTCGGTCTTGCAGGTTTAGCAGCTGGTTTTGTTATTGGCGCATTAGTGGCTCGTTCCTGCTCCCAGTCATATCAGGATGACTGGGATGAAGAATAAAGCCATATCTGACTAATTAAGTTGGTTTGACCACCAGCTTTCTATTGCGACACCCTGAAACGGATGAGTTTCAGGGTGTTTCAGTTTTGAGCTGTAAACCACCCATTGATCGGGGCTGTAAAATAGAGGCACAACATAAAAGCCGGCCAGAAGCACACGATCGAGAGCATGGACAGCCGAAATGAAATCTTCACGTGTCTCTGCTGAGAGTAAGGCGTCAACCATACCGTCTACAGCAGGAGATGTTACGCCTGCATAATTCAGTGAACCTGTACGGGCAGCGGCAGCTGAGCTCCAGCGTCCACGCTGCTCTGTGCCAGGAGAAGCTGATACAGGCCAGTTCCACTGGATCATATCAAAATCAAAATCACTGATACGCCGCCAGAACTGTACATCGTCAACACGCCTGACTGTACAAATCACCCCAAGGCGCTTCAGAGAGGCTGCATAATTAATAGCAAGTCGTTCTTGTTCGACAGAAGTGACCATAAACTCAAAACTCAGTGTTTCTCTGGTTTTGGAATTGCGTAAAATTTCACCATCTTTCACCCAGCCAGCCTTATGCAGGAGCTGAAGTGCCTTTCTGGCCATGGATCGGTCCCGACCACTCCCATCCGGATTGGGAGCCCGCCATTTGCCTTCCAGAATATCATCGGGAATGGAAGCGAGGTAAGGTGCAAGCAGATCTGCTTCTCTCTCTGAAACAGAAGTGCCGTTTGATGATAACTCAGAGGCATTGAAATAGCTGTTGGAGCGTTTCAATGTTTTTTGATAAAGATTACGATTAACCCATTCAAAATCAAATAGATAGGAAAGGGCTTCGCGAACTTTGACATCTGCAAAGACCGGCCGGCGTGTATTGAAAACAAAACCACGCATTCCTTTAGGTGTTTGAATTGGAACGCTTTCCTTGATGATGGTGCCGTTTGCAACAGCTGGTATATTATAGCCATTCACCCAACGTGTTGCGTCACTTTCAAGTCGATAGTCATAAAGTCCAGCTTTAAAAGATTCAAACAACGTATTGGCATCTCTGTAAAAATCGTATTTTATCTCATCAAAGTTATAGAGGCCACGCGATGTTGGGAGATCAGCCGCCCAATAATCATTACGCCGTTTTACAGTCACGCTTTCTCCGGGAGAAATTTCAGAGAATGCGTAAGGACCAGAGCCAATTATTGGCTTTAATGTCGTATTTGAGAATGTCTCGGGATCTGTCGCATGCTTTGCGAAAATGGGCATAGTTGCAATGATGAGTGGCAGTTCCCGGTCCTGAGAGCCGGTGAGGTCAAACTCAATTCGCTGGGGAGACACAACCTTGACACTGCGAACCGCACTGAAACTGGAACGGTGATAGGGCTTGCCGTTCTGCTTTAGCATTTCAAATGAGAAAGCAACATCTTCAGCTGTAAGCTGCGTGCCATCAGAGAATTTTGCACGTTCATCAAGATTGAAAGAGATGTGATTGCGGCTTTCCGGCATCTCATAAGATTCTGCAATCTGGGCATACAGCGTGAATGGTTCATCCATTGACCGGGCCATCAGGCTCTGGAGAACGTATTTCTGACCGATATCAGGGGCAACACCAAAAACGATATAAGGGTTCAGGCTGTCATAGGTTCCCTGAAGGGCAACAACAAGCTTGCCGCCTTTGGGAGCTTTCGGATTGGCATATGGAAAATGATTAAAATTTTCTGCAAGAGCGGGGGCGCCATGCATCGCAAGGGCTGTTTTCTCTTCAAGTAGAGGGGCTTCTGCTTCGGTCTGAGCAACTCTTATCTCCTGAGCCCCTAATTGAGGGGAAAGGGAGAAAAGAGCTAAAACAGTAAAGCTGAGAAACATCGTGGCCGTCGTAACACGAAAAGATAACATTGCAATCCATACTGCTGATTCGAATGTCTCCGAAGGTAGAGCATTTCTGATTTGATTGGGAGCTTTGTCTGAAATCTCTGTTACATTCAGAGGTTCGTCGTTGATCCGTTAAAAGAGGCCATTGTAACAATTAATAAGATATGCACCCTTTGTTTTTCCCAGAAAACAGGGAATGATGAACTTTCACCTGAATTACATTTTGTAAAAACGAAAACTATGACTAGAAACCTTGTTGCTAAAGAGGTAAAGAGCGGGAAACGTCATGTCTTCGCCATATTTGGGTGTCGAATGACAGATTAAGAAATATGAGCGCCAAAGACGTAATGAATACGCCAGCGGAGCTGAGTTTATTTAGTACTCGATTTGAAGAGGATAATAGTATGTCATCTGCGATGCGCTTTGCAAAATTGCGTGCCCCGTTGAGCATCGCTGCAGCGATGGGCCTTTCCCTGGGTGTAGCCATGTCTTCTATGGCTGTGGCTCAGACAGCCCAAAAGCCTGCATCTCAACAGCCTGCTCAGCAGCAACAGCAGCAGCCTAGCGGTCCGATGGTTGTCGAGGTTAAAGGTGCTCCTGGTGTTGCTGACTGGGTCAAGCAGTGTGGTCCTAACGAGGAAGTCTGTATCACTGCTCGTGAATTCGTTTCGAATGATGATCAGCCAGTTCTCGCATTTGCTATGACGGAAATTAAAACTCCGCAGGGTAAGGAACGTCGTGCACGCTTCCTGCTTCCATTCTCACTTGCTCTTGAGTCTGGCATTCGCTTCTCTATCGACCGTTCTGGTTTCACGCCTGGCAAGTTCCAGGTATGTATGCCTAATGGTTGCTTTGCTGAAGTCGTTCTCAAAGACGATCAGATCAAGACAATGAAGACTGGTAAGGTCTTCAATATCTCCGTTCGCAATGCTGCCGGTGGTGAAATCGTCTTTGCTGTTCCTGCAGAAGGGTTCGCAAAAGCATTTGATGGCCCGGCTATTGATCCAAAGGTCATTGAAGAGCGTCAGAAGCAGATGGAACAGGACCTTCAGCGTCGTAGCGAGCAGATGAAGAAGGATCTGGAAACCCGCGGTACAGCAGGTACACCAGCACCAGCTCCGGCCCCTGCACAGCAGTAAGTTGCTGACATAGTTTAATAAAAACGCCGGATCATCTCCGGCGTTTTTTTATTTAATGTGCTCTGTCTTTGCGGACGATGTAGTCTCCTGCTGGAGATCGTTCAAACACGTCGGAAATCATGGGGTGCCTGAGAGGCTCCGCTGAAATATCCAACTCCAGATTCTGTTCGGATACATAAGCGATGTATTCAATCTCAGTGTTCTCAGCAAACAGATGATAGAATGGCTGTTCCTTTATCGGGCGTTGTTGTTCAGGAATGGACAGCCACCAGTCTTCTGTATTTGCAAATTCCGGATCAACGTCAAAAATAATACCCCGAAACGGAAAGAGACGGTGTTTGACGATTTGTCCGATCGAAAATTTGGCACTACCTTTTTTGATCATATATCTACCGGCTCTTCACTGAAATCTGACAGATCCCTGCATAAGCTGGGGTGTATGAGTAACAGGACGCATTCCCATCTTCATGACCATCTGGCGTAAAGGTTTGATACCCATCAGCGCCAGAAGACCATTGGTACGTAACCAGTCGACTGGTAAGGCGTGTGAGAGCAGGGCACGGTTTAGCATGTCAATTCCGAGTGTTCTGACATCAACATCCTGTTTTCTGCCTTTATGGTAGCGTTTCAGAACGTCAGCAGCACCAATATCCGCCCCTTGAGCCTCAACAATAATATCACGCAGATTGGCAATATCACGTAAGCCAAGGTTTAGTCCCTGTGCGCCAATGGGAGGGAATGCATGGGCTGTTTCACCAACCAAAGCTAAGCGAGGGCCAATATAACTTTCAACAGAAAGACCACTCATCGGCACGGCTGCTTTTGGTCCATCAATTTTCATTTTTCCGAGCATGAATTTTGCTTGCATCTCTATGCTCTGAGCAAGCTCTTCCTCGGGCAATGCCAGCAGGTCTGTCGCTTTGGATGGCGATGTCAGCCAGACAAGGCTTGATCTTTTACCCTTGAGGGGAACAAGGGTAAAAGGGCCTTCACGTGTATGAAATTCTGTTGAGATGTTCTGATGGCTCAGCTCATGGGACAGTATTGTTGTAAGGGCAGATTGTGGATAGCTCCAGGTTTTATCGACAATACCCGCCTGGTGCCTGAGAGCAGAGCGCTTACCATCTGCTGCAATAACCAGAGACGCTTTTATTATCTGCCCATCGCTGGTCTTTATCTCAGCGTAATCCTCTGTTGTGCTGTAAGAGCTTGCAAACTCCGGAATACGAATAATCTCTGGTCTGTTTTCGACTGCTTCTGTCAGCTGCTCAAGCAGGCCAACATTGGTTATGTTCCAGCCAAAGGCATCCTCACCAATCTCTGTTGCCTTAAACAGAGCAGGGGGCGTGTGGAACAGGTTGCCCGTATCATCAATGATTCGCATGCCTTCCAGCGGTGCAGCATTGTCAGAAAGCTTACGCCATAAGCCAATTGCATCAAGAAAACAGATAGCTCCTTGAAATAGCGCAACGGTCCGCCCGTCTCTGACAAAGTTTTTTGGTCCAATCAGGCAGGTTTTATAACCTTCGCGGGAGAATGTGAGGGCTGCTGTAAGGCCAACGGCTCCTGAGCCGACAACGGCAATATCAAATGGCTCTGCACCCTTCATGCGAAACTCCATAATTCATTGTATCTAAATAAATATTTCTACTTTTGATACATATTTAGATAGGTCGTTTTTTATTCTTAACATCGAATGGCAAGCAATTGAAGAACGAGGCGTCATCTTTGCGGACAGATTTTTTTGAAACGACTCACAGTTAATAATTCATCAACGATTGCCGACGGGGCATGCTTAACCTTATATCACCTAGGCCAGATGACAGATCGGCTAAATCTTTACGAGGACTGAGTGAGCGCGCAAGTCAGCGACAGTTTTGGAGCTGTAACCTCTTTACCATTGGTAGAGTTGCGGGGAATCTGCAAGCGCTACGGAGACCTTCTGGCCAATAACGATATTGATCTGCGTATTAACCGCGGAGAAATCCACGCCCTCCTTGGAGAAAACGGCGCAGGGAAATCAACGCTCGTTAAAATTCTTTATGGTGCTGTAGAGCCGAGTGCCGGCGACATTCTCTGGGAAGGGAAGCCGATTGCTATGGGCTCTCCTGTTCAAGCCCGTGCCCTTGGTATTGGTATGGTGTTCCAGCACTTTTCCCTGTTTGATAATCTGACAGTTGCAGAGAACATCACGGTTGCCCTTGGTAAAGACTGGACGCTCCAGTCTGTGCGTACCGAAATTGGCAAGATCAGTGCTGATTATGGTCTCTCGCTGGAGCCGGATCGTAAAGTCTGGACACTTTCTGCCGGTGAGAGGCAGCGTATTGAAATTGTCCGCTGCCTTCTGCAAAATCCAAAGATACTGATCCTTGATGAGCCAACATCAGTTTTGACGCCTCAGGAGGCCGACAAACTATTTGAGACTCTGGAGCAGCTGGCTGCCAAAGGCTGTGCCATCCTCTATATTTCACATCGTCTTGAAGAAGTTCGCCGGATTTGCAGCTCCGCAACCATTCTGCGGGCCGGGAAGGTGATTGCAACGCTTGATCCACGTCGAAATTCCGCCAGAGATATTGCGGCTATGATGGTGGGTATTGAGGTTGGTAATATCTCTCCACGTGAGCATGCGCCAAAAGAATCGATGCTGAAGCTGAACAAGCTGGCCTTGAAGTCGGAAACAATTCATGAAATTGCCCTGCAGGATATTGATCTTGAAGTGCACTGCGGTGAAATTGTTGGTATCGCGGGTGTTGCCGGCAACGGCCAAAGCGAATTGTTTGCAGCTCTCTCTGGTGAGAGACTATCGCGACGTGGCATGGTTTCTATTGAAGAGCGTGACTGCAGCCTGGACGGAATTACGACACGACGTACCTTGGGGGCAGCTTTTGTTCCTGAGGAGCGGTTAGGTCATGCTGCAGCCCCTCATTATACGCTGAGCGAAAATACGCTGATTTCACATCGTTTGGATTCCAATGTTGTCAGCAAAGGCATGGTTTCCAAGGAAGCAGCGCGCAAGCTGGCTGGGGAAATTATCCGCCGCTTTGATGTTCGGGTTCCTAATCCCGATCCGGAAGCCCGTATGTTGTCGGGCGGTAATTTGCAAAAATTTGTGATTGGCCGTGAGATTATTTCCAAGCCACGCCTTTTGATCGTTGATCAGCCCACATGGGGTGTTGATGCTGGTGCGGCACACATGATCCGTCAGGCTTTGATTAATCTGGCAGCCTATGGAAGTGCTATTCTGGTTATAAGTCAGGACCTCGACGAGTTGTTTGAAATTTCAGACAGAATTGCCGTCATTCATGATGGTAAACTGAGTACGGCAAATGCGACGGAGAGCTGGTCTCGTGAAGCGATTGGCCTTGAAATGATGGGTATTGGACAAGAGGGAAAGCACTCATGAGGCTTGAGCTTTCTCCCCGCGCCAATATCACACCATTAATGCGTTTGGCTGCGCCGATTGCTGCGCTTGTTCTGGCATTTGCAATTGCGGCTATTGTCATTGCATTTTACGGAAAATCTCCATTACAGGCCTTTGATGTCTATATTGTTGGGTCTCTGTCAGACAGCTGGGCTTTGCAGGAGCTTCTGGTTAAGGCAACGCCGCTTATACTGATTGCGATTGGTTTGTCTTACTGCTTTCGGTCAAACCTCTGGAATATTGGTGCGGAAGGCCAGTTTGTCATTGGTGGTCTGTTTGGTGGCTGGATTGCAATTGCAACCCATGGTGGAGAATGGAGCCTTGTCTGGCCTTACGTTCTCCTGGTCGGTGCTGTCGCTGGTGCTGTTTATGGGTTTATTCCTGCTATTTTGAAGGTTCGCTTTGGTGCCAATGAAATTCTGACAAGCCTGATGCTGGTCAATATTGCGCAGCTTTTCCTCGATTATATGGTTCGCGGTCCTTTGAAAGACCCGAAGGGAATGAATTTTCCCCAATCCGTAACCTTTGAGGATGCTGCCTTACTGCCAAAAGTTTTTGGTAGTGACCGTGTTCATTTCGGGTTGATTTTAGCAATCATCGTTGTGCTGATCACGATGGTTATCGTCAGCCGAAGCATCTTTGGCTATCGTCTGCGTATTACTGGTGATGCGCCAAAGGCTGCAAGCTTTGCCGGTTTCAGCAGCAAGACAACAACAATTATTGTTTTCTGCATTTCAGGAGCACTTGCCGGTCTAGCAGGAGCGAGTGAGGTTGCAGGCCAGATTGGCCAGCTACAGCCAACAATCTCGCCTGGCTACGGCTTCTCCGCTGTAACGGTTGCATTTCTTGGCCGTTTACATCCAGTTGGCATTGTACTGTCTGCTCTTGTTCTGGCTATGGTTATGATTGGTGGTGAAAATGCCCAGATCATGCTGAAACTGCCGCTTGATCTGACAACAGCCTTCCAGGGTTTATTGCTTTTGATCGTGCTATCAGCAGATGCGCTTGTCAGTTATAAATTTCGTATTGTTAGAGGGAGACGTGGCTAATGTCTTATGAGCTCGTTCTCTTTACGATTGTTACGGCTTCAACGCCTTTTCTCCTTGCTGCCCTTGGTGAGCTTGTAACTGAGAGAGCAGGTGTCCTTAACCTTGGTGTTGAAGGCATGATGGCAATGGGTGCCGCTTGTGGCTTTGCTGCAGCAATCACTTTTGATTCAAATGCCATTGGCGTATTGGTTGGTATGTTGGCCGGTATGCTGACTGCTGCTGTCTTTGCTCTTGCTGTTCTGGGGTTCGCAGCCAATCAGGTTGGCTGTGGTCTGGCTCTGACAATCTTTGGCCTTGGTGTTGCCGGGATGATTGGTAATCGTTTTGTTGGATTACGCCGCATTCAGATTGCACCAACAGAGATACCGTTTCTCAGTGACATTCCATTTATCGGCAAAGCTCTGTTTTCACATGATATCTTTGTTTATGTGTCCATTATTCTGACTGTTCTGGTTGCATGGTTTCTGTCTAGAACGCGTTTAGGGCTTATGCTGCGCTCCGTTGGTGAGAACCATGTTTCCGCTCAGGCTCTGGGCTTGCCCGTCCGCCGTATTCGTTTAGGTGCCATTCTTTTTGGTGGGGCGTGCTCTGGTCTTGCAGGGGTATATCTGTCTCTTGTCTACACAGGCTTCTGGGCCGCCAATATTACGGCAAGCAAGGGCTGGATTGCCGTTCTGCTCGTCGTCTTCGCGGCTTGGCGTCCTGTATGGCTGGTTGTTGGTGCGTATATCTTTGGTGCTGCCAGCGTATTGCAGCTTCATGCGCAGGCGGCTCAGCTTGGTATTCCGTCTCAGCTGTTGAGCAGTGTTCCTTATGTTGTAACAATTGTTGTGCTGGTCATTCTGGCTTGGGTGCATGGGCGTAATGCCGGCGGCCCGGGCTCGCTTGGTAATCCGTATATTACTGATCGATGAGGGGCGTTATTCCCCTCATGTTGTTTATGTGTGTGGCAATCCTTCTGGAAAGGGAAATGTAAATGATTACGCGTCGGGCTCTCGCAACTCTGGCAGGTGCTTGTGCTATGGCTCTTGCAGCCAGCTCAGGTGTTTCCGCTGAAGAAAAGTTGAAGGTTGGATTTATCTATATTGGTCCAATCGGTGACTATGGTTACAGCTACCAGCATAATGAAGGCCGTAAGGCTCTGGAAAAAGCTCTCGGCGATAAAGTCGAAACAACTTATGTTGAAGGTGTTTCAGAAGCTGATGCAGAGCGCCCGATTGAACAGCTTGCCCGTACTGGTCATAAGCTGATTTTCACAAACTCTTTCGGCTTTATGGAAGCAACACTGAAGGTTGCCAAGAAGTATCCGAATGTGAAGTTCGAACATGCAACCGGTTATAAGCGTGCTGCGAATGTTGCAACATATGCTGCCCGTTTCTATGAAGGCCGTTACATTCAGGGCCAGATTGCTGCCAAGATGTCCAAAACCGGTATCATCGGCTACCTCGCTGCATTCCCAATTCCGGAATGCGTTGCTGGTATCAATGCCTATATGCTTGGTGCGCAGTCCGTACGTCCTGATATCAAGCTGAAAGTTGTCTGGGCCAACACATGGTATGATCCAGCCAAGGAAGCTGATGCTGCCAAAGCACTGTTTGACCAGAACGTTGATGTCATTACCCAGCACACAGATAGCCCGGCTCCGCTTCAGACAGCAGAAGCCCGTGGCAAGTTTGGTTTCGGTCAGGCTTCAGATATGGAGCAGTTTGCACCAAAGGCTCAGCTGACAGCTTTGGTCAATGACTGGAGTGAATATTACATTGAGCGTACAAAGCTTGTACTTGATGGCAAATGGACTTCTACAGACACATGGGATGGTCTGGATAAGAAGATGATTGTCATGTCTCCTTACAAGAACATGCCTGATGATGTGAAGAAGATGGCTGAAGAAACAGAAGCCGCTATTGCTTCCCATAAGCTGAAGCCATTCAAGTGCCCGGTTCTTGATCAGTCCGGCAAGGAAGTTGAATGTAAGGGTGAAGGCACTCTGTCTGATGAACAGATCCTTGGCATGAACTTCTACGTCAAGGGTATTGAGGACAAACTTCCTCAATAAGCTTTTAAAACAGGCTTGAGCCTCTATATACTAGAGCGGCTGGTCATTGACCGGCCGCTTTTCTTTTTGAGAGGAAGATCGTATGCGATATGGAAGTGATAGTGTCTTGCTTGTCGTCGATATTCAGAACGACTTCCTTCCGGGAGGAGCTTTAGCTGTTCCAGAAGGTGATCAGGTTATTGAACCCATCAATCTTCTTGCAGAGCGTTTTCAGAATGTTATCCTGACACAGGATTGGCACCCGGAAGCTCATATCTCCTTTGCTTCATCACACGAAGACAAACAGCCTTACGAGATGATCGAGCTTGATTATGGCCCGCAGATATTATGGCCGGATCATTGTATCCAAGGCGAACGAGGGGCTGAATTCGCTTCTGGGCTGAACATTCCAAAGGCAGAGCTTGTGATCCGGAAGGGGCACCATCCGACAATTGATAGCTATTCTGCTTTCCTTGAAGCTGACAGGGCAACCAGAACAGGTCTGGCAAGTTATCTTCAGGAGCGCGGTATCCGTAATGTTTATTGTGCCGGTCTTGCACTTGATTTCTGCGTATCCTGGACGGCCATTGATGCCATAACGGCAGGCTTTGATACCTTCATCATCGAAGAGGCCTGTCGTGCCATTGATACAAATGGCTCGCTGGAACATGCCCGACATCAGTGGGATGAAATGGGCATTGTTATCATGTAATCGGCAGGCTCAGACGAGCCTGCCGTGAAGATCATATTCGTCAGATTTTTCAATCTCGACATTCACGATATCGCCTGCTGAGAGGGCTTTAGGTGTTCTCACATAAACAACACCATCAATCTCGGGAGCATCATATTGTGAGCGTCCTTTGGCAATTGTTGATCCCATTTCATCAATGATGATGGGTAAGGTCTTGCCAACCTTGCGCGCCAGAAGATCGGCAGATACCTCCTGCTGGGTCTGCATAAACTGATGCCAGCGCTCTTCCTTGACTTCTTCAGGAACAAGGCCTGGCAGATCATTCGCAACAGCGCCTTTCACTGGTTCAAATTTAAAGCAGCCAGCACGTTCAATCTGAGCATCTTCAATCCAGTCCAGCAGCATATCAAAGTCTTCATCGGTTTCGCCGGGGAAGCCAACGATAAAGGTGGAGCGGATTGCAAGGTCTGGACAAATACTACGCCATTTCTTGATGCGCTCCAGTGTCTTTTCCTGATTGCCCGGGCGTTTCATGGCCTTGAGAACATTTGGTGAGGCATGCTGGAAAGGAATATCCAGATACGGAAGTATTTTGCCTTCAGCCATTAACGGGATGATTTCGTCAACATGCGGGTAGGGGTAAACGTAGTGCATACGTACCCAGATACCCATGTCTCCGAGCTCTTTTGCTAATTCAAAGAAGCGCGTGCGAATTTCACGATCCTGCCAAAGCTGTGGCTGGTATTTGATATCTAGGCCGTAAGCGCTTGTATCCTGAGAAATAACCAGAAGTTCTTTAACGCCAGCTTTCGCCAGTTTTTCAGCTTCACGCAGGACTTCATTGATGGGCCGGCTGACCAGATCTCCACGCAGTTGCGGAATAATGCAGAATGAGCAGCGGTTTGAGCAGCCCTCTGATATCTTGAGATAGGCATAATGCCGTGGTGTCAGCTTGATACCCTGTGGCGGTACAAGGTCAACGAATGGGTCGTGTGCTGGAGGTGCAGCCTTATGAACGGCATCCAGAACGCTCTCGTAAGCCTGAGGGCCTGTAATCGCCAGAAGGTTGGAATAGCGGCTGGTAATTTCATCCGGCTGGGCGCCCATGCACCCTGTAACAATAACCTTGCCGTTTTCAGAGAGAGCTTCACCAATATGCTCAAGTGATTCCTGCTTGGCGCTATCTAGAAAGCCGCAGGTATTGACGATAACAAGGTCTGCCCCCTGATGCTGCTTTGTCAGCTCGTATCCTTCAGCACGCAGGCGCGTAATAATACGCTCGGAGTCAACGAGGGCCTTGGGGCATCCAAGAGATACAAACGAAATTTTAGGCGCTGCCGCAGTGGACATTTATAGAACCTTGATCAAGAAATTATTCATGAACGTCTTTGTAAATTACAAATCAATTCAAGCTGTTGTTGCTAAAACAGCCAATATCCTCTCATGAGGCAACTGGTGCCAAGCCACATATCATAAATTGTGACTGAGTTTCAGCGAAATAATAGCAGGCTGCGCAATGCTTTGAACAGTAAATCAATTAATTTAAGCTGTTTCTGAACCCGTATTTCCCGCGTTCCATAGCATTATTACGGCCGCTTAGCCAGAATTATTGAGTTTTGTGTTGGGCTGTTAGGCAATACGTTTTGCAACAGTGTATTGATAGACACCGCCAAAGAACGTTTTCTTGCTCCAGACAAACTTGTCAGCCTTTCCAGTGAAATCCTTGATTTCATGATCCCAGATTGAAAAGGCAAAGGGTTCCAGAACAATATTCACGAGCTTTAATATCTGCCGGATTGGCTGCCAGCGGGCAGGGCGATGATAATCGATAAAGACCGCTTTTCCGCCTTCCGCAACATGTTCAAGCATATTGTCGATAATCTGTCGTTTCTTTTCATCTGGCACTTCGTGAAGCAGGAAGAAGCTACCAACGACATCAAATTTTTCAGAACTCTTAAAATACGCTGAATCACAGCACTGGATATTTACCCACGGGTATGCATCCAGTTTCTGATGTGCGTGCTCAATTTGAATGGGTGTAATATCTGTCAGCTCAAGTTGACCGGTCGGGCCTATCTTTTGGGCTAACTGCTGTAATTGATCTCCGTAAACATGGGCGACCTGCCAGACACGCGAGCCAGAATCAATCTCATTGAGATAGGCTTTGATCAGGCGACTGGCGTTACCAAACAGCAAAATCCAGACGACGAGATTATTATCGAGTTTGGCAACCCATTTTGGATTTACATAGGCCCAGTCATAGACATCAACCATGTAATCAGGCACGCCACTATAATAAGAAGATAACAGTCTTTCAGGCTTCATAAGCTTCAAACCAAAAGTTATGGCCTCACAAAGGAAGCCTGAAAAGAACCCGACTGGGCATTTAAAGTGTCTATTTATTCATTGTATCTGCTCTTATGATTCTAGGAGATACCGAACATTGTCGCATAGGATAATTTTTTAAATGCTAGCGTATCAGTTTCAACAGAACAAGCAGAATAACAGCGCCAAGGGTTGCATTGATAATTGCGCCTAAAACTCCAGAACCGAAGGCAAAACCAATAGTTGGTAATAACCATCCTGCAATAAATGCGCCGACAATACCAACAACGATATTCCCGACCAGACCGAAACCATAGCCTTTAACGATAACACCGGCGAGCCAGCCGGCTACTGCACCAATAAGAAGAAAAACAATCAGGCTTTCAACAGTCATAACTTTTATCCTTTCGGTTACTACTGATTAGAACACCTAGAGGAGGAAAGGTGGCTTTCAATTATACGGATGTTTAAAAATAATGGGGAATGTAAAGTACTTAAAGGTTTTCTGCTCTCATTATGATGAAAAGCTGATGTTGTGTCCCAGATCGTCAATCAGGCTCTGTACGATCTCTTCATCCCAGAAGTAGCCTTCCTGTGGAAGTAACAGCATTGGTCCGTGAAATGTCTCAACGCCGGAACCTGCTTTCAGAGACACTCTCGTATTATGTAAAGCTTTCTGTGCATTTTTTCCTGTTACTGCGAGCATCTTGCCAAGTGGTCTGGTTTCAATATCTTCATCTTGAAGGAAACCCAAAATCTCTTCGTTTTCCATGGAGGGCATGAATCTCAGTTGCTTGTCCGCAGGATCAATCAGAATAAACATCATCCACCTTCTAAAGGGATTTTAGGGCTGTCAGGCCAATTAAACTAAAAAGACCGTTTTGAAAAATGTTATATCTTCCGATTAGGGACTTGCCTAAAAGCTCGGTTATGACTACAGAAGCACAGCACATTCATTGTGCGCTGCTTTAGAGCAGACGGAGAGGTGGCCGAGTGGTTGAAGGCAGCGGTCTTGAAAACCGCCGTAGGTGAGAGCCTACCGTGGGTTCGAATCCCACCCTCTCCGCCATTGCAGAATTTGACCAAATCATAGAATAATAGCATTGGTATTGTGTCGCGCGCTGTGTTCGCGATTATGAGCTTGTGGCATCCTTATTACCAATATTTGAAAACGTTGTAGCCAATATGTCGCTCAATCCAATGCCTTGAGTACCGGATTGATCAAAGCTTCAATCTCTGTTCGGCTCGCACCATCTCGCGCTTGGAATGAAATCATCTGCATGACCCCATGAATGAATGCCGCAATCTGGGAAATATTGGCTTTCTTTGGTAGTTCGTTCTCTGCATTCGCGCGTCTTAAGCGTTTTACTATCAAATCTCGTGTTACCTGTCTGGCTTCTTTCAAGCAGTTGCGAGCTGCTTCATTTTCGGGCAGGCAGTTGACGACACCCAATATCAGTAGGCATCCTCCGGGGGTCTGCGACAAAGCAACATCGATGCTTGCCAGCAACATTGCCTGCACGCCCTCCCGCAGAGTCGTGGAATTGTTCAGGGCGTTCATAGGGACAGCCCCTACCGTCTCAATATAGAGTTTCACGACCTCGATAAATGCCGCCTCTTTCGATCCAAAAGCGGCGTAAAAACTGGGAGGTGCAATGCCGATAGCTTTTGTTAGATCAACGAGTTGTGCGCCTTCATAACCGCGTGCCCAGAACACCTCCATTATGGCGTGCAAGGCAATATCACGATCAAAGCTTCTTGGACGTCCGCGTGACATTATTCCACATTTCTTTAATTTTGACTACAGATATAGATTGACCGGCACTATGCTGTGTAATAGCAAATTATTTAATTCTGACTACATAAAGGCACGGCACAATGCAACTTTCTCCCCGTAAAACGATCGAAGAATTTTTCCACCGTATTGGTTCCGCAACCTCAGTTGATGAGATTGCGGAGCTGGTTAGCGAGGATGTTGACTGGTTTGTTGCCGGTGACATATCTGTCGTGCCATGGATCGGCCGCAAGATCGGCAAGTCAGCTGTGGCAGAGTTTTACGCCCAACTTCGTACTGAGATTACCTCGGAGCAATTTGAACTGAAAGATATCCTAGCTCTTGGAAGCAGGGTTGTTGCAATTGGCGAATTGGCGTCACGTGTAAATAAGACCGGTAAGCTTATTGAAACGGAATTTGTCTTCGACTTTATCGTTGAGGACGGGCTGATCAAACGATTCCGACTTTTTGAAGATAGTTTCGCCGTAGCACAGGCCGTTCTCGCTTAGGAATTGGCGCAAAAGCCGTATATCATACCCATTCCCGGCACGACGAAGTTGCATAGATTAGTAGAGAATTTGAGAACAACTGACATTCAATTAACAGCGGAAGAATTAGCTGGAATCAATGATGCTTTATCTAAAATTGATGTAGATGAAACATTCTTTTAGTTCATTGAAAATGCTTTAATTCTAATGAATTTCTCTGGCATTAGATTTATGTGCAAGGCTTATCTTCCAGACACTTAAGGCTGCTGCGCTAAATATCGCGCCAAGCACAGCTACGCTGCCCCAGCCAGCGTAGCTGTAAGTTATTGTTGAAGTGATACCGCCGAGCGCGCTGCCGACTGAGTAGAACAGCATGTAACCACTAACAAGGCGATTACGAGCTTCCGGAAACAGACGGAAAATAATGCTCTGATTGGTAACGTGGACAGCCTGAACAGCAAGATCAAGAACGATAATGCCAATCAGGAAGACGGGAAAGGCATACGGTAACGCATAGATCATACTCCATGACAGCAGTAGCAAGGTGAGAGAAATACTGATTGTTTGCTGCCCTAAGCCGCGATCTGCCAGTTGGCCGGCACCTGTTGCTGCAAGTGCTCCAGCCATACCAATAAGGCCAAATAATCCAATCTGAGTATGGCTATATCCAAATGGATCAGAACTTAAGGGCAGGGCCAGTGCTGTCCAGAATGTACTGAATGCTGCGAAGGCGAATAATGCAAGCATACCGTGAACCAGTAATATCTGGTTTCGTAGAAATAAAACCGGGATGGATATCAGCGTTTTTATATAGCTCTCAGGTCGTTCAGATATCTGGTCATGCGGTAGAATCCGCAGCAGTATGCCAACCATTACAGCTGTTAGAATTGCCGAAGTGGCATAAACTGCTCGCCAGCCTCCAATATCTGCAAGTATTCCGGAAACGATACGGGCCGCCAGAATACCAATAACAACTCCACTTGTAACCATACCAACTGCCTTGCCGCGTTGCGCCGGTAGCGCCAGAGTCGCGGCAAAAGCAACAAGAATCTGGACTGTAACAGACAGTAATCCCATGGCAGCCAAACAGATGAATAACAGTGTTTTTGTCGGAGCAGCTGCAACGGCAAACAAAGCTATAATCAGTAAGGTATTCTGGCCAAGAATAAGGCGTCGGCGATCAATCAGCTCGCCAAGTGGTACGAGTAAAACAAGGCCTAATCCATAGCCAACCTGAGTTAGAGTTACGATGAGACCGGCGTCGTTAAGGGGAATATTAAAATCCACCGCCATAGTTTCGAGCAAAGGTTGCGCGTAATAGACATTTGCAACGTTGAGACCAGCCGTTATCGCAAATATGCAGGTCATGAATAATGTGAGTTGATTTCGAGAGTGGGGCTGTGCCGTTGGTTCTGTCTGGCGTTTCATCTGACTTCTGTTGGTATGATGGATCTGTCTTCTTAGTAAGAACTATTGCCCCTTTAAAAATCTAGTTCTATTTTAAGACCAGAATAATAGGTAAAGGTTTATTGCTATGGTCAAACGGGTCAGTCTTTGGAATGCGGGTTGTCCAGTTGCGCGTGCGCTTGATGTGATAGGTGACTGGTGGTCACTTCTGATTATTCGTGACGCATTTGATGGCGGGCGTCGTTTTAGTGATTTTCAAAGCGGACTTGGTATTGCTAAAGGTGTCCTGTCAACGCGACTGCGTAATCTGGTTGAGCGCGAAATTATGGAGACGGCTCCAGCATCTGACGGTTCTGCTTATAAAGAATATGTTCTAACTGAAAAGGGCCAGGGGCTTTTCCTTGTTATTGTTGCATTGCGCCAATGGGGAGAAGATCACTTTTATAGTTCTGGCGAGCCCAAATCATCTTTGGTTGAAACCAAAACGGGCATGCCTGTTCCACGGCTGAGTTTGAATGGTTCCGATAGGCAGCCTCTCGACTGGAATAATACCCATGTGAAGAAATGTGGTAACGAGAGTGTATAGAAAATAACGCTTAGAAAGCTTTTGAAAATATCACTCGGCCTGACTGAAATTTACGGAATACGGTTCAGCTTCTTTGAAGCGTGATAGCCAATGCTGATAATATTGCTGTGCCAGTTTTGGCTGGTTTCTTATAACCAGAACATTCTCGCTGTTACGGCTCATAGCTGATGAAGTGTAGTTCAGTGAGCCAGTCTGCACGGTTTTGCTATCAATAATCATAAACTTATCATGGTGGATAGCATACGCGCTGTTCAAACGAACTTCTATTCCGCCAAGGACAAGGGCATTTAATGCGGAGCGGGAAAGTTTGTTATTATTTCCCTTTTTGTCTGCAACGACCCTGACACGTACGCCGCGTTTATGGGCAGCAAGTAAGGCTTTTGAAACAGGTGCTGACGTGAAAATATAGGCTGCGACTTCAATCGTCTTTTTAGCAGAGCTCATTTCACTCAAAATAAGCTTTTGAGAATCCTTACTGGGTGAGAAGGCGGCCGTAATATCCTGCGCGAGAGCTGTTGTGCTTAGCAGGGAAATTATAAAAATAAGTATGAGTTTTGATACAGGCATTCTTTTCATAGTGTGAAAGACATAGCCTGAATTTATAAAAAAAGCGTGACCCAAAGGCCACGCGAGAGTGGAAGCTAATCGTAAAGTCAACTATCAGCAGTTGATGTGGACACTTTGCCCAATATACGGGTTGGAACAACTGTCAAATCAGACAGGCAAGCATGTCATAAATAGAAATAAACTTTTGTCTGCGCTGAGAGTGCAACTTATGTATCCTCGACAATAGGTAAGTCTTGCGCATAGCCTTGGTTTGTTGGTTGTTTTTTAACCATATGACAAGAGTTAACACATGTGACATTTGCTTTTGGGGTATGGTGGAGCATTCAGATTAAAGTCGCTTCGCGGCAAAAGAGATGTATACAAGGGCAAGATGGTGGAGTTTATGACCAAAGATCGCAATACTTTTAGACAGGCTTCCAAGATGTCTAAGGTTATCAGCCATCCAGTCGTTAAAGCCATTGGTGTTATTGCTATTGCACTAACAGTTGCCAATTGCTCTTCAGGTAAGATGAATAAGTACGGCGTCAAGGCATCTCCCAGAGTTGTTGCTGATGGACAGCCTGTACCGAAAGGTGGCGGGCGTTATCAGGTTGGTAAACCATACGTGGTTGCCGGACGTACTTATTATCCGAACGAGAATCCTAATTATTCCGCAGTTGGTATTGCCTCTTGGTATGGATCTGACTTCCACGGCCGTTTGACGGCTAATGGTGAAGTCTTTGATAAATACGCTATTGCAGCGGCCCACCCAACGATGCCGCTTCCAAGCTATGCCCGGGTTACAAATCTTGAGAACAACCGCTCAATGATTGTTCGTGTGAATGATCGCGGGCCATTTCATGCCAACCGTGTGATGGACGTCTCGAAGACAGTTGCAGATGCTCTGGGCTTTAAGAATAACGGTACAGCTAAAGTTAAAGTTGATTATGTCGGCAAGGCTTCGCTCAATGGCAGTGATGACAAGACATTGATGGCAACCCTTCGCCAGGATGGTATGCCAGCTCAGCTTCGTCAGGCACAGCCAACTATGCTTGCAAATGCAGAGCCTCAATATGTCAATCCGGTAATGAGCCAGCCACAGCAGAATTTTCAACGAGAGTCACAACTGGCTTTTAATAATACGGCCCCTATAATTATGGGAGACGTTCCGCTTCCACCTCAAAGGCCATATGCGCTTGGTGGTCATATGCAGCAGAATGCACAGATGGCTGAACTGTATTACTCCGAGCCACAGAAAACAGACGATAGTCTGGAAGATGGCCCATTTGCATCGATGTCATCTGAAGGATTTAAACCTTTGAAAAAGTGACCAAAGTGAAAAAAATATTTTTCAGCTTTATGGGGCCCATGTTTTACAAAAAACGTGGGCTTTTCTTTTTCCTGATGCTGCTATGCACATTATGTACTATTCCTTCTATGGCGGTACCTTCTGTCAAGGATGCCTCAACTCCCAATACAACAGCGCCTGTCTTTATTCTGATGGATGCAAGTAATGGAGACATCCTTGCGTCTAAAGATGCCCAGCAGCCATTTCTGTCCGGGGATATGAATAAGCTGATGACAGCCAATGTTATTTTTTCAGTTTTAAAACAGGGAAAGATTACACTGGATACAGAATACCCCATATCCGAGCACGCATGGCAGCATGGACGAGGCGGTTCAATGTTTGCGCTTGTGAACAGCCGTATTCGGGTTGAAGACCTGCTGCGCGGTATCACTGTGCTCTCAACAGATGATGGAGCAATTGCTCTGGCAGAAGGCCTGACATCAGGTAAGGAAGAGGCATTTGTTGCTTTGATGAATAACCAGGCCAAACTTCTTGGCCTGAGAGAGACCTTTTACATTAATTCGACGGGCAGTGGAGATGAACCCCAGTATACGACTGCGCGTGACATTGCCGTTTTAGCCTTCCATTTGATGCGAAGTTATCCGGAATATTATCGGCTCTATAAGGAAAAGTCCTTTACGTGGAGTAAGATAGAGCAACTTAACAAAAACCCGTTGTTGCTACTGGAGCCGACAGCAAATGGGCTAAAATCAGCCAGAAAAACGACTGATGGTATTTCCCTGGTCGGAACCGCAGGTCAGACGGATAAACAGCTTATCGTTGTTGTCGCCAAAATGGATGATAGCCATAAAGCTGCGACTGAAGCTCAAAAAATTCTACAATGGGGCTTCGAGCATTTTACAGAACGATCCCTTTTTCCTGAGCAGGAACCTATAGCCTTTATTAAAGTCTATGGCGGAAAAGAAAGGCAAGTTGCCCTTGTTGCTGATAAAGCGGTTAATATCTTGTGGCAACAGGGCAGTGCAGAGCGCATTTCAATGCGCATAGACTATAAAGGTCCACTGGTGGCGCCGATTCAGAAAAATGAGGCAGTCGGTTATCTTAACGTCATGAAAAATGGTGTTTTGACAGTCTCGTTTCCTGTTTATACAGCTACCGATATTGCAGAAGGTTCTCTTTATGCTAAGGCAACCAGTGCAATAGAAGAGTTGTCAGGGCGTACGTTCCGTGGTCTTTGGCAGAAGATCGTAGCAAGCATAAAGAAGAAGCAGTGACCATTCATCCATTACGGTTCATAACATTTGAAGGCGGTGAGGGCGGAGGAAAGTCCACGCAAGTCCGTCTCTTGCAGGAGCGCATTACGGCTCTTGGTTATGAAGTTGTGGTCACACGAGAGCCTGGCGGCTCCCCCAGAGGTGAAGAGATCCGGGAGTTTATTCTTTCTGGCCGTGGAAAGCCTTATGGGCCTCTGGCTGAAGCAGTCCTGTTCTCGGCTGCCCGAATAGATCACCTGCGGGAAACCATTGTACCAGCCCTTGAAAGAGGCGCCTTTGTACTGTGCGATCGTTTTGCCGATTCAACCCGTGCCTATCAGGGCGTACTGGGTGATATTGACGTTGAGGCGATTAATAGCCTTGAACGCGTTGCTGTTGGTCAAAACAAACCAAGCCTGACGCTGATTATGGATATTTCTCCGGAAGCTGGATTGGAACGTGCAAATGTCCGTCGTGAGCAGCTTGGCGGAGCCGTTGACCGTTTTGAAGGTGAGGGCTTTGAATTCCATCGAAAATTGAGGCAGGCATTTCTGGATATTGCGAAGGCCAACCCTGAAAGATGCCGGGTTATCAATGCCGAACGTAGCCGAGAGGCTATTGCTGAAGATATCTGGGCTACCGTCACAAAGCACTTTACGCTTAGTGGAGATGCATGATGGCTAAAGCAGATGATCCCATTCTTGAGCCAGATCAGTTTCCGGGAGCTCCGCATCCCAGAAACCAGTATGATTTTATTGGGCATGAGAGTGGTGAGGCAGCTTTTATTGAGAGTTTTCAGGTTGGACGACTGCACCATGCCTGGCTGATTGGTGGCATGCAGGGCATAGGGAAGGCAACGCTAGCTTATCGGGTTGCACGCTATCTGCTTGCCTATGGCGCAACCCCGCCACAGACAGGTCAGGGGCTTTATGTACCGCCCACTCATATTGTTTCCAGGCAGATAGAAGCCTTCTCTCAACCAAATCTTACGGTTTTAAGGCGTTCTTACTCAGCTGAACGAAAAACAATTCCGTCCATCATTTCGGTTGATGCCGCCCGCAAGGCAATGAGCCTGTTTGAGACAACATCAGCAGATGGCGGCTACAGGGTCTGTATTGTCGACAGCGCGGATGATTTGAATAACAGCAGTGCCAATGCCTTGCTGAAACTTATTGAAGAACCACCGCCTCTGTCGATATTCCTGATTGTGAGCCATTCACCTCAACGCCTTCTGCCAACAATTCGTTCGCGCTGTCGCAAGCTGACGTTGTCGCCGTTATCTGCTGGACAGATTAAACAGGTTATCAGTGGAATTGGTGAGCCTTTTGCATCTGCTCCCTCGACTTTAATGGATCAGGCAATTGCCTATAGTGAGGGTTCGGTTCGCAAGACCCTGGAAATGCTTGACGAAAAGAAGGCAGCCCTGATCAAGCACGTTCAGTCTGTCCTGCATGAGCTACCCCATGTTGATGATAAGCGGGTGACAATGCTTGCGGAGAGCCTTGCTCATAAAGATGCAGTCAATGATTTTGATCTGGCAATGGAATGTGTTGATCACTGGATATCAGCTAAGCTGCATTCCGAGAGCTCAGGGAATATTTCCAGCCTTGCACAGCTTGTTGAGGTATGTGAGAAGTTGCATAAAATGGTTCGCGAAACAGATGTTTATAATCTTGACCGCAGACCATTGGTGTTATGGCTTTTTGATGAGCTGTCGCAGGTTCTGCGCGCGCATCAATAATGACGGATACTAGGAAGAGAAGATTGGTGTATTATGGCCGACAGTAAAAACAAGTTCTACATCACAACGGCCATCTCATATCCAAATGGTGCCCCGCATATTGGGCACGCATATGAGGTTGTGGCCACTGATGCAATTGCACGTTTCAAACGTCTTGATGGATTTGATGTCTATTTTCAGACGGGGACGGATGAGCACGGGCTGAAAATTCAGCAGACGGCCATGAAACGCGGCATGACACCAAAAGAACTGGTTGATGAGGTTTCTCCGCAGTTCAAGAATGTTGCAGAACAGCTGAACTGCAGCTTTGACCGTTTTATCCGCACCTCTGACAAAGATCATTATGAGGCCTGTCAGGAGCTGTGGCGCCGTATGGAAGCCAATGGCGATATCTACCTTGGGAAATATGAAGGTTGGTATTCCGTTCGTGATGAAGGCTATTTCTCAGATGACGAGATTGTCACGGATCCAGATGGTACCAAGCGCTCTATCACGTCAGGTGCTCCCGTTGAGTGGGTTGTCGAAGAGAGTTATTTCTTTAAGCTGTCTGCCTATCAGGATAAGCTATTGAGGCTCTATGAAGAGCAGCCACAATTCGTTAGCCCTGAAACACGTCGCAATGAAATTGTCAGCTTTGTAAAATCCGGCCTTCAGGATATTTCCATCAGCCGCACGACTTTCAATTGGGGTATTCCGGTGCCAGATGCACCGAAGCATGTCATGTATGTCTGGGTTGATGCTTTGGCCAACTATATTACGGGTTGTGGTTTCCCGGATGAAAGTAATCCTCGCCGCGATTTCTGGCCGGCTGATGCACATATTATCGGCAAGGATATTATCCGCTTCCACACTATTTACTGGCCAGCTTTCCTGATGTCTGCAGGCATTGAGCTGCCAAAACGCGTCTTTGGGCATGGTTTCCTGTTTAATCGCGGGGAAAAGATGTCTAAATCCGTAGGTAACGTGATTGATCCATTGGAGCTGGTTCAATCCTATGGTGTTGACCAGTTACGCTATTTCTTCATGCGTGAAGTACCATTCGGTCAGGATGGTAATTATTCACATGAGGCAATCGTCAATCGCATTAATGCTGACCTTGCCAATGATCTTGGTAACCTGGCTCAGCGTTCGCTTTCAATGATTGCCAAGAACTGTGATGGTAAGATACCAGAGAAGGGCGCTTATACTGATGCAGATTTGGCTCTCTTGAAGGCTGCTTATGCCTTACCTGAAAAGTCCCGTGCATCAATGAAGGACTTTGCGCTGCATACGGTTCTGGCTGATATCTGGGCTGTCGTTTCAGAGGCCAATCGTTATTTTGCAACACAAGAACCTTGGATATTGCGTAAAACAGATGAAGTGCGCATGCAGACGGTTCTGTATGTCACAGCTGAAGTTCTGCGGTGTATTGCAATTATGACAGCTCCATTCATTCCAACATCCGCAGGCAAGCTTCTCGATATTCTGGCTGTTGATCAGAACAGTCGCATGTTTGCAGATGTGTCCGAGAATAAAGCTCTGAAGAGTGGTGATGTGCTACCTGCACCTCAGCCAATCTTCCCGCGCTATGTTGAGCCTGAAGAGGCTGAAAACTAATTATGATCAAACCTCTTTCATCTGAAATGGCGCAAGAGGTTCTTCTTCTAATGATTTGATATTAATGTATTTTGTGTAGGCTTTAATGATAGTCGACAGTCATTGTCATCTGGATTTTCCAGAGCTTCAAAACAGGTTAGATGACGTTCTGGCAGCTGCAACGGCGGCTGGTGTTGAGCGTATGGTTACAATCTCGACCTATATTGCCCGATATGAAACCTATAAAGCGATTGCTGAAAAAGATAATCGGATCTTTTTCTCAGTCGGGACGCATCCACATAATGCCGCGGATGAGCCTGATACCAAGAGTGAAACACTTGTAAAGCTTGCGAATGCTCATCCAAGATGCATTGCTATTGGTGAGGCAGGATTAGATTATCACTACGATAACAGCCCACGTGATATCCAGAAACAGGTTTTCATAACCCATATTGCAGCTGCAAGGGAAACAGGCTTGCCGCTTGTTATTCATGCCCGTCAGGCCGATACGGATATGATTGATATCCTGAGACAGGAAATGGGTAAGGGGGCTTTTAAAGCTGTTCTTCATTGCTTCTCTTCAGGAGAAGAATTGGCCAGAGTTGGTGTAGAGCTTGGTCTTTATCTTTCATTTTCGGGTATTGCGACATTCCGCAATTCGCAGGAAATCAGGGATATTGCAGCTAAAACACCAGTTGATCGTATTCTTGTTGAAACAGACGCACCTTATCTGGCCCCAATGCCTCATCGGGGCAAACCGAATGAGCCAGCCTATACGGCCTTTACAGCAAAGGTTGTTGCAGAAACGGTTGGAATGGAGTTTGATGCGTTCTGTAACCAGACGACTGACAATTTCTACCGACTTTTTACAAAGGCGGCTAAAATGGATGGCAGGGAAGGCTGATATGGCGCTGAGGCTCACAATATTGGGCTGCGGATCATCTGGCGGCGTACCAAGAGCCGCTTCAGCAGGGTGGGGTGCATGCGACCCTACAAACACCAAGAATCGCCGTCGGCGGTGCTCCGTCTTCGTCGAACGTTACAATGAGCATGGTACAACTTCTGTTTTAGTCGATACATCACCAGACTTGAGGGAACAGCTGTTGAGTGTTGGACCTCAACGGCTTGATGCGGTGCTTTATACGCATGAGCATGCTGACCATACCCATGGCATTGATGATTTGCGTCCGCTTGTCATTGATATGCACCGACGTATGCCAGTTTACGCCTCGAGACAGACGATGGATCTCCTGCTGCACCGTTTTGGTTATTGTTTTAAAACACCGGCAGGAAGCAGTTATCCGCCAATTTTGGAGGATCATCTTCTGGAGGTTGGCAGAGAACTGATCATCAACGGGCCGGGAGGAGCGGTGAGTGCACTTCCTTTCCTGCTACATCATGGTGATATTGACAGTTTCGGGTTCCGTTTTGGTAAGATGGCTTATGCTCCTGATGTTAGTCGAATTCCGGATGCGAGCCTTGAGGTTCTGAAATATCTTGATTTATTAGTGCTTGATGCATTGCGGGATAAACCACATCCAACACATCTGAATGTTGAGCAAGCACTTGAATACATTGAGTTCCTGAAGCCCAAACATGCTATTTTGACCAACCTTCATAATGATCTTGATTATGAGGTTCTACGTCAACGTTTACCGTCTCACATAGAGCCGGCATATGATGGGTTAACTGTAACAATTTCCGAGTAAAACTTTATATTTACTAAATACTTGCCTGATGTATCAGTTCTGACCTATCTTTAAATATCCTGTTTCGTGTCATCGTTTGGGATATCAGACAAATGCGCATTCTTTCGTTTAGTAAAACCCTTGTGCGCGCTCACCCCAAATTACTCATTGCCATTGCTGCGGGAGCTGTCTGCTTTCTGATGATGCCGGGCAATATGTCGTTATTGTTTCGCGGTATGGTCAGCTGGAATGTCATAGCCTGGATATATATTGTCTTGTTATGGCTTCTGATACTCAGTTCTGAACCACACCATATCAAGCAGGTTGCACAGTCGGAGGATGAGACGGCTGCAACCGTTCTGTTTCTGGTCTGTATTGCCTGTGTAACCAGTCTTGGTGTTATTTTTCTTGAGCTGGCAAATGCAAAAGATGCTGATGGGGTTGATAAAGTGGTTCGACTGGGGTTATCCGGAGCAACCTTACTTTCGTCGTGGCTTCTTATTCCTACCGCATTTACAATCCATTACGCACATATCTTTTATCAAAAAACAAACAGCAAGAGCAGGGCTCTCAATTTTCCTGATAAGCTGGATAATCCCGGATATTGGGACTTTCTTTATTTTTCTTTCACAATCTCTGTAGCCTCACAGACGGCCGATGTGTCAATTGGCAATACATCAATGCGAAAGATTGTTTTGCTACAGTCAGTGTTATCATTTATTTTTAATATCAGCATATTAGGTATTTTCGTTAATGTTGCGGCGAGTTTGTCTTAACGCCTGTTATGGCAGCTGCTACAATTATCCCTGTGTCTCATCACACATCTTTCACAGTTCATCCTAATGGCGAAAAAATTTTTGGCAAAGGACCTCCTTGAAAAAGATAAAACAGACTTAATTGTTATAGAGAAAGCACGAGGTTTAATCCCTGATGCTCATCTCAAAGAGGAGTTCCTGATGACAAACAGTTTTGTGAAAACCAAGGATGGAATAGATATTTTCTTCAAGGACTGGGGTCCAAAGTCTGCTCAGCCAATTGTATTCCACCATGGCTGGCCGCTGTCGGCTGATGACTGGGATGCACAGATGCTGTTTTTCCTGGACAAAGGATATCGTGTGATTGCCCATGATCGTCGCGGACATGGTCGCTCAACACAGACAGATACCGGACATGATATGGATCATTATGCATCTGATACTTCGGCTGTTGTTGAGCATCTTGATCTTAAGAATGCCGTCCATATTGGCCACTCCACAGGTGGTGGTCAGGTTGCACGCTATATTGCTAAGTTTGGAGGCCCACAGGGTAGGGTTGCCAAAGCAGTTCTGATCAGTTCCGTTCCACCACTCATGGTCAAAACAGCTTCAAATCCTAACGGCACACCAGTTGAAGTTTTTGATGAGTTTCGTAAGGCCATTATTGCGAACAGAGCACAGTTCTATCAAGATGTGGCTTCCGGTCCGTTTTATGGCTTTAACCGTAAAGGCGCTGAAGTTTCTCAGGGCACAATTCATAACTGGTGGCGTCAGGGTATGATGGGTGGCCAGTTAGCTCAGTTCCAGGGCGTTGCAGCTTTCTCTGAAACTGATCAGACTGAAGATCTGAAGGCCATTGATGTACCAGTTCTGGTCATGCAGGGTGATGATGATCAGGTTGTTCCTTACAAGGAAGCAGCCATCCTTCAGGATAAACTGATTAAAAACTCAGTCCTTAAGATCTATCCAGGCTATCCGCACGGTATGCACACAACCCATGCTGAGGTGATCAATGCTGATATTCTGGCATTCCTGAAGAGCTAAGATCAGCTTCAGGTTTAAAAATAGTGCGGCGGGTCATAATTATGGCCCGCTTTTTTTCTGAGAGGGCTATACCCTGATATGCCTAAATTAAATTCGCATAAGATATATTATGGAACTTATATTGAGATGCGGATGCGGATTTTATTTGAACTCAGTGCCTTCTTCTTGAGCGTTTCCGTTTATCGGCATCAGCATTTCATATGAGCCGCAGTCTTGGCGCATTGTAATCAACGGCCCTAGCAACTATGCTGGTCAGATACAAAATTAAACTTATGGGCCAAGAACATGTCTGTTATTCTGCAATTTGATTTTCAGTTCCCGCATGAAGTTCTTATCAACCGCGATACGCAAGCTCTTGCTGAAAGCATTACACACGAGCCGGGCTTCGTCTCAAAAATCTGGACGCAAAACCTTAAAACGGGCGAAGCTGGCGGTCTATATCGTTTTCAAACAGAAGAACATGCGCAGAAGTATGCTGATATGCACGTAGAGCGTGCAAAAAAAATGGGTGCTCAGAATATCCGATATAAGATATTTACCGTGAATGAACCCATGACTAAAATTACCTTTGGTGAAAAATTCTTTCCTTGAGCAATCAATAAATTTTAAAACGCCACCTCAGAATTGGGGTGGCAATTTTTATTTAAAGCTCCAATAAAGAATTCAATAGCACACTCTCAGAGAATATTGCCTATTTGCCAAGGATGTTTGGATTATTATGAAGCCCTCAAAGGATATTTCTGGTCTTATCGCTATTATGAAGGCCTTGCGCACTCCTGAAACAGGATGCCCATGGGATTTGGAACAGACCTTCAAGACAATCACACAATATACGATCGAAGAAACCTATGAGGTCGTTGATGCCATTGAACGGCAGGATATGCCAGACCTGAAAGAAGAGCTGGGCGATCTGTTGTTACAGGTTGTTTTCTATACGCAAATGGCCAGTGAAGAAAACCAGTTTGATTTTGGTGATGTTGTCGAGGCAATTACACGTAAACTTATTAGGCGGCATCCTCATGTCTTTGGCAATGCACGGGATTTAACACCTGCTCAGGTCAAAGAATTATGGGATGAGATCAAGGCTGAAGAAAAACGAGAGAAGGCTATTGAGCGACAGAAATTCGGGCTCGAAAACAGCTCATCTCGTAAATACTATCTTGATGATATCCCACAGCCGTTCCCTGCCCTCATCCGTGCCGACAAACTCACATCAAAGGCAGCGAAGGTTGGCTTTGACTGGCCAACTACAGCTGAGGTTGTCGCCAAAATAAAAGAAGAGCTTGCAGAAGTTGAAGAAGCCTTGGAGACGACTAACCACGATCATGTAGAGGCAGAGATTGGCGACTTACTGTTTTCGGTTGCGAATCTGGCGCGCCATCTCAAGATTGATCCGGAAAGTGCATTACGCCGAACCAATAAAAAGTTTGAAAGTCGTTTCAAATGGATAGAGCAACAGCTTGCCGAAAAAGGCCTTTCACTGTCTGATAGTAATCTTCAGGAAATGGATATGCTCTGGAATGAGGCTAAAAGGATTGAAAACGAATAATCCCCTTTCTCATTTCACCTGAATCTGTAAGGCAAAAAACGAAAATAGATTGTCTCACAAATTGTCGTTAGCCTATCTCCCCATCTTCTCCATAAGGGCACGACCAGAATACAGGCAACAACTGAGACAATGAGAGCCCCGACCATATCCAGAGGGAAATGAACACCTAGAAAAACCCGAGACCAAGCAACAATAAGAGCTGTTGCCAAGACCAGATAACCCGCACCTCTAACATGAGCGACAAGTAACGCTATGGCTGCACTGAAGAAAAAGGTACCGTGATGGCTCGGGAAGGATGTGTTGGGTGCATGATGCAACCAAGAATGGCCTAAAGGCACCATAAATGGGCGCGGATGGAAATAGAAAAGCTGTACAATCTCTGCAATCCCCATTGCCATAAGAATGGTGGCCAGACAGAACATTGCCTGTATACGCCCAAGGCTCCCGCGAAAACACCATAAATACAACAATGTTATCGGGATAATAAAAACCAGATATTTTGCGCAGAAACGGGCAAATACAAGCACACTATGTGCTGTATCCGGCGTCGCATTTAATGACAGAAACCAACTAGGGTTCAGAGCTTCCAACATATTATAGTCCATTGGGCATAAGCCGTATCTAACGCGCTGATGATAATTGGAGGCTTTTAATAAAGCGTCAAATAAAAGCCGACGAGTAAAACCCCGTCGGCAGCCTTTTATGGAATGACTTTACTACCAGCTGTATTTCAGGCCAGCCTGAGCTGTGAATGAGCTATATTTGTTGCCACCAAAGCGGGCCCCTACATCTCCCCATATCTGGAAGTTTTTATTGATCTGGGCCGCCAGACCAGCCTTAATCTCTCCAGATGAGCGCGGTGTATTACCGGGTACCAGATCATTATTCATATAAAGCTTACCACCCTTCTGGTTGTACCAGTAGTTGGCTTCAATATAGGGGCGTACAATCTGGTCCCGTCCCGTCATATGAACGCTGTAGAGACGCGCTCCTATGCGGGCAATCAACCCATTCCCAGCTTTGTAACGAACACGAGTACCATTCACTTCGTTATGGCTGTCCGAGTGATAGCTGACATAGGCCAGCTGCGCCTGTGGCTCCAGGAACAGCTTGAAATTATCACTCTCATTCAGAAGAAGGCTGTATCCACCTTCGATAGATGCTGTGAATGCTTGAGAGTCAAACTTCTCGACCGGTAAACCAATACCTCTCACTTCGTTGTTGAACCAGCTGTACTGTGCCCAGGTATCAACATAAGCACCGCCCTGCCCCTTATCGTTCTGATACCAGGTTCCATACACACCAACGGAGTAACCATCTGTCTTGCCATTGGCTTTAGCCATACTACCCTGACGGCTCTTTGCTTCCAGTTCAGAATGGCCCCAACCACCCATAATACCAGCGTAGAAGCTGCCAAACAGCTGACTTTCCCACTGGAACAGATCAAGACCCATCTGTGCCTTAACCGTTCCTGTTGAGGTTGAAAGTGCATTATTGGCAGCGCGACTATTCTCGTGACTTCCAACAATGCGGGCCCAGCCTGCATATTTCGGGGCCTGTCCGGCTGAATTCATCTGCACATAACCCTCACGATCGTGAAAGGTCATCAGGAACATGGAACGTGCCACCTGAGCCTGAGCGAGATAGACACCTGCTTCAGGACGGTAAACAGGTTGTCCGCCTCCATTCCCGTTCCCATTGCCGGAAGAGATTTCTTGGGTGCTGGAGGAGAGATACCAGCTGTTGGCATCCCCACCATGGCCGCCTCTGATCAACTGATAATCATACGCACCGGAAGCAAGGGTTGCTGTTGTTGAGCGATAACCATCTGAAGATGGATCAAGAACAAATGAATCAGCTTGTGTTGTCGCACCATTTCTGGCCTCAACAACCTGTATGCCAATAACAGTCTGCCCACCTGCCCCATTCTGGTTATGGATGATCAGGTTTGTTGAGCCTGTCGTCGCACCGCCATCAAGTATCAGTCGATCAGTCTTTGAAGCATCATCACCAAGAACCGTATTGAGTGTAACGGTACCCTTCTGACTGGTGAGGCCACCCACAACTGTTAGCGTATTACCAACTTCAGAGCCTGCAAGATTAATACTGCCTGCATTGGCCAGAGGGCCGACCGTCAGGTTGGATATTGCGGCTGCACTGTTAAAAACATTATAGGCAACGATCTCACCATCATTCCGAACAGGACCTTCAACGGTACCGGTTCCGGAAAGAACAGCGCCAGATGCAACATTCACAGAACCAGTAACAAGAGCTCCAGTTGTCGAGCTGTCGCCAACAACAAATGCTCCGGAATCTATCTGTGTCAGCCCTGTGAAGCCTGCCAGAGCCTGATTAACAATCAGAGCTCCATTACCTGTTTTCAGTACTTCCCCAGAACCTGTTACAGCATTATCAAGATGCCATGGGTCGGAAATGACATCAAAATTAAATATCCCATCGGCCTGAATGGAAGCGGTACCGATGTTCTGCTGCGCTGAGGCACGTAATACAGCATTGGTATCCGCAATAAACAAACCGGAGAACCCGGAGCTGTTACCTGCCAGTGTGATGTCTGACCCGGATGTTGCTTCAACCGAGCCTGCTCCCTTGAAACTGGCTGCTGTTGTGCCAGTCACCTCAGATGTCCAGTTCGGGTTATATGCTGCAAGATCGGTAAAGATGACCTTGTCTTCAGCCCCCACAACTTCAATGGAGGTTGTCGTATCAAAGGCGTTCACATTGTTCAGCTGAAGCTCTGAACCACCTGTAATCTGAATATTACCTGTAAAGCCCTGCTGAACACCATTCACATGCAGAATGGATGGGTCAATCACCAGGGTCCCACTGCCAAATAGAGTATTGTTCTCTAAAGCCCCCCCATCTGTATCATCAACCGCCCGTTGTGCATCTGTGATGGTCAGGGTTGAGCCTGAAGTCAGGTTCAGCTCACCACCGCTGGCTACATGAATTGCACCAACTGCTTGTGAGAACCCGTTCATATCAAAGGTTGTGCCAGATAATATCTGAAGATCAGAGGTCAGACCGAGAACCCGGTCATTAGCCATCTGCAGGGTCCCACTCAAGACATGTGTGATACCCCGGTAATCATTCGTAGCATTGGACAGGGAAACAATACCATCTGAAGCACCTGCTGCATCAATGGCCAGATTACCTGAGCCTGTGATCTTGGCAGACATATCAGTAGCACCGCCGGATGCACCGAGATCAGGTGTCAGGGTTAACGTCTGACCACTTTGCAGATCAAGCTGCTTGAGGCCATAGCCCAGATAAACGCCATCATTATCTTTGCCGGAGAAAATATAATCATAGCTCCCAACAGCAACAGTCTGACCGCCAGAGATGATGTCAACCTGATGGTTGCTCATGGAAATGACATTGCCATCAAGATCTGTCAGAGTAAGGCCCCCCGCCCCTGTAACAGTCCCGCTCGCATCAATCAGTTTGACCTGTGCATTATCATCCTGAGACAGAAGGTTAAGTTGGTCTGAAGGCGTGGTTGGAATAACAATGCCTGCAACGGCTGTATCGACAGCTACGATGCCGCCATTAGAGGTAACAGAGACATTTCCGGTTGTAACAAGATCAGCAGTATTGATGTCCGCGGGAACGGAAACATCAGCATAGTGTAACCGACCCCCGTTAAATGTCAGGTTTCCGACAGCCTGAGAGCCCGCACCAACTGTAACTATCGAGCCTGTATCAGCTTGAAGGGTTGCATTGGTCAGAACGGCAGTATTGTTTCCTGAGAGATCAAAACGCCCCGTTCCCATACGGAATGTACCAGTAAAGCCTGTGCCAACAGATATACCAAAATCAAAAGACTTCGTTGTATCTGCAAGTGCGGCCTGTAATGTTCCATTACCGATCAACTCGTTATTGAAGGCATAATCGCCACTATTCGGCAGATCAACAAACAGGGTTCCACCCGCATCAATCTGGGCTATTCCCGCTCCAATCGCTCCATCACCTATCAACCGGAGAACACCGCCTGCAACAGTTGTACCACCGGCATAATCATTGACAGCAGTTAAGGTTAGTGTACCGGAGCCGGTTTTAGTCAGTGCTCCGACATCTGTCAGCTTGGTGGCAAGCGTGTTATCATAGCCATTGGTGTCAAACGTACCACCTCCGGATTTTAGCTGGATTTCATTTGTAACATTCAGTGTTGTACCAGAGGCTATATATTTGATTGTGGCGGCATCCACCGACAGATTGGACAGCTGTGATGCTCCCGATATCTCCCACACGGCATTGAAGGACATAGCAACATCGGCTGTATTGCCCGTAGCGGTAAATGCGGCGCCGCGAACTGTTGCGCCATTCCTAATGATAATGTCACCATAACTGCCAGCACCACTGACATTGAGCCAGATGCCGTTACCTGTAATACTGGTGCCTGTTCCGTTCAGGGTTACGTCACCAGTCGTTCCCTCTGCAATTGCAATTGCAGCAGCTCCAGTGCTTGTCAGTTCCGTATCCGTAACCGACAGAATATTGGTTGTACCGCTTATCCCGTTTAGCAGGGCCCCATAGCTGCCCGTTCCTGCAAAACTGACCGTACTGCCCGTGATATGCAGTTCACCGCCCGAGGAAACAGCCAGACCAGCACCATTGATAGCCGTACCCGGTGATGTCACGCTAGTATTGGTAACCGTTATCTTTGACCCGGTTCCTGTTGCCGCAATGCCATAAGAATAGTTTCCGTTCTGCTGGATTGTCATGCCATCCAGAGATGCAACACCACCGGCCTGAGCCTGAACGGCAGCCCCGTAAATAGTCGTCGAGGCATCTTTTCTTGAAAAGGTTATCGTGCTGTTGGTACCGGTAAAAGAGGTTCCTGTCCCGTTCACAAGAACGCCATAGGATGCAAGACCAGAAAGAGATACGACACCACCGGAAACATTGATCGTACTGTTATCCATCGTAATAGTGGAGGCAGAGCCAGCCGCATAAGCACCAATCACACGATAGGTGGCACTGTAACCATTGGCATCTATGATGGCATCATCAAGGATTATATCGGTATAAGAGGATGCCCCCACTGTACTGTAAGCATAGACAGCATAACCACCTGTAGCATTTGTGGAGCCGATATTTGAGATAACGGCACCATCTTTAATAGTCAGTTTTCCCATATGGGAGGCAGATACTGTTGTTGAGCCATTTGCTGGCGCTGCGTAGTTACCACCACTGATATTCAGAATTCCGCTATTAATGGATTGAGCCAGCGTTATGGCAGCACTCTTGCTGGAGGATACATTGAGATTATTGGCATTTATTGTACCATAGCTATTTGCTGATATCCCGGCAGTAATGCCAGCCCCACTGATCGTTCCTCCGTTTATCGTAACGATACTTGCTGCACCTAATACTGATACACCACTTACAGTAGCATTTAAAGTTGAGGTACTTACTCCGGTAATGACGAGATCAGATATCGTTACCTGACTGTTGGTAACCGACAAACCTACCTTTGATCCTGAGCGTCCTCCTGAGGTTAGATTGATGTTCAGGTTATCAGCTGTGAGGTTTGCCCTGTCAGTTACCAGAATGGCAACAGATCCACCTGAAGTCGAAGTGGTTGCAATATTGAATGTCACATTTGAAAGATTGGCAGAACTTGTTGTTCCGACCAGAGAAAAACCAACGATACCTGTCGGTACATTATTTGTTGAGCTGCCGGTCAGCGAAATAGTTGTATCCGTTAAAGATAATGTTGCCCCTAAATTAGCATAAGCCCCAGTTACACTGCCGCCAATCTCTTGACTGGTCGTGATATAAGCTCCAGTCAGAGAAATCAGACTGTTTGCCCCTGTAGCATGAACAATGCCGCCCCCTGCAAAAAGAACTCCACCGGTGATATTTAGGAATCCTCCTGTTCCATCAAGTGTGATTTGCCCGCCACTCTGAGCATAAAGAACAGAAGTGCTTTGCGATGTCAGGCTGAAATTATTAGTGGTCGCTGTAATGATACCGTTATTACGCGCCCAGAGATTATAGCTAGCCGTGCCCGTTCCTGTTGTAGAGATAAGGACATCATCACTCAGAATAATTGAGGAATTATTGGCATCTTGTGGTGTTGTCGTCTGCGCAGAGGCTGCAGTTATCATACTCAGGGCACATACACCACCGAGAAGTATCATTATCCTGCCTCTAAGAGACAATGTCTCTCTATTAAAAAACATTTATAACGAACCCCTACTGCTATTCTTTTTACTATTCTGGTTGTTTTTTGGCTTTTTTTATCAGTGAATATCTATTCGAATATTCATAATGCCGACTATTTTTTCATAAAAACAAAATATGCTTCGATAATATAATTTATTTTATGGAAAATTCAAAACTAAAGTTTTACTAAAATATAATGTGAAAGGGCTCTACAGCCTCAATATGTCATTAATAAGATAACATATTGCGATATATTTTTTTCAACGATCAAATGTAATGAATAAATTTACCGCAAGCTGGCTTGAGGAAATAGCTTCAGGATATGGTCAGCTTTTTCTTTAGGTGCCCGGACAACAAGATAAGTTATTCCTGTTTCAGGGTTATTTCTCCGGTCCAGAACTTCTGAGTTTTCGTAAAGCCAAGCAATATCCCAGCCTTTCTCCGGAGAGACCTCGATTGAGAAGACCTGTCTATTCTCAGAAATCAGGCCTTCAATCGCATCATAAAGCTCATCCAGCCCCTCACCTGTCAGGGCAGATGTCAGAACTGGAATATGCTTCTTGATACGCCGGTCGATGAACTTGCCTGAAAAAAGAACCCGGTCACTTTCAGATAACAGATCAGCCTTGTTCCAGACCTCAATGATCTTGTGCCCACTTTCTCCGGTAATTCCAAGTTCGGCCAGAACACTTTCAACATCCTCAGCCTGTGCCTCACTTTCAATATGTGAGATATCCCGCACATGAAGAAGGATGTTTGCCTCAACAACATCTTCCAGTGTTGCCCGGAAGGCAGCAACCAATGTGGTTGGCAGATCAGAAATAAAGCCAACGGTATCGGACAAGATAACCTGATTGCCATGAGGCAGTTTGACTGCCCGAGTGGTTGGATCAAGTGTTGCAAACAGCATATCTTCTGCAAGCACATCTGCTTTTGTCAGTCTGTTGAATAATGTTGATTTTCCCGCATTGGTATAACCAACAAGCGCAACAACAGGATAAGGAACACGCTTTCTTTTGGTTCTGTGGAGTGTGCGGGTTTTCACCACCGTCTCCAGATCGCGTTCAATGCGGTTCATCCGCTCCTGAATCATCCGTCGATCGGCTTCCATCTGGGTTTCACCGGGGCCACCCAAAAAGCCAAAACCACCACGCTGACGCTCAAGGTGGGTCCATGCGCGCACAAGCCGCCCCTTCTGATAATTCAGATGGGCGAGCTCAACCTGAAGCGTTCCCTCTTTAGTGCGTGCACGACGACCGAATATTTCAAGAATAAGCCCGGTTCGATCAATGACCTTGGCTTTCCATGCCCGCTCCAGATTTCTCTGCTGGATCGGGCTTAAGGCGCAATCCATTACAATGAGACCAATCTCATGTTCCTGAATGAACTCACCAAACTCTTCAAGCTTTCCCTTGCCAATATAGGTTGACGGCCTGATAGCCTGCAAGGTCACTAGTTGAGAGCTAATAATGGTTAGGTCAATTGCTGCAGCCAGCCCTGACGCTTCTTCCAAGCGTGATTCAGGTGGGCGAGAGTTTTCATCAACATCCCCTTTTAACGGGGAGTTTCCACCAGTCTTGATTGATGACTGGTATCTTTTTGCGGAACGGGAAAGGTATGGTCCGACAACAAGGGTATTGGTGCCGGACGCAATTTCTTTCTCAGGTTCCTGAGAAGTTGCCTTCCGCCGAGAGGGAGGTTCTGGCAACTCCATAGAATCAGACTTTTTCGTCTACTTCATCTACCTGATCAAACAACTGCACAGGATGCCCCGGCATAATTGTCGAAATGGCATGCTTGTAAACCAGCTGTGAATGCCCATCCCGGCGGAGGAGAACACAGAAGTTATCAAACCAGGTAACAACACCCTGCAGCTTCACACCATTAACGAGGAAGATCGTTAGAGGAATTTTGCTTTTACGAAGGTGGTTAAGAAAAGTATCTTGCAGATTTTGCGTGCGCTCGCCCGCCATTGGAGTTTGCCTCTTTTCCCTGAGTTGCCGACTAACCTACAGGGTTGTAGTTGATAGTTTATTAATATTGACGGATGTCTGCCGGCTGAGCCTCTCTCCGTCGTTGCGCGTACATTACACGGCGAACTGCAAAGATTAGCAAGAGGAGAATGCGCGAGATGCGTATTCGTTCCCCAATCTTAAGTCATTTTTTGTTCTAAAGTTCTATCCGCCTAACCCCAAAGACCTAAGTTTTCTATGCAATGCGGAGCGTTCCATGCCGATAAATTCAGCTGTCCGCGAAATATTGCCGCTGAAGCGAGCTATCTGTGCAAGAAGATATTCCTTCTCAAAGATTTCACGCGCTTCACGCAATGGCAGACTCATTAGACGCTCTCCGCCCGTCCCTGTCGGCGTTGAAGGAATCATTGCTCCGACTTCAGCCGGCAGCATATCGGTCGTGATTTCTGACTCTGGATCACCGCTTGTAAGAATCATCAGACGTTCAACATTATTACGTAGCTGACGAATATTTCCGGGCCAGTCATGAGACTGCAGAACAGCCATAGCATCGGTGTTGATCTTGCGTTGGGCAAGGCCAGTTGCTGCAGTAATCTGGTTCATAAAATACTCAATCAGCTCTGGCACATCCTCCCGCCGTTCCGATAGCGACGGAATCCTGATGGGAACAACAGAGAGACGATGGAACAGATCTTCACGAAAACGTCCGCTCTCAATTTCAGCTGCGATATCACGGCTGGAAGAAGAGATGATACGGACATCGACATGGACACGCGTTGTCCCATCTAATCGCTGGAAGTTCTGATCAACAAGCACACGTAAAACCCTGTTCTGAGTTTCCCGAGGCATATCAGCGATCTCGTCGATATAAAGGGTGCCGCCATGGGCTTCTTCCAAAGCGCCCGTACGACGTGCTTTCCCGTCTCCTCCCTCAACACCAAATAGCTCCGCTTCCATGTTTTCCGGAGTAATCATAGCCGCATTGATGACAACGAAGGAGCCTTGCGCCCGGCTGGACAGAGCATGGATTGTACGCGCTGCCAGTTCTTTACCAGCACCCGGGGAACCCGTGATCATGACACGCGCATTTGTTGCTGCAACGCGTTCTATATTCTGTCTGAGTTGATTGGCGGCAGGTGAAGAGCCAATGATCTTGCTGGCCTGGGTAGAATGGGCTTTCAGATCCTTAACTTCACGGCGTAACCTGAAAGTTTCAAGGGCGCGTTCAGCAACTAAAACAAGCCGGTCAGCTTTAAATGGCTTCTCGATAAAATCATAAGCACCAGACTTGATGGCAGAGACGGCCGTCTCGATATTGCCATGGCCGGAAATCATCACAACAGGCAGATCTGGGTGTTCTGCCTTGATCAGTTCGAGAACCTGAAGCCCGTCCAGTCTACTGCCCTGAAGCCAGATATCTAGAAAGACAAGATGAGGCCGTCGTGCTTCGATCGCTGCCAAAGCTTCATCAGAGTTATTCGCTGTTCTTGTCCGATGCCCTTCGTCTTCGAGGATACCTGCGACCAGATCACGAATATCAGCTTCATCATCGACGATGAGAATATCTGCGCTCATGTCGTTACCCTATCTTCAGTTTGTTCACGTTCATGTATTTCTTTAGTTCCTATGAGGCGCGATATCCTCATCCGAACCTGACCTCCCCGTCCATCGGGGTTGTCCGCAAGCTCAAGACCACCACCGTGGTCTTCCAAAATTTTCGCAACAATTGCCAGGCCCAGGCCCGTCCCACCCTCTCGGGTTGTCATGTATGGCTCCAGAAGCTTCTGACGCCCTTCTTCCGGGAAGCCCTTACCATTGTCGGTCACGGTAATGAGTACAATCCCGGATTCCAGATCATTCGTCATGGAGATTCTAATGACGCCCTGTCCGCGATCTTCATCCGGAATAGCAGTGATGGCCTCTGTGGCATTCTTAATGATATTCGTGAATGCCTGAGACAAAAGCCGGCGATCAAACTTCAGACGAACCGCTCTTTCTGGAAGTTCATCAATAAACTGGATTTCCGGGTTGGAAATGCGCAGCATAAAGACAACCTGACGGACAGTCTCAACCAGATCGTCTTCACCGATTGTTGGCTTGGGCATTCGGGCGAATGAAGAGAACTCATCCACCATCCGCTTGATATCCTCAACCTGACGTACAATCGTTGCCGTACACTGATCAAACACTTCGCGGTCAGTTATGATAACCTTGCCGTATTTGCGATGTATCCGCTCTGCCGACAACTGAATTGGGGTCAGAGGATTTTTGATCTCATGGGCGATCCGTCGGGCAACATCGGCCCAGGCTGATGTTCTCTGGGCCAGAATAAGGTCTGTAATGTCATCAATAGTGATAACCAGCTCATTATCCTGATTGTTGTTTATCTCATTGGTAATCTTGATGTTGAGCGTTCTTTCACGCTCATTACGTTTAATTGTCATTTGTCCGCTGGAGAACTTCTGACGAGAATTTTCCGTCTCATCCAGAATTGGCGTAATTTCAGGAAGCACATCTGTAATGTGACGACCAATAAGCGCCTCTTCTGTCTCCTGCAAAAGTACTGTTGCGGATGGATTGACCAGAGAAATCTTACGTTTCTCGTCTAGACCAATAACCCCCGCCGAAACACCGGCAAGTACGGCTTCCGTAAAGCGGCGGCGACGATCAATTATTTCATTCGCTTCAGTCAGGCCATCATGCTGATTTCTCAGCTCAGAAGTCATTTTATTGAAGGTTTCACCAAGATGAGCGATATCGCCATCTTGAGACCTGACAGGCACCTGAACATAAAAGTTACCAATCGCAACCTGATCTGTCGCATGAATAAGACGGCGGATTGGCGCGACCAGCCGATTGGCAAAGTTCAGACCAAACCATGTTGCTGACAGCAACCCAATCAAGGCGATAAGGGCGAACATGATCGGGAAGGTAATCTGAATAGCAGCGTTCTTCTGCTCAATGAGCTGATATTCTGTAACACCCGCCTCGGCAATTGCCGGGAACATAGTGGCAAACGGATCGACGCCACGCGCAACATAAAGGATTTTACCTTCCAGATCAGGAATTTTTAGTATTGCGCTATAGACATTGCCTTCACGGGGAATAAGACAGGTTGCGTCCTTATCACTTACATCGCGAATATCATTGGCATCCGGATAGCTGAAGTTATCAGGCTTCCGAATTTCTACCTTCTCAATAACTTTAGCATCTGTTGGTTCTAAAAGCAGAGCAACAGGAAAACCAAGAAATACGGCCCTTGACCGCATAAACTCACGGAAGACCTCACGGTCAACGGAATAGAGAACGCGGGCACGCGTCAAATCAGCAGCCATCAGCTGCGTTTCGCGAGCCAGACTTTGACACTGGCTTTCCCGGTAGGCCTGCGCCATGCTCAGTGTCATATTCATCAGGTTCTGAACATCACCCGTAAACCAGGGATTCAGGCCACGTCGCAATGTCACTGTTCCCGCAACAGCCAGAAATACTGCCGGCAGAATGGCGACAAGGCCAAACAACCCCATCACCTGACGGTGAAGCCCTGAAGCAGCTAGACCTGCTGTGCGGGCCTTCCAGACTTTCCGGGCCTGCCAGGCAATAACCAAGATTAGCAGGAAAACAACGGCAAAATTGATAAAGAAAACCGTGAGAACAACATTATGCGTTGGCAAAATAGGTGTTAGACCTGCCAGAACTGCAAATGTCAGTGCCGCAACAAAAAGAGATAGAAAGACTGCTGTCAAACCGATGATATGCGCACCACGCTTATTACCATCGTTTGCAAGTGGGGCCTTTTTTTGTGTTCTGCTATATCCCAATTCGGAAAAGCCCGTCTGTTGCTTTAGTCGGTTATTCGATATCTTCCTCATCAGAAAGAAATGCGGCAAATATACGAATGGTCGCAACAGTGATGCATGATAACCACACTGTGGTCAAATTATTACACCTGCCAGACGTCCGAACTGTAGACAACCTGCTCAGCTATTGATCCGAATTGTTTTTAAATTCAAATCTCTAAGCTTCTTTCTCAATGTATTTCGGTTTACTCCCAGAAGCTCTGCTGCCTTGATCTGATTACCATTGGTGGCAGCGAGGGCCGCAACCAGTAAAGGTGTTTCTACCTCACGAATGATTCGGTGATACAACCCGGCCGGTGGAAGACTGTCCGGAAATTTCCCGAAGTACTCTGAAAGATGCTGCTCAACAGCCTCAGATAGACTGCCCTGATAAAGCTGAGCTGTGCCAGCCTGTCCAGATGTCCGCTCAGCTGATCTTGGGGCATAGTCGAGTGTCTGTGCATGCTGGTTCTGCCCAAGCTCAACTTCAATAATTGCTGAGCTGATAATATCCTGAGGATACAGAGCTGCGAGCCTGCGCACCATATTTTCAAGTTCGCGGACGTTTCCGGGCCACTGATACTTCTTCAGACGGTCCATTGCTCCAGCATCAAGCTGTTTTCGAGAAAGGCCTTCCTGCTCAATAAGAGAGAAGAAATGACGAATGAGATCGGGAATATCTTCAAGACGCTCCCGCAAAGGCGGCAAACGAAGCGGTACAACATTTAACCGGAAGAACAAATCTTCCCGAAACAGCCCTTCCTTGATCTGTCCACGGAGATCCTTGTTGGTTGCCGCAACAATACGGACATTGGTTTTAATGGGCTTTCGTCCGCCAACGGTGGTGTATTCGCCTTGCTGGAGAACGCGCAGGAGCCGTGTTTGCGCATCCATCGGCATATCACCGATTTCATCCAGAAAAAGGGTTCCGCCTTCTGCCTGCTCAAAGTGGCCGCTGCTTCGGTTATCCGCTCCTGTAAAGGCCCCCTTTTCATGTCCAAACAGCTCAGATTCAATCAGCTCTCGCGGAATAGCAGCCATATTGACGGCAACAAATGGCCCGTGCTTGCGCTTGCCATAATCATGCAGAGCGCGGGCAACCAGCTCCTTACCAGTTCCGGATTCACCCGTAATCATGACGGTCAGATCGGTTGGCATCAGACGTGCGAGGGAACGATAAATTTCCTGCATAGCAGGCGATCTGCCCACCAAGGGAATATTCTCTTCCTCTTTAGCTGTTGCTATTCCAGCCAAATTATCACGTTTTTGTGTCATAGCGCGGCCAACCGTATTGATCAGTTCTTTCAGATCAAAAGGCTTTGGCAAATATTCATATGCGCCTCGTTCTGAAGCTTTAACGGCTGTCAGAAAGGTATTTTGCGCACTCATAACTATCACTGGAAGTTCTGGCCTTAAGTTTTTGATTTTAGGCAACAAATCAAAAACATTACCATCCGGCATCACAACGTCTGTCAGTACAAGATCACCCTCTCCTTGTGAAACCCAGTTCCAGAGTGTGGCGACATTCCCCGTTGAGCGCACCTGATATCCGGCCCGCGACAACGCCTGGTTTAAAACGGTGCGAATGGCCATATCATCATCAGCCAGAAGTATGTTTCCTGAGGACATTAAAAGCTCTCCCGATACATGGGCATGAGAATGCGAAAAGTTGTTTTGCCGCTTGTCGGATCGCATTCAACAATGCCGCCATGCTCATTAATGATCTTGGTCACCAGCGGTAAGCCAAGACCAGACCCCTGCGCTTTGGTTGTGATAAACGGATCAAAAAGATCAGGCAGAATATCTTCAGGGATACCCGGTCCGTTATCTTGTATGGACAGCTCAATTGGTAAGCTGATGCGCTCCCGTGTTCCCTGAAACTGAACACGTACACCTGTCCTGTAGGCCGTTGTCAGGGTAATGACCCCATCTCTTTTATCTGCAACAGCTTCAGCGGCATTCTTTACAAGGTTCAGCAGCACCTGAACGAGCTGGTCACGATTGGCTAAAACAGGCGGCAGTGATGGATCATATACTTCAACAAACCGGATATTGCTGGCAAACCCGGATTGCGCAACACGCTTAACCTGATCCATTACGCCATGAACATTGACGGGTTCCCGTTCTGAGGGAGACGTCAGGCCGAGAACTTCCATACGGTCAACGAGCTTCACAATGCGATCTGTTTCATCACAGATTAGCTGTGTGAGTGCGCGATCATCCTCACTTCCAGACAATTCCAGAAGCTGAGCGGCCCCACGAATTCCAGATAATGGATTCTTGATTTCATGGGCCAGCATTGAACCAAGAGCAGAAAGAGAGCGTGTCGCTCCGCGGTTATTAACGCGTTGCTGGTCAAGCTTCTCCGCCATTGTACGCTCTCGGAGCATAAGAAGAATGCCCTGCCCCTGATCGGTATCCATCTGCTGAACGGAGATATCAACCTGCCGATCAAGGCCGATTTTCGGAGTGCCGATATCAAGTCCGTGCTCAGTGACACTCGTATGTTTCTGGCGCACGTCCTCCACAAGAGTAAAGACTGGCGAACCAAAGGGCACCAGATCACTTAATGTCTGACGCAGCATGACTTTGGCACTGACAGCAAAGAAAGTTTCAGCAGCAGAGTTTGCATAAAGTATTTCGTTATGTTCTCCCAGAAGAACAACAGGCAATGGCAGAGCCGTCAGGATGTCATTGGCATCAAACATTTATGCAGCTTTCCTCCCGGGTTGGGAAAAGAGACGTGAAAGCAATTCAAAAACCCTTTTAGGGTCTTGTGAAATAACAAGCTCGCGGCGATCTTCGTCACTAACCAAAAAGCCATCCTGAACCGCAATATCAGCATAGGCTGCAAGATGTTTTCGAGCATGCTTTATTGCTATTCTTGGGCCATAGCTTGAAAGCAGCCCTTCATAATGCTCACATGCAGCTAAAGCACGCTCTTCAGGTGTTGGCATCGGAACTGGTTGCTTATCAAGGGCCGCCCCGATCTGCCCAACCAGCCAGGGCCGCCCCATGGAGGCACGTCCAATCATCACGAAATCTGTTTTGGCGGCAGCCATACATGCGCGGGCATCTGCTTCTGAAGAGATATCACCGTTCGCAATAACCGGAATATCCAAAGCCTCTGAAATTTCTGCAATAGCATTCCAGTCCGCCTGCCCTTTATAAAACTGCTGCCGTGTCCGTCCATGAACGGTAATGGCCTGAGCGCCTAAGTCCTGTGCACGACGTGCAAGTTCTGGTGCATTAATTGATGAGCAATCCCAACCAAGGCGCATTTTAACAGTGACTGGTACTGAGCACGCAGCAACTGTTGCCGCGATAATATCTGTTGCCAATGGCAAATCACGCATCAGTGCGGAGCCGGAGTAGCCACCCGTTACTTTCTTGGCTGGGCAGCCCATGTTGATATCAATAATAGCAGCACCGGATGCTTCTGCGACCCTTGCCCCTTCTGCCATCCAATATGGTGTGCGACCAGCCAGCTGAATAACATGGGGCGTAATGCCTGCGCCATCAGAACGTAAGCGGGCTTCTTCACTGCCATGCACCAAACCATCTGATGCAACCATTTCAGAAACAACAAGAGCCGCACCAAAACGCTTGGCGATCTGGCGAAATGTCAGGTCAGTCACTCCTGAAAGTGGAGCTAGAATTGTTCGCCCTTGTATTGCAACATTGCCGATGGACCAGCTATGCAACATCTTGGGCGCCTATTTTATAATCAAATTTCATCGTGCCTAAAAATTAGCCTAGCAGGCTTTCGCAAGCAACAGGTAATGCATATCATTTTTGAAATGACAGTTTCTTTAGCCCAAAAATGAGTTAGAACAATAAAAAAGCATTCTTGAGGATCTGTATTCATGAAAACGGGTGTCATCATTGTAGCGGCCGGTAGAAGCGCGCGGCTTGGCGGCGACCTCCCGAAACAATACCGTCTGTTAGGGGGAAAGTCCGTTCTGGAAAGAACACTAGAATGCTTTCTGTCTCATGAGGCTATTGCGAAAATTCAGGTTGTCATTCATCAGGATGATCTGGCTCTATACAATCAGGCCATTGCTGAGATTTCTATCCATAAACATAAACTTTGCCCTCCTGTCTGGGGTGGAGCAACACGTCAGGAATCTGTCTATGCAGGTATCAAAGCCCTGCAATCTGTTGATGTTGTTCTCATTCATGATGCTGCAAGGCCAAATGTATCTGCTGAACTCATAAACCGGGCAATCAATTCAGTCCAAAATGACATTGCTGCTGTTCCGGGCACACCTGTTACGGATACGATCAAGCAGGTTGACGACAATGGTCGTGTGATTGCGACACCTGATCGTAATGCGTTACGCGCAGTTCAAACACCGCAGGCATTCAGACAGGCTGTATTACAACAAGCACATCATGACGCACAGACATTAGGCCGTAATGATTTCACGGATGACGGGGCATTGATGGAATGGGCCGGTCATAGTGTTACAGTTTTTGAGGGTGATCCCTTAAATATTAAACTCACCTATCAGGCTGATTTTGAGAAAATGGAACAAACTCTTGAACATGAAGGACATCATATGATTACCCGTACAGGTCTTGGCTACGATGTTCATGCTCTGACAGAGGGCGATCATGTCTGGATTGGTGGCGTAAAAATCCCTCATAATAAAGGGGTCCTTGCTCATTCTGATGGAGATGTTGTTTTACATGCCTTAACCGATGCCGTTTTGGGTGCCATTGCGGATGGTGATATCGGAACCCACTTTCCCCCCAGTGATCCGCAATGGAAAGGCGCCTCTTCCGACCGGTTTCTGGCTTTTGCCTGCCAGCGTGTCAGGGATCGAGGCGGTATCATTGACCATCTGGATACGGCTATGATGTGTGAAGCTCCGAAGCTGTCACCCTATCGCGAAGAAATACGTAAACGCATTGCTGAAATTGCTGGCATACCTGAAAGCAGTGTTTCTATTAAAGCAACCACAATGGAAAAGCTTGGCTTTATTGGCAGACACGAAGGTTTGGCAGCACAATCAGTTGCAACAATCAGGATTCCGGAGAACTTTTAATGAGTTCAATCTTCCCAGATGATATTCAGGAAAAAGCTCAAAAAATCATCCAGAGCTATGCAGCAGCTGGCTTGAAAATTGTCACGGCGGAATCCTGTACGGGTGGATTGATTGCAGGCTGCCTGACGGATGTCTCTGGCTCATCAGCTGTTGTTGAGCGTGGTTTTGTCACTTACTCAAATGAGGCCAAAGCGCAATCAATTGGCGTACCAGAAGAGCTCATTGTAAAGCATGGTGCTGTTAGCGCAGAAGTTGCAGAAGCCATGGCCATCGGTGCATTAGAACATTCTCTGGCAGATGTTGCGATTTCTGTTACCGGAATAGCAGGCCCAACGGGTGGTAGTACGGATAAGCCCGTCGGGTTAGTATTTCTGGCCATAGTTCATCGCAATGAACAGCCGGTTGTTAAGAAATGCCTGTTTGAAAGCCAAAACCGTACCGAAGTTCGCTTAAGCGCAGTTCGTACAGCACTGGATATGCTGACGGTTATGACTGACTAAGTTAGGCGCAAAAACAGCCCTTTACCTGCATGCTTTTTTTTCTCATCAAATACTATTCATGAGAACCAGTAATTGCTTGCACACGATTCAATTAAGAGTGTTCAAGACGTATGACTGAAGGTCATGGCGGTGTTCTGTACAGGCTGGTTTCAGTAACGTTCTCAACCTCAATTTTTTTGATCTAACCCGTTACTGGTTTACTTAAAAAAAGGCTGGAGTATTTCCAGCCCTTTTTTCATTCAGCGATAAAATTTAGGATAATGCATTGGTGAAGGCGGAGGAACGAATGTTGGTCGTATAACGCCTGCGTTTGGAGCCTGGGTTCTTTTATTGCCTCCTAATGGCATTCCAGTAGCAGGAACAGCCGCACATGGTGCAAGGCCGGCTGCTGTATCCATAACAATTCCAATAACAAGGTCTGAGCGGTTTACAGCTCCGGTGCGCTTGATACCGATACTGACCTTACCCATTGAAACTTCTTTTGGTACGTATTTAAGAATACCAACTCTTTCAGGTGGATTGCCAACTGTCACAACAACTTCACGACTGTCCTCAGCTTTTACATTTGGGTCAGCCAATACAATTTGCCATGTTCCAGATTTTACGAATTTAGGACCTTGAACAACCATCCCGGAGTAAGAGCTATTGCTATTAATAAGGCACGCCTGCATTGCATCGGCTAAATAGCCTGCAAGTTCTTTTCTGTCAGGATTTGCTGCGTAACCAAAAACGCGACTTCCACCTTGCTGTAAGCTTTTGGCACTTGAAAGCATATATCTCTCAGATGGTTTAGGTGTACATCCTGCGAACAAGAATAAAGAGGCAGTTAAGCTTAAAACAAAAGCACCTTTATTTTTTGAGAACCTTATTGTCACTATTACCCCTCCTGAGTGGAACCACATTTAGGGAAGAGTAAAATATTTCAAATAAAAATACATCTGAATATTAGAATAAAAACCTCCAATTAACTCTTATTCTTAAACCTCCGTCATCACACGCATTATAAGCTCCATATCATGTGTACTTATTTCGAAAAGACCATACCGAAGCTGATAGCCCCAGTGTTTGTTGCCCGATGTGAAATCAAGCTGTTCTAACAAAAGCCGAATAGGAACAGGTCTGGCATCAAACCATGAGACATCCCGTCGAAACGGGATAAAACCACCACCCATGTCAAATTGATACGGGTCACGCTCCTCAACAATGCCGATAGCTGTAAAGGCCTGTAATTTATCCTTGCCTTTGAACTGTTGCGACGGAGAATAATAGACGACACGGTCTCCGGGCTTGATGCGCCGAAGTGGGCCGCCCTTACCGTGACAAACCTGCATGAAGCCACCTGCCCGGCCGACCATAACATGGTCAGCCGATGCAACGGCAACCCAGCATCGAGGGGATGTATCAGGCTGCTTAAGAGACATGATCACCCTTCTCTGCCTGTTCGGCAAAAAGCTCAAAGAAACCTTCTGCCTTTTGATATTTATAAAGGTTTTTCCATGAGTTCAGAGTACGCTCAGTATACAGATCTAGTTTTCGAAAGATCTCCAAAGCAAACTCAACTGGTGCAACACCACTGGCGGTAATCAGATTACCAGCGGTAACAGCCGGTTCTTCACGATAATACTCAGCCCCTTTATATCCTGTTGTCTCCAAAAAAGCCTTGGCATTACTCGTATGAGGTATGTCGTTCAGTAAACCTGCCTGTGCTAAAGCTGCCGTTGCTCCACAGATCGCAGCAACCGGAATACCTGTTTTCAGAAACTGCTCGGCAGCAACAACGAAATCGGCAATTCCTCCTGATGCAGCAATATCACCACCCGGTATGATCAACATACAGCTGTCAGATGCTGAGAGCATATCCAGACTGATATCCGGCAGAATTTTCAATCCACCTTTACTGGTGATGTGATCAGGAGATTTACCGACAGTTCTAATCTGAAAACGGCCTGGCTCCTTCTGAAACTCGGGAGAGTTGATATATGCCGCAACATATCCAACTTCCCAATCAGACATGGTGTCATACACTGCTAAATGTACTGTTCCTCGCCGCATATCAGAGCTCCGGGCAATAAATACGCAGCCGATATCCATCTGGATCTAACGCCACAAATGTGTAGCCAAAATCCATAACCTGCGGCTGTTGAATGATCTTCAGACCATTGTTACTCAGCATCGCAAAAGCTGCATCAACATCTTGTCTCGTCGATAGTGGAAAAGCCAATTCCCCACTCCAGCAGATGTTTTCAATGGCAGGTTCCACCGTATGCCTTGACCAGAATGCGAGGCGCATTCCTGATGGAAAGGCAAACATTGCAAATGTCGGAGAACTTTCAACGGGTTTACGTCCTAACAGATTTACATAGAACGCTTCACTCTTTGCCGGACTATCGACATACAGAATAGTGAGATTGGGCTCGAACATTTTGTGTATCCTTCTAAAAAAGCAACCATGCACATGCGGTTGCGACTTGAAGATACCTAACCTGCCCTACTGTCAGTTTTTGTCAGCATGATTACTGCGGTTTAATACCGCTTTGCATATACCACTCTTTTAAAAGCACCTGACGTCTACGGGGGTAACGCTGCCCAATCATTCTGAATTCAATAATTTTATCCGCCCGGAAATGGCGATAGCCTGCCCTTAACTCACACCAGCCAACAAGCATCTTCACATTCTCAAAATACCCAATGGCAAATGGCCAGATAATACGTGTCGTTTCATTATTCTGGGCATCAAGGTACCGGATTTCAATCTTGCTTTCTTCTCTGATACATTTTCTGAGATCAGCAGAATTAATGCCACCTGTTTCTTCAGATGTCCTTTGACCGATAAGCAGCGTGTTTGCCTCTAGACTATCCTTCATATCATCAGGCAGAACAGAGGAGATTTTCGCGAGGGCATTCCGGGCACTGGCACCAAGGCTCTCATCCGTCATTCTTGAAACCCAACGCATACCAAGCACCAAAGCCTCAAGTTCTTCTTCCGAAAACATTAAGGGGGGAAGCATAAAACCGGGACGTAAAACATATCCAACACCGGCCTCTCCCTGAATATCGGCTCCCTGCTCCTGCAGGGTTGCAATATCCCGGTAAAGAGTTCTGAGGCTGATATTCAGTTCTCCAGCAAGTGTATTTCCTGAAACTGGAAAACGGTGCCTTCGGAGTATTTGAATGAGAGACAGCAGACGCTGTGAACGCGACACCCCGGTATCCTTTATGACTTGGTCCTTTTGCTATAAAGCTTATCGGCCCGGTCTTCAAAAGCCGTAACAAAGCGGCGAAAAGCCTTATCAAAGACAGACCCCATCAAGACACCAAGAGCAAAGTTCTTGAATTCATAGGTAATATAAAAATCGACAAGGCAGCCACCCTCTTCATCCTTAAACCGCCAGTGGTTCTCAAGATGGCGAAACGGGCCATCAACATATTCGACAAGAATATGCAGATTGTCTTTATCTGCCGTTACACGTGTTGTCAGACATTCTGATATTGCCTTGTAGCCAACTACCATTTCTGAAATGAAAACATCAAGTTCTGCATCATTCTTAAATCGACGCTTGATGTTGATGCTTTCACAAAGCGGAAGAAACTCTGGATAATGTTCGACATCCGCCACAAGAGCGAACATCTCTTCAGCAGAATGCGGAACTGTTTTTTGCGTCCGGAACGCAGGCATAAAAGCTCTTATCCAAGTTTTGACTGTCGTGCGGCTTTCAATTTCTTGAAGTCCTCACCAGCATGGTGGGAGGAGCGTGTTAACGGTGAAGCCGAAACCAGGTGGAATCCCTTGGCGTAAGCTGCCGTCTCAAACCCCTTGAATTCATCTGGTGTCACAAAACGGATAACCGGATGATGTTTACGTGTAGGCTGGAGATACTGACCTATCGTCAGAAAATCAACATCAGCCGAACGTAAGTCATCCATTAACTGGAGAACTTCATTCCGCTCTTCACCAAAACCAACCATGATTCCGGACTTCGTAAAGATTGTCGGATCAAGTTCTTTCACCTGCTGGAGCAAGCGAATGGAATGGAAGTAACGAGCGCCCGGGCGAACCTTCAGATATTTTGAGGGAACGGTTTCCAGATTATGATTGAAAACATCAGGCTTGGCGGCAACAACAACTTCAAGCGCTCCGGGCTTTCTCAAAAAGTCAGGCGTCAGAATTTCAATTGTTGTTTGCGGAGAATGTTCGCGGATAGCACGAATAACTTGAGCGAAATGCTCTGCACCACCATCACTGAGATCATCACGATCAACAGAGGTGATAACAACATGCTCTAGTCCGAGTTTTTTAACGGCGATAGCAATATTCAGAGGCTCATCCGCATCTAAGGGGCCCGGCATACCTGTACGGACATTACAGAAGGCACAGGCGCGTGTGCAGGTGTCCCCCATAATCATGAAGCTGGCATGCTTCTTTTCCCAGCATTCACCGACGTTCGGGCAGCCTGCTTCTTCGCAGACTGTAACCAGCTTGTTATCACGGACGATTTTATTGGTTTCAGCCCATTTGGGTGAGCCCGGGGCTTTCACTCTGATCCAGTCAGGTTTGCGCAGTTGCACAGGCTGGTCTGGACGATGAGCCTTTTCAGGATGCCTGATGCGGGGATCATTCTTCAACAAATCTATGACAACAGCCATAATATCCTACTTCCCGCCCCTAGTTTCCATAAGGAAGAAAAGCTGCGTTGCCCGCGGCTTTAACCGTTTTGTATTTATGCCACCCGCAGCAAAAAGCCACGGGTGGCAGTTTTAATTACATATGGATCACGCGACCATAAGCATCCATCACACTTTCGTGCATCATTTCTGACAGTGTTGGATGCGGGAAGATAATGTGCATCAGATCTTCTTCGGTTGCCTCGAGGCTCATGGCCACGATGAAGCCCTGAATGAGCTCTGTCACTTCAGCACCAACCATGTGGGCACCAAGCAGAGCACCAGTCTGGCGATCGAAGATTGTCTTCACAAGACCTTCAGGCTCACCAAGGGCAATAGCCTTACCGTTACCAAGGAACGGGAAACGGCCGACACGAATGTCATAGCCAGCTTCCATAGCCTTGGCTTCTGTCAGACCAACGCTGGCAATCTGTGGTGAAGAATAGGTACAGCCAGGAATCTTGTTACGATCCATAGGTTCTGTTTCCATACCCTTGATTGTCTCAACACAGATAACGCCTTCATGCTCAGCCTTATGGGCAAGCATAGGTGCGCCAGCAACGTCACCAATGGCATAAATACCTGGAACATTGGTTGCACCACGGCCATCTGTCTTGATGATACCACGCTCAACGGTAACACCCAGCTTTTCAAGGCCAAGGTTTTCAGTGTTTGGAACAACACCAACAGCCGAGATCAGCTTTTCTGCTGTAATCTGGCGGGTTGTGCCATTCGCTTCTTCGATTGTCGCTGTAATGCTGTCTGCACCCTTCTGGACACTGACAACCTTAGCGCGGGTCATGATGCGAAGACCCTGCTTTTCATAAGCCTTACGGGCAAATGCAGCGATTTCAGCATCTTCAACCGGCAGAATCTGCGGCAGAACCTCTACAACGGTCACTTCAGTACCCATTGTGTTGTAGAAAGAAGCAAACTCGATACCGATAGCACCAGACCCCATGACGATCAGGGACTTTGGCAGCTTTTCAGGAACCATTGCTTCATAATAGGTCCAGATCAGGTTCTTATCTGGCTCAAGACCTGGCAGAACACGTGGGCGTGCGCCTGTTGCAATGATGATGTTCTTTGTCTTGTAGGTACCAACACCGAGAGCCCCCTTTGGAGGAGCAGCACGGTCGCTTGGAGAAACCTTTACAACGCCAACGGATTCAATGGAGGCTTCGCCCCAGATCACGTCGACCTTGTTCTTGCGAAGCAGAAGCTCAACACCACCGTTAAGACGCTTGGCAACACCACGAGAACGTTCAATGATTGCCTTAATGTCAAAATTGGCATCTTTAACTGACAGACCGAAGTTTTTGGCTTCGTGCATGTAGTTATAGATTTCAGCTGAACGCAGCAGAGCCTTGGTTGGGATACAACCCCAGTTCAGACAGATACCACCCAGATGCTGGCGATCGACAACAGCAACTTTAAAACCAAGTTGTGCAGCACGGATAGCAGCAACATAGCCGCCCGGACCCGCGCCAATGACGATAATGTCATAAGTGTCAGACATAGCTTTATTCCTTATCAACCCTGAACTTTTCAGGGGAGCTTCCTGCATAAAATGAAACTGGCACGTTAACCCGCGCCAGTCGCTCAATCAGGCAAGCATTGTCATTGGGTTTTCAATCAGCCCCTTGATGGCAGAAAGAAGTTCTGCACCAACAGCGCCATCAACCACACGGTGGTCGCAAGACAGAGTTACCGTCATGGCCTGTACAACGGTTGGCTGGCAATTCTTGACAACAACGCGCTCTTCACCAGCACCAACTGCCAGAATTGTGGCGTGTGGTGGATTAATGACTGCGGAGAAGTTCTTGATGCCAAACATACCAAGGTTTGAAACAGCTGTTGAACCACCCTGATACTCTTCAGGACGCAGCTTACGTGTGCGTGCACGTGCTGCCATATCCTTCATTTCGTTAGAAATGGCAGAGAGTGTCTTGGTTTCAGCCTTACGGACAACCGGTGTAAACAGGCCGCCTTCAATCGCAACAGCAACGCCAACATCTGAATGTTTGAACTTCAGAATACGGTCATCAGCCCAGACTGCATTCGCAGCAGGAACACGCTGGAGACCAAGAGCCAGAGCCTTGATTACGAAGTCATTGACAGACAGCTTGAATGCAGGCTTGCCATCAGCATCTTTCGGAGCAGATGAGTTAACCTGACCGCGCAGAGCCATCAGCTGATCGAGTTCGATATCAATCGACAGATAGAAATGCGGAACAGTCTGCTTGGATTCAACAAGACGCTTGGCAACTGTCTTGCGCATGCCGTCAAGCGAGATTTCCTCATAAGAGCCAGCTTCATAAAGGGCTTTGACACTGTCAGAGGAAGCACTTGTTGCCAGTGTCTGCTGTGCAGGAGCTGCTGCTGACTGAGCAGCAGGAGCGCTCGAAGCAGCTTTTGGTGCATCACCAGACAGGATGGCACGAACGTCACGTTCAACGATACGACCACGTGGGCCTGTACCCTTTACGTTTGTCAGATCAATACCATTCATCTTTGCAATGCGCTTAGCCAGGGGTGAAGCAAAGATTTTACCTGTATTAGCGGAGATTGGCGAAGCAGGCGTATGCATTGTTGGTGCAGGTGCAGAAGGTGCTGCCGGAGCGGGTGATGCGGCTGGTGCTGGCGCAGCCGCAGGAGCAGAATTACCACCCTGCCCGGCTGATGCAGCAACGGCTTTCGCATCTTCACCATCTTCAGCCATCACAGCGATCAACTGGTTGACTGGTACATCTGCGGTTCCTTCCGGAACAAGAATTTTTGCGAGAACACCCTCGTCGATTGCCTCGACTTCCATCGTTGCCTTATCGGTTTCGATTTCAGCGATGACATCACCGGGGCTTACTTTGTCGCCTTCTTTCTTCACCCACTTGGCAAGGTTGCCCTTTTCCATTGTAGGGGAAAGTGCAGGCATAAGAATGTTGATGGACATTGCTACTATCCTGAAAAATCGGTTAGAGCGCTGAATCCGTATCGGTCGGATTCAGAAGCTCAGAAGAGAGACCGTCCTGAATAAGGGACAAGGCCTGGCTCTCCGTGAGCTCCGTTTCAAGCGCATAAATACGCGCCGCATGTCTGGCCAGATCAGCCAAGAGAACCCCCCATGTAAAGGGGTCATCAAACGAGCGGCGCATCGCGATACTGACCGCGCCATCAACAACTGAAGCCCGCAGGACCTCGACCCCGCCTTTTTCAACGCAATCTGGAGGAACATTTAAAGCTTCAAATTTGGGAGCGGTCATGTGTTTCACCTATAGCAAACGGCCTTAACAGCCTGCACCACGTCATCAACTGACGGGAGCGCAAGTTTCTCAAGGTTGGCAGCATAAGGCATCGGAACATCCTTGCCAGTTATACGAGCAACAGGAGCGTCCAAATAGTCGAAGGCGTTTTCCATAATAATGGTTGCCACCTCCGAGCTGACACCTGACTGCGGCCAGCCTTCTTCAACAACGACACAGCGGCCTGTCTTAATGACAGAAGCAATAACTGTATCCTTGTCCATCGGGCGAATGGTGCGAAGGTCAATGACCTCAACATCAATACCATCAGCTTCAAGAGCCTCAACCGCCTTACCAACGAGGTTAAGCGAATAGCCCCAGGAAACAATGGTAACATCCTTACCCTGACGGGCAATACGCGCTTTTCCTAAAGGAACAGTAAAGTCTTCCAACTTAGGCACAGGGAATGAGTGCCCATACAGAATTTCATTCTCAAGGAAGATAACAGGGTTCGGGCTGCGAATGGCACTCTTGAGAAGCCCTTTCGCATCTGCAGCTGTATAAGGTGTTACAACTGTCAGGCCTGGAATATGGGAATACCAGGCTGCGTAATCCTGACTATGCTGGGCACCAACGCGGGCTGCTGCACCGTTTGGACCACGGAACACGATAGAACAGCCAAGCTGACCACCAGACATATAAAGCGTCTTAGCAGCTGAGTTGACGATCTGGTCAATTGCCTGCATGGCAAAATTGAATGTCATGAATTCAACAATTGGCTTCAGGCCTGTAAAAGCCGCACCAACGGCCATACCGGCAAAGCCATGTTCGGTGATTGGTGTATCAACGACGCGCTGAGGGCCAAATTCCTGCAGAAGTCCCTGAGTGACCTTGTAGGCACCCTGATATTCTGCAACTTCTTCACCCATGACGAAAACGTCAGAGTCAGCACGCATTTCTTCAGCCATAGCATCACGCAAGGCTTCACGAACGGTCATTGTGACCATTTCCGTACCAGCTGGAATTTCCGAGCTTGCATCATAAGCATTTGCGCCCGTTGATACAGTAGCCGGAGCAGCCGGAACTGGTGCCTGTGTTGAGGCAGGAGCTTCCTGAGGCGCACTGGCAGCTGCCGGAGCACCTTGAGAAACGTGTGTGGAAATATCTTCGCCTTCATCAGCGATGATTGCGATAGGCGTATTTACAGCAACATTGTCTGTGCCTTCCGCAATGAGGATTTTTGCCAGACGGCCCTCATCAACGGCTTCAACTTCCATTGTTGCCTTATCGGTTTCGATCTCGGCGAGAACATCACCGGACCTCACCATATCACCTTCTTTTTTAAGCCATTTGCTTAATTTGCCCTGCTCCATTGTCGGAGAAAGTGCGGGCATCAAAATATCGATTGCCATGTTTCACTCATTGAATCTTCAAGAGGTGAGCGGAAGCGGTATTCACCGCTCAGCGCAGGATGTCGGTGTAGAGTTCTGACGGATCAGGCTCTGCATCGTGCGTGGCAAACTCGGCTGCCTCGTTTACGATCTCGCGAACTTTGCTGTCGATTGCCTTCAACTCTTCTTCAGAGAGCTTCCAGGTCTCAAGCAGACGACGGCGAACCTGTTCGATCGGATCGTGCTCTTCACGCATACGTGTGACTTCATCCTTGCTGCGATACTTCGCAGGGTCAGACATCGAGTGACCACGATAACGGTAAGTCAGCATCTCAAGGATGTATGGGCCCTTGCCGGAACGGGCAAAAGCCAGAGCACGGCTTGCAGCTTCACGCACGGCACGGATATCCATGCCATCAACCTGCTCACCCGGAATGTTGAATGAGAGACCACGACGTGAGAAGTCTGTCTGCGCGGATGCACGGGTGACCGCAGTACCCATGGCATAGCGGTTGTTTTCGATAACATAAACAACAGGCAGCTTCCACAGCTCAGCCATATTGAAGCTTTCGTAGACCTGCCCCTGATTGGCGGCGCCGTCTCCGAAATATGTCATGCAGACATTCTTGTTATCACGATAATGGTTCGCAAAAGCCAGACCTGTACCAAGTGAAACCTGAGCGCCAACGATACCATGCCCGCCATAGAAATGCTTTTCCTTGGAGAACATGTGCATCGAACCGCCCTTACCCTTGGACAATCCGCCCTGACGACCTGTCAGCTCAGCCATGACGCCCTTAGGGTCAAGGCCGCAGACAAGCATATGACCATGATCACGATAACCGGTAATTTGCTGATCGCCATCCTGAGATGCCATGTGCATACCAACAACAACGGCTTCCTGACCAATATAAAGGTGACAGAAACCGCCGATTAGGCCCATGCCATACATCTGACCGGCCTTTTCTTCGAAACGGCGGATCAAAAGCATTTCACGATAGGCGTAGAGATCTTCGTCCTTCGTAAAGGCCGGCACTTGAGCGCCAGTCGATTTCTTTGAAGTTTTCTTTGCCGCGCCCGTATCGTTGCGGCGAGTTTTGCGGGCTGCTACAGCCATAGGCTCCTCCGGAAAATTGGACTTTCCTTCAGACCAAGATTTACTCCATTAAAACAGATAAAGCGAGCACTATTGTTCTTGTCTGTTGCAGCGCTGCAACAGACTTATCCATCAGAATCAAAAGACTTATTTCAAATAAACCAAATTTTAGTTAATCACTTTTTTACAAGTTATTTCAGATTATTGCCCCATAATCACGACATCGTTCTTGTGTACCATTCCAATAAGGGTGCGTGCGCGCTCTTCCAGAAGATCTCGATCAATCTGGTCAGCTTTCAGCAAACCAATACGATGTTCCCACTCAGCTTTTTCAGCATTTGCGGTCTCGAGCTCCGCTTCCAGAACCACAACCTGGGTTTTAAGAGCACGCTTTGCCTCTGTTCCCCGTGTACCAGTGTGAGCATGATGGATAAAATAACCAACCAGCCCCGCTGAAACAGCGTAGAGAAAAAGTGGAATAAGAAATGCTCGGGCGCGACGACGAATAACCATAGCTAATGAATGTCATGAATGTGGTTATCATCGAGTTAACATTATTCTTTATAAGCTTGAAAAAGACAGAAAATTTTGCAAACATCCCCAAGCGTTACGGCAACAAAAACCGAAGAGATGCAAAGCTATGGGCAAAAAAAGCAAATCAACAAGAGATAAAATTCTTGATGCAGCAGAAGAATTGTTTGCCCTTAACAGTTACGACTCAGTTTCAATCCGCCAGATTACAGGTATGGCAGATGTAAAGCTGGGCCTTGCACATTATCACTTTGGTTCCAAGGAAGACCTTTTTAATGCGGTCATTCATCGTAGAATCGATTTACTGAGCCGCTGCCGTAAAGAATTGCTCTATAAATATCTTGAAAAGAATGACGGTAATCCCCTACCCGTCCAGCAGCTTGTTGCGGCCTTCATCACCCCATACCTTTACTGGTCGATGTCTGGTGGGCCAGGCTGGAATAACTACGCCCGTCTGGTTGCTGGTCTTCTGGGCTATAACCTCAAAGTCCTACAGGAACTGTTTGATCCAAGTGCCCAGATATTCCTGAAAGAGATGCGCCGGTCATTACCCAATGCAGAGGAAGCAAGTATTCAATGGGGATTTGACTTCATGGTTGGCCTCATGTGCAACACCTTTGCTGAAGTGGACCGCATACGCGGCCTCTCAAATGGACTTTGTTCAACAGAACAGATCGAAGATGCCTGCGCCTATATGGTGAGCTTTATTACTCATGGCCTTACTGCTCTGGGACAGAATGAAAAATTCGTTTTTGCATCACCGCTCGAAATCTTGCATTCATTGGATATCCTGAAATCTGAATAAGCGGAGCCAGCGCCTCCCTAGGCTAGCCCCTCGCCTCACATGTATCATTATGTCGCACCTGATATCAGCAGACTAATATTCTGCTGATACGCATTTACACATTGATACCGCTATTATTTTTATTTTTTTAGAAAGCTTTTCTCCAGCCATAAACAACGTTGGACGATTTATTAATTTATGTTAAATAATATTTGGACACTCGTCCAACAACGAACGGTAACAAACCGTCAACAGCTGGAAGTTTTCTGCTCGATGCAGGAGAAAGGCAGAGGGAAACAATGAGAATCGTCGATCTAAGTGTCGCAATCGAAGATCACACACCGTGTGATCCCCCATCTATGCCAACAACCATTGAATACTGGGATCATAAAAGAGGCGCAGAACACATGCGTCAGTTCTTCCCAACCGCAACAGATAAAGACCTGCCAAATGGTCTCGGATGGGCAATAGAATATATTAAATTAACAACACACAGCGGCACCCATATGGATGCCCCCTGGCACTTCCACCCAACAATGAATAATGGGGAACGCGCCAGAACAATCGATGAGGCCCCTCTGGAATGGTGCTACAGCGATGGTGTTGTGCTTGATTTCTCCAACAAACCGACGGGCTATAGAATTATGGCCGCAGACGTTGAAGAAGAATTGAAGCGTATTAATTACACACTTAAGCCTCTTGATATTGTCGTTATCCGCTCTGGTGCTGACAAAGCTTGGGGTACACCAGAATATCTGGTTACTGGCTGCGGCATGAGCCGCGAGGCAACTCTTTATCTGCTCGACCGTGGGGTGAAAGTCGTCGGGACAGATGCATGGAGCTGGGATCGTCCTCTTGGCCTGATCGCCAAGGAATTTGAAGCAACTGGAGACGCATCTCTGATCTGGGAAGGCCACTACGCCGGTATCGAGAAGGAATACTACCAGATGGAAAAGCTGACCAACCTTGATCAGCTCCCGCCATTCGGTTTCAAAATTTCCTGCTTCCCTGTCAAAATTAAAGCAACAAGTGGTGGCTGGTGCCGCACAGTTGCTATTTTCGACAAATAACATTCTGGGGGCTTACAATGACACATTCAAAACCCGGTAAACTAGACGTCAAATGGCATACCCTCATCGGTGGCTTCTTTGGCTACACATTCGATGCCATGGATATCTTCCTGCTCGCCATGGCAATGAAGTACATCATTACAGATTTAGGAATCACAAATGCTGACGGTGGGTTGCTCGCAACAGCAACTATGATTGGTGTTGGCCTCAGCAGTGTCGTAATTGGCTGGTGTGCAGATAACTACGGCCGTCGTAAAACTCTGTTCTGGAGTCTTTTCCTGTTCGGTATTCTGACTGCTGCTATCTACTTTGCCACAACTTGGTGGGAAATCCTTGTTCTGCGCTTCCTCGCAGGTCTTGGCCTCGGTGGTGTCTGGAGCATCATTGTTTCATACATTGCAGAAACATGGCCGGCTCATCAACGTGGGCGTGCAGCCTCATTTGTGCTGAGTTCTTTTCCTGTTGGTGCAGGCCTTGCTTCCTATCTCGCGGTTCTCATTATTCCAAACTTTGGCTGGCATGCCCTGTTCCTCACAGGCGCAGGTTCAATTTTGGCTGCTTTTTACTTCCTGATTTTCGTTCCTGAATCTGAAGTATGGCAAAAGCAAAAATCTACTCAAAAAGAAGGCGAAAAAGTTTCAATTGGGGAAATTTTTTCTTCCAGCCTGAGGAAGAAAACTATTTTCGGAACACTTGCAGCAAGCTGCGGCTTGATTGGTTATTGGGGTGGTAGCACATGGCTGCCAATGTTCCTGATTAAAGAACGGGGACTACCTGATGAAACAGCATTCTTGTTCTTTGTTATTTTGAACGTAGGTATGTTTGTTGGTTACAATGTATTTGGCTACATTGCAGATAAAATTGGTCGCCATAAGGCCCTTATTATCTCATTCTTTGGAACAGCAATTACACTGCCAATCTATATTTCCATGACAGGTGAAACATCCCTGCTGATCATGGGCCCAGTTTATGCCTTCTTTACCGCCTTCGTCGGTCTGATGGGCTCTTACTTCCCAGATCTGTTCCCCACACGCGTTCGTACAATTGGTGCAGGCTTCTGCTTTAACGTTGGTCGTGGCCTCTCAGCTTTTGCACCATTCTTTATGGGCGTTATCGCAACACAATACAGCTTTGCAACAGGGCTTATGATCTGTTCAGCCTTCTTTGGAATTGCTGCCATCGTTATGTTTGCTCTGCCAAACATCGATGCTGACAACAAAAAAGCTTAAATTTTAGGAGTTACTTCTATGAGTGATGATGCTGATAAAACAATCATTACGGTTGCAACAACCGGTGCGTTCCCGACAAAGGAACACAATCCAAATATTCCTTTAACACCAAAGGAAATTGCGGAAGATGTCTATGAATGCTGGCAGGCTGGCGCAACCATTGCCCACCTCCACATGCGTGATGACGAAGGCAAAGGCACAATGGACGTCAACAAGTTCCGTGAGACTGTTGGCCTGATCCGTGAGCGTTGCGATATCGTTCTCAACCTGACAACTTCCGGCGATCTCAATGCAACAGACGAAACCCGTATGCTGCATCTGGTCGAACTGAAGCCAGAAATGGGTTCATATGACTGCGGAACCATGAACTGGGGTCATTCAACCCTGTTTGTGAACCATCCGAAGTTTCTTGAGAAGCTCGGCACAACAATGATTGAGAATGGCGTAAAGCCAGAAATCGAAATCTTTGATGCCGGTATGTATTACAACTCAGAATACTACATCAAGAAGGGCTTCCTGCAGGCTCCTGCATATTATCAGTTCGTTCTTGGTGCTCCAGGTGGTTCAACAGCAACAGTTGAGAACCTTGTTTACCTCAAGAACCTTCTGCCAAAAGAAGCCAAATGGTCTGCAATTGGTATTGGTAAAGGCCATATGCCTATCCTTCTTGCAGCTCTTGCAATGGGTGGCCACATCCGTGTCGGTATGGAAGATAACGTTCTGTACTCCAAAGGCCGCCTGGCAAAGTCTAACGCTGAATTCGTAGAGCGTGCTGTTCGTCTGACAAAAGAAGCCAACAGAACAGTTGCAACACCGAATGATGCTCGTGAGATGCTGAACCTGAGAACTCCCTAAGTTCTTTTTCAGGTTCTGCTAAATGAAACGCCCCGCTCGTGAAAACAAGCGGGGCGTTTTATATTGGCCAAAAGAAAGGGCGGATAAACCGCCCTTCTCTATTTATGGATTAGCGCAGAGCCTTCAGAGCGGAGCGACCTGCATAAATTGCCTGCGGGCCGAGCTCTTCCTCAATACGGATCAGCTGGTTGTACTTTGCCAGTCTGTCAGAGCGGGCCAGTGAACCTGTCTTGATCTGACCGCAGTTGGTTGCAACAGCAAGATCAGCAATTGTTGAATCTTCCGTTTCACCGGAGCGGTGAGACATAACAGCCGTGTAACCTGCACGGTGAGCCATATCGACAGCATTCAGTGTTTCTGTCAGCGTACCAATCTGGTTGACCTTAACGAGCAGAGAGTTGGCAACCCCCTTATCAATACCCTGAGACAGACGATCAACGTTCGTGACGAACAGATCATCACCAACGAGCTGGCACTTCTTGCCAATGAGATCGGTCAGTATCTTCCAGCCTTCCCAGTCATCTTCACCCATACCATCTTCGATTGTTGCGATTGGGTAGTCGGAAGCCAGCTTGGCAAGATATTCAGCCTGTTCCTGAATGGAACGCTTCTTGCCTTCGCCTTCGTAGTTATAAACGCCATCCTTGAAGAATTCAGTTGCGGCACAATCAAGACCAATGAAGACGTCCTGACCTGGCTTATAGCCAGCCTTTTCAACTGACTTCATGATGAAGTCGAGTGCTGCTTCTGCAGATGGCAGGTTTGGAGCAAAACCACCTTCGTCACCAACGTTGGTGTTGTGACCAGCATCATGTAGGGACTTCTTCAAAGTATGGAAAATTTCCGCACCTGTACGAACAGCTTCTTCAATTGAATCTGCACCAACTGGCAGGATCATGAATTCCTGAAAATCAATCGGGTTATCGGCATGAGCGCCACCATTGATGATATTCATCATTGGAACCGGCAGGATACGGGCCTGTGTGCCACCAATATAACGGTAGAGAGGCAGAGCAGCTGCATCAGCAGCAGCTTTGGCAACAGCCAGAGAAACACCAAGAATAGCGTTTGCGCCAAGACGAGCCTTGTTTGGTGTGCCATCAAGCTCAATCATGACTTCATCGATCAGAACCTGATCTTCGGCATCCAGACCACCGATTGCTTCAAGGATTTCTGTATTGACAGCTTCGACAGCCTTCAGAACGCCCTTACCCTGATAAACACTCTTATCACCATCGCGCAGCTCAACAGCTTCATGCGCACCCGTTGAGGCCCCTGATGGGACAGCAGCACGACCAAGGGAACCATCCTCAAGGATGACATCTACTTCAACGGTAGGATTTCCACGGCTATCAAGTATCTGGCGTCCTATAATATCGACGATTGCTGTCATTGAGACCTCTCCTGAGAAATAAACGGCGTGAATATACGCCAATTATGGACTATGAAGCAGGTTATTGACCGAAATATGAAACAGAGCAAGAAGCTTCCGTCATTTCGGAACAGATTTCTACTTTAGTCACATAAGGGTGACGATACAGCATAGCAGGTAATTAGATGAACGATAAGATGCTACAATTAGGACAACAAAGTGAAATTCCCCAGTCTCCTGAGGCTGCACAGCTGGACCGCGTCCCAAATCCACATACGGACGTCGAATATGTCGCACGCTTTACCTGTCCGGAATTCACCTCAATCTGCCCGGTTACAGGACAGCCGGACTTTGCAACACTGATGATTGATTATGTACCCGGTCAATGGCTTGTCGAATCAAAGTCCTTGAAACTCTATCTGACGAGTTTTCGTAATCATGGTGCCTTCCATGAGGATTGCACGGTTGCAATTGGCAAACGCCTTGTTGATCTTTTGGAGCCTAAATACCTCCGTATCGGTGGTTACTGGTATCCGCGTGGTGGCATTCCGATTGATGTTTTCTGGCAGACAGGTGAAGTGCCAGCCAATCTTTGGTTGCCAGAGCAAGGTGTTGCACCTTATAGAGGACGGGGCTGAGCCACTTCAGCCCTTCAAACTCCAAATTATGAAGGTGTATGCGGCAAAATCTAAACATCCAGGCTCTAAGGGCTATTGCAGCCCTGCTGGTCGTCATTGGGCACTCATTTTATGAGACAATGATGATTGCCTCCACGACGGGGCAATCAACGATTAATTATGGATGGTTTAACTGGGGCATTGGCGTTGATATTTTCTTCGTCATCTCAGGCTTTATTATGGTCTATTCATCCCACGGTTTATTCAACCAACCGAATGGATGGCAGACTTTTCTGGTTCGGCGCCTTATCAGAATTATTCCGCTCTACTGGCTCCTGACGACAGCGATGATTGCAGGGGCTCTCGTTATTCCCAGTCTTCTCAATGTCCCATTAGGTAACTGGCAGTATATTATTTCGTCTTATTTCTTTATCCCAGCTGTCCGTGCGGCCGGAGAGATCAGGCCAGTTCTTTCCCTTGGCTGGACGCTGAATATGGAAATGTTCTTCTATATTCTTTTTGCAGTCGCTCTTTTCTTTCCGATCAGATACGGCATTGCATTTCTGACAGCCATTATGGTGTCTCTTGCCTTGTACGGGCTATTTATTCGTCCAGAACAGACCCACATAGCCTTCTGGACCCAATCTCTTGTACTGGAATTTATCTTTGGCTGCCTTTTAGCCGTTGCCTACCTAAAAAACATAAGACTTGGCGGCATATCAGCCCTTATTATTTGTGCGGTTGGTCTTATTGGTATGATCAATATACCGGCTCTGTCATTCATTGCTCCGGAAGCTATCAGGTGGGGAATACCAGCGCTCCTGATTGTCTCCGCAGTAGCCCTTTGCACAAAGCAGGTACAAAAACCCCTGTTCTTTTTAGTTGCTCTGGGGAATGCATCCTACAGTCTTTACCTTGTACATCCGTTCGTACTGCGGCCCCTTCGAAATATCTGGATGTCTGTCGTTGGCGATACATTACCGCTCATTGGCTTTGTTATCCTTGCCGCACTGCTTTCCTCACTGGTAGCCATCGTCCTTTACCGATTGTTTGAAGAACCCAGCAATCGCTTTCTTCGGGACCGTTTATTAAACAAAAAAAGCGGCACTCAGGCCGCTTTTCCAGAAAACCGATCAGGTATTACAGCTTCTTTGCGATAGCATCAAAAGCTTTGAGATCACGCAGAAGGCCTTCAAGTTCCTTCAATGGCACCATATTTGGACCATCTGATGGAGCTTTGTCCGGGTCTTGATGGGTTTCAATGAATACACCTGCAACACCAACCGCTACCGCAGCACGTGCCAAAACAGGAACAAACTCGCGCTGACCGCCTGATGTTGTCCCCTGACCACCCGGCTGCTGAACCGAATGGGTTGCATCAAATATAACCGGTGCGCCTGTCGTTGCCATAATCGGCAAAGACCGCATATCAGACACCAGTGTATTATAACCGAAAGATGCTCCACGCTCACAGAGCATGACATTTGGATTACCAGCATCTGTTACTTTAGCAGCAACATTGGCCATATCCCAAGGGGCGAGAAACTGGCCCTTTTTGACGTTAACGGCCTTACCTGTTTTTGCAGCAGCAATTAACAGGTCTGTCTGACGGCAAAGGAAAGCTGGAATCTGCAGAATATCGACAACTTTACCAACTTCAGCACACTGCTCTTTTTCGTGAACATCCGTCACAACCGGCAACCCAAAGGTTTCCTTGATATCAGAGAAGATGGTCAGTGCCTTATCCAGACCAATACCGCGTGCACTGGAGCCGGATGTCCGGTTTGCCTTATCAAAAGAGGATTTGTAAACCAGCCCAATTCCAAGCCGTTCTGTGATTTCCTTCAGAGCAGTTGCCATTTCAAAGGCATGCTCACGGCTCTCCATAGCACAGGGACCAGCAATAATCGAAAGAGGCAGCTCGTTACCAAAACGAACAGAACCAACGGTAACGACATTCTGGGGCTTGGCGGCAGTAGACATAATAACTCCAACAAAAAATACAGTAATCAGGTGCCTAGATCACGACGTGCTGATTGCCATAGCTGATGCATTGACCAGCCCGGCTGCAACAGATGCAGCCCCAAGGAATAAAGCGGCAGCCAATTCATTGGCGGCAATTCTCTGGGACAGGTTTGGAATAATCAGACGAACGATCCAGTAAACAACAATCTGAACCACAAGAGCAACAAGCCCCCAGGCGACGCATTCCAGAATTGTAGAAGAATGAACGAATGAGCTCGCCAAAGGCATCGAAAAACCAACAAGACTGAGGCTTAATGCAACCGAGGCAGAGATATTATTCCGTCGGATAAGCTTGATCTCGTTATGAGCCGTCAACAAGACGTAGATAACAAGATAAACAGCCGAAAGAACAAGCGCGATGCCAAACAGCGCGCAAAAATTCAGGAGAGCATCAAACCACAACGAAATATCTGAACCCATAGTCGTTTCCTGTCTGTTAATTTTTTTATAGCAGCTTAAATAAAATCGGAGGTGATATTACTCACCCCCGATATGCTGTTTATTTTATACGAGCCTGCTTTGTTCAACGGCAGCTTCTATAAAGCTCTTGAATAATGGGTGAGGATCAAATGGTCTCGATTTCAGCTCTGGGTGGAACTGAACACCAATAAACCACGGATGCTCTTTCAGCTCGACAATTTCAGGCAACAGGCCATCTGGTGAAAGACCAGAGAACACCATTCCCTTGTCTTCAAGACGCTGTCTGTAAGCCATATTCACCTCATAACGGTGACGGTGGCGCTCTGAAATGTCGGTAGTGCCGTAGATTTCAGCAACTTTAGAGCCAGCAACAAGCTGAGCACGGTAAGCACCAAGGCGCATTGTTCCACCAAGGTCATCACCGATATTGCGCTTTTGCAGTTCATTGCCCTGCAGCCACTCTGTCAGCAGACCAACAACGGGTTCTGGTGTTGGGCCAAACTCACTGGAGCTTGCATCCTTCACACCTGCCAGATTGCGGGCAGCTTCAACAACTGCCATCTGCATGCCAAAGCAAATTCCGAGATATGGAATCTTGCGTTCGCGAGCAAACTGGGCAGCAACAATCTTGCCTTCTGCACCACGCTCACCAAATCCACCGGGAACCAGAATAGCATCAACATCACCAAGGTGATCAGCTGGCTTTTCTGTCTCGAGCAGCTCGCTATCAATCCATTTCAGGTTGACCTTGATCTTATTTGCAATGCCGCCATGGGTCAGCGCTTCAATGATAGACTTATAAGCATCTTTCAGGCCGGTATATTTACCGACGATCGCAACATTGACCTCACCTTCCGGATTGGCAATGCGCTCTGAAATTTCCAGCCAGCGTGCAACGTCAGGCTTTGGAGCATCTTTAATACCAAATGCTGCCAGAACCTCAGTATCCAAACCCTTTTCATGATAAGCCAATGGCACATCATAGATTGAGCGGGCATCACGAGCCTCTACAACAGCGCTTTCGCGAACGTTACAGAACAGGCCAAGCTTACGACGCTCTTCCTTGGGAATTGGACGATCCGTACGGCACAGAAGAACATCTGGCTGAATACCAATTGAGCGGAGCTCGGCAACCGAATGCTGTGTTGGTTTCGTCTTCAACTCACCAGCTGATGGAATGTAAGGCAGAAGTGTCAGATGCACGAAGACGGACTGATCACGATCCAGCTGCTGACTGAGCTGGCGAATGGCTTCGAAGAACGGCAGTCCTTCGATATCACCAACTGTGCCACCAATTTCTACCAGCACGAAATCAAACTCGCCATCTGTCGAGAGGACGAAATCCTTGATTGTATTTGTAACGTGCGGGATAACCTGAATCGTCGCACCGAGATAATCTCCACGACGTTCCTTGGTGATGATGTCCAAATAAATCCGACCAGTGGTGATGTTATCACCCTTCGTACAAGGACGTCCGGTAAAGCGCTCGTAGTGACCGAGGTCGAGGTCGGTTTCCGCCCCGTCATCGGTTACGAAACACTCACCGTGCTCGTACGGGCTCATCGTGCCCGGATCGACATTGAGATATGGGTCCAGCTTGCAAAGCCGAACTTTGTATCCGCGAGCTTGGAGAAGCGCTCCTAAGGCTGCCGAAGCTAAACCTTTGCCGAGCGAAGACACCACGCCGCCAGTTATGAAAATGTACCGCGTCATGGACCTAAATCCGTAAAGCAAAAATGATGATTCGACAAAGCTGAATATTCACTTTGCCAAACCTTCCACAAAAAGAAGGGCCGACTAACGGCCCTTCGTGAAACCAGGTTCTTTCCGATTACTGCGACTGAGGGACCTGTGGCCCTGTCGGAACCGGAGCAGCCGGGGCTGCAGGAGCAACTGGCTGGCTTGTCGCAGGCTGTGGCGCACCCTGATCAAGAATTGACTGAGGGCCAGAGCTACGGGTGGCAAGAATTGTCAGGGTCAAACTGGTAATAAAGAACCCAGTTGCCAGAAATGCCGTCGCACGCGTCAAAGCGTTGGCTGAGCCACGCCCGGTCATAAAGCCAGAAACGCCGCCTCCACCACCAAGGCCGAGACCACCTTCTGAACGCTGGAGCAATACGACACCGATAAGTGCCAGCACCAGAACCAGATGAATAACAATGATAACCGTTTGAAGCGTACTCATGAAATTCCAAAAACCTCAAGCGGCCGTGCTCTCGCCAAGCCGCTACTTGCCAAATGTTCTTCCTCAGCCTCTAGCACAGGCCATCCTGTGTTCAAAGACCGAAAATCGAATTTATTCCGAAAAAGTGAATGTTTTCCGAAAAAATCCGTGACCTGAATTATATAAGATCACAAGTAAGCAGTTGCAATGCCCAGAAAATCATCAGCTTTGAGACTTGCTCCACCCACAAGCGCACCATTCACATTTGGAACAGACATAAGCTCTTTGGCATTAGACGGCTTAACTGAACCGCCGTAAAGAATGCGCACCTTGTCTGCTTCAACTTTTCCAAGAATACGACGCAGATCGGAGCGGATCAGGGCATGTACTTCTTCAACATCTTTCGCTGTTGGTGTCAGTCCCGTTCCAATAGCCCAGACAGGTTCGTAGGCAACAACCAGATTATCTGCAGAAGAACCGGCAGGTATCGAGCCTTTAAGCTGTTTACGGACAACGGCCAGTGTGCGACCGGCCTCGCGCTCCTGTTGCGTTTCGCCAACACAGACAATGGCAATCAGGCCATTCTGGTGAGCAGCTGTTGCCTTTTCCGCAACATCAGCATCTTTTTCCTTTTGATACTGACGACGTTCCGAGTGGCCGACAATCACATAAGATGCACCACAATCTGCTAACATCTCTGCTGATATCTCGCCTGTATAAGCGCCAGATTGCTGGGCATGACAATCCTGAGCTCCTGTTCCAATACGGGATCCGAGATTCGCATGGGCAAAAGCATGCACAAGTGTTGCCGGTGGACAGATCAGCAGATCAACTTTTCCCTTGAGTTCCGCTGAATAACCCTTTTGCATTTTGATCAGCTCTTCATGAGACGCCCGCAAACCGTTCATTTTCCAGTTACCAGCAACGAGAGGACGAGGAAAAGAATTACTCATAAGACAACTCCTGAAGACCAAAACAGAATGTTATTCCGTCACAACTAGCAGAGAATTGTGCCAGAATCCAACCTTCCCTCTTCCTATCGGCCCCACAATAGGTTATCCGCGTCTGATAGGTTTTTTATAAAGCGGAAGAACAATGCTCGAAGGTCTGCGCAAAGCTCAACAGAACTGGCTTGGTAAAATTATCATTTCATTTCTGTTTGGAATTCTGATTATCAGTTTTGCGATGGTGTTTGTAACACCTTATCTGCAAACAACGGCACCGGATACAGTTGTCAAAGCTGGCAAGCGGACGGTCTCATTCGCTGAGTACCAGACAGCTTTCAACCAGCAGCAGCGCGTTCTGCAGGAACGTCTTGGTAAGCAGTTGTCGCCAACTGAAGCCAGAGCCATGCAGCTTGACCGCCAGGTATTATCACAGCTGGCATCTCAGGCCGTTCTGGACGAAACCGGACGCGTCATGGGACTTGCGATCAGTGATGATATGGTTCGTCAGGCGATTTACAGCATTCCGGCATTCCAGCAGACGAATGGCTTTAATGCAGAAGCCTTCAAAAGATATCTGGACACGGCCAATATGACGGAATCTGGTTTTATCCAGAATTTCCGCTCTGAACTGATGCGCAACCAGATTATTTCCACACTTTCATCTGGCCTGACAATGCCGGAGGCCATGCAGCAGCTTTCCTTCCGTCTTTTCCATGAGAAACGTAATGTCAGCTATTATGTTCTGAACAATGCTGCAGCTGGTGAAATACCGGCTCCAACAAATGAACAGCTTCAGACGGCTTATGACGCAAACAAGGCTCAGTTCCGTGCACCGGAATATCGTAGTTTTGATGCAATTGCCGTTTTGCCTGATACTCTGCCCTCACTTGCTCCCGTCACGGATGAAGACGTTCGCAAGGCCTATGAGGCCAGCAAGACAACCCAGTCTGCTGATGCTGAGTACAGAACAATTCAGCAGATTATTTTTGCAGACGCTGATGAGGCCAAAGATGCTCAGGATCGTCTGAACTCTGGCAAGGCAACATTCGATTCGCTTGCAAAAGAAAAGAATATCGCACCAGAAGCCCTCTCAATTGGCTCATTACAGAAATCAGATATCTTTGATCCAAAGGTTGCTGATGCGGCCTTCTCTCTTGAGAAAGGCAAAGTCAGTGCCGTTGTTGATGGCAGCCTTGGCCCAGCCATTCTGCGTGTTACAGATATCAAGACTGGTTTTGATGCTGTCAAAGACAAGATCAAGACAAATCTGGTCCGCTCACGTGCTGAAAATCAGATTTCTGACATGCGGGATTTCATCGAAGACGCAACAGCAATGGGCCGCTCCCTGCCAGATGTTGCTAAAGAGAAAAACCTGCAGCTCATTCAAATCAAAGCCGTTGATAAGGCTGGTCTTGATACAGACGGCAAGCAGGTTGAAGGTCTGCCCGATGCCTCACGTCTTATCCAGGCTGTTTTTGCCTCTGACATCGGCGTCGATAATACGGCACTGAGCACCGATAATGGCGGTTATATCTGGTATCATGTCACCAACGTAATCGCCTCACGAGACCGCACACTGGATGAAATTCGCCCTCAGATTACGGATATCTGGAAACAGGGTGAAATTGATACGCGTCTGTCCAAGATTGCTGATGAACAGCTGGCTAACATTAAAAGTGTTGATGACCTGAAGAAACAGGCAGCAACGATTAAAGCTGAAGTTAAGTCAGCTCAGGATCTTGTGCGTACCAGTACAGCTCCTGCTGATATTGGCGCCAATGGTCTTCGTCAGATATTCGCAACACCTGTCAATAAGGCGACATTTGTAACAGGGCCAAACGGCAAGGTTATCTTTGTGGTCACTGCAGCAACAGTTCCTGAGTTCAAAAAATTTGATCAGGATGTTGAACAGCTCAGTAATCAGCTCTCTGTCGGCTTAGGTGATGACCTCCTGGTGGAGTTCATCAATCGTGCCCAGAAAGAAATTGGCGTTGTTGTCAATCAAAACGTTGCAGACCGACTGTTTGGTGGCAACGGAGAATAAAAAGAGGTTTAAATGGTTACCCCTGATTTCGCGGTCTTTGCCAAGGAATATAATGCAGGCAACCCTATTGCAGTGAAAACCACATTGGTTGGCGATTTACTGACACCGGTTGCTGCATTCCTGAAGCTGAGACAGCCGAAAAACGGGGCAGCCTTTCTCTTTGAATCAGTTGAAGGTGGAGCGGCACGTGGCCGTTACTCCATGATTGGTCTGGAACCTGATCTGATCTGGAAGTGCCAGAACGGTCAGGCCGCGATTAACCGCAATGCATTAATCGACAAAACATCTTTCGAAAACCATGAAGCCAAGGCCCTGGAAAGCCTGAGGGCCGTCCTTGCAGAAAGTGCCCTGCCCCTTGGTGAAGATTATCCCCCAATGGCAGCAGGACTGTTCGGATATCTGGGCTATGACATGGTTCGACAGATGGAACGTCTGCCATATCCCAATAAAGATATTCTTCAGGTTCCGGATTCAATTCTGATCCGCCCAACAATCATGATGGTCTTTGACAGTGTCCTTGACCAGATATCGCTTGTCACACCTGTGCGTCCAGATCAGAAACTGAATGCAGAGAAAGCCTACGATCTTGCGATTGAAAGATTACAGCAGGTTGAAATTGCTCTGGAACAGTCAATCTCAATCACAGACCGCGCCGATCAGGATATTTCAGTCTCTGATCCCGTATCCAACACAACTCCTGAAGAATACGCAGATATGGTCGCACGCGCCAAAGAATATGTGCGTGCAGGCGATGTCTTTCAGGTTGTGCTGTCTCAGCGGTTTGAAACAGATTTCCCATTACCGCCCTTCGCTCTTTACAGGGCATTGCGGCGAACAAACCCTGCTCCATTTCTGGGCTACCTTGATCTGGAGGATTTTCAAATTGTCTGCTCGAGCCCAGAAATTCTGGTTCGTGTCAGAGATGGAAAAGTCTCTATCCGCCCAATTGCAGGAACACGTCCGCGGGGTAAAACCGCGGCTGAAGATAAAGCGCATGCAGAAAGCCTGCTGGCTGACCCGAAGGAGCGTTCTGAACACCTGATGCTCCTTGACCTTGGGCGGAATGACGTCGGTCGTGTCTCTGAAATTGGCTCTGTCAAAGTCACAGACAGCTTCTTCCTGGAATATTACAGTCAGGTCATGCACATCGTATCCAATGTTGAGGGCGACCTCGATGTGAAAAAATATGATGCACTTGATGCGCTTCAGGCAGGTTTTCCGGCGGGTACCGTCTCTGGAGCCCCAAAAGTTCGTGCAATGGAAATCATTGATGAACTGGAAAAAGAAAAGCGCGGGGTCTACGCTGGCTGTATCGGCTATTTCAGTGCTGATGGCGAGATGGATACCTGTATTGTCCTGCGCACCGCACTCGTCAAGAATGGACGTATGTATGTTCAGGCTGGCGCCGGCATCGTTTACGATTCCGACCCGGCCTCTGAGCAGCAGGAATGCATAAACAAAGCCAAAGCCCTTTTCAAAGCTGCTGAGGAAGCTGTGCACTTTGCCAGCCGCTCACACTTCGGGCAATGAAATCAAACCTTTGTGCCCTTGACCAAAATTGTTTGAGGGCGCAAATCTAAACGCGGGACTTAATAAGCTGCGCGAATGCGCCGTTGTTACGGGATAGATTCATGTCACAGGTCATCGTTATAGATAACTACGATTCCTTTACCTGGAATCTTGTTCATCTGATTGGGCCTTTGGTCGACAACATCGAGGTCATCCGTAATGACGTTCTGACCAGTGAAGATATCATTGCCAAGAAACCTCGTGCCATTGTGCTGTCTCCTGGCCCCTGCACACCCAATGAAGCTGGTATCTGCCTGGATCTGCTTGCAAAAGCAAAGGACCATATTCCGATGTTTGGTGTTTGCCTTGGCTTGCAGGCAATGGGGCAACACTTTGGTGGCTCCGTCATTCGCTCGCCCGTACCAATGCACGGTAAGGTTTCTGATGTTGAGCATAAGGGCCAGACAATTTTCAGGGGCATTAACGGCCCATTCAAAGCCACCCGTTATCATTCTCTGATTGTTGACAGAGAAACATGCCCGTCTGAGTTAGTGGTTACGGCCGAAACTCAAGACGGACTGATTATGGGGTTATCCCATAAAGAACTTCCGGTTCATGGTGTTCAGTTCCATCCAGAAAGCATCATGTCTGAGCACGGCACGACAATGATGCGAAACTTCTTTGCGCTTGCAGACGACTGGAACAAGAAACAAGCCTGAACCCGATAAAGAACGAAAGAAACTAAGGTAGAACCAAATGGAATCCTTCAAACCCTATCTGGCAAAGGTCGCAACTGGTGCTTCTCTCACAAGAGAAGAAGCCAAGGCTGCGTTTGATGCCCTGCTTTCAGGCGAAGTCACCCCGGCACAGGCAGGTGGTTTCCTTATGGCTTTGCGGGTTCGTGGTGAAACTGTTGAAGAAATTACGGGTGCCGTTACCGCGATGCGAGAAAAGATGCTTCGTGTTAAAGCACCTGAAGGCGCTGTCGATATTGTTGGGACAGGTGGAGATCATTCCGGTTCCTATAATATCTCGACGCTTGCCGCGATGATTATTGCCGGCTGTGGTGTAACAGTTGCCAAGCACGGCAATAAAGCCGCCTCGTCAAAATCCGGTTCAGCTGATGTTCTGAGTTCCCTTGGTATTGAACTGGGGCTTACACCAGCCGGCATTGAGAAGTGTCTCAAGGAAGCTGGTCTCTGCTTCATGTTTGCTCAGACCCACCATGCCTCAATGCGCCATGTTGCTTCGGCCCGCGTTGAACTTGGCACACGTACATTGTTCAATTTACTTGGCCCTCTCGCAAACCCGGCTGGTGTAAAATACAATCTGATTGGTGTCCCGGCCGAGATGTGGCTTGAACCACTTGCCAAGGTTCTGCGCGATCTGGGGTCAGAACGGGTCTGGATGGTTCATGGCTCTGACGGGCTGGATGAAATGACAACAACGGGCCCAACACATGTTGTTGCGGTTGAGAATGGTGAGCTGCGCCGTTTCTCAGTCACACCGGAGGAAGTTGGCCTTAAACGCGCTGAGCCTGCCGACCTCAAAGGGGGCGACCCGGATTATAATGCCAAGGCTCTTCGCGCTGTTCTTGATGGCGCCCAGAACCCTTATCGTGATGTGGCGGTTCTGAATGCAGCTGGTGCCCTTGTTGTTGCCGGAAAAGCCGCTACTCTTCAGGAAGGCGTCAAGATGGCCCAAGAGTCTCTTGATAGCGGAAAAGCCCTGATGGCTCTGGAACGTCTTATCTCTGTATCGAATAGCGCATCATGACAAATATTCTTGAAAAGATTGAAGCTTATAAGCGTCAAGAGATTGCTGCCGCAAAAGCTGCGGTGCCCCTTGCCCAGCTTGAAGGTAAACTTAAAACGGCTTCTCCTACCCGCGGTTTTGCAAACAGTATCATGCATCACCTTGCGGAAGATCGCCCGGCACTGATTGCAGAGATCAAGAAGGCAAGCCCATCGAAAGGGCTGATACGGGAAGACTTCTTCCCGCCATCTCTTGCCCGTGCCTATACGGATGGCGGGGCATCATGCCTCTCCGTTTTAACTGACGCACCATCATTTCAGGGTAAACCTGAATATCTGATGGATGCCCGCAACGCCTGCCCTCTGCCAGCGTTACGTAAGGACTTTCTGTTTGAAGCTTATCAAGTTGTTGAAGCCCGAGTTTGGGGTGCTGATTGTATTCTTGTTATTATGGCTAGCCTGACCGATGCGGAAGCCAAAGAGTTAGTACAGACTGCCCATGACCTTGGGATGGATGTTCTGGTTGAGGTTCATAACCGGGAAGAGCTTGATCGGGCTCTCCCACTGGGAACCAAACTTATTGGTATTAACAACCGGGATCTCAAGACCTTTGAAGTTTCGCTCTCGGTAAGTGAGGCTCTTGCACCTCATATCCCGGATGATCGTATTATTGTCTCGGAGAGTGGTGTGTTTACCCACGAGGATATTGTTCGTCTGGAACCATTTAATATTCGGACATTCCTTGTCGGTGAAAGCCTGATGCGCCAGCAGGATGTTGCTCAGGCAACGAATGATCTTCTATTCGGAACCCTTTGAATAAATGAACAAATTGACACATCTGGACAAATCCGGAAATGCCAATATGGTTGACATTTCCGGCAAGGACGCAACAGCCCGAACGGCTATTGCAGAAGGCCAGATTGTTATGCAAAAGGAAACGCTGGAACTTGCTCGTAGCGGTAACTCCAAAAAGGGTGATGTGATTGCAACGGCACGTATTGCCGGGATTATGGCTGCAAAGAAAACCCATGATCTGATCCCTCTTTGCCATCCATTGTCGCTTTCTAAAATCAGTATTGATTGTCAGTTTGATGAAAACATTCCCGGTATTCGTGTCTCAGCTGAGGCTCGGGTTACAGGCCAGACCGGAGTTGAAATGGAAGCACTGACAGCTGTCTCTGTCTGTTGCCTGACAATTTACGACATGCTGAAAGCAGCCGATCGCAGCATGCAGATTGAGGGTATTCGCCTCCTCCATAAAGACGGCGGAAAATCAGGAACTTACGAGGTAGCAAGATGAGTAGCCAGGGGCTCCTTTCCGTTGAAAAAGCCCTTGAGCAAATCGTAAGTTGCGCAGTGCCCCGGCTTGAAACATGTATTCTACCCCTCGCCCAATGCCTTGGTCGCTATCTTGCGACAGACCTGATTGCACAGCACAGCCAGCCCCCGTTCCGCTCATCAGCAATGGATGGTTATGCTGTCAGATCAGCGGATATTAGCTCCATACCATCCCAGTTCAAACTGATAGGTGAAAGCGCAGCGGGTAAAGGCTTCAAAGGTACGATAGGCTCTCAGGAAGCTATTCGCATTTATACCGGCGCTCCCGTTCCAGACAGCGCAGATATGGTGATCATGCAGGAGGATACAGAAAGCGCAGATGGCTTTGTAACAATCCTTCAGCCACAAACGAAAACAAACATCAGGGATGCCGGAACCGACTTCAAAACAGGTCAGGTATTACTTTCAAAAGGCCAGAAACTTGATGGCCGCCACATTGGTCTTGCAGCTGCAGCTGGCTTCTTTGAATTAACAGTCTTTCAGCCACTCAATATTGCAATTCTGGCTACGGGTGATGAATTGGCTCTTCCCGGTTCACATCGCCAAGAAGATCAGATTTTTTCATCAAACTCTTACGCTATAAAAGCTTTAATCGAACAGCACGGTGGCAATGTTATAGATCTGGGTATTGCCAAGGATAACAAGGCTTCTCTTGAAGCGGCACTCACCCATCTTAAAACGCAAAAGGTTGATATTCTAATCACCATGGGTGGTGTATCGGTCGGCGATTATGATCTGGTTCAGCCGGTCTTGATTGAAAACGGCATGTCCTCTGAGTTCTGGCGGGTTGCCGTCCGGCCCGGAAAACCACTGATGTTTGGCAAGCTTGGCGATACTCTCGTTTTCGGCCTCCCCGGCAATCCTGTATCAGCCTATATCACCTGTCTCCTGTTTGTTGTTCCCGCGATCAAGAGCATGAACCATGTCGCAAATGCCGGACATATTCAGACGGAATTATGCATCCTTGGTGCCGACCTACCCGCAAACGGTGAACGTCAGGATAACCTGAGGGCAAAGCTGAGTTTTAATAAGAATGGCAAACTGGTTGCAACGCCATTTGCATCACAGGATTCATCACTCCTGTCCATTTTATCTCAAGCAGATGCCCTGATCGTCAGAGAGCCTTTTGAAGCTCCTTTAAAAGCAGGAAGTTTCTGCAAAATAATCCGACTATCTGAACTCTAAGCGCAAGCATTAAAACAAAAGTGGTGAGCAAGTTTTTTCGCCACTCACAATAAGCCTAAGAGCATGCCTCCCACTTTCATGAATAAATTCCTGAATCAGGGCTGATTTAATAAAGCGCGGGAAATAATCCCGCGCTTTTCAATTCTAATGATGCAGCATCAAAAAGACTGGCGTAATGCCTCAAATTTTTCAAGCTGTTCAGGCTTAAGCGCACGGTTCTCATCACGCCCGACAAAGACCTTGAACATCACGCCACCATCACGGTTTACGAACTGAACCGAGCATGAGCGCTTGCCAAAGAATGGCCTGTCGATAAAGTAGATGGCCTCACAACGGTCCTTACGAATATGCCCACCAATCGGGCTGTCACCATGGATATTGAAGTAGCCACGGCCTTCCTGCCCCTGAGGGATTGTACCCTTGCATTCAAACACACCATCTTCAGTGTGAACAATGAACACAATCTCTCCCCATGAGGTCATATCCTGCCAGAGCTTTTCAAAGTGCTCGGCATCAATACGCCTTGCATTCTCTTCAGGGAGACAATCAAGAACAGCCCGTAATGGAACACCAACGCGTCCAGCCAGTGCTTCCAGCACACCATCAGGGGCATCAGAGAGCCCCTGAATGATGGCTTCCCTCTGCTGCGAGGTAATGGAAACGCTCATGACCTTACGCAGCTACTTTTGAAGGAACGTCAATAGACTGTAGGACATCAAAGCCTTCGAATTCCGGATGTCCAATTGTCAGTTTCTCCTGTGGTGCTTCAGCACGCTCATGGGACTTGCGGAACTGGTCAGACTTAGTCCAGGCAGTGAAATCATCCTTGCTTTCCCAAAGGGTATAGGAAGAATAGAGAACGTGATCTTCACGTTCTGGCCCACGCAGCATCTGGAAGCCCATGAAGCCCTTCAGCTCATGCAGATAGCTCTCGCGTGACAGCCAACGGGCCTCAAACTTCTCTGCACCTTCCTTCATAACCTTGAAACGGTTCATTCCAACGTACATTGTCATCTCCTTAACGTGGGTATTCGTAACCAATCTGGGTTGTAATCGTGATCCCGCTGCCAACTGAGGAAACGGGAAATGGCTGAGCTTTGCGCAGCATGGCTAAGGCATCACGATCAAGGATTCCCTGACCGGACGAGGCATGCACCCTGGCCTCTTTCACAAGGCCATCTGCACCAATGGAAAATGTAATTCCGACACTGCCCTCCAAACGCATGGAATAGGCTGAAGGTGGGTATTTCTTGTAACGCTTAAGATGAGCGAGAACGGCTGAACGCTGTCCTGCTGTTGCACTGGCCCCGCCCATACCCGATGTATGACTGCCCTTACCTTTAACAGAACGTGTCGTTGAGCGGGCCTGCGTACCCTCACCTGTCTTGCCTTCAGATGATTTAGCCATCTGTGTGTTTTTAGGTTTAGTTTTTTCAGGCTTTTTCACATCCGGTTTTTTGACTTGTTGTTGAACCACTTTCTTTACGGGTTCAGGCTTAGAGGGAAGTGTTATTGCTTCCTTTTCAGCAACAGTTTTCTGCTTCGTAAAATCAGCAGTGTCACTTTCCGGCAAACTGGCAACTTCGGTCTGTTTCTGAATGAGCCCACTCAAATCAGGCTGGACTGGTTCAGGTAAATCAATCTGAGGCTCAACCCCAACCTGCTTTGTTCCCTCCTGCATGGCAGCAAAAGCTGCTTCATCCATAACATCAAGAGAAACAGCAACCTCACTCCCGGAAGGCAGCTCCGCCATAGCTGGCAGGAAATTAATCGCAAGAGCAACAACACTTAAATGAACAGCGAGAGAGAGAATTCCGCCTGCAAAAGAATATCTCCAGCCAGATTTTTTCCTGTTGCGACAACATTCTTCCGGGGCAATTGTTGGCCAGATGGCAGCACAGGCCTCTACCTGTTGCTTATGTTCAACGGCAATATAATTTTTTACCGTTTCAGGAAACAGCAAGGCCTTGGCCCTAATAACCGGGCAGTAAGGCAGCACACCGCATGGCTCAGACATGAGTGAACGATCGCAGGAGCGCTCGTTCACTGCTTTAATATCCAGACATGCCAGTGTGCTGACCATCGTCTTACCAGCGAACGGTTGCGTTTACTGCGATCGTTCGGCCCGGAGAACGGTACAGCTCAAGAATTGAACTGCTGCTTGAAACCCCGACAACATCCTGAGCGCTGAAGTATTTACGGTCAAAGACGTTGTAGACACCCGCATTAAACGACAGATGCTCAGAGTAATCATAGAAGAACGAGGCATCCATGACGGCATAGCCACCGGGTCTGTAATAACCGTCATCGCTCACACGGCTCTTGCGAGCAGCACCACGTGCCCGAACTTCACCACCCCAGCCAGCAACATTCTTATAACGAACACCAGCTGTGAATGAGAATGGATCAACGGAATCGATGGCCTTCTTGGTATCTTCATCTTCACCATGGGCATAGGCCAGACTGCCGAACACCGACCATTCTTCTGTCAGGTGCCAGTCACCTTTAGCCTCAATACCCCAGATGCGAACCTTGGAGAGGTTCTGATACTGGAACTGGGTCAGGCCAGACGATGATGTCCCAACCGTTACGGTATCAATGAAGTTGTCGTACAGATTATAGAAACCGTTCAGCTGGAAGCTTGAACCATTATCAAACTTGCCTTTAAAGCCAATTTCAAACCCATTACTGGTTTCCGGCTTCAGATTACCGTTTGGCAGAATTTCATAGCGGGATACCGAATTGGTAAAGCCGAAGTTGGCGTTATCATAAGGTGGCGCACGGAAACCGTGGGAATACTGACCATAGACACGCAGCCAGTCTAGCAAATCATATGTAACGCCAAATTTTGGACTGAACGCATGATGTGTTTGCGATTCAACAACAAAATCTCTGCTGTTTGAATTGGCAAAGGCAGCATCCGGATGTGGCTCAAGATGATAATAATCATAACGCAGAGCCGGGATGAGACGCAGTTTTCCGTACTGAATGATATCCTGAATATAGATACCACCTTGTGTTGTGCGTGTATCCGGCCAGTTCTTGTTCGGATAGGTTTCACCAGCAACAGTCTTGGTGGTTCTGCCAGTCAGAACATTGAGCTCATAACGATCACGTGGCCGCGAACTCGTTGTCACATCGAAGGAGCCACCATAGGTGATTGAGTGCTGCCATCCCCAAAGCTCACGATCTGCCGTGAATTGGATATCAGCCCCACGAATATCCTGATGATAGCCGTTATCTGAATCTCTGACGACGGTTGGAACAGACGGAGCTCGACCTGTGCTGGAACCACGATACTGAATCGTTGAATCATCACGACGAACTTCAGTCCAGTAACCGTTTATCTTGACGGTATCGGCAATTGCCCAATCAAGTGTTTTAGTCCAGTCAAGACTGATACGCGGACGGCTCATGGTATCATCGCCATAAGAATCGAAGACGCGTGTGTAAGGCATACCACGCGTACCGCCTGTCGTTGTCTGCTCTGTAATCAGATTGGTGCCGGTTGTTCTGTAAGTATACTCACCTGTCAGACGAAAGCGCCCAAGTTCACCACCATTATAGACGAGCTTACCCAACACGTTATTGACCTCATAACGCTGGGAATTTGGCTGTTCATCTGTATTTGGGCGCAACTCATGACCACGACGGTGCGTATAAATCACCATTGTTTCCCAGTCGCCCATCCTGGCAGCACCAGTAATCGTCTGTGTTTTACTTAAATCAGAACTGTCATAACCAAGTTTACCCGAAGCAAACCAGTTCTTGTCCTTTGTCAGAAAGTCACCCGGATCCTTCGTGATGTAGGATACAACACCGCCAATGGCATCACTGCCATAAAGAGCAGAAGACGGGCCACGTATAATTTCAACCTGTTTCAGGGCATCAAAATCAATAAAGTTACGGGTATATGTGCCCGAACCTTTGTTACTGCCCGGATAATCGGCAATCTTGATATCATCAATCTGAATACGAACACGATTATCGCCGATACCACGGATCGTATAGCTTGATGCACCACTGCGACCTGGCTGATTACCAACTGAAACACCCGGTTCATCACGAACCAGCTCGCCCATTGTATTGATATTATCACGATCAATTTTCTGATCATTGATGATCGTAACCGTAGATGGCGTATCGTAAATAGTACTTTCAGTACGATCCGCCGTAACTGTTATTTCATCCATTGCAGAACGAGGTTTCTGCGCTGCATCCTGAGCCCACACACTACCAGAAACAGCAACGATTGCAGATAAAGAAACAGATGCATGGATCATTCCACGCTTGAACATACGCATAATGGGCGCTCCAGCCTTATTAATTCGTGATCTATTGGCTGGCTCGCACCTTGATTGGTTCCCTAGTTATACCAAAGAAGAGGGGAACCTTTATCAAAGTATAGCATTATCGCTATTCGCTGGCTGGCGAACTGCATACTCAAAAAAGCAGTTTGCATCTCGTATTAAATTGAAATACTAACGTCAACAGAAATAAACATCTCTAGTTTTACTTAATTCTAAACTACGAATGTTTTTGAAATTTTCTAAAATACGCAGTTTAGAAAAATTAAAATTAAAAAAAGGGAGTTAAGGCTATGAGTGAGCCAGCGAATTCTAGTGAAGAGCCTCTTTCAAAGGCTCCCCCTGCCCCCTCAAAAAGCGGCAATTTGGGGGGCAAAAAAAATATTCGTGAAATTGATGTGAACACACTTTTCAATGGGGATCGCGAGATTGCCATTCTCCACAGAGGAGAAAGCTACAAACTTCGCATTACAGCAAACGACAAGCTCATTCTCACCAAGTAAAGGAATATCCAATGTTATTGAGAACCTTTATTCCAAAGGCATTTACAGCGATATGCATTCTGTTTGCCTCGGGTATTCCAACAAAGGCAGAAACTGAGAAAGAAGGCATAATCAGTCTGGGGGCTGGTGTCACGGAGATTCTTTATAGTCTGGATCTCGGTAAGAATATTGTCGCCGTTGATACCACAAGTGTTTACCCCAAAGAGGCATTGGCAACGAAGAAAAACGTTGGTTATGTCCGGACGCTGAGTGCAGAAGGTATTCTTTCCCTTGAACCCAAGATTATTCTGGCAGATGCAATCGCTGGCCCCGCAGATGCTATTTCACTTATTCAGCAGGCAGGCGTTAAGTTTGTCCGTGTTCCAGAAGGGCTTAACCCTGAAAAAGATATTAGAGACCGCATTGAAACCATTGCAAAAGCAACGGATGAACAGGATAAGGGCTCTGCACTGGTCAAAGAGGTCGAGGCTAATCTTGCAAAGGTTACCGAAGAAAAGAAAAAACACCCGTTAGGTAAGCGTGTCTTATTTATACTTTCTGCCAGCAATGGTCGTATTATGATTGGCGGAAAAGATACGAATATCGACCATATACTTTCCTTTATTGGAGCAAGAAACGTTGGTGCTTCAGTCACAGGTTGGAAGCCAATATCAGAAGAAGGCATTATTGCTGCGGCACCAGAAGTTATTCTGGTTATGAGCAAAGGCCATGGACCTGGCAGCATTCCGGATGACCTGTTTGCTCTTCCAGCTTTTGCTTCAACCCCAGCGGCCAAATCCAAAGCCCTGATTACAGTCGATGCTCCCTACCTTATGAGCTATGGCCCACGCACTCCCGTTGCAGCACTCGCATTATTAAAACTTATTCATTCAGAAAATACAGGACCACAGGAGCTCAAACAATGAGCCAAACACTCTCGACAACATACGAGAGATCTGGACGCTCACATTTTATGGGGGCGTTAAGGTGTCCTGTTATTTTGGCAAGTCTGACTATTTTCACATTGTTCCTGAGCATTCTGTCATTAGGAATTGGCGCAATGAGCATACCGCCCTCACAGGTTTTTTACGTTCTCTATGAAGGCCTGCTAGGACAAAGTGATCTGCAAGGTAACAGTCTTGTTATTCTCCAGATCAGACTGCCACGTATTCTTATGGCTTTGCTTTGTGGTGCAGCTCTTTCTGTTTCAGGGGCATTAATGCAAGGGTTATTCCGAAATCCTCTCGCCGACCCCGGTATTATTGGCGTTTCTGCTGGGGCTTCTCTTGCCGCAGCCTTTATCATTGTTATTGGTGATACGTTACTGGCATCCTTTATAGGGCCTCTGCCCTTTTTTGCCCTGCCGGTTGCTGCTTTCATAGGCGCATTACTCGCTGTGTTGCTGCTATCCGCCGTATCCATCAAACACGGACAGCTTTCAGTTGTCACAATGCTACTGGCAGGTATTGCTTTTTCGGCACTGGCTGGGGCCTGTCTTGGTTTGCTGTCTTACATCAGTGATGATCGACAGCTCAGGGATATTACCTTCTGGACAATGGGCTCCATCAGCGGCGCTTCATGGATTAAGGTTGCCGCAGTTGCCCCTTTTATTTTGCCTATTCTCATTATGGTGCCTCTTCTGGCACGTGGCCTCAACGCCCTTTCTTTAGGAGAAGCGGAAGCATTCCATCTTGGTATTCCCGTTCAAAGAATAAAGGTCTTTACTATTCTCTGTGTCGCCATTGCAGTAGGCGCTGCCGTTGCCGCCTGTGGGCTCATCGGTTTTGTTGGAATTGTTGTTCCTCATATTCTTCGGATTGCCTTTGGAGCAGATCACAGACTGCTTCTTCCTGCTTCAGCAATTGCTGGTGCCGCACTTCTTGTTTGTGCAGATTCTATTGCCCGAACAATTGTTGCACCAGCTGAACTTCCTATTGGCATTCTGACCGCCTTAATCGGTGCGCCATTCTTTATGTGGCTCCTGCTTGGCAAACAGAGAAGTATGCTCCAATGATAATTCTTGAAGCACAGAATCTCAGCTATGTTCTGCATAGAAAAAAGCTGATTGATGATATCAATATTGCTTTTAATGAAGGTGAGCTGACAACAATCATCGGCCCAAATGGTGCTGGCAAATCCACCCTGACACGTTTGCTTTGTGGTGAACTGAGACCAACACACGGCTCGGTTGTACTTAATGGGCATAATATTCATACCATTGCCCCATGGCGCCTTGCCTGCATGCGGGCTGTTATGCCTCAGGCATCACAAATCATCTTCCCTTTCTCTGTTAGTGAAGTTGTCTCACTTGGTGTTGCAGGAATTGGTAAAAACCTAAGTAAAGAGAAACGTCGCCAGATTGCCAGTTACAGCCTTGAGCAGGCTGATATCTCTCACCTGAAAGATCGTGTTTATCAAACGCTTTCAGGGGGAGAAAAACAACGCGTTCACTTTGCGCGCGTTCTGGCCCAACTTGGCGCTGGCCAATCTCTAGAAACAAAGCAGATATTATTTCTGGATGAACCCATTGCCAGTCTGGATTTAAAACATCAGCTCCAGCTCCTGAATGAGACAAAGAAGCTTACTGAAAAAGGGCTTACAGTCATTGCCGTACTGCACGACCTACAGTTATCCGCTGATATTGCTGACAGGATCATTGCCCTGTCACATGGCAAGGTTATTTGCAGTGGCCTGCCCTCTGAAGTTCTGACCCAGCAGCGTATTGAAGATATCTTTGAGGTCAGTCTGGTTTCAGGAAACCTGCCACCCTCACCCTGGCAGGCACTACACAGCTGAATATAAAAATCCCCCTGTTATTCAAATAATTCAGGGGGATTTTTTATAAATTACTTCAAGATTAAACAGTCGTCGACATGAATTTCATTTCCAGATATTCGTCGATACCATATTTTGATCCTTCACGACCAAGACCTGATTGTTTGATACCCCCGAATGGGGCCACCTCATTTGAAATGAGGCCTGTATTATGGCCAACCATGCCGTACTCAAGAGCTTCCATAACCCGCCATACACGAGCAGAATCCTTCGTATAGAAGTAAGATGCGAGGCCATATTCGGTATCATTAGCCATTGCGATTGCTTCCTGCTCGGTCTTGAACCGAAATAACGGTGCAACCGGGCCGAATATTTCTTCTTTGGCAACGCGCATCGTAGTCGTTACTTCTGTCAGAATGGTTGGCTCATAAAACTGACCGCCTAAAGCATGCCGCTTACCACCAAGAAGAATTTTGGCGCCTTTTTCTGTTGCATCACCAACAAGCTCTTCAACCTTCTCCAAGGCATCATTATCAATCAAAGGACCAATAGAAACGCCTTCCTGACTACCTGCACCAACACGCAGTTCAGCAATCTTTTGAGCTAATCTATTGGCAAAAGCATCATAGATACCATCTTGAACCAATAGTCTGTTGGCACAAACACACGTTTGCCCTGCATTACGATATTTAGAAGCAATGGCACCATCAACGGCGGCCTCCAAATCAGCGTCATCAAAAACAAGGAAGGGAGCATTACCGCCAAGCTCAAGTGAAAGACGCTTTATGGTTGGTGCAGACTGAGCCATAAGAAGCCGCCCCACTTCATTTGAGCCGGTAAAGGACAACTTACGGACGTCTGGCGATTCTGTCAGGGCTCCACCTATTTCCTTTGAGCTTCCGGTCAGAACCTGAAAAACGCCTTTAGGGATACCAGCCTGCACCGCAAGCTCTGCCAAAGCCAGAGCCGTTAAAGGTGTTGCTCCAGCAGGTTTCACAATCATGACGCACCCTGCTGCAAGAGCCGGACCGGCCTTACGCGTAATCATCGCAGCAGGAAAATTCCATGGTGTAATAGCTGCGCAGATACCAACCGGCTGCTTAATGACAATAAATCTCTTATCTGTCTGTGGTGAGGGAATGACATCGCCATAGGTTCTTTTACCCTCTTCGGCAAACCATTCGATAAATGAGGCGGCATAAACAACCTCACCTTTGGCTTCCGCCAGAGGCTTTCCCTGCTCTGCTGTCATCAGAACAGCTAGGTCATCAGCGTTCTCAATTATCAGATCATTCCAGCGACGCAGAATGGCAGAACGTTCCTTAGGTGCCAGCTTGCTCCAAGAGGGAAATGATTCACCCGCAGCTTTGATGGCTCGTTCTGTCTCTTCCCTGGACATACTGGGGACCTCTCCAACCAGAGACCCATCAGCCGGATTACGAACCTCAATGGTATTACCAGAAGCGGCACCAACCCACTGCCCTCCAACAAGACATTGGTCTTTCAGCAAAGAGCTATTCTTAAGAGAAATCATGGGACGTTCCTTTCCATGTTTGTTTTATATCAGTAATCAGAGTAGCCAGTACGCTGAAGCCGTTGTGTGTGTCAGTTAACGTCTGAAGAAGCCTTGGCGCCTACATATACAAAAGAACTAGAGACGTATGCACTTCCAATAAAAATATATTCTACTAGATATTATGCCACTTAAGGCCCTCGAGAAGCAAAGCCATAAATTTTATGAAGAAGGACAAAATTCGATATCAGGCACCTACAATCAGATGTAATATCACCTAGATATCTCATAATTTTTATAATACTTCCTCCTGATATTTTTTAAGTTAAAGGGCATACCTAGATTGTCCCATAAGTCCGCATCAGAAGCTTCAGAGCTTCCATTCCCAGATGATTATCTCTCCAGCGGGCCGTCAGATGTAGCGGAAGACCTGACAGAACACGCCAAGCCACCATCAAAATTACGGATAACTGTCATACGTTGGGCCCCGCGGATATTCACAATTATCGTTCTGGCAATCATTATTGCGCTTCTTGTACATCTGCTGACGGACATCAATCCGAGAGAAATTCTTCATTCCATTGAGAAAACACCTCATAAGATTTTTGCTGCGGCCGTTCTTTTCTCTGGAATCAGCTATCTGGCCTTAATGGGCTATGACGCCTGCGCAATCCATACTGTTTCCAATCGTCCTGTTCGTGCTTCAAGCATCGCAATTGGCTCATTCTGTAGTTATGCCGTTGGTCAGACACTTGGTTTTCCACTCGTAACAGCAGGCGCTGTCCGTTGGCGTATTTATGGGAAAGCAGGCTTAAACCTCTCCACCGTCGCCAAACTCACGATTATTGCAAACCTGACCCTCTGGATGGGAATGTTTGTTGTTTTAGGCACGGCTCTGGTTTTCTACCCACGCATGATGTCAGATCTGAACCATCTGTCTCTGGAGGTAAACAAGGGTATTGGCGTTACCCTTCTACTCGCCCTAGCCGGTTTTGTCGGCTGGTGTGGCTCAGGCGAAAGATATCTGGGTCGGGGAGTTGCAACACTCCCCTTACCCAATGCCAGAACAGTTATTGTGCAGATCATTCTTGGGTTTATTGACGTCGGTGCAGCCGCAGCAGCTTTATGGATTTTTCTGCCACCTGAGGCCAATATTTCTTTCATGGCATTTGCGGCCATATTCTCCGCAGCAATCATTCTTGCCATCGTCAGCCACCTGCCTGCCGGGCTTGGTGCGTTTGAAGCCATTGTTCTTCTCGCCCTGCCACATGTGCCAGCAGAAAAGACCATCTCTGCCCTGTTGATGTGGCGTATTGCCTATACACTCATCCCGTTTATTTGCGCTGTCGGTTTATTCGCACTTTACGAGGTTGTGACAGCCGATAATAAAATTGGACGTGGTTTGCGCAGTTTCAGGCGTGCACTCTTTCCGTTTATTCCACCAATCGTTGGTGTTCTGACTTTTCTTGGCGGTGTTGTACTTCTGGTTTCAGGGGCTGTCCCCAGTTACAACTCACGCATTGCGATCCTCACCCATTTTGTTCCTTTGCCATTCTCAGAGGTCTCGCACCTGATAGGTTCAGTCTCGGGCGTTGCACTCCTTGTTCTGTCACATGGGCTAATTAAGCGGCTGGAAACAGCATGGTTTTTCACCGTATTCGTTTTGATTGCCGGGATCGTTGTTTCCTTACTGAAAGGCCTTGACTGGGAAGAAGCCACTATTCTGACGATCATTCTGGTACTTCTGCTCTCCTTCAGAGATGCATTTTACCGAAAGGGCGCCCTGCTATCTGCTCCGCCTTCAAAGGGAATGATTGCACTTATTCTTCTATTTATTGCAGGTTCAACATGGCTCGGTTTTCTGGCCTATACAGATATCGCCTATCAAAAACAGCTGTGGTGGGATTTTACATGGCATGATGATGTCTCACGCTTTCTGCGCTCAACAGCTGCAATCTTTATCGTTTGTGCCGCTGCTGTATTTTATGTACTCATCGGCCGCCGTCCGACCAGAAAAGGTCCGGAAGAAACTATTCCCTATGAGCAGTTAAAAAGCATTCTGGCCCATGCGAATAGAGCCGATGCCAATCTTGCCCTTCTGGGTGACAAACGGTTCCTTTTCCATCCTGAGGGCGATGCCTTCCTAATGTACCGCGTACAAGGCAAAAGCTGGATTGTCATGGGTGACCCTGTCGGTCCGAAAGAACGTATCACGGAGCTGATGTGGACCTTCATGGATGAAGCCGACAAACATGCCGGCTGGCCAGTGTTCTATCAGGTCTCAACCGAGCATATTCCGCTTTATCTTGATGGTGGCTTCTCTCTTGTAAAACTTGGTGAAGAAGCACGTGTTGACATCTCCAAGTTTTCAATTGAAGGCAAATCGGGCAAGGACTGGCGCTTTGCCCTTAACCGGATGCAGAAAACCAATCTGATATTTGAGATTGTCCCGGCCAACCGTGTGCTCGAAATTCGTGACCAGCTACGGGAAGTTTCAGACATTTGGCTCTCGAAACGCGGTGCTGCGGAAAAGGGATTCTCAACGGGTTTCTGGGATGATGACTATATCCTCAACTTCGATACAGCCATCATCAAAAGAGAAGATAAAATAATTGCCTTTGCCAATCTATGGCAGAGTATTCCAAGAAAAGAGCTGACAGTTGACCTGATGCGTCATCTGCCAGATGAGCCCGGGGTTATGGATCTGCTTTTCCTGCAGATCATCCTTTACGGCAAAGAGCACGGACTGCACTGGTTTAATCTCGGCATGGCCCCATTGTCTGGGCTTTCGCCGCATCGGCTTGCCCCGTCATGGCACAAGATTGCCTCTTTTGTTGCCAAGAATAGCGAACGTTTCTACGGGTTCTCAGGCTTGAGACGCTATAAGAGCAAGTTCAAACCCCAATGGGAGCCCCGCTATCTGGCCTATCCCGGAGGATGGATGTTGCCACAAATTCTCATTGATGTAACTGCGCTGATATCAGGCGGTGTTTCTAGAACTCTCTGGAAGAAATAATCCATGTCTTTAAGTAAGCGCCTGATCAAATTCAGCATCATGTTTCTTATTCTGATAATGGCTGCTCTGGTTGCCGTTATGCTGGTCTTTAAAGGTGGTAAAATCATTGATTACTTTACCCCTGCTCCAACCATTGCAACCTTCAACCTTGATACCCCCACAATGGGTATAGTGAAGGTCTATGAACCAGAGGCTGAGCCGGAAGGCCTTGTTATTATTGCGGCAGATAAGGCTAAAGCTAAAGACCAGACAGCTTTGGCAAAAGAATTTGCAGAGCAGAATCTCATTGCTGTGACGCTGGATTTTGATGCTTTGCGCTTAGAGCGCGCATCACGGCTTGCGGATGTTGATTGCCATTATCTCTCGGACGATCTGAAAGACGCCGCAGAGGCCGTGCAGCGCAATATGAGCCTCAAGAAGTACTTCTTTCCGAGCATCGTTGGTTTGGGAGAAGCAGCCCCCTTTGCCTATGCCGTTATTGCGCAAGCCCCGAAAAACACACTTGCAGGCGGTATCAGCGTAGGTTTTTCTGATAGGCTCAAGACTGACCGACCTTATTGTGAAGGCGCTTTGACCGAACCTGTCAGAGGACAGGATAACATAACAGAATATCAACTGAGTACCAAACTGAAGGACGACAAAGAGCTGCCATCGCCCTGGTATGTTATTGTGACGGCTCAGGAGCAGGCGAAGGCTGACAATTTCACAAACGCGATAGACAAAGCCATTTCAATTACAGCCAGTGCTGGAGAAGCAACAGACAAAGCTGTTATTGATACCGCGCAGGAATTGCAGAGACAGGAAGAGAATGGCGTACAGAGCCTCCCCGTCTCTATCATCCCACCACAAGGTCCAACCAAAGCTTTGGTTATTATCCTCTCAGGCGACGGGGGCTGGCGTGACATCGACAAGAAAATTGGCGATAAACTTGCCAGTAAAGGTATCGCTGTTGTGGGCGTCGATTCACTACGGTACTTCTGGTCTCGCAAGGAACCTGCAACCATTGCTGCCGATATTGAGCTGCTGTTTACAGAATACGGCAAGCAGTTCCAGACTGACAAATATGGGCTTGCCGGTTACTCATTTGGGGCAAATGTCATCCCCTTCGCATGGCCCTTAATCAGTAAGCCAACCCGCAAGCAGGTTAAGCTCATCTCCTTATTAGGCGTCGCGCCGAATACAGATTTCGAAGTCTCGGTTGAAGGTTATTTAGGATCAACTTCTGATACCGCGGAAGCTGTTAAGCCCTATCTTGAAAAGATGCCGATGCAGCAAACTCAATGCTTCTATGGCAAGGAAGAAACTGAAGAAGATAAAACGGCCTGCACCTTCCCTGAATTTGACAAGGCAGAACGGATAATGACTGAGGGCGGCCACCACTTTGATGGTGATTATGATGCATTAGCAGACAGGATTTCCAATCGCCTTCTGTCTGCGCAGCCATAAGGACGTAAAAAACTCCCGGAACTTCCGGGAGTTTTCTTTTATATACCTGCATCTATTATTTACGTTTTGCCCGATGAGGATTGAGGAGGTTCTCAATGGAGAAGACTTCGTCAATCTCTTCCTCGGTCATCAGCCCGCGCTCCAGGACAACTTCCTTGACGCTTTTGCCCGTCTGCGCACAAATCTTACCAACAATATCACCCTCATGATGGCCAATAATCGGGTTGAGATAAGTAACAATACCAATCGAGTTCATAACGTAGTTATGGCAGATTTCGACATTGGCTGTGATACCGTTGATGCATTTCTCACGCAGATTACGACAGGCATTTGTCAGCAAAGAAATAGACTCAAACATAGCCTGAGCAATCACAGGCTCCATTACATTGAGCTGAAGCTGTCCTGCCTCCGCTGCGAAGGTCACGGTTGTGTCGTTACCCATGACCTTGAAACAAACCTGATTAACCACTTCTGGCAGAACAGGATTAACCTTTGCCGGCATGATTGAGCTTCCAGCCTGAAGCTGAGGCAGATTAATCTCATTCAATCCAGCGCGAGGCCCGGATGAAAGCAGACGCAAATCATTAGATATCTTGGAAAGTTTAACGGCCAAACGCTTTAATGCACTATGTATCATCACATAGGCACCACAGTCAGATGTTGCTTCAATCAAGTCTTCTGAAGGCTTACAATTATATCCTGTAACCTTACTCAGATTTTCAACTGCAAGCTCCTGATAACCATCTGGCGTATTAACGCGTGTTCCAATGGCTGTTGCGCCCAGATTAACCTCCAGCAACAATTCCATCACATTATGCAGGTTATTTATTTCTTCTTTGATGAGCGTTGAAAATGCGTTGAATTCCTGCCCTAAAGACATAGGCACAGCATCCTGAAGCTGGGTACGGCCCATTTTCAGAACATTCTTAAACTCCGCAGCCTTGTCTTTAAAGCCTCCATCAAGAAACTTCATAGCTTCAACAAGGTCGAGCATTAAGCTGTAAACTGAAATTCTAAACCCTGTTGGATATGCATCATTAGTAGACTGTGATTCATTGACGTGATCATTGGGGTTTACAAACTTGTACTCCCCTTTGCGATGGCCTGTCAGCTCCAGAGCCAGATTGGCAATCACTTCATTGGTATTCATGTTGACAGATGTTCCCGCACCACCCTGAAAGACATCAACCGGGAACTGATCCATACATGCTCCTTTTTCCAGAATTTCATCACAGGCTTTTAGAATAGCCTGCCCGACATCTTCAGGAATAGCGCCCAGTGTCATATTGGTTAAAGCGGCAGCTTTCTTCACCTTGACCATGGAACGGATAAACTCAGGACAATCATTGATTGTATTTGGCGAGATATTAAAATTCTCAATCGCTCGAAGAGTATGGATACCGTAGTAAGCCTCAGCCGGAACTTCTCGGCTACCCAGTAAATCAACTTCAGTTCTTGTACCTGACATATCCAAACTCCAACCAGAGCCTAAAAATAGATAAAGCACTGAATTTTATATATAACAGCGCTCTTTTGTGACCGGCTGAATATATTCCAAACCCTACAAAAGACCAAGCGTGATTATGTCGCCCTCAAAACAACCAGTCGGTTATTTTTTGAAATTATGTTTTTTGCTCCAGTCAGAGCAAAGAGCATGAAGACCATCCAAATAAAAACAATATTTATTCGATGCATAATATTTCATAGAAAATTTCAGTAAAAAAAATACATTAAAATAAATTAAAAGTTCTCAACAGAGATTTCAATAAACAAATAATAAATTTGAATAAATAACAATAAAATAATATCGAAATATAAAACAATCTTTAGACAATAAATACCCCAAAAAATCATTTATTTATTAAAAAAACAAAAGTATAGAATGCAAAAATCTGACTAAAAGAATTCACTGAAATGATGCCTTCATACGAAGACATCAAAACGTGTGATGAACAGACGGGCCTTCGCAAAAATACGCCTGAAATCATCATAGCGGATTAGAGAAACTAAATTTTACGCAACGTTGAACGAGCGAAACATTATGAAGGATTGGGGCAATATGATTTATTCAGAATTTGGAATAAAGCGTACAGAATCTGCGGTAAGATCCAAACAGCTGAAGCGTATTCTAAGTGCCAGAAAGCAGGCTCTATTAATCGCCACGGCACTTTCATTTGCTCCTTTTGCGGCACCCCATGCGGCAGAATTCGGCGTGGGCAACAATCGCCCATCTTATACTCAGAGCCGTAAAACAGATACAAACATTGATGCCGCATTAAGTGATTTCAGAAAAGATATTTATAATTCAACATATCACGTGAATGCCGGTGACGACTCTGGCGGCACATACAATACTTATGTTTTTCAAAAATACGGGTGCGTTAATCTCTCAACCTGTTCACCTGCATATAAAGAAGAAGTTGCCGCACATTTTCAGGATTATATCCTTGATCTAAGCTCCTTACGTCCAAGCGAAGTCCCAGCAGCTGGTTCAACGATTTATGATTACACTCCCGGCAGCGATTATAATAAATCTGTCTACACATTAAGCGGCGGTTCTTTTCAGGCCTATGAAGCCAATAACCCACTCGCATCTGGAAGTGGCCGAAATTACCAATATATCCCAAGCAGCGGCAGCCTTGGTGGTGCATCAGATACAACAAACTCAGGTGTCTATCGCAATGTTGCAGTCGACCATACAACACTGAATGTTCTCGACAACGCACTGTTTATTGCTGGCCCAACGTTCCATAGAGCCATGATCAACGTCGTTGATGGCGCCGTTATTAATTTTCAGGGGCAGAATACCTATCTTTACAATGATCAGGGTGGCCATACCCTAGCTATTGGCCACTGGCATGAAAAATCCACAGATGATTATAATACAACGGTCAATGCGGTTAATCTGACAATCATTCACGGAACATATTCTGAAGTTAAAAACAGTCAAAACTCCCGAACCATAGTTATTGGTACTGATGGTGCCATCACGAGTAGCGGCAGCATTCTTGGAACAGCCACTTTACACGTTTCCGAAGATCTTGTTTCTGAAAAAAGAACCGCAAGTGGGGGTGGGGCAAACACCGAAATCTACTATAATGGGCAAATCATCGTTGATGGCAACGCAACCTTTCTAACCGAGGCAGACTGGCAAGATGTCATCCGTCTGTATGGCCTCATGGACATTAAGGGCGATATGAACGTCGTTCAGGGCAATGGTGCCGGAACGGCTAATAATAATATCCTTAATGGCACACGTGTCAGAGGTGGGCTGCTGTTTGTTGGCGGTGATTATAATCACAATGCCTTCGCAAACGGTAGCGTAACACAGGGGAACGCTAATAGTCTGGCCGTTACAGCTGAAGATCTAAAATATAATGACGTTCTGATTGAGAGGCTCCGTGGCCGCGCTTATGTTGCTGGCGACATCAATATGAATATTGGTGCTCATGAATACGTCAATTATTACGACAACAATGCAACCGGCGCTAAAGATACATTAAATTACGTTACCGGTATTCTCCTGAATGAAGGTGAGGCCAAGGTTGATGGCAATGTTAATATCAAGATTGCAAATGCCAGCAACGGCTTGGGCATTGATGTTGCAGATGGTGCACTTTGGGTCGGCGGAGCTCTGAATGTCAGCTCTGAAGGGTTGAATCAGAATGTCAGTGCGAACAACAACCTGACAGGCATTAAAATTGCCCATGAAAATGCCCTGCTCGCGACCAATGGTGCTGTAACAATTGATATGAAAACCGACAGCTCTGTTGGTATTGATGTCACTCAGGGGCAGGCACTGCTCGGAACAGGCGCAGCTTCACCAACTGTAACAGATTTCAAAAACGGCAATTATATTCTGCAAGGTACTGATTTTGCACGTGTTGTGCTGGGTGCAGGCAGTATTTCAACAGCTGGTGTAAACTCTCAGTCCGTTAAGATAACGGCAGCCAATGCGATTAAAGCAGACTTCTTACAAGCTGCCGGTACAACAATCACATCTAGTGGTGATAACTCAAACTCTGTTCTCATGCGCAGTGACAGTGGCATTATTACCTTCAGCCAGGCAGGTGTTCTGACCTCATCGGGCGACACTTCAAATGCAGCAGATATTGCCAGCACATCAGCGGACATTACTGTATTGCAGTATGATGGCGGCCGTATCGCAACAACAGGTGATACCTCGATTGCTCTCAAGGCTGTTGCCAATGGCGCAGCAACCCTGACCTTCAACCAGCTTGCCAATAACAGCATTATTGAGACAGCAGGTGTAAATTCCTCTGCCCTTAATCTTCAGGTTGCAGCTGGTGCCCTTGGCATTCTGCATCAAGGCCAGATTAAAACGTCTGGCGACACATCAGATGCAATCAAGGCAACCAGTACATCTGGCAATATTACCCTGATACAGGATGTCGGTGGAAAGGTATCAACAACCGGCCTCACCTCACTTGGTGTCAATGCTGTCTCAACAGCCGGCAGTCAGATTGATTTTGTTCAGCGAAACACGGGCTCAATTACGACAACAGGTAACAACTCGACAGGCGTACTGCTGAGTACAGCTGGTGCATCAACCTTTGCTCAGGCCCAGAATGCATCCATCACCACAACAGGAGATGATGCTGGTGCCGTACAGGTTAATGCATCAACTATTACCTTTACTCAGGATAGCGGCAGCGTGATCCAGTCATCGGGTGCAAACGCAATTGCAGCAGATATTAAAGCGTCGAACGGCCTCATAAGTGCGATTAGCTCTGGAACCATTAAGACGACCGGAGCAACTTCTGATGCTCTTCGGGCTTCGGCTACAGGCACCATCACTCTCAGACAGATTACGAATGGTACTGCGAGCGTTATCGCGACAGAGGGTGATGGCTCTGTCGGCATCAATGCAACCTCCTCGGGAGCAGGCAAAATCACCTTCCAACAGGCTGACGGTAGCACTGTCTCCACAATCGGAAATAATGCAGTTGGCGTTCTCCTGAATACGGGCGGCAATGTTGAATACGTACAGAACTCAGGCTCTGTCACAACAACGGGTTCAAATTCAGGAGCCGTTCAGGCCAACGCTGCGGCTATCACCTTTATGCAAGGTGGCGGTAGTCTGGTTCAGTCGGCAGGTATCAACTCTGTTGCAGCAAATTTCCAGGCAACAACGGGGGCACTTGATGCCAAGCTGGAAGGTGATATTAAATCACTTGGTGCAAACTCTGATGCTTTGAAAGCACGCAGCACCAATGGTGCAATTTCCATAATGCAGCTGCAGGGACTTTCAGGTAGCACCATTTCCACTGAGGGCAATGACTCTGCCGGTATCAATGCCGTCTCTTCCGGCAATGGTAAAATCAGCTTATCTCAGGCAACAAACACAAAGGTTTCCACCAAGGGAGATAACGCTGTCGGTATTATCCTGAACACCGGTGGTGCTATTGAATTCAAACAGGGGCAGACTGCATCGGTATCAACAACAGGTACAGGTTCCGGTGGCATGCAGCTTAACGGAAACTCGATCCTCTTTGAGCAGGTCTCCAGCGGTACAGTACAGACCAGTGGCAGCAATGCTATTGCAGCTAATCTTCAGACTACGACAGGCCTTGCTGATACTCGGGTAGAAGGCACTATCAGTTCTCAGGGGACAAACTCTGATGCCCTGAAGGTCGGAACGACTGGCGGTAATATTAACCTGTATGTGGCCGGTACGGCACAGATCCGTTCTGCTGGTAATTCATCTTATGGTGTTAATGCCATTGCAGGTGGTGCAGGGAATATCACGGCAACCCAGTCTGGTGGTGTATCTTCAGCAGGTAACGACGCCACCGCATTTTCCCTCAAAGCCGATAATGGCAATGTTGTTTACGTACAAAACTCTGGAGCAGGCTACACATTAGCGGCAGGCGAGAATTCCAGCGCCCTGTCTGTGTCTTCAGCCAACGGAACCTTCGACGTAACGCTATCCGGTGTTACCTCAATGTCGACAACAACACTTCAAGCAAATGCTGCTGCCGTTGTTCTTGATGGTCAAGGCACAATGAAAATTGCGCAAATTGCTGAAGTTCTGGCGAATACCAACAATATCGCCATCCTCAAACAGGATAATGGAAGCGTAGATATTGATTCTGCTGGTCATGTTGTCGGAAGCATTCTGCTGACAGGCGCAGGTGATAATACCGTGTACCTTCACGGTAAAACCGATAGCGTCGGTTCTGACATGCAGAAGATTGACGGTGGTGTCGGCGGCACAACAAAGCTGACTTTAAGTGCTGACCTGGGCGACTTCCTGATGAATGCCTACAGTGAAGGCACAGCAACACCAACAGGTATTGCAGGTGAGACATTCTCTCAGCTTCTGAACTGGAAGACTGTCGATATTGCTGATGGTGCCAGAATGAACATGGTTGGCGATGTCAGCCAGGGCGCAGGGGTTGCGATTGAAACAGTCAACATTGGAATGGGTTCAACCCTGTCTAAGACCCACATTCTGTCGACAATCATGAATGCTGATCTGGTCAACAACGAAGGGACGATTGATCTTCGGAATTTCACGGATACAGCAACCAACAAGCTGGGAATCACCGGTGACTACATTGGTGCGGCAAACTCTGTGTTGCTTGTATCTACTCATTGGAACAATGACCCGAATCCTGTCATCACAGGCAATGTGGTCTCGTCCCTTTCTGAAACAGATCACCTGCTCATTCAGGGAACTGCAACAGGCCAGACGATTGTTCGACTGCCAAATGACATTATCGGCGATATCTCTGTCGCAGATATTGTTGCACCGGGCAGTTATGAAAAGCTGACAAAGCCGGTTATCACGGTTCTGACAGATCATGAAAACGCACCGGCTGTCTTTACCGGCAGTGCCCAGACAACCAATGCAGGTGAAGCACAACTGGTTAAGCGCGGCAACGACTATGTCTTTGTTCTTCAGGCATCCAACCCATATCCGCCTGTCGTCACTCCAGTTGATCCGGGCAGCCCACCACCTGTTACACCGCCCCCAACGCCAACGCCTATTCCAATTTACTCGCAGGCAACCTCTGCCTATGTGCAGATGCCACGTGTTAATATGGAACTCGGCTACGATATCCTCGGTACTTACCATGAGCGCACCGGCGAGCCACTGGTCACAGCATGGGATAAATGCGGATACAGCTGCTCAGCAATGGTCAAGTCTCAGGCATGGGGCCGTCTAATTGCCAAACATACTGAAAATGAAGGTGAAAAACGTCTCAGCTATGAAGGAAATACCTTCATTCTGCAGGCAGGCCACGACCTTTACACACACTATGATTCAGACAATCAGGGCGCGAAGACTGTCTTCGGTGTCATGGGAACCTATGCCCGTGTCGATGATCTGAAGTTCTATGACAAATATCGCTCTGTCAGCGGCATGGTTGTCGGCGACAAGCATACCGGCAATGGTAGTGTTGAAGCAGGTGGTGTTGGCTTTTATCTGACGAAAGTCGGGGCTAAGGGCGCTTATCTGGATGTTGTTGGGCAGTTCAACTACTTCAACAATACATACAAACCACGCAGTGGTGGCGACAAGAAGTCCCAGAATGGTTATGGCCTGACACTCTCTGCAGAAGTTGGCGCACCATTCAAGATTACGGAAAACTGGTACGTTGAGCCACAGGCCCAAATTATCTACCAGCGCCTCTCGCTTGATAACTTCTATGATGGTTATCGCAATGTGAACCAGAAGGATGCCGATGGCTGGCGTGGTCGTGTAGGCTTCCGCCTCGCCTATAGTGCGCCAACAGAATACCAGCGCACCAAAACCTTCTTCCTGAAGGGAAATATCTGGCATGACTTCCAGGGCACAAGTGACGTTGCTCTTGGACGCGATGTAGTGAGCGAGCGGTATAATCATACATGGGGCGAAGTGGGAGCCGGCTTCCAGCTACCTATCAATGACAGCGCCTATGTCTTCACGGATGTTTCGTATGCGCGTTCGTTCTCGGATGCAAAGCGTGAAGAATATCGCGGCAATCTCGGATTGAAGATTGAGTGGCGCTAAGCGCCACTCTCATTCCCTTTCACATAATATCCAGTGAGAAAAATCATGAAGAAAACTATCGCAATTACGTTTGCTCTCTCTCTGCCTGTATTTCTGGCTGCCTGTAGCAATGTTGGAACCGTTCAGAACAAATGGTGTGACCCGGCACAACCTGAACAGATCACACTTTCTGCTGATGCTCTGTTTGCATTTGACCGCTCTTCAATGTCTGATCTGCTTCCAGAAGGTCGCAGAACCCTTGATGAGCTCGCTCACAAGCTGACCACCGGCTACGCTACAATCGATGCCATTAATCTCACAGGCCATACAGATCGTCTTGGCAATGGGGATTACAACATGCGTCTTGGTAAGGCCCGTGCCAATACAGTGCGCCACTATCTCATTCAGCGCGGTGTTCGTGCCCCGATCTTGACAGCAACGGCTGGCGCAACCAAGCCTATTACAACGAGCTGCAATGGAGACATTCCTTCCGCTGAGCTTAAAGAGTGTCTGGCTCCAGATCGTCGGGTAACCGTTGATATCCTCGGTGCCCGTAAGTAACGCATCTCAATATTTAAAAATGCCTCAACTTGATGGGAGCGGGATAACCTGCTCCCATTTTTTATATTCCCGCCTTACCTGAGCCTGAAGAGATTTCTGCTGTGTAGAACACAGCAAGAACATTCCTTGTGTTCTCTATTTGTTTCTGATATGCAGAATGTGATACTTCTTTTGGCCCAAGGTATTGGCGATGCTGACACGTAAACAACACGACCTGCTCTGTTTTATCAATGAACGACTGATGGAAGCTGGCGTTCCGCCCTCATTTGAAGAAATGAAGGAAGCGCTGGATCTCAAGTCAAAGTCCGGTATTCACCGACTCATCACCGCTCTGGAAGAAAGAGGCTTCATTCGCCGTCTCCCCAACCGGGCACGCGCTCTTGAAGTTATCAAGATGCCTGAAGGTGCGGCCTCCCGCCCAAAATTCAAACCAACAGTTGTTGAAGGTGGCCTGACAGCAGAGCGTATCGCTGCGCCAATCAGCAAGCCTACCCTGCCTCAGACAGATAACGACAACATCTCAATTCCGGTTATCGGCCGTATTGCAGCCGGTGTTCCGATTTCGGCCATTCAGGATCACAGTCACTCTGTTACTGTTTCACCAGAATTTCTTTCTTCAAAAGGTGAACACTTTGCACTGGAAGTGCACGGCGACTCGATGATTGAGGCCGGTATCTTCGATGGCGATCTCGTTATCCTTCGCCGTCAGGACACAGCCAATACAGGTGATATTATTGTTGCACTGATTGACGATGAGGAAGCAACTCTTAAAAGGCTACGTCGTAAGGGCTCCTCAATTGCTCTTGAGGCTGCCAATCCTGCCTATGAGACACGTGTTCTGGGCCCAGACCGGGTAAAAATACAGGGACGTTTGGTCAGCCTACTCCGTCGTTACTGAGTTTACTCACCAAGGCCCGTTTAAAACGGGCCTTTTTCATAAACCACGCTGCCATGGCCACCGGGCATTTTCGACTCTGGCATGTTCAACAATAAGCTGGTTTTGACTATTTCGTAAAACAGCTGCTGCCCCTTTTACCTGCAATGCTCTTTTATCAATAATAACAGGCGCCTGACACGTAATGGGCACGCGGGTTGTGGCAACAATGATATCAGCCCGCCGGCAATCCTCCTCAAAAGCTGCTGATTTATGAACAATCGCCACCGAAACAATACCTTCATGCGCACAACCAAGCGCATCACAACCAGCATTTTTAACCGGTTTCACCTCAGCATAAGATCGCCCGTCCCCATCCGCACGCAACCATTGCTCTGCAAGAAAACTATTGATACGGCCAACGAAAACCAATGCCCCGTTTTCTGACCTGACAGCTACGGCTCTCCCATCTCTGTCAACAAATGCAACATATTCTTTTGAAAATAGTACCGTAGAAACAATGGCAACTCCCATCGGAGCAATAAAGCCCCAGCGCAGATGAGACCGGAAATGCGTCAGCCAAATCAGGGCAATGGCTGATAATAGCAGCACCATCGGCTGCAAAGCCGAGAAGTACTGAACAGAACCGCCAAAGGTCTCAACCCATTGGGCAGCTTTCACAACCTGCCCTGTTGCAATGCCAACAGCCCACCAGACGGGCTCATCAAGCCCAAGGGGGTAACAAAGCACCCCGATGACACCTAATGGCATAATAATGAGAGATACCAGCGGCAGAGCAAGGATATTTCCGATAAGCCCAAATGGCATTGCCGTATGAAAGTGATAAACCGCAAACGGCGCTGTCGCCAGCCCGGCAGCGAGACTTGTCAAACAAAGGGCAATGAGCCAGTTCAGAGTTTTTACAAGAACCCTTTTAAAGCTTCCACTATTCGTCATCTTGAGAGATAACCTAGACGCGTAAGGGGCAAGAGATATCAAAGCTGCAGCGGCTGCAAATGACATCTGGAATCCCGGCCCAAGCAAGGCCTCAGGTGAAAAAAGCAAAATCAGTAATGCTGCAAGTGATAGATTACGCAGACTGATAGCATGCCGCCCGGCAACAATTGCTCCCAACATCACCATCGTCATGACAAGGGCACGAATGGTTGCAACGCTGGCTCCGGAAAATACACAGTAAGTAACGGCCCCAAACATAGCCGCAACGGCTGCAATTTTCTTGGTCTGCCATCTTAAAGCAATAGCGGGAAACAGCGATAAAGCATAACGAACGGACCAGAAAAACAAGCCTGCAGCAATCACCATATGAAGCCCGGAAATCGCAACAATATGGTAGATGCCGGCGGCCCTAAGGGCCTGATTGGTTTCTTCAGTGATGTAACCACGTTTTCCTGTCACCAAAGCCGCGGCAATACCACCTCCTGGCTCACCAACGGATTCATAAATCTGTTTGGCGATCCTGTTTCGCAGCCTATCAATGGAAAACATAAAACCCGATTCCAAAGTGTATTGCGCACTGTTATCAAGCAATGAAACCTGCCCAAGAACAGAGCCAACAGCACCAATACCTTTGAAATAGGCATCGCGCGCAAAATCATATCCTGATGGCCTCACAGGCTGAGGAAGAGGCAATAGCCTTACCTGAGCGTCAATATAATCACCGGCCTGCAAAATAGAACTGGGCCGTAATGTAACACGCACCTTCACAGGTATTTCCGAAGGTTTTAATCCGGAAAACTCTAAAACACGTACGGTTAGCTGCGGGCGCCGCTCGTTACGTATCTCAACACTTTCAACCAATCCTTTCAGCTGTCCAATCAATATTCTTTCAAGAACAGGAGTTTTTATGCGTTCCATTCGCAAGGCAGAACTCGTCACACCACCTGCAAAGAACCCCATTAGCATTAATAAAATGAAGAAAAAGCGTTTCCGAAAAAATATCCCAGCACCAATAAAAGCAATGGTCGAGACAAAGGCGGCCACCTTCAAGGGTATCGGTTCTGATAGCTGGAAGAACAGAACAATACCGCCGCCAAAGCTGATAACCAGCCAGCAAAGAATCCTGTAATCCTCATTTTCCCGCACCAGACATTCCCGCCATCCATTTCGGACTGCGTTCAATGAAATTGAAAAGAGGATATGGGCATCCAATAGTTTCATACGTGTAAATGCAGCTTTTCGCTTAACGTTGTCCCCACCTCATGGTAGACGACAGTAAGGCAGATATTATATGCCCAGTTTCCCTTCCTCTATCGGCAATAGATATTACTCAAAATGACCAAACCGATTGTTACGCGCTTTGCCCCGTCTCCTACAGGCTTCCTCCACATCGGAGGAGCACGGACAGCATTGTTCAACTGGCTCTTTGCCAAACGCTTTGGCGGAAAAATGCTGCTTCGTATCGAAGATACAGATAGGGAGCGCTCAACGGATGAAGCCATTCAGGCCATTATAGATGGCTTGAGCTGGCTTGGTCTCAGCTGGGATGAGGATGTCGTTTATCAGTTCAGCCGCGCTGCCCGTCACCGTGAAGTGGCAGAACAGCTTCTTGCGGATGGCAAGGCCTATTACTGTTACGCAACACCTCAGGAACTTGAGGAAATGCGTGAGCTTGCCCGTAAAGAAGGCCGCCCGCTTCGTTATGATGGCCGCTGGAGAGATAAAGACCCTTCAGAAGCTCCAGAAGGTGTAAAGCCTGTCATTCGCCTAAAAGCCCCCGTTGAAGGCGAAACCATTGTAAATGATCACGTCCAAGGGCGCGTTACATGGCAGAACAAAGATCTTGATGACCTTGTACTGCTGCGTTCTGACGGCACACCAACATATATGCTGGCTGTCGTTGTGGACGATCATGATATGAATGTTACACATGTCATTCGTGGTGATGATCACCTCACCAATGCAGCTCGACAGACACATATCTATAATGCAATGGGGTGGGATGTTCCTGAATGGGCCCATATTCCATTGATTCACGGTGCAGATGGAGCAAAACTCTCCAAACGCCATGGTGCCCTTGGTGTCGATGCCTACCGCAGCATGGGCTATCTGCCGGATGCATTGAGAAACTATCTTGTTCGCCTCGGCTGGAGCCATGGTGATCAGGAGATATTCTCAACGGAAGAAATGATTGCAGCATTCAATCTTGAGCAGATTGGTCGCTCCCCTGCACGCTTTGACTTTGCCAAGCTTGAAAACCTTAATGGCCATTATATGCGCCAGACAGATGATGCACAGCTGCTTAAAGCTATTGAAATCATCCTTCCGGAGGTTGGCTCTGAGCGTGGAGCACCAAGCCAGCTAAATAATGAGCTGAAAGCTTTGTTTCTTGCCTCAATGGCAGGGTTGAAAGAACGCGCAAAAACTCTGATTGAGCTGATTGATAATGCTTATTATCTTTATGCTTCACGCCCATTGAATTTTGATGAAAAGGCAGCCAAGCTGCTCGAAGATGGCTCTGATCGTCTTTCTGGCATCATTTCAAAGCTGGAAGCGGTTTCTGACTGGAATACCGAAAATATAGAGGCTGTCATACGTGCGCACGCACACGACATCGAAGCCAAATTAGGCCAGGTTGCCCAGCCACTTCGTGCCGCAGTAACGGGGCGTTCAACCTCCCCAGGACTGTTTGAGGTCATGGCAATCCTTGGAAAGAAAGAAATCCTCGCTCGTTTGGCAGATTGTGGAATATCAGACTGATATTCCACAATTATCGCATTGTTCTTTAGGCGTGCTTGATACGACCGAGAGGATGGAGTACCGACATATATTACGTACCTGCGACCGAATAGCGCATTAGCATGTTAAGCTATGTATTGTTGTTGTATTTGGTCCGGTAAACATCACGAAAGGTGGGTAAATTCATGGCAAAAAAATCCAGCACCCTCACCATTGATGGTCAGCAATTCGAGCTTCCTGTTTTTGAAGGAACCATCGGCCCAAGCGTCGTCGATATTTCTAAGCTGTACGGTCAATCCGGTCACTTTACGTATGACCCTGGCTTCACATCTACAGCAAGTTGCGAATCCAAGATCACTTACATCGATGGCGATAAGGGTATCTTGTTGTATCGCGGCTATCCAATTGAACAGCTTGCAGAGCAAGGTGACTTTTTGGAAACATGCTATCTCCTGCTTTATGGAGAGCTTCCTACAGCCGCTGAAAAAGCTGACTTTGACATGCGTGTTACGAAACACACGATGGTCAATGACCAGATGCACCGCTTCTTTCAGGGCTTCCGCCGCGACGCACACCCAATGTCTATCATGGTTGCTGTCGTTGGTGCTCTCTCGGCCTTCTATCACGACTCGATTGACATCTCTGATCCGCAGCAGCGGATGATTGCTTCGATGCGTATGATCTCCAAGCTGCCAACAATCGCGGCTATGGCATATAAGTACTCTGTCGGTCAGCCATTCGTTTATCCGCAGAATAGCCTCAGCTATGCAGCAAACTTCCTGCGCATGTGCTTTGCCGTTCCATGTGAAGAATATCAGGTGAATCCGGTTCTGGCCCGCGCGCTCGACAAGATTTTCATCCTGCACGCTGATCATGAACAGAATGCATCGACTTCAACAGTACGCCTTGCCGGCTCTTCTGGTGCAAATCCATTCGCATGTATTGCGGCTGGTATTGCCTGCCTGTGGGGCCCTGCTCATGGCGGCGCAAACGAAGCAGCTCTCAAGATGCTTGAAGAAATCGGAACACCAGATCGTATTCCGGAGTTTATCAAGCGCGCTAAAGATAAAGATGATCCGTTCCGCCTGATGGGCTTTGGTCACCGTGTTTATAAAAACTATGATCCACGTGCCCGCATCATGCAGAAAACAACTCATGAAGTTCTCGCTGAAATCGGTGATACCGATGATCCGATCTTCGAAGTTGCCAAGGAACTGGAACGTATTGCTCTTCAGGATGAATACTTCATTGAGAAGAAGCTGTATCCGAATATCGACTTCTATTCCGGTATTACATTGCGTGCCATGGGCTTTCCGACATCCATGTTTACTGTTCTGTTTGCGCTGGCCCGTACCGTCGGCTGGATTGCTCAGTGGATGGAAATGATTGAGGATCCACACCAGAAGATTGGCCGTCCGCGCCAGCTTTATACAGGTTCCCCTCAGCGGGATTACCGTACATTATCCCAGCGTGGATAATCCAATAATAAAGGGGCCATTCAGGCCCCTTTTAATTTATCTGGCTGTCTCTAAAACAATCCTTGCGGCACGTTCACTTGGCGCTTCCCCACCAATTCCCATCAGATCATCCAACCTGTCGAACTGTGCCAGTTGCTGCTGACGCTCAGGCGTATCTGAAAGAAGCGGCCTCAGGGCTGCAGAAAGCTTCTCTGGTGTACAGTCCTGCTGAATAAACTCAGGTACGGTCTTATTTTGCAAGACAAGGTTTGCCAGCACAATCGACTCGACTTTAACGAGAAAACGAAGCTGCTCTTCAAACTTTGAAACCTTATAGCCAACAACCATGGGCACTTTTGAGAGAGCAAGCTCCAGTGTTACCGTTCCAGAGGCCGCCAGTGCCGCATGGGCGCCCCTAAAAGCTGCGAGCTTAGCTTCTTCTCCAAATACGAGCTTAGGCTGCACCCGCCAGTTCTTGGAACGCTCCTCAATTTCCCTAGCGTGATGCGCAACAGCCGGAATAATGACATCAAAGCCTCCGGGGTTTTCTGCATCCAGCAACGCAACAGCTTCCCCAAAGGGTTCCATAAGACGAGAGACCTCTGAACGTCTGCTACCAGGCAAAACAATGAGCTGTTTCCGCCCATGATCTATTGGCTTCCGTTCATTGTCCTTTGGCCTGAACTCACTGATACGCTCGATTAACGGGTGCCCAACATAACTGCATGGCGGACCATCCAGACGTTTATGAGCAGCAGGCTCGAATGGCAGGATAGCCATAACATGATCAACATAAGCGCGCATCTTTTTGGCGCGCCCCGGCCGCCAAGCCCAGACAGATGGACTAACGTAATCCACGATTGGAATATGCGGCGCTTTTTGTCGAACCCGTTTGGCAACCCGATGCGTGAAATCAGGGCTATCAATAATGACCAGCACATCAGGGTTGTCAGCAATAACCGCCTCTGCCGTTTGCTTGATACGTGCAAGAATAAGCCGTAACCGTGCTACGACAGCGCCAAATCCCATGACAGCAATATCTTCAAGAGGAAAAAGGCTCTTGATGCCTTCTGCGATCATCTTCTGACCACCAACACCCTGGAATTCAATCTGGACTGGACTTTGCGCTTTCAGGGCCCGCATAAGTTTTCCACCCAGCTGATCTCCAGATTCTTCACCGGCAACGATAAAGATACGACGGGTCTGCTTTGGGGAATTGGTCATTTTAAGCCAGTCTCAGTCAACAGGTACGCCAATCAGGAACATATTCCTGCGATTGGCCTCTTCAATTGTTTTCTCTTTATCGACAATCAGCGTTTTTGCAGCACCAATTGCTACCCCACGAATTCCGGCTTTGTATGCCTCTATAATTGTACGTGGGCCAATCGTTGGCATATCAATCCGGAGATCCTGCTGGACTTTGGCAGTCTTGATAAAAACGCTATTGGGGATTGCCGGTGCAGTACGTGCAAAGAGCCTCTTCTTCTGCAATGAACCAACACGACGGATCATTTTATCTGTCCCCTCTGGCCCTTCAATAGCCAGAACGTGTTGATTTACAATAACAAGCCCTTGGCCAATATCAAACTTTGCAATTGTATTCAAAAGCTGAAGGCCACTGGCAATGGAATGCATCTCTTCGTCAGAAGGCTGACGGTTCGTAAAAACACCCTCACTGCTCATAATTTCTGGAGCAATTTCATGAGCTCCTAATACCGGAAAGCCATTATCTTCCAAAAGTGCAATGGCACCTTTCAGCAAGTGGTCATCTCCACGTATAACAATCTCTTTCAACTCATTCATATTGAGAAGAAGGGAGAAAGAACCAAGTAGTGCGGATGGGCGCGGCCGATGGACAGCCCCGGCCATCACAACACCTGAGGGGGTCCACTCCTTAAGACAGGCCAAAATACCGCGAACATCCAGCAAATCTCGAACCTGATCAGCCTGCAGCGTTGTTGCCTTGTCTGCAAATCCACGGAAAGCGAGCATCTTGAACGGCTGCCCATCAGAACGCATTCTCTGAGCCAATGTTGCTGGCAAGAGCCCTGCTCCTGCCAAAATGACAATTGGTGCGTCTGTTTGCTTTATCATTATGCCGAAGCGCCACCTGAATCACGAGGTGTCAGGATTGAGCGATCCTTACTGGTGCGAATGAATTCAAGAATTTCAGCAACGATTTTTTGATTGGAAAAAGCTGCAGAAACATCATCAACACGCTCAGACAGAGTGCCTTCATTGGCAAAAAGCAAGCGATAGGCATGACGCAATTCATGAATCTCCTCACGGGAAAATCCACGACGCTTGAGACCAATGATATTCAACCCGGCAAGATAGGCACGGTTACCCATAGCCATACCATACGGAATAACATCATTTTCAATAGCTGACATACCACCAATGAAGGCATGGGCGCCAATGCGTGCAAACTGATGGATACCAGCCCCACCACCAACAATCACGTAATCGCCAATATAGCAGTGCCCAGCTGGCATCACATTATTAGAGAAGATGACGTGATTACCAATCTCACAATCATGTGCAACGTGAGAGTTCGCAAGGAAAAGACAATGATTTCCGACTGTTGTTGTCATGCGTCCGTGAGCAGTACCCGGATTCATGGTTACGCCTTCACGGATTGTGCAATCACTGCCGATAACTAATGTGCTTTCTTCTCCCGCATATTTCACATCCTGAGGCGGATGTCCAAGCGAAGCAAAAGGATAAACCTTTGTGCGTGCCCCTATGCTGGTACGACCGGCAACAACAACATGGCTGATGAGTTCACATCCTTCGCCAAGTTCAGCCTGGGCACTAACAACGCAGAAGGGGCCAATCTTGACGCCATCAGCAATTTTAGCGCCAGCCTCAACAACAGAGCTGGGATGAATTTCAATATTACTCATTCAATTGCCAACCATCGCGCTAAGTTCAGCTTCGCAAACGAGAACACCGTTAACTTTGGCCTCTCCGCGATACCACCACATATTCCGACGGTGATTGATTTTGGTCATGTGGAATTCAACGACATCACCAGGAACAACTGGCTTTCTAAACTTCACTTTATCAATAGTCATAAAGTAAACATGCTTTGGTCGTTCAGCATCTGAAAGCTTTGAAAACACACAAATTGCACCAGCCGTCTGTGCCATTGCCTCAATCAGCAGAACCCCTGGGAAAATAGGTGTTGCCGGAAAGTGGCCCGTGAACTGTGGCTCATTATAGGTAACGTTTTTGATGCCAATGCAGGATTCATCACCATCAATATCAATAATCTTGTCGACCAACAAAAATGGATAGCGGTGAGGTAAAAGATCCAGAATCTTTACAATATCAATAGATTCAAGCTTTTTTGGCGAATCCGTCATAGAATTTTCCACTTGCTAATAGAATTATTACTCTTCATCACTCTGTGACGTTGTTTTACTGGATACAGCGTGGCTTGCAGCTAATTTCTTCAATTCCCGAAGCTCTCGGATCCATGCTTTCATTGGCTTAGCAGGGGTTCCACCCCACTTTTCACCAGCAGGTATATCATCAGCCGCATGGCTGCCACCAGCAATCATCGCACCAGCACCAATGTGACGATGTCCACTGACACCGCCCTGCCCGCCGATAACAACAAAATCGTCCAGTGTCGACGAACCTGCAATACCGACCTGAGCAACAATCACACAATGGCGACCAATGGATACGTTATGTCCAATCTGCACAAGATTATCAATCTTTGTGCCCTCTCCAATAACGGTATCCCGGCTTGCACCACGATCAATCGTTGTATTGGCACCAATATCGACATCATCCTGAATGATGACACGGCCAATCTGAGGTACTTTCAGATGACCGTTTCGACCCATTGCAAAGCCAAAACCATCTTGTCCGATACGTGCACCCGGTAAAATAACGACACGATTGCCAACAAATGCATTCAGGATTGAAACCTGAGCACCAATTGAACAGTCACGGCCAATACGAACATGAGCACCAATAACGCTATGGGCACCAATAACGGTTCCCGCACCGACTTCTGCATGGGGACCAATAACAGCACCCGGATCAACAATCACACCCTGTTCAAGACGCGCTGTCGGATGCACGAAAGATCCCGGGGAAATGCCGGTCGCATCAAATACGGAGCTGGGGCGTACGGCTGTTGGATACATATATGCAAGAATACTTGCATAGACACGATACGGATCAGGAGTAACGATCGCTATCGTTGTCTGAGGTACCCGCGCTGAAAATCGGGGAGAAACAATACAAACACCGGCTTTTGTATTCGCAAGAATATCAACATAGCCAGGATTGTTCATGTAAGCGACATCATCAGGACCCGCTGTCTCCAAAGGGCCTGCATTCGCTATAATTTTTTCGGGGTCAATGCCATCCGGCAAATCAACTTGAGCTAACGTCGCCACCTGGCGAAGCGTGAGTTCACCCCCGCGTGGGAAAAAGTTTGGCTCAACCATTTTTACACTTTAAGGGCGCTGTTTGAAAACAGCGCCCTATTAGAAAGTAGATTATTAGAAGCGTGTACCACCGGAGAACCGGAAGGCCTGCGTCTTATCACCACCGTAGCGGACACCATCAACCTTGACACCATCATCCTTTGACAAGGCATAGGCATAGTCGAAGCGAATTGGGCCAAGTGGTGAATTCCAGAGGATCGAGGCACCGATCGAGGAACGAATAACGTTCTTATCACGCACCTTGATACAGTTCTGTGCTGTACCAGTGTTTCCGTATGAGCACATGCTACCTGGGCTATAACCTTCGAGCAGTGTGTTGTACGAACTATTCGGGAAGTAGGTCTTGCCCTCATAGTTGAACAATGTACCGGCATCAGCAAAGACCGCACCCTTCAGGCCAAGCTCACGTGGCAGGAACGGAATTGGGAACTGTGCTTCAAGCGAACCACCGAAGTAGGTTGTACCACCAACGGCGTTAGCTTCGGAGTCAAGCGTCGAGATATCACGCGGACCAATACCGGATGGAGCAAAACCACGAACCAGTGTTGGGCCTAAGAAGAAGTTATCTACGATACGCAGATCCTTACCACCGAAGGCGCGGATGTGACCACCCTGCAGGCGAACCATACCGACGATATCGTCTGTCAGTTCACGGTAGTAACGGGCATCACCAGTGACGCGGAAGAACTTGGAGTCACCACCAAGACCAGCGACTTCAGGCTTCACTTCAACATACAGACCATTACGTGGATCACGTGTGTTATCCAGTGTGTTGTATGTCAGTGTAACACCAGCAAGCGAGGTCAGCGTCTTACCGACAGCTTCCTTAATTGCCAGAGAAGCTTCACCGTTATTCTGACAGTAGTAAGCATTTGGCGAACCGTCAGAATTTAGGACTGTTGTACCGTAAATCGGATTTGTACAATCGTTATATGGCTCGCTCAGCGTGTTAGGAATCTTCATTTCCTGCTGGTAGAGCGAATAACGGAATGTAACAGCAACTTCTTCCGTAATCGGCAGACCCAAACGAATCTGACCACCTGTCATACGGTTTGTATAACGTGCGTACTTGGTTTCGTCAGAATATTTGGAGAACAGATCGAAACCTGCTGCCATACGATAGCCAAGGAAATATGGTTCGGTGAATGAGAAGTCGATACCCTTGGAGCGCTGACCCATAGAACCGGCAACACGGACATACTGACCACGACCGAGGAAGTTGGTCTCTGTAACTGCAACTTCACCGATGAAGCCGTCAGAAGTGGAGTAACCACCTGAAACAGAGAACGAACCTGTTGGCTGATCTTCAACATCAACGTTGACGATCACACGGTCAGGACCAGAGCCCGGCTCGTTGGTAACACGAACCTTCTTGAAGTAACCAAGGTTGTTCAGACGACGCTCTGCACGATCCATCAGGACCTTATTGTAAGCATCACCTTCACCAAGATCGAATTCACGACGAATGACATAGTCACGTGTACGTGTATTGCCGCGAATATTGATACGCTCGATATAAACACGAGGACCTTCTTCAACGACATAACCGATATCGACGGTATGTGTTTCTGGATTACGCTGACCGACCGGGCGAACCTGAGCAAACGCATTACCCTGCTTTGCAGCAGTATTGGTCATAGCCTGAACAGATTTCTCAACAGCGTCAGCATTGTAGACATCACCTGTTGACGTGGAAACACCACCTTCAACACTGGAAACATCCAAACCAGACATACGGGATTCAACATTCACGTTACCAACGCGATACTGCGGACCCTCGTCAACAGTGATGGTCACAATGTAACCACCCTGAGCCTCATCAAAGTAAGCCTCAGCCGATGTGATCTGGAAATCAGCATAACCGTTCTTAAGATAGAAGCGACGGATCAGCTCCTGATCAGATGCCAGACGATCCGGATCATAAACGTCTGAGTTCTTAAAGAAGCTCAGGAAGTTCATTTCCGTTGTCGTCATCAGACTACGCAGGCGGCTTGATGAATAATTTGTATTACCAACAAAGTTGATCGCCTTAACGCCTGTCTTATCACCTTCTGTAACGGTGAAGACAACGTCGTAACGGCCATTTGGCAGATCGACAACACGATAGCTGACATCAGCATATCCACGACCTACGCGATTGTAGATGTTTTTAATCCGCTCTACGTCAGCTGCGAGAGTTGCATTCGTGACACGTGCAAAAGGGCGAGCCTGCAGCTCATTAAGAAGAGCCGTTTTTTCGACCTTCTTACTTCCCTCAACCACAACGCGGTTAACTGTCATACCGCCACGAACAGCATCAGCACGTGCGCGCCGTGCTCCCGTATCGTCCTGCTGAGCCAGGGCGGCAGAAGAGCCAACCATAGCCATGGTGGCGACAGCCACACCAACAGCAGCGACAGCAGTTTTAGCCGAGTTACGCCGGCGAATTTTAGTCATCGACATTATCGAAGCCCATTTTTGTGTTGCGTTCCCATGGTCATTACACCACAGACCAGATAGAAAAGACTACCCGGATAGAATAGCTCACCATGTTTCTACAGATTTTCTGACAATATGCAAATCATCTAGAGGTCTCTACCCTATGGATTCTTCACAAGCGTTGCATGTCAGACACGTCAAATCTGCACTTATTGTGTAAAATTTCGCATCAAATCGGCCCCTGTCGCGAATACAAAAACCGCTAAAATCAACAGCAACCCAACCCTGAACGCGAACTCCTGAACCCTTTCATTTAAAGGCTTTCGGGTGATCATCTCAATAATACAAAAGAGCAAATGTCCACCATCCAGAACCGGTATTGGCAATAAATTAACCATTCCAATAGAAACTGACAGAAAAGCTGCGAATCCTATCAGGTCAAGAAGCCCTCTTTCGGCTACTTTTCCTGTCATTTGCGCGATTCCAACTGGTCCGGAGAGCTGCGTTAATGAAATTTTTCCCGTAATTAGCTTTCCAACTGTGGATACTGACTGATCAATAATAGACCAGGTGGTTTTTCCGCCTTCTACAATTGCATCCAAAACACCAAGCTTGATGAATCGTAGACGGCCATCAATCCGGGTATCCACCTGGAACCCAAGCTGACCACCATCAACAAAACCAATCAGAGACTTGATTTTCTTCAGAGCTGGTACAGCAGTGATATCAACGACTGCACCATCACGCTCTACTTTAAAGTGCATGGGCTCTTCAGCATTAATGACAACGCTCTGCGTAACCTGAGAAAAGTCAGTTATTTTTGAGCCATTAATAGAGAGAATGAGGTCACCGGCCTTAAAGCCGGCCTCTTCAGCCCGTCCGCCTTCTACGACCATATCAATACGTGGCTCAACTTCAACCTTACCTGAAGCGGCAAAAAAGACGCTATAAATGGCAATTGCGAAAATAAAATTGGCAACAGGCCCCGCAGCCACAATTAACGCCCGCTTCCACGCAGCCTGCGCATGCAGACTGATCGCTTTCATCTCCGGAGAAAGCCTGGCACCGGCATCACTATCGGGAGCGCTGGCCGCATTACCATCTCCAACAAAGCGAACATACCCCCCCAGAGGCAGCCAGCTTATTTTCCAGCGTGTGCCATGTTTATCTGTCCAGCCGAGGATTTCACGGCCAAAACCAATTGAAAACTCATCAACCCCGACACCACACCAGCGGCCTACAATGAAGTGACCATATTCGTGAACGAACACTATGACGGATAAAACGGCGATAAATGCTGCCAGATAGAACAATGTTGAAAAGGCAAAGAGGCCACCCAACTTCATAAGAATTAAACTGAGGGTATCCATCATATTGCTCGGTTCACTTTCCGTATCGGGTTAAGATTTTTCAGGCATTTGAAATGAAGAGTTCAAAACTCTTCAGTGTTTTGCCAATATTAGCTCAAGATGCTCCTGAGCCATCTTCGTGGCATCATTATGAATAGCCAAGGCATCTTCTACACTTGCCGGAGCACGAACACCTTCACCAGCATAAACAGAGCAGACTGCTGCAACAAGCGTGTAGATATCATAGAACTTTATCTGCCCACCCATATAGGCTGCAACCGCAACCTCATTCGCGGCATTCATCGCAGCCGGTAACGGCCCACCGGCCCTCAGAACGGCTTTTGCCAGCTTAAGGCAAGGGAAGCGTTCTTCGTCTGGAGCCTCAAAGTTCAACCGGGAAATCTTGACAAAATCCAGCACCGGATAAGGCATCTTTAGCCTGCGTTCAAAACCAAGAGCATTAGCTATCGGAATACGCATATCTGGAGCTGCCAGACCAGCAGTCACAGCCCCATCCCGCCATTGCGCAATTGCATGAACAATTGCGTCGGGATGTACAACAACATCCAACTGATCTGCCCTGAGATCAAACAAATGGCTAGCCTCAATGAGCTCCAGCCCCTTATTCATTAGTGTTGCAGAATCAATAAGAATCTTGGCTCCCATAGCCCAAACCGGATGACGAGACGCCACCTCAGCCGGAGCTGCGGCAATATCTTCACGGGACCATGTCCGGAATGGACCGCCAGATGCCGTAATTGTTGCAATTGTTACATCCTGACTTTGCCCAGCCATCAAAGCCTGTTGCAAAGCATTATGTTCAGAATCAACGGCAAAGACCTCTGCTCCAATGGCAGCAGCAGCTTTCATAAAAGACTGGCCGGCACATACAAGGCTTTCCTTATTTGCAAGAGCAATGCGACGCCCTTTTTTTAAGGAAGCATAGGTTGGAGCCAATCCTGCGGTACCTGCAATGGCCGCAAGAATAACATCTGCGGGGCGGTCGACAGCCTCAAGAACAGCCTTCTCACCTGCACCACAGTCAATATCCGTATCTGAAAGCGCTTCTTTTAAATCGGCAAGCTTCGTCGCATCAGCGACCACAGCGCAACGCGCTTTGACACGTTTTGCTGTTTCAGCGAGCGTCTCAACATTGCTACCACCGACAACGGCTTCAACTTCAAATTTATCCGGATGTTCTGAGACAACATCAACAGTGGAACGGCCAATCGACCCGGTTGCGCCAAGGATTGTAATTTTCCGCATTACGCTGCCCAATTATGAACCATGTGAGTGAGAATAAGGCACATCCCCAGAAAGAAGACAGCAGCCCAGAAACCATCGAGACGGTCCATGGCGCCTCCATGTCCAGGAATAAGCGCACTGGAATCTTTCACACCAAAGTGGCGTTTTAAAGAGGATTCTGCCAAATCCCCCCCCTGAGACAGAATGGAGGCGATAGCAGAGAAAACGGCAACAAGAACCCAGGAAAGGCGAACATTTCCGCCCTGCAGGATAAAAACAATTGCAACGCCTGATAATGTACCCGCGATTAAGCCACCACAAAAACCAGACCATGTCTTGTTTGGACTGACACTGGGCCATAGCTTTGGCCCGCCACAGGCACGCCCGACAAAATAGGCTGCAATATCCGTCGCCCAAACGACAGCAAAGACCCATAGGATATTTGAGAGACCCGAAAACGGCATTTCCCGAAGAAATGGCGGGAAGAACGCAATCACAGCCGCATAGAGCACACCGCCCCCAATCCAGAAACGATCCCGTACCGTACAACCGGAAAGAGTAACAAATATCCCTAGAACGACGGACACAAGCAAAGCGAACCAGCCATTTCCATGGGCAAGATGTGGCACGACAGACAGAGCGGCGACAGCTATGGCACCCACGCCAAAACATATCCGGGCAGGAAAAATGAAACCAACGCCGGACATCTTTGTCCATTCCCAGAAAACAGCAACAGCAGCTATTGCCCAGAACAAGGCAAATATTTCACCGCCAATATAAGCCGTCCCAAGAGCTGCAATAATCATCATTATCGCGGAGACAACGCGCGTAGCGAGCTCAGATGGCTTTCTTTCAGATTTCAGGTTTGTTGGCTGCATTGGATTTGTCATAGGGCTGAGGCGCAACGTTTATAACCCGCCGAAGCGCCGCTCTCTGCGGCCATATTCTTCGATCGCCACATTAAGAGCCTCCCCGTCAAAATCAGGCCAGAAAACTGGCAGGAACAGAAACTCAGAGTAGACTGTTTGCCAGGTCAGGAAATTTGAAATTCTTTGTTCTCCTGACGTCCGGATAACAATATCTGGGTCTGGAATGCCAGCAGTATAGAGACGTTGCTCTATATCTGCCAAATTAATATCTTCAACCTTAAGCTTACCTGCTACAACATCCTGAGCAATTGCCTGCGTTGCAGCAACCAGCTCCTGACGACCTCCATAATTAAAGGCAATCAGCAAAGTCAGGCCTGTGTTATCTTTTGTCAGCTCTTCAGTTTTGATGAGATCTGATAAAATCTCGGACTCGAGCCCTACTCGCTCACCAATGATTTTCACGCGTACGTTGCGTTTATGCAGATCATTAAGATCACGACGAACAAATAGCCTGAGGAGGCCCATCAGATCGGAGACCTCCTGAACGGGACGTCTCCAGTTTTCTGATGAAAATGCGAAGATAGAAAGATACGGAATACCGAGTTCGCTTGCGGCCTGAATGGTTTTGCGAAGAGCTTCCATTCCGCGGCGGTGCCCTTCCAACCGTGGCAAACCGCGTTGTTTAGCCCAGCGCCCATTACCATCACAGATGATGGCAACATGCGAAGGCATGCTTCCGTCTTCCTTAGACGGAATTGAAACCTGCGCATGCGTATCGGCGGACTGGGTCATTCGGTATTATCCGGAACATGCAGATCAATTAGACCTGCATGATTTCCTTTTCTTTGACTACGAGCTGAGCATCGATTTCAGCAATGGCAGCATCTGTTGCCTTCTGAACCTGATCACCTTCACGCTTTGCGTCGTCTTCACTGATTGAGCCGTCTTTTTCGAGCTTCTTGATGGTATCCATTCCATCACGACGGACGTGGCGAACAGCAACACGCGCATCTTCAGCATACTTATGAGCGACCTTAACCAGCTCCTTACGTCGCTGTTCTGTCATCTCTGGAATGCGAAGGCGAATTGTCTGCCCTTCTGTCTGCGGATTTAATCCAAGGTCAGAAATGGAAATGGCTTTTTCAATAGCCTGAACCAGTCCACGATCCCATACCTGAATAGACAGCAGGCGTGGCTCTGGCACAGAAACCGTTCCCAGCTGGGAAAGAGGTGTCATTGAGCCATAAGCATCAACCTGAATCGGATCTAGAATTGCAGGAGAAGCGCGTCCCGTGCGAAGGCTGCTGAGATCGTGCTTGAAAGAATTAAATGCGCCCTGCATACGGCGTTTGATGTCACTGATGTCGAATGTGGCAGTCATCGTTTCGTCCTGAGCTTTGAAATTGTTAAAAAGGCTTACGTTACCAGCGAGCTCACATCAAGGGACAACTACTGTTGAAGGAGCTGTTCCTTCAAGAATAGCTGTAATGGAACTTGGAAAGTGCACACTGCCAACGATAATAGGAAGCTTGTTTTCCCTAGCTAAAGCGAAGGCTGCGGTATCCATCACCTTCAAATCCTGCGCAATTGCCTCATCGTGAGTTAACTGTTCAAAACGTATGGCAGAAGGGTCTTTCTTCGGATCTGCCGAATAGACACCATCAACCTGCGTTGCTTTTAGAACTGCATCACAACGTAATTCTGCAGCACGCAGGACCGCAGATGTATCTGTCGTAAAGAACGGATTGCCCGTTCCACCAGCCAGAACAATTGTCTGGCCCTTCTCAATATAGCGCAGGGCTGGCTGACGCGCATAAGTCTCACAGATTGTCGGCATGGACACAGCTGACATCGTACGGGCTGAAACACCAGCTGCGTTGATCGCATTCTCGATAGCAAGGGAATTCATAACCGTTCCCAGCATGCCCATGGCATCAGCTGTTGCACGGTCAATCCAGCCAGCAGCGCTCATACGTGCACCTCGGATAATATTACCACCACCAATTACGATAGCGATTTCATAACCCTTCGCAGTTGCACTAACGATATCATGGGCAAAACCAGCCAGAATTTTTGGATCGAACCAATAACCATCATGTGCGGCCAAGGCTTCACCGGAGAGTTTTACCAGAACACGCCGAAATCTTTTTGCCATGATGATCCTCTTTCTGTCCTCAACCAGTTTCCGGATATTATATGACCCCACGGAAACATTTTACAGGCTTATCTTTTGATTGTCTCACATAAGAAAACGGCGGCTGTTTCGCCGCCGTTCAATTTAAATCAGGCCTTTGTGCCTGCTGCTGCGGCAACTTCCGCCGCAAAGTCCAGAGCCTCTTCCTTTTCAATGCCCTCACCGAGCGCATAACGGATGTAGCCTTTCAGGACGATTGGAGCACCAGCCTTGCCTTCAGTTTCTTTCAGAATCTGAGCAACTGTCTTGGAAGGATCATGAACGAAAGCCTGTTCAACAAGTGTAACTTCCTTGAAGAAGGACTTCAGACCATTCTCGATGATCTTTTCCATGATGTTTGCAGGCTTACCAGCGTTCTTTTCTGCAAGAACAGCCTTTTCACGTTCGATTGTAGCAGCATCAATACCGGATGCATCCAGAGCCAGTGGGCTTGTCGCAGCAATGTGCATAGCAATCTGACGGCCGATTGTTGAGAGAACTTCAACATCACCCTCAGATTCCAGAGCAACAGCAACACCGATCTTACCAAGACCTTCAGAAATGGTGTTGTGTGTGTAGCTGGCAATAAAGCCCTTATTGACCTTCAGTGTATCAACGCGGCGGAGTGTCATGTTCTCGCCGATTGTAGCAATAAGGTTCTGCAGCTTTTCAGAAACAGTTGTCGCTTCACCCGGGAAATTGGCAGAAGCCAGCTTTTCCATTGTGTCATTGCCATTGAGAGCAATCTTGGCAGTTTCGCGAACGAAAGCCTGGAACTGCTCGTTACGGGCAACGAAGTCTGTTTCAGAGTTAACTTCGAGGACGGCAGCTGTATGACCGGAAGACTCAACAGCAACAAGACCTTCAGCAGCAACGCGGCCAGCTTTCTTGGCAGCCTTGGCAAGACCTTTGGTACGCAGCCAGTCGATAGCAGCTTCAATATCACCATTGGTTTCGTTCAGAGCGTTTTTGCAGTCCATCATGCCTGCGCCGGTCTTTTCGCGCAGTTCCTTGACGAGAGCGGCTGTAATGTTAGCCATAGTAGCTGTTCCTTCCGGATATCTTGAATTTCAGTCGTTTATGATAACAGCAACCCGGCGTCGTGTGAAACGCCGGGCTGAAATCAGGTGCCAGATAATATCTCTAAAGGCTGTTGCCAGCCAAGAAATATCAGGCTGCGTCAATCATGGCCCGTGCCTGGTCGATCCAGCCATCACGCTCGATGCGACCATTCAGCTTCAACTCAGCGTCGAGCTTGGCAACATCTGCAGGCTGCAGCGAAGCAAACTGCCAGTAATGGAAGAGACCAGCGTCATTGAGCTTCTTTTCCAGTTCTGGACCAACGCCTGTCAGCTTTGACAGGTCATCTGGAGCACCACGAGGAGCAGCAAGACGCTCGAAACCGTCTGTTGATTCTGCAGCTGGGAGCTCTTCAGCCATTGGCTCTTCGGAAGCACCGAGATCAACGCCGAGATCACCCTGACCACGGGAGATGCCATCAAGAGCAGCGCGTGCAATCAGGTCGCAGTAGAGAGCGATAGCACGACCAGCGTCATCGTTAGCAGGAATTGGATATGTGATGCCGTCTGGATCACAGTTTGTATCGATGATGGCAACAACCGGAATACCCAGACGCTCTGCTTCTTTAATAGCAAGCTGTTCTTTGTTGGTATCGATAACGAAAAGCATATCAGGCGTACCGCCCATATCCTTGATACCGCCAAGAGCGCGATCAAGCTTTTCCTTTTCGCGGTTGAGCATCAGGCGTTCTTTCTTGGTCAGACCAACGCCGCCGCCTTCGATGATTTCATCAACCTTGCGCAGACGCAGGATTGAAGCAGAAATTGTTTTCCAGTTGGTCAGCATGCCGCCGAGCCAGCGGGAGTTCACATAGTACTGAGCGGAACGCTTTGCAGATTCTGCAACAGCTTCCTGAGCCTGACGCTTCGTACCAACGAAAAGCACACGACCACCACGGGAAACTGTATCGCTCACAGCCTGAAGGGCGCGATGCAGCATCGGGACGGACTGAGCCAGATCAATAATGTGAATGTTGTTGCGTGTACCAAAGATGTACTCAGACATCTTAGGGTTCCAACGGTGAGCCTGGTGACCAAAGTGGGCGCCTGCTTCCAGCAGCTGACGCATGGTGAACTCAGGAAGAGCCATGTGTATATTCTCCGGTTATACCTCCGCGGAACAAGTGAGTTAGCACCATGCTAACCACCGGCTTTAGCCAGAGTTCTGGCGTGTTTCCGCGTGTGTGATGGGGCTGCCTATAAGGGAAAACAGGCAAGATGACAAGAGAGAACGCACAAATTGTAGCAATTTTCGCAACAATTTTATTGGAGTACATCCCCGCCCAGCTCAAAAATCAGTCAATAATTTCAACCTGAACAATTCCAGGCACAGCGCGCAAGGCACCGGCAACCTGTGGCGTCGCCTGATACTTTCCGGGAAGTTTTATCTCAACTTCATGTGCCCCGTTATCAAGAATCACAACAAGCATCACATCGCCTCTGCCACGAACCTGTAATCGCTGCTTGATGCTCTCAAGAGGAACTTCGTCACGAACAAAAATGCGCATCCCCTTTTGATAACGCGCCACAGCATCATCAAGTGAAGAGGCTTCACGAATACGCGCCCGAACCTCATCGCCTTCTGCCGTACCCTTTAAATTGAGCGTAACAATCGCACCCGGCTCGAGCAGCTCCCGATAAAGAACCAGCTCCTCAGAGAACATGACGGCTTCGAAATGGCCGCTTTGATCAGAGAAATTGACAATACCCATTTTATTGCCAGTCTTCGTCCGACGCTCTGAGCGATCAAGAACCGTTGCAGCCACCAGACCGCCATCAGCCCCAGCCCTGACCTTTTTACAAAATTCCGCCCAGGTACTGACACGAAGCTTGGTCAGCAAGGCGCCATATTCATCAAGCGGATGCCCAGACAGGAAGAACCCTGCAGCATCATATTCTTTCTGCAACCGGACAGATGCTGGCCATGGCTCATAATGAGGAATACGTAAATCCACATCCGATGACGCCACACCGCCAAACATATCCTGAATGCCTGCATTCTCATCCTGCACAGCCTTGGAAGCGAGATTGAGCATAGCCTCAATGGTCGCCGTCGCCTTGGCCCGATCCGGCTCCAGCTCATCAAGCGCGCCAACAGCAATCAGGTTTTCAAGAATGCGTTTATTGACGTGCTTAGGGTTCATGCGCGCAGCAAGGTCTTGCAAACTTTTGAAAGGCTTATCACCCCTCGCCTCAACCAATGTCTCAATTGCGTGCAGGCCAACCCCCTTAACCGCAGCCAAAGCATAATAGATGGCACCATCACGCACTTCAAACAATGCGCCAGACTTATTGATAGACGGTGCAACTACTGTAATACCAAGACGCTGCGCTTCACGGCGAAACTCTGACAACTTATCAGTGTTGTCCAAATCCATCGTCATGGAAGCTGCCAGAAACTCAACCGGATAATTCGCCTTCATATAGGCCGTCTGGTAAGAGACGAGCGCATAAGCGGCCGCGTGACTTTTGTTAAAGCCGTAGTTCGCAAATTCAGCCAGCAGATCAAAAATCTCGTTAGCCTTGCTCTCGGCAATACCGCGTTCAACAGAGCCTGAAACAAACCGGCCGCGCTGGGCATCCATTTCAGCCTTGATCTTTTTACCCATAGCACGGCGTAAGAGATCAGCATCTCCAAGTGAGTAACCAGCAAGTACCTGAGCCACCTGCATCACCTGTTCCTGATAAACGATGATGCCAAAAGTTTCCTTTAGTAATGGTTCAAGTTTTTCATGTAAGTACCACTTACTCTTATTGTTTTCATCCTTACCGAGTTTCCGAGAGCAATAAACCGGGATGTTGGCCATCGGGCCCGGACGATAGAGCGCCACAAGGGCGATCAAATCTTCGATACGGTCGGCCTCCATCTCAGTGAGAGCTTTACGCATGCCCGCACTTTCAACCTGGAATACGCCAACAGTTTCGCCCTTCTGTAGCTGCTCGTAAGTCTTTTTGTCATCCAGCGGGATGGCAGAAAGATCGATGGTTATGCCACGCTGGGCCACAAGCTCAACAGCGCGACGCAGAACAGTAAGCGTTTTAAGCCCCAGAAAGTCGAACTTGACCAGACCAGCCTGCTCAACCCACTTCATATTGAACTGCGTCACCCGCATACCGGTTTTTGGGTCTCGGTAGAGAGCAACCAGTTCCTGCAACGGCCTGTCACCAATCACCACCCCCGCAGCATGGGTTGATGCGTGTCGGTGCAAGCCTTCAAGCTTCTGGGCAATAGCCAGCATTCGCGCAACAACGGGTTCTTCTTCCATTGCTGTTCGAATTTTTGGTTCATCCTCAATAGCCTGCTTTAGGGTTACAGGATTTGCTGGGTTCTGAGGAATAAGCTTTGTCAGCTTATCAACCTGCCCGTAAGGCATTTCCAGAACACGGCCGACATCCCGTATAACCCCACGGGCCAGCAAGGTACCGAAAGTGATGATCTGGGCAACCTGATCTTCGCCATAACGCTTCTGTACGTACTCAATAACCCGTTCACGACCCTCAACGCAGAAGTCGATATCAAAGTCAGGCATTGATACGCGTTCAGGGTTCAAGAAGCGTTCGAACAGCAAACTGAACCGTAGAGGATCAAGATCGGTAATCGTCAGCGCATAAGCAACAAGTGAGCCCGCACCAGAACCACGACCCGGTCCAACAGGGATATTGTGATCCTTGGACCACTTGATAAAGTCAGAAACGATCAGGAAGTAACCCGAATATTTCATACGGGTGATAACGGACAATTCGTACTCAAGGCGATCGTAATAGTCTTGCTCCGTCAACCCTTCTGCTGGGCCATGAGCATCAAGACGTCGACGCAGCCCAGCTTCAGCCTGCGTACGAATCTCTTCACCTTCATCGAACGTCGTGTTCGGCTCACGGTGGAAGCTTGGCAGAATCGGGCTTCGTGTTGAAACCCGATACGCGCATCGCATCGCAATCTCGACCGTTGCCTGACAGGCATCGGGGAGATCCCGAAACAGCTCCAGCATTTCTGCACGTGTTTTAAAATTATGCTGACTGGAAACGCGACGCCGATCTTCTTCAGACACCATGCGCCCTTCAGCGATCGCTAAGAGCGCATCATGGGCCTCATAATCATCCGTCTTGGCAAAGAAAGGTTCGTTTGTTGCAACAATCGGCAAACCGTTTTCATCTGCAAGACGGATAAGGTCTGCTTCAATGCGGCGTTCAGCATCCAGTGCATGGCGCTGTATTTCCACATACAGCCTGTCACCATAAGCTTCTTTAAGAACGGCAAGACGGGATGAGGCTAAAGCGGCATTTGAGTTATCGCGCAGAGCGGAATCAATTGGCCCGGAAAAACCACCCGTTAACGCAATCAGATCCCCAGAGACTTCTTTGAGAACAGCAGCATCCACCATCGGAGCCGCACCAAGCTCAACATCAAAGTAAGCACGGCTGGCAAGGTTCATCAGGTTCTCATAGCCCTTTTCGCTTTGTGCGAGCAGGACAATGTTTGAACAAACGGGCGTCTGAATGCGTGATGTCGGATCTGGCTTTTCAAACATAACCGTTAGCTGAAGCCCAGCTATCGGCTGAATACCTGTTCCGTTGAGTTTTTCCGAAAACTCTAAAGCACCGAACAGGTTATTGGTATCAGTCAATGCAAGTGCAGCCTGCCTGTCTGTGGCTGCAAGTTTGCTTAAGGTGGCAATTGATAACGCACCCTCGAGAAGCGAATATGAAGAATGGACGTGCAAATGCACGAATCCCGCTTCGGTCAAAATCTGCGTCATTACCAACCTCCTACCCCTTCATCGCTAAGGACGACAAAAAGTGCAAGCGAGGCGGTTGAGAATCCCGTGACTAAAATACAGCCGGAAGAATAACAGCCCAGATTGCGACCATGCCGGCGAATACGGCAAGCGATGTAATTTCGGCGGTTGTTTCAATAACAGAACGGATCATAACCTTCTCCTTTGTTCTTGATACGTTCTATGATGTTTATGTTTTGTTCTTTCGTCAACAGCCTAAAAGAGGCACTTCAAAACTATGATTAATAAACGGATTTCTAATTTTAAATCAAAGTGATAGCTGTGGACTAAATTTCAAGAACAGCTTCATCAAGAGCGATCATCAGTGCTTCCTGATTTGTAACTCGAGCCTTAAACCAGATGCGGATAGTCTGATCAACAAGTGTGAGATCGATACCTTCCGGATCAATTCCTGTCACTTTCCAGCGGCCTTCAGATAAACCTTGTGATTTTGCTAATGCACTTAATCGTTCAGGTGAAGCATTTATGTCTGCCAGTATCTTCGGCTCATCAGTAAGCAGCTGCTCTGCACCGGATATGTCTGTTTTCAGTTCTTCAGCCGTTACATCAGACGCATTACGTCCAGGTCCAGCACTTAGCTGAACCGACTCAACATTCAGACGGTAGAGACGAGCATCTGGTAAACCCAGATATGCTTTCTCTTTAGGATGCCTTTGCAGGAATCGGAATGACAGCCTCTCAATATCCTGCTCATCAACCAGCTCACAACGCCCAACAAGGGTTAGTCTTTCCTTGGAAAGAGCATCACCCTGCCCCAGATTGGCAAGAATAACGGAAATCCGATTATCAGCCTTGATATTACGGGTATGCAAGGCAACACCAGCCATCAGGAAAACAAGGGAACCATCTTGATCAGAAACAACATCTGTCACTGACGAATAAGGGTAACCGGATGGATCAAGCGTAGCTAATGCGGCAGAGCGATATGTGCGAATAATGGTGCAGGCTAATTCTCTGGCATCAAAGGCTTCACGAGCGCTCTGCGGAATTTCCTTATCACGTGGCGTAATAGAAGAAATAGACATTGATCCCTCCTGCACTCTTTAACGTTAAACCTTATGGAAGCTGAACAATCTTACCATCCCGTATGGTCACGCGACGATCCATCTTGGCAGCAAGGTCCATATTATGGGTTGCAATCAATGCAGCCAAACGTGACGCACGAACAATCGCCATTAACATCTGGAAGACATGGCCGGATGTATGCGGGTCCAGATTACCTGTCGGCTCATCCGCCAGCAGAAGGCGCGGCGCATTGGCAACAGCACGGGCAATAGCCACACGCTGCTGCTCACCACCAGAAAGCTCAGCAGGTCGGTGCGTTAGGCGACCACCAAGCCCCAAGAACTTTAACACCTGCCCGGCCCGGTCTTCTGCAATCGATTTCTTATATCCTCTGATCAGCTGAGGCATCATGACATTTTCGAGAGCCGAAAGCTCAGGCAGGAGATGGTGGAACTGGTAGACGAAGCCAATCTCTTCCCGACGCAACTTGGTACGCCCAACATCATCCATCTGGGATGTTGCTGCCCCGCCAACATAGACCTCGCCATCATCCGGCTTTTCAAGCAGACCTGCGACATGCAGAAGTGTCGACTTACCTGTACCGGATGGGGCAACAAGCGCAACAAGCTCTCCCGGCCAGATTGCCAGATCAGCCTCATTCAGAATCTCAAGAAAACCATCAGCCTGCGGATAACGCCGGCCGACCTTTTGGAGATAGAGACTTGGTGTTGGTCTGGTCTGATTCATGCCATCACCCATATCTCAAGGCCTGAACCGGATCGAGACGCGCGGCCTGCCAAGAAGGATAAAGCGTTGCAAGTAGCGACAGTGTCAGAGCCATCAGAACAACCAGCAAGACATCACCAGCAACAACGCGTGATGACAGATGATCAAGCAGATAAACTTCCGGCGGAAAGAGATTGGTATTTGTCAAGCGCTCGATAAACCCTTGAATAGCTTCAGCATTAAAAGCTATCAACAACCCAAGGATGGAGCCTGCAATGGTTCCGGCGACCCCAATTGATGCACCTGTCATCAGGAAGACGCGCATGATCGCCCCCCGCGTTGCACCCATTGTGCGCAAGATAGCAATATCGGAAGATTTATCCTTCACCAGCATGATCATGCCGGAAATGATATTCAGTGCTGCAACAAGAACCACGAGACCGACAACGATAAAGGCCAGCTTACGCTGAACCTGTAAAGCTCCAAAGAATGTCCGGTAACGCTGACGCCAGTCATTGACAAGCAAGGGACGCCCTGCAACTTCATCTATCTGACGAATAGTGGCTTCTGTCTTATCAGCATCATCCAGAAACACATTAATGATTGAAACATCATTATCCCGATCAAAGAAGCTCTGTGCTTCCTGTATCGGCATATAGACACTTGAGGCATCGAGATCTGCTAAGCCGAGTTCAAAGATAGCAACAACCTGATAGCCCTTAATGCGCGGCGCTGTGCCAAACGGCGTCGCTGCTCCCTTTGGGGTCATAAGGGTAATCTGGTCACCAACCTGAAGGGCTAGATTATGGGCAAGGCGTGCACCAATTGCGACACCACCAGAGTTTTCAAAATTCTCAAGTGTTCCGCTCTGCAGCGTATCAGCGACAGATTTGATTTTCAGGATATCAGAACCACGAACACCGCGGATCATGGCGCCGCCATAACCATAGGGCGATGATACGGACGCCTGCCCTTCAACCATTGGCAAAACCAGTTGAACACCGGATATTTTACCAATTTTATCAGAAACTTCGACGTAATCCTTCAACGGAGAATCCATCGCCGACAGAAAGATGTTGCCGCTGTTTCCAAGCAAGCGATCCTGAAGATCATGACGAAAACCATTCAGTAGAGAAATAACCGTAATCAATACGGCCACTCCAAGCATGATTCCCAAAAATGAGAACAGCGCAATAACCGATACAAAGCCTTCCCTGCGACGCGTTCTTAAATAGCGTCCAGCAAGCATCCACTCAAAAGCGGCAAAAGGCTTTGTTGGCTGTATCTGTTCTTCGTTGCTCATCAAGAAGCCTTAGGCGTCGACTGTCAGTCTGTCGATTAAAGCATCCACGGAAAGCTCATGCTTTTCGCCTGTGCTACGACGCTTCAGTTCAATCTTGCCTTCTGCAAGACCTTTCGGACCAACAACAACCTGCCATGGAATACCAACCAGATCAGCTGTTGCGAACTTGGCACCCGGGCGCTCGTCACGATCATCATAAAGGACATCGCGTCCAGCAGCTGTCAGAGCCTTATAAATCTTGGCACAAGCTTCATCAGAAGCCCCATCCCCAACCTTCAGGTTAAGCAGAGCAACATCAAACGGTGCCACAGCATCTGGCCAGATAATGCCGTTTTCATCATGGCTGGCTTCGATGATTGCAGCAGTCAGACGGCTTGGGCCGATACCATAGGAGCCCATGTGAACCGGGCGTTCCTGCCCATCCGGGCCCATAACCTTGGCACCCATAGCTTCTGAGTACTTGGTACCGAAATAGAAGATATGGCCAACTTCAATGCCACGGGCAGAGACAGCATCACCAGCCGGGACCTCTGCATAAGCTTTCTCATCATGCATCTCAGAAGTTGCAGCGTAGAGAGATGTCCACTTGTCGACCGTCTTCTGCAAACCATCAACATCATCGAAATCTGTGTCAGCGGCTGGAATATCGAAATCAAGGTAGTTCTTGTGACAGAACACTTCGCTCTCACCTGTGTTGGCAAGAATGATGAACTCGTGGCTCAGGTTACCACCAATCGGGCCTGTATCCGCGCGCATTGGAATGGATTTCAGACCAATGCGGGCAAAGGTGCGCAGATAAGCAACAAACATCTTGTTATAGGAATGAGTTGCAGATGCCTGATCCAGATCGAAGGAATAAGCATCCTTCATCAGAAACTCACGAGACCGCATCGTACCAAAGCGTGGGCGGACCTCATCGCGGAACTTCCACTGAATGTGATAGAGGTTCAGCGGCAAATCTTTGTAGGATTTGACATAGCTACGGAAGATATCCGTAATCATTTCCTCATTGGTTGGCCCATAGAGCATTTCACGCTCATGACGATCGGTAATGCGCAGCATTTCCTTGCCATAGGCATCATAACGGCCAGATTCGCGCCACAGATCAGCAGACTGGATTGTTGGCATCAGTAGCTCAATGGCGCCCGCACGGTTCTGCTCTTCACGAATAATCGCATTGATTTTATTCAATACGCGAAGCCCCATCGGCAACCACGAATAAAGACCCGCAGATTGCTGGCGGATCAGCCCGGCCCGCAGCATCAGGCGATGCGAAACGATTTCGGCTTCTTTAGGGGTATCACGGAGAATAGGAAGAAAATAACGACTTAAGCGCATGACTGGCCTTCTGGCGTAAAGAGCTATTAAACATTCATAAAACGCCTAAACTGTCTTTGCGAAAGACACAACGGCATTTACAGAATCTTTAGTGAAACTTGTGCTGAGTCCTGTTTGCAAGATACTCATAAGCCCGCAAAGGGCAGAATTATGGCTGCTGCCATAAAGATAACATCAGCCAACAAAGTTGTTAAAACAGCCCGTTCGCGAATCTGCGGAACATTTGGAGCCCCCGGTTCGGTGCCCGTAACGGTGCCTCCTGTTTCAATCTGTGACCGTATTCCAATCGGCAGTGCGATAAACAGTGTGATCCACCAGACAACGAAGTAAAATGCGACAGCTCCCAACAGATGCATTCTGCAAACCCAAACAGCAAACACAATAGCCGCAACCGTTAAGGAGCCAACGACACCAGCCGCCAACCATAGGTTCGCTGAAATTTTACTGATAAGCTGCATTCACCCTGCTCTGTCTTGCCACAGCTACTGCTGTGTCCAGAACTTATTCTAAGCGGAGCGTTGTTCAAGCTCAACCAAAGTTCCGCAAAAGTCTTTAGGATGTAAAAACAAGACTGGCAGGCCGTGTGCTCCAATCTTTGGCGTACCATCACCAATGATACGTGCGCCTTGCGCCAAAAGACGATCACGAGCCGCGATAATATCATCAACCTCATAACAGACATGATGAATGCCACCAGAGGCATTATCCTGCATAAACTTGGCAACAGGTGAAGCTTTACCCAAAGGCTCAAGCAGTTCAATCTTGGTATTGGGGAGATTGACGAAACACACCGTCACACCATGTTCTGGCAACTCCTGCGGAGCGGATACCTTAGCCCCTAAAGCATCTCTGTAAGTTGCCGCAGCAGCTTTCAGATCAGGAACAGCAATAGCAACATGATTGAGACGACCGATCATCCGTTTCCCCTTTATGATTTTCCGGGAACAGGATGCTTTGTTTTGCCATCTCAGGATATTATCTTTAAGGCGAAGAGCGCTTAAACCTCAACCACCATAACATGGCAGGCAGGCTTTTTACCCCAAACGCCATTCACCGCAGCCCGAACACCGCGCTTCACAGCGTCCTCAACCGTTTCCGGATCACGACGTCTTGGTTTTGGCAGGCCGGAAAACACATTATCAACAGCACGTTCAATAACACCTTCAAGGGTATGGCCATTACGCGTTTCAACAGGTAGCCCCATTGTTTCAATGATTGGGTCACCAGCGAGATCACCGCGCCCATCAATGGCTATACCAATTGATACAATGCCAGCGAAAGAAAGCTTACGGCGCTCAGCAATGGCCCTGTCACTTCCATCCGTCAGTAACTGACCATCCTTGAAGATACGTCCGGCCCCAACTTCATCAATAACTTCTGCCGGACCCGGAGCCAAACGGAGCATCTGTCCATTACGGATAGAGGCAACTTCAGGAACGCCCAAGCCCTTAGCCATCTTGGCATGCTCTTCAAGGTGAAGATCTTCGCCATGAGCCGGCACGGCAATCTGTGGCCGTGTCCAGCCATACATGCGTTCCAGCTCACCACGTCTGGGGTGACCTGAAACATGAACGAGTTGCTGCCCATCCGTGATGACCTCAACGCCATCACGGACGAGAGCATTAATGATCTTGCCAATCGCGCGCTCATTACCGGGAATAGCACGTGCAGAGAAGATTACCCGGTCACCGGATGCAAAGCGTACATCAGGGTGCGTTTTATCCGCGATACGCGCCATAGCGGCCCTTGGCTCACCCTGTGAGCCTGTCAACAGGGCAACAACCTTGTCACGCGGGATTTTCTCGAATGAATCACCCGAAACATATTCATCAACACCCTGCAGATAGCCGCACTCTTCAGCCACCATCATCACACGATCAATCGCCCGGCCAACAACAACCAGCTTACGGCCACATTTCTTGGCAGCATCTGCAACAGCTTTGATACGCGCAACATTGGATGCGAATGTCGTTACCGCAACCCGGTGTGGTGAGGCAGCAATCAGCTTTGCAAGGCTTTCAGCAACTTCTGTTTCTGTTGGGCTCTGCCCATCTCGCAGAACATTGGTTGAGTCACATACAAGCGCCAGAACCCCCTCATCTCCCAATTTGGAGAAAGTTTCCGGTGATGTGATAGCGCCCTCATAAGGCGCGGCATCCAGCTTCCAGTCACCTGTGTGGACAACAAGACCATGCGGTGTACGCAGCGCCAATGCATTTGCTTCGGGGATCGAGTGAGAAACCGGGATATATTCGATATTAAATGGGCCAACATCAAACCTCTGCCCCGGCTTTACAACCCTAAGCTCAACCTTGGGCGCACCTGGCTCTGACAGCTTACGGGTTTCGAGCAGACCGCAAGCAAATGGTGTTGCGTAAACGGGCACCTTAAGGTTTGACCATAGGTCTGCAATAGCACCAATATGATCTTCGTGAGCGTGCGTAATAATAACGCCAAGGAGGTTTTCACGCTGCGCCTCAATGAACTTCAAATCCGGATAAACAACATCAATCCCCGGCAGACTTTCTTCGCTGCCAAAGCCCATACCACAATCAATGAGTATCCATTTTTTCTGACGTGGAGGACCGAACCCATAGAGAGCGGCGTTCATGCCAATCTCTCCAAGCCCACCTAGGGGTAGGAATACCAGTTCGTCTTTACCACGCGTCATCGTAATATCTTTTCCTGTCAGCCTTAGCTTCTTGCAAAACTACGGTATTATTCAAATACGAGTACCCTCTAACATTAAAGGGTAATATTCAACCCTATGCCTTTGGAAAGAACAGATCACCGGCATCTATCAACTTTATTCCGTTCCCTGTGTCCAATTCCAACCGGCCAAGAGCATCTATTCCTATAAAACTACCGTTGATTTTACCATTGGGAAGATTGACGCTGGCTGATTTTCCAATTCCGCCTGCGCGCTCCAGCCATAGTTCACGGATGGGATGGAAACGTTCTATTGCAGATAAGCCACGTGTTTCCTGCCAAACAGACAGGACATGATCGAATGATAAGCTGAAAGCTGAAAATACGTCTGACAAAGATAAATCTGGGTTCAGATCATGAAGCATTGCCACAGGATATTGCGGATTGTCAGGCCGATGAGAAACATTGATTCCGCAACCAATAACAATATGAACCTGATCTCCCATGCATTGAGACTCGAGGAGAAGACCAACAAGCTTCTGCCCATTGAACAGCACATCATTTGGCCACTTAAGCGCAAGATCAGGAACCTGGGCCCCTGTCAGAGTTTTAAGCGCATCGTAAAGGGCAATACCGGTTACAAAACCGAGTTGTGGCGCCTCAACCATGGAGCACGGATTTTTTAAAAGAAGACTGGCGTAAAGATTTCCGGCAGGCGATAGCCACTGTCTGCCGTGTCGGCCTCGCCCGGCTTGCTGCTGGCGAGCAACGTACCAACAAGGCGTTTCTGCGCCCTCTCTGGCAGCCTGCATGGCATCTTCATTGGTTGAACCAGTCTCCGCCTGCCAGACAAGGCGGTATCCCTTCTCTCGAAGGGATACGGGCAGGATAACGTCACTCATGCCCGTATCGCTTTCATATCTCAAAACAGAGCGTGAGCCGCACTTGCTGCTGCATCAAGCAACAGGGATGGCCAAAGCGCAAAGAAGAAGACAACCACGAAAGAAACAGCAAGAGCGCCTTTGACACCCATATCCATTTTATCGAAAGCGCCCTTCGGCTCATCAAAGTACATAACCTTGACGATACGAAGATAATAATAAGCACCTACAACACTGCTCAGCACACCAATGATAGCAAGTGTCAGCATATTGGCTTTAATAGCAGCAGAGAAGACAAAGAATTTGGCAAAGAACCCTGCAAGCGGCGGAATACCGGCCATGGAGAACATGAACATGGCAAGGCAGAAAGCCATCATCGGATTAGTCTTGCCACTCCCTGCGAGATCATCAATCGTCTCAACATTCACGCCATCACGACGCATGGACAGAATGCAGGCAAAAGAACCAACCGTCATAGCCAGATAGATTGCCATATAAACGATAACGCCATTAACACCTTCAACCGTACCGGCAGAAAGACCAACAAGCGCAAAACCGATATTGGCAATTGAAGAATAAGCCATCAGACGCTTGATGTTCTTCTGACCGATTGCAGCAAAAGCACCAAGAACCATCGACAAAATCGACATGAAGACAATGATCTGCTGCCATTGTGATGTAATCGCCGGGAATGCGCTAATAAACACGCGCACAGCCATAGCCATGGCAGCCATTTTAGGTGCCGTTGCAAAGAAAGCCGTGACCGGTGTTGGTGAGCCTTCATAGACGTCTGGTGTCCACATATGGAACGGAACAGCCGAAATCTTGAACGCAAGACCAGCAGCCATGAACACCATACCAACGATAATACCAATGCCTGGCCCTGTTGCACCTTCAACGGCAACAGCCTTTGCGATAACCGGGAAGCTGATGGAACCTGTGAAACCATAGATCAAAGATGCGCCATACAGCAGCATACCGGATGAAAGAGCACCAAGTACGAAATATTTCAGACCAGCTTCTGATGAGCGCAGATTATCGCGATGTAAGGCGGCAATCACGTATGATGATAAGCTGAACAACTCAAGCCCGATATAAAGGGCAATCAGATTGTTGGCTGAAATCACCATTAACATACCGGTTGTTGCCAGCAGAACCAGCAGCGGGAACTCGAAAATGGCAATGTTATTGCGGCGTAAGTAGTCACCTGACATGACGAGAGCTGCGATTGAACCTATCAGGCTCAGAGCCTTCATGAAGCGAGCAAAGGCATCGTTCACAAAAGCACCGCCAAATGTTTCAACCCGTGCATCAGGCGCCATAACGACAAGCACAAGTGCCACAAACAATGCCAGAATGGCACCGCCGCAAACAATGCTGAATGGTCGCTGTTTGGCAAAAACACCAACCAGAACAAGTATCAGCGCAGCAGCTGCAAGAATGATCTCCGGCAGGGCTGGTGCAAAATCAGGAAGGACAAATTGCGAATTCATCGGAACCTCAATAGGCAGCGGCCACAGCCGTCTTCACCGTAGCAAGAGCGGCATTGTAATTGGAAATCAGCGCATCGGTTGAAGCCGAGAAGCTGGACAGAATTGGTTCTGGCTGGAAGCCATAATAGATCACCAGAACAAACAGAGGTGCCATGATGATGATTTCTCTCTTGGAGAGATCTTTGATCCCGGCAAGTTCTGGCTTTTCAAGCGGTCCGTACATGACCCGGCGGTAGAGCCACAAAGCATAACCGGCCGACAGAATGACACCCGTTGTCGCAAACAGCGCAACCCACGGGCTGGAGCGGAATGCACCTGTCAGGCTCAGAAATTCACCGACGAATCCGGATGTGCCTGGCAGGCCAACGTTTGCCATTGTGAAAACCATAAACACAACAGCATATAGCGGCATTCTGTTAGCCAAGCCACCATAGGCCGCAATCTCACGAGTATGCATCCGGTCATAGATAACACCAACGCAAAGGAACAGCGCACCCGAGACCAGACCATGTGAGATCATCTGGAACATCGCTCCCTGCACACCCTGTGCGGTCATAGAGAACAGCCCCATTGTCACGAAGCCCATGTGAGCAACGGACGAATAGGCAATCAGCTTCTTGATATCTTCCTGCATCAAGGCAACCAGAGAGGTATACACAATCGCGATCACGGAGAGTGTAAACACCATTGGTGTAAAGAAGTGGGAAGCTTCCGGGAACATCGGCAGTGAGAAACGGATGAAACCGTAACCACCCATTTTCAGCAGAATACCGGCCAGAATAACCGAACCAGCGGTTGGCGCTTCAACGTGCGCATCTGGCAGCCATGTATGAACCGGCCACATAGGCATCTTCACAGCGAAAGATGCAAAGAAGGCAAGCCATAGCCATGTCTGCAACGAAGAACCAAATTTATACTGAAGTAAGGCTTCGATATCGGTTGTTCCTGTCTGCCAGTACATAGCAAGAACTGCCAGCAGCATCAGAACCGAGCCAAGCAAGGTATACAGGAAGAACTTGAAGCTTGCATAGATACGACGCTTGCCGCCCCAGATACCGATGATCAGGAACATTGGGATCAGGCCAGCTTCAAAGAACAGGTAGAAGAGAACCAGATCAAGCGCAACGAACACACCAATCATTGTTGCTTCCAGAATCAGGAAGGCAATCATGTATTCGCGAACACGGTTCTCGATTGAACGCCATGACGCAAGAATGCAGAACGGCATCAGGAATGTTGTGAGCAGAACGAACGGCATGGAAAAACCGTCAACGCCCAGCTTGAAAACAATCGTATCAGACAGCCAGGGATGAACTTCAACCATACTGAAGGCAGCCGTTGACGTATCAAATTTACCCCATGCCACCAGAGAGACAACGAAGGTCACCAATGTTGTCACAAGAGCAATCATACGTGCGTTGTTGCGAACACCCTTCTCTTCCCCACTAAGCATGAGGATCAGAAAAGCGCCAACAACCGGCAGCAGGACAAGAGCGGAGAGAAGGCCAAAACCAAACATCAGAGCGCACCCCCTGCAAGATACCAGCTAACAAAAGCAGCAACACCAATCAGCATGGCAAAGGCATAGTGATAAACATACCCGCTCTGCAGACGAACAACACCACGCGTTACATCAAGTACACGGGCTGCAATACCATTCGGACCAAGACCATCAATCACGGCACCATCACCGAACTTCCAGAAGAAGCGACCCAGTCGCTGGGCCGTACGAACGAACAGAATGTCGTACAGCTCATCGAAGTACCACTTGTTGAGCAGGAAGCGGTAAAGTGCAGGCACTGCATTGGCGATCTTTGCTGGCAGTGACGTATTGACGATGTACATGACCAGAGCAATCAGGAAGCCAAGGACCATCATGACAAATGGTGAATAGGCAACCCAAGCCGGGACATGATGCATGTCTTCAAGGATTTTGTTGTCAGCAGCTGTGTAAAGCGCGCCCTTCCAGAAGCCCTCATAATCGTGGCCAATGAAGTAATCTTTGAAAACGTAACCTGCAGCAAGAGCACCGAATGCCAGAATGATCAGCGGGAACAGCATGACAAACGGACTTTCATGCGGCTTGTGATCACCGTGACCATGATGGCCATCATGGCCATGATCATGATTGCCCCAGCGTGCCATTCCTTCAAAGGTCATGAAGAAAAGACGCCATGAGTAGAAGGAAGTCATCAGCGCAGCAACAACAGTTGCCGTGAATGCCAGACCAGAGCCAAAGCGCGTTGAAGCGTAAGCAGCTTCAATAATTGCATCCTTGGAATAATAGCCTGCCGTATATGGGAAGCCTGTCAGAGCCAGTGTACCAATGGCCATCATCACAGTTGTAAACGGAATATAGCGGCGCAGAGCCCCCATATGGCGCATGTCCTGCTCATGGTGCATAGCATGAATGACAGAACCGGCTCCAAGGAACAGCAGCGCCTTGAAGAAAGCGTGTGTGAACAGGTGGAATACCCCTGCCCCATAAGCACCAACCCCAAGCGCAACAAACATATATCCGAGCTGCGAACAGGTGGAATAGGCAATGACGCGTTTGATATCGTTCTGAACGAGACCAACGGTCGCTGCAAAGAATGCTGTGATCGCGCCAACAATAGTGACAACAACCAGTGCATCAGGAGCAGCCTCAAACAGAGGTGAGAAGCGTGCAACCATGAAGACACCGGCGGTGACCATTGTCGCGGCGTGGATCAGCGCAGACACTGGTGTCGGGCCTTCCATCGCATCTGGCAGCCATGTATGCAGCAGGAACTGGGCAGATTTACCCATAGCGCCAAGGAAAAGCAGCAGACATGCAAGCGTAATTGCGTTCCACTCAAAGCCGATAAACCGGAATGTTTCACTCGTATGAGCCTGAACATTCGGGAAAATCTGGTCGAAGGTAATGGAACCGAAGAGAACGAAAACAAGGAAGATGCCGAGCAGGAAGCCAAAGTCACCAACACGGTTGACGATAAAGGCTTTCATCGCAGCAGCATTTGCCGAATCTTTCTGGAACCAGAAGCCGATCAGCAGATAAGATGCCAGACCAACGCCTTCCCAGCCGAAGAACATCTGCAACAGATTGTCTGCTGTCACCAGCGTCAGCATTGCGAATGTGAAGAGCGACAGATAGGCAAAGAAACGCGGACGATGCGGATCTTCATGCATGTAGCCGATTGAATACAGGTGCACCAATGCCGAGACGGTATTGACCACAACCAGCATGACAGCTGTCAGCGTATCAATACGGAGCATCCAGTTTGCGACCAGATCACCGGACTGGATCCAGAGCGCAACAGGCACCTTTGCACCACCGATTCCCAGAGCAACATCGAAGAATGCAATCCAGGACAGTACGGCAACAACAGCCATCAGGGATGTCGTAACCAGCTCACTGCCTCGAGCACCAATCCAGCGTCCGAGTATCCCGGCGGTCAGGAAGCCAAGCAGTGGCAGGAAAACGATAGCGTAATACATCGCATTACCCATTTTAAGCCCCCTCAGCCTTTCATCGTGCTGGCGTCTTCAACGGCAACCGACCCGCGGTTACGGAAGAACGTCACAAGAATAGCCAGACCGATTGCAGCCTCAGCAGCCGCAACAGTCAGGATAAACAAAGCAAAAACCTGCCCGACAATGTCATTCAGGAATGAGGAGAAAGCTATGAAGTTGATATTCACGGCCAGAAGAATGAGCTCAACCGACATCAAAATGACGATTACATTCTTACGATTGAGAAAGATACCGAAGACGCCAATGGTAAACAGAATGGCAGCAACGATGAGATAATGAACCAATCCTATCATTTTTGCCCCCTTAAACGCCTTCACGGAAAGGAACTTTCCGCAATTTGACGGTTGATTGATCACGGGCGACCTGCTCGGAAATATTCTGACGCTTAACGTTCTCACGTTCGCGGTGCGTCAGCATAATGGCGCCAATCATGGCGATCAGCAGGATCAAGCTCGCAGCTTCAAAGAAATAAACATAATCAGTGTAGAGCACATGGCCGAGCGCTTCGGTATTCGTCAAACCGCTTACAGCTGCTTTCGTCGTTGCAACACCGGTCACTGTTGCCGGGTCAATAACCCATGCACTCACAACCAAAATGAGCTCAACAAGGAAGATGACACCGATCAGCATTCCAATCGGAACATACTTTTTAGAGCCCTTGCGCAATTCTTGGAAGTCGACGTCCAGCATCATCACGACGAAGAGGAACAGCACCGCAACAGCGCCGACATAGACAATAACCAAGAGCATTGCCAAAAATTCGGCACCCAACAGGATGAACAAACCCGCAGCATTGACGAAAGCCAATATCAGAAAAAGCACCGAGTGCACCGGATTACGGGCGGTGACAACAACGGCAGCAGATGCCACTGCGACACACGAGAATAAATAAAAGAAGGCGGCAGTAACCGTCATATGCTCAGCTCAAGCCGCATTGCGCGGCCCCTTCTATTGCCAACCGGACCAACCCGATTGCCCCTGTTCTGCGATAACCGGGCAAGTTCCCCTGACCCGATCAACTGTTCAATGGACAGACTAATGTCCGGCCGTTTTGCCCTTAGCGATAAGGAGCGTCTTTAATAATGTTACGGGCGATTTCACGCTCCCAACGGGCACCGTTCTCAAGCAGTTTTTCCTTGTTATAGAAAAGCTCTTCACGGGTTTCCGTCGCGAACTCAAAGTTTGGCCCTTCAACAATTGCTTCAACTGGACAGGCTTCCTGACATAAACCGCAGTAGATGCATTTTGTCATATCGATATCGTAACGGGTCGTACGACGGGTACCGTCGTTGCCACGGGGGCCCGCTTCAATTGTAATAGCCTGAGCCGGGCAGATTGCCTCACAAAGCTTACAGGCAATGCAGCGTTCTTCGCCATTGGGATAGCGGCGCAGCGCATGCTCACCACGAAAACGCGGGCTCAAATAGCCTTTTTCAAACGGATAGTTGACCGTTGGTTTTGGCTTGAAGAAATAGCGCATCGTCAAGAAGAAGGCGCCGATAAATTCCTTCAGGAATATGGATTTTGCAGCTTGGTCGAGTTTCATAACTTCATCTCTCCTCAAGCACCCGGCGCCATACCGGTTAATTTCAGGACGAATGCCACAGCAACCACCATAAAGAGTGAAATTGGCAGGAAGACCTTCCATCCAAGACGCATCAACTGGTCATAGCGGTAACGCGGAACAATTGCCTTAGCCATAGCCACAAGGAAGAACAGGAAGCACACCTTGAGGACAAACCAGATCACACCCGGAACCCATGTGAATGGGGCGAATGGAATTGGCGACAGCCAGCCGCCAAGGAACAATAGTGCACCCATGGCACACTGAACCATGATGGCAACATATTCACCCAGCATGAAGAGAAGATAAGGTGTTGAACCGTATTCAACCTGATAACCGGCAACGAGTTCGGATTCTGCTTCAGCCAGATCAAATGGAGGACGGTTTGTTTCAGCCAAACCGGAAATGAAGAAGATCACGAACATCGGCAGCAATGGCAGCCAGTACCAGCCAAGCATACCCCATGCACTATCCTGCGCTTCAACAATCTTGGACAGATTGAGCGTACCGGCGCACATCAAAACGGTGACAACAACAAAGCCGATTGAGACTTCGTAAGACACCATCTGCGCAGCACTACGCAAAGCAGAGAGAAATGGATACTTGGAGTTTGAAGCCCAACCTCCGATGATGATTCCGTAAATGCTCAGGGATGAAATCGCCAAAACATAAAGAACACCAACGTTGATATCAGCAATCACCCAATTGGCATTCAGCGGAATCACTGCCCATGTCGCAAGCGACAGCAGACAGGTGATCAACGGTGCCAGCAGAAACAGAACCTTGTTTGAGGAAGACGGAATAACCGGCTCTTTCAGAACAAACTTCAGCAAATCCGCAAAAGACTGCAACAAGCCCCAAGGGCCAACAACGTTCGGGCCGCGACGCAACTGGACAGCAGCCCAGATTTTGCGGTCAGAATACAGAATATAAGCAATGAATAGAAGCAGAGCGACAATCAGGAGAAGGCTCTGACCTATAACAATTGCAATCTGTATGAGAGTATCGATCCAGGACATCTCCACCCCCTTATTCTGCGGCTTGCAACTGATTGCTGCGTACTGCGGAACATTCCGCCATCACTTCTGATGCACGTGCAATCGGGTTGGTGAAATAGAAATTGGCAACAGGTGACAGGAAAGCCTCTTTCGAAACTGTACCCTTGCCGGCCTCTTTGACGATAGCCTTGAGAGCAGAAATTAGATCACCCTGCGATACGCTATCAATCGCTGCCATATGCGGATGGGCTGCATAAAGATGACGGCGAAGAGCCTCAAGGCTGTCAAATGGCAGTTTCTGACCAAGAACATCAGACAATGCGCGAATAATAGCCCAATCCTCGCGGGCATCACCCGGTGGGAAGTTGGCCCGGAAGGCCATCTGAACACGTCCTTCGGTATTTACATATGTGCCGGATTTTTCCGTATAGGTTGCACCTGGCAGAATAACATCTGCACGATGTGCACCACGGTCACCGTGAGAGCCCTGATAAATAACGAAAGTATCGTCTTCGATATCAAGCTCATCAGCACCAAGATTATAAAGCACATCAACAAAACCAGCTTTTGCCATTTCGGCAGCTGTCAAAGCACCATCTTCAGGAACAAACCCGACATCAAGTGCACCAACCTGTGATGCCGTCGTATGCAGAACAGCAAAACCGTTCCAGTCATCAGAGATAACACCGACATCCTGAGCAAGCTGTGCTGCAAGGCCATAAACCGCCAGACCATCAGCACGGGTCAAAGCACCCTGCCCGATAATGATCAGAGGCTTCTTGGCATCTTTCAGAACCTTGGCGAAATCACCCTTGCCAGAAACCAGATCAGCCAGTGTCTCAGCACCAGCGCCGAGGTAAGCATAATCATATGTCAGATCAGCTTTTTCACCGATAACAGCGATAGGCAGCTCGGTATTGCGCCAATGCTTGCGAATACGGACGTTGACCAGTGAGGCTTCAACCCGAGGATTGGAACCAATGATCAGGATCGCATCAGCTTCTTCAATACCGGCAATCGTGCTGTTGAAAGTATAAGATGCGCGGCCAAACTTGGAATGAAGGACTGTTCCGTTCTGACGGCTGTCGATATTCTTGCTACCAAGTGCCTGCATCAGAAGCTTCAGGGCGTAGATTTCTTCAACGGCTGCGAGATCACCAACAATCGCACCAATCTTCTTGGAAGATTTGACCTTAGCAGCAATACGTTCAAAGGCCTCTGCCCAAGTTGCCGGACGAAGCTTGCCATTATCACGCACATAAGGCCGATCAAGGCGCTGTGCATGCAGACCATCGACAATGTGCCGGGTCTTGTCAGAAATCCACTCCTCATTGATGTCTTCGTTGAGACGCGGCAGTATGCGCATAACATCACGACCACGGGTGTCAACGCGGATTGCTGAGCCAACAGCATCCATCACATCAACTGAATCTGTGTGTGTGAGCTCCCAAGGGCGGAAGTTGAAAGCGCTTGGACGATGGGTCAGAGCACCAACCGGGCAAAGATCAGCAACATTGGCTTGAAGCTCCGACGTCATGGCCTGTTCGAGATAGGTTGTGATCTCGGTATCTTCACCACGCCACAGGGCACCTATTTCTGGAACGCCAGCAACCTCAGCACAAAAACGAACACAGCGCGTGCACTGAATGCAGCGATTCATTGAGGTTTTGACCAGCGGGCCAATGTATTTATCGGGAATCGCGCGTTTATCTTCCTTAAACCGCGAACGATCAGCGCCATAAGCCATTGCCTGATCCTGAAGATCACACTGGCCAGCCTGATCACAAATCGGGCAGTCGAGTGGGTGATTGATGAGAATGAACTCCATCACCCCTTCCCGGGCCTTCTTGACGGTTGCGGATTTTGTAGAAATTTCAGGCGGCTCACCGTTCGGGCCCGGACGACAGTCACTGACACCCCATGAACAGGACGAGACTGGCTTTGGAGCGCCCTTGATTTCAACAAGGCACATCCGGCAGTTGCCTGCAATCGAAAGACGCTCGTGGTAGCAGAAACGTGGAATTTCCGCACCAGCTGCCTCACACGCCTGCATCAGCGTGTAATCAGCAGGAACGTCAACCTCGATACCATCGACAATGATTTTGGTCATCTGATCGTGCCCTCTGGTATCCAACGCTTACTTTGCCGCATGGAGCACAGGCTCCGCATGCGGGTTAGCAGCATAATCATCAATTCGCTTCTCGATTTCCGGACGAAAGTGCCGGATCAAGCCCTGAATAGGCCATGCCGCAGCATCACCAAGCGCACAGATTGTACGCCCTTCAACCTGCTTTGTAACCTCAAATAACATATCGATCTCACCCTTGTGAGCCCGACCGATCGCCATACGTTCCATCACGCGCCACATCCAGCCCGTGCCTTCACGGCAAGGCGTGCACTGACCACAGCTTTCGTGTTTGTAGAAGTGAGAAATACGGGCAATGGCGCGGATAATATCCGTTGATTTATCCATCACGATAACCGCCGCAGTTCCAAGTCCAGAACCAAGACCCCGCAATGTATCGAAATCCATTGGCGCATCAATAATCTGATCAGCCGGGACAACAGGCACAGAAACACCGCCGGGAATAACGGCCAAGAGATTATCCCATCCGCCACGGACACCACCACAGTGTGTATCGATCAGCTCGCGGAATGTAACACCCATTTCCTCTTCAACGTTACATGGCTTGTTAACATGGCCAGAAACACAGAAGAGTTTAGTACCAGCGTTATTGGGGCGACCAAGGCTGGAGAACCAGCTGGCACCCCGACGCAGGATTGTACCGGCAACTGCAATCGACTCAACATTGTTGACCGTCGTTGGGCAACCATAGAGCCCCATATTGGCCGGGAATGGCGGCTTCATGCGCGGCATTCCCTTTTTGCCTTCAAGGCTCTCAAGCATCGCGGTTTCTTCACCGCAGATATAAGCTCCGGCACCATGGTGAACATAAAGATCAAACGGATAGCCGTGAATATTATCCTTACCAATCAACTTGGCTTCGTAAGCCTCATCAACGGCTTTCTGCAGAGCAATCCGCTCAGCAATATATTCACCGCGAACATAGATGTAAGCAGCATGGGCGCCCATAGCGAAGGATGCAATCATGCAGCCTTCCACCAGAAGATGCGGATCATGGCGCAGGATTTCGCGATCCTTACATGTGCCCGGCTCTGATTCGTCAGCGTTGACGACCAGATAATGCGGACGTCCATCAGACTGCTTTGGCATGAAAGACCACTTCAAACCTGTCGAGAATCCAGCACCACCGCGACCGCGAAGACCTGATTTCTTCATCTCATCGATGATCCAGTCACGTCCCTGCTCAAGAATGAACTTCGTTCCATCCCATGCACCACGCTTCATTGCGCCCTTAAGGTCGCAAGGCTGCAGTCCGTAAAGATTTGTGAAAATGCGATCTTTATCCTGAAGCATCTGTCAAACCTCCTCAGGATTTCGGCTTATCGGCGGCAGCATCAATTGTATGCACAGCCTCTTCTTCAAAGCGCTTACGCCATGAACCAAGACGCGAACCATCATAAAGCGATGCATCCTGCAAGGTCTTCACGGCATTATGGGGTTCAGAAGCTTTACGATCACTCTGAGGCCCCGGCGTAACCGGCGTGCCTGCAGCCAGATCATCGAGCAGTTTTTCAAGGGTTTCTGGTGTCAGATCTTCAAAGTAATCATCATTGATCTGAACCATCGGCGCATTACAGCAGGCACCAAGGCACTCAACTTCGAGCCAGGAAATGCTGTCGTCATTTACATGACGCTCATCGCCAACACGCTTTTGCAGAACTTTCTTGAGTTCATTGGCGCCACGAAGCTGGCAAGGTGTTGTGCCACAAAGCTGTACGAAATGCTTACCAACCGGTTCAAGATTGAACATCGTATAGAATGTTGCAACTTCAGCGGCACGGATGTGAGCCATGTCAAGCATATCAGCGACATGCTCAATCGCCTTTTGCGGTAACCAGCCACCAGCCTGCTTCTGCGCACGCCACAATAGGGAAATGATAGCCGAAGCCTGACGGCCTTCCGGATATTTCTGGATCTGCTCGCGAGCCCAAGCTTCATTTTCAGACGAGAAAGCAAAACTTTCCGGCTGAAGCTCTTTAGGGGCAAACCGACGACCTGCCATGCATTTCACTCCCGATCGGTATTGCGCAGATTGCGCGCACGATCCTGTTTTCTACTCAGCGATCAATCTCGCCAAACACAACGTCAATAGAACCAATAAGCGATGGAATATCGCTCAACAGATGGTTCTTCGCCAAAAAGTCCATTGCCTGAAGATGAGGATATCCTGGCGCACGGATTTTACAGCGATAAGGCTTATTTCCACCATCAGAGACCAGATAGACGCCGAACTCCCCCTTAGGAGCTTCAATAGCGGCATAGACCTCACCTGCGGGAACGTGGATACCTTCTGAGAACAGCTTGAAATGCTGGATCAGGGCTTCCATGGAACGTTTCATCTCTGTGCGTGATGGAAGACTGATTTTGCCATCAACGGCTTTAACCGGCCCTTTGCCATCAGGAGCACGAAGCTTCTGGATACACTGCTTCATTAGGTAAACGGACTGACGCATCTCTTCCATACGGATCACCTGACGATCATAGTTGTCGCCGTGGGAACCGACAGGAATGTCAAAATCCATTTCTTCGTAACATTCATATGGCTGAGACTTACGTAAATCCCATGCAACACCCGTTGAACGAACCATGGGGCCAGAGAAACCACGTGCCCAGCAATCTTCAATGGTGATGACACCAATATCAACGTTACGCTGTTTGAAGATGCGGTTGTCCATAACCAGAGCATCAAGGTCATCAACGAACTTCAGGAATGGATCGCAGAACTTCTCGATATCGTCGATCAGCTCTGGAGGAATATCCTGATGAACACCGCCCGGACGGAAATAATTGGCATGGAAGCGCGCACCAGAGGCACGCTCACAGAAAATAAGCAGCTTCTCACGTTCTTCGAAGCCCCAGACAGGTGGCGTCAATGCACCAACGTCCATGGCCTGTGTCGTAATATTCAAAAGGTGGTTCAGGATACGTCCGATTTCGCTGTACAGCACACGAATGAGCTGAGCACGACGCGGAACTTTAACACCCAGCAGCTTTTCAACGGCCAGACAGAATGCATGCTCCTGATTCATCGGAGCCACATAGTCCAGACGGTCAAAGTATGGCGTTGCCTGCAAATAAGTCTTATGCTCGATCAGCTTCTCTGTGCCGCGATGCAGAAGACCGATATGCGGATCACAGCGGCGAACGACTTCGCCTTCAAGCTCAACAACCAGACGCAACACACCGTGCGCGGCAGGGTGCTGCGGACCAAAATTGATCGAGAAATTGCGGATATTATGTTCGGCCATTGGCTACCCCTCTCCGCTCTTAACCCTGAGCCTTTTCATCACCGGGCAGCACGTAGTCTGTGCCTTCCCATGGTGACATGGCATCAAAGTTTCTAAATTCCTGTGGCAGCTTTACAGGCTCATAAATAACACGTGCCTGTGCTTCGTCATAACGAACTTCGACATAGCCCGTAAGCGGGAAGTCCTTGCGCAGCGGAAAGCCTTCAAAACCGTAGTCTGTCAGCAGGCGACGCAAATCCGGATGGCCGTCAAACACAATGCCATACATGTCATAAGCTTCACGCTCAAACCAGTCAGCGGCAGGCGTAAACGCAACGATGGACGGTACCGGGGTATTCTCGTCCGACTGAATTTTAACGCGAACACGCTGGTTTAAAGCCGGTGACAGCAGATGGTAGACAACATCAAACCGCTTTTCACGATTTGGATAGTCAACGCCACACAGATCAATGAGGCAGACAAACTTGCAATGCTCATCATCGCGCAGAAATGTCAAAACATTGATGATCTCAGCAGCTTCGGCAGAAACCGTCAGCTCACCTACGGCAACATTAAAGCCAACAATCTTAGCCCCAAGAGAATCAGCAATATGTTTGCCGAGCTCATTAAGGGCTGCTGCGGTATCAGTTGCTTTTAGAGAATTATCCATGAAGCACCTGATCAGCGTTCGATGTTGCCAGTACGGCGGATTTTCTTCTGCAAGAGCAGAACTCCGTAAAGCAATGCCTCCGCAGTTGGAGGGCAGCCAGGGACATAAACATCAACCGGCACAATACGGTCACATCCGCGAACAACCGAATAGGAATAATGGTAGTAACCACCACCATTGGCACAGGAACCCATGGAAATAACATAACGGGGCTCTGGCATCTGGTCGTAAACACGACGAAGGGCCGGAGCCATTTTGTTTGTCAGAGTTCCGGCGACAATCATAACGTCAGACTGACGGGGCGAACCACGCGGCGCAAAACCAAAACGCTCAACGTCATAGCGCGGCATGGAAACCTGCATCATTTCCACCGCGCAGCAGGCAAGACCAAAGCTCATCCACATCAGGGAGCCATTACGGGCCCATTTCACCAGCTCGTCAAGATTGGCAACAATAAAGCCTTTATCTGCCAGCTCGTTGCTGACAGATGCAAAGAAGGGATCGGTCTGGTTTGCAGCGGTTGGAACAGATGCTGTTGCAAGCTGCCCTTTGGAAGGGTCGATTAATCCCATTCTAAGGCTCCCTTCTTCCATTCATAGACGAACCCGATTGTCAGTACCCCAAGGAATACCATCATCGATATAAAGCCAAACCAGCCAAGTGCTCCAAATGTGATGGCCCATGGAAACAGGAAGGCAACTTCAAGATCGAAGATAATAAAAAGGATAGCGACGAGATAAAATCGCACATCAAACTTCATACGTGCGTCATCGAAGGCGTTAAAACCACACTCGTAAGCCGAGAGCTTAGCCGGGTCCGGATTTGAAACAGCCGTCAGAAATGGCGCAACAAGCAACCCAATACTGATTACTAACGAAACGCCGATAAAGATTACCAGCGGTTGATATGCACTTAGAAGGTCAGTCATTGCAGCACCCTGTCCAAGCTATGGAGTGGGACCTCCGAAAAGGCGTCATCCAAACCCAACATTTCCGTAAAGGTAGCAGGACAACACTTGTGGTGATGGATTAACCCACCAGCTGGCCTGTGACAAGTGCGCACAGGGGGTAATTTTTATTTTTTATAAAGAAGAACTAGAAGGTCTCAGGAGAAAACAGGAAAAACATACTATTCTACTTTAGTATTATTATCCTAAAAGATGTATGAAAACAGAGAATTAGAACCGAAAACCAAAAAGGCCTGAGAAGGCTCAAGCCTGACAGCAAACATATAAATCTCTGATGAAAAAAGTGGCGCGGATGACGGGGCTCGAACCCGCGACCTCTGGCGTGACAGGCCAGCACTCTAACCAACTGAGCTACATCCGCGTGAAACAGATACTTACCCGTGGCAAGCACCGTTCGATGCGCTTGGATAGACCAAGCAGCGCTGACTTGCAAGCCACCTCGACAATTATTCAAGAAAAAATAGTAAATAGGATAAAAACGAACGTTACCGCGAGCGCGGAATAGCGCCAACAACCCTTGGAAAGTATATATTTAATTTTAAAGGGAAGTGGCGCGGATGACGGGGCTCGAACCCGCGACCTCTGGCGTGACAGGCCAGCACTCTAACCAACTGAGCTACATCCGCGTAGCAGCCTTTACAAGAAGGCGATGCGGCGATTTACGGGGCCAACGCATTAATGTCAAGCCATTCTCAAAAAATAAAACACCTTCATATGCAAAATGATACATTTTACCCAGAATACAGTCGTACAAAGTACTCCTTATCTTGAATATATACCTCTGACCTAATCAGATTACATCATGTGAATCAGGTCATACTTTATTGGGATATTACAAAATGCAGGAAGCCGGAGAAAGCCCCCCGACTTCCTGCAAAACTTGAAACCCACCTTTTACAAAATCAGTTTCCAGACTATCACAATCTACGACGTGCTAGACTAAAGCGCGTCATTTAATTTTCAGAGTTTCCGTGGCTCACCACTTCATGTTGACACCAAGACGACCATTCCAGCTCTGACGGCCCTTGTTATCCAGAGAGTGCTGATAGGCACCTGTCATGAACAGATTGATACTATCTGTCACCTGTGCACTACCGCCTGCCCCTATTTCACCCCATGTACCGCCAAGCGCAGTTGTCGTCTGGTAAGGCGAAGAACCCTGCAGGGTAGTAACCATTGTTTTGTAATCACCCTTGAACTCATGCCAGACATTGGCTCTCATCCAGGCTGTAACCAGGCGCTGATCGGTATCGCTACCCATATTCCAGTTATGGGCAACCCGGACACCGAGACGACCACGAAGACTGTCACTATTCTGGAAGTGGAATATACCGTAGTTATCATTCGTATCGTTGAAGGTGACATTCTGGTAGATGAGCTGTGCCTGCGGTTCAACTACCCAGTCAGAAGTAGGCTTGAAGCTATAGCCTCCTTCGATCGAGGCCATAAAGCCGAAGCCATCTGGCTTGGTCTGTTCACCCCTTACCGACCGGGTTTCGGCTGAATACCAGGTTCCCTGAACAACGGCGTCTGTATACCAGCCAGAGGCCGCATAGTGTGTCCAGTAGGCCCCGACGGAAGTTGCATCAAGATCAACAGAACCTGCCTTTACGTCACTCACATCACGCACCTTACCCGAGACCTGACCGTAACCGACATATACGCCAGCCTTATCCAGCGTACCGTCAGCCTGTTCATTGGCATAAACGTCAAGGCCAACCTGAACACCACCAAGGGTATAACCATAATCAGCACCAGAACGAACGAAGTTGTTGCGGCTCTTCTCACCTTTATCAGCAAATATTCTTGCCCATCCGGCGGTAACAAAGCGCTGGCTGTCAGTGAGGCCCTGTACTGGAACCCGAACGACACAACGGTAGTTCTGGGACGCATCTTTACATTTGACTTTACGCTCCTCGAAAACAGGGCCAGAGCTTATAAAGGCACCTGTACTACGCTCATGGAGTGTTCCAAGCATCGCATAACCAAATTCAGAAGCCAGTGGAGCAATCGCTGCGTTGGTCGGAACTTCGGGGCGCAGGCCATCCGTTGAACTTGGCAGCGGTATGGATGGCGTCTCTGGAGTTATGATCGGAGGCGTACGCAGATACCAGCCCTCACCTGAACCATCCAGTCCACCACGAAGCAAGCTGTACTCATAAGCACCTGCTGCAACACGGCTCGATAGCGTAAACGAACCTGCTGCTGTCGTTGCACCGTTTTGTGCCACGACAACCTGAATACCGTCACCAGTCGTCTGGGCACCCAGACCACCCTGATTAACGATAGACACGAAGTTCGAACCAGTAACAGTACCACCATCTATGATGATCTGGTCGGTTGCCGAACTGTCATTCGCCAGCGCTGTATGTAATACAAAGTTACCACCCTGCCCAACAAGACCACCAACTGTAATCGTATTGCCAATAGCTGAACCGCCAAGCTGAACAGTACCGGAGTTGGTCAATACGCCATTGATGGTGAAGTTTGAAGCCGGAGCAGTACTGTAAGTCGGGAGAGCGTTTAGAGCACTAATTGTGCCCGTATTTATGACATCCCCGTCAATAGTGCCGTTACCAGCCAGAGTTCCTCCTGAAGCGACACTAACGTTGCCACCAACGAAAGCAGTGGACATTGTGGAATAACCAACGACCAGCGTCCCCTCTTCAATACTGGTTAATCCGGTAAAGCCAGAAAGCGCCTGATCAACCGTCAGTGATCCCGTACCAGTTTTAAGGACGGTTCCCGTGCCTGTCACAGCATTACCAAGCTGCCAGTCTGTATCGGCAATGGCATTGAAAGTCCCTTCGGCCAGAATGGAGGCCGTCCCGAGATTCTTTGCTTCGGTTGCGCGCAATGCGGTGCCAGCCGCAATATCAAACTGACCTGTAAAAGCTGTACTGTCACCTGAAAGGGTAACATCAGATCCGTCACGCAGTTCGACGCGACCAGCCCCAGAGAGATTAACTGCCGCTGTACCGTTCGGAATAGCTGTCCATGTTGCATTGGTACCAGATAGGTCACCGAAGATCAGTGTATCTTCGGCAGCAGCGAGCTCAATCCCCTGCGCTGAATTAAAGGCATCAGCAGCATTGAGTTTCAACTCAGAGCCACCTTCAACCTCAACTTGTCCCGTATAGCCTGCCTGAGCACCATTCACCGAAACAATTGACGAATCGATCACAACGGTACCACCACCGGACAGAGTACCGCTTTCGATCAGACCGCCTTCCGTATTACCTGCTGCACGCTGCTGATCACTGATTGTGAAGGTCGAACCCGAGGCAATAACGGCACTCGCTCCAATACCGGTATTAAGCGCGCCAACAGTCTGGGAATAGCCTGCACTGTCAAAACCGGCATTGGCAGAGACATTCAGGATTGAAGTAAGGCCTAGAGCATTATCGACAGCCATTGCCAATGTCCCGGTCTGTACTGTTGTAATACCTGAATAGTCGTTCAGCGTATTCGACAGTGAAACCGTCTGCCCCGCACCAGCAGCAATGGCAAGATCGCCGGAACCTGTTAACTGGGCAGAAAGGTCAGCAGCAAGACCTGTTGCCCCAATGGCCGGAACAAGAACCAGTGCATCGTTCCCTGTACCAATCAGGTTAACCAGCTTAAGGCCATAACCAATATAAAGACCATCCTGAGTTAAGCCATCTGAGGCGCTCAGCAGGCGATAATCATAAGTCCCTTCGGCAACTTTTACGCCATTCTGGTCAATATCAAGAATCTGAGCATTGGAAATGACCACGCCACTCTGGTCAACAAGAGCCAGCGCCCCACCGGTACCATTTACATTCGCAGAACTGACCAGCTTGGTCATTGCTGTAATATCATCGTGCTGCAACAACGGTAAGGTGTTGCTTGGCAATGGCTGGCTATTGTCGATATCATCCGGCAGATTAACCTGAACCGTGCCGGTACCGGAAATATCAAGCTTGCCCGCTGTGATATAGCTCGTTGCAATAATCTGCGCAGGAGCAGTTGCATCGAATATCATTGTGCCGCCATTAAAAGTCAGGCCACCGATCACCTGATTACCTGTTCCCACAGTAGTAACTGAATTGACATCTACCTGAAGCGTTGCGTTGGTCAGCGCTGTCGTGTTGAGCCCCGAAAGCGCAAAGGTGCCCTGCCCCATCTGTAGCGTACCCGCAAAGGCAGAACCTGCACCTGAGCCAAAGTTAAAGGCATCCGTACCCGCATTCATCTGTGCAGAGATCACACCTGTACCGGACAGGGCATGGTTGAGCTCATACCCAGATGGGGACTGAATTGCCAATGTCGAAGTCGCATCAATAGATATCGCACCAACACCACCTGCCGTATCAGTCATCTTGATCAGATCAGATGTTGTAATGACCGACCCGTTCACCAGATTCATCACCTCAAAGTGATCTACATCGCTTGCTGACGAAAGGGTATGGGTTGCACCATCGAAGCTCAGCGTATCAGCACCACCACCAATGCCACCATCAAGAAACGTAAAGAGCGCATCACCCATAACGGTCACGTTATTGACACCAGTCGTGCCACTCACATTGATGACTGATGATCCCGCATACAACGTCGTATTGTTATTACCGGAACCAAGCGCGATATCTCCGTCAATCACACCCGAATTTCTGATTATATTGTAACCCGTCGCCGATACAATATTACCGGTAATGGTTGAACCAGCTTCATTGGTGAGCGTATTGTTGCCAGCTCCAAGATCAACAATACCGGTAATAATTGACTGGTTTACAACAGTTGCTCTGCCATTATCGCCAAGAAGAAGATTACCCGTTATGGTCCCGGCATTATTGACTTCAATGTTGCCACTAAGACCATTAATTCCGTTGAAGATCGCGATACCTGATGCAGCAGTGACTGTGGCTCCAGCCCCAATATTAATCTCTGTATTTCTAGATGTATGGCTTCTGACACGAATACCACTTCCCGTCCCGCTTCCACCAGTAACGGTTCCACCTGTAATATTTATTAAGACAGACCCAAAAATTGAATAAGCCTTAATTCCATCAGCATCTAAGCCTGTCGCCATTACAGTTCCGGCATTGGTTACAGTCACCGGACCTGAACCACTTGTATATGCTGCAATACCGTCCACATGTGGACCATTGGCAATAATCGTTCCTGTTGCAGTATTCTCAACAGTTACACTTTTGGTTGATGAGCCTGTATATGTCTGCCCAACCCACATAGCAGCATCACCAGTAAGAGCCGCAGTATTAGCTAAAGTACCCGTCGTTTCGATATAGCCTTCATTTAAGGCGCGCATAACAGCGTGTTCCGAACTACCTGAAACATAAACGCCGCGAACCAACGGGCCAACGCCAGACGCAATTATCGTCCCTGTAACGCTATTCGTGAATTCGGCCAAACCAGCCGTTGCACTTACACCAACAGCATATGCGGTGTAATTTGCGTTCTGTTGAATAACAACACTACCATTATTTACTATCCGCGAGATTGTGGTTTCTGAAAAGGTTCCCCTATTATTTGCAACAATCCCAATAACACCATTAGTTGCATTACCAATGGCGCGAACTGACCCATTGTTCTCAATATAAACTAAATCTGTTGTAGCTGATGTAATGTGGGCTGCACGAAGTTCCTGACCATTGCTACCCACATTGATTGAGGTGCCAGAACCAATAATAATTTCCCGGTTTCCACCCAAGGTAAAATCAGTATCCGTGGTGGTTATGAACAACCCTCTGCTGACCCCGGAAATTGTTACATCCCCAATTGTTTCAATGCGCATATCATATGCAATACTATTTGTACCAGATAGCGATATAGTTCCCGCAGTGGAAGGGCCGGTCGTATAATTTACAGGTGTCGTTGTTCCATCAACGATGATCGTAATATTGGTGTTATAAACGGCACCGTTAGGATTATTAGAATTACGCGTTCCATCGCATATAACAGTACCACCAGCGGCCACAACGCCGCACTCATTCAATGCGAATGACTTCTCTGATGACATGACCAGTAGAGAGAGGACTGAGACCCCATAAAACAAGTATTGAGCACTGCCTCGCAGCCATTTAGACTTTTTCAGTTCGCCCCGCATCTTATACATCCTTACAAATTGTATTTAAACCAACGCCCCAAGACGTTTCATTGTTTGATTTTCAGTCATATGCGCAGCCGTCATCGTTCTCGCCAAAGCAAGTTAAATTGAATCAACGTTCAATTTCCAAGAGCCAGCGTTACCAATGCTGACGATGCAACTTTGGTTTTTGAACGCAGGTTAACGAATATGTTTGAAACAGTGGTAGTTTGGATTTCTTAGAAGATTCTCTTCTTACCAATAGGCAATAAAAACCGTATTAGAGAGAAGGCTATTTCACTCCCTTGCAGACATCATATCTAAAAAAAGAAACAAGGGATCCTATTAATATTATTACGCCTTACACTGGATCGCCTTTAACTTCATATTATTAATACAACGATTCCATTTAACATTAAAACTGATTTCACATAAAATAATTTAAAATTTGCATTAAATAAATAATTAGACAAATTACATAATTGCAAAATAGCAATATTAACCTTTTCTTAACAAGCCTAAATGTTGTGTCATTTATATAAAGACAGTCTTCCTACTCTTCTCTCACCTAAAGATAACCGTCAGGCATTGAGAAAGCAGACGTATAATTAATAATAGTCTTTTCTTAAGTTTGGGCATTGTGTTGATACCGCCCCTTACCACAGCAGCTCATTCAACATCACAGTGTAGCATCAGCTCAACAAAGGCTGATACAGAGATAGTCTCAACCGGATACACAGTATCAAGCGACCTAAGCCTTACTGTTTTTAAGTTGAGTTAGAAAAGAAAACATTACTCAAGCCCGGCAGACTTCTGAGTAATCATATAATTTGCTGATTATGAGGAAATTTATGAGTGTTAACCGGTCTGCATTACTTTTCGCAAAAAGTACCGAATGAAACCGACAACCAAATGGTACCGCAAAGCTCTTGAGTACCTATGCTTTTTTATTGTTCTTATTTGGAAGTATGGTGGGCGATGACAGGCTCGAACTGCCGACCCTCTCGGTGTAAACGAGATGCTCTACCAACTGAGCTAATCGCCCATACTTTCTGTTTTCACGAATCTCGAAAACAGCCACACACTCTCTTAGAAAAAGAAGATCGATAACGCAAGCGGTATCGACCCTCTTTTTTGCATAAAACAGAAATTACTTTCCGTTAACTGCGTCCTTGAGGCCAGCGCCAGCACGGAACTTAGGTGTCTTGGAGGCAGGAACCTTAACCTTTTCACCTGTGCGGGGGTTGCGGGCTTCACCAGCTGCACGCTTCGTTACAACGAAAGTACCGAAACCAACGAGCTTAACTTCATCGCCCTTCTTCAGAGCTTCTGTGATAACTGCGAGAGCAGCATCAACAACTTCACCGGTCTGACCCTTTGAGAGTCCGGCCTTTTCTGCAACGGCGCTAATCAATTCGCCTTTATTCATAGTATAGTCCTCCGTTATGACGACGGCGTGCAACTACATAATTTGCCGTCGTTTCGGATATCCCGTGTGAAGCAAAGATTTTAAACGCGCAAGCCCTGAAATACAGGAAAAAGGCCATTTCCACCCAATTTCCATAAAAAAAAACCGAATTCCAAAAGAATCCGGTTTTTTTCTACCTTTTTCAGAGATTAGTGAGCAATCAAACCACTCGTATCTTCCTCCGCTCCGGGCGGTGGAGATTTGGCCGAATCGGCTCTTTCATCCCATTCAATCGGCTCTGGCATGCGCACAAGTGCGTGCTGGAGAACCTGATCCATGGTGGACACAGGGATGATCTCCAGACCATTTTTAATGGTGGCAGGCATGTCAGCAAGATCCTTCACATTCTCTTCCGGAATGATAACCCGCTTGATACCGCCACGCAGAGCAGCCAGAAGTTTTTCCTTCAGACCACCGATTGGCAGAACGCGGCCACGCAAAGTCACCTCACCTGTCATGGCAACATCACGGTGAACCGGAATGCCTGTCATGATGGATGTGATAACCGTTGCCATACCGATACCGGCTGATGGGCCATCTTTCGGGGTTGCACCTTCTGGAACGTGAACGTGGATATCCTTACGTTCAAACACCGGAGGTTCAAGCCCAAGAGTTGTGGCACGCGAGCGAACATAGGTTGCTGCGGCCGTGATCGATTCTTTCATCACGTCGCGCAGGTTACCTGTCACCGTCAGCCTGCCCTTACCCGGAAGAGCAATACCTTCGATGGTCAGCAGCTCACCACCAACCTCAGTCCATGCAAGGCCTGTAACAATACCAACCGAATCCTTTGTCTCTGCTTCACCAAAACGATATTTCGGTGGGCCGAGGTAATCGGCGATATTCTTGGCAGTAACCGTTACACTCTTGACCTTGGAAATCAGGATTTCCTTGACCGCCTTACGCATCAGGTTGGAGATTTCGCGTTCAAGATTACGAACACCAGCCTCACGAGTATAACGGCGCACCAGCTCAAGCAGACCATCTTCAGTGATGTTCCACTCATTATGAGCAAGGCCATGTTTCTTTTCAGCCTCTGGAATCAGATGCTGTCGGGAAATCTCAACCTTTTCCTCTTCCGTGTAACCAGCCAGACGAATGACTTCCATACGGTCAAGAAGAGCCGGAGGAATATTCAATGTGTTGGCTGTGGTCACAAACATCACATTCGACAGATCATAATCTACCTCAAGGTAGTGATCACTGAATGTGTGGTTCTGTTCCGGATCAAGCACTTCAAGCAAGGCCGCAGATGGATCACCACGGAAATCCATTCCGAGCTTGTCAATCTCATCAAGCAGAATCAACGGATTGTTGACCTTGGCCTTACGCATGGACTGGATGATCTTGCCTGGCATAGAACCGATATAGGTTCTGCGATGTCCGCGAATCTCAGCTTCATCACGCACACCACCCAAAGCCATACGAACAAACTCACGGCCTGTTGCACGGGCTATGGACTTGCCAAGTGATGTCTTACCAACACCGGGAGGGCCAACGAGGCAAAGAATGGCACCTGTCACCTTATTGGCACGCTGTTGCACAGCAAGGTATTCGACAATGCGTTCCTTAACCTTCTCAAGACCATAGTGATCGGCATCAAGAACTTCCTGAGCAATGTTCAGGTCCTTCTTAACCTTTGTACGCCGTCCCCATGGAATACCAAGCAGCCAGTCGAGGTAGTTGCGAACAACTGTTGCCTCAGCTGACATAGGAGACATCTGGCGCAGCTTCTTCAGCTCCGCATGTGCCTTTTCCTTGGCTTCCTTGGAAAGCTTGGTCTTGTTGATCTTCTCTTCGAGCTCTGCAAGCTCATCCCGACCATCCTCGTCGCCGAGTTCTTTCTGGATCGCTTTCATCTGCTCATTCAGATAGTACTCGCGCTGTGTCTTTTCCATCTGGCGTTTGACACGGGTACGAATACGCTTTTCCACCTGAAGAACAGAAATCTCGCTCTCCATCAGCCCCAGAACTTTCTCAAGGCGCTGAACGACCGTTGGAGTTTCAAGAACTTCCTGTTTCTCGCTGATCTTTACAGCAAGATGGGAGGCAATCGTATCGGCAAGCTTTGATGCATCAGTAATCTGTCCGACGGCAGAAACCACCTCCGGAGAGACCTTCTTGTTCAGCTTGACGTAATTTTCAAATTCGGAAACGACCGAACGTGCAAGAGCTTCAGCTTCAATCTGGTCACCCAGATCATCTGTGAGAACTTCTGCTTCTGCAGAATAGAAATCATTGACCTGTGAATAGGCTTTGACCTTGGCACGTCCTGCGCCTTCAACCAGAACCTTTACAGTGCCATCTGGAAGTTTCAATAGCTGAAGAACAGATGCAAGGGTGCCAACTTTATAGATAGCATCGACCTCTGGATCATCATCTCCAGCATTTATCTGTGTTGCCAGCAGAATATGCTGCTCGTTGCGCACGACCTCTTCAAGGGCGCGAATGGATTTTTCACGACCAACGAAAAGCGGCACAATCATATGCGGAAACACAACGATATCGCGCAAAGGCAAAACGGCATAAGTCCCCGATGTGCCTGGAACGACCGGCTTGCGAGACTTGTTTTGTGTCATAAAGACATTCCTTTCCACACCGCCCAATAACTCCCTTTAGCAAAAGCAGACTTATGGGCTGACTACCGGCGGCTCACATTCACAACAGGTCAAGGCTGAGGAATTGCCTCCGGTACGTAGTTCGCACCTCTTGAGATGAGCATACATAGCTACGCATCATACTAAGTGGCGCTTCATATTCTGAATTTCAAGCGCAGCAATATACGCGAAGAGCAGACAATCGCAAATCACTATAAAAATAAGCAAATATCTGCTTGCAGTTATTAAGCTGTTGCGGAGGAACTGTCATCTTTCCGATCGCCATGAATGAAAAGGGGCTTAGCCTTTCCTTCAACGACCTCGGGACCAATGACAACCTGCTCGACAGAATCAAGGCCTGGAAGATCATACATTGTTTCCAGAAGGATGCCTTCCATAATGGAGCGCAGACCGCGGGCACCTGTACGGCGTTCAATGGCCTTACGGGCAATCATGCTGAGCGCTTCATCCTGGAATGTCAGATCGACCTTTTCCATTTCGAACAGGCGCTGATACTGTTTAACCAGAGCGTTCTTAGGCTCCTTGAGGATTGTGACAAGAGCAGCCTCGTCCAAATCTTCAAGGGTTGCCAATACTGGCAGACGACCAACGAACTCGGGGATCAAACCGAACTTCAGCAAATCTTCTGGCTCAACTTCGCGGAAAATCTCACCGGTGCGGCGATCATCGGGAGCCTGAACAGATGCATTAAAGCCGATAGATGTACCCTGCCCCCTTTGGGAGATAATGCGCTCAAGACCAGCAAACGCACCACCACAGATAAAGAGGATATTGGTTGTATCAACCTGCAGGAATTCCTGCTGAGGATGCTTACGACCACCCTGAGGCGGAACAGAAGCAACCGTTCCTTCCATGATCTTCAGCAATGCCTGCTGGACACCTTCACCAGAAACATCGCGTGTAATGGATGGATTATCTGATTTGCGGGAAATCTTGTCGATTTCGTCGATATATACAATGCCACGCTGTGCGCGTTCGACATTGTAATCGGAAGCCTGAAGAAGCTTCAGAATGATATTCTCGACATCTTCACCGACGTAACCGGCCTCTGTCAGAGTTGTGGCATCAGCCATTGTAAAGGGAACATCGAGAATGCGCGCAAGCGTCTGCGCCAGCAGCGTTTTACCCGAACCTGTTGGCCCAATCAGCAGAATATTCGATTTGGAGAGTTCAACGTCACTATTCTTGGAAGCATGAGCCAACCGCTTATAGTGGTTGTGAACAGCGACAGAAAGAACCTTCTTCGCAGTATCCTGACCAATGACATAATCATCGAGGACGCCACGAATTTCCTTAGGTGTCGGCACACCTTCATCGGACTTAACAAGAGAAGACTTGGTTTCTTCGCGGATAATATCCATACACAGCTCAACGCATTCATCACAGATGAACACTGTTGGGCCGGCAATCAGCTTACGAACCTCATGCTGGCTCTTGCCACAAAAAGAGCAATACAGAGTGCTCTTTGTTTCGTTATTGCCAGCCTTGGTCATATCTTCTCTCCGAAAAACTATTAAAACCCATGAACTGCTTCACAATATGAACCATACATTCATGACTTCTGACAGATTTAGCCTTGTATTGTGGAATCAGCTTTTTAAAGACGCAAGCCACTTTTTACTACACATTATTATCGATGGGCAAAATGCCCATACTTCAAAATTCATGAAGCAGAACTAAAAAAGCCTGTAATTATTAAAATTACGTTCAAGCAATGCGATTTAAGTCATTTTACACGCCATGAGCCGTTAATAATACAGGCTCATGGCAGTTCTATGGCAAGATTTCTTTTATTCCTTAGTTTCAGGACGTTTTTCAATGACCTGGTCGATCAGGCCAAAATCCTTAGCAGCTTCCGGGGACATGAAGTTATCGCGATCAAGCGCCTCTTCAACCTTGGAAAGCTCCTGCCCGGTATGCTTCACATAAATCTCATTCAGACGTCTCTTCAATGCTTCACTTTCGCGCGCATGAATCATGATGTCTGTTACCTGCCCCTGGAAGCCACCAGAAGGCTGATGAACCATGATGCGTGAGTTTGGCAGGGAGAAGCGCATACCAGCCTCACCTGCAGTCAAAAGTAGTGAGCCCATGGAAACGGCCTGACCAACACACAGTGTCGATACCGGACACCGAATGAACTGCATCGTATCGTAGATCGACATACCAGAGGTTACGACGCCACCCGGAGAGTTGATATAAAATGAGATTTCTTTCTTTGGATTATCGGCTTCAAGAAACAGAAGCTGGGCGACAATCAACGAAGCGGAGTAATCATCAACCTGACCTGTCAGAAAGATGATGCGCTCTCTCAGGAGACGGGAATAGATATCGAACTGCCGCTCTCCGCGCGATGACTGCTCAATAACGTACGGAACAAGCGCATTATAAGTAGCGACTGGATCTCTCATATCTTTCTCCTACAAAGATTCGGCCGGGTAACATACCCGGCCGAATCAGAAACAACTTTATTTTAGACTGCAATCTTGCGCCCGCCAACGGGACAAGAATTTTATTCCTTGGCTTTAGTAACCTTGGCTTTCTTTGCAGGTGCCTTTTCAGCAGCAGGCTTAGCCTCTTTCTTGGCTTCAGCCTTAGGCTTATCGTCAGCCTTCTTGGCTTTAGAAGCCTTTGCCTTTGGCTTGTCGTCCTGCTCTTCATCAGCAAAGAGCTCATCACGAGAGACCTTCTGGTCTGTGATCTTGGCCTGCTCAAGAAGAAGATCAACAACCTTTTCTTCAAACAGAGGCGCACGGATTTCAGCCATAGCCTGTGGATTCTTTGTATAGTAATCCCAGACGGCACGTTCCTGACCAGGGAACTGGCGAGCACGCTCAACCAGAGCCTGCGTGACTTCATCGTCAGCGATCTGGACATTGGCATCTTCGCCCATCTTGGCGAGAACCAGTCCAAGACGTACGCGACGTTCGGAAATACGACGGTATTCAGCGCGAGCTTCTTCCTCTGTCGTACCTTCATCAGCGAATGTGCGGTTAGCGGCCTTCAGATCAGCTTCAACCTGAGCCCAGACGCCTGCAAATTCCTGATCAACCAGTGTTGGAGGCAGATCGAACGAATACTTGCTATCCAGAACGTCAAGAAGCTCTTTCTTCACCTTACGGCGGGACTGGGCATCGTAATCGCGCTGAATTGTCTCACGAATCGCGTCCTTGAGCTTATCAAGGGATTCCATGCCGAAAGCTTTAGCCATTTCATCATCGGCCTTGCCTTCTTTACCAGCCTGAACTTCCTTGACCTTGACGTCGAATTCGGCGTCTTTGCCAGCAAGGTGAGCAGCCTGATATTCAGCTGGGAATGTAACTTTCAGAACCTTTTCATCATCAGCCTTAACGCCAACGAGCTGTTCTTCAAAACCTGGAATGAAGGTATTGGAACCGAGTTCAACCGGAACGGCCTCACCCTTGCCACCTTCGAATTCTACGCCGTCGAGCTTACCAACGAAATCAATGATGACGCGGTCGCCCTCAGCAGCCTTACCCTTCTTGGTTTCGAAGGTACGGTTCTGCTTGGACATACGGGAAATTGTTTCGTCGATTTCCTTAGCATCAACTTCTGCAACCTGACGGTTCAGCTTTGTGCCTTTAAGGTCAACGAGTTCAAAAACCGGAAGAACTTCAAGGGAAACGGTGTAGGAAAGGTCTGCCTTAGCATCCATAACCTTTTCAATCTCACCCTGATCTTCTGGGAACTTGATCTGTGGCTCAAGAGCCAGCTTCAGATTATTGTCGCCAACGATCTTCTGGTTAGCTTCGTTGACCATGTTCTGAACAACGTCAGCCATGACCGAACGCCCATAAAGCCGACGGAGGTGACCAGCCGGAACCTTACCTGGGCGGAAGCCATTAATACGCACGCGGCCTTTCAGAGTTTCCAGTTCGCTGGAAAGACGTGTCTCCAGTTCCTTGACTGGGAGAACAACTTTGTATTCACGCTTCAAACCCTGGGACAGTGTTTCCGTCACCTGCATTTTAATAATCCGCTTTCATTCGTTCGAATAACAAGAACCTGAACACTCCAGCGCCAAACCATCAACTTAGTCTTGCGACAAGGAGGTGGCCCAGAATACCCAAGTGGCAAAAATGCCGTGGTGCGGGCGGAGGGACTTGAACCCCCATGACTTTCGTCACTGGAACCTAAATCCAGCGCGTCTACCAATTTCGCCACGCCCGCTCACTCAGACGATCTTTTCCCAAACGGGATAACCGGGTCTATACCACGACAGAAGCCCGATGCACTAAAAAAGTTATCCCCATCCTGCCCTTTCTTTCCGGAAAGATGAACATCACCAATCAGAAGTGAAACAGCAAGATGCTTTCAACTCTTTATCTTACAACTGGTTGTCCCTGTAATCCAGCTATTCAGAGAAAGCAACCTTCAGGCCTTTGTATAATTCACAAAATAAGCCTTTTTCCTTTTAGTTTTCGACAGTTTTAACAAAACCGTACCTTAATTCTTCAGGAAACGTGCCATTTGTGCAGAACCGTTGGCAGCATTTCCGGAACATCCTCTGCAATAAGTCCTGGCCCAAAGTTGCGCGCGGCCTCCGCGTGCAGCCAGACAGCAGCAGAAGCAGCCTCGAATGAGGACATTCCCTGCGCAAGCAGTCCACCAATCATCCCGGCCAAAACATCACCTGTACCAGCCGTTGCCAATAGTGGTGTGCCATTCGTGTTGATACAGACACGGCCATCCGGGGCCGCAATAATCGTATCAGCGCCTTTCAGTACAACCGTTGCCTTTAGATAATTGGCTGCAAATTTCGCCCGTTCTATTTTAGAAAACCCTTTAAGAATTTCATTTTCATTATTGAATAATCTAAAGAACTCACCTTCGTGCGGTGTAACAACCGTATCTGTTTTCTCTGTTAAGCGAGCAAGTGTATCCAGCGATCCGGCAAAGCTTGTCAGGGCATCCGCATCAAGGACTATTGGCCGTCCGGCTTTGACAACTGCCGCAACAAGCTCCTGCGTCCCATTGCCGACACCTAAGGCTGGGCCGAGCACGACAGCATTAAAACGCTTGTCAGCAATAATTCCGTTAAGATCATCAACACTTGCCATTTCGCGGAGCATGATTGCCGTCAGCTGCGAGGCATGAATTGGCACCGATACGGGCGGAGCAGCAATTGTCACCAGCCCTGCCCCTATACGCAAGGCCCCACGCGCCGCCAGCCTTGCAGCACCTGTTGCCGTTATACCGCCAGAGAGTACAAGAGCATGCCCGCGCGTATATTTATGACTGCCATACTCCAGTTGTGGCAGAGCCTCCTGCCAAAATCCGGGACCGTTGGCAAATAATCCTTCATGAACCTGTTCAATGGTTTGGGGACTGATACCAATATCAACAACCGAGAGCTCCCCGACATAAGCGGCCCCCGGATAGAGAAAGTGTCCCGGCTTATATGCGGCAAATGTTACCGTATGTGTCGCCCGGACAGCTTCACCAGAAATTGCTCCCGTATCACCGGAAATACCACTTGGGATATCGACAGATACAATGACCTTACCGGCAGCATTGATACGTTCAACAATATCTAAGGCTTCTCCATCCAATGGACGATTGAGACCAGCTCCAAACAGCGCATCAATGACAACATCAAACTCTTCAAGATTAATTTCACCAACCGAGAACATGGGCTCAGCCCAACGCTCTGCTGCCTCAGCCGCATCACCTTTCAGGTCATCGGCCACACCGAGAAGAGCAACCATAACGTTATAGCTATTCTCAAGAAGGATTCTGGCTGCGATAAATCCATCACCGCCATTATTCCCAGGACCACACACCACTAAGACTTTGGTATGCGTGGGAAAAATTTGCATAATTTTTTCGGCAACACCACGCCCAGCCTGCTCCATTAATTCAATGCCGGGCGCCCCGTAAGAAATCGTTAATTCATCAGCCTTTCGCATAGATGCGACACTGAGGAGCATACTGGAAAATGCGACGTTATTCGCCTTTTCGCCTAGACTCATAATGACCTCCGAAAGACTGCATTGCCAAAGCCAAATCGTAAATGCACAATATTTAGGCAGTCAATGCCTAAACGACCAGCAGAAGAGCCTTTTTGCCAGTTCCATCCGGTCATACGTGATGTTAACACAACTTATGCGCTCCTACTTGCCGGTTCGCAGATTACTTTGAACAGGACAGGGTTACTCATGAAAAAAATCGAAGCCATTATCAAGCCCTTCAAGCTCGATGAGGTGAAGGAAGCCCTTCAGGAAGCGGGCGTACAGGGTATTACAGTTATTGAAGCCAAGGGCTTTGGTCGACAAAAAGGCCACACGGAGCTTTATCGGGGCGCCGAATATGTTGTCGATTTTCTTCCAAAGGTAAAAATTGAGCTTGTGCTGCCAGATGACATGGTAGAGCCAGCTATTGAAGCCATCCGCAAGGCAGCCCAGACAGGCCGCATTGGTGACGGCAAAATTTTTATTTCCCCAGTAGAAGAAGTCATCCGTATCAGAACCGGTGAAACCGGCGCTGATGCCATCTGATCCTCCCTCCTCATCTCCTTTACATCTCCGCTTCGAAAACCGGAGTTTCTCAACAGAGGACTTTTGAAAATGAAGACTGCCAAGGACGTCCTTGCATATATCAAAGAGAATGACGTTAAGTTTGTTGACTTCCGCTTTACTGACCCTCAGGGCAAGTGGCAGCACGTTACGTTTGATTCCAACATGGTTGATGAGGAACTTTTCGCTGATGGAACCATGTTCGATGGTTCCTCTATTGCTGGCTGGAAAGCCATCAATGAATCCGACATGGTTCTGATGCCTGATCCGGCAACTGCGATCATGGATCCATTCTTTGCCGCACCAACCATGTCCATTGTCTGTGACATCCTTGAGCCATCAACAGGTGAGCCATACTCACGCGATCCGCGTGGTATTGCCAAGAAGGCAGAAGCCTTCCTGAAGTCGACAGGTATCGGTGACACAATGTTCATTGGTCCGGAAGCAGAGTTCTTCGTATTTGACGATGTCCGCTTCCAGTCAGACCCTTACAACACAGGCTTCAAGCTTGATGCCACCGAACTGCCAACCAATGGTGACACAGCTTATGAAGGCGGCAACCTCGGCCACCGCATCCCGATGAAGAAGGGTTACTTCCCGGTTCCTCCTCTGGATTCAGGACAGGATATGCGTTCCGAAATGCTGGCTGCCATGGCTGCTATGGGTCTCACGACCGAAAAGCACCACCATGAAGTGGCTTCTGCCCAGCACGAGCTTGGTATGAAGTTCGACACCATGGTCACCATGGGCGATCACATGCAGATTTATAAGTACTGCATCCACAATGTCGCTCAGTCCTACGGCAAGTCGGCAACCTTTATGCCAAAGCCTGTTTATGGTGATAACGGTTCTGGCATGCACGTCCACCAGTCTATCTGGAAAGACGGCAAGCCAGTCTTCGCCGGCAACAAATATGCCGACCTTTCACAGGAAGCCCTGTGGTACATCGGCGGCATCATTAAGCATGCCAAGGCAATCAATGCCTTCACGAACCCATCAACGAACTCCTACAAGCGCCTTGTTCCGGGCTTTGAAGCACCTGTTCTGCTGGCCTATTCAGCCCGCAACCGCTCTGCTTCCTGCCGTATTCCTTGGACAACATCGCCAAAGGCCAAGCGCGTTGAAATTCGCTTCCCTGATCCAACAGCCAACCCATATCTCTGCTTTGCTGCACTGACGATGGCTGGTCTCGATGGCATTCTCAACAAGATCGACCCAGGTTCAGCTATGGACAAGGATCTTTATGATCTGCCGCCACGTGAACTGAAAAAGATCCCAACTGTTTGTGCATCCTTGCGCGAAGCTCTGGTCTGTCTCGACAAAAATCGTAGCTTCCTCAAGACAGGTGGCGTGTTCACAGATGAATTCATCGACAGCTTCATTGCACTGAAGATGGAAGAAGTCATCCGCTTCGAACACACCCCGCATCCGGTTGAGTTCTCAATGTATTACTCCTGCTAATTCCAGCAGATAAATCAGTAAAAGGCCGGTGCCAAAAGCTCCGGCCTTTTCTTTTTACGCAATATAACGATATATGGGGTTATTACTCCCAAGCTTTCCCGAGATATTTGTGATCAAAAAAACCAGCAGAGCACCAGCCAAACACGCCTCCTTGCCATCTAAAGAGGAAATTGTTGCATTCATCAAAGAGAATGGCTCTGCCAAACTCGGAAAGCGCGAGATTGCGCGTGCTTTTAATATACATGCGGGAGATCGAATCTGGCTTAAGCAGATGCTTAAAGAGCTGGAATACCAAGGTATTGTCGACAGACGCCATAAAAAGCTGAACGCAAAAGGGCGTTTAACCTCAACTGTCATCGCAGAAATTACAGGCAGGGACAAAGACGGCGAGCTTATTGCACAGCCAGTCGAATGGACTGAAGAGCAAGGAACGCCTCCCAAGATTATCGTCACACTTCCCCGAAAGCCCCGCCCTGGCTTACGTATGCCGGGCATCGGCGATCAGGTCGTCCTGCGCGTAGAACCGCTGCGAGAAGAAGGTGCCAATGTTTATGGTGGCCGTCTCGTGAAAACAATTGGCAAAAACAAAGCACAGACACTCGGTATTATCCGTGAGCATCCCGATGGTACGTTACGATTTGTGCCAGTGGATAAAAAAGCCCGTGGAGGCGAGCTAACGGTCAAAGTCGAAGAAGGCTCAGAAAGCGCGAAAGATGGCGATCTGGTCAGCATCACCCTTAGCAAGACAGGGCGCTTTGGCGCACAACAGGCTAAAATCAAAGAAAAACACGGAACAATCAAAAGTGAGCGCGCTATCAGCCTGATTGCCCTCCATTCGCATGATATTCCTTATGTTTTCCCGGATCAGGTTCTTGCAGAGGCAGATGAAGCAACACAGGTAACCATGGCAGGCCGTGAAGACTGGCGCAAAATGCCAATCATCACAATTGACCCGCCAGATGCCAAAGATCACGATGACGCGGTTTATGCAGAAGCAGACCCTTCCCCCGATAATCCAGGCGGTTATATTGTAACGGTCGCGATTGCTGATGTGGCCGCTTATGTAAAGCCCGGTACAGCATTAGACCGTGAAGCTTTAAAGCGTGGCAACTCGGTTTACTTTCCCGATCGCGTCGTCCCAATGCTGCCAGAACGTATTTCAAACGATCTGTGCTCATTACGCCCCAATGAGGCCCGCCCTGCCCTTGCTGTCAGAATGATACTCGGAGCGGACGGCAAGAAACGCAGCCACAGTTTTCACCGTGTTATGATCAGCTCTGCCGCCAAGCTTTCCTATGTGCAGGCTCAGGCGGCCATTGATGGCAAACCGGATGATATAACCGGCCCATTACTTGATAATGTTCTGAAACCGCTCTGGGCTGCATATGGAGCCGCTTGTAAGGCACGCGATCAGCGTTCACCACTTAATCTTGACCTGCCGGAGCGTAAACTCATTCTAAAGCCGGACGGGACAATTGACCGGGTCTTTGTACCTGAACGTCTGGATGCCCATAAACTTATCGAAGAATTTATGATTCTGGCTAACGTCTGTGCGGCTGAAAGCCTTGAGAAGGAACGGTATGATGTTATCTACCGTGTTCACGATGAGCCTTCGATTGAAAAGCTTCGGGCACTTTCGGACGTACTTGGTTCCATTGGTCTTAAAATGCCACGTCAGGGCGGTATCAGACCTTCCATGTTCAATGGCATCCTGAGTGCTTTGGCAAACTCAGAACATCGCCTCTTTATCAACGAAGTCGTTCTGCGCAGTCAGGCGCAGGCTGAATACTCCGTCGATAATTATGGTCACTTCGGGCTGAACCTGCGCCGCTACGCCCATTTCACCTCACCTATTCGCCGTTATGCGGATTTGACCGTTCACCGGGCCCTGATCTCAGCTCTGAAACTTGGTAAAGACGGGGTCCCAGCTTCGCAGACACGCGAGCAACTGGCTGAAGTTGCAGCAAGCATCTCTGTTTCAGAGCGCCGCGCGATGACAGCTGAGCGCGAAACGATTGATAGACTGATTGCCCATTTCCTTTCAGATAAGATTGGCGCAACCTTCCGTGGACAGGTTTCAGGGGTTACCAAGTCCGGGCTTTTCGTCAAGCTTGATGATACGGGTGCGGATGGTTTCATTCCTGCAGCAACGGTTGGGGCTGATTATTATCGGTATGATGAGAAGCAGCATGCCCTGATTGGTGATCGCACAGGTGAAACCTACCGCCTGGGCGATGCTGTTGAGGTTAAACTTGTAGAAGCCGCACCTATTGCAGGGGCCTTGCGGTTTGAGCTTCTCTCAGACGGCAAGTTTAATGGGAAGATCAAAGGCAGACGCCTGAAAGTTAAAGACAACAAGAAAAACAAGAAGGCCCATAAGCCACCCAAAAGCAAACGGAGGAAACAGTGACAAAGAAAACTGCGCGTGTTTCAACTGACAGCTTTCTCAACTTCATGACGAAAGAAGCGAAGTATTCTCCTTCAGGAAATACACCGCGCATCAGCCCCCGTGATTCTGCATCACTGATTATTCTGGATAAGAGCAACCGCTCACCAAAGGTGCTGATGGGGCGCAGAAGCCCCAATCAGCGCTTCATGCCCGGTAAATTCGTATTTCCCGGCGGCAGTGTTGAACCAGCTGACAGGCGTATGCCTGTTATGGGTGCCTTATCATCCCGGACAGAGCGTGCATTGCAGACTTGTGTCTCACGGCCATCCTCCAACAGATGTCGCGCCCTCGCCCTTTCCGCCATTCGTGAAACCTATGAAGAAACCGGCATTATGCTGGGTAGCAAAGATTACGGTGCCCCGGATGCCCCGGCAGATTCCATCTGGAAGAAATTTGAGGAAGCTGGCGTCTTCCCCGACATTGAACAACTCTCATTCGTTGCCAGAGCCATTACCCCTCCAGGATTGCTGAAAAGATTTGATACTCGCTTCTTCATCGTTGACCGCAAGGCCATAGCCGAAGAACACAGCGGTTTCGTTGGCCCTGACGAGGAACTGACAGAGCTTGTATGGGTTCCACTCAAAGAGGCAGAAGACCTCGACACCTATATGATTACAAAAACCATTCTTCAGGAATTGAAACAGCGCATTTCAGGCGGTTTATCCGAGCTCCTGCCTATTCCGTTCTATCATGTGAAGCACAGAAAAGCGGTTCGGGAGCTGATTTAGGATCAGATTGTGAAGAATTTTTCTGGAGTTATTGCGGAAACCCTTGACGTTTGCGCCAGAATTGGGCATTGAGTGCTCAGAGAATTTCGGTCGGGTGTTCCCGGCAGTTTTTATATGGCCGGGGTCTTCCCGGCTTTGATATTCCCGAAAGCCTTAAAAGCTAAGGGAAATCATTGATGAGGATCCGACCATGGCTAAAGCCGTAACAATTAAAGTGAAGCTCGCTTCCACCGCTGACACCGGGTATTTCTATGTCACAAAGAAGAACTCCCGTACTCAGACTGAAAAGCTGAGCTTCAAGAAGTACGACCCAGTTGCTAAGAAGCACGTTGAGTTCAAAGAAACCAAAATCAAGTAAGATTTCGGTACGTTATTCAAAACCCCGCTTTTCAGCGGGGTTTTTTATTGGTCAGAGCTGCTTCCGAAAACCTTCATGGCTCTTGAGATAGCCATTCTTCTCATAGAAACCATGAGCCCGTATTCTGACTTTCTTTGATGTCAGGGCAACAGATTTTGCACCCTGCTCTTTGGCGTGCTTTTCAGTGAACTCCAAAATAATACGCCCAATCCCGGCTGAGCGGTGATGTTGAGAAACATGCACACCTTCAAGAACAACACGATGTGCACCACCACCAAAAATAACAGGAATGAATACCAACGTGAAAGTGCCAACAATCTCACCATCGATGAGAACGGAGTAGAGATTGCTGTTCTCGCTAACCTGCACCTTTTCAAAAGCGGCGTAATAAGCTGGAGCACTTTCCTCTGTCCAGCGATCACTCTGGTTAAACTCATCTTCTGCAAAGAGGTGAACAAGCGCCTCAAGATCATCCCGATGAGCTAAGCGGATAGAAATATTTTTATTGGAAAGCGTCACAATCCCCACCATTCAAAATCAAGAACACGCATCATATTGCGCTACACCTTGCGAAAAGCCAACTGCCATTCACAGGAACAAATGATCAGAAATATAATGAGGAGAGAAAGTGTCTGGCTGGAAGCACTTATGAGGAGGCATAGTAACTTCCAGCCAGCGAGTCCTTATACCCAGGAGATGCGGCGGACCTGAGCAACCGGGACTATTCGAAACCGTAGGAGTTATACTCCAGAGCTTGTACAATACGGCGGTTATTCAGGAAAGACAAGCATATCTTGTGCGAATCAACAGTGCTGGAAGACAGCTGCCTACGAGATATCGTATCTCAGACGTCTTTGGCTTCCAGATATGTCTTTACAGTTTCGAGGAACTTGGCAATTGAGATTGGCTTGGAAAGATAGGCTTCACAGCCACCTTCACGGATTTTTTCCTCATCGCCCTTCATTGCAAAAGCTGTAACGGCAATCACAGGGATAGACTTAAGTTCATCATCCTGCTTCAGCCAACGTGTGACCTCTAGCCCCGAGACTTCCGGCAACTGAATATCCATAAGGATCAGATCTGGCTTATGCTCACGCGCCAGATCCATTGCCTCCAGACCATGGGCAGTTTGCAGGGTATTATACCCATGAGCTTGCAGTAGGTCGTTGAAGAGCTTCATATTAAGCTCATTATCTTCAACGATGAGAACTGTCTTTTTCATACATTAGCTCCGCAAACTGAACTTTTAAAATTTAACATAGAACAAGCTCTCACATAAGCCTGCGCTAATCTGGTATTATGCTACAATCCTATTGTAAGCGATTTTACGCAGAACAACAGACAATACCGCAAACGTGCCTAAGCAATGTTTACCAAAGAGGATTTTATGGTCGAACCTGATGATATTGCTCTCAAAATTTTAAATGCTCTTGCGATCGACCCGGAGCGTTTAGGGCGTTTTATCGATATGACAGGCTTACGAGCAGATACAATCCGGGAAGCAACCAGAAGAAAAGAGTTCTGGATTGCCCTTTACGACTACATTGCTTCTGACGAGCCACTGTTACTCGCAATAGCGGCGGAAATTGGAGAAAAGCCGGAAAGCATTATTGCCGCACAGCAACGTCTCTCTCCACCGGAACACTTTGAATAAACTGAAATGACAACAGCCTCTGCTTTCTTCTGTCGGGATTGCCTGACCGTCTGTAAGACGGATGAAGAAACACGCTGTTCTCACTGCGGCTCTCCTCGCCTTCTTAAACATCAGGGTCTTGAAACACTCTCAATCGCTCACATTGATTGCGACGCTTTCTACGCATCAATTGAAAAAAGAGACAATCCGGAAATCATGAACAAGCCCGTCATTATTGGTGGCGGAAAAAGAGGTGTCGTCTCAACAGCATGTTATTTGGCGCGCATTCGCGGTGTCCGCTCTGCCATGCCGATGTTCAAGGCTCGGCAGCTCTGCCCGGAAGCTGTTGTTGTCCCGCCCAATATCGACAAGTACAAAGTTGTCAGCCGGGAAATCCGCCAGATGATGCTGGAATTGACACCCCTTGTGGAACCACTTTCCATTGACGAGGCCTTTCTTGATCTCTCCGGTACCGAGCGCTTACACCATGGTATCCCCGCCCTGACACTGGCCAAACTTGCAAGACGAATTGAGAATGAGCTCAACCTCACGGTTTCTGTTGGCCTCTCATACAACAAGTTTCTTGCCAAAGTTGCTTCGGATTTGGAGAAGCCTCGCGGCTTTTCGGTTATTACACGGGAAGAAGCTGTATCATTTCTGGCAGATAAGCCGGTCGGCATTATTTATGGCGTTGGCCCTGCCGCTCAGGAACGTCTGGCCAAAATTGGCATTACAAAAATAAAACAGATTCAGCTTGCCCCTCTCGACAAACTTGCCGGCGCCATTGGTAACGATGTCCTGCGTCTTCTGGCACTCTCTCGTGGTGAAGACAAACGACGCGTAGAACCAGTCCATGAAGTTAAAAGCATCTCCAATGAAACAACTTTCGAGACTGATATTTCTTCATATGAAGAGCTGGAAACCATCCTGTGGCGCTTGTCTGAAAAAGTCTCACAGCGCATGAAGCATGCAGGTTTTGCAACAACCAGCGTCACATTGAAGCTCAAAGACAACAAGTTCCAGACAATCAGCCGTGTTCGATCTGGGTTGCCACCAACACAGCTTGCTGCCCGTATTTTTGATGTCGCGCGTCAAATCCTTAAAAAGGAATGCGAAAAACCTCGCGCCTATCGTTTGATTGGTGTTGGAGCAACAGAACTATGTGACCCAACAGAGGCTGATCAGGGTGATCTGGCCGATACAACAGTTATTAAAACCGCCCAGATGGAAGGTGCCATTGATAGTCTACGCCAAAAATTCGGAGCAAATGCCATCAAGAAAGGGATTTCCCTCAGGCGTTCCTGATTTAAGGATTACAACTCTGAACAGGCAGGAATTTCAGTTCCTTCAATTCTGCTTTAACTGAAAAATCGCTATAGTTGATTATCACATTGCGATTGATGCCGTTTTCATAGACTTCAGCAGATATGGCGTAAGATGGCACGCGCTCACCGACACTCTCGGCATCCTGCTTAAAATAGGTTGTCTTAATCGGCCAGCGGGCAAGTTTCTGTAACTCAGGCACCCGTGCAGCCTCTTCAACCTCACCCTCACCCGGTTCTATACGTTTGCCGATAATAGCAAACGTTTCAAAACTGGTCTTACCATCATCTGTGCCATCATAAATTTTTGATGAAACAAGCTTTACACCGTTGAGAGCAGAGCTGATAAGCTTTCTTTCCCAAGATGTTGGAAGGGAAATCTCACCTTTTTCCTGAATCTGTTCTTTTTCAGGTTTACTCAGGCGAACCTGTAGCTCATTGCCATCGACAATAATAGCCTCACCTGCAGTTTCTTCGATAATACGATTATTGGCTTTGCTCTGATTTTTAAACCTGAGCGTCTTGCCATCACCACTCTCAAAAGAGCTGTTCGATGAATCAATAGTGCTCTGACCATTCTCAGTCTGAATCGTTACAACCTGCCGGGCATTGAACACGAAGCCCTCACAAGCATTACCGGTCTGCTCATAGACCAGTCTTCCATTGATGCCTTCAATCCCCTTATTCTCAGAGGTCTCATCAATACGAAGATCATAAACAGCGCGGTATGATGCAAAAGGCACTGAGCCGACAGCCGTCGGTGCCGCATACGCACTGGTTAAGAACAAGAAACAGACAGAAGTACTTACCCCTGATACTAGGCTAATGATACGCATGTATTCCTCGCTTGACGCTCAGAGGTGGCTCTCTATGTTTAACCTGAGACTAAGCATTTTAACTTAGTTTGCAATCTGGCAATTGTCTGTAACATTCGTTACTTCAAATATACCTCACACTCATGAAGCCCGCTTTATCAGCAGGCAGCATTTTACTTTAACTAGATAGTTTGACGGGAATTTCCATGTCTAAAATAGAACAGCGCCTTGCAGAATTGAATATCACCCTTCCAACACCTGCAGCCCCTGTTGCCAATTATGTTGGCTTTATCAGAAGCGGAAATCAGGTCATTATTTCAGGACAACTGTGCCTGAACGCAGGAAAACTCTCCCATACCGGTAAAGTGGGTGCTTCAGTCTCCAAGGAAGAAGCCAAGGAGGCTGCCCGTTACTGTGCAATAAATGTCTTGGCACAACTGAAGGCAGCAGCCGGAAGCCTGGATAACGTTGCACAATGCATTCGCCTCGGTGGCTTCATCAATTCAGACCCGGCATTTGCAGATCTCGCCTATGTCATGAATGGCGCATCGGACCTGATGGTTGAGGTGTTTGGAGATCAGGGTAAACACGCCCGCTCAACCGTTGGCGTTGCAGAACTTCCACTTGATGCCGCGGTTGAAGTTGAGGCTCTCTTTGAAATAAAAGCCTGAACTTAAAAATAAAGGGGAGCTTAGCTCCCCTTTTTATCAGAAGTGGCTGAGTATCAGTTTAAAGCCACTGATCAACGCCTCTGGCGTTGTGCCCATAAGGGCAATAATCCCAAGTGCAGCATAATAAATACCGATAAGAATCAACGGTACAAAAATCCAACCTAAAAGCTCTTCAAACCAGACACGCCGGCGGCGGCGCAGCCAGCGCTTTTCTTTGGCAGTCCGATGCTTAAAGCTGTCCTGCAAAGCCTTGTTCGCCAGTTTCTTTTCTTTCCGCTTTTCCCAGAAAGACTTCTTTGCAGGCTTTTCGGCCACCTGCGGCGCAGGCGCAGCTGTTCTATCCCCAGCCACAACTTCAGGTGCTGCAACAGTGCTATCCAATGTTTTTTCTGGCTCAACCTGTACCTGGGAAACAATCTCACTCAGGCGCGCCATAGGATCACTCAAATCAGCTTCCTGACCGTCATCACTATTCAGACTGACCTGTTGATTAAATGTCATGTTTGGCTGTGCCGTAAAATGCCCTGAAGCCTTACCGGTTTCAGCCGTAAGCGTGCCCGCCTCTACTTTCCCATCTTTAGCAGAAGCTGGCTTTGTCTTCTTAATTTCCGTATCTGGAGAGGTCTCTCCAGATACGTCTTTAGGATTCGTCATACACGCACCGGTAATTTGGGTCCGGATCCAGCTCCATCACCCTTCTCATCTGATCCCTTCGACTTAACGACCTTAGATGTTTTCGTATAGTCCCGAGATTTATTTTTTCCGCTTTTATTGCCGCTATCCTCAACATTGCCCTTTGTCTTTGGGCTAACAGAGCCATCGTCAGGATATTCGAATGCAAGCTTTGCAAGGCCGTTTTCGTCTTTTTCAACGATGACCTTAACAATACCACCATTCTTGAGACGACCGAACAGAAGCTCTTCAGCAAGAGGAGTTTTAATGGCACTCTGAATCAGGCGTCCCATAGGACGGGCACCCATAGCTTCATCATAACCATGCTCGACAAGCCAGCTACGTGCCTCATCAGAGAGTTCGATCATGGCATTACGATCAGCCATCTGCATTTCAAGCTGTGCAATGAATTTATCGACAACCTGAGCCACAACTTCCTTCTGCAGATGCGAGAAGGAAATGATGGCATCAAGACGGTTCCGGAACTCTGGCGAGAATAAACGATTGATTGCTTCCGTATCATCACCTTCACGCTTCTGTCGTGTGAAGCCAAATGCCGGGCGAACAAGATCAGCAGCACCAGCATTGGTTGTCATGATGAGAATGACATTACGGAAATCAATCTGCTTGCCGTTATGATCTGTCAGACGTCCATTATCCATGATCTGCAGCAGGATATTGAAAAGATCCGGGTGGGCCTTTTCAATTTCGTCAAGCAACAGAACACAATGCGGATGCTGGTCAACGCCATCCGTCAGCAGGCCACCCTGATCAAAACCGACATAACCGGGAGGTGCACCTATCAGGCGGCTTACGGTATGCCGTTCCATATATTCAGACATATCAAAGCGGAGCAGTTCCACGCCAAGAGTCTTGGCCAACTGCTTGGCAACCTCTGTCTTACCGACACCCGTTGGACCCGCAAACAGGTAAGAACCAATTGGCTTATCCTGATCACGCAATCCTGCCCGGGCCAGTTTAATAGCCGAGCTCAGGGCATCAATAGCCTGATCCTGACCATAAACAATCCGCTTCAGGCTTGTCTGCAGATTGGACAGTACGATACTGTCATCTTTCGACACACTCTTGGGCGGAATGCGGGCGATTGATGCAACTGTTGCCTCAATCTCTTTAACGCCAATTGTCTTGCGACGCTTACCCTCCGGCTGCAGCATCTGGAAGGCACCGCTTTCATCGAGGACATCAATTGCCTTATCGGGCAGCTTTCTGTCAGTAATGTAGCGCGCTGAAAGCTCAACCGCAGCCTTCACGGCTTCATTCGTAAAGCGCAGCTTATGAAACTCTTCGAAATAAGGTTTCAGACCTTTAAGAATTTCAATGGTATCCGCAACAGACGGCTCATTGACATCAATCTTCTGGAAGCGACGAACAAGAGCACGATCCTTTTCGAAATACTGGCGATATTCCTTATAGGTCGTCGACCCGATACACCGCAGGGTTCCCTGAGCAAGAGCAGGCTTGAGAAGGTTTGAAGCATCCATAGAGCCGCCGGATGTTGCACCAGCTCCGATTACTGTATGGATTTCATCAATAAACAGAATGGCATTCGGATGCGCCTCAATTTCAGTCACAACCTGCTTCAGGCGCTCTTCAAAATCCCCACGATAACGTGTCCCAGCCAGCAGAACGCCCATATCAAGAGCGAACACCGTTGAGCCAGCCAGCACTTCGGGGACATCACCGAGAACAATCTTACGGGCCAGACCTTCAGCAATAGCGGTTTTGCCAACACCCGGATCACCAACCAGAAGCGGGTTATTCTTATGGCGGCGGCAAAGCACCTGAATGGTCCGCATAACTTCCTGCTGACGACCAATAAGCGGATCAATCTTACCTTCACGAGCCTTCTGGTTAAGGTTCACACAATAAGACGACAAAGCATCCTTTTTCTTGGAAGCTCCACCCTCGCCTTCGTCGGTATGGGCAGAGCCAAGCTCTGGAGCTTCTTCGTCAACACCTCGTGGCGGACGGTTATCGGAAAGGCCCGGGCGCTTCGCAATACCATGACTGATGTAATTGACCGCATCATAACGGGTCATATCCTGCTCCTGCAGGAAATAAGCCGCGTGGCTTTCACGTTCAGCAAATAATGCAACCAGAACGTTTGCACCTGTTACCTCTTCACGGCCCGATGACTGGACGTGAATGACGGCTCGCTGGATAACACGCTGAAAACCTGCCGTGGGCTTGGCTTCATGGTGCACTTCCGTGATCAGACTGATGAGTTCTGTATCGATATACTCCGTCAGGCTGCGTCGCAGAACGTCGAGATCAACATTACAGGCGCGCATAACAGCTGCTGCGTCCGTATCATCGATCAAAGACAATAACAGATGCTCCAACGTGGCATACTCGTGCCGCCGCTGCCCGGCAATGGCCAGAGCGCGATGGAGCGCTTTTTCTAGGCTGCGTGAGAAACTCGGCATGAACTTTATCCCTGTATGAGGTGACAATAGCTGAAGGAGCAGAACAACCCTTCGGAGGCTATTAGATTACTCTTTCACAAAATAATCTAGGGCGGGAAAAGCCACCTGATAAGGCTCTCTCATCAGGTCTTCTCCATAACACATTGTAGGGGGTGATTATTCTTACGTGAAAAGTCCATCACCTGCGTCACTTTCGTCTCGGCAATCTCATATGTATAGATACCGCACTCACCCACGCCAGTGTGATGAACCGTAAGCATTATTCGCGTTGCATCTTCAGGGCTTTTGTTAAAAAAACGCTCCAGAATATACTGAACGAATTCCATCGGGGTATAGTCATCATTCAATAGTAGAACCCGGTAAAGACTTGGTCTTTTCAATTTGGGCCTTATCTTTGTCATGAGAGAAGTATTGTCATGACCATCACCTCCCTCATCACCTGATGAGAGATAATGGCTACCTGAAAGTTCTTCCGGTTTCATTCCCCTGCTCATAACACCCAACGTACTCCCGACATAACCTTAAGGCCTCGCATTGCACCCGCTTAGTGAGAGCCTGCCCCTAAAGCATTCCTGCGTTCTTAAATATTTATTCTTACCACTACTGCTCGGAGAAAATTTACGCAGTCCTTATAAAATATGACTTTAACAGATCAGAAACAAGCAAATTAACCACCTCTGTTAACGAACCCGTAACCTCAACCATCTACTGTGAACATATGTGCTTTTATGGCAACAGCTTATTCGTTGCCAGATTGCTTGTTGTGGGAAGCTTTAAAAGGCTCGATATTATGTTTCAAGGTTGCGTACGAAATAAACGCCAGATTATGACGGGAATCATCGGCGGTGTTCTGGCATTATGCATTGCGGTTTCTCCAGCAGATGCCAAACGCCGCTCAGCTGCAGCGAAATCGGCTGGAGGTTACAATCCTCCTTATGCTGATATGGTTGTGGATGTTAAAACTGGTAAAATCCTCCATGCAACCAATCCTGATGCATTGCGTCATCCGGCCTCCATTACCAAGGTAATGACATTGTATCTGCTGTTTGAGCAGCTTGATCGTGGCAGCCTAAGCCTCAGCTCACGCCTGCGTGTCTCTGCCAATGCAGCAAAACAGCCCCCTTCCAAGCTCGGCGTCAAAGCAGGCCAGACGATTAGTGTCGAAGATTCCATCAAGGCACTGGTAACCCGTTCAGCTAACGACGTTGCAGTTGTGATTGCTGAGAACCTTGGTGGTTCAGAGTCAGCCTTTGCAAACATGATGACAAAGAAGGCCCGTGCACTCGGCATGTCCCGTACAACATACCGCAATGCTTCCGGCCTACCGAACCCAGGTCAGATTACCACAGCTCGCGACCTGACAGTTCTGGCCCGTGCCATTCAGGATCGTTTCCCACGCTATTACGGTTACTTCCAAACCCGCAGCTTTGAGTATGGCAATCAGGTCATTGGCAACCATAATCGTCTTCTTGGTCGCATTGATGGCGTTGACGGTATTAAAACAGGCTATACTCGCGCTTCTGGCTTCAATCTGATGACCAATGCCAAGACCTCGGATCGGCACGTTGTTGCTGTTGTACTTGGTGGCAAATCTTCTGCATCCCGCGACAATATCATGGCCTCACTGGTTACAAACGGTATCAGCCGCGCTTATGCCGGAGCTCGTCAGACACCGGTTGTTGCAGAAGCTGCAACAACACGTCGTAAAACAACAGTTGCCAGTGCTGACCTGACAAGCGTTCAGGAAGATGCAGTTGATACAACAGCGTCAACATCGCTTCCACCAGCACGTCCGCGCATAGTTGCAACAAACACGGCACCACGTGCAAACAAGCAGGTTCGAGCCGTTGTCGCCTCTGCCTCTACATCTGCCGACATTCCAACGGCTTCAACAAAGCCAAATATGCGCTGGAAGACCGGTGCCCAGTCTGCCGTTCCAGCAACAGCTAATGCTTATGCCGCACCAGCCCCTGAGCAGCAGTCAGAGCTGACAAAGATGTTAGCCCAGAACGGTGGATCAGCCTCCAAGGCCGAAGCACGTGTAAAGGTTTCTGGCTGGGTTATTCAGCTTGGTGCATCTGACAGCGAAGATAAGGCTAAGGACCTGCTGAGCAAAGCCAAGACAAAGACCGGTAAAGCCCTCGCAAAGGCTTCACCTTTCACTGAAAAGGTCAATGCCTCCGGTTCTATTCTCTATCGTGCCCGTTTCTCAGGCTTTACCGAGCAGGCTGACGCACAAAATGCATGTAAGACATTGAAGCAGAATGGTTTCGCCTGCTTCGCGTCACGTGGCTGATGACTTACGGTTGCAGAAGATAAGTTCATCTTCTGCAATCAACTGACCAGGCCATTTAATTTACCAGAATTCGCGCGTGGAGTATTAGCGATGACGGTTCAGCAAAACATCCTTGGCTTCATTGATCCGGGCCGACAAATAGGTCGACCCTCCATGATCGGGATGCAGCTTCTTCAGAAGCGTCCGGTACGCAGTTTTGATCTCGTCGATACTCGCCCCCGGCTTAAGCCCCAGGATATCGTAGGCTTCCTTTTCCGTTATCGTGCCCGTATGGGTGCTGCTGTTGCCTCCCGCCCCCGCGTTGCTGTCTCCCTGAGTGTTTTTACGCCCCGTGGCCGATCGGCTGTCCAGATACGCCTTTAACAGCCCTGCGCTATTGATATCCCTCTGACCAACAGCGTCATTCAGAATCCCCTGAATGACGCTTTCTGTTAGTTGGCTCAACCTTTTACCCTTATGGCTTCCTGACTTGATATATCCATCGAGTCGGCCCGTTTTATTATCAAGCTCAAGGGTGACCAGCTCCGAGGAAAACCGAGAAACATCGCCTGAAGCCGAAAGGCCGAGGTATCTTTGTAAAATGGGAAGCCGCCAGCCAAAGAAGTAAAGCCCTGCAGCAACACACACAATTGCAACAAACCATTGCCCTTTAACAAAAAGAACACCGGCAGCAGCAATCAATAAGATACCAAGGATACTGCTGCCATATTTGGATGACAGATATCGCAGAACTTTATTGTCACTTTTAGAGGCCCACCATAAAGCACCAAGTATGGCGGCAACGAATATCAGATTTCCCATAACAGACCGACCAGCACAGGTTAGATATGCAAGATTTCATACCTGTGCGCGATAATCGCCGATTAATCAAGGAAACAGCATTGCTGGTCAATCGGACTTCAGTGGTAAGTGCATAGAACCGGAATATTATCTTCCGCATTATCCTCATCTTCTGAGGCCTCCCCACCTTCTCTCTGGTGAATCCCGACATCACAGAGACGGCTGCTGAGCTCAAGGAAGCTCTGCTCACTCATCTCCATTTCTGCCTCAAGCTCGAAGAATTCTTCATCCTCCGAATCCATTTCAGCGAAACGTTCATAAGCGGCAGACATGACGGCATAGGCAACAGCCACTGGCAAAGTCCGAAACAGGGTTGAGTAATCTTCCTCAAGCTCTCCCGTGGAGACATCCCTCATCTGGACGAGATATCCATCCCGAAGAGCCAGAACTTCATAGCGGCAGCACCAACCTTCAGAAGCAATAAACATGGAAGCCTCCCCGTCTGTATATACATGTAAATGCAAACGGAGATTCAGCAGTTCCAGCGTGCCATATTGGCATTTTGTACTAATTGCTTTTTCTTATAATAACCCGAGACTGGACAGCTCGCGGCGCAGTGATTCTGGCATTTCCTCAATGCCCTTTGCCCCTTCGCCAATATCTCGAGGGGCATCTTTAGGATCAAGATAACGCCATCCCTGAAATGGTCTATAAGGCCTTGGCTCAACAGCAATAACCTCATGATCCAGGAAAATTCGGCACCGATTAATGCCCTCAGAATCAGTAAACTGCTTGAGATTTAAGAGCTTCTGCCGACAACACAGCTGCCCTTTGATAACCCAGTACATGGAGCCGCCATCCAGCAGCTCATCAACCTTCTTAGGAAACATCCGGGTCGTATGCGTTTGCTCGTAGATCATTCCACGACTTTTATAGAGACTTTCATTCGCACCGATGTAGTCACGTAAATCCTGTATGGATTCAACGCCAACACACAGCTTGATCAAATGAAGTGACATACAACCCTCATCATCCACATCAAATGCAGACCTCTATCACGTCCCGATTAACCCAGACGTGACAGAGCATCCTGCATTTTTACCTTCCGGGAGGCTGCATCATCACGGCGCTCGCGCTGCTCTTCAACGACCTCTTCAGGGGCTCTGGCCAAAAAGTCCTTATTGCTCAGCTTGGCATCAATCTTGGCGATATCGCTATTCAGCTTGGCAATTTCCTTAGCGAGACGTGCCTGTTCTGCCGCAATATCAACAACACCTTCCAATGGAAGTGCTGCAATCTGCCCACGAACAAGTAGCTGTACTGAGCTCTTTGGAGCAGCCTCCGCAAACCCGATATCAGACAAACGGGCAAGACGACGGATCATATCGCCCCATTTCTCTGCATTTACACGGACCTCATCACTTGCATTCACAAGAACAAGCGGAATCTGTGCTCCGGCAGGAACATTGGTTTCAGCACGGGCTGACCGAATCTCAGAGACTAGATCTACAACCCAGCCAATCTCAGCCTCGGCAGCAGCATCTTTCAGAGCATTCAGCTGCGGCCATTTAGCCAACGCCAGCACACTTTCACGAGCAGGCCCTTCTTCACCTTTAATGGCCCAGAGTTCTTCTGTGATGAATGGCATAAATGGGTGAAGCAGCTTGCAGATTTCATCGAGAACAAAGGCAACAGAAGCCCGTGTTTCAGCTTTTGCAACTTCATCTTCACCCTGGAAGACAGGCTTTGCCAGCTCAAGGTACCAATCGCAGAATACGTTCCAGACGAACTTATAAGCAGCACCCGCTGCATCATTAAAGCGGTAAGCTTCAATAGCCTGCGTAATATCCGAACATGCATTGGCACATTCACTGATAGCCCATTTATTCAGAACATCTTTGACCGTTGACGGGTCAAAACCTTCAGTCCGCTTACAGCCATTCATTTCGGCAAAACGGGCTGCGTTCCAAAGCTTGGTTGCAAAGTTGCGGTAACCTTCAACACGCGACATTGCCAGTTTAATGTCACGGCCCTGTGCCGCCATTGCCGACAGTGTAAAGCGCAGTGCATCAGCACCATATTTTTCAATGACGGACAGCGGGTCAATGACGTTGCCTTTCGACTTCGACATTTTAGCGCCCTTCTCATCACGAACAAGAGCGTGGATGTAAACCGTATGGAACGGAACTTCATCCATGAAATGCAGCCCCATCATCATCATACGGGCAACCCAGAAGAAGATAATATCGAAACCGGTTACTAGCGTTGTTGTAGGATAGAACCGTTTCAGCTCAGGCGTTACATCCGGCCAGCCCAGCGTTGAGAAAGGCCACAGACCGGATGAGAACCATGTATCAAGAACATCCTCATCACGGACCAGAGCAACGTCCTTACCATGATGATTACGCGCAGCAGCAAGGGCTGCTTCTTCATCGGCCTCAACGAAGACATTACCTTCTTCGTCATACCATGCCGGAATCTGGTGTCCCCACCAGAGCTGACGCGAAATGCACCATGGCTCAATGTTTTCGAGCCACTGGAAATATGTTTTTTCCCAGTTCTCAGGAATAAACTTCATCTGGCCATTTCGAACAGCAGCTAATGCACGTTCTGCCAAAGGCTTCACATTCAGATACCATTGGTCTGTCAGATATGGCTCAATAACAACACCGGAACGGTCACCGTGCGGAACAACGTGGGTATGGGCCTCAACCTCAACCAGAATCTCACGCTCTTCCAGCATGGCAACAATCTGCTTACGGGCAGCAAATCGCTCCTGACCATTTAATGCCAGGATGGCATTGAGATCACTGCCCTGCAGGCCAGCAAGGAAATCTTCATTATCGTTCAGTGCCAGATTGGCATAGACATCGAAAATATTGATCAATGGCAGATTGTGACGCTTTCCAACCTCAAAGTCATTGAAGTCATGAGCAGGAGTGATCTTAACCGCACCTGTACCCTTTTCCGGATCAGAATAACTGTCAGCAACAATTGGAATACGACGGCCAATCAATGGGACAATCGCAAATTTGCCAACAATATCCGCATAACGTTCATCATCTGGGTGAACAGCAACAGCCGTATCACCCAGCATTGTTTCCGGACGGGTTGTTGCAACAGTGACGCTACGGCCCGGCATTCCTTCAATTTCATAGCGGATATGCCAGAGGTTGCCTTTAACCTCGATCTGTTCGACTTCAAGATCAGAAATAGCAGTCTGGAATTTAGGATCCCAATTGACCAGACGCTTGTCGCGATAGATCAGCCCCTGTTTATGCAGATCAACAAAGACCTTACGAACGGCGCGCGAAAGTCCCTCGTCCATGGTAAAGCGTTCACGGGACCAGTCACAGGATGCGCCAAGGCGTTTCAGCTGATTGATAATAGTTCCGCCGGATTCTTCTTTCCACTGCCAGACGCGCTTGATGAATTCTTCACGGCCCAGATCACGACGATGGATATTATCTGCGGCAAGCTGGCGTTCAACAACCATCTGGGTTGCAATACCGGCATGGTCAGTGCCCGGCTGCCAAAGAACATCCTTACCGCGCATGCGTTCAAAGCGGCATAAGATATCCTGTAATGTATCATTCAGGGCATGGCCCATATGCAGTGAGCCAGTCACATTCGGAGGTGGAATAACAATAGAGTAAGGCTGCGCATTCTCGCGATCCTTACGCCCAGCTTTAAAAGCCTCTGCTTCGTCCCAACGGGTGGCAATGCGTGCTTCAACAGCAGCTGGATCAAATGTCTTTTCCATAATCAAACCGAATGTTAGCGCCTGTAGCGCAGATGTAAGAATGTATTTTTACGGATAAGCCAACATCACTGTCTGAGCAAGTGATTGTCAGCGATGGAAGCTGAAATGAGCAATAAAAACGAGATTTTATCACTTACGGCCAGATAGCCGTTCAATTTCTTCTCGCACGAGACGCTCAACCAGACCTGACAGATTATTATCAAGCCACTCTTTCAGCATTGGCCGAAGCATGTCCTGGGCAGCAGCTTCAACATCAAACTGCTGTACTGTTTCTGTAAGCTCGAAGAATGACTGACGCACAGATTGCTCAACCTGCTCTGAAACAAGCCCCTCGTCTTCAGAGATAACGTGACTATCTGCAGACTCATCAGCAGTATAATCAATAAACTCTTCAGCAGCCTCGCTCTGCATTCCCTCAACCTCACCCTTAATGGCATTAAGGGCAGCACGAAGGGCCTGAATATCATCTTCGATTGATGTTTCAACCGGAACAACCGTCTCTGTCTTTACAACTGGCTTCTCTATACGCTCAACGGTTGACGACATTGCCTTCTGATCATCAGCAATGATCTTACGGATGGAGTTGAGTATCTCCTCCATCGACTGTTCTTCCGTTTTTTTACTTGCTGCGCTATTCGCCATTGAAACTACTGCTATCCGATGGGACATCACAAAACATAGCCCCATAAACAATGAGGCGTATAGTTATTATTCTATTAACGCCTGATTACGCAACAGGCTTTCATGATTTAGGCCTTACTGTACACGCCTAGTTTTCAAACAAAAAACCCGGACTTTTCAGTTCCGGGCTTTTAGCTAATTACTTTTATTTGCCATCCGGCGTCATGATGCCACCCCATGAATCCTTGATCTGGTCGTAGTGGACCGATGGATCATAATGGGCAACGTCAAGGGCCAGATAACGTGCAGTCAAACGGCCCATAGCCTGAACAACAGCGTATGAAGCAACAATTCTGTCACGCTGAGCGGTGATCAGCAGAACGCGGGAATTCAGAAGTGTCTGCTGGGCGTTCAGCACATCAAGCGTAGTACGCTGACCAACACGCGCTTCTTCACGGACACCGTTCAGAGCAACTTCGTTTGCATTCACCTGAGCCTGATACGCGGTGATCTGTGCCTTGGCAGCTTCAAGCTGGCCCCATGCTGAAATTACAGCAGCACGAACCTGATCGCGGATAGAATCTGCCTGCAGACGAATCTGACCAACAGTTTCCTTAGCCTGACGCGTCGAAGCGGATGTTGCGCCACCCTGATAGATCGGAACCTTCAGCTGAGCAACGATCGAAGCATTAAGCCCCTTATCACCAACATAAGTGTTGCTACGGTAGTCACGAACAGTTCCCGAAACACCAAGTGTCGGGAGGAAATCTGCTTCTGCAACTTTAACCTGAAGCTCGGAAGCATCAACAGCATGCATAGCAGCAACAATAGCTGGATGCTCCTGCAGAGCGATATTCAGAGCCGCATCTGATCTCTTTGGAAGAAGCTTATCAAGCGGACGTCCCGGTGCCAGTTTTCTTGGTTCTTCACCGATAACCTGACGGTAAGTGGCAAGGCTCGAAGACAGGTTTGCTTCAGCAGCACTGACCTGCGAACGGGCACCAGCCAGACTGGCCTCTGCCTGCGCGACGTCTGTACGTGTAACTTCACCGACATTGAAACGGTCTGTCGTCTGGCGGAGCTGTTCCTGCAGAACTTCAACGTTATTGCGATTGAGGTTCAGGATGGCTGTATCACGCAGAACGTTCATATATGCCTGAGCAGCATTGAACAATGTTGTCTGCTCTTCATTACGAAGAGACTCGCGTGTGCTCAGAACCTGTGACTCAGCCTGCTTGACTGAGTTATAGGTTTTAAAGCCATCAAAAATTGTCTGGTCAATCTCAAGACCAATGCTTCGGCCTGACAAATAAGTATCAGTCGAGGAATCGAGACCAGGTCTCTTATAATTTGTGAATGAACGGCCAACGGATGCTGTCGCATTAATGCTTGGGCGATAACCTGCTTTGGCTCGGGCAACGTTTTCATCCGTTGCGCGCAAACCGGCACGCTGGGCGTTCAGATCTGGATTTGACTGATAGGCCTTAACCAGCGCCCCATTAATGGTTTCAGCCCCAGAAATTCCATATCCGGCAAGGAAAGCGGCAGCACTGACTGCTCCAACCAGGAGTAAACGCCATTTTTTATCTGCTTGTTTTCTCACGCTAACCTACCTGTAAATCAATGCTCATCATACGAAACGAAGATAGCAAAGCCTTAGACCCAAAATTACGAGAATCGGATTCCACCCAAGATGATAAACATCCAAGATGCGATCTCAATACAGAAACCCGACCCGTATTAACAAAAAACGAGTACTGGAGCAAAAAGGTTACACCCCACTCTTGTCAAAAGACAAAAGCAGAATCCTTGTGGAAAGCCTGCAAAATAGGTGCAGAAGCATCAATTATTTCCAGCCTGCCGAACGCATCACCTGAGCGCGTATGTAAAACAACACGAGAGACGGCACCTTCAGACTGGATGGCAACAAGACGCCCACCATCTTTGAGCTGCTTCAAGAGTTCTTCAGGAAGTTCGGCAACTGCACCGTTAACAAGGATGGCATCATAAGGGCCGTATTTTGCACCGCCAGTGACCAGATCTCCTGTCACAACAGAAACATTTTTATGCGAAGAGAGTTTTTCACGGGCACCTTCAGCAAGAGCCTCATCGGCCTCGAGAGCTACAACCTCTGCGCCAATTCCCGCCATCACCGCACTGGAATAACCATATCCACAGGCGACATCGAGAACTTTATCCCCAGGGGCAACTTCAAGAGCCTGAATCATACGGCTGATAACCATAGGCTGAAGCATGAAACGCTTATCAGCACCGTCAGATAACAGTACGTTCTGATCAATATAGGCATAAGCCTCTTTACCCGGAGCAACATAAAGCTCACGCGGGACACCAAGGATAGCCTGCAGAACGAGAGGATCTTTCACATCGCATGGGCGAATCTGGCTGTTAATCATGTTGAGGCGGGCTTGCTCGAAATCAACCATGAGTTTGCCTTTCGGACGGTATCAGTACCGTTCACATCTGGATGGAATGCAACACCATAAAAGATACTTTTAAAGGCTTACAGCCTTAGAAACTCGACATCTTATAGTTCTCGAAATATCTAAAAGCAAGCACCCTAAAAGATGTCATTTAGTCGTTTTTTTCCTCATTCATCCGTGGAGAAATCTGGATTTTCCGCATTGCGGATAAGCTCATTCAGGTCAAAGGAGGAACACCTTTGCTGTAATATTCGACTATCCGTCGTCTTCAGTTTATTTACACGAACAACCTGCAGGCAATAATCGTACTGCTTAGCCTGATGGTTGATATAAAAAGCCGGAATCAGCAAAACCACATAAATTATAATTGCCGGAAGCATATAAATCAGGGTCAGGAAGGCAATCCTATGACGAATACCCGGCGTATATATTGTCGCTTCTTTTATCGACTTCCTGGCAACAAGCTTTTTAAGAACCTTAATAGCCATAACGACAAAAATAGCTGTCATCGCCGGCAACCAGCCATAAATTGCAAGCTTGTGAAGGAAAAGTATCTGGTCGTAAGCCATATCCGGCCTTTAAAAAACTAAAACATCTCATTCACCGTATAACTGATACGGTGTTGTACTTAAAAATATTTTTAGGAAAATTGGAGGCCTCGGAGGGAATCGAACCCCCGTACAAGGATTTGCAGTCCTCTGCGTAGCCACTCCGCCACGAGGCCTCATCTTGCGCAACAAGTGCGGTGCATGCTCATAGCAAGCCTTTATCCAGAGAGCAACTGTCAGTTTCCAAACTTTTTTGTTTTCCCCCTCTTGCATATCTCACGAAGCCCCGATATACGCTGTCACACGATCCGCGATAGCTCAGTTGGTAGAGCAAGCGGCTGTTAACCGCTCGGTCGTAGGTTCGAGTCCTACTCGCGGAGCCAGTTTCTTTGCTGATAAGCAATTGTCCTAACTGGACTCACAAAGCCCCTGATGAAAATCAGGGGCTTTTTCGTTTGTACATGGACAAAGAACCGTATTTGGACAATCGTTCAAAATAATAGCGGACAACCTAAAATATTGATGCCCTCATCCTATCTATTAATTGGCACCGGTATTATGGCTCCCACATTACGTAGGCATTTAGCATAAAGAGTATTCAACGTGGGTGAAAGAAAGCCTCTCGACGGAAAAGCAACAGGCCTCATGTTACTGCTTTGTGCAGTATGGAGCCTTCAGCAAATTCTCATTAAAGCAGCAGCACCAGATATGGCCCCCACCCTGCAGATTGCAGTACGCTCGGGCTGCTCGGCAATCCTAGTCGTTCTGTTTATGCTTTTTACGAAAGAGAAAATCTCTTTTAAGGGAAGCCCGTGGCTGGCGGGTCTTTTTGCAGGTGCCCTTTTCGCACTTGAGTTTTTTCTGGTTGGTGAAGGCCTGCGCTATACCAATGCCTCACATATGGTTGTTCTTTTATATACGGCGCCTGCCTTTGTTGCGATTGGCCTTCATATTCTGATTCCGGAAGAACGCCTGTTTCCAATACAGTGGATTGGTCTGCTCATTGCCTTTGCCGGTATTGTCATTGCCTTCTCTGGCAAGGGAGAAAATGCAACCGCTTCTGCTCCCAATATTCTTCTGGGTGATATTCTTGGGCTTATGGCTGGTGCGGCATGGGGAGCAACAACAATTGTCGTGCGCTGCACGCGTTTGGCGACCATACCTGCATCTCAAACCCTGCTTTATCAGCTGATCAGCGGCTTTGTCATTCTGTTAGCTGGCGCGATCGTAACCGATCAGCATCATGTCACTATGACGGCTATTGTCTGGACCAGCCTGCTTTATCAGTCGATTATTGTTTCCTTTGCAAGCTTTCTCGCATGGTTCTGGCTCTTGCGAACCTACCTCGCATCCCGACTTGGCGTCCTGTCATTCATGACACCAATGCTTGGTGTTGTGTTGGGAATTGTCATCCTCAATGAAAAAACGGAAACAAACTTCCTGATTGGCGCCGTTCTTGTGCTCTTCGGCATTATCCTTGTCAGTGGTCACAGCTGGATGAAGAGCCTTTTGGTACGGCGATCCAAATGAATAAGAATCTGTCTGGCAATCACACCGTGTTATGAATAAGATGCCTCTGTTATTAAGGACTGAGAGGCAATTATGACTTTCCCATTTGTTTCTGCTCAATGGCTCCATCAACGCCTGAATGATCCCTCACTCGTTGTTGTTGATGGCTCCTGGTACCTTCCGGCAATGGAACGTGATGCTAATGCAGAATATCTGGAAGGGCATATTCCTGGCGCTGTTCGCGTCGATATTGATGACATAAAAGATAAAAGCTCCTCTCTTCCCCACATGCTCCCATCACCAGAAGATTTTGCAACTTATGCGGGGCAGCTGGGAATCAGTGAAGTTTCCACCATTGTTGTTTATGACGGCCTCGGTTTATTCGCCGCTCCACGGGTTCGCTGGATGTTTCAAATATTTGGAGCCATCACAGTCTATATTCTTGAAGGTGGATTACCGGCCTGGAAAGAAGCAGGATTTCCCCTTGAGAAAGGCGAGGCCCCGCAGCGTCAGCCCAAAACATTCGTGCCACGTTTCCGTAAAACCCGTGTTGCAGACGTCGATATGGTTCAGCAGGCAATAAGCCAGAATATTGCGCAAATTGTCGATGCCCGCAGTCCAGAGCGCTTCCGTGGAGAAGCGGCCGAACCTCGTCCGGGCTTACGCTCCGGACATATTCCCGGCTCAAAGAATCTCCCTGCAACAGCGCTGACAGTGGATGGCAAACTCAACAAACTTAAAAGTCCGGCTGAAATCAAAACACTTGCCAATCAGGCTGCTATCAATTTGGATTCGCCTATCATCACATCCTGCGGTTCAGGCGTTACAGCAGCGATTGTGTCTCTGGCCCTGGAGACAATCCAGCATGAGCCACGAGCTCTCTATGATGGCTCATGGACAGAATGGGGCTCCAGAAGCGAGCTCCCGATAGAGCCTGCAACAAAATAAATCTTACCGCAGAGGGAGGCCGTATTGCAGCCCTCCCTCTGACCAAAGGGAGTTTTGACCTCGTTTAATCTTGAGCGGTGTGTCTGCTCCAAGATTTCTTTCAAAGACTTCAGCATAATTGCCAACATGCTTGATCACGCTGTGTGCCCATGTTGAAGTCAGGCCCAAATCCTGACCAATATGACCTTCAACACCAAGTAATCTTTGCACAGCAGCATCCGGTGAGTTTTTTTCGTCATCAACATTCCGTTGATTGATGTTAAGCTCTTCGGCATCAAGCATCGCCATGTGAACCCAGTAAAGCAGCCTACCCCATTCCCGGTCCTTGGAAAGAACAACGGGCCCTATTGGCTCCTTGGATATAATATCAGGTAAAAAGGTATATTCCTCTGGATGCGGCGACATCACACGCCATGAGTATAATGTTGCCATATCAGCAGAAACGGCATCACATTCACCACGTCCATAGCCTTCAAAGGTTTCTTTACCTGATGAGAAACCAATGGTTTTGATGAAGATTTTCCGATTTTTAAAAAACTCTGTCACATTCTCGGCTTTAACGGTCGCCTTTTGAACGCAAATGGTTTTATCGGCTAATTCGCTGGCAGAAGAAATTTCCAGTTTTTTTGAAACAAGAATGCCCTGCCCATCGTAGTAAGTGATGGCTGCAACATTCATTCCATCTTTCATTTCTCGGGAGAGGGAAGCAGAAATACGGGCAAGCAAGATATCAATCAATCGCTTCTCTAATGCCGCCTCACGAGCTCCCGTTTCAATTTCCCTGATTTTGATTTTCGTACTGTCATTAAAAATGGCAGCAGCAACAGCACGACAGAAATCAATATCAAAGCCCCGCCATTCCCCATCACTTCCCTTCTGCATGAAACCTTGTAACTGTCCGGTCACACCACAGGATACGAAGCCATTTCTCTTAATACGGGAAAGAACATTTGATGCTTTGGCTTCGGCAGCAATACCCTCTTGTATTCCCCAAGCGGACAACAAAGCCAGCGACATGAGAACAAGTGTCATTTTGCGCATGAAAACTGCCATTTGATCTTTTCTTTCCCTGTTAAACAGGAATAAGTTGCATTCCCTATATCATTGCGGGATTTATACCCCGATGCAAGTTTAATGCCGCGTATCATAAGCGGCATTGCAGCTTATAAGGTTATATTATGTCACAGTCAGATAAATCCCGGTTTGATATCAGCACCCGCCTCGTCTATGCGGGCAGAGAGCCCTCCAATCAATATGGCTTCGTAAACACGCCAATTTATCGTGGCTCAACGGTACTCTATAAAACCATGGATGATCTGGTTCATGGCAAAGCCAAATATACCTATGGAACACATGGCACACCAACCATTGACTCCCTGACATCTGCATGGACTGAACTGAGTAATGCCGCAGGAACTGTTCTTGTTCCATCCGGGCTTGCAGCTATTGCGGTTGCTCTGATGTCCTGTCTCAAAGCCGGTGATCATCTCTTGGTTACCGATTCGGTCTATCGTCCGACACGTCATTATTGTGACGGGTTCCTGAAGCGTTTCGGTGTAGAAACAACCTATTATGACCCATTGATCGGTAAGGATATTGAAAAGCTTTTCAAGCCCAATACAACAGCGGTCTTTACGGAAGCTCCGGGTTCCCAGACCTTTGAAGTGCAGGATATCCCGGCAATTGCAGAAATTGCTCACCGCCATGGCGCAACCGTTCTGATGGACAACACCTGGGCAACCCCTCTGTTCTTCCCACCCCATGACAATGGTGTCGATATTGCAATTGAGGCTGGCACCAAATACCTCTCCGGCGCATCTGACCTCCTTCTGGGAATGGTCTCAGCCAATGAACGTAGCTGGAAAGACCTACACGACACATGGGATTCCATGGCTCTTTGTGCCGGCCCGGAAGATGTCTTCCTTGGTCTGCGCGGGCTAAGAACAATGCCTTTGCGCCTGAAAGAGCAAGGAGCACGCGCATTGGAGCTGGCACGCTGGCTTGAAAAGCGCCCTGAAGTTGCCCGTGTTATTCATCCCGGCCTTGAATCCGACCCCGGTCATGCAATCTGGAAAAGAGACTTTAAAGGATCTTCCGGTCTCTTTGCCATAGAGCTACAACCCGGCCCTATATCAGGGGTCGCTGCCATGCTCGACAATCTCGAACTCTTTGGCATGGGCTATTCATGGGGTGGCTTTGAAAGTCTGGTCATTCCGTTTGATTGCAGCAGCTATCGCACGGCAACGACATGGCAGGCAGAAGGCCCAATGCTTCGTATACAGGTGGGTCTTGAAAGCCTTGATGATCTGAAGAGTGATCTGGATGCTGGTCTTAAGCGGTTTGCGCAACACAGCAGATAAAACAAAGCCCCGGATTTCCGGGGCTTTTTTATTTAGCTGTTCTGTTTCTTTTCCCTGAATACGAACATCAGGTTTCGCAGGTAGATAAACGTCCCTAATGATTGCCCGAGAATAAAGACCGGGTCTTTCTTGTACAGCGCATAAGCCAGAAGCAGCAGCCCACCGCCAATAGACAGGAACCAGAAGGATATCGGGATAACGCTTTTCCCTGCCCGCTCACTGGCAAGCCACTGCACCAGAAAACGTGCGGTAAACAGAGCCTGACCGATGAGGCCGATCATAACTGCGATATCGAGATTCTCGATAAACACGGCATGCAGATAGCCACCAAGATCACTGAAAATACTGGCGATCATAAATTACACCATCAATCCATTTTCTGGACCTGTGGCACACGACGACGGCGGCGAATAAGCCACCAGACACCAGCCAGATCCATTATGCTAACCCAGAGCCTGTCAAATAGACCGTAATTGGAAACACCCGTATAACGCGTTCTATCAACAACATCGACATAACCAATACCAAAACCTTCTCTCTTCACGAGAGCAGGCATGAAACGGTGCAAAGCATCGAAATATGGCAAAGCGAGGTAGACATCGCGCTTGAACATCTTCAGACCACAACCTGTGTCACGCGTTCCATCTCTCAAGATGGCACCACGCACACGATTGGCAATTTTTGACTGGAAGCTCTTGAACTTACCATCTTTACGACCGGTACGCTGCCCGGCAACAAGGGCCATCGCATCTCCACCAGCTTCAAGAACAGAGAGCATTTCAGGGATATAAGCCGGGTTATTCTGCCCGTCCCCATCCATTGTAACTACAACAGGAGCTGTTGCATGCCTCACACCTGTCCGGACAGCTGCACTTTGCCCGCAACTCTCTTTATGTTTAACCCAGTGAAACCAAGGATAGCTTTCACTCAGCTCTGTTAGAATAGAAGGTGTTGTATCGGTTGAGCCATCATCAACATAGATAACTTCAAATGGCCCAATATCCGTTGCTGCCTGAACGATTTCATCGACAAGCGTACGAATATTACCTTCTTCGTTTTTTACAGGAACAACAACACTGACGCGTGGTGTCCCTTTGGGAGCTTTTTTTGTAGCTTTCATTCTCGGCAACTTACTGAGGAGATTATCTGCTTATTCGTTATATGCGGTTTCGTAAACGAATATATCTATTCTCTTCCCACCATTGATGTTGAAACCGGAGACAAGAACCTGTCTCCGTAACTTGATACCCTGCTCTTCCGTGAGCATACGAAAGGCTTCATTGTAGCGATTATCAACGAAAACAACGCGACAACCACCCTTCTTCATAAAGTCTGCGGCATCCTGAGCACCATCAAGCATATTCAGATCTGTCCCCGTGAGGAATACCAGACTAGGCTCACGATAACCGAGTGTACCGATAACAGGCGTAGGACATTTTGCCTCTTTTGCAGCCTCCGCCAGTCGCGGCGAAATCTTGAGAGACTGCAGGTCATGCTGGAAAAACCCAAAGACACCAACAGCAACAAGAACAGATGCAAGAAGTGATGTCAGAATACTCCCGACAACCCGCCCCTGAACAAAGATGTTTCGAGACACAAAAGCCATAGCGGCGGCAAATAACGTCACCGCAAAACCGCTATAGGCAATCGTCTTATCGAAAGATATTGATGCAAAAAGAAGCCCTACGGCCAGAACCAGAGGAATAAGCGGGACAACCCACGAAGCGAGTCTCGCCAATGGCCTGTTCGGGCCAATAAACTTATCACTGACTGCAAGCATCACAACAATGGCAATAGCCGGATACAGCGGCATAACATAGTGCGGCAGCTTGGTTGGAACAGCCTCAAAAATAATCCATGAGGGCACAATCCAGGCCAGACAGAAGGCAACTTCACGAATATGTCTGTTCGTCCACGCAAAAGGCACGGCAATGGCCGCCAGTATTGCACCCGGCCAGAATGTTGCAAAGAAAGCAATAATGTAAAATCCGGGAGGAGCGCCATGAACCTCCTGCCCTTTGGCAACTTTAGCCAGCATATCCTGACCAACAGAAGCCTGAAAGAACTCTCCGTGGCTTTTGATGGCTATAGCGATAAACCAGGGCAGAACAATAATGAGTGTTGCCAGAAGCCCCCATCCGAAGCGGAGACTGCGCAACCAATATGCCGAGCGATCCTTAAAAATCAGGCAGACGGATGTAAGGCCTGCAAACATCACGACCATTGGCCCCTTCACAAGAATACCAATCGCCATGCCGAGCCAGAAAACAACACAGGTTCGAACAGGCAGTTTAACACTTCCCTGCCCGAGATAGGCTCTTGCCAAGCCTCCCATAACAGCCATGGAACAGGCAAGCAGCGTTGCATCAGTCTTCGCCAGCTTTGATTCAACCATCAGAATAATACTAGCCGCAACAAGGGAGGCCGCCAGAAAAGCTCCGCGCCTGCTTAAGAAAGCGAGTGCAGCCCAATAGCTCAACAGTACACCACCTATCGCCCCCAATAACGAAGGAAGGCGATAGAGTGCTATTGTCGTTTTGGCTTCAGGGACACCAAGTGCCTCTGCAGCTGCAACAACAGATGCCTGTATCCAGTAAATACCAACTGGTTTCTTGTGGCGTGCCTCATCCTGAAAACGGATATCGACAAGATCACCGGTCTCAAGCATCTGCTTCGTCGCTTGTGCAAAACGCGGCTCGTCACGATCCATGGGTTGCAGAGAAGAGAAACCAGGCAGAAAGCACATAAGACACAAGGCAACCAAAGCGGCACAGGCATAGCCATGCCCACGCTCAACCCATGACAGGAAGCGCTCAACCCAGCCCTGATCGCCAGCATCACCAATATGAGAAAATGGAGTTAGATTTGCCATTCGTGTCTTACTCTGCGCAGGCCAGCTGCGTATGCTTCACTCAAGATACGGCAGATAACATGTTTTACCGTCTGAGTTTACTCTTTTATCGCTGCTCAAATGTCAAATCATCAAACAGATAAAATGCACTTTGTCCCGGATAGCTTTATGTCTTTATTTGCAAAATGATAAAGGCCGCCCCTTAACAAGGGCGGCCAATATATTCTGGACTTTACGAAATTACTTCTTAGCCGGTGCCTTTTCAGGAGCCGGAGGTGGTGGAATCATCAGCTCCGGCTTTGGTGTTGTTGCCGTACTGATTGGAAGGATCGGGTATTCAATGCGTGGCTGCTCACCTGTCAAAGTCTTGAGGAATGCCGTAATAGCCTTAACCTCATTATCTTCAAGGGTTACACCAAGCTGAGCCGTACCCATAACACGAACGGCACTTTCAAGTTCCCAAACCTTACCACTGTGGAAGTATGGTGCTGTCAGAGCAACGTTACGCAAAGGAGATGCACGGAAGACATATTTTTCATCTTCTGTCTTCGTCACAGTGTAACGGCCTGGATCATTCTCTGGAAGAATACTGGCATCAGGCTTCTCAACCATACCGAATGGGAAGTACCCATTACCACCAAAGTTCACCCCGTTATGGCAGGTCGTACATCCCTTTTCCATAAACAGGGAAAGACCTTGTTTTTCTTCAGTAGTCAGAATTTTATCATTGCCTTCAAGGAACTGGTCAAACCGGGCAGCAGGTGTCACCAGTGTGGCTTCAAAGGCCTCAATTGCCTTGGCAACATTATCAAAGGTTACAGGATCCTCTTCCCCCGGGAAGGCAACTTTAAAATCTTCAACATAACGCGGCATGCTTTTCAGGGTAGCAATAACGCGCTCTGGTGTACTGGCCATTTCAACGCCAGCCTGTATCGGGCCCTTTGCCTGTTCTTTCAGATCAGCCGCACGGCCATCCCAGAACTGAGCTGTATTGAAGACCGCATTTAAAACCGTCGGTGCATTACGAGGGCCAGTCTGCCAACCATGCCCGACAGAAGTCTCCAGATTATCACCACCGCCCATGCCAACGTTATGGCAGCTGTTACAGGAGATAAAACCACTCTTTGACAAACGTGGCTCAAAAAACAGTTTTTTACCAAGCTCAATTTTGGCATGCGTAATCGCATTATCCTTTATAGCTGGTATGACAGATGGGATAACTTCAAAAAATTCTGCGGCTTCTTTCCTGAGTTCACTATCTGTCTGTGTTGCAACAGCTGGCACAGTGATGGCAAGGAAAGCCGCAGATACTAGTAACTTACCCAATAATTTCATCTGCCCACTCCATTTTAAACAAGGCTTGCTCTATAGTATGGCTGAATTAAAGGAGCTCCTTGATACGTATCAATTTTTTGCCGCTATCAGTAGCTACAAGACTAATCTTATCCAGTGTGTGGGTCCGCATTGGAACAGATCAAGATACGACAGAATAATGACATTAAGTTTTAAGAACTTAAGAGAGAAATTATGAATATAACAATACGTCACCTGCGAGCATTCATGGCTCTGGCAGAGCTTAGAAACTTTACGCGTGCCGCAAGTAGCGTTTTTCTCTCTCAACCCGCATTCAGTGCTTTAATCAATGGGCTGGAAACAGAAATCGGGTTCCGGCTTTTTGACAGAGACACACGCAATGTTCATCTAACCCCTGATGGAGAGGCTTTTAAACGGATCGCAATCCGCAATATCCGGCTCTATGAGGATTCCAAAAAGGAAATTAAAGCAATTGCCCATGGCGAACACGGTCGTGTTTGCGTAGCTGCTCTTCCTTCTGTCGCGGTTACCCTTCTTCCAAGCATTTTGCCTGTATTCCGCAAATCCTATCCCAATGTCCGCGTTGAGCTTATTGATGCTCCGTCGGACAGATGTATGCAGCTGCTGGATGATGGTATTGCCGATTTTACCCTGACAACCTTGCGGGTGGATAGAGATGCTTTTCATTCAGTGAAGCTCTTCACAGAGACCTTTCATCTCATCTGCCATAAAGACCATCCGCTTGCTGCCTTTGATATTATTTCTCTCAGCCAGCTTCACGGGCATCTGGTGCTCAATTTTTCTCGGCTCACCAGTATTCGTCAGCACCTTGACCACTCTCTTCCAGAGAATACGACCTATGATTCTCTCGAGGTTGAGCAGCTGACAACAATGATGGGGCTAATCGCAGCCGGGCTTGGTGTCAGCATTATTCCAGAGCTTGCTTTGTACCAGTTCCGTCATCCGGATATGGTTATCCGGCCTTTCAGTGATCTGAAGGTCTTCCGTGAGACGCATGTTATCCGTTTAAAAGACCGAACTTTATCGAATGCGGCTGAAAATTTCTACCGTCAGATTTTAGCTTATGATCCAGCAAAAATTGGTCAACAACCCACCTAAATTAACATTTAAATTTTGTATTATATTTTAAATATACAAATTTTATTGTTGATTAATTTTTATTACGTGTTATTTGATCACTAATCTCTCACTCTCCTTTGAGAGCCCTCTTTGTCCGTTCAAGGATTTGCAATCATGAAAAGATTGATTAGTGCCGTTTTAGTTGTTTCAGCCGTCTTAACTGGTGTTGCTCAGGCTGATCGCCTTGATGACATCAAGAAAGCTGGTGTTTTGCGCGTTGCCGCATTTGATGGCAACCCACCATTTGGTTTTGTTGATCAGCAGAGCAAACAGATCATTGGTCTTGATGTTGATTACGCCAAAGCAATCGCTGACAAGATTGGCGTGAAACTTGAAATTCGCCCGACAAACCCAGCCAACCGTGTTCCCCTGCTCGTCTCAGGACAGGTTGATCTCGTTCTCGCCAACTTTACGATTACGGAAGAACGGGCAAAGCAGCTTGATTTCTCAATTCCCTATTTTGCATCAGGACAGCAATTCCTTGCTAAAAAAGGTGTCTTGAAGTCTCCTGATCAGATTGAAAGCCTGCGTATTGGTGCAGATAAAGGCACCACCAACGAAATCAATCTGCGTAAACTCTATCCAAAGACAGTGATTGTCGCTTATGATGACACACCATTTGCTTTTACGGCACTGCGTAATGGCAATGTTCAGGCAATCACTCAGGATGGACCAAAACTGGTTGGTCTGCTTGCAAATGTTCCTGATAAGGAAAACTACGAAATTCCAGCTTTCACCATTTCAGATGATTACATTGGTGTCGGCGCTCCAAAGGGAGAAAAGGCTCTGGTCGATCTCGTCAATGAAACCTTGCGGGAACTTGAGGCTGATGGACGTGCATTGAAGATTTACAATGCATGGTTCGGCCCGGATTCCAAAACCCCTCTCCCACGACTTTTCAAAATTGGCGATAAGTAAGCCTCATACTTATTCCTTCTAAACACGATAAGCCGGTCTAACCGGCTTATTCTTCTTTTCGGACTGAAGAGTCGATATGCTTGCTCCCGAATATATTGAATGGCTTTTAAGCGGTTTCGGCATTACCGTTCTGTTGTCGCTTACCTCATGCGTTGCTGCATCTGTTATCGGAGCACTGGTCTGTGGTCTCCGCATTAGTCAGAGCAAACTGCTGCGCACTTTTGCCAGAACCTATATAGATATCTTCCGCAATACTCCCCTGCTGGTACAGCTTTTCTTTTGGTACTTTGGGGCCGCATCTCTTCTGTCGTCTGATCTGATGATCTGGCTGAATACGCCGCGCAGTCTTTCTTTGGGATTTATGACGCTCTACTGGCCATCATTTGAATTTCTGGCTGGGTTCATTGGACTCACGTTCTACACATCGGCATTTATTTCAGAAGAACTGCGCTCTGGTATTCAGGCTATTCCGCAGGGCCAGCACCATGCAGCAGCCGCCCTTGGCTTTACCCCTCGTCAGATATTTTTCCTGATCATTCTGCCTCAGGCCATTCGTGTAAGCCTTTTCCCTCTTCTCGGGCAGTATATGAATGCTCTCAAGAACTCATCATTAACAATGGCTATTGGTCTTGCAGAACTCTCTTATGCATCACGTCAGGTTGAAACAGTCACCTTTAAGACATTTCAGGCATTTGGAATTGCTACGGTGCTTTATGTTCTGGCAATCGCCATTCTCGAATTAATCGGCCGACATATCTATAAGCGTCACATCCTGTTACGGGGAGCTTTCTGATATGAATCTCTCTGTCATCTGGGATAATCTCGATTATTTACTCATAGGTGCATGGCCGAATGGCCCGGTCGGTGGACTGGCCCTGACCGTCATTTTAAGTATCAGCTCTGCAATTGCATCTGCTGTTCTTGGCTTGATTCTTGGCATTGCAATGGTCATGGCGAGCCAGCGATTTGAAGCTTTGCTTGCAACAGCTCTTGGCTTCTTCCGCGCCATTCCGATTATCATGCTGATTTTCTGGATCTATTTTCTGCTACCTGTTTTATTTGGAATAACAGCTCCGCAGGTAGGCACTGTCGTTATTGCTCTTTCTCTGGTTGGAGGCGCCTATCTCGGACATGGTGTAGCAGCCGGTATTCGCAGTGTCAGCAGCAAGCAATGGGACGCAGGTCTGGCGCTTGGCCTTAAACGCTGGGAGGTTCTGCGCCTGATTATTTTACCTCAGGCCCTTCCACGCATGATGCCTTCATTCATCAATCAATGGATATCTTTGATCAAAGATACATCGCTTGCCTATGTTATCGGCGTACCTGAACTTTCGTTCGTAGCAACCCAGGTCAATAACCGCGCTATGGTTTATCCCATTGAAGTCTTTTTATTTATTGGCCTTGTGTATTTTATCCTATGTACAGCCTGCGATATGCTGGCAAATAGAACGACAAAATGGGCAGGACTCATAGTCCGCTAAATAAAAAAACGCAGAGCCGCTAATTGCTCTGCGTTTCCAAGGCCCTTACCAGCCGCGATAATAGCGCCGTGGAGGTGGGTAATACGGACGTCCATAATAACCACGTGGAGGCCCATAATAGCGACGTGGTGGTGGCCCATAATACCGTCTGTAATGGCGATGATGACGGTAATGACGACGGTCTCTCGGATGATAGTACTGAGCCTTTTCAACTGCTACAGCGGTTTGGCTGACACCATGAATAACATCAGCCTGAACCATTGGCATCGCTTGCACATTCGTCATTGCAGCAATGGTTAGCCCAGCGGATATATACAAAATTTTCCACATAACGCACTCCATTGAATCTCAAACTTCATAAGAAGGATACGCCCATCTGTATGAACAGTCCATAAATGATGGTTTCATCAATCATTCATTGACGAAATATGCAGCACATAAAATTAAGCAGAAAAAACATAAGGTTACATCAGAAGACTTATATTAACTTGACTGATTTTTTTTTTAGCCTACGTTATAGTCATCGATATTTGCTAGATGCTCTGCCTTTGGACGAACCGTCCACCTGACTGAACTCAACCATAAATCGACTTAACTACCTCCCATATGGGAGGACTATATACTTATACGCCAAAGGATTTACTATGAGTTCCGGCACAATTAAATGGTTCAACCCAACAAAAGGCTACGGCTTCATTCAACCTGACGATGGTTCCAAGGACGTTTTCGTTCACATCAGTGCAGTTGAACGCGCAGGTATCCGTGAGCTGAACGAAGGCCAGAAGGTCAACTATCAGGTTGCTCAGGATAAGCGCACAGGTAAAGAATCCGCAGATCAGCTTGAGCTGGCCTGATACGGTTTCTAACCAACAGTAAAAAAATAACCGGCATGAACTTGCCGGTTATTTTTTTGTCTGTCGTATCAATAATTAGCGCAGTTCTTTTCTAGCCTCGCGCAGCTCTTCTTCAGCCTCGCGAAGTTTCTTCATGCGCTTTCTGATCTGCTTCGCATCGCCCTCGGCTTCAGCCTCACGCAAATCAAACTTACGTTCCTCAACCTTGCGCTCTTTATCCGCAATATTCTCACGGTATTTTCTTTCCAGCCCTTCATCAGTGCAGCGATCTCTCACCTCTGCCAAAGCTCTCTCAAGCCCCCAGATCCTATGCTGGTTTCTATGCTCACGCGCATATCTGAGTTCGCGCATAATCTTCTGTTCTTTAATAGTACAGCTTTGTGAGAGAGGCCGGGCGTCTGCGACAGCTGTGGAGCCAACAAGAACGGCAAGAGAAAGAAGAATTGTTTTTTTCACGGGTATCCCCACTTTAAAATTGTAGTTGTTCGAACCCATTCTCAGAAGAACAGGGACAAAATCAGCATATTGAAGTTTCAATAAGAATGGCGACTCCGGAAGGATTCGAACCTTCGACCTACCGCTTAGAAGGCGGTTGCTCTATCCAACTGAGCTACGGAGCCTTGGATTATATTTACGGGATTAGTGCGTCCAGGGAGCAACCCTATCGAACTTGAAGTTATCGGAGTAAGTCGCAATACGGCGCCTGGCTTCATGTGACTTTTCTACCCGATAAGGAATCCCCTGTTTCTGTGCATAAGCAACAGCTTCTTCCTGAGTGTCAAAGGACAGGCGGATCTGCTGACGTGTATCGCTGGATGTTGTCCAGCCCATCAGGGTATCTGCACTTTTAGGAGAAGAAGGTTCAAAAAGAAGAACCCATTTTCTGGTTCCTGCAAGACCGGACTGAGAGGCATCCTTGGAGGGTTTGAAAATTCTTGCGAACATAATCTGTACCCAACTTGTCTGACCCTAATCCGCTTTTAATGAGCAGATGATGGGAAGTACCAGAAAAAGCGATTTGTGGGACATCGCGAAACTCGGATGGTCGGGGCGGCAGGATTTGAACCCGCGACCCTCTGCTCCCAAAGCAGATGCGCTACCAGACTGCGCTACACCCCGTGACCGTGAGAAGGCTGCTAACATGCCTATTCTCTCTCTGCAAGAGCACTAGGCATATTTTTCGTAATATTTTGAAATTTTACTGTGTTTTTTTAAAAATAGGATATTCCACCCGATCTCCAGCCTTGATCCCAAGCTTGGAAGTAACCCCTCCGGCAAGCTCCAGAACTGAAAGAACGGGCTCTCCCGAGTCGATGACCCGTGTGGATAACGGTTCGGTATTTTCTGCAATACGGGCGATCGAGCCATCTTTACGGATAAAAATCATATCTAATGGAATATAGGTATTCTTCATCCACATGGCGACAGGTATCGGATCTCCAAAATCGAAGATCATTCCCTGATCGCTTGGTAATTCTTTGCGAAACATCAGGCCACGCTGGCGCTTTTCATCCGTGTCGGCCTTTTCAACCTTGAACACATGGCGCTCGCCATTAACTGTTACAATCGTCAAAGGATCAAACTGCTGCACCTGAACTAACTGCTGCGCGCATAAGTGGCTGGATGCTGTTGCAATGAAAACAACAGACATGACCGCAATGGCCAAACTGCTCAGGCGAGATCGTAAAAACAGCATCACACATTTTCCCTTCAGGGAGAATAAACAAAAACAGGGTAGTAGAAGCCCTACTACCCTGCAAGAACGAGATAATCCATGCATCAATGGGAGCGAGGCAAATTCGTATCTAATGGACGAACCTCGGCAGCCATACACCCCTTTGAGCCAAATCCGTAACGAACAAGCACAATATCGCCAGGCTTTACATCTGCAATACCGTAGCGCCGCAAGATTTCCATATGAACAAAAATATCAGGCGTTCCCTCTCCCCGGCTGAGAAAGCCGAAACCACGCAGACGATTGAACCATTTCACAACGGCGATCTCTAAACCGCTCGAGGGTGTTACGATAACATGCGTCCGCGGCATTGGGAGTTCAGACGGGTGCAAGGCAACAGATTCATCCATTTCAAGAATCTTATGAGCCTGTAGCCCACGATTGCCCTGTATAGCCTCAACGACAACATGCGCCCCCTCATTGACGGACTGATAACCGTCACGACGGAGGCAGGAGATATGTAAAAGAACGTCTGCAGAGCCATCATCAACTGCGATGAAGCCAAACCCTTTAGATACGTCAAACCATTTAATACGGCCAGTAACGAGAGTTATCTGTGGCGCAACTTCTCCAACATGCTCAGCATGGGAAGTATCAACATCCCCGCCCTTGCCATCTTCGGCCCGCATTAAAAAGCTATTTTCAACTTCCGAACTGAATTTGTCAGTCATATCTACACCGCAGAATCAACTTTGTTCTTGGCATAAAATAGCACTCAACAGCCGCGAGGGAACCCTGACTTTATACTTTTTGGTATTCCCACCTCTACAAAAGAAGAAGGACTTTATACATAATAGCTACAAACCTAAGCCAATTAGTGTAGTAGAATCCTTTCTTAAGAGTCAGTTTCATAAGGTACGCAAAGTTTTTTGTAAGATTTTGTTTTGAACCTAAAAATGCAAGCAATCAGGGAAAATATTGCATTCGTTTTCCCCTAAAATATCGTGGAAAATTTTCATCGTGGATGGATACTTAAACAAACACTCTTTCGGTCGCTGGTTATTAGTGGATTTTCTACGCGGGTTCTTCATTCTCATCATGGTTGTGTACCATGCGATATGGAATCTGGCTTATTTCCGCTTTCTTCCCCAGAGCCTGTTAACAGGGCTAGCTTGGGAAACGATAGGGTACCTCATAGCAGGCTCCTTTCTAATGATATCTGGTATCAGCCTCTCTTTAGCCCACCGCCCCTATTTCAATATTGAGGGCTTTATAAAAAGGTTGCTGAAGCTCATTCTTGCCGCAGCTTTGGTTACCCTTGTGACCTGGTTTGTTTTTCCTGACAGCTATATTTTCTTTGGAATTCTGCACTGCCTCGCAGTCAGCAGTATTCTTGCCTTGCCATTTTTAAAAGCACCAATATGGCTCATTCTTATCGTTATCATTTTCAGTCTGGTCTTACCGGAATTTTTTACGCAATCATTTTGGGATACGCCCTGGCTTGAATGGCTCGGTTTCGGCAACACCCTTCCAATTACAAATGATTACGTCCCTGTTTTTCCATGGTTTTCATTTGTCCTCATCGGTCTTCTCATCGGACGTATTCCAAAGGGAATGCGTATGGAAGTACAACGCACATCCTATGCCAGGTTTCTGATTACAGCAGGTCGCTGGAGTTTGGTTATTTACTTACTGCACCAACCAATTCTGTTTACGGCAACACAACTGGGAGCGATGGTCTTTCCTCCAAAGCAGGAACAATTACCCTCTGTCGTTTTTCAGAAAGAATGTGAAGACAGCTGCATTGCTACAAATGTAGAGATAAGCGCATGTCGCAGAATGTGCCTCTGTACGACAAAAGAACTGTTCTTTAATCCGGCAAATGAAGATATCAAAACGGCTCTACAGCACCCTGAAAAGCTGCCTCAGATTCAAAACCGTGTTACTGAAATTGCCAACGCCTGTGCTAAAAAGGCAGGCCAAGAACATAATGAACAATGAGCCTCCAGTGTTATGATGATCTTTCTAATTAAACTTCTTGGAGGCCCTTTCATCATCTGGCTTGCCAGTGTTGCCGGCCGAAAATGGGGCCCGGCTGTTTCAGGGTTACTAGGCGGATTACCTTTGCTGGCAGGCTGTATTGTTGCAGCCCTCTGGCTCGACCTTGGAATGGACTATGCCCTTGATACGGCACGTGCTGCGCCCTCGGGTCTTCTGGCGAATTCTGCTTATATGCTGGTAATGGCATATGCGAGTTTATATTTTCCCTGGTACGGTATGCTGGCCTGCGGATGGGTAGCCTATCTTCTCGTTGCCCTGTTCGTTGCTTCTACGGGGCAATCCCATACTCTGGAAATGTCCCTCATTGCACTTGCCAGCCTTCTTCTTGGTATTTGGATCATCCCCAAACCACAATCTCCTCCTCATATTTCCAAGCTGCCACGCTCAGAATTATTTGCCCGTATGCTCACAGGCTTCATTCTTGTTGCCGGTCTGAGTTTTGCATCACAATTGCTTGGCCCCTCACTCACTGGAATCTTTGCAGGTGGCCCTGTTGCAGCAGCCGTTATTCCGGCGTTTACCCTCGCAAATGGCGATAGAAGCGCTGTATTAATGCAGCTACGCGGTTTTCTGACGGGTCTTGTCGGGTTCAACCTTTGCTTTCTGATACTGCCACCATTAGCCCTGAAAATTGGTGCATGGGCTGTCATACCAGCGGGCGTATGCGCCGTATTGACTGTTTATGCAGTGAATTACACCATTCGCTTCCTATCTCAGGCCCGAGCTTAGTTTTTGAATCAGAAAACTAACCTAATCATATGATTTTTAAAGAGTATCCATGCTGTTTTGATTGCCCTGCGGGCAGCATAACCATTGTATCTTTATCTTGTATTTCACCTGAGAAACCCTCCCAGTCAGCATGGGAGCTCCATGCTTCCAGACAGAGGAATGGAACCTGAGGCTTACTCCACAAAGCCAAATGACGGCATTCGGAAACAGAGAAGATTACGCCTTCACCATTGTTATTTATGAGTGTCAGGTCTTTAGATTTCGCATCCCTGAACACCAAGGCCCCTTGCTGGAAAATATCTGCTTCCAGCAAAAGGGTTTCTCCATCAAAATCAAGCTTACGGTTTTGACGTGATAACAACCCACCAGTAACAATTTTTGGAATATCTGGTCTTTCTGGCTTTTCAAAAACCACTTTTCCCATAGCAGCAGGCCAGTTTATTCCCGGGTGGAAACCAATAGCATAAGGTAACACCTTATGATCGGTATTGGTGACCTTACACTGATATGCAAATCCCTCATCCAGAAGCGTAACTTCCACATCCAGTTGGAATGCAAAGGGAAAGTGTTTTCTGCTCTCTTCCGTATCACCCAGCCGCAGATGAACCTGATTATTGGTTTTGCGGATGAGTACAAACTCCATATCTTTAGCAAAACCATGTTGCGGCATTGGATAGGAGCGAACTTCAACAAGGATACTTCCATTTCGACAGGCACCGACAACAGGAAAAAGTAATGGCGCCGTGCCATCCCAGATATCAGGATCTGCCTGCCAAAGGTATTCCTGATCATCAACTCGCCATGAAATCGGTTCAGCCCCAAGAAGACTGAGAGCCAGTTTTTGCTTTTTATTTGTAAGAACCACTATCTTGGCATCTGGGTTGTGCATCTGATGGCCTGACATCTCAATGAAGACCTGTTTGATTTCTACACGACATTCTCAACACTTATCCCATCGCGTTAACACAATTTCAGACTATAAGAGTTAGCATCTTTTGTTATAGTCATTCCTAGAGTTACTACGGTTAATTTATGCGCTTGCCTCGTCTCAAACAACTGGCCCCCGGCCTGTCAGCATTGAGAAAACTGACACCTGATCAGGCAATGCGTGATGTTCTGGCCGGATTGAGCGTCGCAACTGTCGCCATTCCCATTGGTCTGGCCTATGCGGCTCTCATGGGACTTGCACCATCAACCGGTCTGTACGCAAGCATTTTTCCGGTTATTGCCTATGCCATCTTCGGCCCTTCAGCACGCCTGATTGTTGGGCCGGATGCAGCAACCTGTACACTGATTGCCGCTGCATTAACTGCTCTGGAGCTATCTGGACCGGACCAGCGCGCCCAAGGTGCAGCGGCCTTAGCAATCGGGGCTGGGTTTGCCTGCTTTCTAGCCTCCCGACTGAAACTTGGATTTATCGCCAACTTCCTGTCCCGCCCAATTCTGACCGGCTATCTGACAGGTGTCGCCGTTAATCTGATGCTATCCCAGATTCCGAAACTGACAGGCGTTTCAATTCCGCATACCGGAATTGTTCAAACTCCCTATGGCCTGTTCCAGCACCTGCAGACAATCAGTATTGCCACCCTCCTCACAGGTCTGAGCGTATTTGCTATATTGCGGGCCATGAAGAAATGGCATCCCCAAATTCCTGCAGCCGTTATTATTATTGCCTTCAGCATTCTTATCTCATGGCTCTTTAACTTTGAGGCCTTTGGCATTGATACTCTTGGTGATGTTCCACGAGGGTTGGCATGGTTCAGCCTGCCGTCTTTTGCCTATCAGCCTGAAACCTTCATCAGTGCCGTTCTTGGTGTTTTCATCATCAGCTTTTCAAGCGGAATTGTGACAGCTCGCAGTTTTGCTAATAAACTTGAACGCAACATTGATGCCAATCGTGAATTACAAGGCTTTGGCATGGCAAACCTTGTTGCCGGTTTATTTCAGGGCTTCACAATTACCGGAGCTGACTCCCGAACAGCCGTCAATTATGCAGCAGGAGGCTCCTCACCTCTGGTTGCGATTGTTTCAGCCCTCACAATAGCTCTGGTTGTGATTTTTCTGACAGAACCCCTTGCCTATCTCCCTCAGGCTGTTCTTGGTGCCATACTTGCTTCTGCTGCTATTGATCTTATCAATATCGGCCAGTTCAGAACTCTGTGGCGGATTAGTAAGGCAGAGCTTATTCTGGCCCTCATTGCGACAGTTGGCGTTATCTGGCTCGGCGTTCTGCCCGGGGTTATCGTTGCCGTCATCGCAACGATGGGCAACCTCCTGCGCCTTGCCGTGTCTCCCAGAGACGCCTTACTGGGAAGTCGTCCAGACTCTTCTGATATCGTCAAGCTGCATCTTGATCCTCAGGCGCAGATTATACCGGGTTTCGTGATTTATCTGTTTGAGGGCTCCATCGTCTTTTTTAATGCCGAGACATTTCTCAGACGTAGTTCAATGATGGTGAAAACAGCACAAAACATGCAATGGTTTGTGCTTGATGCCTCTGTGATGACACAGGCAGATGCCAGCACGATTGAAGCGCTGGAAGAGCTGGATGAAGAAGTGAGAAGTGTCGGTGCCAGACTGGTTATTGCCGGAGGGCACCGAAACTTCAGACGCGCCCTTGAGCGCTCCGGTTTCATTGAGAGGCTCGGCGGACCTGACTACATGTTTGATAGCAGTGAACAGGCTGTACGCTTTTTAAAAGAACGGATTATCCCCGCAGATAAATCCGTTAAAGTCGATCAGGCTATTTAAGTTTTTCTTCCAAACTAACCCACAGGTGTTGATCCCGATAATCACGAATGGCGATATCAGCACCCGCGTCCACCAGCTCTGTCTCTGTATGAGTGGTCATCAGGCCATAGGTAAAAATACCAGCTCCTTTTGCAGATATGATACCTGTCTTTGAATCTTCAAAGACAATAGCTTCATCCGCATTTATGGCGAAAGCCTCCAGAGCAGCCTTGTAAGGAGCAGGATCAGGTTTTCCCTTCTCCATTTCTGACCCCAATATCTGAATATCAAAAGCATCTTCAAGTTTCAGAACAGGCAGAACGAAATCAACGTTCTCACGGGGAGCATTGGTCACAAGCCCGACCGACAGTCCCTGCTGCCTAGCCCATGCGATAACTTCATAAACACCTTCGACCGGAGCAACCTGCGATGCCAGCTCCCGAAAGCGTGCTTCCTTCGCATCTCCGCGCCGACGGATTTCATCTTCATCAAGCTCCGGGAAGAAACGGGGCAATATCTCCTCGTTGCGCCCACCTGAAATATATTTACGGAAAAAAGCATCATCAACATGATGCCCAAGAGGAGCAAGAATTTCAGCAAAGACAGCTAAATGTACCGGATCAGTATCAACCAGGGTACCGTCAAGATCAAACAAAAGTGCTTTCAAGGACAATTCATATTCCAGTCGTAGTGGTAGGCAGTATATACAGAATTTATACCAAAGTGGCATAACACTCTATGAAAACAACTTCTACAGAATATTATTCTACCAAGCAGGCCTGTTTTTTTGTTTTAAATCAAAACCATAGGTGAAAAGCTCAGTTTTAGCTTGTAAGTTTTCATATTCTCTCCATATTGACTATGCATTAAGTATTTTTAGCTACTTTGTTTTTACTCCGGCCTTTTTATATGCCCCCACGGGCCGGCTCCTTAGCGTGGTCTTTGACCACGCTTTTTTTATTGCAACATGAGCGCTATTTATTACGCCATCCCGCCGGTAAAACCGCCCATTCGGGCAATACCAAGCAGCATCAGACGAACTTCACCATGGCATCCCCGCTGGTTACAGGTTTCCTTACTCTCAAGTTCATCCAGATAGAGATACTGACGATCTTCATCAGTCAGCAGTTGCTCGGCCGTTCTGAAATGAACCTTGCCACATGAGCGGCAAGTAAATTCTATCTTCTGGCGGGGTTCGAGATCCCGTAACTGCAAGTTCTGTTTCCAGCTCATTTCACCAAAAATCCTCTGCGTCCGGTATTCGTGAGAAAGATATCTTCCCGCCGGCATAACCACCGGATGGCTGACGCCATTCACCCAGTGAAATCACGGTCTGGCCATAACGCTGATTAAGCTCATCAATGGCCCGGGTTGTTGCCTCCCACTTACGGCGCTCATCCATATCTGTATTGAAAAGGTCTTCCTGACATTCATTTGCCTGACTGAAATCAAGGAGTGTCACCCCAAGATTGAATATCGGCCCGACCGGCAGTTGCGCTGCGGCCACCCTCCACGCCCTTTCCAGAGCCAACAGGATGGAGTGATCATCATTGACGGCCATCATCCGCTCCATATGCCGCCAGTTACTATCGCGCTGTGCCAGCCAGACCCAGAGCCCGGATGCATAAAGATTGGCCCGGCGTAAGCGACGGGCTGCCTTTACAGCCAACAAACGGGCAACCTCACGCGACCCCTGCAGGCTGCGGTTTTCAGGTGGTAGAACCCGGCTATGGCCGATCATACCCTGTTTGCTCTCCTCAGCTTCAATATCGTAGCCGTGGAGCGCATACCAAAGGCGCTCCCCATTCACGTTCCCCCATATCTTGCGCATCAATTTCGGATCAGTTCGATACAGGCTCTCGGTGCTGTAAATATTGGCATGATAAAGCCGCTGTCGCATATTGGGGCCGATACCGGGGATATCCTTGATATCCATTTGTAACAAAGGTCCCGGCATATCCTCCGGCTTCCAGACAGCAAGACCATCGCCATAAACACCATCATGCCATTTGGCTTGTTTGCAGGCAATTTTTGCCAGGTGCCTGTTAGCTGCTGCACCCATCGTTAAAGTAATATACGGGCCAATATTATCTGACACGGCCTTCTTGACTTCATGGGCAACAGCAGCCGGATTATGGATGGCCGTACTATCCAGCCGACAGGAAAGCTCATCGATGGATTTGATGACATCAATCGGTAGCACGGACGATATCTGCATGGTCAGCGCGTTATGTGCCCGGCGGTAGAGATCTGGTGATTGTGCAACAATCTGAATATCCGGGCAGATACGCCGGGCTTCACGAATGGACATGAAGCCTTTTATACCAAGCATCTTGGCCTCTTTTGAGACAGCAATCAGCCCCGTTCGTTCCGTATCACCAAACGGCACAACACCCACAGGCCGCTCACGTAAACGGGGCCGCATCTGCTGCTCAACGGATGCAAAGAAGCCATCACAATCAATATAAAGATGCTCCACCGTCTCTGGCTTGCGCATATCCTGTGTCCCATGTTCTTAATTAGAACATATAGTGAACAAATTATATATCAGGAGTCAACGAGAATGATTTTTTCATTGCCAGATAACAACGCTGGAAAGCGGGAGAGAATAAATTCAGTGACCAAAGATAATACAATCAGAACAATATCTTAAAAATAAAAATGCCTAGAAATGTTTAGCGCCAAAGAAGAATTGTTGGCGCCATTTTTTGCCTATTCAATTCCATCAACAGCAAGAGGAACACGCATGTAACAATAATCTATAATTTGAAGGAAACATCAGATGGACAAGAATACAACGGATACGCCTACCGAGTATTATGATGTTCTGATTATCGGTGCCGGTATTTCAGGAATTGCCGCCGCCCACCACCTTCAGGAACAATGCCCCGACAAGAGCTTTGCCATATTGGAAGCCAAGGAAAGTTTTGGCGGTACATGGCTCACCCATAAATATCCAGGCGTGCGCTCAGACAGCGACCTTCATACCTTCGGATATCGTTTCAAGCCATGGACAGGCGCGCCCATCGCAACCGGTGATGAAATTCTCGCCTATATGAAATCCGTAATTGATGATGACGGGTTACAGCCCCACATCCGCTACCAGCACACCGTTGAAAGCGCCTCATGGTCCAGCGAGGAAAACCTCTGGACCATAACAGCCAGAAGAAGTGATACAGGCCAGTCTCTCCGCTTCAAAACACATTTCCTCTGGATGTGCCAAGGCTATTATCAGCATGCAGAGGGCTACACCCCGCAATGGCAAAGCATGTCTTCATTTAAAGGCCAGATCATCCATCCCCAGACATGGCCAGAAGATTTGGAGACTGCGGGCAAGAAGATTGTTGTCATCGGCTCTGGTGCCACGGCTGCAACGCTTATCCCTGCCCTTGCCGGGAAATGTGCCCATGTCACGATGCTCCAGCGCTCACCAACATGGTTCACGACCGGGCGCAATGCCAATGCCATGGCAGAAGAGCTACGGCTTCTTGATATTGATGAAAGCTGGGTTCATGAAATCACCCGTCGTAAAGTCCTGCGTGATCAGGCCCTTTTCGTCCAGCGCACGAAAGAAGAACCGGAAAAGGTCAAAAGTGACCTTCTGGCCGTCCTACGTGAACATCTGGGGAATGACTTCGATATTGATACCCATTTCACCCCACGCTATCGCCCATGGCAACAACGTGTTGCCTTTATTCCGGAAGGTGATCTCTTCAAGGCCGTAAGAGAGGGCCTAGCTTCTGTTGTAACGGATGAGATTGATAGCTTCACCACACACGGTATCCAGCTGAAATCAGGTAAACATCTTGATGCTGATATCATTGTCACGGCAACGGGCTTCAATCTCTCCGTTCTTGGAGACATCAGTTTTACGATTGATGGAGAGCCACTCAACTTTGGCGATACTATCACCTACCGTGGCATGATGTTTACCGGCCTCCCGAATATGGTCTGGGTTTTCGGCTACTTCCGTGCCAGCTGGACACTCCGCTCTGACATGGTGGGAGATTTCGTCTGCAAGCTTCTGAAGCATATGGATGCGAACAACGCCAGAAAGGTCACGACTGAACTTCGGCCCGAAGACGAAGGCATGACACTTGGGCCGTGGATTCACCCGGAGGACTTTAACCCCGGCTATCTCGCCCGCGGTATGCATCTGCTCCCGAAACAGGGAAACAAGCGGGAATGGCAACATACCCACGACTACTGGCTCGATAAAGACGACTTCCCCGCAATTGATCTCAATGACCCCATCTTCAGCTACGCCCGCTGAAAATAACCCTCATTGTGTTTATTGACGGAGATATCGACATGACTGTTTCCATACCTATGAAACGCCAGCTCGTTCAGACCAACGGTATCAGCACCAGCATCCTTGAAGCTGGTCGCGGGCGGCCAACCATTTTGCTGCATGGTACCAGTTCCAGTGCCCTGATGGGCTGGGGCCCTCTTCTCCCCGAGCTTGGCAAAACCAGAAGATGCCTGGCTCCTGACTTTATCGGCTCAGGGGAAACGCAGGATAATGGCGGCGCGATTACCCTCGACATGCTGATTGCTCAAGTCAAAGCAACAGCAGCTCTTGCCCCTGATGAGCCGATAGATATTATCGGCTATTCACTGGGCGCTGTTGTTGCTGCCGCGGTGGCATCAGAAATGCCAGACCGCATCCGCCGTCTCATTCTGATCGGCGGCTGGGTTAAAAGCGATATAAGAATGAACCTGCTGTTTGATTCATGGATTACCCTTGCCCGAACAAATCGCTCTCAGCTTGCCAACTTCGTCATGCTCAACGGCCTCTCGGATGCCTTTTTTGAGACCATTGACGAGATAACGCTCGCAAACCTTCAAAACCAATATGCAGAAAACCTGTCTCCGGGCAGTGACCGCCAGGCCGCATTAGACGCAACCATCGACATCTGTGCCCGCCTCCCCGACATAAAAGCCGAAACCCTCGTCATCAGCATGACCGACGACCGTATGGTACGGCCCCATCATTGCCGACAACTGGCGCGAGGAATTAAGGGTGCGAGGTTCGAGGAGATTGATGCCGGCCATCTGGTGTTTGTGGAGAAACCTGAGAGGGTCGTTGAGCTGATTGAGGCCCTTAGATGAGAGAGACAGAAAACATCTGATAGTGCTGCCCTAAAATTTCTCAACATCCGATCACGAGAAACCGGCTGATCTGCTATTTCAGCTATGGGAAAATATGTTAAGGACAAGCTATGAAAGCATTCCTTATCATTTTTGGCATCATCATCTGTATTGCCACATTCCTCTTTTTCACATGGTTCAGTGCAATGGGCTGCATGTCCACAACCGCAGCCCCCTGCCGTGGCAATGACTTCTTCCGGGAAGAGGCCATCTACGCCTTCTACATTCCGTTTGCCATCGGACTGTTGATTACCCTAGCCGGGATCATGAAGAAGCGTTGATGGCTATTAGAGTTGGTTGAAAAGGGATGCATGGGCTCCTACTCAACTAAGAAGTGCCATAATCCAATCACGAAAATGGAAATATTTTCCCCAAACCTCTTCGTTCTCGAATATTAATGGGCTATCTAGAATAGAAACGTAATTTAAGATAAAACCGTAAATCTATCAAAAGGATAGCGGAGAAATGATGAAACTTGCAGCCTTACTTGCACTTATAAGCTCATTTTATAGCCTTGCACATATTATGAAACAAGGAACATATAAGGGCATTCCTATCCTTAAAGGTATCAAACGCTTATTCACCCAGGATTATGATAAAGCTGCAGTCTTTCTTGCATATATGTCCGCTACAATAACTTTCATGTCGTAATTGAAGGGTAATCAAATCAATGCCATGGCATATAGGAACAGCCCTTTGGCTTATTATTTTAGGTTTGATGATATATTCAATGGTCTTTCTTGCAGTAGCTCTAATTAGACCTGTTTATTATAAAATTAGAAAATATTTGAAATAGAAAAGCCCCTTATGGGGCTTTTCAGTTCCAGAGCTAGCCAATTCTCTAGATTGGGGTAGTCACCTACCATCTATCCCTAACAGCAGATTTCATATCTTAAGCTTCGCCCGCAGGAGGGGGGAAGATCATAGATAGATCAACATCATGTACTTCTTTCCATGCTTGAGCAGGCCATGCTTTTACCGTTCCCCATCGAGGATCTAGAACATTATTAACGGCAATGTTATTTGTCCGACACCAGCGGCGCATTGGTACCCAATCGTATTTCACCCCTGTTATGTTCTCGATTGCGGTAATTGTGGCTTGCTTGGCTCCTTGCCCCAATTCATCACATAGTTGGTTTGCTCTACGAACGGCAGCAGAGGCGGTTGCCATTGCTGTTGCTTCTCGGCGGCTGCCGATCTCTGCCTTTGTAAGTTCTGCGTCTAATCTACTTTCCCGCTCACTTTTTAATTCGGTCAAAATCCGAATTGTTGTATCAGGATTTGCAAGTATCGCTTCAATAGTTTGAGGCATGACCAACATATTATTTTTGAGTACTGACGGAAGTACCTCTTTAAATATCCATCCTTTAAACTGCCCAGCAGTAGGAAGAGATGAACGAGTAACTAACCGCATAACATCAGACTGACCTATTAGAATTGTTCGGGGATCGAGAGACTGTATACCATTACCCCCTACTTGAGAGGTATTCTTGCAATGATCGCTAATTGCTTTGTGAGGATTGGAATAGCCAAGTCGTTCCGCAATATCTTTGGCAACAAACCATGCCATACCATTACGCTCAACAACCCTAATATTTCCAAATTGTTCACTTTGAAAAAGTGTTGGGACTGGTAAAGTTGTATCAGTTGTACTAAGTGTATTTATATTCATCACGTTATTCCTTATGTGATTGATAATTTAAAGCGGCGGGTGAGGGTCGAAATTCTCCCGCCGCTTTTTCTATTTCAGACTGTGCTTCTTTCATCAGTAACAGACCGAAGCCTTTTACAAGGATTCTTATCTTTGATGCGTGGCTTATAAAGTCCAACAATAAGCCCATTCCCCATCTTTTAAATTCAACCTGTAGTATCCTATGGATGCTACAAGTGCGCTGCTCAGCATAAAGTTTAACCTTATTATTTAACCTCTACTATAGTACCAAGTCTTTTTTGTATTTAAAGACAAGTACAAATATAAATTCACTATGATATTTTGTCAACCTTCAGTTGCAATCATTTTTCATTTCATGTATTTATTTATTAGTGCAAAAAGGAAGTGTAATGGCTATTGAGAGAAAAAGACCCCCAAAAGGCGAAACCCTAACCATCCGCCTGGACACCAAAAATCGATTTATGCTTGATTTCATGGCTCGCCTTAAAGGGCAAACTATAACCATGGTTATAGAAAGAGCCTTAGCTGATGCAGCTGAACGTACAGTGATTCACAAAAAAAGCCCTTTTTCACGGAATGATTACTCTGAAAACTGGAAAGATTACTGGGATGTAAACGAAGGCATACGCAGTTTAAAAATTTACCAAGAAAACGAACTTTTCCCTACTTATGAAGAAGAGAAACGTCTACAGTTCACAAAAATTCATCATGTTTTCTTTTACAAAGACAATACATTTTCTATCTTCATCCCTCATTATATCGAAATATTATGGCCTAGAATTGATGAGTTTATAAAGTTGTGGGACGAGACTAAATCTAAAGATTACTTTGAAGCTGGAATGGAAATGCTAAGAGCTATTTCTGAGGCTGGACTTAGACCGCCAACATGGCCTCCGCAAACTACGCAGAGTCAAGAAACTAAAAGTCGTTTCAATGATTTAGATGACGACCTACCGTTCTAATTAGTATTTATATTTTTAATCGCGTTATTAAAGTTTCACGCTATTAGCTTACTATTTATCATAGGGTATGCATCTTAAAACTGACTAGTTCACTAAAAGACTGCAAAACAATTTTAAAGGCTGAAAATAAAAATGGCGCGCCCTACGGGACTCGAACCCGTGTTTCTGCCGTGAAAGGGCAGCGTCCTAGACCGCTAGACGAAGGGCGCGCGGATCCGCGCTAAGCGCTGCGGATTGGCGCTGTATAATGGGGTTCTTCTCCCGGGGCAACCCATCTGATGCATTTTTTTTCGTCACACACAGGCTCTTTTTGAAGATCATCCCGGCATGGTTAAGATATAGCTACGCTTTCAGGCCTCGCAGCACACAAGCAATAGAAATATTTTTCTTCAATTTATTGTTTATTCTTAAGGCCTTGCAATATCAATGAGCCGCAAATCAGCCTTCTCGTTACCACCCCAGCGGTCAATCGAGAGAGTGCCAGCAGCATGCACAAGTTCACCAATATTTTTTTGCAAGGCAATACCTAATGGCTGCCCGGCGGCGCGAAAAACGATGCCGCCAATGGTTGTGCCATCGCCGGAGCGAAGCTTGATTCTGATATGGCCGGAGCTTCCAACCTCCCGGGCCTCAACAAGACGGTGATTGGTGAAGGCAAAAACCGGCTCTGGCTGGCTGGAACCGAACGGGCCTGCCTTCTGAACCAGTTTCAAAAGCTCAGGCGTTGCCCCACCTGCCGTCAGGATGGCATCTACTTCCAGTGCCTCACCCTGCCCGTCATCAGAACCATGGGTCGAAAGATACCCGGCAATAAAGGCACGAAACTCTTCTAACCGTGCGAGCGGCACCGTCACACCTGCCGCCATGGCATGGCCACCACCCTTGATGGCAATACCCGCATCAACGGATGCCCGAACGGCAGCACCAATGTCATATCCCGCCACAGAGCGCCCTGAGCCTGTTACCTGCTCCTCACCAGACAGGGTAAAGGCGAAGGATGGAAGACGGAAACGCTCTTTTACACGGGCTGCAACAAGGCCCACAATACCAGCATGCCACTCCGGCGCATAATTGAGCAGTAAGGTTGTCTGGGGGTGCTGCTGGAGATAATGTTCGGAAGAAGCCATTGCTTCCTCAACCGCCAGCTGTTCAATCTGCTGACGCTCTCTGTTGAGAATATCAAGCTCACCCGCAAGACGCCCGGCATTCTCAGGCTCTTCTGTCAGCAGAAGGCGCGTTCCTAAGCCTGCATCACCAATACGGCCGCCCGCATTAATGCGAGGCCCAATCAGATAACCAAGATGCCAGGCCTCAGGCGCATCCTTAAGACCAGCGGCATCTGCAAGTGCAGCCAACCCCGGACGGCTGCGGCTGCGCATCACAGAAAGCCCCTGACGCACAAAGGCCCGGTTCAGGCCCTTGAGAGGAACAACGTCCGCAACGGTTGCCAGCGCAACCAGATCAAGCGCTCCCATCAGGTTCGGTTCATGCCCAGCCTGCCAGAAGCCTTTTTGGCGGAGATTACGGTTCAGCGCGACAAGAAAGACAAATACGACACCCGCTGCACAGAGATAGCCAAGGCCTGAAAGATCATCCTGCCTATTGGGGTTCACCAGTGCATTGGCATCTGGCAATTCAACCGGTGCCTGATGGTGATCAAGGATAACGACATCAAGCCCAAGACGGCGGGCTTCGCTAACGGGCTCATGCCCACTTGTCCCGCAGTCTACCATGACCAGCAGCTTTGCCCCCTGCCCGGCAAGATTGCGGACAGCCTCGGAATTCGGCCCATAGCCTTCTGTCAGACGATCCGGGATATAGGTGATGTAGGGAACCTGCGCCTGACGCAGATAATCAGCAAGAAGCGCCGTACTACAGGCACCGTCAACGTCGTAATCGCCGAAGATGGCAACTTTCTCGCGGGCAACAACGGCCTGCGCCAAACGCTCTGCAGCCTTCTCCATATCCTGCATAACGGATGGATCTGGCATCAGGTCACGCAGTTTCGGCTCAAGGAAGCTTTCAACCTCTTCCAGATCAACCTGACGGCCTGCAAGAACACGGGCCAGAATATCAGCAATGCCGTAATGTTGAACCATGGCGGTGGCAATCGCATTCTCATGCGTATTGCAACGTTCAACCCAACGCTGTCCAAGTTCGGAAGCGGTTACGCCTGCCAGAGTCTGTCTGTCGTTTTTTAAGTTTGATTCGTTCACGGAAGCATTATGCCCTTTTCAAAGAGAAAGGCATAGATAACAGCCCCTTCTATGAGAAAACCCCGCAGGATAACTGCGGGGTTCTGCATTATTCAGAAAGCTCTGAGCGATTAATCGAGGAAGAACTTTGCCAGTTCACGGTGCTCAGCATAAATGCGACGCACGGTTCCTGTTGCAGAGCGGTAAACGATGGTTTCTGTCGTGATAACATCTTTACCGAAGTGTACGCCCTTTAGCAGGCCACCATCAGTCACGCCGGTTGCAGCAACGATCACGTCACCGGAAGCCAGCTCATTCATGTCATAACGCTTGTTGAAATCGGTTACGCCCATAGAAGCAGCGCGGGTACGGCTTTCTTCGGTATCGAAAATCAGACGACCCTGCATCTGACCACCGATACAGCGCAGAGCGCCAGCAGCCAGAACGCCTTCAGGAGCCGCACCGATACCAACATAAAGGTCAATACCTGTCTGCTCTGGGTTAGCCGTGAAGATAACGCCGGCAACGTCGCCGTCAGAGATCAGGCGAATGCCTGCGCCCATGGCACGGATGCGGGAGATAAGCTCGGCATGACGAGGACGATCAAGAATTAGAGTGTTGATTTCATGAGGCTCTACACCCTTTGCCTTTGCCAGATTGCGGATATTGTCTTCAATTGGCGCATCAAGGTCGATAATGCCTTCTGGATATCCGGGGCCAACAGCAATCTTCTGCATATAAAGGTCAGGAGCAGCCAGAAGTGTACCGGCTTCAGCCATCGCCATAACAGCGATCGAACCCGGCATATCCTTGGCGCAAAGGGTGGTTCCTTCGAGCGGATCAACAGCGATATCGACTTTCGGGCCGTTCTTGTTACCGACCTTTTCACCGATGAACAGCATCGGAGCCTTGTCACGCTCACCTTCACCGATGACAATTGTGCCATCAATCGGCAGGCGGTTCAGCTCACGGCGCATGGCATCCACGGCCGCCTGATCGGCCGCCTTTTCATCACCACGGCCACGCAAGCGCGCAGCAGAGACCGCGGCACGTTCCGTCACACGAACGAGTTCAAGCGTCAGAATACGCTCAATCAGTTTATCCGGTTTGACGGTAATAATCTCTGACATTGTGTGGCCTTTCCTGATTACCCTATAGTGGTTAGTGGTTATTCACGTTCGATACGGATGAGCTGAGGCTCTTCCGCTGTCAGCCCGTCGGCAGAAATTCTGGCAAGAGCGGAACGTATCCGGCTCTCCTCAGCCGCATATGTGATCAGCACTAACGGCACTGGCGTTCCTGAACGCCCCGTGCGATCCGCGCTCGGCTGTTCGCTATCCGGACGTTTTTGCAAAATGCTTTCAAGCGAAATCTCTTCTTCAGCCATACGTGTTGCAACACCTGCAGCAACGCCCGGACGATCATGAACCATGAGACGGATGTAATAGCCGCCCTGATGCAGCTGCATACCGGCCGATGTGGCCTTGATCAGAGAAGCGGCTGAAACACCGAATGGTAATGGTACGGCATCAGCGGCGACATCTGTCAGATCAGCAACAACCGCTGAAGCGGTTGCATCACCACCGGCACCCGGACCAATCAACGTCAGTTCTTTCACGGCATCAGCATCAATCGTTACGGCGTTTGTCACACCCATAACCTGAGCAATTGCCGATGTCTTTGGAACCATCGTTGGATGGACACGCTGCTCAAGGCCATTCTTGCCGTATTCTGCAACGCCCAGCAGCTTTATCCGGTAACCGAGCTCACCAGCCATTGTGATATCAAGCGGCGAAATAGAGGAGATGCCTTCAACATAGATGGAATCGGCATCAACTTCGGTTCCGAAAGCAAGGCTAGAAAGAAGCGCAAGCTTGTGCGCCGTATCAAAGCCCTCAACGTCAAATGTCGGGTCAGCCTCTGCATAACCAAGCTTCTGCGCGTCTTTCAGGCAATCCTGAAATGTCATGCGCTCATTTTCCATCCGGGAAAGAATGTAATTGCAGGTACCGTTCAGGATGCCATAGATACGCTTAATGCGGTTAGCCGACATACCTTCACGCAAAATCTTGATGACGGGAATACCACCCGCAACAGATGCCTCAAAAGCAAGAGCTGTATCTTTTTTCTCTGCTGCCGCGGCCAGTTTAAGACCATGCTTTGCCAGAAGAGCCTTATTGGCTGTCACGACATGCTTGCCGTTGGCAATAGCTTTTTCAATGGTTTCATAGGCCATGCCATCAGCGCCACCGATAAGCTCAACAATGCAGTCAACATCAGATGAGGCGGCCATATCAGCGGCATTATCAAACCACTGATAACCTGAGAGATCGATACCACGATCTTTACTACGATCGCGGGCTGAGACAGCTGTCACGACAACAGGACGACCTGTCTTCTCTTCAATCAAAGAGGCCTGTGTATTGAGAATACGGATAACAGAAGCACCGACAGTTCCAAGTCCGGCAACACCAATACGCAGAGGCTCTTTCATAATCTCAACCACAGTTAGCATATTGAAATGGCGGGATTGACCACTCAATACGGAGTATCAACGCATGCCCATCTCGACAACAATGACGACCTATCAGAGCGAAGATGAACGTATCCCAAATGCACCTACCGCTTATCAAGAATAAGGGACAATGTCCTCACCCATTGATTAAGCGGTCTGTGCCATATTGTCTTAGCCATTAGGGGCATCTGTCCGTAAAGTGTTATGCATCGTGCTTGGCGCACTCTCAAAAAACTTACGGATATTACGTGCAGCCTGACGAATGCGCTGTTCGTTCTCGACAAGAGCGATACGGACATAGTCATCCCCATGCTCGCCAAAACCGATACCCGGGGCAACAGCAACATCGGCCTTCTCGACCAGCAGCTTGGAGAATTCAAGGCTACCCAGATGGCGGAATGGCTCAGGAATACCAACCCATGCGAACATCGAAGCACTCGGAGATGGAATCTCCCAGCCCGCTGTCGCAAAAGATTCGATCAGGACATCACGGCGCTTGCGATAAATGCCACGCATTTCATTGATGCAGTCTTCCGGCCCGTTTAAGGCCGCCGTCGCGGCGACCTGAATTGGTGTATAGGCACCATAATCAAGGTAGGATTTCACACGGGCAAGAGCTGCCAGCAGGCGCTCGTTACCAACAGCAAAGCCCATACGCCACCCTGCCATGGAGAATGTCTTTGACATGGAGGTAAATTCAACGGTGACATCAATAGCACCCGGAATCTGCAGAACGGATGGTGGTGGCTCACCATCAAAATAAACTTCTGAGTAGGCCAGATCCGAGAGCAGAATGATTTCATGCTTCTTTGCGAAAGCAACAAGATCACGATAGAAATCAAGACTTGCAACATAAGCTGTCGGGTTTGACGGATAGCATACAACCAGCGCAATTGGCTTCGGAATAGAGTGCAGCATGGCACGCTCAGCCGAAACGAAGAAGTCTGGTGTTGGCTCAGCCGAGACGGAGCGGATAACGCCGCCCGCCATAAGGAAGCCGAATGCATGAATTGGGTAACTTGGGTTTGGAACCAGAACCACATCACCCGGTGCCGTAATGGCCTGTGCCATATTGGCAAAGCCTTCCTTGGAACCAAGGGTCGCGACAACCTGCGTATCTGGGTTGAGCTTTACACCAAAGCGGCGCTCATAATAGGCAGCCTGCGCACGGCGCAAACCTACAATGCCTTTGGATGCAGAGTAACGGTCTGTCCTTGGCTTTCCGGCTGTTTCAACCAGCTTCTGGATAACATGACGTGGAGCATCAAGATCAGGATTGCCCATCCCAAGGTCAATAATATCAGCCCCACCGGCTCGCGCGGCGGCCTTAATTCGATTCACTTGCTCGAATACATAAGGCGGCAAACGCTTGATACGGTGGAAATCCGACATTCTCTTCACTCCTGTAATTATTCGGATGGTCCTAAAGACATGATCTCAGATCAGTTGCTAGGAGCAGCGCTTTCACGCAGCACTGCTCGACCCTGAGCATCTGTTCTGTTACGGGCAGCATCAAGCTGTCCTTCGACAGCTTTTATCTGCTCTGGTGTCCGGGCTGGATATTTACGCGGCGGCTGTCTGATACCAACCGGGATATAATCCCCCTGCTCATAAGAGCGTGAAGCAACAACAAAATCGGGTGCTGGCGGAACCTTTGCTGCAGCTCCCATTGATGCAAATGTATCCCGAACCGGATTAACATCGTGGGAGCATCCTGCAACGGCAAACGCGCCGATTACGCAGGCCATCAAGAGAGCCGATCTGCGTACCATTTCCATTTTCGTTTCACCTGACGAGCCTCTCCTGTACAACAGGCAGGCATCTTTAGAGATTAGACACGCTTTGTCCATAAACGGATTTAGGCAGGGATGCTACAGCTATCCCCTATTTTCTTTAGATAATAAGCAGAAGAAATGATATTTTTTACAGGTATAACAACATATCAGGCATTCTGGCTGTATATGCGACTTTAGTCACATGTGTTTTCTGTCATAAATTGACGTATGATTTTAAGAGCTTGATATTAAAATTATAGGACAGCTGAGTCCTCTTACAATTCTTCCATTATCTTCAAAATCTTAACGGAGATATCTCATGCGGTTTGTACGGTTTGGCCCTAGTGGTCAGGAGAAACCCGGTGTTCTGGATGCTCAAGGCGTTATCAGAGACATCTCTTCAATTGTTCACGATATTGATGGCAGGAGCCTTGCAGCTGGCCTGCAGAATACATTAGCAGAAACCGCACTTGAAACATTACCCGTTGTACCTGAGACAGAGCGTCTTGGCCCCTGCATCGGAAATATACGCAGTTTCATTGGCGTCGGGATGAATTATGCCGATCATGCTCTGGAAACAGGTGCTGCCATCCCGACCGAGCCCGTTCTGTTTAATAAAGCTCCCTCCTGCATCAATGGCCCGAATGACGACATCATTATCCCACGTCAGTCGCGTAAGACTGACTGGGAAGTAGAGCTGGCGATCGTCATCGGCAAACGTGCCTCCTATATCAGCAGCCTTGATGCACCATCTGTGATTGCCGGGTACTGTATCTGTAATGACCTGTCCGAGCGTGAGTTTCAGATGGAGCGTGGCGGAACATGGAACAAGGGTAAAAGCTGCCCGACGTTTGGTCCGCTGGGCCCATGGTTTGTCACCGCTGATGAAATCAAGGATACGCAGAAGCTTGATATGTGGCTTGATCTCAATGGCGAGCGCATGCAGACAGGCAATACCAGCACAATGATCTTCACTGTGCCCTATATCGTTTCCTATATCTCCCAGTTCATGATCCTTGAACCGGGTGACGTCATCACAACAGGCACCCCGCCCGGTGTCGGCATGGGCCAAAAGCCACAGCGCTTCCTCAAGCCCGGCGACAAACTCACCCTTGGCATTGAAGGGCTTGGTTCACAAAGTGCCAAAGTCATCGGCGCAGAGTAAGATAAAAAAGAAAAAGGAGAGCATTTGCTCTCCTTTTTCAATACAATTATTCCCCATCAGTCGGGTAGCGAATAATCTTTAAATTATACTTTGCTGCAATTCTTTTGGCTGCAGCAGGGTTCAGGCAACTTACTGCCTGCAAAGAACACTCTACATCACTCATATCAAATGTAGCAGACATTGGACCTGCTCCAGCAACCCCGAATTTGCGAGAGACGGCTATGGCACATAATTTATTCTTTGACTTTGAATAAACAACTTTAAATAGAGTGATGTCATCAGTATAGGTAGAGTTTCTCTTAAAACATCTCTCAAATTGTCCATAGGATGAAGCATCAACTATCTTTCTAAGTTCTTTCAAAGCAGGCCCAGGAGGCGGTGTATCAACCGCAATAACTCGACCGGTATTTTGAACACACCCTGCAAGCAAAATACCAGAAAGAATAATCATCATTCGTTTTTTCATATTTGCCCCCTTCATAAAATGCTACAAACCAAGCATCAGCCGCGCATTCTGCACCGCAGCACCAGAAGCGCCCTTACCTAAATTATCAAGGCGTGCAAGCAGGACAGCCTGATGTTTATCTGGATGACCGAACACACGAAGTTCCATCTGGTCCGTATTGTTAAGGGCCTCAGGTTCAAGTCTCGTTTCCGGCTTTTCGCCATTACGCGTTGAGATCACAGACACCTGACCACCATCCGGATAATAAGCACGCAAGGCCCCTTCCAGATCGACGGCCTTTGGCTGCCCCGGCAGCTTATCAAGATAGAGCGGAATACTGACCAGCATGCCCTGACGGAAATTACCGACAGATGGCACGAAAACCGGAGCCTGCTCCAACCCTGCATATGTGGTGATTTCAGGCAGATGCTTGTGATCAAAACCAAGTCCGTACAGCTCGAAAGCCGGAGCAGTCTTTGCTTCATAAGCCTCAATCATCGTGCGCCCGCCCCCACTATAGCCAGAGACAGCATTAATGGTGATTGGATAACCTGCATTGATCAATCCGGCCTTGATAAGAGGACGAAGCAGGCCAATAGCACCCGTGGGGTAACAGCCAGGATTGGCAACTTTTGCAGCTTTAGAAATAACATCCGCTTGCCCAGCATCCATTTCAGCAAAACCATAAACCCAGCCATCAGCCGTTCTATGTGCCGTTGAGGCATCCAGAATACGAGGCCCTGCTGCACCCATGGCTTCTACCATCGCCACCGTTTCTTTCGCCGCATCATCAGGCAAACAGAGAATGACAAGATCAACCTCGCCAAGCAGCTTTCTCTTGGCATCAGCATCTTTCCGCAAGGCAGGATCAATACTGCGGAGCTTCAGCCCCGGAATATTCTGAAGACGCCCTCTTATTCCAAGACCCGTTGTCCCGGCTTCACCATCAATAAAAACTGTCTTCATTATACTGCTCCAAAACAAGCACCAGTAAGTACTTGGACAAACTCATACACCATATGAAATAGATGATACATGTGATCACCCGTCACAATACATTAATTATGCCTTCTTACGCCACGGTGCATTAACTTCCCAATCTCCAGCCATAATACATCCGTAAGGCAGTACCTCATCAACAATTTCGGCAAGTTCGTACTCTTCAATTAAGCATCGAACGGTTAATGCATCTTTATAAGCACTTGGTAATTCAGAGATATCTGTAACACCACAGAAGAATCGTGCATCTATTCCGCGTGTCTCTTCTGCAAAAATTTCTGCATCACTGCGACCAGCTTTCAACTGCTTGTGTTCACGACGCGAAAAATTTCGGCCAGCTCCATGTGGTGAAAAACCTAAACCATGTGCAGCGTTCTTCCCTCGTGCAATTAATATTGGTTGAGCCATATTAAGTGGAATCAAAGTAAGATCTGTTGAATCATCAGCCCAGTTTGGAAATGCTGGCGTTGCGCCTTTACCATGATAAAAAAGCCCATCTGAGCGCCGAAACACAAAATTATGCTCATTCCAGAAACGATCGGAACACTTCGCATTAATACGTCGGGCTGCCATATCATGAATTGCGAAATGATTTTCCTTTGTCCATTGGCGAATAATTTGCAATGCCTCCCAGTAGAGATCACCTTCTGGTGTATCTGCTGGAATCCAAGCATTTTGAGATAGCGTTTTTGGAGATAGCTGCCGACGTACTTTATCAGCTATCCGCATTCCCTTCTTGTAGAGTAATGCGCCCGGCGAACGAGAACCATGATGGGTCACAAGAGCAGTTTCACCGCTTGATTTAAGCGTTCCAATAAATGCAAAGTGATTACCATCTCCTTGCGTAGCAAAGTGACGTATAGCAGGCTCTATAATATCATTCAAAAGAGCATTATTCTCAAACTGCCTTAAAACATTTTTGGATAATGAAATTTCACTCTCATATGCGCGTGCCATAGGTCCAAAATGGGTCACCGCATGAACAGCATCTAACAAAGCGGCAGGAGAAGCATTTGGGAAAACAGAAATGGCCATTGAACAGCAGATATCAGCAGAATGCATACCAGGATGAATAGCCTCTGATGCAACAACTCCCCCAACAGGTATCGTACCAAAAGGCCCTGCTGGACAAGCATCAGGCATAATTGCCCCAGATCGAATGATTGGTGTACGCATGAGCTCAGTCATGTGTTTAATTACGGCATCAACATTAGCTAACTCTGCTTCAGTTTCTGCCTTAATATTCACGAAAAATGGCTGTTCACCCTCTGCTCTTAATGCCTTAGGAGGAGCTGGTTCATACTTTCCGGCCTCATTAATGGCATCATCAAAACTCCCACCTTCCGATAAAATCTGATTAGCAGCATCTAACGCCTCTCGGAACCACTTTCCCTGTTTAAAGCCTGCAGCAATGAGCTCTTTGCCCGTGAACATTGTACTTTTCCTTACGCCACACTTACTTAGAAAATTTTCATTCACAATTCATAACAAATAAAAAGGGGCTGGAAATTCCAGCCCCTTTGATACGTAGTATTGTATATCGCAAGCTTAGCGCTTGGAGAACTGGAAAGAACGACGGGCCTTGGCCTTACCGTACTTCTTACGTTCAACAACACGGGAGTCACGGGTCAGGAAGCCCTCTTTCTTGAGTGGGCTGCGCAGCTCTGGCTCATAATATGTCAGAGCCTTAGCAAGACCGTGGCGTACAGCACCAGCCTGACCGGAGAGACCACCGCCAACAACAGTGGCAACGATGTCGTACTGGTCAACGCGGTTGGCAACCTGCAGCGGCTGAGAAAGGATCAGACGCAGAACCGGACGGGCGAAGTAAACTTCAACCGGACGATCGTTGATGATGACCTTACCCGAGCCTGGCTTAATCCAAACGCGAGCAATAGCGTCTTTACGCTTACCGGTTGCATAAGCGCGACCCTGAGCGTCAATTTTCTGAACGTGTACCGGAGCGTCCTGCTGCACGGCGGCGTCCTGGCCGATATCGGCAAGAGATTGCAATGTCGCCATAATCAGATGCTCACATTCTTGCGGTTGAGGGCTGCAACATCCAGAGCAACAGGCTGCTGTGCTTCATGTGGATGGGCTGCACCCTTATAAACACGGAGGTTACCCATAATCTGGCGGAAGAGCGGGCCACGTGGCAGCATACGCTCCACAGCCTTCTCAACAATACGCTCGGGGAAACGGCCTTCAAGGATGAACTTTGCAGAACGCTCCTTGATACCGCCTGGATAACCAGTGTGGTGATAGTAATTCTTCTGTTCACGCTTACGGCCGGTGAAAACCACCTTCTCCGCATTAATGACAATAACGTTATCGCCGCAATCAACGTGAGGAGTATAATTTGGCTTGTGCTTGCCACGCAGACGCATAGCAACGATAGAAGCAAGACGGCCCACAACGAGACCACTTGCGTCAATCACAATCCATTTTTTCTCAACGTCAGCGGGCTTCAGCGAAAAAGTCTTCATAACAGTTTTTCCGTTGAGCCATAGGCCCGAGCAAGATTGAAATGACAACCGCCGCGGCATGCGGCGGAAAGTGGTGTGTCTCTAACCTATGTCCGGCACCAGCGTCAAGTCATTTCTTCATTTTTTATCTTTACGAACCTCTTTAATATCAAGGGATTCAACAATAAGGTATATAGATACCATATGAATATATTTTGTTAAACAGACCCCTAGCCCGGATAATATTAGCAGAAAGGCTATTTGCCTTAAGATTATATTGCTCACGCACCCATTTGGCCCGAATATATAGTGTATTTTGAGGTCACCTTATGGACATGCACTCCCCGACTGAAATCCTTCAGACTGTTCGAAAAGATCAGGTATTGCTTGTCCGCCTTAATAATCCCAAGGCCCGCAATGCTCTGTCAGAAGAGATGATTGAGCTCATTACCTCGGTTCTTGAGGAAACAGCCCAATCAAAAGATATCCGGGCTGTTATTCTGGCAGCTTCCGGACCAGCTTTCTGTGCAGGGCATGACCTGAAAGGACTGACATCACATCGTCAAGACGATGATCAGGGGCATAATTATTTCTCGTATCTGCTTACGCTGTGCTCAGACATGATGCAGCGTATCGTAGAGCTCCCACAACCCGTTATTGCGGCCGTTGAAGGCATCGCCAGCGCTGCAGGTTGTCAGCTTGTTGCCTCATGTGATCTTGCCGTCGCAAGCCACTCCTCCCGTTTCTGTACGCCAGGCGTCAATATTGGCGTTTTCTGCTCAACACCCATGGTTGCATTATCGCGTAATCTGTCACGCAAACACGCAATGGAAATGCTGACACTGGGTGAAATGTTCAGCGCAGAAGATGCCCACCGCTTTGGGCTGATCAACCGCGTCGTTCCCGACGGACAGGCCGAAGCGGAAGCCCTTAACCTTGCGCAGATTATTGCAGACAAATCCCATGTTGCCTTGAAAATTGGCAAGAAGGCTTTCTACGAACAGCTGGAGAAACCGCAGCGTGAGGCCTATAGGTATGTTGTTGAAGTCATGGCAGAAAATATGATGCATCAACATGCAGAAGAAGGCATCAATGCCTTTATAGAAAAGCGCTCCCCCTGCTGGGATAAATAATAAAGCAGCACATTGGTGATAACTGTAGGCTGACCTCCATTTAATTCGCCTGTAGTCCCGACGCTCTCACGCTGACATATCGTTTTTAATAAAGAACGTCAATCACTCTAAAAAATCGCATTTTTTCAAACAAAATAATTTGACCAGGCATAACATATCTGATTATCATCGTTCTATATTAAGAACACATATCTAAATATCAGTCCATTATGACGGAGAAACGATGATGAGCAGTTCTCAACTAGGTTTCAATACACTTGCTGTTCACGCCGGAGCCGCACCAGACCCAACAACGGGTGCCCGCACAACCCCGATCTATCAAACAGCATCTTTTGTTTTTAATGACGTTGAGCACGCAGCCTCTCTTTTTGGGCTTCAGGCAGCAGGTAATATCTATACACGTCTGACCAACCCAACCAATGCCGTTTTAGAGGAACGTGTTGCAGCTCTTGAAGGCGGAACCGCTGCTCTTTCTGTTGCTTCTGGGCATGCAGCGCAGTTCCTTGCCTTCCATAGTCTTCTTCAGCCCGGAGATGAGTTTATTGCCTCGCGAAAACTTTATGGCGGCTCAATCAATCAGTTCGGCAATTCCTTTAAGAGCTTTGGCTGGAAAGTTGTCTGGGCGGATTCTGATGCCCCGGAAAGTTTCGAAAAAGCAATAACGCCAAAAACAAAAGCAATTTTTGTTGAATCTATTGCCAATCCTGGCGGCGTCATCACAGACCTTAAAGCCATCTCAGAAATCGCTCAGCGCCATAAGCTTCCTTTCATCGTCGATAATACTCTGGCAACCCCTTATCTTGTTCGCCCTTTCGAACATGGCGCAGATATTATCGTCCATTCCGCAACAAAATTCCTTGGTGGCCATGGCAACTCACTTGGCGGCATTATCGTTGATGGCGGAACATTCCAATGGACAGGAGACAGCCGTTACCCTCAACTCTCCCAGCCAAAAGCAGAATACAACGGACTTGTTTTTGCTGAAACCTTTGGGAATGTTGCCTTCGCACTTGCCTGCCGCGCCCTTGGCCTTCGTGATCTTGGCCCTGCTCTCTCACCATTCAATGCCTTCCAGATATTGACCGGCATTGAAACCCTGCCATTAAGAATGCAGCGACATTCTGATAATGCTCTCGCAACGGCAGAGTTTCTGGCAAAGCACCCTAAAATTGAATGGGTCAGCTATCCGGGGCTGGAAGGTGACAAATATCATGCCCTTGCCAAACAATATTGCCCCAAAGGCGCCGGAGCCGTTTTCACCATCGGCTTGAAGGGCGGTTATGATGCAGGGGTCAAGCTTGTCTCCAACCTCAAACTGTTCTCCCATCTGGCGAATATCGGGGATACCCGTTCTCTGATTATCCATCCCGCCTCGACAACCCATAAGCAGCTCTCTCCTGAGCAGCTCAGAGAAGCGGGAGCCGGGCCAGAGGTTGTCCGCCTCTCCATCGGTATTGAAGATGTCGCGGACCTCATTGCTGATCTTGATCAGGCATTGAATAGCTAAAAAAGACCTGAGATCTTCTGTTGGTTCAAAGAACAGAAGATCTCTTTATCTGAAGAGAAAAAGTATGATAGGCGCAGGCAACCAAAACCAACATAGCTAGAATCTGGTGGGCAAGCCCTGCCCAGAGCGGAACCGCCAGCAGCAGTGTCAGGATACCCAGAGCAGCCTGAACCAGGATCAGTCCAGCAACTAGCAGAGCCCGACGTGCAGTGGGTGTTGCAGGCATCCTGATATTGACAAATACACTATAGATACCAGCAACAATCACCACGCAATAAGCAAACATTCGGTGCTGGAACTGCACCATCGTCACATTATCAAAGAAGTTTTCATACCATGGGGACGTCATGAAAAGATATTTGGCAGGTGGAATGAAGTCTCCATCCATGAGCGGCCAGGTATTATAAGTCAGCCCCGCTTTGGAGCCCGCAACAAGTGCCCCCAAAGCAATCTGGACAAAAACCATCAGAAAGATGAGCCATGCTCCCCACCTGATACATTTTGGGGAGCTGATATTTTGAGACTGGCTGAGCCTTTGTGCAATGAATGTCAGGCTTGCCAGGATCAGTGTCGCAACAATGAGATGCAGCATTAGCTTAACGGGCGCGACAGCAATCATTCCCGGTTTTAAGCCCGAAGCAACCATGATCCAGCCAACCATTGCCTGTAAAGCCCCTAACAGGCACAAGCCAACCAGCCCAAGAATGAGCCATCCAGAGACTTGCTTACGGAACCAGCCAAAGACTAGAACCAAGAACGGAATGACAAAAACAAGCCCCATTAAACGCCCGAACTGGCGATGCCCCCACTCCCACCAGTAAATTGATTTGAACTCAGCCAAGCTCATACCAGTATTTAAAAGCTCATACTGTGGGCTCTGTCGGTATTTTTCAAATTCACTGAGCCAACTGCTCTCTGACAGTGGTGGGATAGCGCCTGTCAGAGGTTTCCATTCCGTAATTGAAAGACCAGAACCTGTCAGCCTTGTCGCCCCACCAATAGCAACCATGATGATGACGCAGATAATGAGAAGCCAAATCCAGCTCTTGCCCCAAGACGGCGCACTCCAAGGCGGAGCGCTGAGCTGTTTTCGTGAATAGCTGGAATTTAAAGCGTCCACCCAAATCTCCTCATGGGAAGCCTTTTATAAAACTAGGTCTCGCATATTATTTTAAAACACGCCATCATCCGATATTCCGATCAAATCGGGCTGGCTCTATACGCTTTGACAGTTTAAAGAAAAGTCAGATTGGCTTACATGTAAAATAGGCTTATCAAGCTTTGCCGTTTACTCAAGAAAAGTGGTTCATTCATGAAAAGGCGCACGCGTAAACTTCTCGGTACGATCATTATTCTGATCTACGCAATCATTTATGCGCTCCTTGCAATGGCTCTTGCCGATAGCCGCATTTCAGAAGAAGGCTTAGTGATAAAAATCATCTTCTATATTGTCATCGGCCTGGCCTGGATTCTGCCTCTCATGCCCCTCATCAAATGGATGGAGCGTCCGGACAAAACCTGATCCAATAAAAAAGGCGGGAAGTTTCCCGCCTTGTTCTTAATTATGAGATCAGTCACAGACTTCAACATCTCTGACACGGTAGCCCCATCCATCAACCCAGACGCGACGCGGGACAATACGGCATTCTTCATAGACAACACCACCATTGCCTGATGCAATAGCAGCTCCAAGGGCCAGGCCACCCAAAACACCAACGGCAGCAGCGCCACCATCATCGTAATAAGCACGGGGCCCGTTATAGTAGCGACGGCGTGGGCCATCGTAATAATAACCCGGACGTGGGCCATGAGGGCGATAACCTGGGCCAGGACGATGTCCCGGACCGGGGCGATAGCCATGGTCTGGACGATAGCCATTACCTGGACGACCTGGGCGACCACCACGTGGTGGCTGGACAGACGGACGGCCAGGCGCAACATTCGGACGTGGCGCAACATTAGGCCTTACAGTGCCAACAGGTCCCCGTTCCTTCGGAATGGGCTGCGCATTAACCGCTGCGCCGGCAAGAACGCTCGTTGCAAGGGCAAAGGAAGCAATCATCCCTAAAACGATATTCTTTTTCATAACCAAAACCTCTTCATAGCGCCCTGCTCTTATGAAGAATCAACAAAGCATCGACGACATTACAGTTTGAATCTAACGCAAGAAATCTGTCAGTTTCCTGAACAAAAAGCAGAGACACTGATGAGATGTATGGCCTCACACATTAGCTTCTTAATTATCTCAAATAGGGTTTTGGTCTTAACAGACAATAAAAAAATGCCGACGCTCATAAAACGTCGGCACATATTTTATTCAATTATCGTGGAAATTATTCGAGTTCGATAGAACCAACTTCCAGACCCTTACGGCCTTCGACAATCTTCACGCGAACGCGCTGACCTTCCATCAGGCTAGCAAGACCGGCATCACCAAGAACTGTACGGTGTACGAACAGATCTTTGCTTTCGCCTTCAACTGCAACGAAGCCAAAGCCCTTTGTTGCATCATACCACTTGACGATACCAGAAGCTTCTGGAGCATCTGTGAGGTCTCGCTCGATTGGCTGACGTGGAGCAAAGCCACCACCCTGAGGGCCACGACGTGGAGCACCACCGCCGAAACCGCCACCAGCACCACGCGGAGCAGCTGGTTCAGCTGTGCTGGCGTCAACGCTCAACACTTCGGTAACCTGAGCACCCTTCTGGCCCTGCCCGACACGGACAACCAGTGTTGTGCCCGGATCAAGTGTATTAACACCGGCGGATTCAACAGCGCGGATGTGAATGAAAGCTTCACCAGATCCATCTGTCATTTCGACAAAGCCGAAGCCCTTGTCTCCATTGAACCACTTGACCTTCGCTTCTGTTTCCGGTCCGGATTCTACAGGGGCGCGTCCACCAGGGGCAGGCCTACGTTCGAATGCGGGGCGAGGAGGTGTGTAATCTCCCCACGGATCATTTTGCGGAAAATCATTATTGCCAAAACCGCCACGACGGCGGTCACCGCGATCACGGTAATCGTTGCCACGTCCCATCTAAACTCGTCTCTATGATAGATGTCAGGTAAAAAAGACTGGACCCATAGGCACAACCAGAAAAACTCTGCTGTCCCACCTCTGTAACAATGTGAGAAGGTTTTGAAAAAACAGCTCCATCGGCCAAAATGGCCGTTGGGAAACCACTGTTAAATTCAAGACGTAGCATCAAACACGTCCAATCAATAAAGAAATCCCAATCATCATTGATTAGGATGGTCGGAGCGGCGGGATTTGAACCCACGACCCCTAGTCCCCCAGACTAGTGCGCTAACCGGGCTGCGCTACGCTCCGACACCTCAAAAGGCTTGGTAGCTATAGCCTTGCCAAAAGCTAATGGCAAGCGCGTTTTTCATTATAGGAAGAGAACAGAAATATAGAATTTTCTGGGCTGATAAATAGATAACCCAACTAATTCAAAACACTTAACCCGAATAATAATTCATAATCCGGCAGAAAAAACATAAAACGGGTTATCGTTAAAACTTTTTAGAAGTTAAATTTTCATATTCTGAGCCGAAACATAGCTAATTATAACCTTAATTACATATAGGCCCTGCCTGACATTATGTGCCGAGCTTATCTAAAATACGTACTTATTCCTTTCTGATGTCATCAGAGAAGTTCAACACTCTCATGTCTGATATGCCTGTACTCATCAGAAAATCCCTATTATGTAAGGATAGCTGTAAAACTTGAGTTATTGGGCAAACTGAAATTATGAAAAAAATACTTTATCTGTTTTCCGCTTTTAGCCTTATCTGCTCCATTCATCTCGTTTCTGCAGCTGAGCCTTCAGTACAGGCGACCGTTATTGAGAATGAGCAGCTTGCCCTTCAGTTCAGACAGATGGAGAATATTGCAAAACCTCTGTTTTTAAAGAACGTATTTTGCGCTTTTCAGGGCAATGGCCTTCAGGCGGATGGCAATCCATTGCTTAAAAATTCTTTCGCAATGACATGCTGGAATAATGAAAACGGCATTTTGCTTGGTCATACATCAGCTAGTGAAGGCATTCGTTTTCCAGAGCAATGTGCCGCGGATTTAAAAACAGATTTACCAGCTGATAGTCTTTTAAAAGACAAGAACAAGTGCCGGTTCAATCTTGAGTTTGAAATGGCAGGCTTACTGCCAACACAATCAGAATCCAAACATGGCCTTAAGGTACCACCTGTCATTTTAACAGGGCAGCTTATTAAACTGGATGCTGAAACAGATTCGAAGCAAAGCAGCCTTGCTGATTTCTCCCATAAGCTCGCTGAGCAGGATAATATACTGAAGACTTTATTTCAGCCCATAAAAGTGAACCGCATTGAATGTCTGTCAAAACAGACGCTGATTTTATGCACGAAGCAAACACCACAGGATACCGTTCAGATTGTTGCGAAACAACCGGACGCACAAAATAGCATTTTAGAAAAATGCACTCAGAAACGTATGAATATAGATACGGTTTCCCCCTGCCGCTTAAATTTAACTTTTACGGTCCGTTCTCTCAAAAAGATTGCTGTCACAAATTCTCTGGTCCAACCTAAAGTATCTTTGACCAACTCATTTTATATCGTTGCAGACGATGTAAGCATTGAAAACTATTAGTTTAATTGGCAAACAAGTCGATGGAGAAATGTCATATACCTGTAAGTCGGTTTGACATTTTTCTTTGATTTTATTAGATAAACCCATCTTTTATGAATGATAGCACAGCTATCTTGCAGAGGTTTTTATGTTGGAGAATGCGGGAGTCCGATAACCGTACCCTTCGTTAAACAGGGATCAGGTTATCGATGCACGTAAAGCGCAACAAGCATCCATAGATGCTTGGTTTTGCATGTCTGATTACTGCATTCGGATTTCCAACATGAATATATCCAAGTCAGAACAGAAGGTTCTGCATGTCTTGGCCAAAGGTGGCCATATTACACATTTCCGTAACACGTCAGGGCGCATTCACACAATCGAATGCTATACCCGTGAAGGTTTTATTCTGACAGACTGTACTCTTTCAGTTTTTACCAAACTCAAGAGCAAACGTCTCATCATGTCAAAGAATGGCAAACCTTACCAAATAACGGAAACAGGACGTAAATCAGTACGTTCACAACTGGACAACCGATAAATGATAAGCCCCGGCTCAGCTTTAGGCCGGGGCTTTTTTGACAGGTATCCAGCATCCACTCTCTTAGTAAAAAGTGCATACATCACTTATCCTGCTTGTCTCTCACTTTCATCTTGGGTAAAGCAGGCTCATCAGTTTGACAGTGCAGCCTATGCCTAGAAGTTAAAGCTTCCGGCGGCTGCTTTTTTTCTTTTTCGGGGTTCAAAATGGCTGAGACAAGTCACAGCAAAACAGGGGCAGAGAATAAAGGCTTACTGGAAAAGCTTTTCCGTGTACGGGAACGTCAATCTTCTCCGCAGATTGAAATCATTGCCGGTATCACATCATTTCTGGCAGCGGCCTACCTGCTGGTTGTCATCCCTTCCCTGCTGTCGGCTGGCGGGATGGATCGCGGCGCAGCAACAACGGCAACAATCATTGTCTTCGTTCTGGGCTGTCTGTTCATGGCACTCTATGCCAATCTGCCATTTCTGGTTGGCCCGGGTATTGGTGGTTCCGTTATAGTTGGTACAACCCTTGCCCTCAATGAAGGCGTTCCGTGGCAGATAGGCGTCGGTGTTGCCTTCTGGTCAGGTCTTCTCTTCCTTGCTCTGACAATCTTGGGAATGCGTGAAGTCATTACCCGTATGGTACCGGCACAAATCAAACTGGCCCTTGGAGCTGCTATTGGTCTGTTTATTGCGGTATTGGGCTTTCGTAATGCCGGACTTGTTGCCGTTAATGCCAAAAGTCAGGCTTTAATGCTTGGCAGCTTTACATCACCGGATGCAATTGTCGCTCTTTGCGGCCTGTTTATTGGTATCGGTCTGCATGCCCGTAAAGTACCGGGAGCCATACTCTGGGCAATCTTAACTGCAACCCTGATTGGTGTCCCCCTAGGCGTCACCAAACTGCCGGAAAGTTTCTTCGGACTGCCCCACTCTATGGATGCCGTTGCTTTCCATATTGATATTCTCGGCGCTATCGACATTGTCCACTTCCCGTACCTGTTTGCCTTCTTTGCATCAGAATTTTTCTCCACAATGGGCACAACACTGGCCGTTGGCGGAAAAGCTGGTCTGGTTGATGAACATGGCAACATGGAAAACATCAATCGCCCATTCATTGTCGATTCAACAGCTGCAATGCTTGGCCCGATTATTGGTATTCCGGCAGCCACAGCACTGGTTGAATCAGCAGCTGGTGTTGAAGGTGGCGGACGCACAGGCCTGACGGCAGCCGCTGCGGCTATCATGTTCTTCCTGATGCTGTTGTTTACACCTGTTGCCTTGATGATTCCGAAAGCTGCAACGGCACCTGCCCTTATTCTGGTCGGCACCTCCATGTTCGGAGCCATCCGTAAAGTTGATCTTGATAACTTTACAGATGGTCTTTCCGCACTGTTCATGGTTCTTCTGACACTGATCTCCAACAGTTTTGGTACAGGTATTGCCGGTGGTCTGCTATTCTATGTCATCATCAAGCTGGTTTCCGGCCAGCATCGTGATGTCCCGGTTGGCATGTATCTGATGACCATTCCACTGGCTTATTATTTCTATACTGTGGTTGGCGTACATTAAGGGTAGAACCATGACAGAGATCACTGCCCAAAGCAGAGCCCGCGCGGTCAAAGCAGCACAAGGCCTTGAGCCTTTCGATCTTCTGCTGACCAATGCCACGTTGGTTGATGTCGCAACAGCAGAGCTTCGTGCAGCAGACGTCGGCATCATTGATAATATGATTGCCAGCGTCCACCCGCAGGGCACCCGACAGGATGCCAAAGAAGTTGTCGATCTGACTGGGCGCTTTCTGGCTCCGGGCCTCATAGACATGCATGTGCACTTTGAAAGCTCGCACATGACCCCTGCAAACTACGCATCGGTTATCGTACCTCAAGGAACGACAACCATCATGTGTGACCCACATGAGCTTGCCAACGTATTTGGTATGGATGGCGTCCGCTATGGCATTGAAGCCAGCAAAGGCTTGCCATTACGAATCCTCTTTACAGCACCTTCAAGTATCCCCTCGACGGAAGGACTTGAAACTTCCGGTGCCTATTTCTCCGGTAAGGAGATGGAGGAAATGCTGAGCTGGCCAGAAGTGGTTGGTGTTGCAGAAGTCATGGATATGAAAGGTGTTCTTGCCGGCTCAAAGCGCATGACTGAAATCGTCGCGGCAGGCATCAAAGCCAACAAGCTTGTTGAAGGCCACGCCCGTGGTCTGAAAGGCCCTGAACTTCAGGCCTATCTTGCTGCAGGTGTGACTTCCGACCATGAGCTCACCTCTGCGGAAGACTTTCTTGAAAAGCTGCGCTCCGGCCTTTCCATCGAAATTCGCGGCTCTCATGACTATCTTCTGCCGGATATTGTCAAGGCTCTGAATGAACTGCCCTTTGCATCCTCACAGATTTCCATCTGTACAGATGATGTCTTCCCGGATGATCTGGTTAGCAAAGGGGGGATTTGCGATGTGCTGCGCCGGCTTATTCAATACGGCCTTGACCCGGTCACAGCTATTCGCTTCGCAACACTGAATGCCTCTTATCGTCTGCGCCGGACAGACATCGGTCTGATCTCAGCTGGCCGCATTGCAGATATCGTTGTCTTGTCTGACCTCCAGACGATGAAGATCAATACAGTCTATGCTTCCGGCAAGATTGTTCCTAAAGGTGTAAAGATAGCCTCCCCCCCTGTTTCCAACATGGAGGCCATTTCACATTCAATGAAGGTGCGGCCTCTCACCCTTGAAGATTTTGAAGTACGTGTACCCAATGTAGCAGATGGCATTCACCGTCTGCGTGCTATTCATGGTGCTCGCTTTACCGAATGGCATGAGGCTGACCTTGAGGTCAAAAATGGCTTTGCTGTTCTGCCTGATGCTTACAATCGCCTGTTCATTATGAACCGTCACGGAAAGCCTGATGCACAGCCACAATGCGCTCTGCTTGGCGACTGGGGCACTATGACAGGCGCTCTGGCAACATCCTATTCGCATGACTCTCATAATCTGGTCGTACTTGGTAAGGACCCGAAAGAGATGCTGCTGGCTGCCAATTCACTTATTGAAATGGGCGGTGGCGTCTGTGTCGTAAAAAATGGTAGGGTCATCGCATCTATTGCCCTGCCAATAGCAGGTATGATTTCAGAAGAAGACCCGGAAATAATTCGCCAGAACTACAATACGGTCAAGGCTGCAACAGATACGATCATGGAGTGGAAGCCCCCCTATCGCGTCTTTAAAGCGATTGAAGGTATCAGCCTTGCCTGCAATGCTGGCCCACATCTGACCGACCTCGGCTTAACGGATGGCGGGACAAAAGAAATCCTGCCGATATTGGCATCTCAGCCAGCTATACCTGTATAAAAACAAGGGGGCGTAAAGCCCCCTTGTTTATTTCAGGTCGTTTTTGTACTGATCTTCGATATATATCAGTGCGATGATAGAGACTAAACAGCCAAAAATCATATAGATTGATGGGGAGATATAGCTCTCCGTCAAAACAATGAGCTCTGTTGCAAAGAACTGGGCAAAGCCACCGAAGATTGCAACGCCAACGCTATAGACAATAGAGAAAGCCAGCGCACGAATCTTACGTGGGAACAGTTCCGAGATCATCAAAACAGAAGGAGCTGCTGCAATCGTTGCAATGGATGCCATTACGATAACAACAAAAAACAGCACGACTGGAGTAGGCCAATTTACCAACAGCCAGAATGATGGCACAGCGAAAACAAGCATCAGCCAGCGAGAGATGATAATCAATGGCTTACGGCCATAGATATCACTCAAATAACCAGCAACCGGCGACAACACCAGATTGATAAATCCGGTCATCAAAATAGCTGCGCTCGTGTATGTGCTGGAAATATTCAGGAATTTCGCACCTAATGTACTGTAGAAATACAGCGACAGATAAATGCTGATTGTACTGCCGATCGTCAGCAGAACCCCTAGAATAATTGGCTTAAAGTGTTGAATTAACAGGCTAAAGGAACTCTCTGTCTCAATCGCTTTCTGCTCGGCCTTCGGTTCTTCCGCAACAACCTCAATGCGCAGACGCAAAATCAGACCAATTGGGCCAAGAATAGCGCCGATTGCAAACGGAATACGCCAGCCCCATGAACTCATCTGCTCGGCATCCAGTGTTGCGAAGAGAATAGTTGCAAGGATACCACCAAACATGGTTGAGCCGCCTTGCGTTGCAAGCTGCCAGCTAGAGTAAAGACCACGGCGGTTCTTTGGAGCAGCTTCAACCAGCATTGATGTTGAAGCACCAACTTCACCACCGGCTGCAAAGCCCTGAAGCAGACGTGCCAACACAAGAATGACAGCGCCCCAAACTCCAGCTAGAGCGTAGCTCGGCGCACACGCAATCATGAGCGTACTTATGGTCATCAGTGACAATGTCAGGATCATGGCAGGCTTTCTGCCAATCTTATCTGCATAATAGCCGATAACAACACCACCAACCGGGCGCATGAAGAAGCCAACACCAAATGTCGCTAAAGCACTTAACAGATCTGTTGCACTGTCGCCTGATGGAAAGAAGACCTTACCAATGATTACGGCAAATGTTGCAAAGACCGTGAAATCAAAAAACTCAACGAAGTTACCGAATGCTGCAGCGAAAATAATCTGACGGCGGGAAACTTCTTTCTTCGGATTGGACGGGTCTGCGCTTTTTGAAAAAGCGGATGCCTGCCCCCCGGTTACATCCTGAGAGTTAATCATTTAAAATAGCTTTCTGTTTCTTATTTCAGATAATCTTCAACCAGTGCACCCCACATAGCAGCACTCGGCACAAGAATATCGTCGTTAAAATCATAACCTGGGTTGTGGACTGAAATTGCGTCTTCACCAGCACCTACAAAGAAGTAACAACCTTCAGGTTTTGCTTCGAGCATATAGGCAAAATCTTCACTGCCCATCAGGGGCTCAACACCATAATCGACCTTATCTGCACCAAACAGCTTACGGGCCACATCAGCAGCATATTCTGTTTCTTTTGGTGCATTCATTGTTACTGGAGTGCCCCCAACATGCTCAATTTTAGCCTCGGCATTAAAGCTCTCGGCCTGCAAGTGCACAATCTCACGGATACGCTGGTCGAGCAGCTTTCGGACATCCGGGCTCAGAGCACGTACCGAGAGCTCCATCACAGCAGAATTCGGAATGATATTGAATGCACTGCCTGCATTGATGGCACCAACCGAAATAACGGCAGCCTCTCCTGCTTTAACGTTACGGGAGACGATGCTCTGAAGTGCCATTGTAATAGAGGCAGCCGCAACGACAGGGTCAATCGCAAGATGTGGCATGGCACCATGCCCACCACGGCCAGTTACCGTTACGCGATAGTGATCCATGGAAGCCATAAAGGCACCCGGCTTAAAGCAGAAATGCCCCAACGGATAACCTGGCATGTTGTGCAGGCCGAAAAGCACATCACATGGGAACCTATCAAAAAGCCCCTCTTTAACCATGACCTCACCACCACCGGCACCTTCTTCGGCTGGTTGGAAGATCAGATTGACTGTGCCGTTGAATTTGCGTGTTTCAGCCAGATACTTGGCTGCGCCAAGCAAAACAGTTGTATGACCGTCATGGCCACAGGCATGCATAACACCCGGCTTCTTGCTTGACCAAGGCTTACCTGTTGCTTCGTCGATAGGAAGCGCATCCATATCCGCGCGGATACCAATGCTCTTCTGACTATCACCATTACGTAAAACACCAACAACGCCTGTTTTAGCTATGCCACGGTGAACCTCATATCCCCATTGCTCCAGCTTCTCGGCAACCAGCGCACTTGTCCCTTCTTCCTGGAAGCCAAGTTCAGGATTGGAGTGTATCTGGTGACGGATATCGCGTAATTCTTGTTCGAAAGAAGAGATTGTTTTCAGGGGCATATTCTTATTTTCCCACTAAGAAGCATTGCAGATACGAACGTCTGCATCACTTTTTGACGCTTAAAGATATAATTTTATGAAATAAACCTAGCGGAAGCGAAAAGCTCTGTCGAGAGATTGTATAATTGAACATTGAATATGTTTAAAGAAACCAAGGCATTACAGGAAAAAGAAAAGTAATCTAGCCTTGGATAATTCCTCGTCTGAACTCAATTCAGCATTGCTTCATCACTCATTTATATGAGACTAACGCTCTGATTTTTTAATATGAGCAGTCCTCAGCCTCTCTGGAGCATCGACTTGAAGTCGTTTTTCACCCGACATCAGCCACGTCAACCGTTGCATCACTCCGCACTGTCTGGAATTGGTGGGGTTCTGGCAATTGCCTTGATTGGTGCCATCACGTTTTATGGACAGACACCCCTCCTGATTGCACCATTTGGTGCCAGCTGTGTTCTTCTCTTCTCAGTACCAAACAGCCCATTATCGCAACCTGCCAATGTGATTGGTGGCCACTTCATTGCGACCCTTATCAGTCTGGTTTTACATCTGGCCCTGCAAAACACGTGGTGGGCCATTGCTTTGGCTGTTGGCTTGGCAATTGGCGTCATGGCAGCTTTACGCCTTACCCATCCACCAGCAGGCGCAGATCCGATTGTTGTTTTCGCATCAGATCCAAGTTTCAGTTTCCTTTTTTTTCCCGTACTCGCGGGAAGCTGTCTGCTTGTACTGATTGCAACGCTTTATCATCGTGCAGGTAAAGTCACCTACCCAATGAAAAAGGCGCAACCCGAACCGATTGCGCCTTCATCATAGAAGTTATCTGAAAACTCAGAAGCTCGCCATATCAATCACAAAGCGATATTTTACATCGCTTTTCAGCATACGCTCATATGCATGATCAATTTCCTGAGCGTTGATCATTTCAATATCAGCAGTGATATTATGCTTTGCGCAGAAATCGAGCATTTCCTGAGTTTCAGCAATACCACCAATCAATGATCCAGCAAGGCTACGACGCCCCATGATCAAGTCAAAGACATTGACTGGAAGGGGTTTTTCTGGTGCTCCGACCTGCACAACCGTACCATCGACTTTAACAAGCTGCAGGTAGTTGCCGATATCATGCTGAGCTGCCACTGTATCAATGATCAGATCAAGAGTACCGGCTGCTTTCTTCATGGCTTCAGGATCACGAGCCAGAATAACATGGTGAGCACCAAGACGTTCAGCATCAGCCTGCTTGCTCGCAGAGGTCGTAATCATCGTGACTTCAGCGCCCATTGCACGGGCAATTTTCACAGCCATGTGCCCGAGACCGCCAAGACCTGCAACACCAACCTTTTTACCAGGGCCTGCCTTCCAGTGACGGAGTGGGGAATATGTTGTGATACCTGCACACAGAAGCGGTGCGGCAGCTGCTAAATCCAGATTATCCGGAATGCGCAGAACAAAATTTTCATTCACAACAACGCGCTTTGAATAACCGCCAAATGTATGGCGATCCGGCCCTGTTTCAGGATCAGGACTGTTGTAGGTACCTGTCATGCCCTTTTCACAGAACTGTTCCAGCCCTTGCTTACAGCTTTCACATGTCTGGCAAGAATTGACCATACAGCCAACCCCAACCTTATCACCGGCTTTAAAACGGGTGACGGCAGAACCGACACGACGCACGGTACCGACAATCTCATGCCCAGGAACACATGGATAAAGCGTACCCGGCCAATCACCACGGGCAGTATGCAAATCCGAATGGCAGACACCACAATATTGAATATCAATATCAACGTCATTTGCCAGCGGATCACGACGTTCAAAACTGAATGGCGTAAAAGACTTATCAGGCCCCTGTGCCGCAAAACCTTCACATATGAACATTTCCTAGTCCTTCCAATGAAATAGGTTGAATTATTTATAACCAAAACAGAATAACGACCCATAATCAGTGTGGGCATTTACCTGCTGCAAAACCGTTTATGCCCTTAAAGCTGGAGTAGCTGTTTGTATGTGCTTCATGACAACCAGCCCCAATTTTTGACCTCAGTAGCTTCAAATAGTTGAGCAGAAGCAAAAGTGAAGCAGAAATACGCAAAAGCTCCTTCAATGAAGAATTTTATTCTATATCATTAAACAGTCACTTTCGCCCAGATATTACTTGTTACGATTCTCAAAAACGTCCTTCGCTACCGGCACTGTTGAGAAAGCATTCGGCCACCCTGCATAAAATGCAAGATGAGTTACAATTTCAGCAGCTTCTTGCTGCGTCAGACCATTATCCATTGCCCTGTTCAGATGGTAATTCACCTGCGCAAAGTGTCCGGATGTGATGAGAGCCGAGACAGTAACCATGCTGCGGTCCCGTGGGGAAAGTCCCGGGCGCAACCACAAGTCATGAAACAGAACTTCCGATGTGTATTTAACAAGTCCCGGAACAACAGGCCCAACCTGTTGTTCAACAGATGCGGCCCGTTTTGCCTCGGCCTCTTCATCAAGAGGAAGAAGATTGCCAGATGCAGCCGGGAGCTGTTCAGGAGTGACGCCACGCTTTTCAAAGACTTCTTTCGCAACAACAATCGCTGACATGGCATTTGACCAGCCAGAATAGAATGCCAAATGTGTAATGACTTCAGAAAGTTCCCCCGGAGTCACTCCATTATCAAGAGCCAGATTGAAATATTGGGGCATATCAACTGTCTGTCCACGGGCAATAAGCGAGGCAACTGTAACAAGACTGCGATCTCTCATGTTCATTTCGGATCGCTTCCAAACCTCTCCCTGCAATGTGTCCTGCATATGTTTTGCAAGTGCTGGAGAAACTTTACCAATATCATCTGTATTTAACATCGGATACGCTCCCCGACTGTTATGAGCACTATCTGTTGTTTGCGCGTGAACGGGAGAGAAAAAAGCAAAGGAAAAAAGCATTGCGGCAACAGTGAACGGCTTCATTAAATCCCCTTCCAATCCAACATCTAAATCTACCGCCAATACGGCATGCCGTTACGTTAAAGATTATGAGGGAATATGATTAGCCGGTTTTTTGTTATAGGACTTAGAAACACAGCTCATAAATAAAGCTGGATATTTTAATAATCAAAGCCAAAAATATTTTCAGGACTTCCGCAACTTCAAGGTCACCAATACACCAGATAATGCAACAACGATCATACCAAGCGTTGTAATTCCATCTGGAATATGACCAAACACAATCCAGCCCAAAATACCGGACCAGAGCAATTGTACGTAATTAATGGGTGCCAAGAGCGATGCCGGTGCCAGCCGGTATGCAGATGTCAGCAGGAAGTGCCCTATTCCACCAGCAATTCCGGTTCCGATAAACATAGCCAATATTGTTGGATCTGGCCTTGGGCCTCCCACTGTCCAGGGAATCGCTATGCCAAAACCGATTGCCCCAATAAGAGCGGCATAAAATGATAAGGCGGCAGTATTCTCGGTTGTTACCAAAAAGCGGGACAAAAACTGATAGATAACTGTTGTCATGCATGCACAGAGTGCAAGAAATACCCCTAGAGGATCAAGCCCACCACTTGGGCGCACAATAAGCAGAATACCGATAAAACCAACCAAAGCTGCTGCCCAACCCAACCAGCCTATTGTTTCATTCAATATTCGGCTTGCTAACAACACAACCATTATGGGGGCCAGAAAGATAATAGCGGTTGCCTCGGCAACCTGCATAATATGCATTGACCATGCCCCACACAAAGAGCCGGAAGCAATACACGCCCCACGCAGAAAAACGAGCCATTTCCGCTGTACTCGGACCATCTGCCGCCCTTGGGTCGGCGTGAGCATGACGACCAGAAGCAAAGTATTGATGATATAACGCACGGCCATGATGAAGGGCACTTCATACCGGGTCGCAAGATATTTTGTCGTGACATCCATTGAAGAGAATAAAAACAGTGCAATCATCAACAGCAGCACGCCCTTTGGGGCATGGCTTTCAATCTGTATACGTCCCTTCTCTCTCTCGTTTGAGGAGCCGGATGTTTCAAGATTATCTGTTTCAGGATCAGCAGACATTATTCACAACAGGGAAGCGGGAAGAAGATTCAGCAATAATCATCGATACGTGCTTTTAAGCATCATATATGAAGAGCACTTGGAAAGCTCTAGAAAATAAAATGAAATTAAGCTGATATTTTACACTAACCGACAGCTGCCGTTATCGCCGTCAGAGGCTTATCCCGGTAGCTTCAGCCTATTCAAGACGCGCTCACACTCTTTCAAGTCTTCCAGAACCGCTTTTAAGAGCTTGATCCTGCCAGCAGAAAGCTCTCGCACCGGAGCAACGGGCGCTGCCACTTCAAACAGATTGCCCTGACCAACAGAAGATGTAGATGCTAAGCCTGCTGAAAAGGCGGCAACAGGCTCACTGGAGTGAGGCTCCTGAGTTGCAAAAGCCTCAGGCAAGTTATCGGCACTTGGAGGTTGCGGCGCTGGAGAAGGTATAATTTCACCACGTCCCACGGCCTGAACAAAAGGAATGCCCTCTTCCTTTAAAATTCTCTGTAGACCTTTGATGGTATAGCCTTCACCATACAGAAAATGACGAATTCCCCGCAGCAGATCTATATCATCCGGGCGGTAGTAACGGCGGCCACCACCGCGCTTTAAAGGCTTGATTTGGGTAAAGCGCGTTTCCCAAAAACGCAAAACGTGCTGCGGCAGATCAATATCTTCCGCAACTTCACTTATCGTTTTAAATGCATCAGGGCTTTTATCCATGACATCAGTCTAATAGATTCTATGGCATCACCCTAGAGCCAAAATACCTGTCCCTGATTTATTCAGGTAAGTCTCAGTCTTTTCCATCTGGTTCAAGGCCATTGATACGCGCCTTGAGAACGTTGGAAGGTTTGAAGACCATAACACGGCGTGGCTCAATCGGAACCTCAACACCGGTCTTTGGATTACGACCGATGCGCAAGCCCTTGCTACGGACAACAAAAGAGCCAAAAGATGATAACTTCACATTTTCGCCAGAGGCCAGGCAATCACAAATTTCCGTCAGAACAGATTCAACCAGTGCGGACGATTCCGTACGGGAAAGTCCCACCTTGTGATAAACAGCTTCGCCAAGATCAGCTCGTGTTACAGTTTTCCCTGACATGACTTCTCCCCGTTTCGATCCCTAGAATACTACGTTATTAAACAAGCGTTATCAATATATTAGAACAAGAACATTCGTATAAGTTAAGCAAACGCTCTTATTTACCAACGGATCAGGGCACTACCCCATGTAAAACCGCCCCCCATGGCCTCAACCATAACGAGATCACCCGGTTTAATACGCCCGTCATTCACAGCGACACACAGCGCCAGTGGGATAGATGCAGCGGATGTATTCCCGTGCTTCTCTACCGTCATGACAACCTTTTCTGGGGCAATTCCAAGCTTATCCGCACTAGACGTGATAATCCGCTTATTAGCTTGATGCGGTACAAACCAATTTAACTGTTCAGCAGTTGTATCAGTTGCATTGAAGGCATCAACAATAACATCCGTCACCATGCTGACAGCATGCTTGAAGACTTCCCGTCCCTGCATGCGCAGATGACCAACCGTCTTGGTTGAACCCGGACCTCCATCAACAAACAGTTTGTCTCTATGACGACCATCTGTCCGAAGGTGTGATGTCAATATTCCGCGGTCTTTATTGGTGCCAGCAGCTTCCTGAGCTTCAAGAACAACAGCTCCCGCGCCATCACCAAACAGCACGCAGGTGGTGCGATCTGTCCAGTCAAGAATGCGTGAGAAGGTTTCTGCGCCAATGACAAGAGCCCGCTTGTGCGAGCCTGATGTCAGAAACTTGTCAGCCGTCGTCAGGGCAAAAACAAACCCGGAGCATACAGCCTGAACATCAAAAGCTGCCCCTTGGGTAATTCCAAGACCAGCCTGAATCACAGAAGCCGTCGAAGGAAATGTGAAATCAGGAGTTGATGTCGCACAGATGACAAGATCAATATCATCAGCTGTCAAACCAGCGGCCTTGAGAGCGGCTTCAGCCGCTTTAATACCCAGCGCAGAAGTTGGCTCATCCTCGGCTGCAATATGGCGCTGACGAATACCTGTTCGCTGAACGATCCATTCATCCGAAGTTTCGACGAGCCCTGCCAGTTCCTCATTTGTAAGGACTTTTTCAGGTAGATAAGAGCCACATCCACGAACGACTGAGCGGAGTTTTGTCACTTTAAATTCCTTTACGCTGGCACCGCAGCGGTTTCCTGCTCAAGCATTTCCCGAATGGTCCGCATGAGATCATAATGTGCCATGTCATAGGCGATATCAATTGCACTGGCAAAACCTAATGCGTCGGTACCACCATGACTTTTAATCACAATACCTTCAAGCCCAAGAAAAACCGCACCGTTTGACTTACGGGGATCCAGTTTCTCACGCAGGGCATCAAAGGCCTGCTTGGCAAGCAGATAGCCAAGCTTTGTCATCCATGTACGCCCCAAAGCTTCCTTGAGGAATGATGAAATCTGCTTGGCTGTCCCCTCAGCAGTCTTCAGGGCAATATTTCCCGTGAAGCCTTCGGTAACAACAACATCAACAGAGCCCTTGCCAAGATCATCACCTTCAACAAAGCCCCGGTAATCCAGATTGGGAAGATTAGCTTCGCGCAGAAGCCGACTGGCTTCCTTAACTGTTTCAAGGCCCTTGACCTCTTCAACACCCACATTAAGCAAACCAACAGACGGACGCTCGTAATTAAATACGATACGGGCCATAGCGGCACCCATAACAGCCATATCAACCAGATGAGAGGCATCAGCACCAATGGTTGCCCCCATATCGAGAACAATGCTCTCGCCTCTCTGCGTTGGCCATAGAGCGGCAAGCACAGGCCGTTCAATATGTCCAACTGTTTTGAGGCACATTCTGGACATTGCCATCAGGGCACCGGTATTTCCGGCTGAGACAGCAGCACCAGCCTCGCCATCTTTCACTGCCTGAATAGCCATCCACATGGAGGATTTACCACGACCTGCCCTAAGTGCCTGTCCAGGCTTGTCAGCCATGGAAATCGACACATCTGTATGGCGTATCTCGGTTGCAGCCTTCAACTTCGGATGCTTATCCAGCGCAGCAGTAATCTGCTGCTCATCGCCAAACATCAGAAAACGCATCTGGGGATGCCGTTCCAATGCAAGAGCAGCCCCCGGAATTACGGTTGCAATCCCATGGTCGCCACCCATTGCATCAACTGAAATGCACACGTTCTGTGCCATTTATTTGAAATTCTTTCTTACCTGAAAGGAAAATGGCAATCCGCCCTTCTCCTAAAACCTGTTTCTATCTGCTAGCGAAGTTTACGGTCACGATCAAGAACCGCTTTTCCCCTTCTTGATCATATCACCGAGAGATGTACCGGAACTCTCACTTAAGCCCAATGCTTTCTTAACACCTTCAAAAGAGGTTCCCGGCTTCCGTGGATAAGGATCAAGCGCAAGCGCAAAGAACTCTAGAGTTATTGCTCCCAAATCAATCTGACCGTTTTCAATCGGATCAGGCAGATCTTCAGCAACATCTTCCTCATGACGTGGGCGCAGTTTTCCCGGCTCTGCAAACAAAACGTCCAGATCTTCTTTGACGATACTCTCGAATGGCTCAAGAGATACAACGCAAATCTGTTCAATATCAGCCTGAACAGTCCCGACAATTCGGATACGCTCCGGGCGACCTGTCAGTTTGAAATTGGCAACCAGCGATTTAATTTTGGGCAGCCCAAAATCAGCTGCAATAGCCAGACGTTCTTCTTCATCTGCCTCAACCTTCATATCCACACCGCTTGGCTTCATCTGCAAAACGGGGAAAGGCCTGAACAAGAGGCTGTCGACTTCCTTACTCATAACACTGCTCCAGCAGAAACTTGTGGTTCGGGAAATTCAATTCCCTTCTCTAGCCATATATCAAGGCAAGAATCGGACACATATTTATCTATTGCAGCCACATACTGCGAGAAACCGGCAACGTCGATAGCAGAACCGAAACGTTCCTGTAATACCTGCGTCATCTCACTGTTTTTAAAGGCATTATCATAGGCTTCTGCGCGGCTCAGAAAAGCACCGGCCATTGCCTTCATTTTCTTCGGAACCTTATTATCGCTGGTTCCAAGCTCCCTGAGCACATCGTCAAGCTGCGTAAAGTAGTAATCGGTCAGGTCAGAGGCAACATCATCCGCAGGTGGAGCCCAGTTTTTCATATGCCGCAAGACAACAGCCATATGAAGCGCCAAACTCTCAAACCGGCCTTCAAGGGTATCCTCAACGCCAAAGCCAGCAAAAATAAACGGCCTCAAGGCTGCTCTGGCGATACCATGATAGAGCGATGAAATGACCTTACGGTTATCAGATTTTCTCTTGAAGAACGAAAACATGCGCAAATCTTTGTTTCAGACGAACTCTTAAAGACATTTTATAGCTACTAGCATAGGCCATTCATTATATACAGCCCTGCTCTTGAACACGTTTTTTTCTGCCACAATTTGTTTCTATGTATCAATTCGAGCTTTAAATAAGTTGTCATCCAACTGAAAAATGCTCAAAGGCATAGAAATTGCTTTCAAGGGAATTTATAATGCCGCATCTTAATTCGCCTGCCGGGGCTGGCGAATATGTTTTTAAATGTTAGCGCAGGGAATAAAAGATGATCCGTCGTAACCGTTCTGCTATCGCACGTCTTGCTGTTGCTGCCGTTATGGGCTTGGCTCTAGCTGGCTGCTCGAAGATTGGAGAAAGCTATCAGCGCGGATATATCCTCGATGAAGCAGCCCTCGCAAGCGTTAAAAAGGGTACGAGTGCCGAGCAGGTTCTTCATACGCTTGGTACACCATCAACTGTTTCCACTGTCGGTAACAAGACTTGGTACTACATCAGTGAAAACTCTCATCGCAAAGCCCAGTTTTTGCCTGAGAAGACTGATGACCGTCGTGTAACGGCAATTTACTTCAATTCAGCCATGCGCGTTGAGCGTACTGCACTCTATGGCCTGCAGGATGGTGTTGTATTCGACTTCATCAGCCGCAGCACACCAGCAGCTGGTGTTGAACAGAACTTTGTTGGCCAGCTCTTCCGTGGTCTGACACGCTTCGACCCGATCACAACAAACTAAGTGATCACATCCGGAAAAATTAAGCCCCCTTCTCAGGGGGCTTTTTTTATTCGGCAACGGGAATTTTATCAATCAGCGGCCATTTGACCGATAATCCGTTTCATCCACCCGGGTATACATCACCGTTAGCGGCTCACCTTTTCTGCCAAATGGCTTTTTGCCAAACATGGACATGACAGCTCCAACCAAAATCATCGCTGCAATGATAATTCCGGCGATAGCTAAAGCGCCTCCAATAAAAACCAGCGCAACAAAAGCAATAGCTCCTGCTATGCCGAGAGTCGCAGCGGCAAGAAAGGCTTTTTTCAAACGGTCCATACGGTTTAACCCCAAGCTATCTGTTCACCCGGCGCTTCGAGAACCCGGGCATGTTGAAAGATACATGGGAATTAAGGCAAAATAATACCAGAGCAGCAAGAAAATTAACTGCCCGATACATTAAAAAATGTTCAGGCAGTCAACTCATACAAGGCAAACTTAAAGCTGAGTATTCAATTTGCGCAATTTGAAGGCCAGAATAATAATGCCAATTCCGAAAATAACGGCATAAATACCAACCCACCATGTCAGCACAACAGCACTCACCATTGGAGAGACAAAGAGAATAATACCAAAAATTACGGAGACAAGAGCGCTCAGAATAAGCCAGCCCTTACCATCCCCCTGATACTGGAAAGCGGCAGCTAGCATGAAGATACCACTTACTATCGACCATGCAGCCAACATAAAAATAAAGGCAAGAGCAGTCGCAAATGGCCAGAAGAAGGCCACCATAGCAGCCAGAATATTGATGATGCCTTCAAATGTCAGCCAGCCCCAGCGTTGATCAGCCTGCGCTGCCCGCCACGCACTGATGAGGCCAAAGATACCGCCAACCAGCATATAGGCACCGGCAAGATAAACGACCGAGAGAATCGCAGCAGGTGCAATGAATAGCGCAATCAGGCCAAAAATGATGGCACACAGCCCACGCAGCGCAACAGCCCACCAGTTACTGGCCAACAGAGAAGATATACCTCTCATGCGGATGGAACGGTCCAGTTTCGAAAACTCCGGCATAGGATCAGACATATTTTCCGTCATTGGTGTTCCCTTTCATAGAAATTTTTCATTACCAGCCTCGGACGATATGTCCTTTTGCTCAGTGCTGAACAACACAATGGGCGCTGCACGCAGAGGTGAAAGCGCCACAATCGGAAAATAGAGCTCAATTATTTGTTTCCTAGGATAGTCTGTCAGGCTTTCACTTCAGACCTCACAAACCTGCTTGCGAAATCTGAAAGCAATTTTTTGTGAGATGGTTGTCGCCCGCTCAACTTTGCCTTATCACCTGCCTATCATCGGGAACGTGCTGTTCAATATGGCCTGCATGTCTACCCTTGTAGAGGAATGGTTACGGACAAGAATCATGGATGCTGCATCGGCCAGACAAGAGACACCAGCAGAAGCTGATGAGGCTTCGGTGAGCACAGTATCGGTTGCAAATTCAATATCTTCCAGTTTTACCAAGCCCATCCTGTCCAATTTACCGGGGCTCAGAACAGGTAGTCTGTTGCAATCAACTGCCTCACTGATTTGGCTGTTACAGGCTGGTCTTATTGCCTACGCTATTCATCGGCTGGCATCAGATGGTCATTTTAATGAAGTCGTCTTACCTGCTCTTTCCGTTCTGGCATTAGGCATCCTTCGTGCCTTCATTGATATGATTGGCTCTCGCATCATCTTCAAAACTGCCCGACATGCCATTTCACGTCTTCGGGCTGCGACTGCCGAAGTCTTGGCGCACCGGTCTCCTCTCGACACCCAAAAACCACCTTCGGGTACAGCAGCAAGTATTATTGCAGAGCAGACAGAGGCTATTCTGCCGTTTCTGCAACGCTTCTCGCCCGTAAAATACAAGCTTGTCATTATTCCCTCTGCCATATTGCTTTGTGTCAGCTGGCATTCATGGCTCGCGGCGCTGATCTTGATCTTCTGTGCCCCATTGATCCCTGTCTTCATGGCTCTGATTGGTTTCAGAGCGAAAAAGGCCAGTGAAGAGCAGATGATAGAAGTCGGTTCCATGAATGCGTTTCTGTTAGACCGGCTCCGGGGGCTCAATTCAATCCGCTCCCTTGATGCCGTTGATGCAACAGCCATACGGTTTCGAACGGCTGCAGAAACACTCAAACAGAAAACCATGATTGTTCTGCGCATCGCTTTTCTGTCTTCCGCAACGCTGGAATTTTTCTCGGCACTTGGGGTTGCCATGGTTGCCGTATACGTCGGCTTCCAGCTGCTTGGTGATATTACGTATGGCGCATGGGGGACCAAGCTGACTTTGGGACAAGGCCTCTTTATTCTTTTACTTGCACCAGCCTTTTTTGAACCGCTTCAAGAGCTGTCGGCAGCATGGCATGACCGCGCCAGCGGCAAGGCCGGGATTGCAGCTCTTGATAGATTGGCAATGCATAATCTGAAAATTCTGCATAGTGATAAGCAAAGCAAAAACAATAAATTATCATCACCTCCTGAAGTTTTGATTCAAAACATTCATTTCCAGCATCAACGAACAAATATCCCGGTTTTTGAGAATTATTCCCTGACAGTCCGCCCGGGTGAGAAACTGGCGCTTCTTGGGCCAAGTGGTTCGGGAAAGTCGACATTGCTTGCGATTTTAGCCGGACTTGTTTCTGTTGATTCAGGTAAGGTTTCTGTCAATGGTACAGAGCTCTCTGATGAGACGGCAAATGCCTTCAGACAAAGTATGGCGTGGGTTGGCCAGAAGCCTCACCTTTTCTCTGGAACATTGAAATCTAACATTCGTCTTGGTCGTAAAGAAATCAGCAATACTGATATTGATCTGGCAATCGAACAGGCCGCCCTAAGTTTTGTGGTTGCTAATCATAATGGCGCAATTGGTGAAGGCGGTGCCGGTTTGTCAGGTGGAGAAGCCCTCCGGCTGGCATTAGCCCGTGCAATGGCAGATGGTGATACCCATCTTGTCCTTGCGGATGAACCTACAGCACATCTGGATACTGCAACAGCTGAGGAAGTTACAAAAAACCTTCTGAAACTGGCAGAAAACAGAACACTTATTGTGGCAACACATGATGAGCAGCTGGCCTCAAAAATGGATCGTGTCATCAGGCTGGAGGCAAAACCATGAAACGCCACCACTCTAAAAAACAATGGCAGAACCTTCTCATCATCCTCAGGCTCTTCTTTGCAAGGCATCGTAATATGCTCAGCATCGGAATGCTGCTTGCCGCCCTGACAGCTCTCTCAGGCCTTGCATTGCTTGGTATTTCCGGCTGGTTTATTTCAGCAACGGCCATTGCGGGACTGACTGTTGCAACAGCCGTATCGTTCAACTCATTCGTGCCCTCAAGTGTGATCCGCCTGCTTGCAATCGTCAAAACTGCAGCACGTTACGGTGAGCGCCTGACAACGCATGATGCAACACTCAGTACTCTGGCTGATTTACGCGAAAAACTATTCAGAGGGTGGGCTGAACCGGGGGCTGCCCGGATACTTCTGAAGCGCCCTGCAACCCTACTGTTCCGACTGACTGTCGATACTGACGCTCTGGATTCTGTTTATCTGCGCATACTCGTACCAATCGGAGCCGCTTTGGCTGCGACACTTCTTTGCGCCCTTGTCATAGCTTTGTTTGTATCGCCTCTTTTAGCTCTGGCATTAGCACTTTGGTTTTTATTAATTGGCTTTGGGGCCCCCACTCTCGCCTCCTCCTCAGCAAGCAGAACGGCCCGTCGCCGCAGTTATGGAATGGAAGCCTTGCGGGCAAGAACGATTGATCTCGTATCAGGGCAAACGGAACTGGCCATTGCGGACAAACTGAAAATGCAGTGCTCAGCTATTGTAAAGGCTGACGCTTATCTGGCTGCGGCAGATGATCGTTTTAATCGGATTGAAACAGCCACGACTGCTGTCTTCACAATTGCAACGGCCATTGCCTTAAGCGCAACCTTATTGACAGTGGCCGCCCTGGTAGACGCACAGGCTATCTCGGTCCCGGTTGCAACTCTTGCTGTTTTAATGACCTTATCTGCAATGGAGCCCTTTTCAGGGTTACGCCGTGGAGCCCTTGAGCTTGGCCGCACCATGCTGGCTGCCAGCCGCATTGCCCCACGTCTCTCCTCTTCAGCCGTCAGTCAGCCAGTTAACGCGCCTGATGGCGAAACAGCCCTATGCCTACAGAATGTAACAGCAGGCTATGAAATTGCAGCCGAACCTGTTTTTAAAGGGCTCTCCCTCAGGATAAATCGTGGTGAACGTGTTGCGCTTGTCGGTAGCAGCGGCTCTGGAAAATCTACGCTGATTAATCTGATTACTGGTGAAATTTCACCCTCATCCGGTACCGTTGAAGCCATTGCACGCACACGTCTGCCCCAAAAGACAGAACTCTTTCGCGATACCATACGCGAGAACCTGAAACTTGCGAATCCGAAAGCCTCTGATGATTTGCTCTGGGATGCCCTTGAGGCAGCAGGCTTGGCAAAAGACATCAGAAAATTACCCCACCAGCTTGATACAATGCTCGGTGAAGGCGGACTTGGTCTGTCTGGTGGACAGGGAAGACGGCTCGTAATTGCCAGAATGATGCTCAGGAATACCCCATTCTGGATTTTTGATGAACCAACAGAAAGCCTTGATCACAAAACAGCTCAAGATGTTCTGAATCAAATCAAAACCCTAGTATCTGATAAAACACTGCTGATTGCGACCCATATTCAACGTGAAGCAGCACTGGCAGACCGAATTATTGTAATGAAAGACGGTCAGATTATTTCTGATCTCACAAAAGATAATGCTGACTTCAAAAAGATGTTTTCTAGCCTGAAAATAAGCTGATCAAGAAGATGTGATCATTTTATTCTCCTCCTAAGGAAAATATTCTGTACTCTTTCCGTAAATATCTGTCTATAATCACCAAAATATGCTGGGGGGCAATATCTGGAGACCGACATGGAATTCGATATCGTTGCTCTCTCTCGATGGCAATTTGCTATAACGGCACTCTACCACTTCTTATTCGTTCCCCTCACTCTTGGTCTATCTGTTCTGGTTGCTATTATGGAGACGGTCTATGTTATGACCGGCCGCACCATCTGGCGACAGATGACAAAGTTTTGGGGAACCCTCTTCGGCATCAACTTTGTTTTGGGTGTCTCAACCGGCATCGTCATGGAATTCCAGTTCGGCATGAACTGGAGCTATTACAGCCATTACGTCGGTGACATCTTTGGTGCTCCACTGGCTATTGAAGGACTGATGGCCTTCTTTCTTGAGGCGACCTTTGTCGGGCTATTCTTCTTCGGCTGGGACCGAATGTCCAAAGTCGCCCATCTGATAACAGCATGGGCCGTGGCAATTGGCTCGAACTTCTCAGCACTCTGGATATTGATTGCCAATGGCTGGATGCAGAATCCGGTTGGTTCAGCCTTCAACCCGCTCACCATGCGCATGGAAGTTTCGGACTTCGGAGCGGTGCTCACCAATCCGGTTGCACAGGCAAAGTTTGTTCATACCGTATCTGCGGGTTATGTAACCGCCTCATTCTTCGTTCTGGGTGTATCTGCATGGTACCTTCTTAAAGGCCGGCATGCAGAGCTTGCCAAACGCTCTATGACAGTTGCGGCAGCCTTTGGTTTGGCCGCCTCACTATCCGTTGTCGTTCTGGGTGATGAAAGCGGCTATCTCGCCAATGAAAGCCAGAAGATGAAACTAGCAGCAATGGAAGGTATGTGGGAGACAGAACCCGCACCCGCTTCTTTCAACCTGATCGGTTTCCCAAGTCTGGAAGATCGTGAAACCCATTATGCTGTCAAAATTCCGATGGCGATGGGGCTGATTGCGACACGCTCCCTGACGGAAGAGATACCAGGCATCAAAGAGCTGGTTGAAAACGCCAAGGGAAATATTCAGAGCGGAATAAAAGCCTTTGATGCGTTGCAGAAAATCCGTGAAGCCAAAAGCAGCACTATTGATCCATTCCTCAAAGAAGCTTTTGAGGAAAATGGTCAGAAGCTCGGCTATGCCCTTCTGCTCAAGCGTTATGTTGATGATCCACGTCAGGCAACACCAGAGCAGATTGATAAGGCGGCTTGGGATACGGTTCCACCCGTTCTGCCATTGTTCTGGTCCTTCCGGGTCATGGTCGGTCTTGGCTTCTATTTTATCCTTATGATGGGTGTCTTCTTCTGGCTATCCGCAAGGCGGCAGCTTGATAAGCATCAATGGTTACTCAAGCTTGCGGTTATCTCCATTCCCCTTCCCTGGCTGGCAGCGGAACTGGGCTGGATCGTTGCTGAACTTGGACGGCAGCCGTGGATTATTGAAGGTGTTCTACCAACAGCCGCCGCTGTCTCGACTCTTGGCGCATCAACCGTGCTCCTGACCCTTATTGGCTTTATCATCATCTACACAATTCTCTTTATTGTTGAGATGGGCCTTATGCTCAGGGCTATTCGCCATGGGCCTCAGCTAGACAAGCAATCTTCTGTGCCACTTCTGGCCGCAACCATGCCAACGGAGTGATGCTATGATTTTACATGAACTGATTTCCTATGACATCCTGCGCCTGATCTGGTGGGCTTTACTCGGCGTTATCCTGATTGGCTTTGCCTTAACCGATGGCTTCGACCTTGGGGTCGGTACCATGATGCCATTTGTTGCCCGCAATGATATGGAACGCCGTATTGTCATCAATACCGTCGGGCCAGTCTGGGAAGGTAACCAGGTCTGGTTGATCCTTGCCGGTGGTGCCATTTTTGCGGCCTGGCCACCGCTTTACGCAGTATCCTTCTCCGGCTTCTATCTGGCGATGTTTGCCATCCTGTTCGCGCTTATCCTGCGACCTGTTGGCTTTAAATATCGTAGTAAACTTGAAGATACCCGCTGGCGTTCAGCCTGGGATTGGGCCCTGTTTATCGGTGGCTTTGTTCCCGCCCTGATCTTTGGTGTTGCCATTGGCAATGTGCTGCAGGGTGTCCCCTTCCGCTTTGATCCAGACCTCAGGGTTTACTATGAAGGCACATTCTTTGGCCTCCTGAATCCTTATGCCATCCTTTGCGGTCTGGTATCCGTTACAATGTTGGTGACACACGGTGCGACATGGCTGGCTCTCAAAACGGATGGCAATATTGCCCAACGCGCCAGAAACTACGGTGCTGTTGCCGCTTTGCTGACAATCGTTCTTTTTGCCTTGGCTGGCTGGTTACTGGAACCTATGGGCTACCGTATTACCAGTACTGTTGAACCTCTTGGACCGTCCAACCCACTGCTGAAAACAGCCATGGCTGAGCATGGCGCATGGCTTTCAAGCTATGATATCCGTCCATGGATATGGATTGGCCCTGCCCTTGGTTTTATTGGAGCTCTTGGCGCTGCCATTTTGCTTAAAACCAGAGGAGAAGTTTCGGCACTTCTTTGCAGCAGTCTGTCGATCTTCGGCATTATATCAACAGTTGGCCTGTCAATGTTCCCGTTTATTCTGCCTTCTTCGATTGATCCACACTCGAGCCTGACAGTCTGGGATACATCCTCAAGCCATATGACGCTGTTCATCATGCTTGTTGTGACCGTCATCTTCCTGCCCATTATCCTCGCCTACACCAGCTACGTTTATCATGTGCTGTGGGGCAAAGTGGACCAGAAGATGATTGATCCTGGTGATCATAGCTACTAAGCGGAAAGGAAAACGAAATGTGGTATTTCGCATGGATTCTCGGCCTACCGCTCGCAGCTGCTTTCGCTGTGCTCAATGCCATGTGGTATGAGCTGATGGATGACGAGGTAAAGAAACGGGCAGTCCCAAAGAAGGACGAACCTGTTTGAGATGAATATCAAACCGCCGCAACTTCAGCGGCGGTTTTTGTATGCCTGCTTAAATCCTGCACAAAATATCAGGAATGACTACGTTCGACGGTAATGTCTCTGCCCGTTAAACCTCTTAGCGACCAAAACAAAATCGCATGAGATCCAGGCAGTCACAAGATGGATGATAATCAGACTTTACCACTGGAAACGGCACGCTTTTTATCCTCCATTCTCGTAAGATAAAGTAGAAATGTCTGATTAATCAGTTGAGCAATCTCAACTTTATTTCCCAACTACTCCAAACATGCCAATTGATCACCGGCACCCTTTTGGATAGATAGGACATTCAGATGATATAACAGGCAGGCCTAATCAAGTATGGCGAACGAACAGCTTCCCGCAACACAGTCAAACCAAGACAGCACGACAGGCACCTATTTTGTCTATGCTGTTATCTTTGCTCTTCTGTTCCCTCTGATCGCCAGCATTCTGGTTTTTGGAGCAATCAGCCTGTTCTATATTGTGTTCAAGACAGGCAATCAGGAAACTGCAGGGCAATACCTTGAGGCCACAATCGCCTATTGGAGAGAGTGGCCCCTCGCTTTGCTTAAAGTTGCCTATAGCAATACCTCCATACCAGCGGGGCTCATTGGCCTGTGCGCGGTCAGACTTCTGAAGTATGACTTTAAAAGCGCCCGTTACACAGCTCTTGTCGCCATCGTAGCGTGGATCATTGCCATGATATGGTTCCTATTTCAGTTTGCCAGCATCAACGAGGAATCTGTCGCAATCGCACTTATTCTTGGTTTCATATCAGCCATTGCATCACTCGTCAGCCTGAAGCTTACCCCGATCATTGGCCGGAGGTGGTTATGACAGAAGTTCCTGCAAGCCCCCCGCCTCAACCACGGAAGCCTTCACGCCTTCAATGGCTGATTGAGCATTGTATTTCCTACGCAATCATCATCCCGGCCATTGCCAACTTTCTTCTGTTTGTGTTGGCACTCATTGTCTCCAGTTTTTATATGAGCCCAGCCGAGGCTCTGCTGCAGGCCTTCAATCTGAGTGTACGTGTACTATTTAGTAGCTATATTTTAGGCCTACTCCCTGCCATTATCACCGGGCTTATATCCTACCCGCTCTGGAAACAGTTTCGTGAAGAATGGCAGTTTTATCTATTATTGGCCCTGTTGAGTTGCTCACTCTATACAGTAGCCTGTTACATGATGGTATCGACCGTTCCCGCGTATGTATTACTATCGGGTTTCATCGGGGCAATCGCGGCTTTTATCGCAACCCTCATGACACGAAGGCTCAGAAAGGCTTATCTTTAGGCCTTGAGAATTGAAAGGACTGCTCCAGATCATGACCATGAATAAGCAGCTCAATCAAACAGATACCACCTTCATCATCTCTCTGCGCACACGTGACGGCACAGAGGCGCTTGAAGTCATAGCAGCCATTACAAACTACAATGTGGCTTTAGCCGCTTACGAGCAGGCTTTACTTGTTTATCCAAGGCAACGGATTGCCCTGAAACAGGGAAATAATGTCTTGCGTGAGCATCTTGTCCCTGGAATGGGAGATCTCGGCACAGATTTTGCCTGATCTCTGATTATCCAAGGTACGACCTCACAAGTTTGACGAGGAATTCTGCTGCCACAACCATATCATTCTCTTCAAAGTCGAAGTGATCATTGTGATGGCCTGCTGTTCGGGTTGATCCAACCTGTACATAAATTCCTTTGCCACCATTAGCCTGCACGGCAGACATCATATGTGAATAATCTTCACTGGCTCCGAAATCTTTTATTCCAACTACCTCAGTAAAAGCAGGCATTGAAGTGGCAACCTTCATGGCCTGCTCAACCATATCCGGCGTTGGCTCACCACTCTTGGTGCCGCCCATCACTTTGATATTGTAAGAGCAATCCCACATCAGCGCAGCGGCTTCAATAATCCGGCGGCATTCACCTGTCATGTAATCATCGAGCTCACTGGTCAAGCCACGGGTCTCCATAGCGAGATGAGCATGGGCCGGAATAATATTTCTGCCCTGCCCGCCCTCAAGCCTTCCGACAGTAATGCGGGTTATGCCATCACCATGGCGGGCAATAGCATGCATGTTTGTGGTGGCGGCACAGGCTGCAAGAAGTGCATTCTTCCCCTCATGAGGCGCCGCACCGGCATGGGCTGATTTACCTGTAAAATCGACATCCCATTTTGTCGTCGCAAGGAAGCCACGTGTCCCACAGATAATCATACCGGTTTTATCGGCCTGAAAACTGATATGGGTGCCGACGATAATATCAACGTTTTTGACACAGCCGGCATCAACCATCGGCCCAGCCCCACGCACACCCTCTTCAGCTGGTTGAAAGATCAGACGCACAGAACCCTTCAGTTCATCTTTCATATCAGCCAGAAGCTCGGCAACGGCCAGCCCGATGGAAACATGTCCATCATGTCCGCAGGCGTGCATGGCCCCATGATTAACAGATGCAAAACCCTCCTTATTCGGGCGGTGCTCTGGATCCTCTGTCTCTATGACGTCATTAGAATCCATATCAAAGCGCAGAGCAAACTTTGGCCCCTTGCCTCCCTTGAATTCCATATCAGCCCATAGACCTGTGAGACCGCCTTCCATATCACGGACTAACTCGGGATCAGCACCTTGCCGGATTGCGCGCTCCTGCTCTTGTTTCAGGGCTGCGTCGGACGGGGCACCCATCATGCTGTCTTTGACAACTGCATCTTTGCCACGCGTGAGTTTGTAGCCGAGTTCTGACAGACGTTTACTGATAATTGCCGAGGTTCGGAATTCCGTCCAGCCAGGCTCAGGATGCTTATGCAGATCACGTCTTTGCACAATCATTGCGGGAAGAAGCCTTGCAACCTTTTCTGCGATAACGTCCGTCATGACAACCTCACACTTATTCAGGCATGTTACTGCAACATCAAAATTGCAACAAACAGGCAGATAATCATTCCCGGGGCCTGTCGCTTGGCAATTTCCAGCGGATTAACACCAGCAATCCCGGCACAGACAATTGCAGCACCAGCAAGAGGTGACATTGTCCGCCCTAACGTACCTGCAAGTGTTGCAAGGCTTGCAAGATGTGGAACTGTCATTCCAAATTTTTCGGCATGGGGCGAAACAGCGGCATTAAAAGCCAGAGCCGCTGCATCCCCCGAACCGGTAATGACAGCCAGAAGAAATGGCCCGAAAGCAGCCGCCCAGCGTGCAGCACTCCCGGCATTCTTAAGAATTTCAATGAAGGCATCCACAAGCCCGACAGCATTCATCCCGGCAACAAAGACACCGGCTGCTATGATAATCCCCAAAATGGAAGCATACGCATTTCCCATTCCGTCAAAGAACTCTTTGACACATTGAGATGGATTGGAACGTGTCACAGCCACCCCAAGAATAGCACCGATAAACATAGCAATGGGCACAGGGAGTTTATTCAGCCATGGCATATTACTAAGAGTACTCTTCGCCCATTCAGGCGCATCGGGGGCACCCAGATATGCGCTGGAAATCAGCAGAAACACGGGTACCAATGGCACCATTGCATAGATAATATTTGGCCGCTCTAGCTTTAAAACCGTATGGTCTGCATCTGGTACATAACCCTTGTTCTCTTTCAGGAAAACGGCAACACTACCAAGAACAACTGCACCAACCAGAATGCATACGATATCAGCCCAATAATGAACAGCAATGACATGGATAACATCTGTGCTCATCAGTTTCTCAGCAATATAGGCATTATGAGACAACCCGGGCGACAACATGCTGCCAAATGTTCCCCCCATCACGGAAGCGGCCGCCATTGCTGGTCTTACGCCAAGCGAGATCATCAAGGGGATGAGAATAGCACCAACAGCAGCAGCACACCCCGCCGCGCTGGGCAACGAGACATTGATGAAAGCTGTGACAATCATTGCAGCGGGCACAAGAATGAACCGAACACTCGACAATAACCCAACCAGCAGATTGATCAGATGCGCATCACACTTGGTCACCTTCATGACACAGGCAAACCCCATGACAGCAAGGATGGTTTGCACGAGTGTGACGAGCACCATATTTTTGGAAAACTCTGTTAACGCGAGAAATGGATCCCCGGCAACGGTACACATCACCAGACCAGCAACAATAAGCACTAGCCGCGTTTCGAATTGTTTGATTAAGGCATAAATGACACCGATAATAACGGCAACACCAACCCATACAAGAATTGTACCGGGCATGAGAGCCTCCATAAAAAAGACTCAGCCAAATATTCAAATGACTTTTTCTTCAAATAAAAACTTAAATAAATAAGACCCGCCAAAGGCGGGTCTTTATAATAGTCTCAGAGATTATTGCTGCTTCAGGGCCTTGGCAATTGCACCTGCAATAAGCGTCAGCACAGCACCACCAGCGCCACCTCCAACAACCGAGCTAACCAGAGAGCCCAGATCAATACCTGAATTGGCTGCAACAGAACCAACATCAACACCACTAGAGGCAAGGCTACCCAGAATTGACGGCAGCATCTGGCCAAGGCCAGCACCACCAAGCGCACCTGCAATTGTATTGCCAAGCGGGCCAAGGTTAAACTGCTTCAGAATATTACCAAGCGCATTACCACCGGCTGCACCTGAAAGAAGCTGAATAACAAGATTAATAAGTGTTGCACTCATATGACGTTCCTCTCTCCCCGATATGTCACTGAAAATGCGGGGTTAAGAGTAAGATAGGTCACGCTTTAGGCAGGAACAGTCATAGGACCATGTATTATTCTTTTTTATGGCTTACTCCACCTCAAACGTCCTCCTCAATGCTTAAAATTCAGCAATAAGATGTCGTTTTATTTTCTTGCGCTAAATCAAGAACTCAAAAAATAAAATATAAAAAATTTTACTATTCCTTATATTTCAAACCACTTTGCGGAGACAGAAATGACAAATTGTCTCATGTCACTGAAATACAACTAAAATTTGTAAAATGTTTTTCTAATTATATCTAAGATTGTTTTACCTCCCCCCATTTGCCAGAAGAAAATTCTCTAAGTCTAGGAGGGGGTAGAATGTTTAAACACGGTCTATTACTTAGCTTAAGTTCCGCAACTGCTCTTGCAGGTTTTTCAGCTTATGCGGCTGATCTGCCAGCGGTTAAATCAGCACCTGGTGAATATGTACGGGTTTGCTCTAACCATGGTCAGGGCTTTTTTTATATCCCGGGGTCGGACACCTGTGTCCAGATCAGTGGACGTGTGAACGCTGAAACTGTTGTTCAGCAGTCCTACAAAAGAAACTCTGACTCCATGGGCTTTGGCGCCCTGACACGTTTTAACCTAGATGTCCGCACCAATACACCTTACGGAATGGCCCGCGCTTATCTGCGTTATCAGCTCATTCACGGTGATGCTGCATGGCTGAACTCTGGCACCCACACAATGGGCACTGGCACTGGTAAGGGTGCCAGTCTGGAATACGCCTATATCCAGTTTGCGGGTCTGACAGCGGGGCGGATTCAATCTTTCTTTGACTTCTACGCGAACAACTACAATTACACACCAATCCGAAGCTCTGATGCTAAAACACAAGCCCTTGGCTATACGTTTAACTTTGGAAACGGCTGGTCTTTGACCGCTGCGATCGAAGATGGTGAAGAGCGCCGCATGTATAAGAAATTTACAGGTGTCGCTTACGACGGTGATTATAAATACACCTACACCAATGTCGGGTACGATTCAGCAGGCCAAAGTGCACCTGATTTTGTTGGGTCTCTCATGGTCAACCAGAGCTGGGGTGGAGCTCAGTTGGCAGCCGCATTACATCAGGTTCGTCCATCATATTCCCGTTATGCTGGACGGGTTGATGACCCCGTCACCAATACGCGTGACACGAAATACGGCTATGCGGTTAAAGGTGCAGTCAAGCTGAACCTGCCCTTCATTGCAGCAGGTGACGAGTTATGGGCTGAAGTTGCCTATACAGAAGGTGCCCTCAGCTATATCGGTGCCAGCAACTATGCATTCCATGAGAATGTGAACATCCCGATAGCTGATGCCGTGATGGGCGCTAATGGCAGCATCAAAAAGACCAAAGGCTGGTCTGCCATGATTGATCTGCTCCACTACTGGACACCATCCATCCGTCAGAATGTTTATGCCTCATATATGAAAATCGACTACGACCGCAACGGCTCAAGCGTCTTTAATGATGCTGTCCTTGGAAATTACAACGTCGGCTTCGTTGATACGGCAGAATGGCGCGTTGGTTCCAACCTGATCTGGTCGCCCATTAAAGACTTCGATATTGGTATTGAAGTTGTCTATACCCGCACAGACCCCAAAGGCCGCGTGCTCTCGTATAACAATGGCTACGCCAAGACCATCTCATCCGAAGACCAATGGCAAGGCCCTTCCGCGTAAAGCGTGACTTCTGATCAGAGTTACAAGAATAAAAGCCCTGGGAACATCCGGGGCTTTTTCATATTTAGCGCTCAATAAAATATATTTGATAGCAAACTGAGTCCTGCTAGAATCTTCGATTCTTTTATGCACTTCATCGACCTGTTGTGCTTGGCCCGCAAACTCAGTCCTGCTAGAACTTCCGGGGCATGTTCTTATAATTCTTGGCGGTTGTGCTTGGCCCGCAAACTGAGTCCTGCTAGAACAAAGATCTACATGGAGATAGTGACTGCCATGTTGTGCTTGGCCCGCAAACTGAGTCCTGCTAGAACATGCTATCAGTGCTTCTTCCTATTTCCATAGTTGTGCTTGGCCCGCAAACTGAGTCCTGCTAGAACATAACGTTGGAATGGTTGCCAATATTGAGGGTTGTGCTTGGCCCGCAAACTGAGTCCTGCTAGAACAGGTAGCCTGATTTTAGCTCTTTCTCTGATGTTGTGCTTGGCCCGCAAACTGAGTCCTGCTAGAACCGCCCAAGAAAAGATAAGCCATGCTTTTGAGTTGTGCTTGGCCCGCAAACTGAGTCCTGCTAGAACCGACCCTCTATTAACGTTATGTTTTTAGAGGGTTTTTTACTGTTTAAACTCAAGAAAAAATGAACTTTTCTAAGTAAAAATAGCTTACTTTCAGTCATTTTTTTCAAAATAGAAGTAGCTGATCTGGCTTTGAAGGGCGCTCGGTATCTGTTTGGCCTCGGTAGCTTTGAATACCTTCGTATTGTTTATCGGTAAACCAGATTACATCCACTTTTCCGGCTTTCGGAACGGCTCTGCCGATACGGCGCGTAAGAGCCTCGGCCTGCTCCTTGCCAGCAGTAAAACGCAGGTAGCAGGAAAACTGCATCATCGAGAAACCTTCATCCAGTAAGTAGGCTCGAAATTTTGTAGCGCGTTTTCGCTCCGCTTTTGTCAAAACAGGTAAATCAAAAAGCGCCATAACCCACAAAATTCTATACCCCGATAATGCGATAAATTTCGACATACGGCTAATCCATAAATGCCTCATCTTTTTCTGAAACTGGAATAGAGGAAACAGGAAGCCATATTTTAGCGCGTTCTCCGGTAAATACCTGAGCCAGAGAAGAGCACATCCGGTTCAATACATTTGAGAGAGGCGAAAGCGCGTCTTCAGTCTCATAGTCTGCGTGAAGTACAGCTGAGAGCTGGCGCTTCATATTGACATCAAGCTCACTGAAATCCTCAACCTGAGACATTTGATAAGCAATAATATCTACAGCAGGCCGAAATGGCTCCATAAGGTCATCCGCCAGTCTCAATGCTTCACCAGCAGACTGATGTTTAAGCGAAAGAGAGGGATGTAAGCCATTTGCAACAATTGCACGGGCAGTTGCAGCACGTAAAACAGTATAACCATAATTGAGGGCAGCGTTAACTCCGCCTCCGTCACGATAACGGTAAAAGTTTTTCCCGAACATTTCAGGAAAATAGCGACGAGCAGCCTGTGCCTCCAGATTATCAACATCACCTGAGCGCACGGCATTGCTCATAGTGTAAAACAGGCTTGCATCTTTGCCGGTATGTTCCAAGGCAGCGGCTTGAGCTTTGATTTTAGCTTTGATGATATCAGCCCATAATCTTTTCCGCACAGGTAGTGAAACCTCAGCCTGTGCCTCTATTCTTTTACCCTGGGCAAAATGTCCATCAATTGGCAATAAACAAGAACACGGTCGAAAAGCTTCGTTACTTATGACAACTGGGACGCTACGTTGCGCTAATGCTGCAAGCACCTGCGTCGTCAGGCTTGCAGCCGGATGCGCAACAATAACAGCCTCTATATCATCGAGTGGAACCTTACCTAAGACATCTGATCCCATAGATATTTTTAAAAAGCCACGCTCTAACGAAAGATGTCGCCCCTCACCTGTAACCTCTACGATCTGTCCCAGCATAGAAATACTCCTCCATGCTTTAAGCCCCGATCATGATATCTGTTTATGGAAGGTTGTAATCTCCCAAAACATCAACTTTAATTTTATGACACTGCCGTTCCTTAAGCCTTGAAATACTTGCAAAATCCCAACGGAAAGAATCGGCATCATCATTGTGACGTTGCTCAAAAACCCCACCTTCATTATGAGGGACCAGCCTGATGGTATTTGAGCTTGGTTGAAGCCGAATAACAGTTTTAATACATAAACTACCATCGGCATCCTGAATCTGCACCATGTCTCCCTTATGGAGACGCATGACCAGCTTTCCACCCAGCTTTTCACGCTCCCACAATGGACGCCAATCCTTTTGATTAACCTCAAAGATACTGGCAGCAAAGCACTCCCATTTTCCATCGCGCATCTGAACAACGTCGATATGATGGTTTTCACCAGGGATAACGGCCTTATAAACCTCGTGAGACTTTTTATCTTTTATTGGATATGCGCTCTTATCTTCTTTTCCAATTCGGATACGGCGAATACCATTTTCCGCAGCATATGCCTTAAGTATATCCATCAATTCTTTCGAATCCCGCACTTTCCCCTTTGCATCCCGCAGACCAGCCAGCCTCTCCTGCAGAGCCAATCGGTGTTTAGGGTCACGGATACGGTCAACTTCACCAGCCGTTAAATCAACGAGCGGTTTACGACGGACAAGATTCCCAATCTCAGCGGCTTCAGCCGGGCTATGTATGAAACCGTAAGCAGTATCTTCATGCAAAGCACCGGATTTTCCCTGCTCTGACTTATGAGAAACCGTTATGCTCTCAACTGATTCACGAATATGATGCCGGAAATTATCAAAAGGCTCGGGTATTCGGCCGATAATATTACCATGTTCCTGCTGCTCCGCTTTACCCGCTTCCCTTGCTACTGTCTGCAAAATACCCCGTGTCATGGCACCGATAACAATGGCATCAATGGCATGGTGTCGATGATCAGTTCGGTTCTTCTGGTTATCATTACCGAGAAGTCCATTCAGCCCCCATTTGCCACGCAGTAGACCGATCAGACGCCCGGGCGTAACGTAAACCTGTGTTGGGTCACAAATGCATCCAAGGTAAGTTTTGGCAAGACGGGAAAGATATTGCGTCTCATTAAGCTGACGATCCAGAAAATCACCCTTCTTGGTAAAAACATCCATTGCATCAGGGTAGAACCGCCAGCGTTTCTCCTTTGGCAAGGCCGCCGCTCTTGCAAGAATATCAGGCCATTGCGGTTCGTTACCAAAAGCCTCAAAAGGAGACTTACCGCGTTTAATACGGTTCATATCGCGATAGCATAATACCTTGTTGGCGTTGCCATCATCCAATGTACGCGACCAAGGCAGAATATGTTCTATTTCAATTTCCGACGTATAGAGTTTGCTTAAGGGTATTACCCGTCCCGAGAACGGGCATTGCACCACTCCATCCACCATCTGTGCTTCGAACAACTTCATACGGGACATATTTGCCCCAGTAAATTCGGCAAAGCCTTCCATACGCTTCCGACGTGCCTCATTGGCATCGCGGTTACGCCTGTTTGTCTTTTGCAGCTCTTCTTTTTGCCGCTGGCTTAACTTAAACTCACGTGCCAGTTCGATCACAACCTGATCCGGATGGCCGAATTTAATAATGAGTGCATTAACAAGCCGCCTCAACTGGTTTAGCCCGATATGGACGGTTGGATTTGAAATACGGCCCCAATAAGCAGCTTTATCCTTTTTCTTGTCTATAGGATCCATGGAACCCGGGATGATATGACGTTGTAGTACTTGCCCATAATAGGGTAAGCGTTGCCATATCTCGCCTGTTCTTTCATCGGAGTGATGCCAGCCAGCACGTTTGACCGCTTCCGCATAAGAGATAACAAAACCCCGTTCATCGACCTCATGTGTCAAAGCATCCAGAATTGCCGTATTAGCGGTTGAACCAAGCCGCGAATAACCTTCTGGCAGAGGGATTGTCGCACAGGCCTCTGCATGCTCATGATCAAGGCCATATTCTTTCATCAGCTGGATGATCAGGGCATCATCATCATCTGCCTGTAACAGCTTAGTGATGAAAGCATCTTTATCTTCCAATGGCAATGTATTCCAACGGGGGCCGAAATGGTCTGGCTTAGACAAAATCTTGTTTGTCACACAGCCTGAAAGATGCTTTTCACCCGTCTCTTCAAAATTTATCCGAATATCACCACCAAGTTTCAGCCCCTTGCGTAATCCCTTAAAGGTCATTTTATCCGTATTACGCAAGGCACTGGCTAAAACATCCCGCTCCTGCAATGTGAGGGGACGCTCATAACCGGCAGCATCGAGTAACCTGATATGATTTAAGCGTTCCAGCATTTCACGTTCCTGAACAGACGGAAGTGCTTTTGGCGTACGGAAGTCTTCAGAGACAAACGTACATCGACCTATTTTCGGTGGCTTTAATGGCCTTTGGTAAAAAATAATTTTTTCAATTTTTTCTCTCAAATCACTTTTAAAAACGGCAGGATTATAGCTTTGCTGAATACCCCACAATGTATGAAATTCATGCAGCATCATTTCACGTGTGGGATAAAACTCATACAGAGCGGAAGCTCCCTGACCATCCATGCGAATACGGGTTGGCAAACGCTCTGGATCCCGTGGGCGTGATGAGTCTCCCCCTTGTCCGCGCTGCCGTGTCCAGAGAAACTCACCATATGTACGGCTTCCCTGTTCAATCAAAGCCTGTGTTAAACGCTTTGCACCTTCAGCAATCACACCATTTTCAGAATTCTTGCGGTCAGCCTTGCGGTTGGATTTAAAACCACGCCTTTGATTAATGTGAAAGAGAATGCGGCCCATTTCAGAAGCCGTTAAAGGCTCATTCAGACCTTTTGCCCTAAGCAGATAAGGATCAAGGCTTGCAAGCTGTTTTCGTTCAAGCTCCTGCTCAGGCATAAAGCCCTCAGCAATCAGTGCCTTGAGGAGGTTGTCTCGACGTTGGACAAATCGATCTCGCCGGCGACGCGCCTGACGGGGAATACGTCTCATTTCAGCAAGCGAAGAGCCATCTTTTGGGTTGCGCCCATCCTTGAAAATTCGCACACCGCTTTGCAGAAGTTCCTTTGGGGCATCCTTACCAAAAACGCCAAGCTCATCGAGCCCCGTTCGCCAGACTGCCCAACCAATTGAGTTCGTTCCCATATCAAAAGAAAACCGAAGCCCCATTTGAACTCCCCCAAATTGATAGTCATAACCATGGCGCAAATGCTTGCAAAAGAGCAATCTATACTATAGAATATTTTTATTCTAGCAGGAACAGGATGTGGGCCCTACATTAACAAGGTTCATACCATCGAATAAAGGCGGGCTCCGGTCCGCCTTTTTACTTTTCTGAGATTAAAGCCCCCCATCTAAGGCATGAGGGGCTATTCTAGCTAGGAACGAACGGGCCTAACACAACTCTTATACCGTAACGCAATGCATTGCGTATTAGCGAAAGACTATATTTTAATACGACATTTAATGACAAAATGCCGGACTGCCAAGCAGCATAAAAGAAGTGGTAAAATATCAATTATTGTAAAATTAGTTTCCATCCCAACCTCCTTTCTATTCTCGTGAACATTGGGACAATAGCAAATATTTCCATAATGTAAATTACTTTCTTATATCGTAAATTTATAAAATAAAAAACAAAACAAAAACAATGAGTTCAATAAAAAAAATTAACGATTTCAGAAAATCTGAAGGATAGGTTGATATGCTTGGCCCACAAACTGAGTCCTGCTAGAACCATTTCCGTCTCCTCGTGCGCATGTCTCTGTTGTGCTTGGCCCGCAAACTGAGTCCTGCTAGAACTCAGGGTTATATTCGTTAACGCCGTTCGTTTGTTGTGCTTGGCCCGCAAACTGAGTCCTGCTAGAACGTAGATATCTGAGTACCGTTTGCCGCGTTCGTTGTGCTTGGCCCGCAAACTGAGTCCTGCTAGAACCGACCCTCTATTAACATCATGTTTTTAGAGGGTTTTTTACTGTTCAAACTGAAGAAAAGATGAGTTTTTTAAACTCAAATTGCCCACTTTCAGTCGTTTTTTTTCAAGAAAACGACCCAAATCAATTAGGAAGCGCTTAATAACGAGAGATTACTGCCCAAGTTTTTCAAGCCGGATTATCCCCGTTGGGGCACGCTGCAGTATTTGGATATCACCTTCTATTCTACCCAGTTTCACCAAGCCATTGGCATAGCCGTCACCATGATAGAACATGGCAAGATTGCCCCATGGGGCAAAATAAGTAATGTCACCAGCAACGGGCGTCATACCGGATGGGGCACCTGCAGTGGTGATTTTACGGGGTAGATAAGCAATTTTTTCTTTCGAAGCATAATCTTCGAGCTTTAGCTCAAGCGGCAAAAGGGAAATAAAGTCCCGTGTGGAAGCATTATCTTCCAAAGCGGCAACCAGTTCATTCTTGCCAATGATCATACGTACGCGCACGTATTCCCCCTGTTTCGTCCTGCTGGCCTCTCCTGAAGTCGCAGAAACATCACGCGAGAGTGTGCCCATTGCAACAATTTCAATGCACACAGAAATAGCCAACGCTCCAAGATTAAATGACTTCTTCATAACATTTAGCCTTCGTTGCCTGAGTTATAAAGAAACTTACGTGAGGATTTAACAGGAGGAGACGCTATAACAATTATGAATGAAATTCATAAACGTACTATGAGAAACCCTATCATCCCCTTTTCCCTTAATCCGGGAAATTCAGGTTTCCGGAATAATCAGTCTTATGGGGTTGCGTACGAGGCTGGCTGACTTTCTTATTAACAGCAGGCTTGGGGCCTTGAGATAAGCTTTCCCGACGCTTCAACTCGGCATCCGCATCAAGGTGCAGCTTGTTGAGTTGTTGCATAGCCTGCTGAGTGGTAATGCGCCCGCTATCACGTGCCTGTGCAATCTCCATACGCCACTTGAGCTTATTATGCAGAATATCCAGATCCCCATTGCGGTAGAGCACCACTGTCTTGCTCTCTGCTTTGTTATAGCAGCCCAATATATCAACGTAGCGGGTATAACCCTTATGAAAGCACGCCTGCCCTTCGGCCAGACTTTCATCAAGAAGCCCCCTATCCATCTTAGCAAGATTACGGTTACTCCCACTAACATCAATGATAGGTCTACATCCTGCCAATACGAATGAGACCAAGCAAACAGAAGCAATAAGTGTTTTCATTCTAATCCCCTATTTCAGGGGGAAAATACCCAATAGCTAAGTTCTGAAATAGCCTGAATTAGTACTGGTTTGATTATAACAACTGGAGCATATTAGTATATATTTCTCCATTAAATATTATATATGGTTTTATGGTTTTGTTTCAAAAACAATATTCCGAGGATAGATAAAGTGACGCAATAGTGGAATAATTGATGCATACCATTTTCCAACATCACCAAAATATGGTTTTGCGCCATCAGGCAGCTCTGGCAATAATTTCTGGAATGTTTGATTAAAGGGAACGGAATCGTAGGCATCTTTTATGAACTCCCACTTACCTTCCTTTTCTTTATAAGCAGCAACATAACCAACTGTCATAAACACATCACCGTATTTATCTATTCGTAAAGTTTGATACGGGATAGTACGAATAGAAACTCCATCAATCAGATATAACTTTGAGATTTCACCTATACGTGCAATCTCATAACGAGAGCCCATATTCTTATGAAGGCTTTTTGCAAAAGCCCAACCCGCCTCAAGGCGGCTTGTATCGCCACGGTGAACTATTTCTAATTCACGTGGGCTCATTATCTTGATTGCTTTCTTACTATCAAGATTAACTACCGCTTCAATAGAATTCCTAACGCCTTTGTATATTTCAGTTTTTTCCTGTTCAGAAAGCGTATCAGCGTTTACGGGAGACGAGAGTAAAAGAACTAAGAATGAGAGTATAAAGTGTTTCATCTCGCCCTACCGACATCGATGTTATTTTTCCATAGCATATAGATAAACAGCCCATTTAGTATGCAATATCAAAAATGGCTGAAACTTGGTTTGGCAAATTGAACAGGTTTACCGTTGTAGGAATAGCTTGGTGTTTCCTGCCCTTCGGTCACAGTACCAATACGGTGAAATTCGACACCAGCCGCTGCCGCTGTCGTGACAACCTTTGTGTATGAGGCCGGTGAAACGGTGCAGAGAATTTCATAATCGTCACCACCACACATGATAGTGTCAAGGCAGGTGGCATCATTAGAAAGTGCATTGCGAGCGGCTTGTGACAAGGGCACATTCTCCAGCGTCACTTCAGCCGAAACACCGCTGGCTTTCAGCAGTTTCTCCATATCGCCAATCAGGCCATCTGAGAGATCCATAGCAGCCGTTGCATAGTTACGAACGAAGGGTGCCAGAGCAATACGCGGCTGGGGCCTGTGATAGCGCATAATAAGAAGCTGCCAGTCAGCATTACTCAATGAGGTTGCCCACGCAGGCTCATCACCTCTCGCGAGAAACAGGCCAAGAGCAGCATCACCAATTGTGCCTGAAACGCAGATATAGTCACCGACATTGGCCCCATTCCGGCGTACCATCTTGCCTTCAGGAACCTCACCAAGTGCTGTAATTGAAATGAATGGCGCTCCAACAGCACGAACGGTATCACCACCATATAGCGGGCAGCGCCATTGGGTTGAGACAGCCCCTAACCCACGGGCAAAGGTCGCAATCCAATCCTGAGACCAGGCATCATTTACCCCAAGCGACAGCAGAAAACCTAATGGCTCCGCCCCCTTGGCGGCAAGATCAGAGAGATTAACGCCTAAAGCCTTGCAGGCAACATCACCGGGGTTATCGTCATGCAGAAAATGGACACCGGAAACAATGGCATCAACCGTCATGACTATTTCATAACCGGGTGATGGTTTCAGAAGGGCCGCATCATCAAGAAGCCCCAACCCACCGGGAGCAGCAAGCGGCGCAAACAGGGCATTGATCAATCCATGTTCCGATAAATTTCCGCTCATAGCCCCTCTCCGGTTTTCTAATCCGGTTCTTCAAGTAAAACAGAAGATTCCGGAAATCGGTGTAACGCTCTGATATATAATTACTTCTTTGTAGCGCGACGCTCTCTTGCCTTTTCCATTTCAGCCGTACGAACTTCTGAACCGATGGAATCCAGAACTGCATTCACCAGCCCGGGCTCATCATCTTCATAGAAGGCATGGGCAACATCCACATACTCACTGATGACGACAAGAGCCGGGACATCCTTACGGAACATCATTTCCCATGCACCAGCGCGCAAGATTGCGCGCAGAACAAGCTCAATGCGTTTCAGCGGCCAGCTTGCCTCCAAGACAGCATCAACCTTCAAATCGATTGTGCGCTGCTCTTTGACAACACCAGAAATGATAGAGCGGAAAAACTCACTCTCAGCCTGCGGAAGCGTGATCCCCTCCACTTCCTTACCAATCCAGAAAGTCTCAAATTCAGCAAAAGCATCAATGACGCCCTTACCAGACACATCCATCTGGTAAAGTGCCTGCACAGCGGCAAGGCGGGCAGCGGAACGTTCAGATGTCTTACTCATACGCCTGCCTTCTCCAGATCACGTTTAATAGCCAGAACAAGTAAAGCAGCGCGGGCAGCACCGCCGCCCTTGTCCTGACGCTCAGGAGAGGCACGATCCCACGCCTGCTCGTCGTTCTCAACCGTAATAATACCGTTACCAATCGGGAACTTGCGATCAACCGTCAGATTCATGATGCCACGGCAGCTTTCTTCCGAGACCAGATCATAATGGGTTGTTTCCCCACGGATAACCGTGCCAAGAGCAACAGCGGCATCATAGGGCTTCCCAGCCTTCTCAGCTGCATCAAGGGCAATCGCGATCATTGACGGGATTTCCAGCGCTCCGGAAACGGTCAGAACATTATATTCGACCTGCGCATGCTGTAGCGCCTTGGAAGCTCCATCCAGTAATGCGTTGGACAGGTCTTCATAATACCGCGCTTCTACAACAAGAACACGCGCTCCAGGTACAATCCTGACCGGTACTGGAGCATGATTCATCGATGCCATTTACACTCTCCAACGGCAAAACCAGCCGTCATTAAATTCTACGCTTTTGATCTAACCTGATTTGGCGTGAAGCGGAAGGGGGCAGCCCTATAAAATCGAAGTACAGCATCTTGCGTCAACATTCATTTCCATAGGATGAAGAACACGTGGAATGGCTGGAAAGAACCTTATAAGAAAGGCTGCAAACTTGCGTAAACATAATATCGGACGTATTTAGCCACGTGATATTTTATTCGTAATCACGGGAGAAAAACGTGAAAGAAAAACGGGCACTCGCCATAAACGGTTATCTGGGCATCATACTGATCATCATTGCTCTGGGGTACTGCTTCTATCAAATTTACCTTGCAGCCTCGACACCTAATCTGCTGAACACTTTTAGCAGCAAAAGCATGGACTGGCTCTCGCTTCTGCGCTGGCCTGTCTTTATAGCTCTTGCCCTGCTGTTACTGACCTCACTGACGGTTGTGCAGCCAAATCAGGGTAAGGTTATTATTTTCTTTGGTCGTTATCTTGGCACCATCCGCAAAAGCGGCCTGTTTCTGACAGTGCCCTTCACTCAGAAAAGTGTCATTTCGCTGCGTGTTCGCAACTTCAACAGCTCGACACTCAAGGTCAATGATATTGATGGCAACCCGATTGAAATCGCAGCCGTTGTTGTTTTCCGTGTGATTGATACAGCCAAAGCTGCTTTCGACGTCGAATATTACGAAGACTTCGTTGCTGTTCAAAGTGAAGCAGCAATCCGCCATGTCGCAACACAATATCCGTATGATTCATTCTCGGACACAGACAAAACCCTGCGTGGTAATGCTGAAGATGTATCCCGTGAATTGACGGAAGAACTGCAAGCTCGTTTGGCCGTTGCCGGTGTCGAGGTTATGGAATCCCGTCTGACCCACCTCGCCTATGCCACTGAAATTGCCAGCGCAATGCTGCAACGCCAGCAGGCAAAAGCCATCCTGTCTGCACGCCAGACCATCGTTGAAGGCGCTGTCGGTATGACATGCCTGGCAATCGAGAAGCTTGAAAAAGATGGCGTTCTGAAACTGGGAGACGAGCACCGCCTCCAGCTGGTCAACAACCTGATGGTCGCTATTGTCTCCGACCGAGGCGCCCAGCCTGTGCTCAATACAGGTTCATAATTGAAGAGATGATAAATGAGGCTCAGAACCTGTTATCAGGTCTGAGCCTTTTCTTTTAATTCATTAGCTTTGCAAGCTTTAGTGACCATATTCGAGGTAAATTTACCGACGAATAAAAGTAGCCTTACAACGCTTTGAGCGAGTGATGTAGATGCAGATTAAAATATCAGCCAGCATCGCGAGAGAAATTATAATTGAGCTTGTAATTTGCCAAGTAACCAAGCTCCAGTTTCCATCAAGCTGTTCGCGTGCCAGATCAGGAAAAAGATAAGAAAGATACATATAAACAATCAGGGACAAGAAAATATAAATACAATAGCAAATTATATAATTTTTATAATAATAAACGAAGACACGTTTCTTTTGAAGAAAAAACCTCAAAACATATAAAAAACAACACAAGAAAAAGGTATCAATTATGCTATTGATAAAATCAAATGCATGAAACAAATTCTCTATGCCCCGGTAGTCAGAATCAAAGAATATATTCAGATATCCAAGGCTCAAATATTCAAAAATGTAATATGCATTGATTACAAAACCAAAGATATTCAGAGCAAACCAAATACATACAAAAATAAGAAAACCGCCAAAAGGCAAAGGCTTTCCTTCTTGCGCCAATGGCGAGTCTATCTCAGACATTCTTCCCCAAACCGTCTGCTAAAATGTAGTTTCTATTCTTTTCTTATATCTTCTCAGTCAGTCGGGCTGCATAACGGGCCATCAGATCAACTTCCACATTGATTGAATCGCCCTCCTTACGCTCACCCCATGTTGTTACTGTCAGGGTATGAGGGATGAGTAGAACTGTAAGCTTATTGCCATCAACGCTATTGACTGTCAGCGATGTACCATCAAGACAAACTGAGCCCTTTGTCGCGATAAAGCGAGCAAGCTCTTTTGGCACGGCAATAGTGAATTCAGCTGTTTCACCCCAAGGGTTATCAGCATCTGTCACCATACGGCGTGAGACAATCTGGCCGACACCGTCAACATGGCCAGTCACAATATGACCACCAAGCTCATCACCAATCTTCAGTGAGCGCTCAAGATTAAGATGGCGCCCAACTGCCCATTCATTGACTGTTGTCTTGGCCAAAGTCTCAGCTGCAGCATCAACTTCAAACCAGCAACCGCCTTCCTGCTCACCAAAAGCAACAACTGTCAGACATGGGCCGCTACAGGCAATGGATGCCCCCATCAGGATTGTTGAAGGGTCATAGGCGCTTTCAATACGAATACGGCGCAGTTTATCGCTTTCTGTCACAGAAACGACAGTTCCAACATCTGAAACAAGCCCAGTAAACATATCAGTAAGCTTTCTCGTAAAAGGCAAAGACATCAAGTCCAGCCGGTATTGTGTTCTTTAAATTGAAGTTTGAAGCTAAAGCAGCATCAAGTGATGGCTGGAATGCTAACAAGCCTTCATGACCGAAGACAGTGCTGCCTGTCACCAGAACAATTTCATCTAACAGATCATTCTCAGCTAAAGCAGAAGCAATCGTTGGCCCACCTTCACAAAGTATTGTCGATAAGCCATAATCTGCCAGGTGAGACATCGCCTCATTCAGATCGAGATGACCATCCTGACCTGTCCCAACCGTAATAACTTCACATCCACAGCGGCACAAAACATCATGTTTTGAAGTTCCCGGCCCTTCCGCTGAAACAATCCAGGTTGGCAGATGTGATGCCGTTTTAACAAGATAACTGTCAGGATTAATTCTTAATTGGCCATCAAGGACAACACGTATGGGAGAGCGATTTGCCATACCATTGAGGCGTACATCAAGACGCGGATCATCAGCATTGACCGTATTAACCCCGACCAGAATGCCATCACTGTGGGCGCGCATCATATGTGTATATGAATTTGCCAGCTCACCTGTGATCATCAGGCGTTCAGCTGTTCCGCTGCCTGCAAAACCATCCTGCGTACGCGCAAGCTTTAACGTGATGGCCGGGCGGTGTTTTAATACGCGGGTCAGGTGTCCACGATGCAGTTTGGCGGCCTCATCAGCAAGTACACCTGTTACAACTTCAATACCCGCCTGACGCAGACGTTCAAAGCCATGGCCGGCAACGCGTGTATCAGGGTCAAGGATACCAGCAACTACACGCTTGATGCCCGATGCCACAATCGCATCTGCACAGGGCGTGTCACGCCCAATATGGGAGCAAGGCTCCAGCGTTACATAAAGGGTTGCTCCTCGGGCACGTTCACCCGCAATATCCAGTGCCTGCCGCTCGGCATGAGGGCGGCCACCAGCGGCTGTTACACCTTGTGAGACAATCACCGGTCCCTCAGCTGTCTGAGTAACAATGACAGCCCCAACAGAGGGATTTGGCCTTGCTAATCCTAGATTTCTGTATCCCATGGCAATAGCGGCTGCCATGAAGCCATAATCTGCTTCAGTTATATTTCCAGAGATATGAGAAGCAGAATATCGGGCCATTATTTTTTCCGGATACTACCATCCCCGCCAACGCCCTCTTTCGCTACTGTTTTTCCAAGCTCTCCAAGGAAATTGCGAAAATCGCTGGCCTCTTCAAAGTTCTTATAAACAGAAGCAAAGCGAACGTAGGCGACATCATCAAGGCCTTTCAGCCCTTCCATAATCAGTTCACCAACCTGCTCGCTGGAAACCTCGCCCTCACTCTGGCTTTCGAGCTGGCGAACAATACCATTGATCATGCGCTCAACGCGTTCCATATCGACTGAGCGTTTGCGAAGAGCAACCTCAATTGATTTTTCCAGCTTTTCACGCTCAAACAATTCACGCCGTCCGGAACGTTTGACGACAATAAGCTCACGCAGTTGCACGCGCTCAAAAGTCGTGAACCGGCCACCACAATCAGGGCAGACACGACGCCGACGAATGGATGCGGAATCATCCGTCGGTCGTGAGTCTTTAACCTGCGTATCTAGCCCACCGCAGAACGGACAGCGCATATCAAACCTCAGCCATAAATCGGGAAGCGCTGGGTCAGAGCCTGAACCTGGACCCGAATGCTTGCTTCAACATTGGTATTCTGTTCTTCACCGTTGTCACGCAGACCATCGAGAACCTCAACAATCATACGCCCAACTTCACGCATTTCAGCAACACCGAAACCACGTGTCGTGACAGCAGGTGAGCCAACACGAATACCGGATGTAACGAATGGCTTTTCAGGATCAAACGGAATACCATTTTTGTTACAGGTAATATGCGCACGACCAAGGGCAGCTTCAGCAGCCTTACCGGTAATCTTCTTCTTGCGGAGATCCACAAGCATCAGATGGTTGTCTGTACCGCCTGCAACAAGATCAAGACCGCCATGGGCAAGGCTTTCAGACAGAGCCTTGGCATTATCAACAACAGCCTGCGCATAAGCCTTGAACTCAGGACGCAGCGCTTCGCCAAAAGCGACAGCTTTAGCGGCAATCACATGCATAAGCGGGCCGCCCTGCAGGCCCGGGAAGATGGCAGAGTTGATCTTCTTGGCAAGCTCCTCATCATTCGTGAGGATCATGCCGCCGCGTGGGCCGCGAAGCGTCTTGTGCGTTGTGGTCGTTACAACGTGAGCATGCGGGAATGGTGATGGGTGAACACCACCGGCAACCAGCCCGGCAAAATGCGCAATATCGACCATGAAGTGAGCACCGACTTCATCGGCAATTTCGCGGAAACGTGCGAAATCCCAGAAACGTGAATAGGCAGAGCCACCGGCAACAATGACCTTTGGCTTATGCTCATGTGCAAGCTTTGCAACCTCATCCATATCGATAATCTGGTCTTCAGGACGCACCTTATAAGACACGACATTGAACCACTTACCGGACATGTTAACGGCAGAACCATGTGTCAGGTGGCCACCACAGGCCAGATCGAGGCCCATGAATGTATCACCCGGCTTCATCAGAGCCATGAACACAGCCTGATTGGCCTGACTACCGGAGTTTGGCTGAACATTGGCAAACTGGGCACCAAATATCTGACAAGCGCGTTGAATAGCGAGGTTTTCAGCAATATCGACAAACTGGCAACCACCATAATAGCGACGGCCCGGATAGCCCTCCGCGTATTTGTTGGTCATGATAGAGCCCTGAGCTTCAAGAACAGCGCGGGAAACAATATTTTCTGAAGCAATCAGTTCGATTTCATCACGCTGGCGACCGAGTTCCTGATTAATGGCTTTTGCAATTTCAGGGTCCTGATCTGCAAGGCTTGCAGAAAAGAAGCTATTCGACAGATGATTGTTACCTTCGCCAGCCATAATGATCCCTCTATCAACGTCTATGGAGCAGGAAGACATTCCCGTTCTTTATAAATCCTAACATCAGATAACCAACCGCCGCCCCTTTCGCAAGAGAAAGCCGTACCATAAACCTATTACCCCACAATGCGGTTCATCAGCATTAGCATGTTATCAGAAGCCGCCCAACATATTCCAAGGGCAAAGAAACTCCTGAAATAAAAAAGGCCGCCAATGGCGACCTTGTTTTTATAACTGCAGGGCACTGCTTAATTGTAGAAGTTCTCTTCCTGTGGCGGAACCGGTTCATCGCTGGCGACTGGCACAAGCTTGCCAAGACCGTCACGACTATAAATATCACCACGGAACTGTACCAAGCCATCTGGCGTTGCCCAGGCTGTAATATAGGTCCAGTAAACATTGACCGGTGAGCGCAGGGTTGCATCCTTACGGGCACCAGATGCAAAGGTCTGTTCAATCTCAGGACGGCCCCAGCCGGGTGTTTCTTTCAACAGCCACTGAATGTAGTCACGAACGTTCTGAAGACGAACACAGCCAGAAGAGACGAAGCGGTAGTCATCACCGAACACACCTTTAGCAGGTGTATCGTGCATATAAACGCCATAAGGGTTTGGAATATTGATACGGACGAACCCCATGGAGTTGATATCCCCACCCGGATCCTGACGGAACATATAGTTTGTGGCCTCGTTTGAGTGCCAGTTTACCTGCTGCGGCTGCAGTTCCTGCCCGGACTTATTATAGATGCGGATCTTGTTATCTGTCAGATAGCTTGGATCTTTCTGCATCTTCGGAATCAAATCCTTCCGAATGATAGAGGCAGGGACAGTCCAGAACGGGTTAAAGTTGATCTGGGTAATTTTGGCATTCATGATCGGAGACTGACGGTCGGCCTTACCGACACCGGCCGCATGGCGACTCTGAACAGCTCCACCCTCAACCGTTTCAACAACAGCTGCCGGAATATTGACGATAACATAACGATTGCCCAGATCACCCGAATAGGAACGCAGACGGACAACGTTGATTTCCAGCTGCTTCAGGCGGATATCAGCAGGTACGTTCATAGCCTGCAAAGTAGCAGCGTTCATCTGCCCCGTCGTATTCAAACCATGACGTGCCTGAAAACGGCGAACACCTGCTTCAACGTAGGAGTCGTAAACCGGTGAATTACCAACGGATGGATCAAGGTCTCCACTGGCAATCAGACGCTGGCGCAGAGCCGAAACATCCTGACTGCGCGAGCCAACGCGCAGATTTGTTGCAATGCGCATCTGCTGCCAACCACCACGGGCCACGAGATCCCGGTAACGTGAAATCATTTCTTCAGTAGCATTCAGTGCCTGCTGGGAAAGAATTGGTGTTACAGAGCGTGGTACGCGCATACGCACGGCAGAATCATAATTCTGCTGCCATTCAACCTGATCATCAGCAGCTATCTGCTGCGCAGAGACACCGGTTGTTGCGGCACAAGCCATAAAAATCGCGCCGGAAAGAAGAGAAATCCGAGAAAACATCATCAAGCTTTCAGTCTTTTGAAACCTGTTACTAAGGGCCCTTAACAATTCTGGACCCGATCATGCCGAGTAAAATGCCAGATATCCCTTAAGGAAAAGTATTCAAAACGAGAATGAATAGGCAAATTTATGGCAGATCATGAAAGCTCAACTGTTATACAAGGAAGAGATACCAGCTTAGCGGTTATCTTCCCGCGCCCCAAGCCACATCAAAGACAGATAGGCCAGCACAAGAAAGCCGAGCGTCCATGCAATCCATGGCCCCATCGCCAGCATACCGGGAAACAGCGTGGCAATAACGATATAGCTCATCACCGCGATCAGCCAGACAACTCCGCCCCAGGCCGAGATCATCCACAAACCAACAGCTGCAATCACATCAATCGTTGAGAAGTAAATGACAGTTGACTGGAACTGAATACTGCGACTGACAAAATCACCGCCATCGCCCAGCACACCAATCATGGCGCTCCACCCTGCAAGTCCCTTCATAAGCCACAGAAGAGCGACAATACGAGCAAATATTGTGAGCACTGTATGCCAGCGGATAAACGAAGAACTTTCCGCAGCCGTGCGCAGAGCATCACTTGCACTGCCAATCTTTTCTTTCTGTTTTTGCAGGAAACCAAACATTAGGGCGCCTTGAATTCTTTTGATGCAAGCGGCTCAAAATATGCCGAAACAACCTCTGGCTTTACGTCTTCCAGTTTTGCCGGGCTCCAGCGTGGCCAGTTATCTTTATCAACCAGTACGGCACGAACGCCTTCAAAAAAGTCCTGCCCTAATTCACATAAGCGACAAGAAAGGCGATAGTCCATTTCCATGACACCATCAAAATCAAGCTTTGCAGCACGGCGCATCTGTTCGAGAGAAACACACATACTGGTTGGAGACTTGCCCTCAAAACACTTGAGCAGGTGCTGCGCAAACTCAGAGTGCTCCGCAGCATTACGAACACGATTAATGATCTCAATAACGGTTTCTGCTGAGAAAGTTTCTGAGATAAATGTTTCCTGTTCAGCGAGATGAGATGGCTGAACCTTAACGGCATATTCTGCCAGGACAGTGTCGACATCCTCGCCATCAGCAAGCTTCTGCTCAATATTATCGAAATCACTTGTTGCAACAGCATGCGTTGCCAGCCCCAGATAAATCGCATCATCTCGCTTCACGCGGTCACCCGTAATGGCAAGATAGGTTCCAAACTGGGATTTCACGCGGGACAATGGATAGGCCGCCCCCACATCCGGGAAGAATCCAATCCCAACTTCCGGCATTGCAAACAGGTAATTGTCGCCTGCAACACGATAAGAGCCGTGGATGGAGACGCCAACACCGCCACCCATCACAATACCGCCAATCAGCGAAATATATGGTTTGGGAAAGCGGTGTATCTGCGTATTGAGAATGTATTCTTCATACCAGAAATCGAGAGCTTCCTCACGCATTCCTGCAAGGCAGTATTCACGCAGTGTGCGCACATCGCCACCAGCACAGAATGCTTTCTCACCCGCACCTTTGACAATAACAGCCTTGATAGCCGGATCGTCTTTCCATTCAGCAAGAGCAACAGACATGCCCTGAACCATATCGCGCGATAAAGCATTCAATGCCCGAGGTCTGTTCAGGGTGATAACACCAACAGATCCCTTCTTTTCGCAGATAACTTCTGGAGCCATGCTCATTGTACCAATCTCCTGCCGTAACTGATCAGATACATCGGTTTAGACATTCTTTCCGCAGTTCGCAATGATATCGATGCTATCATCCTGTCTATGGTTCACTTCAACCTTAGCCGAACTGTCATTTTCAAATAAGCCTCTATATTTGTTGTTACCGTATAAAACACGAAGACCAACAACAATGCTTAAATCATACGAACAGACATCCCTTCACCTTTCCCATCGCCTTAGACGCAACAGAAAACAAGAATGGTCAAGAAATCTTGTCAGAGAGCACAGGCTGAATGCAGCAGATTTAATCTGGCCATTATTTATCATTGAAGGTGAGAACGTCAGACAACCGGTTGCATCAATGCCTGCGGTCGAACGCTACAGCATAGATCAGGCTGTGATTGAGGCCGAGAAAGCAGCTCAACTCTCTATTCCGGCAATTGCACTTTTCCCATACGTGTCCCCCAGTTTGCGGGATACAACGGGCTCAGAAGCCCTGAAGCCGAACAATCTGATCTGCCGGACGATCTCTGCAATCAAAAAGGCTGTTCCCGATATTGGTATCATCTGTGATGTTGCCCTCGACCCCTATACCAGCCATGGACATGATGGTTTGCTTGATGGTGAGATAGTCCTGAATGATGAAACGGTTGCACTTCTGGTTCAACAGGCCTTACTTCAGGCAGAAGCTGGGGCAGATATTATCGCCCCGTCTGACATGATGGATGGCCGCGTCGGTGCAATCCGCCAAGGTCTTGATGCTCAGGGTTTTGAAAATGTCCAGATCATGTCCTACGCAGCAAAATATGCATCAGCTTTCTATGGCCCGTTCAGGGATGCCATCGGCACACAGACAGTCCTGACAGGTGACAAGAAAACCTACCAGATGGATCCGGCAAATTCTGATGAAGCCATACGCGAGACGGCAATGGATATCGATGAAGGTGCGGATATGGTGATGATTAAACCCGGCCTGCCCTACCTTGACATTATCCGGCGTATCAAAGACACATTTGGTATGCCAACCTTTGCCTATCAGGTCTCGGGGGAATACGCGATGATTGAAGCGGCCGCCCGGAATGGCTGGATAGATGGAGAGAAGGCAATGGTTGAAAGTCTCATAGCTTTCAAGCGTGCGGGTGCAGATGGTATCCTGACTTACTATGCCCCCCGTATTGCAAGAATGCTAAAAGAGGGGCGCCTCTAGCCCCTCATAAACATCAACGGGCAGCAGAAGATTGAAAAGTAACCGCCGTATATTTTGGCTCAGCTTCTTTATTACAGCCCTGGCCGTGCTCTTTGGCTGGTCAGCAACCGAGCGGGCAGATGACTTACGCATCTGCGAGCGTTCAATCGTTGCAATCAATGACGGAGAGGCCCAAATCCACGTCCAGCGTGTTACGACCACTTCTTTCTCCCGCATTATCCGCATTGATTATGATGCCATCTATCCGCAGGCAAAACATACATTCAGCAGATACGTAACCTGCCGTTTCAGCGCTGAAAAATCACCATTCTTCAAAAGTGACTTGTCTTCTGTTGAAACAGAGTATGGCCCTGTTTCTGAAACAAATCTGTTTATGCTGAAAAGGTTTTATCTTGATAAGAGTGATACAGCCTCACGAGCTGTGACAGCAGATCAGGAAACGACACAGTTTGGCTTCAAAAGCTTTATGGCGCACATTCTTGAGTGGATTTTGAGTGTTGCTACAAAGGCTGCCTTTCTGGCAGGTCTGGCAGGGTTATTCCTTCTTGTGGCCAGTCTCTTCACCGTCGTGACGCCCCATGCTTTTTATGGAATATCCGGAGCCATTGCAGCAACTCTGGGCGCCTTACTGACAACAGGAAACCAATCTCCTATTGCCCTGAGCCTTGCCCTGACAGCTGGTATTATCAATGGCGGTTGCGCAATTATCCTTTATGCACGCAGCCTGAAATCGACAGAAAGCACTTTTGTATCGGTCAGCATGCCATGGCTTCTGCTTCTGACCTTCATCATGATGGCCCTTTTCGGCTTCCCCAGCACCGGCACAATGGGTCCAAGCTGGTTACCTGCAAGGCTTTTTTCACCTATGCCCCTCATGACAATCGGGGGGTATAGTATTTCTGTTCCCGCATTTGGCCTCGCGATGATCATTGCAATGCTCGCAATGACGGCTTTTACCCTGAAAAAGCTTGATCAGGTTAAAACACTGATCCGTTCACTGCATGATAACAAAGCCAGAGCTTTCATATTGTTCTTGATTGTCCTGACAGCAGCGGGCTCTCTCAGCGCTTTTTCATATGTACAGTTCGGAATAGCCTTCAATCCACTGCTCTTAGGAACGAAAGCCCTGCTTCTGGCTATGATCGTCGGCAAAATTCCTTCAGAACTGCGAGCCATTAATCTCGTACTGGGCGCAATTGCCCTCATCTCCCTTGAATTTGCCTTGTCACCTTTCTTTCTGGCAGTCTGGGTAGATATGGCAGCTTATGCAGTTCTTATTCTTTGCCTATTAATGACATCTGAGAAAAGAAAGACTGTCTCATAAACTGGAACAAACATGGCTCAGCGTGGTTTAGACCAACATTCTCAAGATAAAGAGCTGGCTTCCAGGTTGGCCTTTGATAATTTTATAAGCCAGTTTTTAGAAACTGAACGCAGTATTGCTGACAATTCAGATATGCTCAAAACATTAAGCCATAAGACGCTGAGAAACAAAAAAGAGCAGGCAGAGATAGAGAGTCTGACAGCCAGAATTTCTGATCAGAAGTCCCATCGCGCTTATCTCGAATACTCAGTATTTATGGATTATGATCTGCGCAGCCATTTTCTGGCATATAATGGGAATGATCCTGAAATCATCCAGCTGATCGACGGTATTAAGATGAGAAATCCATTTTTTCTGAAAGAATGAAAGACCTCAGCCAATCTTTAATCACTCAGTTCCTTGAAAATCACGCCCCCACAACACACTTCATATCAGTTGATGCAAAAAATGAAGCAGACATGGAATGAATGAAAGATCACCCGTGAGTAAATATACACCTCCCATTGCTCAAGGAGTACTGGGTAACAGGTTGATGGCGTATATCATCGATCTCATCGTTATCTTTGTTTTGACGTGTGCTTTTTATCTTGTGGTCGGCTTACTCGGCATTCTCACCTTCGGGCTTGCCTGGTTTGCCCTTGCCCTGCCGGGTGCGTTTATCGGCATTCTCTACAGCACATTAACAGTCTCATCAGAAAAGCAGGCAACCATAGGCATGCGATCTGTTGGTATCAGACTGATTGATGCGCAAACGGGCGGAACAGTCCCGCCATTGAATGCAGCTGTTCATGCATTGCTGTTTTACGCGGCTGCAATGAGTGGTATTCTGCTGGCTCTTGATATTCTCATCGGCATATTCAGGGCAGATGGTCGCTTAGGACATGACCTTGTAGTCGGTGTTGTTGCGACCCGATAATAAATTAATCCAGAGGCAAGGCGTGACCCACCATTCCCATCAAACCCAGAGGTTTTATCTGACACCAGCAACCAAGTGCCCCTATCTACCCGGCCAGCTGGAAAGAAAGATATTTACCGATATTGTTGGAGAACAGGCTACTGAATTAAACGACCTGCTCGCCCACAGCGGGTTTCGTCGTTCCCAGCTGATTGCCTATCGCCCTGCGTGTGAGACATGCAGCGCATGTACCTCGACACGTATTGTGGTCGATCAGTTCAAGCCATCCAGCAACATGAAGCGGGTCAGAAGCCATAATCAGGATTTGATTGGGATGGTTGTTCCAAACAAATACACATCCGAGCAATACGCACTCTTCAAGCGTTATCTGGAAGCACGCCATCGTGATGGTGGCATGGTTGAGATGTCTGTTCTGGATTACCGCTCCATGATTGAGGAAAGCACAATTGAAACATTCCTCATCGAATACCGCATCAAGGATGCAGACAGTGCTTTTACAGGCCGCAGCTCTGGAGAACTTGTTGCTGTCGCTTTGACAGATAAGCTCAGTGACGGCTTTTCAATGGTCTATTCATTCTTTGACCCGGATGCCAACTCAAGAAGTCTCGGCACCCATATTATTCTTGATCATATTGAACGCAGCCAGAAATCCGGCCTCCCCTATCTCTACCTTGGTTATTGGGTCGAGGGCTCCCGGAAGATGGATTATAAACGCCGCTACCAGCCGCAAGAGTTACTCACGCAAAACGGCTGGGAACGTGTTACACTCTGAACTTACTGAAATTTGTTAGATTTAGGGAAGCCCTTCGGTGGCAGACGTCCGGATTCTGCTCTGTGGGCAAGCCATGGCAGCAACTCATCCTGAGCCACAGTCCATGTCCGGTCTGATGTATCTTTCCATGTCAGACCTTCGCTCAGCGTAAAGGTCTTGATATCGGAAATACCACCATCCTTATAACGCTGAATGCGAATACCCTTACCACGGGCCATTTCAGCCATTTCTGTAATCGGGAACAACAGCAGCTTACGGTTTTCACCGATAACAGCCACGTGGTCACCCTGTACCTCACAGCACAACATGGCTTTCGCCGGATCATCCAGATTAATAACCTGCTTGCCCTTACGGGTATTGGCAACAATATCATCAGCAGGTGCCACAAAGCCGCGGCCATCGCTGCGCGCCAGAAGCAGTTTGCTACCCGCCTTATACGGGAATGCCGTCACAAAATCCGCACTTTCATCCATCTCAACCATCAGGCGGATTGGATCACCAAAACCACGGCCACCCGGCAGCTTGGATGCTTCAAGCGTGAAGAACCGCCCATTATCAGCCATGACAAGTATCTTGGCCGTTGTTTCGGTATGGAATGAGAGTTTCAGGTTATCGTCGCCCTTGAACTGGACGTTTGATAGATCGGCAACATGGCCTTTAAGCGCGCGAATCCAGCCCTTTTCCGATACGATGACAGTAATAGGCTCACGTTCAATCATGACTTCATTGAAGTCGATATCAGATGTATCCGGCGCATCAGCAAATGTTGTACGACGCTTGCCAACAGCTGTCTCTGCGCCAAACAACTTACGGGCTTCACGGATCTGCCAGGCGACCGTCGTCCATTGCTTATCTTCAGAGACAAGAAGCTGTTCGATTTCGTTCTTTTCTTCTGTCAGCTTTTCCTGCTCACGCTTCAGCTCCATCTCTTCAAGACGGCGAAGAGAGCGCAGGCGCGTGTCGAGAATAGCATTGGCCTGAATTTCCGACAGCTTGAAGACCTTCATCAGCTCCTGACGAGGCTCGTCTTCTTCACGAATAATCTTGATGACCTTATCCAGATCCAGATAAACGATCAGCAGACCACCAAGAATTTCCAAGCGCTTATCAATAGCAGCCAAACGGAAACGCGAACGGCGAACCAGAACATCACGACGATGGTCAAGCCATTCACGCAGGGCTTCTGCGAGATTAAGAACCTTTGGAACACGCCCCTGTGATAGGACGTTCATATTCATGGAAACGCGGTTCTCGAGTTCCGTCAAACGGAACAGGCTTTCCATCAGCAGAACCGGGTCAACCGTACGTGAGCGTGGCTCCAGAACGATACGGATATCTTCGGTCGATTCATCGCGAATATCAGCCAGTAGTGGCAGCTTGCGCTCTTGCAGAAGCTCCGCAATTTTCTCGATCAGACGGGATTTGGAAACCAGGTAAGGTATCTCTGTGACAATGACATGCCACATCCCGCGGCCGGTCTCTTCTTTTTCCCAGCGGGCACGGACCCGGAAGGAACCACGACCTGTCGTATAGGTTTCGGCAATTGTCTTGGCATTATCGGTAATAATACCACCCGTCGGAAAATCCGGACCGGGAATGAATGTCATAAGCTGTTCTGGCGATGTTTCCGGATGCTTGATCAGATATAGGGCAGCATCGCAGAGTTCACTGGCATTATGTGGCGGAATGGAGGTTGCCATACCAACCGCGATACCTTGAGAACCATTTGCCAGAAGGTTCGGGAAGGCAGCAGGTAACACCACAGGCTCTTCATTTGCCTGATCATATGTTTCACGAAAATCAACCGCATCCTCATCCAGCCCTTCAAGAATGAGCTGGGCAATCGGTGTCAGCTTCGCTTCGGTATAACGCATCGCGGCGGCGCTATCACCGTCGATGTTACCGAAGTTACCCTGCCCATCAACCAGCGGATAACGCTGGGCAAAATCCTGAGCAAGGCGAACAAGGGCATCATAAATCGCCTGATCACCATGTGGGTGATACTGACCCATAACGTCACCGACGATACGGGCACATTTCTTTGGGGCATTTACCGGGTCAAGACGTAAGAGGCGCATCGCATGCAGAACACGACGATGAACCGGCTTCAAACCGTCTCGTGCATCAGGCAGTGCCCTGTGCATGATGGTCGACAGGGCATAGGCCAGATAACGCTCTTCGAGCGCCTCTTTGAGATTTATAACTTCGATACCGCCATCCTTGGACGGATCAATCTCTTTTCCCATGAAACCAAATACCCTTAATTCATTTGCGCAGTTATGTCTTAGCTACTTTTGCGAATGAGAACAAACCAAAAACGAACAAATTACAAATCCTTCAACACCAAGCTTATGAACTTTTGGCGCTCAGGAGGGATATCCTGCGCCCTTGGTTCAAAAATCCAGTTTTTAAGGAAGTGCCCGGTCAAATTAAAACCGGCAAGAATGTCCTCTTCCATCGGTTTAATACCTCTTCCGTCCGAGAGCAAGAAGGACGGCAATTGCAGCATTCGTTCTTTATAGGGCTCTCCCGGTATCCGGCTGACGGCACGCCCTGTTCTTGGAGAGACATAAATCAGCTGGTTATGTGTACCAGTTGCGGCACAACATGACAGATCCAGCCCGAAACCGAGTTCAGCCAGAAATGCCCGTTCAAAATGAACAAAAAGAATAGCTGCCACTTCCGGGTTATCCAGCTGGTCAATCAGCGTATTAACCGCCTCATACACCCCGGAATGCGGATCACGCTCAGGCAGCACCCGCAGGAAGGCGGCCAGCGTTAGAAAGCCATGCAGCGCACATGCCGACATCAGAAAGCGAGATGTGCGCATTTCCTTTGCTTCAACCTGCATTGTTCCAAGGTGGTCATCAAGACGGGCACGCCATGTCAGATCAATGATGTTCCCTGCCTGCAACATGGCTGACTTGCTTTTTGAAGCCCCACCATGAACCAGTCCAAAATGGCGGCCATGATCACGCGTCATGACCTCAAGGATCACCGCTGTCTCGCCGTGCCGACGGCTTCCCAAGATCAGACCTTCATCATTCCATTGCAAGAAACTTACATCCACTTTCTGGCTTCCAGTCCGGCAGCCATGTTTTCTAATTTCTTTATATTATTATTTTTCAGAGTCTTGGAGGAGCAACAAGAAAAAAGTATTTTATTTTATGGATTATTGCCCCGGAGAACACATTTTTACCCCATAAGAATGGTAATCGCAGACCGTCATACATTATAACATAAGGAAGCTACTGCATGAGTAATGTGAAAGTCGCAGTTTTCAATACCAAGAGCTATGACAGGGCCTATCTCGAAAAGGCAAACCGGGATAGTCACAAGCTAAACCTTGAGTTTTTCGATTTTCCATTAACATCCAAGACAGCCAAACTTGCCGATGGTTTTCAGGCTGCCTGTATTTTTGTCAATGATGAAGCTAACAGAGCCTCCCTTGAAGGACTTGCCAAAAGTGGTGTCAAAGTTGTGGCGCTGCGAAATGCCGGTTTTAACAACGTTGATTTACAGGCTGCAAAAGATCTTGGTATTACAGTTGTACGCGTCCCGGCCTATTCCCCAGAGGCAGTAGCCGAACATGCCGTTGGTTTGATGCTATGTCTTAACCGTAAGATTCATAAGGCCTACCAGCGCACGCGTGAAGCCAACTTCTCTCTTGAAGGTCTCACGGGTTTCAACATGTTCAAACGTACGGTTGGTGTCGTCGGTACGGGCAAGATCGGGATTGCAACCATCCGCATTCTCAAAGGCTTTGGAATGGATATTCTGGCCTATGATCCATACCCAAGCCATGCCGTTGTCGAGCTTGGCGTTTCTTATGTTCCTCTTGATGAGCTTTACGCCCGCTCAGATGTCATCACTCTGCATTGTCCTGCAACACCCGAGAACTATCACCTCCTGAGCAAGAAATCCTTCGACAAGATGAAGGATGGCGTCATGATCATCAACACAAGCCGTGGTTCTCTTCTTGACTCATTTGCAGCAATGGATGCCTTACAGCGCGGGCGCATCGGCGCTCTGGGTCTTGACGTTTACGAAAACGAACGGGATCTGTTCTTTGAAGATAAGTCGAACGACATGATCCATGACGACGTCTTCCAGCGCCTTTCATCCTGTCATAATGTTATCTTTACGGGCCATCAGGCCTTTTTGACGGAAGAGGCTCTCACCAATATTGCTGAAACCACCATAGACAACATCCATATGGTCACTTCCGGACAGAACTGCCCGAATGAGGTTAGTCTATAGGCTAATAAACATTATCTGGCTCTGGTGAACTTGAAAACAGACGTTAGTTTTAAGAGAATTAATGTTGTTGCAGTTTAGCAGGAGCCAAATCATGACATCTCGCAGGTTATTTTTAAAAGTCCCGCTCTTGGCATTTATGGGCGGCTTGCTTATGCCGGCAATGCGATGTGCTCCAGCATTTGCAAAGGCACCTCCCGTGAAAAAACAGGCTCCCGGCTACTATCGCATTATGGTTGGAGACTATGAAGTCACCACCCTTCTGGATGGCACCAATAAATTTGACCCGTTTAAACTTTACAACAACGCGACAGAAGATCTGGTCAAGCGTGTCATGGACAACGCTTTTCTGAAACCGCCCGTTGAATTGTCAATCAATGCCTTTCTCGTGAACACAGGTGAAAAACTGGTTCTGATTGATACCGGCAATGGCATTATTCCAGATAAAACGAATATCGGGCATGTTCTGGACAACCTTAAAGCCGCTGGTTATCAGCCTGAAGATATTGATGATATTTTGATTACACACGCTCATGGGGATCACATAGGCGGCCTTCTTCTGGAGGGGAAAATCGCATTTCCGAATGCGATCGTTCATATTTCCCGTCTTGAGTATGATTACTGGACCTCCAAGAAAAATCGTGATGCAGCCCCTGAAGCAGCAAGAGCCACGTTTGATACGCGGGCAAAAACGCTCAACATCTATAAAGATGCAGGCAAACTTAAAACCTTTGAAGATAAGGCAGAGCCTGTATCTGGTTTCACAGCAATCCTGTGTCCGGGGCATACACCCGGCCACACAGCATTCCTGCTCAAGCGACAGGAACAGGGGATCCTATTCTGGGGTGATATAACCCATGGCAGTGCCATACAGTTTTCTGCACCTGAAATTACAGTTGGCTTCGATACGGACAATAAACAGGCATTCGCCTCACGGTTGCGCCTTATGTCTCTGGCTGCGAAAGAGCGTTATATGATTGCTGGCGCTCACATCTCTTTCCCAGGGCTTGGTCACACCAAAGAAGGTGGCGGCAAATACTTTCAATGGGTACCCGTTTATTACACTTCACTTTAAGAAAATGAAAAAGGCAGCTACAGAGCTGCCTTTTGTTTATCCTCTAGGAAATTCCAGTCCCATTTCTCGATAACGCTGCGGATCATCGCCCCAGTTTTCACGAACCTTAACGAACAGGAACAGGTGAACCGGCGCCTCAGCAATTTCGCTGATTTCACGGCGCGATGCCTGACCAATCGCCTTGATTGTCTGCCCACCCTTGCCAAGAATGATCTTGCGCTGACTATCGCGCTCAACAAAGATCGTCTGCTCAATACGCACAGAACCATCAGGCCGCTGCTGCCACTGATCTGTTTCAACGGTTGACTGATAAGGCAACTCCTGATGAAGCCGCTCATAGAGCTTCTCACGTGTAATTTCAGCGGCCAGCATACGCAGGGGTGCATCAGAAATCTGATCTTCAGGGTACAGCCATGGCCCTTCCGGCATCATACTTGCCAACTGCTTACAGAAATCCTGAACACCCTGCCCTTTAAGAGCGGACACCATAAACGTATGATCAAAAGCAACCAGCGCATTGACCTTAGCTGTCAGTTCCAGAAGACGGGAACGCTCAATCAGATCAATCTTGTTCAGAACCAGAATTTTCGGGCGCTTGATTTCATTCAGTTTAACCAGAATAGCTTCGGCCTCTTCGTCCAGACCTTTGCGCGAATCGAGCAGCAGAGCCACCGCGTCTGCATCACCTGCTCCACCCCAGGCAGACGTTACCATCGCACGATCAAGGCGGCGCTTTGGCTTAAAGATACCCGGTGTATCAACGAAGATGATCTGGCTGTTGTCTTCGATAACAATACCACGAACCATCGTACGTGTTGTTTGCACTTTATGCGAAACAATCGAAACCTTAGACCCGACGAGCGCATTCAGAAGTGTTGATTTACCGGCATTTGGCGCACCAATCAAAGCGACAAAACCAGCGCGTGTATTTGTATCGTCAGTTTTTGTCATCACCATTTTCCTTCCAGACGCCTTCTCGAATAAGAAGCCCTTGCGCCGCATTCTGTTCCGCAACCCGTTTTGATGGACCGTGCCCTATGGAATCTGCCCGTCCACTAACACGAGCTGCAATACGGAACTGAGGCGCATGATCCGGCCCTGTTCGCTCAACAAGATCATAAACCGGTGTTGGCAAGCCTAACCCCTGAGCCCATTCCTGCAAAGCTGTTTTGGCGTCATGCAACGGCCGTCGCGGTGCCGTAACCCGCTCGCGAAATGCCTCTTCAATAACAGCCTTGGCAGCATTATAGCCGCCATCAATGAAGATAGCACCCAGAATAGACTCGCAGATATCGGCGAGAATTGCCGTATTCTTGCGCCCGCCAGACTGCATCTCACTGGCACCGAGGCGCAAATGTGGCCCGACTTCCCATGCGATGGCAACTTCAGCGCAGCTTTCCTTCCGAACCAGTTCAGCAAGACGGCGCGATAACTCACCCTCTGTTGCTTCCTGAAATGTCCGGCACAGAACTTCAGCAACAACCAGTCCGAGAACGCGATCGCCGAGAAACTCAAGACGCTGGTAGTTGGCCCCGGTATGCGCACCTGCTGCCGAGACATGCGTTAAGGCCCGCTCTAGCAGAGCCTTGTCGGAGAACTTATAACCGAGGCGTTTTTCAAGCTCGGTGAGGCGTGGTGATTTAGCCAATGCTAAAAAGCCTTTTCAAATCAACGGATCGGCTGGAACATCCGCTCACCGCGGATTGTCCATGGCCATTGCCAGAACTGCCAGGCAGAAGCCGTTTCATCAACTGATAGGAATATAACTTCCGCGCGGCCAACAAGATTGATGTAAGGAACATACCCAACCTCTGTGGAAACACGGGAATCCAGAGAGTCATCCCGGTTGTCACCCATCATGAAGTAATGACCTTCCGGCACCGTATAAAGCTCGGTATTATCAAGCGGCCCATTATCATCATTATATTCAATAATGTGATGCTTCACGCCATTTGGCAGAGTTTCAATATACTGCGGGATACGCCGGCCCTTATAAAAGAAATCCTCGATACGCTCGCGTGGCACAACAGTATCGTTGATATACAGGCGGCCTTCCTTCATCTGGATCTTGTCGCCCGGCATTCCGACCAGACGCTTGATATAATCCTGACTGTCATCTTTCGGCAGCTTGAAGACAATAACATCACCGCGTTTTGGTTCTGACCCAAGAATACGGCCAGAAAACAGTGGCAGATTGAATGGCAGAGAATACTTGGAATATCCGTATGAATATTTCGAGACAAACAGGAAATCATTCACAAGAAGCGTCGGCACCATAGAACCGGACGGAATATTATAAGACTGGAACAGACATGTTCTGAGTATCAGAGCAATCAGAAGAGCCTGTACGATAATCTTTACCGTATCCCAGACATTGCGCATCATCTGCATATAATCGACACCTGTATAAAATTAAGCTTATCACGGAACGTAAAAAGGAATTTACGAATCCCATAACCCTTTGAAGGGAAGAATTGCCATTACCTTATGATAGGAACGGCTGCAACGCATCAATGCGTTATCAGCCATATTATAGGGCAAAACTGGCAAATAATACTCAAACAAGAGGTGGAACTGTTTCACCAATCCGACGGGCTTCAATAATCACAAAAGCCTGAGCCAGTGGTGGATCATCCGTCAGTGTGACGTGAACAATGGCTTCATAGCCATCCGGGGTCATCTCAAGAAGGCGCTTATAAGCCCCACCTGAAAGCCGCATGGTTGGCCGTCCGGTTGGCAGATTGACAACTTCCATATCGCGCCAGAACACACCATGTGAAAGCCCTGTTCCCAAAGCCTTGGAACAGGCTTCTTTTGCAGCAAAGCGTCGTGCGTATGATGGGGCCCGTGCAGCCCGACGATCACTTTTATCCTGCTCACTCTGTGTAAAGATACGACGGGTAAAACGCTCTCCATGCCGTTCCAGAACGGCCTCTATCCGCCTGATATCACACAGATCTGAGCCTAAACCTAAAATCATAGCAACTCTTCCTGTAAATCCTCGGCATAGTCTGGTACATCTATAGAGCGATTTGACAGTGTTAGAAAGCACCCTGTGTTTTCTGCATGAAGCGCTTGCATATCCTGCACATTATCGTTATATGAACTCCACGTTTGCCTCGGCTGGGGGCTGAACGGACGGCGTGCTATGCGCGTAGGATTAATGAAAATCCGTCGTCCAGTGTCTCCGCCTTCGACATTCCTCTCGGGCCTTGAGGCTCGAAGGGCTTGGCGCCGAAGAAACGTACAAACCGGCTCATTTTCAACAGAAAATAGCTATTGTTTACACTGATCCGAAAGGCCCAACATGCCTCTCTATGAGCACATTTTTCTTGCTCGTCAGGACGTAACACCTCAGCAGGTCGACGCTATGGTCGAAACCTACAAGGGTGTTCTCGAGTCCAATGGCGGCAAAATCGAAAAGACCGAAAACTGGGGACTGAAGTCCCTCGCTTATCGCATCAAGAAGAACCGTAAGGCTCACTTCACGCTGTTCAACATTGAAGCTCCAGCTGCTGCTGTTGCTGAAATGGAACGCCAGATGCGCATTAACGAAGACATTCTCCGCTTCATGACAATCCGCGTTGAAGAACTCGAAACAGAGCCTTCCGTGATGATGCAGAAGCGCGATCGTGATGATCGTAAGGGTCGCCGTCGTGATGACGAAGATGGCCTCGACAACGACGTCAACGCAAGCGAAGAGGAATAATCATGGCTAATGGTGCTGGTGGCGCTGGTCGCCGTCCTTTCTTCCGCCGTCGTAAGACATGCCCATTCTCGGGTGAAGGCGCTCCGAAGATTGATTACAAGGACACAAAGCTCCTGTCCCGTTACATTTCTGAACGTGGCAAGATTGTTCCTTCCCGTATTACAGCTGTTTCCAACAAGAAGCAGCGCGAACTTGCTCAGGCAATCAAGCGCGCTCGTTTCCTTGGCCTACTGCCATACGTAATCAGCTAATTTCTTAGCGATATGTGATCTTATCCGGCGGTGTAATTCCGCCGGATTAGTTGGGGCCCTCCCCTAACCCTGCCAAGAGCAGCGGGACAGCGAAAAACCATGAACACGAATTTTCTAATAGGCATATTGGCTGGTCTTGTAACCGCCCTGCTCGCCAGCCCGCTGCTGGTCCCAGATGTCATGCCTGTATCTGTTCTGGTTTATTTTACTCCTTTCCCAATATTCTTTGTCTCTTTGGCGTGGCGCCACCAGACTGGGCTGATCGCATCTCTTGTCGGTGCTCTGGCTCTTATGCTGCCAACCCAGAACTTCAGCATGGGTATGGTTATGCTGGTTGGCATTGGCCTGCCTTCATGGGGTCTTGCCTATCTTCTTCTGCTAGGCAGGCAGACCAATCGGGGAATGGAGTGGTACCCATTCGGTAACATCCTGTTCTGTCTGGTTCTCATCGCAAGCGCACTGGTTGCAGCCATCCTTCTTGTAGGCAGCAACCTGAACTACGAGAACTATACAGCCTATATCAATGCTATGCTTGATGCCGCAGAACCCGCCCTGAAAGAAAGCTTTCAGGACAATTATGACCATGACAAGTTCTTCATGATGTTACATAGCGGCCTGCCGTCATTACAGACATCCGTTATTTTCCTGACGCTTTTCCTGAACCTCTGGTTAGCGAACAGAATTGCATCGCGAACAAAACGCATGCCGCGCCCTCGCGTCTTCGTTCCGGCAACGCGCATTCCACCTGCAATCATGGGGATTGCATTCATTGGTATTGCGCTTGCATTTATGGATGGACTGTTTGGCTTAATTGGCCTTGGTATTCGCTCTGCTGTTTATCTGGCCCTGTTTATTCAAGGCCTGATGTTTATCCACTTTGCCACGCCACAAAAACCTGGCAGAGGCCTCATTTTAACAGCTGTCTACCTCACAATAGGCCTGACAACCGCACTTCAGACAACCGTTCTGATTTACGCGCTTGTTGGGCTTGGAGTCGTAGATATCCTGTTCAATATCCGTAGCAAATTCGGACCAGCCAACCCGGCTGCTCCACAGTAATCAATTCAGAATTCCAAAGGAGACTAAAATGGAAGTCATTCTGCTTGAACGTATCGCAAGACTTGGCCAGATGGGCGAAACAGTAAAAGTCCGTGACGGCTTTGCTCGTAACTTCCTTCTGCCACAGGGCAAGGCTCTTCGCGCCACAAAGGCCAACAAAGAGCACTTTGAAACACAGCGCGCTCAGCTCGAAGCTCGTAACCTTGAGCGTCGTCAGGAAGCTGAAGCTGTTGCTGAGAAGCTGAACGGCCAGAGCTTTGTTCTCATCCGTCAGGCTGGTGAAACAGGCGTTCTCTACGGTTCTGTCGCAACACGTGACCTCGCAGAAGCCATGACAGAAGGTGGCTTCTCTGTTGCCCGTCAGCAGATTGTCCTGAATCACCCAATCAAGACACTTGGTGTTCAGGAAGTTCCGGTCAACCTACATCCGGAAGTAGAAGTCAAGGTCCTGATCAACGTTGCCCGCAGCCCTGAAGAAGCAGAGCGTCAGGCACGTGGTGAGTCGGTCTTCACCCGTGAAGAGAACAATCTTGACGATCTCGGCCTTGAAGTTGGTGCAGCTCTTGCTGAAGCAGCTGGCGACGACGAAGAAATCTGATTCTCATTTCCAGAATCACAAAAAGGCTGGAAGGGCTTGCTCTTCCAGCCTTTTCTTTATTTTGACCTTGCGGTACAATTTTTTTAGCGATTCGTGTCAATCACCTCTGCCTTTTTTTTACCATAGTGTGGAGAAAGGTGGATTATGAGAGTAGTGACGCAAAGGATGCCGCAGGAGCGGTTCTGCCCGTAGCGTCAATTCATTTTATGTTTATGACTCTGGTAACACGTTTTACTCGCAGACTAACCGGAAACAACAATGGCTACCGCAAACGCCCTGATTACGCATCTTTCTGTTGCCGAGACAAACTTCCGTGAAGCTCCGGGCAACATTGAGGCTGAGCAGGCTTTACTGGGTGCAATCCTCGTCAACAACGAGGCTTATTATCGTGTTTCCGACTTTCTTCTGCCTGAGCATTTTATTGATGGTACGCACCAGCGTATCTTTGAGGTAACATCGCTTCTCATCAAGCAGGGCAAACTCGCAACCCCTATTACACTCAAAACATTTTTGGGTGATGCAGACCTTGGTGGCCTGACTGTTTCTCAATATCTTGCCCGCCTAGCAGCCGAAGCAACGACAATCATCAATGCGGAAGAATATGGCCGTACCATCTATGATCTCGCAATTCGCCGCCATCTGATCAATATCGGTGAGGACCTCGTCAACGTTGCTTTTGATGCGCCCGTTGATATGGCCCCACGTGAACAGATCGAAGATGCAGAACGCCGTCTCTACGAGCTGGCTGAAAAAGGCCGTTATGATGGTGGTTTCCAGAAGTTCTCCGATGCCCTGACTGGCGCTATTGATATGGCAGACGCTGCTTTCAAGCGTGAAGGCAAACTGTCAGGTATCTCAACCGGACTTAAAGATATGGACAAGACCCTTGGTGGTCTGCAGCCATCTGACCTTGTCATTCTTGCCGGACGTCCAGCGATGGGTAAAACATCGCTCGCAACCAATATCGCCTTTAACATTGCCAAGGCTTACAAGGGCGAGAAACAGCCTGATGGTTCAATCAAAACTGTTAATGGCGGCATTGTCGGCTTCTTCTCACTCGAAATGTCATCCGAGCAATTGGCAACCCGTATTATCGCTGAACAGGCCGGGATTTCATCCTATAAGATCCGTCGTGGTGATATTACGGACGATGAGTTTTTCCGCCTCACTGACGCAGCCCGTCAGATGCAGACAATCCCCTTCTACATCGACCAGACAGGTGGTATTTCGATTGCTCAGCTGACAGCCCGTGCCCGCCGCCTCAAAAGACAACGCGGCCTTGATGTTCTCATCGTTGACTATCTGCAACTCCTCAGTGGCAGCAGCAAGAAGGGTGAGAACCGCGTTCAGGAATTGACCGAGATCACCACTGGCCTGAAAGCCCTTGCCAAAGAGCTGAATGTGCCAGTCGTTGCCCTGTCACAGCTTTCCCGTCAGGTTGAAACCCGTGACGATAAACGCCCTCAACTGTCTGACCTTCGTGAATCCGGCTCGATCGAACAGGACGCTGACGTTGTCATGTTCGTGTATCGTGAAGAATACTATCTCAAGATGAAGATGCCTAAAGAAGGCACGGAAGACCACTTCAAGTGGCAGGCCGATATGGACGAGGCTCACGGTAAAGCTGAAGTTATCATCGGCAAACAGCGTCACGGTCCAACAGGTACTGTACAGCTCGCCTTCCAGGCTGAAGTCACTCGCTTTGCTGATCTGGCTGAAGAAGATAGAATGCCGGAAAGAATCGGAGATTGAGTACAGGTATGAACAGGGAAACGCCCCATTCCGACAGCACCATCCCCGCTGCGGAAGCGGGTGGGATTTTGACGATCAACCTTAATGCACTTGTCGCTAACTGGCTGTTTCTTAAAAGCCAGGCTGCAACAGCAGAATGCGCGGCTGTTGTTAAAGCAAATGCTTATGGTATTGGCATAGAACACGCCGTTCCTGCTCTGTTGAAAGCCGGTTGCAAAACCTTTTTTGTAGCTCTTTTATCAGAAGCCAAACGTGTCCGGAACATAACACCAGACGCAACAATCTATGTTCTCAATGGCCTCTTTGCAGACACTGAAACAACCTATGCGGCCTATAATATCCGACCGGTTCTGGGTTCAATAGAAGAACTCGAACGTTGGTCATTATTTTGCAAACACACAGGTAAAAAGCTTCCGGCAGCTCTCCATATCGACACAGGTATGTCGCGTCTTGGCATTACACCGGATGATATCAGCACCGTGGCGCAAAGCCCTCTTCTGGAGAGTTTTGAGTTATCACTACTGATGAGCCACTTTGTCTCTTCAGAAGAACCCGATAACCAGCTCAATCAGAGACAGATTGATTGCTTTGAAAATTGCCGTCAGCTGTTTCCCGGTATTCCGGCCTCATTGTCCAATTCATCAGGAATTCTTCTGGCCAATGCGCCGACTTATGACCTGCTACGCCCCGGCTATGCCTTATACGGCGGCAATCCAACCCCCGGCAAGCCTAACCCCATGCAGGAAGTTGTAACGCTTAAAGGGCGCATTGTTCAGATCAGAACCGTTCCTGCGGGTACTAGCATCGGCTATAACAGCCGCTGGATTACTGACGGTGAGATGCGTTTGGCGACAATTTCCATTGGGTACGCTGATGGCTATCCGCGTTCAACCAGCGGCACGAAAGATAAGCATCTTGCCAATAAACCTGCAGGTATTGCGGTCGTTTCTGGTGAGCGTTGTCCCTTTATCGGCACGGTCTCCATGGACCTGATCATTATTAACATTACGAAGATTGATCCAGCCTCCGTCAAGGTAGGTGATTTGGTTACTCTGATTGGTGATGGTATCAGTGTTGATGATGTGGGCTTAAGCGCTGGTACTAATGGCTATGAAGTCCTGACCCACCTTGGCAAGCGCTATTTCCGGCAATACATCGGTGGAGATATTGATGGCTAAGCGTAGTTCTCAATTCATCTGTCAGGAATGCGGTGCCGTTTACAACCGCTGGAAAGGCAAATGTGAAGCCTGCGGTGGCTGGAATACGATCGTTGAGGAAACCTCAAGTTCTCCCCTGGCAGGCCCGGCATCTACACGTCCCTCAAGAGCAAAAGGCAGGGTTTTCCCCTTTGAAAGCCTTTCTGGCGAGATTAAAGAAGCGCCGCGCATTCCCTCCGGCATTGCTGAACTTGATCGGGTCACGGGTGGTGGTTTTGTCCATGGCTCCATTATTCTTATTGGCGGTGATCCGGGCATTGGAAAATCCACACTTCTGATGCAGGCTGCAGCCAGCCTCGCCCAGAAAGGGCATCGTGTGGCCTATATCTCTGGTGAAGAGGCCATCGCACAGGTGCGCCTGCGTGCAGAACGTCTCGGTTTAGCAAGCGCTCCTGTGGAACTTGCTGCAGAAACAAATGTCGAAGATATCATCGCGACAATGTCCAACGGAGTTCCGCCAACACTGGCAATCATCGATTCAATCCAGACCATGTGGACCGAGACCGTTGAATCTGCACCCGGAACCGTCACGCAGGTTCGTGGTAGCGCACAGGCACTGATCCGCTTTGCAAAGACTAAGGGAACAGCGGTTATTCTCGTTGGTCACGTAACAAAAGATGGCCAGATTGCGGGCCCGCGCGTTGTTGAACACATGGTGGATGCGGTTGTCTCATTTGATGGAGATAACAGCCATCATTTCCGTATTCTGCGAGCCGTTAAAAACCGCTTTGGCCCGACCGATGAAATCGGTGTCTTCGAAATGAGTGATCAGGGCTTACGGGAAATTGAAAATCCCTCCGAGCTTTTTCTTGCCGGACGCGATCATGCGGTTCCCGGAACTGCTGTTTTTGCTGGGATGGAAGGGACACGCCCTGTCCTGACTGAAATTCAGGCCCTCGTTGCTCCCAGTTCTCTTGGCACCCCACGAAGATCTGTCATCGGCTGGGATAATAACCGTCTCGCCATGATCCTTGCCGTTCTGGAAGCCCACGGTGGCCTGAAACTTGGCATGCACGACGTCTATCTCAATGTTGCCGGTGGTTTACGCATTAATGAGCCAGCTGCAGATCTTGCTGCGGCTGCGGCCCTGGTTTCATCATTATCAGGCGCTGCCCTTCCCTCAGACACGGTTTATTTTGGAGAGCTTGGCCTCTCAGGCGCAATCAGACCAGTTTCACACATGCAGAACCGTCTCAAAGAAGCTGCTAAACTTGGCTTCCGCACTGCTGTTACGCCAGTCCCAAGACAGGAACGGAATGAAAAATTTGCTCTTACTCCGAATGCGATAGGCCACATTACCGATCTTGTTGCGTCTATTGCAGCCTCAAGGGTACGGGGAAAACCCCATCTTTCTGATCTCGAAGGGTGACTAAGTAAAAAACTGACGCTATATGTGCGTTTAACTTAATTTACATGTTGCGGCTCTGCCGCCCGCTTGGATTTAACAGATCAATGCCAATTTCTGTTCTGGATATCGTCGTTATCGGCGTTACACTTATTTCTGCAGTTCTTGCTGCTGTCCGTGGTTTTTCTCGGGAAGTTCTTGGAATTGCTGCATGGGTTATCGCAGCTGCAGCCGCATGGTTCCTTTTTCCAGCTATTCTGCCTTTTACCAAGCAATACGTCTCTCATGACACAATCGCCTTGGCCATCACGATTGCAGGCATCTTCATAGTTACATTACTGCTCATGTCTCTGATTACTGTACAGATTTCTGATCTTGTCCTTGATTCCCGTATTGGTGCGGTTGATCGGACGCTGGGTTTGGTTTTCGGGATCGTTCGTGGCTTTCTGATTTGCGTTATTGCATGGCTGCTATTTAGCCTGCTGTTGCAGGGTAAGGTCCCTGATTGGGCAGAAAGCGCCAAAACACGTCCATTACTGGATAGCACCAGCGCAACCATCTCAAACATGTTCAAAGCCAACACAGAAGGTTTGGCCGACAAGTTCTTCAAGAAACCGGCAGACAGTGGAAGTGAACCACCTCCAGAGCCTGCCCAGACACAGCAGGAGAACGTTGAGCCCTCATCACAACCAGATGGCTCAGCAGGTCAGCAGTAAGATTTTATGGGGATTGCTCTACAAATGCGCAGTCCCCATATCTTTTGTAAGAGTAAAACATATTGAACTATAGGCGCCTTTGTCTTGGCGCTTTTTGGCATTAAGCCACAACGGTCATCGATAGCACCAGAATCCAAGAGGGTTTAAAATGTATCAGCGCTCCGGAGCCTGTGAAAGCAGTGATTTCGATCTTGATCTCGACGGAGATACCTTGCGTGAAGAATGTGGGGTTTTTGGTATTTTCAATCACCCGGATGCTGCTGCAATTACGGCTCTTGGCCTCCATGCCCTACAGCATCGCGGGCAGGAAGCTGCCGGTATCGTCTCCTTTGATGGTAAGGTCTTCCACTCAGAGCGCAAATTAGGCCTTGTCGGGGACAACTTTTCCCGACGTTCGGTTATTGAACGTCTTGTCGGTGACTCTGCCATCGGTCATGTCCGGTATTCAACCACTGGCGAGACAATTCTGCGCAACGTGCAGCCTCTCTTTGCTGAACTTGAGGGAGGTGGCTTCGCTGCCGCCCATAATGGCAACATCACCAATGGCCTCTCTCTCCGACGTCAGCTGATCAGTGATGGTGCGATCTTCCAGTCTACAATGGACTCTGAAGTTATCGTTCATCTGGTTGCCAGAAGCCGCGGTAAACTCCTTGATCGTTTTATCACAGCACTTAAGCAGCTTGAAGGTGCCTACTCTTTTGTAGCCCTGTCCAATAAAAAGCTGATTGGTGCACGTGACCCTCTTGGCATTCGCCCACTGGTGCTTGGTGAGCTTGACGGTCGCTATATTCTGGCCTCGGAAACGTGTGCCCTTGATATCATTGGCGCACGCTTCATTCGTGATATCGAAAATGGGGAAGTGGTTGTCATCTCTTCTGATGGCATTGAATCCTTCTTCCCATTCCCACGGCAGCCTGCACGACCGTGCGTTTTTGAATACATCTACTTTGCCCGCCCAGATTCAATCGTGAATGGCCGTGATGTCTATCAAACACGCAAAGCCATGGGGCAGCAGCTGGCAAAAGAAGCACCGGCTGATGTAGATGTCATTGTTCCTGTACCGGATTCAGGTGTTCCGGCCGCTCTTGGTTATGCTCAGCAGATTGGCAAACCTTATGAGCTTGGAATTATCCGTAACCATTATGTTGGCAGAACCTTTATTCAACCGACCCAATCCGTACGTGAACTTGGTGTGCGTATGAAGCATTCGGCAAACCGCAGTGTTATTGAGGGCAAGCGCATTGTGCTGATTGATGACAGCCTCGTTCGTGGCACAACATCAATCAAAATTGTTCGCATGATGCGTGAGGCAGGAGCCAAGGAAGTTCACTTCCGTATCGCCAGCCCACCGATTACGCACCCTGATTATTATGGCATCGACACGCCCAATAAAGATAACCTGTTGGCGGCAACCCATAACCTGCAGGAAATGTGTGAGTTTATCGGTGCCGACTCCCTCGCCTTCCTGAGCGTCGACGGTATTTATAAATCCATGGGTTATGAAGGACGTGATCCAAAGCAGCCACAGCTGACCGATCACTGCTTTACAGGCGATTACCCAACACCATTGACCGATGTCAGCTCATTAACACCTCCCCACAAGTCCTTGCTGACAGAAGCGAATTGATCATATAAAGCCGGAGTTGTTATAAAATAACCCGGCTTTCATTTTAGCCTGCATGGACTGGTTTATCGATCTGGTATGAACGGAGTTTGATGTGTCAAAAATACTGGCTGGCAAAGTTGCCGTTGTAACGGGTGCTTCACGCGGAATTGGCAGAGCAGCAGCCCTCGCTTTAGCTGAAGCTGGCGCTCATATTATTGCCTTAGCCAGAACACAGGGCGCTCTGGAAGAACTGGATGATGCCATTCAGGCTGCTGGCAGCACAGCAACACTCGTGCCCGTTGACCTGACAGATTTTGAAGCCATTGACCGTCTTGGTGCTGCAATCTACCAGCGTTGGGGCAAACTTGATATTCTGGTTGGCAATGCCGGGATGCTTGGTGAACTCTCCCCAATCACCCACATTGATCAAACCGTATGGGATTCCGTCATGAAACTGAATGTGACGGCAAACTGGCGTCTCATCCGCTCTCTTGATCAACTTCTACGGGCCTCAGAGGCCGGTCGGGCAATATTCCTGACATCTGGCGCCGCTCACAAGTGCAAAGCCTACTGGGGTCCTTATTCCGTTTCAAAGGCAGCCTTGGAAGCACTGGTTCGTACCTATGCGGCTGAGACCGTAAAGACACCTGTACGGGTCATGCTGGTCAATCCCGGCCCGCTTGCAACCTCGATGCGCAAAAAAGCGATGCCTGGCGAAGATCAATCCACCTTAAGAACGCCGGAAGATCTTGCACCGCATTTCATTACTCTGGCTTCGAACGAATGGAATGAAACAGGCAAGATACTCGACTTTCCGCAAGACGGCCGGATTTTAACACCTCAAATGCCTGCATGATTGGCTACCCAAGAGTGGAACAGTTTGGGCAGGATTAAATCCTGCCCGTTTTTATTCACTCTTTCGCGAGCCGGAGCCCTTCTTTCCAAGTGAGATTTCAAGCTTGTGGGCCTTCCCGTCAAGCAGGAGTATGAGACGGCCACTTTTCTCGATCTTCTGTACCTTGCCATTCAGAAGTGCCTTACTGATTCCCTTATTGACACTGGCGTCATTGCTGACTTCAATCTCATAGGTGGTGTCAGCAATATGAACCCGACAACTGAATGATGGCCAGTAGGTTGGAATACACGGCTCAATTGTCAAATGACCGTCCTGCTGTTTGAGACCAATGATGCTCTCAACTCCGGCTCTGTACATCCAGCCTGCAGAGCCTGTGTACCACGTCCAGCCACCCCGGCCGATATGCGGCGCTTCAGAATAAACGTCAGCAGCAACGACGTAAGGTTCAACTTTATAGCGGGCAACTTCTTCATCATTCTTGGCATGATTGATGGGGTTCAGCAGTGAGAACAGCCGCCCAGCCGTGTCTCCCTTACCCATTTCGGCAAAGGCAATAATCCCCCACATTGCTGCGTGACTATATTGACCTCCATTCTCACGCAAACCTGGCGGGTATCCTTTTATGTAACCCGGATCACGAGAGGTCTTATCAAAGGGCGGCGTAAACAATAACGAGATGCCATCTTCATAGCGGACAAGATATCGCTCCATCGCCCGCATCGCCTTATGGGCCCTTTCCGGCTTTGCACCTCCAGACAGAACAGCCCAAGTCTGGGCAATAGCATCTATCTGGCATTCATCACTGCCAGAAGATCCAAATGGTGTGCCATCATCAAAGTATCCGCGGCGATACCATTCACCATCCCAGCCATATTGTTCAATGGCAGCAGCAACCATTGCAGAATGAACACGCCATGTATTCAGCCTATCCGGATCACGTTTCTCCGCAAATGGTGCGATCAGCTCAACCGTTTTTACAAAAAGCCAACCAAGCCAGATACTTTCACCCTTACCAAGTTCACCAACACGGTTCATACCATCATTCCAGTCACCTGTACCGATAAGTGGCAAACCATGCGAACCGGTCAGTTTGACACATTGATCAAGACCACGTGCACAGTGCTCAAACAGGCTGGCAACTTCCTCTGACTGCAGTGGGAAGAAAAAGGCATCATGCTCCCCCTCACCAAGCTGCTGCCCTTCAATGAATGGAATTTGTTCATCGAGAATGCTTTCGTCACCTGTTGCTCGAATGTAGGTTGCAACACCATAAGACAGCCAGACCCTGTCATCAGAGATCCGTGTTCGGACACCCTGCCCGGAATGTGGCAACCACCAGTGCTGAACATCACCTTCCGGAAACTGCCTTCCTGCCGCACGAATAAGATGCTGTCTAGTCTGTTCTGGCAGGGTAAATGTCATTGCCATACCATCTTGCAACTGATCACGAAAACCATATGCACCACTCGCCTGATAGAATGCAGAGCGGGCCGTAATCCGGCATGCCTGGGTCTGATACAGGAGCCAGTGGTTGATCATGATGTCCATAGCTCGGTCTGGCGTTCGTATCTGAATTGCTGTCAGAATTTTATCCCAGTACTCTTTAACTTCATTTAGCAGGCTGTCGAAATTGATAGACCGGTACTTTTCGACAAGCGCCTTAGCTTCATCAACTGATTCAGCATCTCCTAATAGAACAATAATTTCCTTAGTTTCTTCGGGTGCAAGTTCAATCTTCTGCTGGATGGCAGCACACGGATCATAACCAGCGCCAGTATTGCCTGAGAGGGGCTCTTTCTCCTGTAATACAGCCGGATAGGCCAACCTACCATTACGACCCAGAAACTCACGACGATCACCAGTCCAGGCTGTCTGCTGTCCAAGCATATCAAAGAATGAAACACGCGTTCCGAATGGGATACTCCATGGATTACGAGCTAAAAATGCTTGTGTTTCAGGCTCTATTTCCGTGACAATGTAAGGCGCAACAGCTCCACGGGAGGAACCCAGAACCCATTCAAGATAAGCCGTTATAGATAGTTCACGCGGCTGACCTGAAAGGTTTTTTAACTTCAACCGGGTAATCTTCACATGGTCCGTCACGGGAACAAACTGCAAGGTATCCATATGAATACCAAAGGCACGATGTTCAAAACGGCTGTAGCCCCTACCGTGCCGGGCAATATAGTTTCCCCTGTCACGGAGTGGGGCTGCCGTTGGGCAGAAGATATCACCTGTTTTTTCATCCCGGATATAAAGACATTCACCGGCAGCGTTCGATACAGGATCATTTGACCACGGTGTCAGTTGATAATCTCGGCTGTTGACCGCCCAGGTATAACCGGCCCCCTCTGCAGAGACGTGAAAACCAAAACCATCGTTGGCAATAACATTAATCCATGGCGTTGGTGTTTGCTTTTTACTTTCAAACGTAATGACATACTCTCGGCCATTATCAGCAAAACCACCAAAGCCATTGAAAAACTCCAGTTCCTCAGACAACTCAATTCGCTCTGCAGAAGAATTGTATCTGTAAGGAGGCAGCAGTTTGACAGGAGGCGCCGTATCCAGACGGGCAAACTGGTCTGCCAGTAAGCCGCGCCTTGCTGTCAGAACAATACGTGCAACAGAATTCACCAGATTGCGTGTCTCAACACTCATCAGATCAGAGCGCAGCGTATATATGGAACCTCCAATCGCACGTCCATTGATAATCAAACGCGGTCGACTTGCCCGAGCCACAGCTTCAATTGCGTTCTGCAGGTCCTGCAAATACGATGCTGAGCGCTCATTTATAATCACAAGATCGACAGATAACCCTTTGAGATTCCAATACTCATGCGCACGAATTAACTGTCGGACAACTTCCATATCCTCAAGATCATCAATCCGTATCGCAACAATTGGCAGATCTCCAGATATCCCCTGCGACCACAATCCGTTTTGCGGGCCAAGGCCCAACTTGATGATATCCGAAGATGGCCTTAGCCGCGGATCAGCAAAGATGACATGCCCGGCCAGTCTCTGGAAATCTGCAGCTTCGCGGGCACCAATATCCAAGTGGCGCAGTTGTAGCTGGGCCTGTGTCCATGCCAACGTCATGGCGCGCTCATACGAACCGGGGCTCCGATGAGTATCAATAAGATTAATCAGCTCATCACGGGAGGATGCAACAAATGTCCAGAACGAAATACGTGTGGTTCTTCCTGGTTCGACCTCAACCCGATGACGCAATGAAAAGACAGGATCAAGAACCGTTCCGGTAGAATTGGAGAGTTTCCCCTCCTCCCATATTGCTTCCGGAGAGCGAATTGTCCTTCCACGACCGAGGAACCTGGCACGATCGGTCTCATACTCAGTTGGCTCTCTCAAGTGATCACCGCTGATAAAAGCCACATGTGCGGCCCATAATTCCGGATCGTTTGCAGCTCGTGGGCGCCTTGTTGCGATCAAAGCACCATATTCTTGCAGATACTCGGTTTGTACAAACATCTTAGAGAAAGCCGGATGTGCAATGTCTGAATCTGAGCTGGCTAGCACAAGCTCCATGTAAGATGTCAGTTCGATCATCCGTGTCTCAGAACCTGAATTAGACAGAGTAATACGCCGGACTTCTGATGGACTTTCAGCAGATACGAGAACATCCATTGCAGTTGTGAGATTACCATCCCTGCGGCTAAACTCCGCTCTGTCTTCACTAAACAGAACTTCATACTGGTCTGGAATTGTCCCCGTCGGCTGCTGCCCCGCTGACCATACCTCTTTCGTCTCAATATCTTTCAGGAAGATATATGAACCCCAGTCATCCCGTGATGCATCTTCACGCCAGCGGGTTACTGTCATGCCATTCCACTTGCTGACGCCAGAGCCGGCAGATGTCAGCATAACGGAATAGCTGCCATTGGACATGAGATGGGTTGCTGGCGACGTCCCGCGTACGGCTGTCAGACGACGAACGGTTGCAGCTCCCACTTTTAACTTGGCTGCTGCAACATTGTACTCTTCGGCGCGTTGTGGCGGCGCTGTAACATGACGCGGCGTACGTTCCTGAAGAAGCAATTCACTGGCATGGATAATTGGCTCAGCATGGAAACGCTCCTGCATGCACTTGTTCATCAGGGTATTGGCAATTGCAACAATCGTCATTCCCTGATGGTGAGCCATATAATTATATACAATCTCAAACTCAATGCCTTCAAGAAGACGGGCCTTCGTGAAATCCACTGCATCATAATAGCCGTATCGGCCACACGCCCCTATATCCTTAAGACGTCTGTAATTCTCAATGACCTTGTGGGGATCATACATTGATGCGAGCCCCGTAGCATAAGGGGCTATGACATGATTATCAGACAGCCCGCGTTTAAGCCCAAGATCAGGAATGCCAAAGTTTGAATACTGATAGGTAAACTCGATATCACGCGCATTATAGGCAGATTCCGATATGCCCCACGGTGTTCCTATCTTTGTGCCATAGGCCTCCTGACAATCAACAACCAGATTGTTTGTCCGATCCAGCAGAGAACCAATCGGTTCCCGCATAACCAAAGCCGGCATCAAATATTCAAACATTGAGCCGGACCAAGATATAAGGGCCGCCCCCTTACCGACAGGAGCCCCGGTTCTGCCTAGACGGAACCAGTGACGCGCCGGGACATCACCCTTTGCAATAGCGAAGAAACTGGCAAGGCGTGCTTCAGACGCCAGAAGGTCATAACAATTGTTATCAAGGCTATTCTGTGGAACAGAGTAACCTATTGAGAGCAGCTTGCGCTTTTTATCGACCAGAAAACTGAAATCCATATCAAGAGCAAGTTTACGGGCTCGGGTAGCTATCTTCCTAAGACGTCGGCGTACACTTTGCGGCGCATCGCGCAGATAAAGAATATCCTTATGATGCTCCTCAACCGAAGTAAGAACTGCCTTTGCCCAAAAAAGAACGTCCGCAGCACTCAACGAACGGATTTTTGATATTACCGTTTCAATATGCAGGACTAGCTCAGCACAAAGTATTTCCAGGGAGAACAGCGTATCTTCGAGAGGTTTGTCTTCCTCATTCAGTATAAAGGACAAGCGCTCTTCTATCTGTCTGAGATACTCATCGACTTTATTAGATTTGTCTCCAATTTCAGAACCAATAGCTTCAAGAGCATCTTTCAAAAGAGACAGATTGTCTGAGATACCTGTCATAACAACTTCTCTTTTGATCGGCATTTCAGCCCATTCTTCACACGCCTGAGCAAGAGCAATCAAATGTCCACCAAAATTACCGCTATCAACCGATGAAACATAAGGGGGCTGAAGGACATCCAGGTTAGATGTGTCATACCAATTATAAAAGTGTCCTTTGAATTTCTCGAGCTTTTTCAGGGTTTCAAATGTAGACTCAAAACGCTCGACAGCCCGCAGGGTACTTGTCCAGCCAAAATCACGGGCTGAAACAGCAGAGAGAAAATAGAGACTAATATTTGTTGGAGATGTCCGCCGTGCCAAAATTGGTTCAGGATCTTCCTGAAAATTATCCGGTGGCAGCATATTATCGTCGGCTGTTACAAAGGTCTCAAAATACCGCCATGTTTTTCTTGCGATTATTCTGAGCTCATTCTTGTCTTCCTGAGTAATTTCCACACGGTTACGGGCCTTGGGACGTTTACTGATCAATGAAGCAATAGCAGGAGCGGCAAGCCATAAAATAGCCAGTGGCAAGATTTCTAGCCAGGCAGCTTGTCCAAAAGCAACAGCCAAAAGCAGCGCTAGAACAACAAGAACAACTCCGCCTGACATAGAACGATAGAAGCCAAATAATGTCAGTCGGGGACGACTCCCGGCCTGAGCTGACGTTACCCATTCAAGCATATTCTTACGGCTGATAAACAAACGGTAGATCGTTCTGAAAAACGCATCCCCCATCAGCCATGCCTGATCAGCAAGGAATGTTATATTCAGAAGAACAAGGAGTCCGGCTATTTTCAGATCATTGGCAATAACGGTAAATCGGCTTCGCCGTGTAATTCCTCTTAGCCGCGAGGTTGCAGATATGAAGACAGGAACAAGACTTGGAACAGCCATCATCAACACAAGTGACAAGAGCCAGTAGAAGGCTGCATTGGGTGGCAAAAACCAGCTGGCAATAAAAGCAATAAACGTCATTGGCGCGAGCATTGCTCGACGCAGATTATCCATCATTTTCCACCGGCCGAGCCGGGCAACACCACCAAAGCCCCTCTTAGTCAGCCGTAAAGCCCAGGGTAGCAACTGCCAGTCACCGCGTGCCCAACGATGGGCGCGTTTATTGGCAACATCATATCGAGATGGAAAGTCTTCAATAAATTCTATGTCAGAAACATAAGCAGCACGAGCAAAGATGCTCTCAAAAAGATCATGGCTAAGCAGTGTATTTTCAGGAATACGTCCTTCAAGAGATGCCTCAAAGGCATCAACATCATATATACCTTTTCCTGTATATGTGCCTTCCCCGAACATATCCTGATAAACATCGGAAACCGCACTTGAATAAGGGTCAAGCCCACCAGGGCTGGAAAACACCTGCTGAAATAGCGTACTTTCACTTTGTGTCGGAAGTGAAGGCGTAACACGCGGCTGCATAATCGCATAGCCTTCGGTTATTCGCTGTAAATTCTTATCAAACTTGGGCTGATTCAGAGGATGGGCCATCTTGCCAATAAGCTTACTGACAGTTCCCAATGGAAGACGTGTGTCTGCATCAAGCGTAATAACAAACCGGACATTCTCTGGCACCCGGTTTACATCCGCATCCGGCAGGAATGTCGTCTCAGTATCTCCGCGTAACAATCGGTTCAATTCACTAAGTTTGCCCCGCTTCCGCTCCCAGCCCATCCATGTATTTTCACTTTCATTGAACAGTCGGCGACGATGGAGTATAAGAAAACGTCGTCCGGATGCACTGGGACCATATTTCTCATTAAGAGCTTCAACAGCCTTTTGAGCAGTTTCCAGAAGCTCCTTATCCTGATCCGTTATTTCCTGATCAGAATCCTGCCAGTCAGACAGCAAAGCGTATGTCACATGTCCATCAGGACTTGCCAGATGGTGGACCTCCAGCTGTTCAACCTGCTCAAGAACATCTGCCTTGTTAAGGAGAAGCGTCGGCACAACAACCATTGTCCGGAGATGTTCTGGTATAAAGTCTCCCAAGTTGAATGCCGGAAGCTTTCGGGGTTTATACAGTCTGATGGCTAGCTGATTGACTATGAAAACAGCTGCTTCACTGACAGGTATCAAGCCAATAACAAGTAATAAGGGGAGATAAATTAAGTTAAGATCAGAACGCCAGACAAGCGCTAAAATGCCAGCAAGAATGACCAGCATCACAACATGTACGCTGGTCACATAACTTCTAACTCCTCGTGCAATCGCAGACCGGTAAAACCATTTTCCAAACGGAGGTTTGAAGTTAATCAGACGCTCAAATTCATAACGCCCTTTAGAGACAAGATAGTAACCCGGATCCTGTTTTCTTTTTTCTTCTCCCTTTTCCCGGGCTTCCTCAGCACACGCCAAGGCCCGTTCGGCAATTTCCAGCTCTTTCAGTTTGGAACCACGTGCCAGAACCTCAATCGCACTACGGTATAGATTACGTGTCGAGAAATCCATTTTACGGAATGAACAGGCATGGCGAAGACATTCATCAACAAGACTGACACTTTCAAAAAGCTCGGACCAGTCAGTATTGGAGATCAGACGCATACTTGTGACGACATTCTGAACGGTCACATTTGAAGCGCCCTGTCTTTGCTGGGCAAGATGGACGGCCTCATCAATGGTCAGATTATCCTGCTCCAATCTGCGTTCCAGCCACTCCTGAATGGGGGCAATCTTTGGATCAGGATCTCTGAAACGGCGAGAAAGCTGGGCAGCAAGAATAACTGGCAGGGATTTCCGGTCATAAGGCGCAAGAACATCCGCCATTGTTTCCTGCGCATGACCATTCACACCCAGCATACGGTCGGCTAACTCATTGGCTTCCTCACGTAAAAGATGGGCATCAATGATCTGTTTGGATAAACGCCTCAGATTTTCGATAAGAACAATGCGTAATGTGATGGCTACAGCCCACAACTCACCAATCGTCAGGGGCTGAACACGCTGATAAGACCGTAAGAAACTACGCAGGGCTTCAGGTGTAAAATGACTATCCGTATGAGCAACAAATGCCCAGGCAATGCCAAAAACACGTGGATAGCCACTGAACGGGCCACTATCAAGTTTAGGCAACTGCTTATAATAACTTTGTGGCAGATCTGAGCGGATTTCCCATATTTGTTCTTCAATCACATGATAATTATCCAGCAGCCATTCGGCGGCCGGAACAATTTCATCCTCGGCTTCAACAGCATTCGCACTGGCCCTGTAAGCCTTCAGCAGAGCTTTTGCATTTTCATCAAGTCTGGACTGAAGCGACATGACAGACTTCGGTGACTGGGTCACTGTCTGGGCATGAGCCAAACTTTCAGCATGCTGTTCAAGACGTTCGATACTAAATAGTTCTGCCCTAATCGGGGCCATATCATTCCAGGGAATGGATTTATGATCCCGTCGAAGTATGTTATTCAGTTGGTTTCTTAGCACTATGTCACCTGCCGTACGTAAAAGAGGAAGGTGAGCTGATTTTAATCAGTTCACTGGCTCATGCCCCCGGCATGTCCATTGAGCAGATGGATGTTGCAATGCGTTAAAGCGGTATGTTTCTATCTATACTCTTGGATAGTATATGTAGCAGTCAGGAAAAAAAATAAGCCTTTAGACAAACCTAAAGAGGAGATAAGTTATCTCCTTAGGCTGCTTAACAAATTTTCTGGCTATAAAAACTTAACGACGTTTTTTATCGAATGGGTTCTTACCCGTCCGCAGAGACAGCCTGATCGGCACGCCCGGCAACTTAAAGACTTCACGGATATTGTTGACCAGATAACGGCTGTATGATTTTGGCAGCGCATCAAGCTGGTTTCCGAAAATAGCAAAATGCGGGGGTCTGGCCTTAACCTGTGTCATATAGCGTATCTTGATACGACGCCCTGAAACAGCAGGTGGTGGATTAACCTCCAATGCCTCAGAAAGCCATTCATTGAGACGTGCAGTTGAAATACGCGTATTCCATACTTCATAAACTTGAAGCACGGCCTTCATCAGGGCATCAATCCCCTCACCTGCAAGGCCGGACAAAGGAATGATCGGTGCGCCCCTGACCTGAGGTAGAAGACGAGTAGCCTTTTCCTTCAGCTCTGTAAGCAAACCACTCTGGTCCGCCACGAGATCCCATTTATTGAGGCCGATGACCAATGCGCGGCCTTCCGTTTCAATCAGGTCAACAATGGTTAAATCCTGCTTTTCAAATGGAATGGTTGCATCAAGCAACACCACAACCACTTCTGCAAAACGGACAGCACGCAAACCATCGGCAACAGACAGTTTCTCAAGCTTATCCTCAACACGCGCCCTTTTCCGCAAACCTGCCGTATCAAAGAGACGGAACTGTCGTCCACGCCACGACCAGTCAAGAGAGATGGAATCGCGCGTAATACCGGCCTCCGGCCCTGTCAGCAAACGCTCTTCCCCGAGCATCCGATTGATCAGGGTTGATTTACCGGCATTCGGACGACCGACAATGGCAACCTGCAAAGGCTTTTTAGCCCGTGCTTCGTCATCCATTTCATCATCGTCATCCCAATCCATCTGCTCCTTATATGGAACAAGCGCATCATAAAGATCGCCCAGCCCCTCACCATGTTCCGCAGAAAGAGCGATTGGATCCCCAAGTCCAAGGGAGTAGGCTTCATAAGCGCCTTCCATCCCCTTGCCGCCTTCTGCCTTATTGGCAATCAGAATGACGGGCTTGCCAGATCGTCGGACAAGTTCTGCAAATGGACGGTCAGCCGGTAAAATACCAACACGGGCATCAACGACAAAGAACAGAAGATCAGCTTCATCAATGGCAGCTTCAGTCTGCGCCCGCATGCGCCCAAGCAGTGAGGCGTCGTCTGCTTCTTCCAAACCAGCCGTATCAATAATTTTGAATGAAAGCTCTGCAAGACGGGCATCCCCTTCCCGGCGATCCCGGGTTACCCCCGGCCTGTCGTCAACAAGCGCAAGTTTTTTACCAACCAGTCGATTGAACATGGTTGATTTTCCGACGTTTGGACGTCCAATAATGGCAACGGTTAGGGTCATGGTCCCTGTAGTCTCACATATTTTCCTGCATCGAATTAAGAGCAGGCATCAAAATCATAAATTTATGGGACGATGTATCGTCCCATAAATGCTTACTTTACAGTTTGAACAACCCCACCGTCCAGAATACCGGTATAAAGCGGCAAACGGGTCCGTAAAGAAGGAGGTGTCTCAGCATCTTGTTCAATAGCATCGAGCCAACGTCGGGCAGCTGCCTGATCACCCTTCTCGATAAAGAGCAAAACCAGCATTTCTTTTGCCGTGTGACGCCAGGCACTGTTATTGGAAAGAAGCTCAAGGTCGCTCTGTGCAGAAGACGGGTCAGCGGCATTCATCCGCAACATGGCACTACGCAGCTTGGCATAATCACGCCAGTCAGTGCTGATCTTGCTGTCTGCGGCAAGCGCATTGTACTCACGAATGGCGCCATCCGTATCCTTCGCAACCAGATCACCAGCAGCCGTAAAGCGGGAAAGCAATACATAGCTTTCAGGAGCATCTTTACTCAGGCTACCGAGAATCTGTTCAGCATCGGAATTCTTGCCCTGCTGGATAAGGCTGGTTGCCTGCATAAAACGCATGCTGGCATCCTGAGCTTTATTAAGCTGTGCATTTTCCCAATAACGATAACCACCAACACCGATGATCACGAGCGCAACAACACTGATAATCAGATTGCTGTGTTTTTTCCATATTTCAGAAATACGGTCACGACGGTATTCCTCGTCAACCTCACGAAAGAATTCATCACTCATATGGCTCGTTCCATTATATCCAGCATGTTTATACACTATAATTCGATATTTTATTGCGCCTTTCATCCAGATCGTCTAGATGAAAAGCCAATACCAAATAGGTATTTTAAAATTACAGAAATGTTCGCCTAGCACAGCCTAGTGTCCAAAGCGAGCCCATACGGGTCGTTTACTGAATTTTGACGTGAAATTCATGACCATTGTCGGGGTCGCCAAGTTAGCGACAACTGCAATAGAAGTTCCACGACACCCGTAACATCGGGTTTCAGAGAGCATACTGGTCTTTGGGGCGAATATAAAGAAGTATGAGGAATCCGGTGTCCAGCCTGATTAAATTATCGCGCGGTATCGATTTTATTACCGAGTGGATTGGCCGTATTTTTGCATGGACCGTGTTTCTGGCAACGCTTGTGTCTGCCGGAAATGCCTTGCTGCGCTATATTTTTCCAGATCTTTCATCCAATGGTCTTCTGGAACTGCAATGGTACCTGTTTGGGGCGACCTTCATGCTATGCGCTGCATGGACGTGGAAAAATAACGGTCATGTCCGCATCGACGTAATTTCTTCCCGCCTTTCTCCAAAGGCAAGGAACTGGGTTGAGCTATTCTGTCATTTCTTCTTTATGCTGCCATTTCTGGCTGTCATGATGTATCTGACGCCAGATTTCGTATTTTCGACCTATCGTTCAGGTGAGGTTTCCTCAAGTGTTGGCGGCCTGATTGTCTGGCCTGCGAAGGCACTTATCATGGCAGGCTTCTATGTGCTTGGTCTTCAGTGGATCAGCGAAGTCATCAAACGCATAGCCATTATGCGCGGCCTGATGCCCGATAATCACGCCGGCCACCTCGACAGTGCAAAAGAAGAAGCTGACCGTATTAAGGCTGAGCTTGCTTCAGAAGATACAGCCGTTTCCCCTGGTAACAGCTCCAAAGCAGGATCGTCCGATGACGGTTCGGCCCGCAGCTGATTAAGTAGCAGAGTTTATTCCATGCTTGAGCTTATAGCCCACAATCTTGCGCCGTTAATGTTTGCGTCGCTTATCGTGTTTCTGCTGTTGGGGTACCCTGTTGCGTTTTCGCTGGCTGCCAATGGTCTGATCTTCTTCTTTATTGCCCTTTTCCTCACAGACCTCGTACCGGGCTCTGTGAACGTTCAATGGCCGCTTTTACAAGCCTTGCCAGACCGAATGTTCGAGGTCATGAAAAATGAGGTGATGCTTGCCATCCCCTTCTTTACCTTTATGGGCCTCGTACTCGAACGTTCAGGCATGGCCGAAGATCTGCTTGATACCATCGGTCAGGTTTTCGGAACCATCCGTGGTGGTCTTGCCTATGCGGTCATTTTTGTTGGTGCCCTCCTCGCAGCAACAACGGGTGTTGTCGCAGCATCCGTTATCTCGATGGGCCTGATCTCCCTGCCGATCATGCTGCGTTATGGTTATGATCGCAGACTTGCCAGCGGTGTTATTGCTGCTGCAGGTACATTGGCTCAGATTATTCCACCTTCTCTCGTTCTGATTATTCTTGGTGACCAGCTCGGACGCTCAGTAGGTGACATGTACAAAGGTGCATTCATTCCGGGGCTGACACTTGCCGGTTTATATGCCCTCTGGATTTTTATCAGTTCGATTATCTTCCCGAAGAGCGCTCCCGGCCTGCCGGTTGATGCGATCGGTCACCGTGAGCCATCAGGTGCACGCGGCCTTTGGCAGCTTGGTATTCTTGTCCTGTTCTCTGGCTATTATGCAGATCGTATCGTCGTCAATGCCGGCATTTCATCACCAATTGACGTTGTCATTATCTCCATTCTGATTGCCGCGATTGTTGCGTTCACCTGTTCAATCATTAATCGCTTCCTTGGCAGCAGGTATGTTCTTGTTACACTTGCGCTGACACTGGTCTTTGGCTGGGCATTCTATACCATGCAGGATGGTAGCTCTTTCGCCAAGGTTGCAACAATCGAGATTCTTCTGGTCAGCTTAATCTACGCATTGATTGCCGGTATTTTAGAGCGCTTCTTCAAGTTTCGTCTGATTTCCCGTATCGCAGAACAGGTCACCTTCGTGATGGTTCCGCCATTGTTCCTGATCTTTCTTGTATTGGGCACAATCATCCTTCAGATCGCAACACCAACAGAAGGTGGTGCTATGGGAGCGATCGGCGCTCTGCTGATGGCCGCTTTCAAGCGCTGGTCTGACAAAAATCCTGCCCGTTTCAACTGGCAGATGCTTCGTCAGGCAACGGAATCAACCGCCAAGCTTGCAACCTTTGCTATGTTCATTCTTCTGGGTGCACGCGTCTTCTCTTTAACATTCTTTGCCGTTGAGGGCCGCACGTGGGTTGAAAACCTGCTAACTTCCCTTCCGGGTGGAGAGACAGGTTTCATTCTCTTCGTGATGGTGTTTGTCTTCGTCCTTGCCTTCTTCCTCGATTACTTCGAGCTGGCATTCATTGTTATTCCGCTGCTGGTTCCAACAGCGAATGCTCTGGGCATTGATCTGGTCTGGTTTGGCGTCATGCTTGCCGTTAATATGCAGACAAGCTTCCTGCATCCCCCATTTGGCTTCTCTCTGTTCTTCTTAAGATCCGTCGCACCCACGACGGCCTATCAGGATAGGGTTACAGGCACGACAATCCAGCCGGTAACAACAGGGCAGATTTACTGGGGTGCTATCCCATTTCTCTGCATTCAGATTCTGATGATTGGTATTCTGTTCTTCTTCCCTGGAATGGTCACCCATTACAAGGATTCGAATACGACATTGGCTCCGGCTGCTATCCAGCAGCAGCTGGATAATATGGTCCTGCCTGATATGGAAGGCCCCGGTGGTGATGGTGGATTGGATGGTCTCGACATCCCACCTCCTCCAAGCTTCTAATAAAAAACGCCCCTTTCGGGGCGTTTTCTTTTAATAATATCGGGTCTCGACTTATTCCTTACCGAGCAGAACTTTCCAGATGACAGCGCCAACAATAGCGCCTGCCAATGGAGCTGCCCAGAACACCCAGAGCTGCTGCAAAGCTGCGGTCTCAGCAAAAATAGCAACACCAAGCGAACGGGCTGGGTTAACTGATGTATTGGAAACCGGAATAGAAACGAGGTGGATCAGTGTCAGGCCAAGACCAATTGCAATTGGAGCAAAGCCAGCCGGAACCAGTTTGGATGTGGCACCCAGAATAATAATCACGAAGAAAGCTGTCAGAACAACTTCTGCGATAACAACAGCTTGAAGGCTGTATTTACCCGGAGACAATTCACCAAAACCATTGGTTGCAAAACCACCAACTGTGAAATCAGCTTTACCGGAAGCAATAAGGAACAGAACGGCAGCTGCAGCAATTGCACCGAGAACCTGAGCAACCCAGTAAGGGACGAGATGCTTGATATCAAAACGGCCAGCAACAGCCAGACCTAAAGAAACAGCTGGGTTAAAGTGACCGCCGGAAATACCACCAACAGCATAAGCCATTGTCAGAACTGTCAGACCGAATGCCAGTGCAACACCGTGAAAACCAATTCCTAATTCAGGAAATGCAGCTGCAAGAACAGCACTGCCACAACCACCAAAAACAAGCCAGAAAGTCCCGAAGAACTCGGCAGATAACTTATTCAACATATTGAACCTCTTATCGTCACTAATAGTCAGTTTAAGACTGTAATTTTGCTAACCAGATAAGGGAACATTCTGTTCGTTATTTTGTTCCTGCCAGATTTTACTTTGCGATTCGCAGACGAAGCCCCCGTAAAATAAAGACTTAAACGCTTCCAACATTCCCATATTGCTTGGTTAGTTAACTGCGCTATAGTCTGATCCAAATCAAAATGCACGCGTGTTTATGAAAATATTTCTTCATAAACACGCGTGCATTATAAGTTTTGCTAAAAATACATATAAAATAGCGAGCTATATTTTACGCATCAAATCATGCGAAAAAACAGTATTAGCCACCATTTCTAGCCATTATCTGGCGTCCTTTAGCAACAGCCTCACTACCGACATGAGCGATCACATGCCCCAATGTTTCAAACTCTTCTTTTCTTGGGGAACTTGTACGCCAAGCCAGATTAACCTTCCGAGAGGGTTTAATATCCGAGAAACGACGCAAAATCAGTCGTGAAGGGTCTTTCAGCTCAGCTGGAATTGCAATTTCTGGAAGGAAAGTTGCTCCCTGACAATTTACAATAAGCTGAATGATTGTTGCCAGACTTGTGGCCCCATACTGCTCCCGTATACGTTTGGTAGAGGTATTGCAGAAGCTCAAAGCCTGATCTCTCAGGCAATGCCCTTCATCAAGTAACAGAACATCAATATCACTCAGGCTCTGGCTTGAAATAATTGGTTCCTTAGACAATTCCGCATTGCTGCATATTGCCAGAACAAAACCATCTTCAAAAAGATCTATTGACTGGACCCCTTCCTGATCAACTGGAGTAGAAATCAGGATTGAATCTAAACGCCCTGTTGTAAGCTCTTCGTAAAGCTTCTCAGTATGCGCTTCATAAATAGACAGTTCGAGTTCTGGAAATGAGGTGCGAATGGCTGGCAGAAGCTGGGCAAGCAGATAAGGAGCCAGAGTTGGGATAATTCCCAACGATAACTTTCCTTGTAGGTAACCACCTGCTGTAGCTACATAATCCTGAAGATCATGGACAGATAGCAAAATGTCCTTAGCCTTTTTGGCAACCTCTATTCCAACAGCAGTCAGTTCAGCTGCCCCCCTCCTCCGCTCAACAAGCGGAATCCCAAGTATATTCTCAAATTCTTGAATTTGAATAGACATAGCTGGCTGGGTTACTGCACATTCCTCAGCTGCCCTGCTGAAGTTATTATGGCGAGACAAAGCCTCGAAATATCGTAGATGACGCAACGTAATCATTATAATTTTTTCTTATACTCATGAGAAAATAATACAATTTGTTCTTATCAATAAATATTGCCACAAAGCAAGAGGATTAAATGATTTTCCTCGCAGATAAGTCCTTCTGTCGCAGGTAAAGAGGCAAATTTTTCACATATCTTAGAAAGAGGGCTCATTATGAGTACAAAATCATCTTTTACACTCACAACTGAAAATGGCGCCCCAGTTTCAGACAATCAGAATACTCAGACAGCAGGTCCTCGCGGCCCAGTCCTTCTTCAGGATTTCCTTCTGCTTGAAAAGCTCGCCCATCAGAATCGGGAGCGTATCCCTGAGCGTACAGTCCATGCCAAAGGCTCTGGCGCATACGGCACACTGACTATTACAAATGACATTACAAAATACAGCCGCGCTAAACTGTTTGAGAATATCGGCAAGCAGACAGAGGCCTTTATCCGCTTCTCTACAGTTGCTGGTGAGCGCGGTGCTGCTGATGCTGAACGTGATGTCAGAGGTTTTGCTCTCCGGTTTTATACGGAAGATGGTAACTGGGATATCGTTGGCAATAACACACCAGTATTCTTTATCCGTGACCCTTTGAAGTTCCCTGATTTCATTCACACACAGAAGCGTCATCCGCGCACGAACATGCGCTCCAGCACAGCTATGTGGGATTTCTGGTCCCTATCTCCAGAAAGCCTGCATCAGGTAACAATCCTGATGTCAGATCGTGGCCTGCCTCAGAGCTTCAGATTTATTCACGGTTTTGGCTCCCACACATATTCATTCATCAATGCTGACAATGAACGTTTCTGGGTGAAGTTCCATTTCAAGTCCATGCAGGGCATTAAGAACTGGACCAATGCAGAAGCAGCAGACGTGATTGGTAGTGATCGTGAATCTGCGCAGCGTGATCTTTATGAAGCTATTGAGCGCAAAGAATTCCCGCGCTGGCGTTTCTGCGTTCAGATCATGCCCGAAATGGATGCTGAAAAGACATCTTACAACCCGTTTGATCTGACAAAAGTCTGGCCTCATGCTGAGTATCCACTCATTGAAGTTGGCATTTTTGAGCTCAACCGTAATCCAGAAAACTATTTTGCTGAAGTTGAGCAAGCCGGGCTTACCCCTGCAAATATTATACCGGGCATTGGCTTCTCTCCAGATAAAATGCTTCAGGGCCGCCTCTTCTCTTATGCAGATGCCCATCGTTATCGTCTTGGTATCAACCATCACCAGATTCCGGTTAACAAGCCCCGTTGCCCTGTTCACAGCTACAATGCGGATGGTGCAATGCGTCTGGAAGGCCGTGCCAATCCTGATGCATATTATGAACCAAACAGCTTTGGTGGCCCGAAGGAAGATAAAGCATACGCAGAGCCTCCGTTGAAAATTTCAGGCGATGCAGACCGCTATGATCATCGCGAAGGCAACGATGATTATACCCAGCCAGGCAATCTGTTCCGTTTGATGTCCAAAGACCAGCAGGACCAGCTTTTCAGCAACATTCGTGATGCAATGCAGGGCGTCCCGGAAGAAATCATCCGTCGCCAGATTGCACACTTCTCTAAAGCTGACCCTGCCTATGGTGCAGGTGTCGCTGCAAAACTTGGTCTGACTATCTGATCCGGTTTTGGGTTATTGAGACGATATTTCAGGAATACCCAGTCCCCCCTTAATATAACTGGGATATCGTCTCTTTAGTGCCATTGTCCCTTGAAGGCAGTGTCACACGAAGCGGGAGCGAAGATACGCTCCCGCTTTTAGTTTAAGACCGTAGTGGAACAGTCCGCACACCATTATCTGCCCCGACAGATAACATGCCTCCGTAACAACAGGTGTACGGAATGGCCAGACAAATAGACTACAAAAATCGCACCCTTTTTATAGATGATGCCCAGCCAACATTTTGGGATAAATTCTGCAAGGGTCTATGGGAGCCAGAAACTCTGTCTCTCATTGATGACCTTCTGGCACCAGATACAACATTTATAGATATTGGAGCCTGGGTTGGCCCGACATCCTTGTGGGCTTCCTTTACAGCAAAAAGGGTCATTGCACTTGAGGCAGATCCTGTCGCGCTTTCCCAGTTCAGAAGTAATCTGCTGGCAAATCCGACGCTTGCAGATCATATTGAAGTTATTGCCAAGGCTCTTTATCCGAAGAATGAACCTGTTTTTATGCGCGCGAACAGGAAGCCGGGAGATTCAATGTCCAGTATTTTACTGGCATCACAACCACAACCGGAAAAGCCTGTCTGGCAGGTCCAGCCTATTACGCCTTCTGAAGTTCTGGCGCTAATGGAACCAGATGAAGATATTATCCTAAAAATGGATATAGAAGGCGGCGAATATAGCCTTCTTTCAGAAATAGTGCCTTTATTATTGCAAACTCGCGCTTTTCTGATCTCATTTCATCGTCAGGTTGCGGAGCAGACATTAGGCTGGACACGGCAAAAATCTATTGAAGTTGAAGAGCAGTTTATGAAGAATCTTCAACCAACGTTCACAGTAACTCCAATTGGAGACAAACATACTAACAGCTCAACATTTGAAGTGCTGTTTGTCCGCAAATAAAAAAAGGGGCCCAAAGGCCCCTCTCCATAACATTTCAAGGTAGAGAATTACTTGAAGTTATCTTCTTCCTGAATAGCCTTCTGAACAGCCGGAATCTTTGCAACACGCTCGACAAAACGTGCAATTGCAGGCCATTGCTTGACATCAATATCAAAGTACTTCAGCCATCCAAGAACGACGAAGAGATACCCGTCAGCCGGTGTAAACTTACCACCAACCAGATAGTCCTGCTTTTCCAGAACAGGTTCAATAAAGCCAATACGATTAATAAGCTTTTTCTTGAAAATCTCCTTAACCTCTGCTGGCATGGTTGGGTTAAAAAGTGGCCCGGCAGAACCATGCAGCTCGGTACCAATATAGTGGAGCCATTCCTGCATGCGAACACGTTCCATAGTACCATTTTTAGGTGCGATATCAGCTTCTGGCTTAAGATCAGCTAAGTACTGAACGATAACTGGCCCCTCTGTCAGAATTTCACCATTATCAAGCTCAAGAGCCGGTACATATCCTTTGGGGCTGACATCATAAAAATCGCCGCCATTGGACATTTTCTTTGTCTTGGTATCAACCTTGATCAACTCATATGGAAGCCCGAGTTCTGCTAAAACGATATGGGGGTTCATTGAACAGGCATGGGGGGCAAAATACAACTTCATGTTTCTCTCCACTGATAAGGACAGAAGATAGCACTCTTCATTCCTTTAAAGCAGATGTACTATGCACTGATGCAACTTCAAGAATGTGTTTTAGCGAACATCATAAAGGCCCCATCAATTCCTTACGCACTGGCGTATAAAAAATGGGCGGATAAACCGCCCATCTATTTATTCTGAATTTATTTAGATGCCTTTGGCGTAATATCAAAGCCAAACCATTTTTCAGACAATCTCTTGATTGTACCATCTGCAATGGCTGCATCAATTGCCGTATTGAACATATCCCGCAGCTCGGTATCTTCTTTACGGAAGCCTGCGCCTGTGCCCGGCCCAATGATATCACCACCGTGGAAACGTGGCCCTGCGAGAACCATTTCTGAATTAGAAGGCTTTTTCATAACAGCTGCCAGATAACCGCGAGAGGCCATGACAGCATCAAGACGACCGGCTGCGAGATCAAGGTCATGCTGCTCTGTCGTCTTATATTCACGAAGTGTAATAATGTCCTTGAAATACTCACTGAGGAAGCGTGAGGCGATCGAAGCTGTCTGAACACCGATTGTCTTGCCTTTCAGGAAAGGCTTCAGGTCTTCAATAGCTTTTTTGTATGTGGCTTCATCACCAGAAAGAACGATCAGCTCGTTTGCATAAGGCATCTTCTCCAGGTCACTTCCCTTCGCAACAGCGAAAGCCTGCCCAACCCCACCGTAAGAGTGGGAGAAGTTGATGACTTCTTCACGCTTCTTGGTGATGGACATACCAACCATGAAGACGTCAAACTTACCAGCCTGAAGTGCTGGAATCTGTCCATCAAACGACTGGGAAACAAAAGTGCATTCAAGCTTCAGACGTGCGCAGATATCCTTAGCCAGATCAATTTCATACCCATCAAGCGTACCATCTGGACGTGTCAGGTTGTAAGGAGGGAATGCCCCTTCAGTACCAATAACAATCTTGGTCCATTTTTTGCCTTCAGCCATGGCTGGAAGAGCCGTAAAACTGGCAATTGCAGCCATTGCGGCAAAAAATACCGTTGCTAGCTTTTTCATTGTGTTGTCCCTCTTGAGATTTTTATTTCAGTTAATTGATAACCTATTGACGGATAACGTCAAATGAGAAGCATCAATTTCTGATATAACAATGCTGATTTTCTAGGCAGCACTGCTGCTTAGAATAGCAGACGGAGGCTGACGCAGATGTGGAGACAGCCAGTATTCCATGGCCCCCAGAATACGTGTCAGAACAAAATTGATTGCAAGATAGATTGCCCCTGCAATCACAAACACTTCAATCGCCCGGAAGGTCTCTGAGATAATACTGCCTGCAACGCCTGTAATCTCCATAATCGTCACTGTGGAAGCAAGCGATGTTGCCTTGATCATTGAGATCATTTCATTGCTGTAAGCTGGCAGTGCCTGACGAATGGCAAGGGGTAATGTAATGCGACGGAAAATCATTAAACGGGACATGCCACAAGCTCTTGCAGCCTCAACCTGCCCATGAGGGACAGACAACAGCCCGCCTCTGAATATCTCGCTGGAATAAGCGGCAGTATTCATGACCAGCGCCAGAATGGCACACCAATATGGCTCACGTAAGAAAGGCCACAAGAAGCTTTTCTTAATCAGCATGAACTGGCCAAGGCCATAATAGATCAAGAATATCTGGACCAACAGAGGGGTCCCACGAAAGACAAAAACATATGCGCGTGCCGGCCAATCAAGAATGGCATAGCCAGAAACCCGCATCAGGGCGAGTATCATGGCAAAAAACGCACCAATCGATATACCGATAGCAGCCAGCTGCAATGTCAGCGGCAAAGCCCCAAGCAGGCGAACAAAGGTTTCATAGGTGAAGGAGGTATCCATTTCTTATCTCCTTACACCACGAGATAATCTGCGTTCAGATAACTGAAGCAGAAAACCGGAAATCGTTGAAATACCGAGATAAGCCGCAGCAGCCAGCATATAGAAGTTGAACGGCATGCCGGTTGAACCTGCAGCCAGCTGTGTCTGGCGCATCAGTTCAATGATACCTACAGCAGAAACAAGCGCAGATTCTTTCAAGACGATCTGCCAGACATTGCCGAGGCCCGGCAAAGCATGTCGTAATGTTAACGGCATAATGATACGGCGAAAGCGTGTAAATCGGCTCATACCACATGCAAGGGCAGCTTCAATCTCCCCTTTATGGACAGCATTGAAAGCGCCACGAAAGACTTCTGTATGCTGAGCCCCGGCACATATCCCGATTGCCAATGAGCCTGCCAGGAATCCGGGAAAGCCGAGTGTACCCTCAACATTCAAAAACTTACCAAGCGCAGAAATCGCGGCAGTCCCGCCGTAATAGAATAGGAAAATGACAAGAAGCTCGGGGATTGCACGCAAAACAGTCGTATAGGCATCAGCAACACTACGGGCAATATAGCCACCAGAAAGCTTGGCCCACGCGCCAAAAATACCAATAAAAGCCCCAATGAAGAACCCGGCAACAGCAAGGCAAATCGTCATTGCGACACCGATGAGCAGAGGCTTACCGTATCCGGTTGAAAAGCTGATCATTTCAAGGAAGCTGTAGTGATACATTAACCCCGTACCTGCTTCGCGCTCTGCTTTAACATAAGTTTCTCACTCATCTTACTTTTCCGGAATGGCAGGCTGAACATCATCCGGGAGTGGATTGATGAATTGAACCCCATCAAGTCTTTTATCAAAGTCACTCTTTGCCTGCGCGATATACTCAGGATTACAGATCAGATCGACAGCTGTTGCTGCCATAACCTTTGCTGCATGTTCCATACCTTTATGGGCTGCAGGTAACTTACCCTGCGCAACCAGTTGCCAGGAATGCCCGGGCGTACCAATTGCAAAAGTTGCGCCACGCATCTGCACCGTTGGCACGACCCAACTGACCGTTCCAACATCTGTTGAGCCAACAAAATTGTCATCCCCAACACCCAATGGAATGATTGTATCGCATAGGGAAAGGTCTTTGCAAACCGGCTGACCAAATCGCGCGAAGGATGATCGGATATCCTCTTCCGAAAATGTCTTCTGAAACTCGGCCGCCTTACGCTTGTCTGCATCATCAAAGACGGGTGGTCCAAGTCTTTCCAGATGTTTGTGCATCAATTCTTCAAGTGGCGTATTGCCAATCAGATTGGCATCTCCGCTGACAACATGACTGCTGACACTTGTTTCTGTCATGAGCGCGGCACCATCTGCAATTTTGCGAACGCGGGCCACAAGCTCCATCAGCTCAGGCAACGTTTTAGCACGCACCAGATGACGCACAACCGCACGGGCCTGTACAACATTTGGAGCGTTTCCGCCACTATCTGTTATGGCGTAATGAATACGTGCAGATGATGGCATATGCTCGCGCATATAATTGACACCGATATTCATCAGCTCGACAGCGTCTAGTGCACTGCGGCCAAGATGCGGTGTTGCAGCGGCATGTGAAGCGCGGCCATTAAACTGGAAACTGATTTCACAGCAGGCAAGTGACACAGGCTTGTTCACTCCTGCGAAGGCCGCAGGATGCCAGCAAATCGCCACATCAACATCGTCAAACAGGCCGGCCCGAACCATAAAACCTTTAGCTGAACCGCCCTCTTCTGCCGGACATCCGTAATAACGAACACGCCCCTTGATACCATTTGCAGCAAGATAGTCTTTAACAGCAGTGGCTGCCATTAAAGAGCCCGTACCAAGCAGATTATGCCCGCAGCCATGACCGTGTCCACCGTCAACAAGTGGTCTCTCAACAGCAACACCAGCCTCCTGACTAAGCCCTGGCAGTGCATCGTATTCACCAAGAATTGCGATAACGGGGCCACCTTCACCGGCTTCTCCGACAAGAGCTGTCGGCATTCCGGCAACTCCGATTTGCGTGCGAAAGCCCTCGTGATCAAGAATTCTGGCGTGTTCTTGTGCGGAAAGATATTCTTCGAAATTTGTTTCAGGGGTGTCCCAGACCTGATCACTCAGAGCAAAAAAAGCATCCCGCTTTTGCTCAACGAGATCCCAAACGTCATTTGAATTTTTCATAGACCCCACACCTGCTGCCATTTGACAAGCGTACAACTTAGGCTGGGCCTTCTATACAGGCAATAGTAATTTTCTTATTTTTTACCCTACCCACATTGTTTAAAGCCAAGAAAATTATTCTCTAAAAGTGAAAAATAAAGCTGTGATATGACGAAAGAAATTCAAATATATACCCATAAAATATGTAGAAAATTTTTATAAGGAATTTGCAAGCATTTTTATAAAATGCTCAATCAGTAAGAGTAGAAGCCTTCATATCTGCACAAAAGAGGCATACATCGCGTAAAAAGCAGAAATACAGGAGTCAGTATGACCCCATTTGCCTTTGACGAACTCGTGGAGGCGCTGAACGGTGGCTGCGACAAGCGCGTCATCATGGTAGCTCTGCGTGACTTTGCCCATGCATACCGTTGTGAGTGGTTTGCTTATGTTGATCTGGCTGGCAGTGATATCCAGATTTTTTCAAACTACCCCAAAGAATGGCAGTCCCATTATCTTGCGGAAGGCTACTCCCTGATTGATCCGGTCATTATGACGGCTAAAAATCATATTGCTCCCTTTGTCTGGGATGAGCAGACCCTCAGCCATAACCTTTCAAGAAAACAGAAACAGTTTTTAAAGGAAGCCAAGAAATTCGGCATCCAGTCTGGATTATCAATTCCTGTTTATGCCGGTTTTGGACGCACGGCCCTCCTCACTCTGGCAACCAGCAATTCTGCCGAGAAGCTCCCCTTCGTCAAAAACCCTTATCAGGCAACGGCAGCAGCGACATACCTGCATATCTACCTGCAATTAATAATGACAGGTGCCTTAGTCGGTAAGAAATACAGCTTAACAGCAAGACAACTGACCTGCCTGCGGTGGGCGGCAAACAACAAGACAAACAGCGAGATAGGGCAAATCCTGAATATTGGTGAAAGCGCAGTCAGACAGCACCTGAACAATGCCAAGGAAACTCTTGGAGCCGGAGGTATTAAAAACGCAATCTATATTGCCACTAAAAATTTTCTGATTTGATGCGTTAATGGCCCATTGTGCTGATCTTCGGAATATAACCAAGCTTATTCAGCATTTTATTGAGCTCATCCTGCTGAAACTGCATTTCAATCATTGCTTTGAGGTAATTGATTTGCAGCTGAGAAAATATCTCGTCAGTTAGTGGCACCTTCTGCTGATAGGCATACTGCAGATTCTCATAAGCCTCATCTGCGCTAGCGGCTAATCTGCGATGCTCCTGTAGGGCAACTCTTGCCTTGTCTTCCAGATCAGAAGCTGTGTGCTCATCATTATCATTGGATGCTTCTATATTCGTTATTTTTTTCATTATTTATATCTTCTGCCACAACGCAACAGAACCAGAAATAAGGTGTTTCCATTGGTAGAGGGACTTAGCAATGGGTTTCCCCATTGCTAAGTATTGAAATCAGGCTGCAATCTTGCTTGGAACAGACAGATCAGACCAATATCCTTCGGGTCTGAGCTTGTTGAAGCTTTCCATATCAGCCGGTAACGTACCGGCAATTGCCGTTGTTACGCCTATCTCAAGGGGTTCACCAATGCGCTGCAACGGCCATCGGCTAATTCCCAATATTCTTTCAAAGCGCAGATCTGTAACGGTCATGATTTCGCTGATGCTGTTCTTCATGCACCATTCAATGATACCGGCGAACATCATATTCGTCATTTTGTTAGCCCACTGGCGGGATGAGGCAACAGGCAGTGTTGTATCGACACAAAACCGGGAACTCTCAACCATTGCTTTATGCGGATGATAAAGTCCCTTGCCAATCAGCTGCGGGAATGTCACCTCAAGCATTGTCGGGCCGAGGGCCGGTAACAGTCGTGCACATCCAGCCACCGTTCCGTCATTGAGAACACAAACAATATAGGTGGGATCAAGCTCATCAAAAGCATCAAACTCGCGGCCATTTTCAACCGCAACTTCCCATCCAAGACGCCCCAGGAATACTTTTGCCCTGAGCTGATACATCTGCTCCAAATAATTTTGGTACTGATCAGAATTCTTTTTATTTATTGCTATGACTCGCATCATACCTCTCCGGTTGGTTTGCACCTTGAGAGAAGCATGGCGTTCAGTTTTATGGCACTGTCAGAAACGACAGTTCAAAATTGAACGATTGTCCAATCTAGAAATAGAATATATTTCTAGTTTAGATCATTTCATTTTAAAATAAACAACAACAACTACGTGACGACTATTTAAAACTCACTTTCTGATTTTTATTGGACAGTCTTGATTGAATACGGTCTTTCTTTTACACGAAAGTTGCAAAATTAAACAAAATTATAGTTGAAAATTTTCTTATCTTAATTTATTAAAAACTCAGATAAGCAACAGGATGATGCTGCATGAATACAGCATTCGAACATCTGATCGACTCTGTGGGCGCACCGATTTCAGAAACCGGTCTTAGGCACATTCTGCATAAATTTGCCTCAGAGTGTGGGTCGAAATACTTCTGTTACCTCGATATGAGGAATGGGGAGAACTTTGTCGTTTCCAATTATCCGAAGGAATGGCAAGGCATCTATTTCGAGAAAAACTATTTCCGGGTTGATCCTGTTGTCACGCAGGCCAAGCGTGGTTCCTATATTTACAACTGGGCCTCAGCAGATAACGAGAAGAACACATCCAGGGATGTTGCCAACTTCTTCGGAGATGCGACTGAATTTGGCATTCGTTCCGGTTTCTCAATTACCGTTCCAACAGGTTTCGGGCATAAAGCCATCATTACTGTTGCCTCTGATCTGAAAGATCTGTCAACAGCGCACACCATGAACCCGCAGCTTGCAATGGTCGCGGCAACCATGATCCATAAGTCACTGAATCATGGTGAAACAGACATAAAACGCGAGATCAACCTGACACCCCGTGAGGCAACCTGCCTGCGCTGGCTGTCAGAAGGCAAATCCATGCAGGAGATCAGTGATATTCTCGGCATTGGTGCACGCTCTGTGCGCTTCTATCTGGATGAAGCTAAAACCAAGCTCTCCGCAATTAATACGGTACAGGCCGTTTATATTGCCACAAGGTTGAATTTAATTTGACAAAATACAGGCGGCGCAATCAAGACGCCGCCTGTTTATATAATCTCAACACAGATTAGAGATAACGATTTCTCTCGCGATCAATCTCTTCATCTGTGTAAGGCTTGGCATTTGGATCAAATTTCTGCCAGCCATCATCAACATACTGCTGACGGCGTGCAGCAATATCAACACGATCCAAGCCTTTCAGAATAGCATCGGCTTCCGCATATTTTTCATCTGCAACGCGTGCAGTCACAATAGTACCACCGCGGCGGACACCCTCTGCGTAAAAATTAGCATCATCCTCGGACACACCAGATTCCGTCAGGGCGCCGATCAATCCGCCAGTGGCGCCACCAACAACCGCACCACCAACAGCACCCGCTAATGTGGAAGCCAGCCAGCCGGCTGCAACAACAGGACCAACACCTGGAATAGCCATAATTCCAAGGCCCGCAAGCAGACCACCTGCACCGCCAACAGCAGCACCTACGCCAGCTCCAATGCCAGCACCCTCACCAGCATTCGTTTCGTCTCCACTATGGTGTGAAACTATACTGATATCTGAGGATGGAATGCCAATGTCTTCAAGATCACTAACGGCATCCTGTGCCGTACTGTAATCATCGAATAAACCTGTTACCGTTCTCATTTGTACTCTCCTCACTAAACTTCAAATTTATGAATGCTTAAATTTTTTATTTCTTTGAGAATGTTATATTTCCCTGATAATCTAGCTTAAGCTTTACCTGGCCAACGCCCTCCATTGCCGTGGCTTCCCAAATTCCATCTTTATTAAGCCTTAAGCCAGAAACATTGGTATAACCCGCTTGCTCAAAGCGTTCCTTAGCCTGACTTTCAGTAAAGCTGTTTTCGCCCTTAACAGGCGCATCAGGGTTTTGATGATCAGGCTTAGAAACAGCAGGCATTTCAGGAGACCTAGTGTCTTGTGCCAGCGCCAGTGAAGGCGCAAGAATGCAAGCACTAGCGATAGCCAATATTTTCATATTCATATGGATGATCCTCATAATATTTTTCCAAAACACAAACAGTTAACGAAAACACAACTATTAAGTTCCAAATTAAAATATTAATTCTATTTAATGTGTATTATTTATGAAAAAAATATACTAAAAATAAAATTTCTATATCTTAAATTTGAATTATATTTTCAAATAAAAGTTATTACTATTCTTTTGAACATCTCAAGATGTAGAGTTCTTGATTATAAAATACGAGCAGCATCATTCACGCTTCTTCATATTGTTTGCTGTTTTTATGGGAAACGTGAAAGGCAAAAATTAAAGGTACCGGATTGCTCCGGTACCTGAATATAAAATTAAGCAGCAAGGGCTTTTCGGTTGACTGATGAATCTGCAAGCTTAGTCAGATCACTATCGGTTTGATACTCTTCCTTCAGCGTCTGATCCAACAGCTTGGCAGCATCTTTCAATCCGAGCTCTACAGCCCATCGTTTAAGCGTACCGTAACGGGCCATTTCATAGTGTTCAACAGCTTGAGCAGACGAAATCAAACCTGCATCAAGAGCCGGAGTATCCTTAAACTCTTCAATTATCTCTTCACCCTCAGCAATGATCCCTTCAATTGCATCACAGGTTTTGCCACGTGCCGGCTTTCCAATAATTTCAAAAATCTGCGTAAGGCGCTCAACATGGGTTTCCGTCTGCTCATGATGTTTTTCAAAAGCCGCCTTGAGATCATTAGATTGAGCAGCTTGCTTCATCTTGGGAAGAGTCTTAATAATTTTACGCTCCGCGTAGTAGATATCTTTCAAGCCATCATGAAACAGATCGTTCAATGTTTTCTCTTTGGGCATCCCTCTCTCCTCTACATAAAGATTGTTATTTAACTTGAGGACAACAGCCTGAGAGAGATCATGTTCCCTTATTTTTTAATCCGTTCGCTGCTGGCAAGGCAAAACCGGCACAGAAAATCATCCTGTTTTATTTTGTGACCTACTCTAACTAAACAACAAAACCGATACGGTAACTTTCATTTTTCACCCCCTAAAAAATAAATAATTTTACATATTATCTGCCTCATTATTTTATCCGGGTAATATTGACTTATATTTTTTACCCGGGTATTAATTCAGAATAAGTTTGAAAGTGAAAGCCATGTCTGAATTAATTACGAAACCCTGCACTGCCTTTAGAAACACCCAGCGCCTCTCGTCAGGCCCGTTGATCGAAGTTGCCATGGCTGTCAAAGCCGCACTCGAGGCCGATCAGACAGACACCATCCTTGTGTTTGATGATGCCAACGGCAAAGTTGTTGATCTCGATCTGCGCGGCACCAAGGCCGATATCATCACAAGATTATCCGCTCCACCGCAAGCCTCACCCAGCAACCGCCCACCGCGTCTGGCCGACCCGACACCAGTTGCCCCCAAAGGCCGCGGCCGCCCCAAGCTCGGCGTCGTCGCCAAAGAAATCACCCTCCTCCCCCAACAATGGGAGTGGCTCGCCACCCAACCCGGCGGCGCCTCTGTGACCTTGAGAAAACTGGTCGAAGAAGCCAAACGCAAAACCGCCATCCAAAACACCAAAGCCGCCCAGGAAGCCACCTACCGCTTCATGAGCGCCATGGCTGGCGATTTACCGGGCTATGAAGAAGCAACACGTGCGTTGTTTGCGGGTGATAGGGAAAGGTTGGAGATGGAGATTGCTAGATGGCCGGAGGATGTGAGGGAATATGTTATGAAGTTGGGGGTTAAGGGGTAAGTTCCGTTCATTCTACATACAATCAGGCTTAAAGCTCATTACCTAACCCGAGTATCTTATAAGTAATTCACTTCTGTTCCAGTCTCAACGTACCCAAATACGCGAAAACCATTTTCGGTACGTTCGCCTGGAACATGTATCTTTTTCAGTTGAGCTAAAACAGCCTGTTCCTGTTGGGCAGTCAAAACCTCAATTTCAACCCACTTTATGAACTCGTAACCTCCGTTACGAAAATGGTAAAACCACTCACCATCCCACGGTGACAGGTAATCTTTTTCAGTATCCAAAGTGCGCCACATGGGTGAAAGATCAGTAAGATTGTACATTGCCAATCTAAGCTCATCCCATTTGGTATTATTCATTACAGGATACATAAGGGGTATCGTGCCTCTAAGATTAAATTATGCCAAACAGACTTATGGTCTAAAGTGAATATTTGCCTCTGAAATTTAATATTTCACTCCTGACACATTATTTATTAACTTAAAATATCACCAAAAAACAGTCAGATAAAATATTAAAAATTAACGCATGTTGGAAAAATATTCCAAAAATAGTACCAATTGTATTCCGCACAGATTCGGGATCAGAATTAAATGCAAATCTCATCTTTAGGTCTCAAAAACTATCGCAGATTAGTTGATGTAAATCTGGTTCTAGATGACAAAAAAACCATCTTGGTTGGCGCAAACAATAGCGGAAAGACTTCTTGTATTAGCGCACTACACACATTTCTCGTCCGGCCTGACAACCTTCGAATGCGAGATATTCCTAAACAAAACTGGCAACAAATATCAAAGATTGGCCTTCTTTTGGAGAACGCTAAAGTTTCAGAAGAGGAATTGGAAGAAGCCAAAAAACAAATCACTTGTCTATTACCAAGCCTCGAGGTGAGGATCGCTGCATTGGCGTCTGAAGCGTATCGTGCCCGAGAAATTCTTCCAGATCTAGACTGGAATGGCGGACAACTTGGTGTGCGGATCATGTATGAGCCCGAAGATATCGAGGATCTAGCCGCAAAGTTCAGGCAGGCAAGAAGCGTTGTTTCCAGTCATTCAGATGTCAAGTTGTGGCCTAAATGTTTATTTGATTTTATAGAAAAAGGGCGCAACATTACAAAATATTTCAAGCAACGACATTATATTGTTTCTTTAGACATAGCATCTAGAAATATTGTTTCAGATTCAGATAAAGATAAATTACCTGATGGTTTTTTTGACCAACCAATTTCTTCATCAATATTAAAAAAATTAATCAGAGTTGACGTAATTTCTGAGCAACGGGGCCTTGGGTATGATGACGATGACTTTTTGAAAGGTCCTTATACAGAAAAACAACGCCTCAATAAGCTTCTACGTGACTATTACGATAGCTTTCTAAATCCTGACGACTTTCCAGAGGAAGACGACATTGAAGTACTCAAAATGCAGCAGAAAATGGAAACAGGGTTCACGCATCGCCTTACACAACAATTCGAGTCACCACTGAAAGAACTCGAAGATATGGGATATCCAGGAATCGGCGGAAATCCAACAGTAGAAATCACTGCTAAAATTAGCGGTACAGACGCTTTGAGGAAAACCTCTTCTGTAGGATATCGGTTCGATAAAAATAAAGATGAAAGTCTTCCGGAAAGTTATCTCGGCTTAGGATATCAAAACTTAATTTACCTTACATTTCGGCTGCTTGGCTTCCGTGACAAATGGATGAGGAAAGGAAAATCCATTTCTTCTGATGATGACTTGTCGGCAGAAATTGAACCTATTCACCTCGTTCTAGTAGAAGAACCTGAAGTAAACCTTCATGCCCAAGTACAGCGTGTGTTCATAGAGAAGGCTTATGGTACACTTAGAAATCATGAACTTCTTGGAAAGAAAAAGCTTTATAAAACCCAACTAATCGTCAGCACTCATTCTAGCCATATAATTAACGACATCGATTTTAAAAGTTTAAGATATTTCCAGCGACGTTGCGCTGGTGCTAATGTAAAGATGGATCATACCTCAGTTGAAAATATGTCAGAGCTTTTTTTAGCTGAAAAAGAAGAATTAAGCTTTGTTAGTAAGCATCTCAAACTAACACACTGTGATATCTTTTTTGCAGATGGTGTTATCTTCGTAGAAGGGCAAGCCGAGCGCCTTTTGATTCCCGAATTTATTAAAAATAACTACCCAAATCTTTCAAGAAGATATCTTTCAATTTTAGAAGTAAATGGTGCGCATACACATAAGTACAAGGCGCTAATTGAGAAGTTAGGAATCTCTACGCTTATTATTACTGACCTTGATACGCGAGGCCCTGATAATAAAAAGTGCCCTCCTAAGAAAAATTCTAACCAAACTACAAGCAATTATACATTAAATAGTTGGTATCCAAAGTTAAATCAAATTGATGATCTACTCAACCTTAAGAGTGAAGAGCATATAGCTAAAGATAGCAAAGCACCACTCTATGTGGCATTTCAAAAGGCGCATGCCATCAAAGGGATTGAAGTTTTTTCGCGTACTTTTGAGGATGCACTGATAGTTACGAATATTAACCATCCTCACTTTAAGAGCATCAGCGCTTTACAAAAAACTATCTACAATTCCGCAGTCAATAGCTCACGCATTGAGGACGACCTTTTCCAATACGTACAAGCTCTTGCAAAAGGTGATTTTGCATTCAATTGCCTACTCTACATATCTTCAGAAGTTAGTGAGAAATTTATTCCGCCAAAATACATAAGCTTGGGGCTTGAGTGGCTTGAACTACAACTGAAACCTATTCGGGAGATTGGAAATGATGCCCTCATATCTTCTGGCTGATACCAAACCGATTGATCATGACAGCCTGATAGACCTTAAAATTAAAGATTCTCTTCAGGTGGGAAATGGCAACAGTTTCATCACCTTTGCTGGCGCAGGCTCAGGTAAAACCTTTTCACTTAAGGAAGCGCTTAACTCCGTAAAGGAAAAGTACCATTCTGAGTTTTCTCAATTGGGAAAACAGGTCGCCGTTATTACCTTTACAAATAATGCGGCAGAGGAAATTCAAGATAGAGTCGAAAGACATCCGATATTTCATATTTCGACAATCCATAGCTTTTGCTGGCACGCTATACGTGCCTTCAATGATGATATACGACAATGGTTTTTAAAAACGATACCCGATGTACTAACCGACTTACGTGATCGTGAAATGCGCGGGCGTGCAGGTGTTGCCTCTGATACAAGAAAGAGAAACATCATACGCCTCACTGAGAAGCTTGAGTGGTTATCAACGCGACGCTCATTTGTATATGATCCTAACGGTATAAATTCGACACAGAATGCCTTATCCCACACCGAGGTTTTGAAGATTTTTGCAAGTTTTCTATCTACAAAACCGTTAATGGCTCAAATCTTACTAAACAAGTACCCATTCATATTTGTGGATGAGAGCCAAGATACAAATAAAGAGGTAATTAATGCGATCTTCGATTTTCAAGATAAATATCAATCAGAAGTAGTTGTAGGTCTTTTTGGGGACACCATGCAACGGATTTTCGGCGGAGGTGAACCCGAGTTGGGAATAACGACACCGAAAGGTTGGCTTGAGCTTGACAAAGAAATGAACCATCGATCGGGCAGACGAATTGTAGGATTAGGAAATGCTATTAGAAGAGAAGATGATGGCAGGCAACAATATGCTAAAGAAGGTGCAGCAAACGGCTTCATTCGGTTCTTTATATTCCCACAAGAGACTAAAGATAAGGAAAATATTGAAAAGGAAATAAGAGATTTTATGTCACAGTCTCTTCAGGATGCGGGATGGAGCATTCCAAACTCAAAAGACACTGCTGTTCTTTTACTTGAACATCGAATGGTGAGTAAGCGCTTAGGATTTTCCCAACTTTTAGATGCTCTTTCAAAATCATCTAATATTAGGGACCAACTGTTTGATGGCACCAACACTGAAGTAAATTTCTTCTCTCAAGTCGTTGCGCCGCTTGTGTCAGCCATAAATAAAAGTGAAAATTTTAAAGTTATGGCAATATTACGCGATAACAAATCTCCTCTGTTAGAAGAGGTCGTATTCAGCAATAACTTAGATGACCCTCTTTCTCCGGCTCGCACGGCTGTTAAGAAATTAAAAAACGTGATCACAGAAAAGACTGTTTCCTTTGGTGAAGTTCTATCTTTAATCAGCAATCAGAATTTATTGAAAATACCGAGAAAACTAGACGTTTTTGTATCTCAGAGAGCAAATTTAGACGATGTTGCAGCTGAAACCATAGATGAGCCAAACAGTGAGGATTATAGCAATGATGAGTTTGACGCTTGGGCGCTAGCGCTGGAAACACCCTTCTCTCAAATTTTTGGGTATCATGACTATGTTAATGAGAATGCAATCTACAGAACCCATCAAGGAGTAAAAGGTAATGAATTTGAGCGGGTGATGGTCATAATGGATGATGATGACGCAGGCGGGTTTATGTTTTCGTATGAACAGTATTTTGGTGCAAAACTTCCTAGTGCCGCCTCACGCGCCAGAGCTGATGCAGGAGAAGAAACTGGGATAGAGAGAACCCGTCGGTTATTCTATGTTACCTCAACTAGAGCTAAGAGTAGTCTTGCTCATGTTATCTATACTTCATCTCCAACTGCGGTTAAGGAGAACTTAATTCGCCGCGGCTTTGCGGCTAACGAGGAAATTCTAGGTTCGAATTTTGAAGTTATGGAATAATACTCTTGCTTATTTTGAAGACACGCTCTCAGAGAGCCTTTCTGATTTAAACATGCTAGTTAAAAGCCCGTAATGATACGGGCTTATTTTTATTCTTTGGCGTTTTACCAGGCGCCCAATCACTCCCACTCAATAGTCCCGGGAGGCTTGGAGGTGATGTCGTAGGTCACCCGGTTAATCCCCCGCACTTCATTGATAATACGGGTAGCAACGCGGCCGAGGAAGGCCATGTCGTAGGGGTAGAAGTCGGCTGTCATGCCGTCTGTTGAGGTTACTGCGCGCAAGGCGCAGGCGTAATCGTAGGTGCGGCCATCGCCCATGACACCGACGGTGCGGACGGGGAGCAGAACGGCGAATGCCTGCCAGATTTTGTCGTAGAGGCCGGCTTTGCGGATTTCATCGAGATAAACGGCATCGGCTTTGCGCAGAATGTCGAGCTTTTCGCGGGTGATTTCACCCGGGCAGCGGATGGCAAGGCCCGGTCCCGGGAATGGGTGGCGGCCAACGAAAATTTCTGGCAGGCCGAGCTCATAACCGAGCTTACGCACTTCATCCTTAAAGAGCTCACGCAGTGGCTCAACCAGCTGCATATTCATGCGCTCTGGCAGACCACCAACATTGTGGTGGCTCTTGATGGTGACAGATGGGCCACCTGTGAAGGAGACACTCTCAATCACGTCTGGGTAGAGCGTGCCCTGTGCAAGGAACTCAGCACCACCGATCTTCTTGGCTTCCTGCTCAAACACTTCAATGAACAGGCGGCCAATGGTCTTGCGCTTTACTTCAGGGTCTGAGACGCCAGCGAGCGCATCAAGGAACATATCCTGAGCCTGCACATGGACGAGCGGAATATTGTAGTGATCGCGGAACAGGGTCACGACCTGCTCAGCTTCACCGGCACGCAGCAGGCCGTGGTCAACGAAGACGCAGGTCAGCTGGTCGCCAATGGCCTCATGAATCAGGATAGCCGCAACGGATGAATCAACACCACCGGAAAGGCCGCAGATAACCTTGCCCTTGCCGACCTTGGCACGGATGCGTTCAATCTCTTCCTCACGGAAGGCCTTCATTGTCCAGTCACCCTGACAGCCGGAAATCTTGCGTACAAAGTTACGGATAAGGGCTGCACCCTGTGGGGTATGCACCACTTCCGGGTGGAACTGGGTGCCGTAATAACGGCGCTGTTCATTAGCGATAACTGCAAAAGGTGCATGCTCGGAAACCGCACAAATCTCAAAACCGTCTGGCAGCTTGGTGATACGGTCACCATGGCTCATCCAGACCGGATATTCTTCGCCCTTCTTCCAGACGCCTTCAAACAATGGGCTATCTTGCAGAACCTTAACCTCTGCGCGCCCAAATTCAGCCGCATGACCACCCTCAACTGCGCCGCCATTCTGCTCAGCCATCACCTGCTGCCCATAGCAGATACCGAAGATCGGAACGCCGGAATCAAAGATTTCCTGCGGGGCACGTGGTGAGTTGTCATCAGAGACGGAGGCAGGTGAGCCAGAAAGGATAACACCCTTTGGCTTCATCTCAGCAAAAGCTTTTGCGGCACTCTGAAACGGCACGATCTCTGAATAAACGCCTTCTTCACGAACGCGGCGTGCAATCAGCTGAGTAACCTGGGAGCCAAAATCAATAATGAGAATTTTATCGTGCTGTTGTGTAGTCATGATGGCTCCTTAACTTCTGCGGGCATAGCTGAGACAACGACGCTCTAAGACAATGTTAATGCCAGCGCAACCGGCATTAACGCGCATCAGGAGGTCATCACCTGAATTAAGTGCATTATCCACCCTCTTCCCCAGTTAAACCAGAGAATATGGGCTGAAATTACTTCTTCGCCCGGCGCTCAAGCACAGACACATAGAAGCCGTCTGTGCCCGTTTTAAGGGGCGACATCTGCAGGCCATGTTCTGTCTTGCGGAAGACCGGCTCAAGCCGTGACAGAAGCGCTCGCTCCAGCACCTCACCAGCCGGGACGCTTTTAAATTCCGGAGAACGTTCCAGAAATGCAGCAACGCTCTCGTCGTTTTCTTCAGGCAGCACTGAGCAGGTAATATAAACGATACGACCTTCCGGCTTGACCAGCTGGGCTGCACGGTCAAGAACAACCGCCTGATCATTGACACGAACCGATAAAGAACCGGGACGTAAGCGCCACTTGGCATCCGGGTTGCGACGCCATGTGCCGGTGCCGGTGCACGGGGCATCAACAAGCACGCAATCAATCTTGCCATCAAGGTCTGTTACGGCATCAGCACCACCGCGCGGCGTTCTGACCTGCACGTTACGTACCCCTGCCCGCTCAAGACGCGCATGGATAGGTGCTAAGCGACGCTGATCGGAATCGGACGCATAGATCTGGCCGCCATTGTTCATCTGGGCAGCCAGTGCCAATGTCTTGCCACCGCCACCGGCGCACAGATCAACAACCTGCTCACCAGCGTGCACAGCACTTAGCAAGGCCGCAAGCTGCGAGCCTTCATCCTGTATCTCAATCTCACCCTTGATGTATTCCGGCTCAGACTGGACAGCAGGCCCTCTCCTGTTCTCGGCAGGGATTGCCCGCAGACCAACAGGGGAATGTGATGTTGGCTCAAGCGCCAGATGCGCCAGAGCAGCATTCACATCATCACGGTTGGCTTTGAGTGTATTCACCCGCAGATCAAGCGGGGCACGATGGGTTAGCGCCTGCATTTCTGCTTCAACCTCATCACCAAAGATACGAACAAGCGATGCTTCTATCCATTCCGGGAAGTCACCGGCTACATGCAAAGGCGCACCCTTTAAGCCATCTTTTGCAAGGTTTTCACGCTCTTCAGCACTTAAAGGCTCAGGTGCGAAACGGGCACCAGAAAAATGGTCATCAATTGCTGCAACATCCAGATTTTTCTGAAGTTTCAGCATACCAAGCACTAACGATCGCGGCTCTTCATTGCCCATAAGCCAAGCGCTTGAGGCTTTGCGTCTCAGGGTATCATAGACAAGGCTAGCAATCGCAGCGCGGTCTTTGGAGCCAGCGAACCGATGCGACAAACCCCAGTCTTTCAGGGCATCCGTTGCCGGGCGGCGTCTTGCTGAAATGTCAGCAATCACTTCAATAGCAGCGGAAATATGAGCGGCTGGAGTCATTTAAATAAACTTTCTCACGCGAGTAAAAGCACAATCGCTAAGTGAATCCACATCAGAAGCAGAGCTAGCACCCCGATCAGATAGGCAGGCCCACGATATTTAACTTCATTATTGGTTGTATGGACACCCGCGTGCACAATACGGGAAATCACAAATATCCATGACAGAACAGCAAAGGCATAATCAATCTTGCTCGTCATGATAATCAGGATCATGACCACATAGAATAAGGGTGGAATTTCAAACTGATTATGGAAAGAGTTTGAAACTTTCTGTGTCTTTTCCGGCCATCTCACAGGATAGATCGGATCATATTCAACGAGGCCGGTTTTAATCGCAACGCCGCGCTCCTTACCCAGCCAGATTCCCAGAAAGAACGTCAATGCAACCTGAATGAAAACCGGAATAAGAAAAGCGGGAACTGACATATTAGCCTCTCAGAAAAGATAAATACCACCGGAGTATCCCCGGTGGTATTTTTAATTCAAGTACCCTTACATACGTGTTGGGTAATTCGGGCTTTCACGGGTGATCGTCACATCGTGGACGTGACTTTCACGAAGCCCGGCACTTGTAATGCGGACGAACTCTGATTTTTCCTTGAATTCAATCAGGTTCTTGGCACCAACATAACCCATGGATGCACGAAGACCACCAACCAGCTGATGCAGAACACCGGCCACAGGGCCCTTATAGGCAACCTGCCCCTCAATTCCCTCTGGCACCAGCTTCAGGGTATCGCGAACCTCTGCCTGGAAGTAACGGTCAGCAGAGCCACGTGCCATCGCACCAACAGACCCCATACCACGGTAAGCTTTGTAAGAACGGCCCTGATAGAGGAATGTTTCACCCGGTGTTTCATCAGTACCGGAGAGCAGCGAGCCAACCATCGCGCAGGATGCACCGGCAGCAAGTGCCTTTGCCAGATCGCCAGAGAACTTGATACCACCATCAGCGATAACATTAACGCCAGCAGCATCTGCCGCCTCAACGGCTTCCATAATAGCTGTCAGCTGCGGAACGCCAACACCGGCAACAATACGTGTTGTACAGATGGAACCCGGGCCAATACCAACCTTAACAGCATCGGCACCGGCATCAATCAGGGCTTTCGTGCCATCTCGTGTTGCAACGTTACCGGCAACGATCTGTACAGAGCTTGAGAGCTTCTTAACGGCCGTCACAGACTTCAAAACGCCTGCGGAATGCCCGTGAGCCGTATCGATGACCAGAATATCAACACCGGCGTCAATCAGCATCTGCGCGCGCTCAATACCCATCTGCCCTGTCGTGGAAGCAGCGGCTGCCAGCAGACGGCCTTTGCCATCCTTGGAAGCATTCGGGTAAGCAACCTGCTTTTCCATATCCTTGACAGTGATAAGACCGATGCAACGGTAGTGATCATCAACGACCAGAAGCTTTTCAATACGGAACTGGTGCAGCAGACGCTTGGCTTCATCCTGAGAGACGCCTTCACGAACCGTGATCAGACGATCCTTGGTCATCAGCTCCGAGACCTTCTGCTTCGGATCTTTCGCAAAACGCACGTCACGGTTTGTCAGAATGCCAACAAGCTTGCCGTTGCTGTCATTTGGGCCACGCTCAACAACCGGAATACCGGAGATGTTGTTTGCCTTCATAAGAGCAAGGGCGCTGGCTAATGTTTCATCCGGGTGAATGGTAATCGGGTTCATGACCATACCGGATTCGTACTTTTTGACCTGACGAACCTGCTCAGCCTGTTCTTCCGGCTCAAAGTTACGGTGAATGACGCCCAAACCACCATTCTGAGCCATGGCAATCGCCATCTGTGCTTCGGTCACAGTATCCATCGCAGAAGCGAGAATAGGCATTGCAAGGGAAATGGATTTTGTCAGAGTTGTTCCAACCTGCACATCAGCGGGCAAAACTTCTGAGAAACCCGGGCGCAAAAGGACGTCATCGAAGGTTAAACCTTCAGGAATTTTATCAACTGAAATGCGGGCCATGGCCAACTCCTAAACTAATTATTTTATCTTCCGGCAAGCAATCCGGAAACGGTATGAGTTGGCGATTGTCCGTAGCACGATGTTGTTAAATAGCCAAGGGGTCACAGCCTATTAATCGCAGTAATGCGACACAATACACATCACGTTCAGTTATGTTCTTGCCTAATGACATAAAAAACAGCTAGATATCAAACTGTTGTCTGGTCGATGGCGATAAAACACCATCTACACCTCTCAAGCCTCATTACCATTATATAGATTGCCTCCGGGATGCGTAAAGCGCGTATCATTCCCCTGACTGTTGCAACGGCGTTATTCATGGAAAACGTCGATGGGACAGTCCTATCAACATCCCTTCAAGCCATTGCTCAGGATTTTGGCATTCAGCCCTTATCACTCAAGCTGGCCTTGATGTCCTACATGATCAGTCTTGCCATCTTCATCCCGATTTGCGGATGGGTTGCTGATCGCTTTGGGGCAAAAACTGTTTTCCGCAGTGCCTTGTGCGTTTTCATTCTCGGCTCCATCGCCTGCGCTGCCGCAAACTCTCTTGAATGGTTTGTATTTGCTCGCTTCGTACAGGGCATGGGAGCAGCCATGATGGTGCCAGTTGGCAGATTGATTCTGCTGCGCAGCGTTCCCAAGGCCGAGGTTGTTTCAGCTCTTGCAACGCTCACCATTCCAGCGCTTGTCGGGCCCGTCATCGGGCCGCCATTGGGTGGCTTCATTACCACCTATTTCCATTGGCGCTGGATATTCCTGATCAATATTCCTGTTGCCGTTCTTGGCCTGGTTATGGCAACCATCTTCTTTGATAATCTCAAGGAAGACGACACACCGCCTCTTGATCTGAAAGGCTTTATTCTATCTGGCCTTGCACTCTCACTTGTCATGTTTGGCCTTGCAACCACCGGCGGTCATATGTTGCCGCTGGAGATATCAATAAGCTGTATTGTCATTGGCCTTGCATGTGGAATTGGTTATTTTATCCACTCACGTAATATTTTGAACCCGGTTCTGAAGATAAGCCTCCTGAAAGTCCAGACTTTCCGTTCCAGCGTTATTGGTGGCATGTTCTTCCGCATCGGTACAGGCTCTGTGCCTTTCCTACTGCCTCTCATGTTGCAGATTGGTTTTGGAATGAGTCCGGTTCAATCAGGCATGCTGACTTTTGTCGCCGCATTAGGCGCTCTGTTTACGAAAACAATTGGCGTCAAAGTGTTGCGCATAACAGGCTTTAAATGGCTATTGATTATTAATGCGTTTCTTGCGTCCGCTTTTCTAGCAGCGCAGGGCTTTTTCACCGTAACAACATCTCATTCCATTATTCTGACAGTTCTGTTTATTGGCGGGTGTTTCCGCTCAATGCAGTTCACCAGTCTCAATGCCCTCGCCTTTGCCGATATTTCAAAACGTGACATGAGCTATGCCACCAGCTTCTCGGCAATGATGCAGCAGCTGTCTCTCAGTCTTGGCGTGACAATGGGGGCCTTTGGCCTTGAAATGGCTCAACACATCCGAGGCGATCTGGAACTCCTGACAGAGGACTTCAAGATTGCTTTCCTTTTCGTTGCAGCAATCTCGGCAATCTCCGGATTCATCTTTATGCGGTTGCCGGCAAATGCAGGTGAAGAGATGTCCGGACACATTCACAATACGAGAAAATGATTCAAAGACATGGGTTATCTCTTTGAGAAATCAAGTGTTCTTGAACAAGTCTCTGTTCGAAAGCTGAGAAATTGATTCCGAAGACATCGGCAAGTGATTGAATTTTCTAAAATTTTACCCGTTGTGCGAAAGCTCATACTGAAACCTGTGTTCATTTGACTATATATAAGGCCTCAGTTTTTTAGCGCACTGACACTGGTCGGTACCACATAAAGGTGAAATCCATGTCTCCTATTCCAGCACTTAAATTCCATGATGGTCACAGCATTCCTCAGCTTGGACTCGGCGTCTGGCAAGTCGCAAATGAAGTTGCGAGCACTGCTGTTCAGGATGCAATCAAGGCAAACTACCGTCTGATTGATACAGCAGCAATTTATGGCAATGAAGAAGGTGTTGGTGAGGGTATCGCTAAAAGCGGCCTCAACCGTGATGAGCTCTTCATTACCACTAAAATCTGGAATACCCGTCACGGCTTTGATGAGACATTAAAAGCTTTTAATGAAAGCATGGACCGTCTTTCACTGGAGTATCTTGATCTCCTGCTCATTCACTGGCCTGTGCCCTCCACTGACCTCTATGTTGAGACTTGGAAAGCTTTTATCCGTCTTAAGGAAGAAGGACGCGTTCGCTCTATCGGTGTCTCTAATTTTACAGCGGCCCATCTGACACGCCTAATCGATGAAACAGGTGTGAAACCAGTTCTCAACCAAATTGAGTTGCACCCACGTCTCCAGCAAAGAGAAATGAGAGCTTTCCATGAAAAGCACGGCATTCTGACAGAAAGCTGGAGCCCCCTTGGCTCAGGCCGGTTGCTTGAAGATTCAACCCTCGTTGCCATTGCAAAAAAGCATAACAAGTCAGTCGCTCAGATCATTCTACGTTGGCATCTTGATAAGGGACTTATCGTCATTCCAAAATCTATTACGCCGAGTCGGATACAGGAAAACATTAATGTATTCGACTTCAAGCTGGATGCAGATGATCATGACGTGATTGATGCGATGGATGCAGGCACACGTTTTGGCCCTGACCCGGATACTTTTGTAGCCCCATAACAGTAAAAAAGCCCCGGAATAAAACCGGGGCTTTTTCTTATTCCTCATCCTGATCTTTATCCGGGCGGCCCCTAAACCCTGTCGCCAACACATAAAGTTCTGATGAATCCGCACGGCTTGCAGCAGGCTTCACATGGCGAACAACCGAGAAGTCTCTCTTCAAATCGTTCAGCAGGTCGTTTTCTGTTCCGCCCTGAAAAACCTTGGCAACAAATGCCCCACCGGGTGCCAGAATTTGACGGGCAAAATGCACTGCCGTTTCTGCGAGACCAATAATACGCAGGTGATCTGTCTTCTTATGACCTGTTGTATTCGCAGCCATATCTGACATCACAACATCAGCAGGCCCGCCCAGCATCTCAATCAGAATATCCGGGGCCTTATCATCCAGAAAGTCCAGCTGAATGAAATCAACACCTGGCATTGGCTCAATTTCAAGAAGATCGATACCAACGACCCTGCCCTTACCCTGCTTACTTCCAACCTCACGGGCTGCAATCTGAGACCAGCCTCCGGGAGCGGCACCCAAATCAACCACCCGCTGCCCGGGTTTGAATAACTTGAACTTATCGTTCATCTCAAGCAGCTTGTAAGCTGCACGTGAGCGATAGCCTTCGCTCTTCGCTTTCGCGACGAATGGATCATTCAGTTGCCGCTCAAGCCAGCGTTGAGAAGATAGAGTTCTTTTCTTCGCTGTCTTCAAGCGCTGCTTGAGTGATCTTTGTCCTGTTCCTGTTGTTTTACTCACCATCAGGCTCCCTGATGCCAGACACCGTCTTCACGCATCATCGTCATCAAGATACCTTCACGTAAGCCTCTATCGGCAATCCTGAGGAATCGTGAAGGGAATGTACGCCGTATCGCGTCCAGAATAGCACATCCTGCCAAAACAAGATCAGCCCTCTCTGTTCCGATACACGGATTTGCGACACGTTCTTCATAACTCATCTGAATGAGACGGTTGATAATATCAGTCATATCCTGCTCGGTCATCCAGAGACCATCAACCCGCCTACGGTCATATTTGGGAAGCCCCAGATAAATACCACCGAGTGTTGTCACTGTCCCCGACGTCCCTAGCAGATGAAAGTATGGCGCGTTCTCCGCTCCTTTTGCCTTTTCAGCAAATCCGGCAAGCTTCTCCGTAATACTCTCAACCATAGCTTCATAGCTTGCACGGGTTACATTATGGCCATCATATTCCTCTGCGAGAGAAACAACCCCGGCAGGTATCGAATCCCAGACCCTGATGTTGTCCTTTGGGTCAGCAAGAGGCCCGCCAAGCGTCCCCTCCAGCCAGGCAATCTCTGTTGACCCACCTCCAATATCAAAAATGATGCAGGATTCAGCCCGTGGATCAATCAGAGAAGCACATCCAGCAACGGCAAGGTATGCTTCGGTTTCATGATCAATAATTTCAAGCTCGAGCCCCAGCAGCTCTTCAACCCGCTTTGCAAATTCACGGCCATTCTTGGCACTGCGGCAGGCCTCTGTTGCAATCAGACGCGATCTGGTCACGTTACTGTTCTGCAATTTGCTCTTGCAGATCTGTAATGCCTGAAGCGTTCTCTCCATCGCTTCTTCGCTCAGATAATGGGTTTTACGCATTCCCTCACCCAGTCTCACAATACGAGAGAAAGAGTTGACAATCCGAAAGCCATTCTTGGAAGCGCGTGCAACAAGTAACCGGCAGTTATTTGTTCCAAGATCAAGGGCAGCGTAAACATTACCGCTTTCAGAATTCTTACGAATCCGACGGTGTCCAAGTCGCGGATGCCCAGCACGTCTGTCGGAAAAATTTCCGGCAGTCCGTCTGCTTTTCTTAAGGGCATCTTTTGAATTCATTACGCTTATATCATTCCGTCTGGAGCACCCAGACAGCCCAAAAGACACAATCGTCCATGCGATCATGCCCACAGTTCAAATGGGGCCCCGCATATGGTCAATACGCGGGGTGACAGGGGAAAATCAGTCTTTTGCGCGTTCGACGTAGGATCCGTCTTCCGTCATAATCACAACACGGGTACCCGTGGCGATGTGCGGAGGAACCATTGTACGCAGACCATTTGAAAGCACTGCAGGCTTATATGATGAAGATGCTGTCTGCCCTTTAACTGTTGGTTCTGTCTCAACAATCTCAAGGGTAACGCGCTGTGGCAGTTCAATAGCAATCGGAACGCCATTGTAAACTGACAGCATAACCGACATGCTTTCCTGCAGATAGACCTTGCTATCACCAAGAACATCTTCAGACACCTGTACCTGATCATAGGTTTCAGGATTCATGAAATGATGACCTTCTGCATCCGAGTACAGGAATGTGAATGGACGGTCTTCAACAAATGCGCGCTCAACCTGTTCTGTCGTACGGTAGCGTTCAGAGACCTTAACACCATCACTGATACGGCGCATATCAAGCTGAGTGACTGGTGTGCCCTTACCCGGGTGAATATTTTCAGCTGTGATAATGACATAGAGCTTGTCATCAATCTCAACAACGTTGCCTTTTCTGAGGGTGCTAGCTGCGACTTTCACGGTTTTATCCTTAAATTTTATCGTTTGTACTGGCCAGAAACCGAAACGGCATCACCAGCATCAAAAATCATCCTGTTACCGACTACCCGATATTGAATGAAATCGCTAGCCTTCTTGTCAAATTTGACTAAAAACTATCCAAGGTTCAGCGATTTTTTTCCGCTCCCCTTGCTATTGAACCATGGTAAGGTGATGCCTGAAGCCAATTTTGATAACAGAGCCAGCCTCGCAACGCGTTAATAACATGACTAAAATATCGCCTTGGTGGGCTCCCTCCAATCATCTTGACCGCCGCCCTTTTCTGCTGGGGCGGAACCGGATTCTGAAAAATACCCGCACCTTCTTTGAGGAGCATGATTTTCTGGAGGTTGAAACGGCGGCCCTCCAGACATCTCCGGGTAATGAAGCCCATCTGCATGCTTTTGAGACAGCAGCTATCCTCTCAAATGGCGATCGTCAGCCTTTGTATCTGCATACCTCACCTGAGTTCGCTTGTAAGAAACTTCTGGCAGCGGGAGAAAAACGCATTGTTTCATTTGGCAAGGTTTACCGTAATAGAGAACGCGGTGTCCTGCATCATCCTGAGTTTACAATGCTGGAATGGTACCGCGTTGGCGAGAACTATGAGCAGTTGATGCAAGATTGCACCCACCTTCTCCAGCTGGCGGCTGAAACGGCGCAGACGAAGTCATTTACCTTCCGCAATCGAACAATGGATCCCTTCGCTGAGCCTGAGCGCCTCAGTGTAGCAGACGCCTTTATGCGCTATGCCGCCATTGATCTTCTGCAAACAATGTCAGCGGAAGGTATTCCTGATCTGAAAAAAATGCGGGAAGCCCTATCACAGGCTAATATCCGCTTTGCAGAAGATGATACCTGGTCTGATATGTTCTCCAAGGTACTGGTTGAGAAGATAGAACCCAACCTTGGCGAAGGCCGGGCAACAATCCTTGATCAATATCCGACACATGAAGCGGCACTGGCACAGCCCTGTGCAGATGACCCACGCTTTGCTGAGCGCTTTGAGCTCTACGCCTGTGGTGTTGAGCTTGCCAATGCGTTTGGTGAGTTGACCGATGCCCAGGAGCAGCGGCGACGCTTCCAGATTGAGATGGTAGAGAAAGAGCGCCTTTATAATGAAACATATCCTCTTGATGAGGACTTCCTTCAGGCCCTTGCAGTCATGCCACCAGCAAGTGGTGCTGCTTTAGGATTTGACCGTCTGGTAATGCTTGCAACGGGCGCCTTACGTATTGATCAGGTGATCTGGACACCTGTCGCAGAAGCACATTCAGAATGACTCTCACCCTCAAAACAGTTGATCATCTGATATCTTCCGGTCTGGTCTCGGAAGATCAGCGCATAGATATGGAGAAAATTGCCAAAACTTATGCAATTGCAGTTTCTCCACTTCTTGCATCTCTCATCAATCCAGATGACCCGAAAGACCCGATAGGTCTTCAGTTCGTCCCTGCCATCTCCGAGCTGACGCATACCAATGAAGAACTCGCAGATCCAATTGGGGATCATGCACATACACCGGTAAAGGGTATCGTTCATCGATATCCTGACCGAGTTCTTCTTAAGGCAGTTCATATCTGCCCTGTCTACTGTCGTTTCTGTTTCAGGCGCGAAATGGTAGGCCCCGCAGGTGATGGCTCTTTAACAGATACAGAACTTGAAAATGCAATCGCCTACATCACAAAGAACAAACAGATATGGGAAGTTATTCTGACAGGTGGAGATCCGCTTATTCTCTCGGAAAGACGCCTGCGGAATATCATGACTGTCCTATCAAAGATTGAGCATATCCGTGTTATTCGGTTTCACTCCCGCATTCCTGTCGCAAACCCAGAGCGGATTGATGATGCCTTTGTCTCAGCCCTCACCGCATCAGGCAAAACAGTTTATATTGCCATTCACTCCAATCATCCACGAGAACTCTCACAGCCGATGAAAGAAGCCTGTGAACGTCTGCAAAAGGCCGGTATTCAGCTTTTAAGCCAGACTGTCCTTCTCAAGGATATCAATGATGATGCGCAAGTGTTGTCTGAATTGATGCAGGGCTTTGTCTCTCTAGGCATTCGCCCTTATTACTTACACCATCCCGATCTTGCTCCCGGAACCTCACACTTCCGCATATCTATTTCAGAAGGCCGGCAGATTTTTGAGCAGCTACGCGGATATATCTCTGGTCTTTGCCAGCCAACTTATGTGATTGATATCCCCGGTGGCTTTGGAAAAGTTCCCGTCACAAAAGACTATATCGACGATACTGCCCCTGAATGTATTCGTATCAGGGATTATCAGGGCAACTGGCACAATTACCCTCCCCGGCCCTAATCAAACTGCGGCTTACCCTGCCTGAGTTTTTTAACGCCAGAGCGCTTGGCTTTACTTTCAAGGCGACGGACACGTGATGCATAGGTTGGTTTGGTCGCTTTTCTGGGTTTTACAGGCTCTGCTGCTTTCGCCAGAAGCTGGACAAGCCGCGCCAGAGCATCCTCACGGTTTCTTTCCTGTAAACGAAAGCGTGCAGCCGTAATGACAATGGCACCATCATTCGTCAGACGCTGACCGGCAAGCTTTTCTGCTTTTTCTTTAATATGATCTGGAAGAGAGGGAGAATTGCGGATGTTAAACCGCAACTGCACAGCCGTCGCCACTTTATTGACATTCTGACCACCCGGGCCTGAAGAGCGGATAAATTGCTCTTCAATTTCATCAGGGTCCAGATAAATTCTGTCTGTGACAGTAATAAGCGAGCGCATCAGGCCCCCTATTTCAGTTCTTCCTGCACCCCGCGCGAGACACCGTAAGCCTCAAGAACAGTATCAACATCCCCTTCAGCAACAATCGTACCTTCGCTAATCAGAACAGCACGGTTACAATATTGTCTCAAGGTTTTTGGATCATGCGAAGCCAGAACAAGAATACTTGCCTTCTCCATCATATCCTCAATGCGTTTACGTGCCTTTTTGGCAAACTCGGCATCACCTACGCTGATCAGTTCATCAAGCAGCAGGATATCTGGTGGGCGAACGGTTGAAACACCAAAAGCAATACGTAATGTCATACCACTGGAATAGGTACGCATCGGCAGGTTGAGATAATCACCCAGTTCTGAGAACTCAGCAATTTCAGGAATAATCGCCTTGGCTTCAGACATTTTCATGCCCGTAAATACACCACGCAGAATGATATTCTCAGCCCCTGTCAGCTCAGGGTCCATACCCATGGTGATATCAAGCAAGGATGAAACCTTGCCATCAATGATCGCTTCACCTGATGATGGTTCATAAGCACCAGAGAAAACACGAAGCAGTGTCGATTTCCCAGCCCCGTTGTGTCCAACCAGCGCGAGACGATCACCCGGATTAAGGGTAATAGAAATATTACGCAGGGCCTGAACGGTCACAACATCACTGTTATCAGGCGAAATATTTCCACCGACACGCCGGATCAGGTTATTGCGCAACGAACGACCGCGAGCATTGAAAATCGGAAACTCGACAGAAGCATTCTTTAAAGTAATAGACGCCATTTCTTTCTCCCCCTGTCAGAGCCAGTAAACAATGCGGGCGCGGAAATGGGCAAATATCAGCAGCGTCGTTACCAATAAGAAGGCAAATGTTGCAAAGACCATGTAGTAGACACTGTTCAGCGGAACGATACCGTGGATCGGGTCTGACACGATACGAAGGCAGGCTGCAAACGGGTTAAAGATAACAATGTACCACGCATCCGTCATCTGCTCGGGGCGCCACATAACGGGCGTCAGGAAGTACAGCATCTGCATCAGGTTCTGTAAAATCTGTGCCATGTCGCGAAAACGCGTACAAATCATTGAAAGCAATATTGTCGCCAGAAACCCGATAACGATTAGTATAATCAGTCCGGGAATAGCCAACAGAATTGTCCAGGTTACAGGTACTTTAAAGATCAGAAAAATAACTGGAATAATAATAAGATTATGAGCAAAGAGCACCAGATTACGTACGATAACCCGCATCGCAAAAATAGAGCGAGGCAAAGCTTCCTGCGTCAGATAGACAGCTGACTGTGTAAAAGTTGTCGTACTATCCAGTACAATACCTGAGATCAGCCCCCAAACAACGTAATTAACGGCAAAATACGGCATGTAGTTTTTTACGTCCTGCTTGAACAGGAAGGAAAAAGCAAAGCCAATGCCGGTAATAAAGATCGCCATACTCATGGTGATCCAGAGCTGACCTAATCTTGAACGCTTATAGCGAAGGCGAATATCGCTGATACCAAGCAGATACCAGCTTTCCCAAGCACACAAACCTCGTACCAGGTCCGACTTGGCCAGCCTCCAGTTTTTTTGGGAAGGAATAAATCCCATAATCAGCTCTTATCTCTTAAAATTACTTCTGGAATGCCTAGTACCCTGAAAAAGTTTAGACATCATTACATCATGAAGACTGCCTGCATCTGGTCACAGAAACCTTTGCAAGCAGCGCCCTGTTTACCTTGCGGAGTGACGACGGTCAAACTGGGATTTGATTCGAACCCGGAAGCCTCCAAAACGAATTATCTTCGTATTTTAAATATACTAAAGTAGCAAAAAGAGATTTTTGTAATAAAAAAACAAAAAATCATCGAAAGCACATAGAAAAAGGCAAAACTACAGGTAGATATTTTTTTCCATTTAAAAACATAATCTTACGAACAAAGATAAGTACAAAGAATATGGTTGCAAAAAAGCAACATCAGAAAATATTCACCCTTTAACGAGTTCCAATTTGAAATAGATCAAAACATAAAACGCTCGCAACAGGCATTGTCCGATTCTGCATTCTTTCTTCGAGCATTCGCTCATTCCTCAGGGGGAAATTGATAATGAAGCGTTTACTACTTACGACCCTTTTAGCATCTACAGTTCTGGTTCCTGCCATTTCAGCAAATGCAGCGGACCTTCCAAGACGTGAGCGTGTCGAAGCCCCGATTGAGCTTTGGAACCCATGGATGATCCGTGTTCGTGCTCTCGGCGTTATGCCTCAGAAGAGCGACAAATCACGTGTAAAGCTTGATGGCGTTGGGGAGCCAGGCAGCAATATCTCTACCACTTACACAGTCGTTCCAGAACTCGACATCAGTTACTTCTTCACGAAGAACATCGCTGTTGAATTGATTCTCGGCACAACACCTCACAGTGTTAAGGGTGCAGGTAGCCTGGCTGGCGTCGGTCGTATTGGTCGCACATGGCTCCTTCCACCAACCCTGACACTGCAGTACCACTTCAACCTGACCGATAATATCAAGCCTTATGTCGGTGCAGGTGTTAACTATACAATCTTCTATAACAACAAATCCCGTGGGGACTTTACAGGCTTTAAGGTCAATAACGCGTTCGGCGTTGCTCTTCAGGCTGGTGTCGATTTCATGATCGACAAGCACTGGGGTCTGAACGTCGACGTCAAAAAGCTTTGGCTGCGTCCAACTGCTAAGGCATGGCTTGGAGATACGTTCGTTAAGACAAAGGCCAAACTCGATCCATGGCTGATCGGTGTTGGTGTCACCTATAAGTTCTAATCCCCAGAACATTCCTTTAATTTTAACTGGCGCGGTTTTCGCGCCAGTTTTTTTATGCAAACTATCCCCTAATCGTATTACGAATAAATTTAGGGGACTACTGAGCTTATGAAAAAACTGACTCTTACCGCCTGGTTAGTAGGCGCATCACTTCTACCATTAACCTTTGCCTCACCTGTATTTTCCCAGGAAAATACACAGGCAGCTTCCACGAATTCCATTGTTCCGGATAATCTGACTGAAGAACAGCTCGGTGAGTGGGTTGAAAAGCTTAATGCCTATACAAAACTCTATAACGAGACTTCCCGCGTTTCGCAGTCCTGGAGCCGTTATAAGAGTTGGGTTAAATCCAAAGATGGCCCAACCGGCAAAGAAAAAATTGTCTACGGTCTCTATAGTGTTTCCGATAGCCTTGCCAAAACAGAAGCTCCAAAAGCCATCGAGGCTTCAAAGCAAGACCCTAAAATGGGCTCAATCGATACAACGGCCGTCAAGCTTTCCGAAGCCGTTATCAAGCTCGATCCAATCCTGAAGAAAGCCTACGATTACTATAATCGTAAAGACTATACCGATGACAAGTTTGCCCTTGGCAAGGAAATGCATCCGGCCCTTAGTGCAGCCTTCACAGAGGCCGTTACGCTTCGCGAAACCTTCGATAAAGAGCTGACAGCAATTAAGGATAACGTTGACCTTCAGTTCCTGAATCATCTGGAGAAGACTGAAGGCAAAAAATATAAATGGCAGAAGAAGAATATTTTGATGGCCTCTCAGAAGGCTGTTGAAGCTCTTCAGAATGTATCGTCAAAGTCTGACCTTCCGTCTTTCAGCGAAGCCATCAAGAAGTATGCAGCAAGCGTCAGAGAATTTGATGATTATATGGCCGGAGCAGATGATATCCCTACCTTTGCCAGTGCTATGAAGTCACGCCCGGCATCTCTTCTGTCCTATCTGCGTTCTGCGCGTGAGTCTCTCGAAAAGAATGACATCACATGGTTCAACAATCATGCACGCAGTGCTGTTAGTGAATACAACACGCTGATCAGCCTCTCTCGTCATTAAACAAAGAAGCTTCATAAAAATAAATTTGGGCCGGAGAAGCGAACTTCTCCGGCCCTTTTTCTATGCCCCCACGGGCATTTATTCCGCCGTGGTTATTTATCACGTCTGTTTTTCAGACGGTCGGCGGCTGGCAAAAGCCGTGCCGAATTGGAAATAAACACCAATTCAGATGAAACGTGGATGAACGCCGCCAGCAATGGATTTAAAAATCCGAATGCGGCGAGCAAAATACCAAGTGTATCCACACCAATCGTTCCGGCAAAATTCTGCCAGATGGTACGGCGTGTTTTGCGGGAAACTTCAACGGTTTCAACAAATTTTGCCAAATCATTACCCAACAACACAATATCTGCGCTTTCTTTGGCAACATCCGTACCGGATCCCATGGCGACGCCAACAGTTGCAGCTGTCAAAGCCGGAGCATCATTGACGCCATCCCCCAGCATCGCAACTATTTTACCGTCATCAACAAGTCCACGAATCTTTGCAAGCTTATCTTCAGGCAGCATCTCTGCGATAACTGTCGAGATACCCAGTTCTTCAGCGATAGCGTCAGCGATACGCTTGCTGTCGCCAGTGAGGATCATTGTCTGGATACCCATGCTATTCAGTGCCTTAATGGCATGCTTAGCCTCGGGGCGTAGAACGTCAGCAACAATAACAGAGCCAAGATAACGATCATCCTGAGCCACATGGATTTCGGATGCTGCCGGATTTGCAGCCTCTGCTGCTTCTGCCTCTGTATCGTCGATATTATGGGCAACGAGCAGTTTCCGATTACCAACGTGTATCCGGCTACCATCCAGAGTGATGCTTACGCCCATTCCTGGCTGGTAATTAAACTCATCAGGCTTTTGAACAACGATATTGAGCTCTTCTGCACGCTTAATGATGGCTTTAGCCAGCGGATGTTCAGACCAGACCTCTGCAGCAGAAGCAACGGTCAGCAGCTGTTCTTCACTCACACCATCAGCAAGGCTCAAGCCAAGAATACGTGGCTCACCAAACGTTACCGTACCTGTCTTATCCATGACAACGGTATCAATCTTACCAAGCATTTCAAGGTGTTCACCACCTTTAATAATGGCACCGAGACGTGCTGAACGGCCAATACCACCGAGAATAGCCAGTGGTGTACCCGCAGCAACACCACAGGCACCAGCCACAATAATCACTGAAATTGTACTGCGAATATCCCATGTCAGCAGATACGTAATAACAGCTGCCGCCATTGCAAAATACACAAGGTAACCCGCAAGCTGGTCAGCAAGGCGCTGAACCGGAGCTGATGAATTCTGGGCTTCCTCTACAACGGCAACGATACGGCCAAAGCTTGTATCCCGACCAACCTTCTCAACTTCAATTTCCAAGGCACCGGTTTTCGAAATTGAGCTGGCAAAGACAGAAGAACCAATTGTCTTTTCATCCGGCTCGGATTCACCTGTAATACGGGACTGATCAACATAAGAATGACCATCACGTACAATACCATCAACCGGTATCTGCCCACCGGGTGCAACAACAACGATATCCCCTGCCCGCAAATCATCCAGTGAAATCGTATCCAGAATTTGCCCACGACGAACCGTCACTTCGTTTGGAATAACATCCATCAGATCCTTGATCGCTGTTTTACCGCGGGAAACCGTCATTTCCTCAAGCATTTCAGCAACCAGAACAAAGGTCATGATGACAAGTGCCGTAAAGAACTCTGAAATGGCTGCGGCCGCGATAATGGCAATTGTCATTGACAATTCCATCGTCATGCGCCGCTCAAGCAAATTCTCAACGGCTTCTTTAAAGATCGGCCAGCCACCAAACGCCAGACCAATGCATCCGATAATGCTGACATGGGGGAAAGGTTCCCATACACCAAACCAGACCAGTGCCGCTGCAACAACCGAAACAGCAACGCGTACAAACTCTATTGGCTCAAAGACATGATGCTTCTGCTCATTCTCTTTAGCCTGACAATGTACGGCTTCTTTACAAACCGGCTCTTTGCAACTGTCAGCAAAGAGACAATGAATGTTTCTGTGAGGCAGTTTGATCGTGGTAGCCATAACCATTTCCCTGAACTTCTTACTTTAGAAAATTTATAAATTAGAAATTTTCTAAAGACAAGTCGCTAATGAGGATAAAATGGGCAAAAAAAATCACAGGCCTTGAACAGGTATCTTTACGCACAGCGATATCTGGCTAATTATTTAATGGTATTAATGACATTTAGTATGGTTTTATTAATCTTATTGAAACCGCATTATGCTTTTGTCCTGTAAAACAGGGTGCGTTATCGGAGAATCACTTTTATATTTTGTGAAAATCCGGTAATCCTGCTGTAAATGCTAGTGATTGGCTTATTGTTTTTAAGGAGTGGCGTCATGTCCACATTGTTCGGTACTTTCAAAGCGGGCCGCGTTGCTCTTGTTACTTCTCTGAGCCTGACAGCTCTGGCGCTTGTTATGCCGGCTTCTGCCCAGCAGCGCGTTGAAAAGCTTCGCACCCCAACAGAGAAGAGCTTCCTGAATCCAGGCAGCACATACAATGGCCAGAAGAGCCCAGGTTATGTCGTTGACGGCATGATTGGTTCCCCTGCTTATGGCAACACAGATAAATTCTACAACAGCTCGCTGCCACCCGTTATTGGCGCAGGTGGCCGCCCTCTCTATGATGGCAAAGAGCGCTAATCTTTATCTGTAAGATTTTTCAGAAACAGCCGGTTTTACCGGCTGTTTTTTATTGCCCTGGTCACAGATTATCCCAAGCAGCACCGGGAATGGCAGCAATCAAGCGTTGCGTATATTCATGCTGCGGCTGACCAAAGACCTGAGCTGTTTGCCCCTGCTCTACAATTTTTCCGCGATACATAACCGCAACGCGATCACATATTTCGGCAGCAATGCGTAAATCATGAGTGATAAACAGGACAGCAATGCCAAGCTGACGCTGGAGGCGCTGCAAAAGTGACAGTACCTGTGCCTGTACAGAAACATCAAGAGCAGATACTGCCTCATCCGCGACCAGAATTTCCGGCTCCAAAGCCAAGGCACGCGCAATCCCTACCCGTTGTCTCTGCCCTCCGGAAAACTCGTGCGGGTAACGTTCAAAAGATGAAGGCTCCAGACCCACAAGAGATAATAACTCCCGAGCTTTGCTCTCGGCAGATGATCGTGAAGCGCCATGAGCCAAAGGCCCATCCATAATAATCCGGCCAACGGTGTGACGGGGATTAAGTGATGAAAACGGATCCTGAAAAATCATCTGCACTTTTTTACGTAGAGGCCTGAAAACCTCTTCCGTCATCGGGGCGATATCCTGCCCATTAAGTAAAATTTCGCCAGAATCAATTTCAGCCAGCTTCAGAATACAACGTCCAAGAGTTGACTTACCGGATCCGGATTCGCCAACCAGTCCTAATGTTTCACTCTTCCGTAAAGTCAGAGAGACATCATCAACCGCAACAACTTCCCGCGTGTGTGTACCTAAAAGCCCCGTCTCACGGTAAACTTTATGCAAATTCCGGACGTCCAACAGAATACTCTCATGATTTTTCGGCTGAGATACCTTTGCATTCTGGCGAGGAACAGCAGCAATGAGCTGCTTGGTATAAGGATGTTGCGGGCTGTTAAGAATCTGAGCAGCAGCTCCCTGTTCAACAATCTGCCCGCCTTCCATGACAATAACCCGATCAGCAATATCGGCCACAACACCAAAATCATGGGTGATGAACAAAACCGCCATCCCCTTCTCTGCACGAATACGGCAAATCAGATCGAGTATCTGGGCCTGCGTTGTCACATCAAGCGCGGTTGTCGGCTCATCGGCAATGAGAATATCTGGTTCCAAAGCCAGTGCCATCGCGATCATCACACGCTGGCGTTGTCCACCTGAAAGCCGAAATGGGTAGGCATGCTGCAATTGATGCGGTTCTGGCAGCCCCACATACTCCAGCAGCTCAACTACACGTGACGCACGGCTCTGAGCCGTGCCCACCCCATGTACTGCCATGACTTCAGCAATCTGTTCACCAACCTGCATGAGTGGATTCAGCGCTGACATCGGCTCCTGAAAAACCATAGAGACAGCCTGTCCGCGCTTATTGCGCAGCACGGCTTCAGACATTTCAAGAAGGTTTTGCCCTTTAAAAAGAATACGCCCGGCACTTGCCTGCATATAATAAGGCAACAATCCCATCACGGCATTGGCCAACATGGATTTGCCAGAGCCGGATTCGCCAACGACACACAGCATCTCGCCGGCATTCAGTGTCAGAGACACATCATCAACAGCAAGATGACGATCCTGCCCGTGAGGCAGAGGAACGCACAATCCCTCAATCTGCAACAGGCCATTATCCGAAACCATTGACGCCTAACTCTTAAACAAACCAGAAAAACGATTTTGCCAGCAGTATCACGTCAAGATTGTGAGAGGAATGTCAAAAACACATTGGAAACGTCAAAAACACCTTGACCCAAACAAAAATCTGACCTATTCCCTCCAAATCGCTTCGGCGCGCTCCTTGATTTTGCGGTTTCAACCATTTGAGCGCAGGCCTTGGTGGGGAATAGTTTAATGGTAGAACGACGGACTCTGACTCCGTTAGTCTTGGTTCGAGTCCAGGTTCCCCAGCCAATTGCTTGACAAGCGTTTCTCATATTCAGCTGACTAAACCGCAATGTGTAGTTTGCACTTTGGCCTACAGTTACGTTCCAGTTTAATATCTTTTCAGCCTTTAAAATACACTCTCAATATTTTACAAAATAAAAATATTAAATGAAAATACGAATATTATAAATTTATTTATTTTACATTATAAATATATAATAAAATAAATAATTATTACTTTTATTTACTAAAGGAAGGACTGGTACACCGATGCCGTTATTCAGGGCACGTGGTATTCCGCTAATGCCAGTTCAGTTTACGGCCAGAAACTCAAGCCTGACGGGTTTGGCTTCATTGCCTCTCTGGAAGCCGGTTACAGCTTTGACCTTGGCAATGGCCTCATCATTGAACCTCAGGCCCAGCTTGCCTATCAGACCATATTATTCGACAATTCTTCGGATGCCTATGGCCGCTTTTACTTCAGCAACACTGACAGCCTGCGTGGCCGCATCGGCGCCCGTCTTGCCAAGACATGGAACACCGATGAAAGCACTCTCCAGAAAGTCACTCTCTGGGCCCGCACCAATATCTGGCATGAGTTTATGGGTGATAGCAAAACAACCGTCACCAATCTCTATGGCCTGAACGGCGTCACTGTCCCCTCAAACCTCGGCGGCACTTGGGGTGAAATCGGTGCAGGCATGACCTTCCAGATTTCAGACCGCTTCTCCCTCTTTGCCAGTGGCGCCTACAACCGCTCACTGGACAACAAGGGCCGCCAGTCTTGGAACGGGAACATCGGGGCTGTGGTTAGGTGGTGAGGCAAAATACGCTTCTTCACTTGTACTAATTCATATAGAAAGGGAGGCTTCGCCTCCCTTTTATTTTGATGTGATTTGACTAAAATTTAATTTGAACTGGATAGACGTTCTATATATGTTCACACAACAATGGTAGATATAGCAATGCAAAACTCTCTGACATCTATTGAATTATGTGCTGGAGCTGGAGGACAAGCACTTGGCTTAGAAAAAGCTGGGTTTGCTCACAATGCCATAGTAGAAATTGACCCACATTGCTGTGAAACATTACGCCTTAATCGCCCCTTTTGGAATGTTCAGGAAACTGACTTAGGATTGTTTGAAGGTACAAAATATCAAGGTATTGACCTTCTTGCAGGAGGCCTGCCATGCCCTCCTTTTTCTGTTGCAGGAAAACAACTTGGAAAAAAGGACGAACGTAATCTATTTCCCGATGCCATTCGACTTGTTGATGAAATTCGCCCTAAAGCCATAATGATTGAAAATGTTAGAGGATTTCTTGATGCTGTTTTTGAGGACTATAGAACACACATTAAGAAACAACTGAAAAAGCTAGGTTATGAAACTCATTGGCGGCTACTTAATGCATCCGATTTTGGCGTTCCTCAACTCAGACCTCGTGTCGTGATAATAGCCCTTCGAAATGATATAAAAGAACACTTTGAATGGCCCGCTTTACATCCTCTTGATCCCCCTACAGTTGGTGAAGTTTTACTTGATTTAATGTCTGAGAAAGGCTGGATTGGAGCTAAAAAATGGGCTCAAGAAGCAAATGATATTGCGCCTACTTTAGTTGGCGGCTCCAAAAAGCATGGAGGCCCAGACTTAGGCCCCACTCGAGCCAAAAAAGCTTGGGCCTCACTAGGAGTTAATGGGAAGCTTATTGCAAATGAAGCTCCTGAAAAAGACTTTATTGGAATGCCTTATCTTACTGTCCGAATGGCAGCCCGCATTCAAGGCTTTGATGATTCATGGAAGTTCTCAGGTAAAAAAACTGCAGCTTATAGACAAGTAGGAAATGCATTCCCCCCACCTGTTGCGCAAGCGGTTGGCAAACAGCTAAAATTAGCACTCACCACAAGAAAAAATTATTCTGTTCGCTCAATAGCCAGCTAATTGACTATATAAATTTCAAGCTCTTAATATACTAAATTATGAGCTTGATCCCATTAGATACCGAACACTCAGATTATGAAATTATCTCGCCTATCGTAAATTATATTATAGGCAGAGTAGGTAATATTGATCAGCTTTCACTCAAAATTCCACCGATATTCAGACAAGCCGTAGATGAAGTGATTGATGCACCACGAACCAACCGTTTCACGATTGATGAGCTTGAGAAAACAGAAAAAACCTACTTAGGAACGAAAGTAGAGATTTTACTAAGAAACCTTCTAAAACTACCAAAAGGAAACATACTTGATCTCTCTATTGAAGGGGTTGAGGTTGATATTAAAAATACTATTGGTCAGAATTGGACCATTCCATTAGAAAGCTATAATAGACCTGCAATTCTTACAAAATTCGACGAAAAAAAAGCCATATGTAGCTTTGGAGTTATTTACATAAGACCTGAATACTTAAACGTAGGCAAAAATAGAGATTCAAAACGTAGCATTTCAATAACAGGGAAAAATAATATTTGGTGGATATTAAAAGATTATCCATATTCTAAAAATTTTTGGGAAACAATACCTGAAAGTGAAATAAATTTCATAATATCATCTGGAAAGGGAACACTTCGCATAGCTACTTTCTTTGAGAAAATTCAAGGAGTACCGATTTCACGTCAATGTATACACGATATAGCTCAACAGAATGATTATATGAAACGAATTAGAAAAAATGGCGGTGCTAGAGATATATTAAATCCCAAAAAGATAGCTATTTTATGGGGTAAAAAAGATCGTACCCTAATTGCGGAGCTTGGGCTCCCTATACTCAAAGATGATGAGTTTATTTCATATAAAGCAATCACTAACGATGCATTTATTAAACTAAGTAAGGCAGGTCATTTATAATTTCATTCACAAGCAAAAGCAGATATTTTTGAAAAATTAATCTATTAATTCGAGTAGAAAAAAGTTATCCTAACCAAACTTATGATTTAAATAATGATTAGGCTTTATAAAGAGGTTAGAATGACAGAAGTAGAATATTCTACCCAAGATTTTTTCGATGAAATTGCCAAACAAGAGAAAGAAGAACAAGAGATGGAGGACTCTAACGAGTCCCCACCGAGTGATATTGTTGCATATAATGAATTAAGATCTGGTGCAGATTTTTTTAGAATGTATGAAGAAAAAGATCTGGTTATAAAACCAGATTTTCAAAGGGATGTTGTCTGGAATTCAAATGATCAGACCCGCTTTATTGACTCTCTAATAAAGCAACTACCGATTCCAAGCATGTGTTTTGCTTATGATGCAAAACACAACGAATGGATTGTGATTGATGGCTTACAAAGAATATCAACTATTATTCGTTTTTTAGGTTGCGAAGATTGGAAACTTTCAAAATTAATGGATGTAGATGAAATACTACATAATCAGAAGCCTATTACATTTAAGAATGCAAATCCTAGAACAGAATTACGCAAGGTCTTTCAAAAAGTTCAAAATCAAACAATACCAGTAAATGTACTTAGATGTGACTTTACAAAGAAAAGTCATAATGAATATCTTTTTACAATATTTCACCGCTTGAACTCAGGAGGGATAAAACTTAATAATCAAGAAATAAGAAATTGTATTTATTCAGGAACCTTCAATCAAATGCTAAGGGATTTAGACTTAAATCCCGATTGGCGACTTATTAATAATCTAAAAGAAAAAGAAAATTATAGATTTGCAAAACAAGAAGCCATTCTAAGATTTTTTGCATTTCACTATACACGAGATCAATATAATGGTTCGATATCAAAATTCTTAAACAACTATATGGCTGATTACCGGCATGCAGAACAATCTTGCATAGACAGACATACTTCTTTATTTAATCGTGTTGTTTCGGTCCTTTCCACAAAAATCTTAACTGAACGGCCTGTTTCAAGGTTTCCCAATACTATTATAGAAACAACAATGATTGGTATCGCCTCAAATCTTGAGCACTTAGAAGAAGCACCAGAAGCCCATTGCAAAAGTCTTTTTTCAAAGCTTAGATCTCATGAAAGTATTTCACAAGCCAATCTTGCTGAAGGGCTTTCGAAAAAAGAGAAAGTTGCATCCAGATTAAACGCCTCAATCGATATTTTTTCTGAATAAAATGGTTATTAAAAAATATATTTCAGAAAATCTAAATCATCTAGACCAAGCGTATAGAAGGGAAAGTGACCCTAAAAAAGCCACTTACTATTCTAAGCTTGCAATACTTGAATTATGTGGCTGGATAGAAGTTTCCATGGATAAGATTATTCTTTCCCATGGTAGAAAAAAAGTAAAATTTCCCAAAAATACAAAATTTATAGAAACTAATGTTAAACAAACATATGGATTCGAATACGAGAAACATTTTAGAAAGATGTTGATTAGTCTAATTGGAATTGTTGATTGCGAAAATATCGAATCTCGTGTTAATTCTACTGTTAAGACACATCTAGAAGTTCAATTAAAAAACTTAAAGCTTATACGAGATAATCTTGCACATACATACTTACAAGGATCTCCGGGACAAAGTACAATTGATGCCCCATCAACAACAAAGGCTCGTTTAGACGATATATACAAAGGTTTAAAAGAGTTTCAGAAAACGCTACGTGAACTATAAAAAGGGAGGCTTTCGCCTCCCTTTTCATTTCAACCCCATAGGTACCCTAACGCTTATTACGCGTCCGGAATTTCCATATTCATCAAGGCTGAACCGAGGCTTTTGCCGTGAGCATCGAGCGCCAGTGAGCGGGTGACGCCACCGCCGAGGGCTTCCTGCATGATGAAGTTGAGGGCACCGATGTTTGGAACCTCAATGCGGGTGACTTCACCTTTGACGATATCGGAGAAGAACTCGCGAACCTTTTCAGCGGTGACGTATTTCACGAGCAGCGGGTAGTGCTTCTCGTCGAAAGCGATCAGGGAAATGTTTGAGGTATTTCCCTTATCCCCTGTGCGGGAGTGGGCAATATCGTGTAGTTTCATGATCAAACCTCCAGATATTCAACGACAGGAGCTGTCTTGGAACGTGGCATCAGGGCTGACACCATGGCAACGATCTGACGGGCAGATTTGGTTGCACCGCCACCACCGGCCGGGCCGTTGGTGTAGAGGGTCTCAACTTCGTTACCGATGCGCACAGCTTCCTTCATGTCTTCTGTACGACCCGTGACGCGGATGCGAACCTCATAAGGCTCTGGAGCCTGCGAGAGCTTGTCACCGTGGATGGAATTGACGCCGATCATGTCAAAACGCAGTTCGCTGGTTTTGACGTTCATGATCTTGAGGCGTTCCTTGACGATTTCCAGTGCAAGCTTGGCGCGGGCAAGAGCGCCTGGACCTGCGTAGGAAATCTGGCCTTCACCGACATAGCTGTCGATGTAACCGACGGACACCTTGTAAGTATCCGGGCGGGCACGGCCTGTGGCTCCTTCCACACGAACACGGTCTTTGCCGTCCTGTGTGAATGTGACCTTGGTGAAGTCTGCCGTCACGTCAGGTGTCAGGTAGTTGTACGTATCATGGATTTCGTACAGCATCTGCTCCTTACAGGTGGCAGGTGTGACCATACCGCCAGAGCCTTCAACCTTGGTGATAATGGTTGTGCCATCTTCGGAAATCTCGGCAATCGGGAAGCCAAGACGTGCCAGATCCGGAACATCCTTCTTACCCGGATCAGCGAAATAACCACCGGTGATCTGACCACCGCATTCGAGCAGATGGCCTGTGACAACGCCACGACCGTACTTCTCGACATCAGATTCAGACCAGCCGAATTCGAAGATTTGAGGTGCCAGGAACAGGGATGGATCAGAGACACGGCCCGTGATGATGACATCTGCACCATCGCGGAGCGCCTGAACAATGCCCTCAACGCCCATGTAAGCGTTGGCTGAGACCAACGAGTTGGAGATTTCGGCAACCGGACGGCCGGTTTCCATAATCTTGTAATCGCCAGCCTTCAGTTCCTCGAACACGTCATCACCGGAAACGGATGCGACTTTGAGGCCCTTGATGCCTTTGGCTTTGGCAATGTCGATCACCTTCTGGGCAGCGGCCTGTGGATTGGCCGCTCCCATGTTGGTGATGATCTTTATACCCTTTTCATGGCACTGCTTCAAAACAGCTTCCATGCGGGCGGCAAGCAGAGCGTCATAACCCTTTGTCGGGTCATTCAGCTTGGCCTGCTGGGCAATAGCGATAGTACGCTCTGCAAGGCACTCGAAAACGAGATACTGTACATTGCCCTTCTCTGCCAGCTCAACAGCTGGTTCGATACGGTCACCGGAATAGCCGGCAGCTGAACCAATACGAATGGTTTTCATGTTACTTTCTCCCGTTTTTAGAAGGGGAATATCCCGATAAGAGCAGCAGCAATCGTCATGATAACTGTTGCACCGAAGAGATACGGAATGGCGTACTTCTGGTGATCAGCAAGGCTGACACCTGTGAGACCAACGACAAGGAAGGTTGCCGGTGTCAGCGGGCTGACAGGGAAACCGGTTGTCATCTGACCAAGGATAGAAGCCTGAGCGATTTCGATCGGGTTACCACCGAAGCTCTTGTAAACTTCAGCAACGACCGGCATCACACCGTAGTAGTAGGAATCCGGGTCGAACAGCAGGCTGAGCGGCATGGAAACGATACCAACAGCGAACGGCATATGCTGGGCCATGTGGTCCGGAATATGGTTAGCGGCATAGGCAGCCATTTCAGCAAGCATTTTTGTTGAGCCCATGATGCCTGTGAAGACACCGGCAGCAAACAGGATGGAAGCCATCATCAGCGCAGCCTTGGCATGCGCATCAACGCGGCCCTTCTGATCCTTCTCGTTCGGGTAGTTGATGACAAGGGCAACAACACAGCCAACCATGAACATGATTGTCGGTGAGATATAGCCAGAGATCATCGTACCAAGAACGATCAGTGTAATGGCGATATTGACCCAGAAGAGCTTTGGACGACGGATTTTCTGTTCAGCTTCGGAAAGCTCACGCATCTTGGCAGATGCTTCAATGCTCGCTTCAAAGCCAGCATCTGTGAGACCGAGGCGGCGCTCTTCCTTCTTACCGAGGATATAAGCAACCGCGAACATGAAGACGATACCAACCAGCTGAACAGCAATCAGTGGTGTGAAGATATCGATTGTCGTCACTTCATGGCCTGCAACTTTACTGATGGATGATGCAGAGCGCAGAACAGGCCCCGTCCATGGCAGGAAGTTGACACCAGCTGCCAGCGAGACAACCAGAGCCAAAATACGCTTATCCATCTGCAGACGCTCAAAGAGCGGCAGCATGGCCGGAATAGCAATCAGGAATGTAACAGCCCCCGAACCATCAAGGTGGATGAGCAGTGCGAGAAGGGTTGCACCCATTGTAATTCTCGCTGGCTTCATGCCAACCGTGCGCAGAATGCGCTCGATGATTGGGTCCATCATACCAGCGTCAGTCATGACACCGAAGAAGATGATGGCAAATACAAACATACCAATGGTCGGAGCAATTTCTCGAATACCCCCGACGGCATATTTAGCAATAACAGGTGGGGAAACACCAAGTATCAAAGCAGCAATGATCGGCACTGCAATCAGTGCAACCATTGGTGATACCTTCTTACTAAAGATAGCTATAAAGACAGCCAGAATAGTAAGCAGTCCAACTAGCGCAACCATGAGCCCTCCAGCACATTTTCACTATTTCACTAATTTTGGGTTCTACCTGTGCGCGCTCGTGAGATTGCCCGCAGGTATTAACGCGGACTGTACGAACTAAGCAGAGCTTGCAGAAATTGAGTTTCCTGATCAATTAATCCGATTTTCAAATCAATCAAAGATGAAACGAGTTATTATATTATTATTCAATAAGTTATGTCATTTCAGACATTTTGCAAAAAATATCTACAGCTAAAATAACAGCGCTACAAATACATCAATGAATTAAGGTCGTTCAGCCCACAGATTGCGACTTTAGTCCATGAATATTGACATAATGTCGCAGGCGCGATTTCAACGAAAAATAAGCTGAATTATTGGCTTGCACGCAACCCAATTTGCCAGAAATCAGCCTCCAGTCGGGCGGCCGTGGCAAAAATTCTGCCAAGATCAGCAAAGCGCTGTTCGGTTACATACTTTTTGGCCAACTCATCAAGGTGGTTTTCTGTGTCTCTGGCAATCGTCTGATAGGCATCCCCTGCATATTCACTGACCCATTCCGCATATGGGTGCCCAGATATGCTTTCAACCTCTGGCCTGATACGGCGCGCAATCTCCGCATATCCGATCACACAGGGAGACAAGGCAACGAGCAGATCAATCAAATCACCTGAAACACCGCAGTCAAGAACATAACGTGTATAAGCTATTGTTGTAGGATGCTCAGGCGTTGCCTCAAGCTCAGCCTCGGAAAGCCCCCACTCGCCACATAATCGAACATGCAGCTCCATCTCAGACAGAATGCCGGCAAGTCCCTGCTCAGCAGCATGCATATCTTTCAGGTTCTGACTTTTGTAAACGGCCAGAGCTTTGGCACGCGCAAACTGTATTAAAAAGAGATAATCCTGAATAAGATACGTCTGGAATGCCTTTTTTGGCAATGTACCAGCCGCCAGTTGCCGAATGAATTCATGATCGACATAACTGGCCCATTCTTTGGCGTTCGTTTCCTTTAAACGATTAAACAAAGCTGTCACAAGAATACTCCTGTATTCAGCCCCCTGTTATTGATCTGTTTTTACCGGTCTGGATGATATCCCGAAAACCCAAGCGCACCGGATATCTCATGCGCAACTTCAAGCAGTCGGCTTGCCAGACTGGCTATTCTGTTGTCATCGATCTGAAATGTTGTACCTGCAGCGCTGATTGCTGCAACTATATTTCCATTCATATCGCGAATGGGCGCACCCAGACAGCGGAGGTTTCTGACATCTTCCTCATCATCAATCGCCCATCCCTGCTCCCGAACCTTTGCTAAACATTGTTTGTAAGCCGAGATATCTTGAATTGTTTTTGGCAGCTTTTGCACCCATTCAAACCGTGAAAGTATCTCATCAAGCTCATATTCAGGCATCCATGCCAGCAAGGCTTTTCCAAGTGATGAGCTGTGTAATGAAACGCGTTTCCCTGCCCACGAACTGATGCGGATTGGTTGCTGACATTCGAGTTTTGCCAGATAGACGGCCTCATCGCCTTCCCGAACACCGAGGTGACAAGTTAACTGCACTTCATGTGCCAACTGCCGTAAATAAGGCACCGCAACATCTGAAATATTCCTCTGGGCAGCGGCGATTGAACCAAGCTCAAACAGACGCAGCCCCAATACATAACCGCCATCTGGCTGCTGGGCCAAAGCCCCAATCTCACTGAGGGAGCGCAACAACACATGGGCACTGCTTTTAGGCAGAGAAAGTGTATTTCTGATTTCAGTAAAACCAATACCTGGCTGCCGGGATACGAGATCCAGAATATCAAATCCCTTTTTCAGGGCGGGCGCCGGTATGCTCATAAGTATCTCTGCTAGTCAGTCTGACAACTATGAATTGGCAAACTGTATATCATTCTGATTTATGCCTCTCAATTATGGCTGACTATAAATAGATGCAGCATTTCGACACAATAGAGAAAGTGAATCTATAAAACTAACCAACAAATTGAAAAATAAAGGCTATTTCTTTAGTGGAGATAGTGTTTTTTACCATGCCAAATAGAGCAAGATGCGCTAGTATGCGCGGATGGAAGCTTAATCGGAAAAATATGTCCCGCCGTCTCATTCTTATCCTTGTTCTCTGTTTTGCAGTTATAGCAGCTGTTGCCGCCTTTCCTTGGGGTTTGACCTCAAAGGGGCCGGAGCACCTGCTTGAGCAACAGCTTCGCAAGATTTATGGTATTGATTTTACAGTTAAAGGTGAAACGACGCTCGCCATTCTGCCGATGCCCCGTATCAAGATTGAGCACGCTGAAATTACCGGGCTTAACAATCGTCTTTCAATTAAGGGCGCAACCTTACGTGGCAATATCAGCCTACTAAGCCTGTTACGCGATCAACTTGAACTCTCTGATCTTTCAATCAGTAATGCCCAAACAGTTATTGATCTTCGCGAGACAGATGAGTCTTTCTGGATACGACTGGGTGCATGGCTTCAACTGCGCTCAGTCAATGCACCAATACCAGCCGTAAAGGTCATTGGTAACAACCTACGTATTTTGAGAAGCAGCCACCCAGATATTATCCTCAGTACCATTGATGGTGAGGCCTACTGGCAGGGCAGCTCATCCCCTTTACGCTTATCCGGACAGGCAGAGTGGAACGGAGAGATAATAACTCTTCAGAGATCATCTTTCGTTCCCGGAAATCTCCTGACAGGTAAAAGCAGCCCTTATACTCTTGAAATGGCTACATCTGACAGTGCTCTGTCACTTGCAGGCGATATCCGTCTTGATCGTCAATGGAATGTCTCACTGTCTGGGAAAAGTACATTCACGACAAAATCAATGCGTAGATTTGCTGCCTGGTCTGATTTCCCAATACCTGCCTCACCTCTCATTGAAAGTTTTGCCATAGACGGAGCCTTTACGACCGATAAAAACCTGCTGTCATGGCCGACTGTTAAAATCCTGCTTGGCGACAATAAGCTCGAAGGCTCGCTTTCTTTCCGGTTTGGCTCAAAAGCGCATTCTGTGTCAGGAACACTCGCTTCTGACAACCTTGATGTGACAGCCTATGTGGAGGCCGCTCAGGCTTTATATGCGCAACAGCCAACTGATATTTCCTTCAAACAGCTTAATCGCTCTGATCTGGATGTCCGCCTTTCTGCCTCAGCAGTTCGCATCCGCAAGCTTGAGCTGTCTGATATGGCGCTGGGGTTGATTATTAAACCCGACCGGCTGGAGGTTTCTCTGGGCAGAGCCTCACTTGATAATGGTTCGGTCAAAGGTCGCTTTCTGCTGACCGGCTCATCGGATATCCGAGAACTGAAACTTCAGACAACGGTCAATGATCTTAATCTTGCCAAGGTCAATAAAGGCCTCGGCGTAGACCCGATTATCAGCGGAGCACTTTCTGGTAGCCTCTCGCTTGAAGGCCAAGGTCATACGTTAAATGAAACCCTTCAGATGAGCCATGGCAAGGCAACCTTCTTTATCAATAATGGCGTCTTGGAAAAGCTGGATATTCCTGCAACGGTCAAGCTGGCTGAACAACCAACAAAAGAGCTGCCTGCCCCGGTTTCAGGTACAACCCCTTTTAAGCTTGCAAGCTTCGGCCTGCACTTCGATACCGGCATCGGTACGCTCTCGGATGGCACCATTCAGATGTCAGATGCGCGCGCAATCATTACAGGCAGCGTCTCACTGGCAGACCGCATGGTCGCCTTAAACGCCCTGATCGCGAGCGCTCTCAATGCCCCTGCGCATGATGTCTCGATTACAGCCCACGGGCCATGGGAAAAGCCAGCCATGGCACTCAGACCTCATGAGAAAGAAAAAGAGCAGCCTACCGAATAGGCTGCTCTTGCAATCTTCATATAAGAAAATCAGTCTTAATTGGCAGGTACTTCGTTGTCGGCCATAGCCGCCTTGATCTCGGCAGCTTCGGCCTGCGCAGCTTTCTTTTCAGCTTCGGCCTCTTCAGCGATCTTGCGCTTTGTCAGCAGACCTGCGCTAATCACGCCGATTGCAACAATACCAATCAGAATGGTTGATGCAGCATTGATCTCAGGCGTTACACCAAGACGAACCTGGCTGTAGATACGCATCGGGAGTGTTGTAGCCCCCGGCCCCGAGGTAAAGCTTGCAATCACCAGATCATCCAGTGACAGCGTAAAAGCCAGCAGGAAGCCCGCACCGATTGCTGGGAAGATAATCGGCAATGTCACCTTCATGAAGGTCTGGAGCGGTGTTGCACCTAAATCCATAGCGGCTTCTTCCAGAGAGCGATCAAAGGTCAGCAGTCGGGATTGCACAACAACAGTCACAAAGCACATTGTCAGTGTTACATGTGCCAACATCACCGTCCAGAAGCCGCGATCAAAATCAATAGCAACAAACAGCAGCAAAAGTGACAGGCCCGTAATAACCTCTGGCATAACCATCGGCGCATAGACCATCCCGGTAAAGATGGTCCTGCCCCGGAAGCGGCCATACCGCACAAGAGCAATGGCCGCTAATGTACCAAGCACAGTTGCCAGGGTTGCTGAGGTGAAAGCAAGACGCAGTGTAATCCACGCTGCATCAAGCAATGGCTGGTTGTTCCAGAGCGCCACATACCACTGGGTTGAGAAACCTCCCCACACAGTCACCAGACGTGACGCGTTGAAGGAGTAGACAACCAGTAGCAAGATTGGCAGGTACAGAAACGCAAACCCGAATGCCAGAACGGTTGCATTAAAAGGTCCAAGCGAACGCTTCATGGCTTGCCCTCCTCTGCCCGACGGGTTTCAGCATTCTGATAAAGAACAATCGGAATAACAAGGAAGCAGAGCAGGACAATCGCAACAGCAGAAGCAAGTGGCCAATCTCTATTGGAGAAGAACTCACTCCACAGTGTTTTACCGATCATCAGCGTCTCAGAGCCGCCCAGCAGATCAGGAATAACAAACTCACCGACAGCCGGAATGAAGCATAGCAGAGAACCTGCGATGATACCCGGTTTTGCCAGTGGTACTGTAATTGTCCAGAACGCACGCCATGGTGGGCAGCCCAAATCCTGTGCCGCTTCAATCAGGCTCTCATCCATCTTCTCAAGGGTTGCATAAAGTGGCAGAACCATGAATGGCAGGTAGGCATACACGATACCAATAAACACCGCGACTTCTGTGCCCATAATATTAAGAGGCTCAGAAATCAGGCCAATGGACATCAGCATCTGGTTCAGAAGTCCTTCCGGCTTCAGAATGGCAATCCACGCATAAATACGAATGAGAAAGCTTGTCCAGAATGGAAGAATAATCAGTGCAAGCAGCATTGGACGCCAGCTTTTAGGAGCCCGCGCCATTGCATTGGCGATCGGAAAACCAACCAGGAGAAGCAGTAAGGTTGAGATGAAAGCAATGCGGATCGACGAGACAAACGCATCAATATACAGACTGTCACCAACCAGCATCTTGAAGTTTTCAAAGCTCAGCGCTGAAAAATACCCGCTGATATCACTCCAGTTCCAGACCGGCTCATAAGGTGGCTGGGCCGTCGCATATTGCGACAGGCTGATTTTGAAAACAATCAGGAAAGGTAACAGGAAAAACATGCCCAGCCATAGAAATGGTATGGCTGGTACAAGTGTTCTCAGTCCGATTTTTTTGCCGTCACGTTCTGCCATCACGGTCACCGTGACAGGATGACGGCCGCATTCGGCACGAAGGAAAGTTCGACGCGTTCATCCCAACTGATTGGATTGTCGACATAACGGTTTACGTTTGCACGCGAAACCCTGACAAGCGCACCACAATCAAGCTTAATACGATAGACTGTCCAGTCACCGAGATAACCGATATCCCACACCTCACCCTTCATCAGGTTTGGTGAGTTTTCTGGCAGCTTACGACCGATGATCATCTTTTCAGGGCGAATAGCGATTGCAATTTCCTGCCCGTCATCAAGAACTTCATCAGCATCATCAATGGTCATAAAATCTTCAGAAGCAGCAGTTGCGATATGCCAGTGGCCAACTTCATTACGCCCGGCAACCTTACCTTCAATCACGTTTACATCGCCAACGAACTCGGCAATGAAGCGGGTATTCGGCTGCTCATAAATTTCACCCGGTGTACCAACCTGCTCGATATGCCCCTTGTTCATAACGGCAATACGATCAGCCATTGTCATGGCCTCTTCCTGATCGTGGGTCACAACCACGAAGGTTGTGCCAAGATCATTCTGAAGATCCATCAATTCAAACTGTGTTTCTTCACGCAGTTTCTTATCAAGAGCACCAAGCGGCTCATCGAGAAGCAGAACTTTTGGTCTTTTGGCAAGGGCGCGCGCAAGTGCAACACGCTGGCGCTGTCCTCCTGAAAGCTGTGATGGGTAACGATTGGCCAAACGCTCCAACTGCACAAGCTTCAGCATTTCCTGAACGCGCTGATCAATTTCCTTCGCAGCCATTCCATCCTGCTTCAGACCAAACGCAATATTCTTGGAGACATTCATATGCGGGAACAGAGCATATGACTGGAACATCATATTGACCGGACGATTGTATGGCGGCACGCCAGACAAATCCTGCCCACCCAGAATGACTTTTCCGGAGGTCGGCTGTTCAAAGCCAGCAAGCATGCGCATCAGTGTCGTTTTACCACAGCCAGACGGGCCGAGCAGACAGAAGAACTCGCCCTCATAAATATTGAGAGAGAGATCTGTCACGGCAACAGTATCACTGAACTGCTTTGTTACAGACTCAAAGCGGATCAGAGGTTTGGCTGCAGGGTCATTCCACGGAGCAAAATTGCTGCGCACGGCACCCAGACGAACACGTTGTGATTGCAAGGCCAATTAACCGGAAACTCCTATTGGGGGCGCTCTGCCCAAAGGGTCACATCAACATGCCGTCCTCTGCCTTGCCAGCTAAAGAAAACCAGCCTGACCTTTATACGGCGCGAAGGGTCGTACTACTCGCCAAAGACTAGAAAAACAACCATGAATTTCAGTCATTATGGACAATAATATTCTCAACCAGAAAATCAGGGGTATTTTTGGCTTCAAATAATCATTTTTCTGACTTTCCGGTGCATGTACACCTGTGGAAAGACCAGCTTAACCGTCTTCGCGCAAGGCCTCGGAAACACGCGTCTGCATGACCTCAGGCTTCATGAGAACCAGCGCACCGCGCGTTCTCTCAATCAACCCTTCCTGAGTCATGGTTGAAAACTCACGTGTTACCTGCTCACGGCGGCAACCAATGCGGCCTGCGAGAACGTGATGATATGGAGGCGGTGTCACAACACGCTGCCCCTCATGCCCATGACGCTGAACAGACATACGGAGTAACTCCGCATATAATCTGTGCCGCAAGTCCAGAACCGTATGCTCAACAATACGGGCATTCAGTTCACGAATGCGGTTTGTCAAAATACGGAACATACGCTCAGCAACGATTGGCGTATTATAGACAACTTCACGGAAAACAGCGGCTGGCATAATGCAGACTTCACCGCGTGTCAGAGCCGTAACGTTGGCAGAGCGTTTTACACCGTCAACAGCCGCCAGCTCGCCAAAAAGCTCACCGCCACGCATTTCGTTAAGGATGACTTCCTTACCGGCAGCCGTACGCATCAGAATACGCACATCACCGGAAATCAGAAAATAGACATCGGTTGAAGGATCATCAAAATCCATCAGGATTTCATTAGGATCAAATTTCTTCCAGCGACAGCGGCTTTCGACGGTCGCAAAATCAATTCCAGCGTCCTTTAAAAGAGCAAAATCCGCTAATCGCATCATATCCCATTCTCAACTTTTACGAGTCCGAATGATGCATTCAGACCAACCGTTTATTCAAGAGGCAATTATCAATTTCTTATGACGTTTTATTGAACTGATGGGTCAAAAAATATCAACTCAAGAAAATCTAACTACCGAAAAATATTCTAACTCATTACGCCTTAACGACTTTATCGGAAATAATGCCCGCTTTATGGCATGCATTACGTGTATCAATAATCAGTCGTGAATTATCAGCTATCTGTGCGTAATTTATAATATCGTGATCCGTCACAATCAGCACCGCACTGTAGCTGCCAAGTGCAGCCTCACTTAAAGCAACGCTTTTCCGATTCTTGAAGTGTCCGTACTCCCGCGTTGCAGGAATTTCAGACACATAGGGATCGTAAAAATCAACCCGTGCTCCCCGCTCTTCCAGAAGCTCCATCAGCTTGAGGGCCGGGCTTTCACGGATATCATCAACATTCTTCTTATAGGCCAGGCCAACGAGCAGAATACGAGCGTCTTTCAGACCTTCGCCAAACCGGCGATCAAGGCTCTCTGCAAGGCGCTCAACAACCTTATAAGGCATCCGGGTATTGATCTCGCCGGCAAGCTCAATGAAACGCGCTGGCGTATCATATTCCTTGGCTTTCCAGCTCAGGTAAAAAGGATCAATCGGAATACAGTGCCCGCCAAGCCCCGGCCCGGGATAGAAAGGCATAAACCCGAATGGCTTTGTTTTCGCTGCCTCAATTACTTCCCAGATATCAATTCCCATAGCGTCATAGACACCCTTGAGCTCATTCACGAGCGCAATGTTGACCGCGCGGAAAATATTCTCTGTCAGCTTAACAGCCTCTGCTGTTGCCGTTGATGATACCGGAACCGTCTTATCAATCAGAGCACCATAAAGTGCATTGGCAACCCGTAGGGCATCTGGTCCCTCACCTCCAACAACTTTAGGAATACGTGTTGTCGAGAAATCAATATTGCCCGGGTCTTCGCGCTCAGGTGAAAAAGCCAGCAGAAAATCCTGCCCGCACTTAAGCCCGGTATGTTCAAGAATAGGTTTGACGACTTCTGTCGTCGTCCCCGGATAGGTTGTCGACTCAAGAACAATCAGCTGTCCAGCTTTAAGATGTCTGGCAATCTCTTCTGTCGTATTACGGATATAGGATAAATCAGGTGTTCCGTGCTTTGTCAGAGGTGTCGGAACACAAATAATGATGGCATCAACTTCAGCAAGAGCATTAAACGAACTGGTTGCACGAAACAGCCCGTTCGCAACTGCACGTGCAACAGCACCTTCCGGCAAATGGCGGATCATGGGCTCACCACGATTTAACCCGGCAACGCGCTCTTCATTGATATCAAAACCAATAACCTTGAAGCCTGCGCTTACGCCAGCAAGTGATAAAGGCAACCCAACATAGCCAAGGCCAATCACGCCAATGGTAAACTTACGCTCCTCAATAGAGGTGACAAGCTGGTCTGCCAGAGCTGGCTTAGGTGCACTATCGAGGCGGGATGAAGACATACAGGAAACCATCTGCAAATATGAGGCCATATTTGTAGTGCTGCCGCAGCCACATAAAGTCAACCACTAGTCTTTTCCAACATCATGAAAAACCTGTGTTTTCACAACTCAGGCAGGAAGTACAAGAAGGCTGTAGGACGAAAGTGTCAGCGCCAGCAGGAGGGAAGCAATAACAACCCTGTTTGCCGTCCATGAAAAAAATCTGGTTCTTAAATTATAATACATATCAGCCAACGGGAAAATAATTTCCGAATCAATACGTTAGTTTGAACATTCTCAGTGTTGACCATGGCTGAATAAGGGCGAAACAGTGTCATCCCCGCTATTTTAAGGCACTTGCTGCAAAGGCCTTGCTAAAAAGGACCGAAAGAGCCAAAACCAAATCATTATGTTGCATTTATCTGATATTACCTACCGTATTGGTGAACGCCTTTTATTTGATCACGCTTCCCTTGCCATCCCAACGGGAGCGCGTGTCGGGCTTGTTGGCCGCAATGGAACAGGTAAAACAACCCTGTTCAAGATCATTCAGGGCGAACTCTCTTCTGAGTCTGGTTCTATCAGCCTGCCACGTAATACCCGCATTGGCGCCGTTGCTCAGGAAGCCCCGAGTGGTCCAGAGAAACTGATTGATGTTGTCTTGGCTGCAGATACAGAGCGCCTTTCACTTATGAAAGAAGCCGAAACAGCTGATGGCCTGCGACGTGCTGAAATTGAAACCCGCCTGGCAGATATCGGAGCCCATGCAGCACCTGCCCGCGCAGCCGCTATTTTGCACGGTCTTGGCTTTGATCATGAAGCACAACAAAGACCATGTTCGGATTTTTCCGGGGGCTGGCGCATGCGCGTTGCCCTTGCGGCCATTCTCTTTTCAGAACCAGATCTGCTGCTTCTCGACGAACCGACAAACTATCTGGATATTGAAGGGACATTGTGGCTCTACAATTATCTTGAGAAATATCCGCATACCATCCTGATCATCAGCCACGACCGCGAACTGCTGGACACCTCTGTCGACCATATTGCCCATCTGCAACAAGGCAAGCTGACACTGTTCCGTGGCGGCTATTCCTCGTTCGCACGCCAATATGCCGAGAAGCTTGAGCTCGCCGCCAAAATGCAGGCCAAGCAGGAAGCAGAGCGTAAACATCTGCAGTCTTTCGTTGACAGGTTTCGTGCAAAGGCAACCAAAGCCCGTCAGGCCCAATCACGTGTCAAACGCCTTGAGAAGCTTGAGCCTATCTCTGTCTTTATAGAAGATGATGCGCTCAAATTTGATCTGCCGGGCCCGGATCGTACTCTTGCACCACCATTAATTGCCATTGAGCAGGCAGCTGTCGGCTATAACGAGAAGATCATTCTTGATCATCTCAATCTGACAGTACTGCCGGATGATCGCATTGCCCTGCTCGGTTCCAACGGTAATGGTAAATCCACATTCTGTAAGCTGGTTGGTGGCCGTTTACCGCCGCTAAAGGGCACGATGCAAGCATCATCGAAGATGAAGGTCGCTTATTTTGCTCAGCACCAGCTTGATGAACTACGCCCAAATGCAACTGTGTTTGATCATGTAGCAGAGCGTATTCCCGGTGCACCTGTTGCACAGATACGCTCCCGCGCTGCCCGGTTCGGGTTTTCCGGCCCCCGGGCTGATACACCTGTTTCCTCCCTTTCCGGAGGCGAGAAGGCGCGTCTTCTTATGGGACTGGCAGCATTTGACAGCCCGGACCTGCTCATCCTCGACGAACCGACCAACCACCTCGACATAGATAGCCGCACCGCATTGATGGAAGCGATCAATGATTATACTGGCGCGGTCATTCTCGTCAGCCACGATCGCTTCTTGATTGAAACCTGCGCTGATCGTCTCTGGCTCGTTGCCGATGGCGCCGTGAAGCCATTTAATGGTGACATGGATGATTATAAGGACTTTGTTCTCTCTGGCGGAAGTGAAGATACCAAACGCAAGCAGCCAGAAGAAGCAACAGCATCACGCACAGATGAGCGCCGGGCAGCAGCAGAGTTGCGCGTTGCTCTTGCACCTCTTCGCAAACGTCTTGAAGCTATTGAAGCAAAGATAAAAAAGCTGTCTGAGGTTATCGAAAAGGTCGATAATGCCCTCGGGGATGGCACCGCCTTTCTTAAAGATGCCACCAAGGCTTCTGAGCTTGCCCGTATGCGAGCAGAGGCGGCAGGTGCTCTGGAAAAAGCAGAAGAAGAATGGCTTACTCTCAGTTCTGAAATTGAAGAAGCCAGTCAGTAAGAGGCAATCAACAATGAGCCCACAGATAATCAAACCCTATAATATCGTCATTCTTACCGGAGCCGGAATTTCAGCTGAATCTGGCATTCCAACGTTCCGGGCAGCAGATGGCTTATGGGAAAATCATCGGGTTCAGGATGTGGCAACCCCTGAGGGCTTCATGCATGACCCGGAACTGGTTCAGCGCTTTTATAATGAGCGCCGGGCAGTCCTTCACAGTGATAACATCAAGCCGAATGCGGCCCATGAAGCGCTTGCCCGCCTTCAGAGAGAACATAAGGGTAAGGTGACTCTGGTTACTCAGAATATTGATAACCTTCATGAACGCGCAGGCTCTACTGGTGTCATTCACATGCATGGAGAGCTCTTGAAAGTCCGCTGTGTCGAGACTGACCATATCTACGACTGGGAAGGTGATGTCACCGCTCAAAGCCGTTGCACATGCTGCACACCTGCCAACTGGTTAAGGCCGCATGTTGTCTGGTTTGGTGAAATACCCGTTGGCCTTGAAGAGATCTCTGATGCCATGGACGATGTTGATCTGTTTGTTGCCATCGGAACTTCAGGCAATGTCTATCCGGCTGCCGGATTCGTTTCTGAAGCCCGCGCCATGGGTGCAAAGACTATTGAAATTAATCTTGAGCCTGCCAACAACAACCACCTCTTCAATGATGGCCTTTATGGCCTTGCCAGTGAAAAGGTCCCTCAATGGGTGGATTCACTGTTAAGCGAAACATGAACTGGTCGGCGTTTTGTAATCCGGTAAACGGCAGCGGGCGGAAATTTGTTATAGGTTACGCCAACGCGTGTAGCTTTTAACCCAAGCCGATCCAGAATTTTCCGCGGAACCGGGCATCGTGGCCCATAAGTAAACTGGTAGAATGCTGCATCGGGCTGCATATAACAAAATGCACCAGCCAGAGTTGCCATAACTTTTCGACCTGACATTGACAGTAATGGTAGCCCACTAATCACGGCCCCGACACGCCTCCCCTTATACAGCTCACTCTGCTGCAAACGACATGCATCCATTTGAAGAATACGTGCTTCAGGAAAACGGGTTTCCAGCATCTGACAGAACTCTTCACCGGCCTCAATCAAAGTCAAATTCTCTTCAGAAACACCTTGCATAAGCAGTGCCTGAGTGAAAACACCCGTACCGGAGCCCAGCTCGAGTACATGACCGGTTGCCGATGAGACTTCCCGTGAGATCAGCCTTGCCAGAGCATTTCCGGAAGGAATGATGGATGCAACACGTAATGGATCCGAAAGCCATTCTTTAAAAAAGGATACCGTGTCTGAATATGACATCAACTTGCCTCACTATATATGTGTAAAATACACATATCATAAGGATAGACATCGGCAACTATAAATGTGTAATATACACACAAATGATAAATGACCTTCATAAAGCTATTCTTGACCTGAACGGTGTACTGCATAGCCCACGCATTGAAAATCAGGTTATGCAACAGGCAGGTGTCGAGCTTGATCGTGCCCTGTTTCCTCTCCTTTTACGCATTGGTATGAGAGGCCCTATTGGTGTTGTTAAACTGGCAGAACAGGTTGGCAGAGATCATTCAACCGTCAGCAGACAAGTAGCTAAACTGGAAAGTCTGGGACTTATCACGCGCCAATCCGGCCAAGCCGATCAGCGTATGAAAGAAGCCTGCATTACTGATAGTGGCCAAAAGCTTGTCAGGGCAATCGCCCATATTCATGATGGTATCGTTGAGAAAGCTCTGGAGCACTGGTCAGAGAGTGACCGTGAACAGCTGACCATCCTCATGCGAAAGTTAGCCGATTCAGCCCTGAGTTACGTTAATATCAAAATAGAACAGGCCTGAACATCTCAAGCTCAGGCCTGTCTTTTCATTTTATTTGTCGCTCACTTAATATAATAGCTACTTGGTATCTGGGTGTATTTTACCAAGACAGAAAACCATAATGGCACTGATAAGCAATGAAATTGCCAGCGCATAAAGAGCGCCATCTGCTCCGCCACTTGCATCTTTGACCCAGCCAATTGCGTATGGGCCAATCCAGCCACCAATATTGCCAACAGAGTTAATCAACCCGGTTGCGCCAGCAGCCGCCGCCGCACCTGAGAGGAATGTTGTTGGAATGGTCCACCATGTTCCCATAGGCGCATAGGTTCCGATGGCAACGAGCATAACGGCAATAATAACAACAGTTGTGTTGGAGGCAGAAGCCCACATCAGGAAGCCAATAGCTGCAGCAACCAATGGAATGCCGACATGTAAACGGGATTCTTTGCGCTTTGAAGCTGAGTTCCCGATAAAGATTGTTGCCAGAAGAGCCATTCCCATTGGTACGGTTGCGAATAGGCCAACCTGTTTTGGAGACCAACCGGTAACTCCTTCAACAACAAGCGGCATCCAGAAGCTGAAGCCCCAAAGCCAGTAATCCAGAAGAAGTAAATAGCGCAGAGATAAAGAACTTTTTTGTCAAAAAGAACCTGAAGCAACGAGAGCTTTTCCATCTTGACTTTGTTCTTTTTCTCTTCCTGCAAGGAGGTAATAAGGTAATCTTTCTCTTCCTGGGTCAGCCACGACACCTTTGCTGGATCATCCTTGATCCAGAAGATAAATACGAAACCATAGAGAACAGTGATACTGCCTTCCAGTATCATCAGATTTTGCCAGCCACTCAGCCCAAACAGCTTAAGGCCAACCATCCAGCCCGCAAGAGGAGCGCCGATAATGGCCGAAACCATCATTGATGTCAGGGTAATGGAAATGGCACGTGCGCGATTTTCAGCCGTAAACCAGCGTGGAATGATACTGGCATAGATAACCGGATAGAGGCTGGCCTCACAGGCACCCAACAGGAAACGCAGAATGAAGAAGTGCCACTCATTTTGCATGAAGGCCATGGCGACACAGACGGCACCCCATGTAAACATGATGCGTGCGATCCATTTGCTCGGGCTCTACTTTTCCGCCAAGAGCGCACCTGGAACTTCGAACAGCACATAACCGGCAAAGAAGATGCCAGCCCCCATCCCATATATTTTGCCATCAAAATTAAGATCTGCATTTATGCTGCTGGCAGCAAAATGCAATGTTCACCCTATCAAGATAGGCAAGAATGGATGCAAAAAAAAGCGGAAACAAAATGCGCAGGATCGCTTTCTTCTACACACTTTGCGAAATATTATTACTCATAAACACAATTGTGTCTTAATCGGAAACGCACACGTAAGTAAATGTTATTTTATATATTTTTCGTGAAACCATAAAATTAGCCTCATTCCGACTGGGAATGAGGCTAAGCTTTCGCAGACTTAAAATATAGATCGAGGCTACATCAGATCACTTCACGGTGCGATCAAGCTTATTATTGATGAAGAAATAGAGTTCACGGCCTGTTGGCTCTGCATAGAGAACCTGTGTTTCACGACCACCGCGACCACTTTCACCGATCAGAACATCTGTTGGTGGTTTGCCTTTCAGACGTACCAGATCGCATTCACCAATACCTGCATCAATTGTCATGGCAACAGCTGGTGCCTGCTCACTGCATGTCCCGTCCTGTAAAAGTACCGGCCCAAAATTCTGCGGCTGCACCTGAGGTTGAACAGGCCGTACCGGCTGTACCTGAGGCCGATTTGCGCTTGAGTTACAGGCCCCGACAGCCAAAGCCAGAACAGCAGCCAGAGAATAAACAGATACTTTCACGAAATTAGTTTTCATTGTGTTTTCCTGAGCTTATGCAGCAAGAGAATCGTTGTTAGCAGACTAAAGCAAAACAAATTGTAATGAAAAGGCTTTTGCAGAACAGGCCTTACATGGATGTGCGAAAAACCTTAAGCTTTTTGCTCCCAGCGGCCACGCTCATTCTGCTGCCAATAGGAAGCTTCTAATCCTGAGGCTTTTACGTCTTTCCACTGCTGCCGTACCCGGTTCAGCAAGTCCGGATCGTTACCGTCAAAAACAACGGCGATACGTTGATAGCTTGTAATATTCTCTGGCAGTTCAGAGCCCTCCGCAAGAAAACGAATTTCTGCATTATTGGGGTTCTCGGAACCTACAGTCAAAACAATTGGCTGCGAGACCGCAGATGGTTCATTTGCCGGTGCGTGAGGCAGGAAGCTCTCTTCAGAAAATGTCCAGAGATGATCATCAAGTGCAGATAATCTTTCTTCGCTTGCAACCTGAACAACAGCCTTCCAGCCCTTCTCAACCGTTTTGAGCAGAAGAACCGGAAGTGTTGCTTCCAGCGGCTGGCGCTGGAGATGATAGAACCAGACATCAACCATGAATGCACTTAGCCTTCATAGTTATCACGGACAACGCGATCGAGGAGACGAACACCCCAGCCGGAAGCCCATGTCTGGCTGATCTCATTCTTCGGAGAATTCATGGCCGTACCGGCGATATCAAGATGAACCCAAGGCACATCATTGACAAAACGCTGCAGGAAGGCTGCAGCTGTACTGGCACCTGCCAGACGCCCGCCCGTATTCTTGATATCAGCGAACTGGGATTCAATCATTTTATCGAATTCCTGCCCAAGCGGCATCCGCCAGACTTTCTCACCCGTTACCGTACCAGCTTTCTGCAACTGCTCAGCCAGTTCGTCATTGTTGGAGAACATACCTGTTAGCGTATTACCCAAGGCAATCATGATGGCGCCAGTCAGTGTCGCCAGATCAATCATGAACTTTGGCTTGAAACGCTCCTGCGTGTACCAGAGCGCATCTGCCAGAACCATACGGCCTTCTGCATCGGTATTGATGACTTCAATTGTTGTGCCCGACATGGCCGTAACAATATCGCCGGGGCGTTGCGCATTACCATCCGGCATATTCTCAACAAGCCCGATCACTCCAACAGCATTGACCTTCGCTTTACGGCCAGCCAATGCACACATCAGACCGGTAACACAGGCAGCACCACCCATATCACCCTTCATATCTTCCATGCCCTGAGCCGGCTTAATGGAAATACCACCGGTATCAAAGCAGACACCCTTACCAACAAAAGCGATAGGCTCTTTCTTACCCTTACCGCCATTCCAGCGCATGATAACAACTTTGCTGCTGTTTGCAGAGCCCTGCCCGACAGCCAGCAAGGAGCGCATACCAAGTTTGGCAAGCTCTTTTTCTTCAAGAACTTCAACCTCAAGGCCAAGCTTTTCAAGAGCAGACGCGCGCTTGGCAAACTCAGCCGGATTCAGGATATTGGCAGGCTCATTGACCAACGTACGTGCCAGAATGACACCATCAGCGACCGGGTCAACATGCTTGAAAGCTTTCTTTGTGGCATCGGCATCAGCAACCGCAAAAACAACTTTAGTCAGGTGATCATTATTTGCATCGTCACCTTTCTTCTTGCTCTTGTACTGATCAAAACGATAGCCACGCAACCGAACACCAAAAGCCATTTCAGCAACGTTTTCCGGAAGAATCTCCGTGCTAACAGAATCTGCAATAATCAGAGCAGAACCCTTCTTTGCCGCTGCAGCACAAGCGCCCCCAACATTAGCCCAATCAAGCTTTTCTGCGTCTTTCTTGCCGCCCAGACCAACAACCACGAGACGTCCAGCGCCAATTTCCGATGGAGCAACAATACTTATGGAAGAAAGATACGCGCCTTTAAAGCCTTCAACCTTTACGGCTTTCTGAAGTAATGCTGTCAGCCCTTTACCAAGTACAGCAATCGCCTGAGCCGAGGGCTTAAGGTCCTCCCCAACCAGAATAACAGCTGTATCTGCCTTTGCCTCAGCAAAAGCCTGAAATTCGAACTTGGGACTGTGGGACATTATCTTCTCCAGAATATTTCAACAGACTGCCGTAAAATGTAGCAGAACCACGCCTATAGTTAATGACTAACATCAGAAACGCCAAGAGCAATACATATTTATGAACGCCATACATACCAAAACTGTTAAAACGACAGCGACATAAACCGTAAAGTGATTTATCACCCATTTGTCGACATGTTACTGTTTTAAACGCTTGCCGAAAGAGCTTAGGCACGCTAGTCAAGCGGACTGTTTAGAAAAGGATTAATATGCACCTGCTTGAGCGGTACATCCTGAAAATAGCTACAAATGCATTTCTGCTCTGCCTGATTGCATTGACAGGTGTGCTATGGATGACGCTTGCCTTGCGCCAGCTCGACTTCATCACGAACAAGGGCCAGACAATCCTTATCTTCCTGTATGCGACCAGTCTCTCGCTGCCCGGGCTTGTAACACTCATTGCGCCAGTCGCCCTGTTTATTGCGACGCTCTACACGCTCAATAAACTTAACAGCGACTCGGAACTGATTATCATGACGGCTGCTGGCTTCCCGCCACGCCGCCTGCTGAAACCCTTTCTTATTTTAGGGACAGCGGTTTGCATCCTTGTCGCCTTCATGACGCTTTATTTAATGCCGGTAACATCTCAGATTTTGAGAAATCTGGTTACTCAGGTTCGAGCAGATTTCGTCTCCAACGTCGTCAAGGAAGGTCAGTTTACGACCCTTGATACGGGTATCATGTTCCATTTTCGTGAAAAAGCTGGGGATTCACTGCTCGGTATCTTCATGCAGGATCGTCGCGATCCGACGAAGACAATCGTTTATATTGCTGAAAAGGGTAAAACAGTTGACGTAGACGGGGACAGTTTCCTTGTTCTTGATAACGGTTCCATTCAGCGCCAGCAGCCGAACAGCCGCGATTCTTCAATCGTGGTCTTTGACAGCTATGCCATTAATCTCTCATCACTCGCGAAAGACTCAGGCGAAGTTCTCTATAAGCCGGCAGAGCGTCCAACGACATCTCTTCTCAAGCCGAATAAAAGCGAACCGATCTATATGATGTATTCCGGGCGTTTTCGCGCAGCCCTTCATGATCGCCTTTCAGCCTGGATTTATCCACTGGCAATGATGATGATTGCCCTTGCCGCTCTTGGCGATGCCCAGACCACCCGACAGGGACGTGGGCTGGCAATAGCTGTGGCGATTGTCGCTATGGGTACATTACGGATTATCGGCTTTGCCGCCCTTTCCGCTCTTGTCAGATCGTCCTGGCCAATTATTCCGCTTTACGGCGCACCAATTTTGACAATCATTCTGTCATTGTTCTTCTTCCTGCAAGGATCGCTGACCCAATTCTGGAAGGCACGTATCAGCCGCTGGATTGATCAGCACGTTTCTTTACCGACTCTTCGTTTTCCAAAGGCTCCATGATGCTGATCGGTCGCACACTCGGAACCTATCTGGCGGCAAAATTCTTCAAGGTCATCCTTGCGGTGTTTCTGACAGTTTTTATTCTTGTCTACACGCTGGATTTTGTTGAGCTAATGCGCCGCGCCGGTGAAACGCCCGGTGCTTCATCGGTTGTTATGGCACGTCTGGCTCTTTTCAGAACACCGTCTGTTGCAGAGCTCGTACTGCCTTTTGCCGTTTTGTTTGGAAGCATTGCGACACTTCTCCAGCTGAGTCGTAAACTTGAACTGGTTATTGCACGCTCAGCGGGTCTGTCCGCATGGCAATTCTTGCAGCCAGCCCTATTGATTGCCGTTCTCATCGGTGTTTTTTCAGTAACGGTTTACAATCCGGGTTCTGCTATGTTGAAGCAGAAAGCGTCTGAGATTGAAGCCCGTGTCTTTGCCAAATCCCTGCTAATAGGTGGCAAGGATCTCTGGCTGAGACAGAAAAGTGTCGATGGACAGGCCGTCATCCGCGCAGAAGGTATTATTGAAAACACCACGACGTTAACCAGTGTTTCAATTTTTACGTTTGATGACAAAGGTGGTTTCCAAGAGCGTATTGAAGCTGATGAGGCCCAATTGCGCGAAGGCTACTGGGATTTAAAGAACGTGCGCGTTCTGTCTGCATATGATGAACCGCAGACCTATGATGAATATCTTATCGCTTCAACTCTTGAAGCGTCTCAGGTCCGCCAGTCATTTACATCTCCAGATTCTGTCCCATTCTGGGAGTTACCCTCTGTCATCAACAGAACAATTACGGCAGGTCTGGATGCCACCAGATATGAGATACACTACCAGTCTTTGCTTGCCCGGCCTTTACTTCTAATTGCCATGGTTTTCGTCGCTGCTTCTGTTTCGTTAAGGTTCTTTCGATTTGGTGGCGTCGCAAAGATGGTTCTGGGTGGAATTATTGCCGGGTTCGTGCTTTATGTACTACAACAGATAATGGAAGACCTCGGTGCTGCAGGGTTCGTGCGACCAATAATTGCAGCGTGGTTCCCTGCTGTAGTTGGGACTTTACTGGGGATTCTGGCAGTTTTGTATCAGGAGGATGGCTGATGTTCGCTACCCTCCGGTGTTGGGAGTAACTATGGGTCGGCTTCGTTTTATAGTCGCCAGTACTGCAATGGCAGTGGTGCTAGTTAGCGCCGCTGCGGTCGATTCTGCCTTTGCACAAGGTACCTTGAATGACGTGATCTCTGCCAAGACGCAGGGTCAGAAAGCAGATGGCCAGCAGGACCGCCTCTTCGTTGAGGCAAAGGAACTTATCTACAACAACGATAAGAATACCATTGCTGCATCAGGAAACGTTGAGCTTCATTATCAAGGCCGCACACTGCAGGCCGACCGTGTTACCTATGACCGCACGACAGGTCGTGTCTTTGCCAAGGGTAACGCCCGCATGACCGATGCAAGCGGAACCATTATGACAGGTTCCGAATTCGAGCTGACAGACGACTTCAAATCCGGATTTATCAACTCTCTCTATCTTGAGCAGAAGTCTGTAGAGAATGGTAAGCCGATTACCGGCCACTTCTCTTCACCTCGCGCAGAGCGCATTGATGGTGAAACAACCGTCTTTAACCGCGGTATCTATACAGCCTGTGATTCCTGTAAAGATGACCCATCCCGGCCACCTTTGTGGCAGGTTAAAGCCGCACGTATTATTCATAATAATAGTGAACGCACTATCTACTATGAAAATGCGACGCTTGAGTTCGCAGGTATCCCAGTCGCCTATATGCCTTACTTCTGGTCTCCGGATCCGACAGTTAAGCGCAAAACGGGCTTTCTTGCCCCACGCTATATTTACGGCAGTAGCCTCGGTGCAGGTGTTCAGATTCCATTCTTCTGGAATTTGGCTCCAAACTATGACCTGACATTACGCCCTACTTTCTTGAGTGAGCAGGGTTTCCTTGGTGAGGCTGAATGGCGTCATCGTCTTGAGACAGGTTCATATAACATCCGTGCAGCCGGTATTTTCCAGCAGTCACCGGGTGAGTTTATTATCTCACCTTTTGGTCCTGGAGATCGTAATTTCCGCGGCTCTCTCGAGTCTAACGGTCAGTTCAACATCAATCCTTACTGGAAGTGGGGTTGGAACGCGACGCTCGTTACCGATAAGTGGTTCCTTGACAACTATCATGTCCGTAGCCGCAATCTGACTGATCTGTTCTACCGCGAAGCTATTTCGACCGTTTATCTGCGCGGAAATGGTGACCGTTCGTTCTTTGATCTGCGCGGTTATTATTTCCAAGGGCTTTCCAGTTATGACTGGCAGAAGCAGCAGCCTGTTGTCCACCCTGTTCTGGATTACAACAAGCGCTTCAATCCAGCTGGCATTGGTGGTGAACTGTCCCTTGATATCAACCTGACAAGTCTGACACGTCAGGCCGCCGCCTATCAGCAGATACCAACACAGGTCACCAAACTGTCAGGGACAATTTACGATACCTGTGCAGTCTATGAACGTGGCAAGTGTCTGGTTCGCGGTATTGCTGGTACGACAACACGCGCCTCAGCCAATCTGTCATGGCGCCGTGAATTTATTGATCCTATCGGACAGGTCTGGACTCCTTTCGCATTCCTGCGAGGCGATGTCTTCTATGTTCGCCCGGACAACACCGGATATCAGAACGCCTATCAGAATAACTTCTGGCGTAGCGATGAGAATGATTTCTCAGGGCGCTTCATGCCCGGGGCCGGCCTTGAATATCGCTTCCCATTCGTCGCTGACTTCGGCTCAAATGCCAAGCAGGTCTTCGAACCTATCGCCCAGATAGTTGTTCGTCCGAATGAAAGCAAAGTCGGGCGCCTTCCAAATGAAGACGCACAGAGTCTGCTGTTTGATGACACCACAATCTTCGAGTGGAACAAGTTCTCAGGCTACGATCGCGTTGAAGGTGGTACACGCGCCAACGTGGGCGCCCAGTATTCCATCACAGCCGATAATGGTGCCTACGCCAATATCCTGTTCGGACAGTCTTTCCAGGTTGCAGGTCGTAATTCATATGACATTGCAGATATCGCTAATACCGGTCTCGGTTCCGGTCTGGATAAATCAAGTTCGGATTATGTCGGTCGCGTTCTGTTCTCTCCGAATAAGAACTATACCTTCATTTCCCGTGCCCGGTTCGATCAGAACAGTTTTGGCCTGAGACGTTTTGAGACGGGTATCTCGGCAAACTTCAATCCTGTTCTGCCTCTGCAGACTTCGGTTATGTTTGCGACTTATGCTCCGCAACCAGAAATTGGTCTTGGATACCGCCGTACAGGCATTATGGGGTCCGTCAGCTATAACCTGAACAAAAACTGGTATGTCACGGGTTCGGCTGTGGTTGATCTTGATCGCCGCGCCCGTGCTGAGGCCATCTATGAAGCAAATTATGCAATCAGTCCTGAGACAGCCTCCTACTACAAGAAGGATCGCATTGCTCTCGACTCCCTGTCTGTTGGCTTTGGTTACTCAGATGAATGTACAGATCTTTCGCTGAACTACATTGTTGCTCCGCGCGATCTATCATCAACGACTGGCCTGACAGAGCGTAATCAGACGATTATGCTTCGCCTCGAACTGAAATCTCTCGGTGCGATTGCTGCGAAGCAAAACGTTAGCGATGGCTCATGATTTAAGTGAAGGCTGTGTCTGGATCAGAAACGAAACCTCTGCTTATTACTCAAGGTGACCCGGCTGGTGTTGGTCTTGAACTGACATTAAAAGCCTGGCAACATCGTGAGAAATTTGCTCTTTCTCCTTTTGCTCTGGTTGCAGACCCCTCTCACCTTGCGAGTCTCGTACAGCACCTCCAATGGGATGTCCCTATTCGGGAGGTTTCCGAAAACACCATATTAAGTACATTTGATCAGGCTCTTCCTGTCATTCCACTTAATTCAAAAGTCCGGGCAAGACCGGGCCATCCTGATCCGGCAACGGCACTTTCTACACTTGAATCCATCGAAACAAGTGTTGCATTGGCATTGGCTGGCAAAATCTCGGGCATTGTCACCAACCCAGTTGCTAAATACGTTTTGCTGGAAGCAGGTTTTCAGCATCGTGGCAGTGATGAGTTCATTACAACTCTCGTTGAAAAGCACCTGAACAAACCTGTCAGATCGGTTCTGCTGCTGTGGAGTGACCTGCTGTCTGTCGTTCCTGTTACAACAGACGTCCCGCTGACCGATGTCCCCCTTTGCCTGACATCAGAACTGATTGTGAACACGGCAAGCATTGTTGCCAAAGATCTCGTTAAACGCTTTGGAATTAACCGCCCTCGCCTCGCCATTACCGGTCTCAATCCGCATGCAGGTGAAAATGGTGGTCTGGGGACAGAAGACAGAGATATAATTGCCCCTGCCATTACTCTGCTTCGACGGCGTAACATTGATGCCAGAGGCCCTTACTCTGCGGATTCCTTGTTCCATGAGCGGGCACGCAGTGGCTATGATGCTGCCTTGGCAATGTATCATGACCAGGCCCTGATTCCGATCAGGACACTTGCCGTTGATAGTGCTGTTAACGTCACTCTTGGCTTACCTTTAGTACGCGTTGCACCAAGTCACGGGACTGCTTTTGATATTGCTGGCCGGGGAACGGCCAATGCCTATAATCTGATTTCGGCCATCCGTCTTGCCGCCAAGCTGGTTAAGACCGAAAACATCAATTGAGTGATTGAATATGGCCCAGATAGATAACCTTCCGCCCCTGCGTGAAGTCGTCCAGACCTATGGCTTGATGGCGAAAAAATCGCTTGGTCAGAACTTTCTGTTTGATCTCAATCTCACATCTCGTATTGCCCGGGCTGGAGGCCCGCTTGAAGGTAAAACAGTTGTCGAGGTTGGCCCCGGCCCGGGCGGCTTGACCCGTGCCATACTTGCTGCTGGTGTCCAGAAACTCATTGTAATTGAGCGGGACAGCCGGTGCCTGCCCGCTCTGCAGGAGATATCAGATTACTATCCGGGCAAGCTTGAGATTATTGAAGGCGATGCCTTGGAAATTGATCCCCGAGCACTTCTGAACGGAAGGCCTGCACGTATTATTTCCAACCTACCCTATAATGTCGGCACCGTACTTCTGACGAACTGGGTTTCTAATCCTGACTGGCCGCCATGGTGGGAATCCATGACGCTTATGTTCCAGAAGGAAGTTGCAGAGCGTATCGTGGCAGATGAAAGTGACACAAGCAATTATGGCCGGCTGGCTGTTCTTTGTGGCTGGCGTACAGAAGCTCATATTCTTTTTGATGTGCCCCCCACAGCTTTCGTTCCGCCACCCAAAGTTACATCAAGTATCGTTCATCTGAAGCCCCGCCAGAAACCTCAGGAATGCTCCATACAGTCTCTGGAAGCCGTTGCACGTGCTGCTTTTGGCCAGCGGCGCAAAATGCTCAGACAAAGCCTGAAAAGCTTTTATGGCGATGCGCAGAAATTACTGGAAGCAGCCGGTATTGAACCAACGGCCCGCGCAGAAGACATTCCGGTCTCTGCTTATGTTGAGCTGGCCAATACCTTTGACAGGCTGAAGAAGTAATACGTCTCCAAGAGACTATTTCAAAAGCTCATTAATAAAGGCAGGTAGCCCATTCTGCCTGCTACGGCGCATGCGTTCTACCTGGATGATTGTACGTAACTGCTTATAAGTTTCATCCAGATCGCGGTTTACCAGAACGTAATCATAGTTTTCCCAGTGGGCGATCTCTTCACGGGCATTCTTAAGGCGGCGTGCAATGACATCCGCCTTATCCTCAGCACGGCGCTCCAGCCGCTGTTTCAGCTCCACCATAGAGGGCGGCAGAAGGAAGATACTGACGACATCTTCAGGTATTTTCTCAACGATCTGCTGAGATCCCTGCCAATCAATATCGAACATCATGTCATTGCCACTAGCAAGAACATCCTCAACCGGTTTCAGTGGCGTACCATAAAAATTGGAATGCACCTGAGCCCATTCAAGCAGCTCATCACGGTTCCGCATCTGAATAAATTCTGTTTCTGAGATGAAGTGGTAATGGACACCATTGACCTCAGAACCGCGCTTTTCACGTGTCGTCACAGAAATTGACAGTTTCAGCTTCGGATCATCCCGCACAAGCAATTGTGTCAGCGTCGATTTCCCAGCCCCCGAAGGTGAGGACAGGATAAGAAGAAGACCTCTTCTATTAAAGGACGCCGTACTCATTTTTTACTCCACATTCTGTACTTGTTCACGGAACTGTTCAACGACAGCTTTCAATTCAAGACCAATCCGGGAAAGCGCAATATCATTTGCCTTGGCACATAATGTATTGGCTTCACGGCCAAATTCCTGTGCCAGAAAATCAAGCTTACGGCCAATCGCACCGCCTTGATCAAGCAGGGTATGGGCGGCCTCAACATGAGCCTTGAGCCGGTCCAGCTCTTCACGCACATCGGCCTTTGAGGCCATAATCAATGCTTCTTGATAAAGCCGGTTTTCATCCAGATTGTTCCGTGCTTCGAGAAGCTGATCAATCTGTGCCTTGAGACGCTCCATAATCACCTGAGGCTGGCGGCCGGGTGCCGCTTCCGCCTGCCCGATCAAATCCGCAATGCTACCGAGCTGCCCTTTCAGGACTGTCAGAAGTGCAGCCCCTTCACCCATACGGGCTTCAACCAGCGCCTCAACCAACCGAACCAGACCATTCTTCAGATCCTGCTGGAGAGTTTCTTCAACATTTTCATCCTGAGGCTCTTCAAAATCAATAACACCGCGAACAGATAAAAGACCATCAAGTGTCGCAGGGCCAACACCATTTGGCAGCTTCAGTTTGCCCAGAGCATCCAAAAGCGACTGTAAAATGTCATCATTGATCTTGATGGCGGGTGGCGCAGAGGTACGGCTTAAAGACAGATTGAGCTGGCACTGCCCGCGGGAAAGCGCAGACTGGATTGTCTTACGTCCCTCTTCTCCCAGACTTTCATATCCCGGAGGTGTACGAAAACGTGTTTCAAGGCTTCGGCCGTTGACGCTTTTCAGCTCCCAGGCCCATTGATATGGTCCGCTGACCCCAGCTTCACGGGCAAAACCTGTCATGCTGGTAATGGGCATGTTAACCTCCTCGGCTATAATAAAACAGGAGACACTGCAAAGAACCTCACAGTGTCTCCGAAAAGATTCCTATATAGCTATATCCTAAGCAAAACGATTTATTGCAACTTCATATTGTCAGGAACGACCTGTATGCTGTTCAAATCGTACGTATTGTTCTTCAGAGGGTCTTTATCTGTTCCCTCACTGGCATCAAATCCCTTGGCACGTGGGGCGGTTGTGGTGCCCTGTGCTGGCTGAGTTTGCTGCTCTTCACTTTCCGGATCAAGCCGATCAACCATATCTTCCTGCTCTTCCTTGGCAGATTTGGCTTTCTCAATCTGTCTCCAGCGCTGAACACTACGTGTATGCTGATCATATGTTTCGGAGAATGTATGCCCACCCGTTCCGTCTGCAACAAAGAAGAGATCCTTTGTGCGTGACGGGTTTGCGACTGCCTCCATGGCCGCACGGCCCGGATTGGCAATCGGTCCAGGTGGCAAACCTTCAATCACATAGGTATTATAAGGCGTTGCACGATCGATTTCAGAACGTTTAATGCCTCTGCCAAGCGTCCCTTTACCACCAACAAGGCCGTAAACGATTGTCGGGTCAGATTGCAGCTTCATGCCCTTGTTCAGGCGATTGATGAAAACAGCAGCAACACGACTACGCTCATCTGCACGTCCTGTTTCTTTCTCAACGATAGAAGCAAGAATAACCAGCTCTTTAGGTGAACGGAGCGGAATATCGGCTGATTTACGAGACCATATCTGGGCAAGGGCCTGCTTCTGGGCAGCCTGCATACGGTTGAGTATTTGCTGACGTGTTTCACTGCGGGAGAACTTATAGGTATCTGGCAGCAGACTACCTTCAGGAGGCAGTTCTTCAATCTCGCCTGTCAGAATATCGTTTTCCATCAAACGTGCAACGATCTGATCGCTTGTGAGGCCCTCAGGAACGGTAATCGTGTGCAGAATGGATTTACCCTGGATCAGCGTGTCAATGGCTTCAGAGATGCTGGTATTGGCTTTAAACTGGAATTCACCGGCTTTCAGTGTTCCTTTGTTCTTTCCAAACCAGACTGCCGCCTGAAACAGGCTTGTACTGCTGATAACGCCTTCACGCGCAAGGATAGCTGCAATCTCGCTAATTCCCGTATTTTTGGGAATAACAACAATCTTGCCATTTTCCAGAGGCCCGGGTGCATCAATACGGTTTTCAGCAACCATAAGCCCGAAAAAGGCCAGACCACCGATAACAATCAGCATCGTTAAAAGTGAGCTCAGCCGATGAACAAAGCCACTACCATGTCTGCGAACCTCAATCTCCGGTGGAGGAAGTGGTGTCATGACAGGTTTTATCGCTTCACTTGGTGATTTAGCATCAACACGCGGCTGAGAAACATCTGCAACCGTTGGCGTTTCGGACTGAACCTGTTCGTTCTTCTTTTTACGAAAAAACATACGACCCCTTTATCGGTTCATGTTTCCAGAAATAATACGGGTATGCAGGCCTGATCTTAGAACCAGACACCTTAAACATATTGCACATTACTTCAGCAAAAAATGTGGCAAAAAGCAGAAAAGGGGCCAGAACAGCCCCCTTTCCAGAATTATTTATGCCTATCAGGAAGCACGACGCATAACAATCGATGCGTTGGTACCTCCAAAGCCGAATGAGTTGGAAACAACAATATCCAGCTTCTTCTCTTTTGCCTTATGCGGCACAAGATCAATCTCTGTCTCAACAGATGGATTATCAAGGTTGAGTGTCGGTGGAATGATCTGATCACGAAGAGCAAGAATCGAGAAAATTGCTTCCACAGCACCCGCAGCACCAAGAAGGTGGCCAATGGATGACTTGGTTGATGACATGGACAAGCCTTTGGCTGCATCGCCCATCAGACGTTCAACAGCACGAAGCTCAATCTCATCACCCAATGGCGTGGATGTGCCATGGGCATTCACATAGTCAATTTGAGAAGGTGAGATACCTGCACGCTTGATTGCAGCTGCCATACAGCGATAGGCACCATCACCATCCTCTGATGGCGATGTGATGTGATAGGCATCACCCGATAGGCCATAACCGATGACTTCAGCATAAATCTTGGCACCACGTGCTTTTGCATGCTCATATTCTTCGAGGATGACGACCCCGGCACCCTCACCCATCACAAAACCGTCACGACCCTTGTCATATGGACGGGAAGCCCGCGTCGGATCATCGTTATATTCTGTTGAAAGTGCGCGGCAGGCTGCAAAGCCTGCAAGCGAAATCCGGTTGATTGGCGATTCTGTTCCGCCTGCAACCATGACATCAGCATCACCCAGAGCAACCAGACGGGCAGCATCGCCAATTGCATGCGTACCCGTAGAGCAGGCCGTCACAACCGAATGGTTCGGGCCTTTGAGGCCATGTTCAATCGAAACGTAACCTGAAGCCAGATTGATCAGACGTCCGGGAATAAAGAAAGGAGAAATGCGGCGGGGGCCACGCTCATGCAGGGTAATGGATGCATCGTGAATACCACCAATGCCACCAATACCAGAGCCGATCATCACACCGGTTGCGCATTGTTCTTCGTAGGTTTTTGGTTCCCACCCAGAATCACGCAGGGCCTGCGTTGCAGCAGCCATTGCATAAACAATAAAGGGATCAACCTTGCGCTGTTCTTTTGGTTCCATCCAATCATCAGGATTGAATGTTGCGTTGCTGCCATCTCCCAGAGGAATGGAGCAAGCTATTCTGCAAGCCAGATCAGAAACATCGAAAGCCGAAATTGTGGCGGCGCCACTGCGACCATCCAAAATGTTTTTCCAGGTCGGCTCAACACCACACCCTAGCGGTGTCACCATGCCGAGGCCCGTAACGACAACTCGCCGCATGTTCACCCCTGCTCAAATACGTCCCAACCGGACTCAAGATACAATTACGCCGGATAGTAGAGCTATCCGGCGTAAAAACCTAATATTAGGCTGCGTTCTTTTCAAGGAACTTGATGGCATCGCCGACGGTAACAATCGTCTCAGCGGCATCATCTGGAATCTCAACGTTGAATTCTTCTTCGAAAGCCATGACGAGCTCAACGATATCCAGGCTGTCTGCGCCCAGATCATCAATAAAGTTGGCGTTTTCGGTGACCTTATCGGCCTCAACGCTCAGATGCTCGACAACGATCTTTTTAACGCGCTCGGCGACATCACTCATCGGTCTAAATCCTTATTTCGTTCAAAACTTCCATTAATGGCTTCTCACCATCAATGGCACTTGGGTTAACAAACAGTTTCAAAAACCCGCTACCACATACACGGACTAGGGTCGAGAAGAAACTGTTATTTTCGTATCAGGTTATTCTGCCTGTAATTTATCCAGCTGTTTAACACAAGCCCTAAAGCATTTGGTAGAGTGAATAATCATTCACCAACAGATTCTACAAACAGAACTAACCCATTTAGAACATTGCCATACCACCGTTTACATGCAGGGTCTGTCCAGTCATGTAAGCAGCTTCGTCAGATGACAGATAAACGACCGCAGAAGCGATCTCGGAACCACTTCCCAGACGTCCCATCGGAATTGTGGAAAGAATGGATTCTTTCTGTTTATCATTCAGAACATCAGTCATTGGCGATGCAATAAAGCCGGGAGCTACGCAATTGACCGTAATGCCACGGCTTGCAACTTCAGCAGCAAGAGCCTTGGTCATACCAATCAATCCCGCCTTGGAAGCAGCATAGTTCCCCTGCCCAGGATTACCTGTGGAGCCAACAATTGAACCAATATTGACGATGCGGCCTGAACGGCGCTTCATCATGCCCTTAACGGCGGCACGGGAAAGACGGAAAGCGGATGTCAGATTGACATTGATAACATCTTCCCAGTCCTCGTCCTTCATACGCATGAACAGGCCATCGCGTGTGATGCCGGCATTATTGACGAGAATATCAAGCCCTTCCATCGCACTTTCAGCGGCAGGCACAAGCCCTTCGACAGAATCCTTATCAGAGAGGTTTGCCTCAATAATATGAACACGCTCACCAAGTGACGCTGCCAGCTCTTCAAGTGCGGGACGACGTGTCCCCGAAAGGGCAACGATGGCTCCCTGGGCGTGCAGAGCCTTGGCGATTTCACCGCCAATGCCACCTGTTGCACCCGTCACCAGTGCTTTACGACCATTAAGGTTGAACATAGAAAAATCCTTATCCCTTGAAAGCTGCTACAAATGCAGCAACATCTTCCGGTGTTCCGATTGCCGTTCCGGTCGTGCCGGAGGCAATGCGTTTTACGAGTCCTGTCAGGACCTTACCGGAGCCAACTTCATAAAATGATTCAACGCCTTCATCTGCTGCTTTAAGAAGACTTTCGCGCCAGCGAACCGTACCCGTGACCTGACGAACCAGCCCTTCGCGAATCTGTTCCGGATCAGAAACAGGCTTGGCTTCAACGTTCGTAATAACCGGGACAACCGGTGCATTCAGAGCAGCACCAGCCAGTGCTTCGCGCATGACTTCTGCCGCTGGCGCCATCAGGGCACTGTGGAATGGAGCAGAAACAGCCAGCATAATTGCTCGCTTTGCACCACGCTCCTGAGCAATCTCGATAGCCCGTTCAACAGCAGCTTTTGTTCCTGAAACAACAACCTGCCCACCGCCATTATCATTAGCGGCATCACAGACCTCGCCCTGAGCAGCATCAGCGGCAACTTTAGCAGCTTCATCGTATTCCAGCCCAAGCAGAGCCGCCATAGCCCCCTGCCCGACAGGAACGGCACTCTGCATTGCATTACCGCGAATACGTAAGAGGCGGGCTGTATCTGCGATGGTCAGAGAACCTGCAGCAGCAAGAGCGGAATATTCTCCAAGAGAGTGGCCTGCAACAAACTTTGCATGCTGAGCCAAATCAAGACCTGCTTCTGCCTCAAGAACTTTCATTGCAGCAAGACTGACAGCCATCAATGCCGGCTGCGTATTGGCAGTCATTGTCAGCTCATCAAGCGGGCCATCCCACATCAAAGCCGAAAGCTTTTGAGAGAGAGCATCATCGACTTCCTCAAAAACAGCACGTGCCTGAGGAAAATTCTCTGCCAATGCTTTTCCCATACCGACTGACTGGCTGCCCTGACCGGGAAAAATAAAAGCACGCGTCATAATCAACCCCTTACGAAATCAGCCTGTCTCAGCTGCCTTTCTGGATAAATGAAAACCACAGCTTACAGGCCAGCTTGACCAGATCAGCTATTCTTTAAGCAGACGGACTCGCACCAGAGATAGTCCAATGTCAAGCCTGAAGCCTTGTTTTCTCACAAAACCGCCCTTCAAAACACCGGAATAATCCATATTTTTTATTTTGCTCACACAGTTTCATCTTCCCCCTTGTTTTCATTGTCGGTTTTAGTGTAGAGAGTACCTTCATCATGAATTCTGGTAACTGAAAGGCAGCCTTCCATGGCTCGTGTGACCGTCGAAGATTGTATCGATAAGGTCGACAACCGTTTTGAACTGGTACTACTTGCCAGCCATCGCGCACGTCTTATCTCATCTGGCTCACCCCTGACTGTTGATCGCGACCGCGATAAAAACCCTGTTGTCGCTCTTCGCGAAATTGCAGATGAAACAATTCCGCCTGAAGATCTGCGTGAACAGCTGATCCACTCTCTGCAGAAATATGTTGAGGTTGATGAGCCAGAAGCAGAAACGGTTCCATTGATTGGCAATACAGCTATGGCTCCGTCTTCTTCCGACGATTCTGAAGTCCAGTTTGACCGCATGAGCGAGGAAGACCTCCTCCGTGGTCTTGAGGGCCTCGTTCCGCCATCCCATAGCGATGACGACGACTGATATAATCTGAATTTTAAAAAGCCCGGCTCTGCCGGGTTTTTTTATGTCGTGAAAAGACATATACTTAAGGTCGAAGGCAAGGATGCTCAGACTTCTTTAAGATTGCATTGTTAACCTGCTGCCCGATATGGGAGAATTGACTGAATGATACGCCAGTATGAACTCGTTGAGAGGGTAAAAAGATACAACCCAAAAACTGACGAGGGATTACTGAATCGCGCCTATGTCTATGCCATGATGAAACATGGCAACCAGAAGCGCGCTTCCGGTGACCTGTTCTTCTCCCACCCTCTCGAGGTTGCCGCCATCCTGACAGACATGAAGCTGGATGATGCAACGATTGTTGCCGCCGTCCTTCATGATACGGTTGAAGATACCGACGCGACCCTTGAAGAGATTAACCAATCCTTTGGACCCCAGATCGGGGCACTTGTTGACGGCCTGACAAAAATCAAGCGTCTTGACCTTGTCTCCAAGGAGGCCGCGCAGGGTGAGAATTTTCGTAAGCTTCTGCTGGCTATCGCAGAAGATGTTCGTGTCCTGCTCGTCAAACTGGCAGATCGTCTGCACAACATGCGGACGCTTTCATTCATGCGCCCAGACAAGCGCGTCCGGATTGCTCAGGAAACACTGGATATTTATGCGCCACTTGCCGGACGTATGGGTATTCAGGAAATGCGAGAAGAGCTGGAAGAGCTTTCATTCCAGCATATTAACGAAAAAGCCTATTCCACGATCAATAAGCATCTTGCAGACCTGACGATGAAGAATGAACTCCTGATTGAACAAATTGTTCAGGAGCTCACTGAGAAGCTTGATGCAACAGGGATTAATTCCAAGGTCTACGGACGGAGAAAACGCCCTTATTCCATCTGGCGCAAGATGGAACAGCGCTCGGTTTCCTTTGAGCAGCTGTCAGATATTTATGGCTTTAGAATTATCGTTGAGAAGATTGACGAATGCTATCGTGCTCTTGGGATCGTGCATACAACATGGCCAATGGTTCCCGGGCGCTACAAAGACTACATTTCAACGCCCAAACAAAACGATTACCGTTCAATCCATACAACTGTGATCGGGCCACGGCGCCAACGTATTGAATTGCAGATCAGAACCAAAGCGATGGATGAAATCGCTGAATTCGGTATCGCAGCACACGCCCTCTATAAAGAAGGCGTCAATGATAAAGATTATCTGACAACTGAAAGCTCATCCTACCGCTGGCTTCGAAAAACGATTGATCTTCTGGCCGAGAATGAAAACCCGGATGAGTTCCTCGAACATACCAAGCTTGAACTCTTTCAGGATCAGGTTTTCTGCTTTACCCCAAAAGGACGCCTTATTGCGCTCCCCAAAGGGGCAACGCCCATTGATTTTGCCTATGCGGTTCACACCGATGTCGGAAACACGGCTGTTGGGTGTAAAGTCAATCACTCCATGGCCCCGCTTCTAACTGAGCTGCAAAATGGTGATGAAGTCGAGATTGTTCTGTCTGAAGGGCAGACACCGCCTGCAGCCTGGGAAGCTCTTGTCGTCACTGGAAAGGCCCGCGCAGCTATTCGCAGGGCAACACGTGCTGCCGCACGGCGTCAATATGCAGGGCTTGGCAGACAAATTCTTGAACGTGCATTTGAACGTGCAGAAAAAGCTTTCTCAGACGAAAAGCTGACGGCAGCCCTTCCGCGCCTCGCACGCTCTTCCATCGCGGATGTGCTCACCGCTGTTGGTCGTGGAGAAATGTTCTCTGGCGATGTCGTGCGGGCTGTCTATCCTGATTATAAGGATGGCAACAAAGCAAATGGTGACGGAAAAGGCAGTATCCTGCTCAATCTGGCAAGTGACCATGTTGTTAAGGTTGATATCCCGACCTTTGATGGTGATGCAGGCGCCGGTGCCATCCCGATCCGTGGCCTCAATCGCGACATTCCTGTCAGATTTGCAGGACCAGGCGGGGCCATACCGGGAGATCGTATTGTTGGCATCTTATCACCAGGTGAAGGCGTTATCATCTACCCTATTCAATCCCCTGCCCTTGCTGCCTTTGACAATGAGCCAGATCGCTGGATTGATGTTCGCTGGGATATAGACTCAGATAACCGGGCACGTTTTCCTGCACGTCTAAAGCTTCAGTCGCTCAATGAACCCGGCTCTCTTGCCCAGATTGCACAGGTCATTGCTGATCATGACGGAAATATTGACAGCGTTGCGATGAAAAGACGCACGAATGACTTCACAGATGTAACCATTGACCTTGGCGTATGGGATCTCAAGCATTTAAATGCAGTCATCTCTGAGCTACGCGCAAAGCGGATTATTAGTCGTGTAGAGCGAATAACTGGCTATGTAGATCAGAAATAACTATATTTATCTATTATATTTAATAAATAAATTTAATATCAGGAATAATTTTTTCTTGTGAAAGCTTGCAATGTTGATACAAAAATGAACAAATTAAATTAAAAAATTGAATTCTAAAATTCAGAACTCGCATTTTTTAATTATATCGTATATATATATTATATGGATTATCTTAAAAATTTTTCAAATTTAAAAGATATTGCTTGGTCTATTGCTTTATCTCAATTCTATAGGTTGAGAAATAAGCATTATGACCCCAAACAAATAATGATGAGAAAAAAACATGGCAGGTCAGCAGCGTATAGCTCTTTTTATTGATGGGGCAAATCTTTATGCAACAACAAAATCTCTTGGTTTTGATGTTGATTATAGAAAACTTTTAAAAGAGTTTCAGGGACGTGGAATGCTTATGCGAGCATTCTACTATACTGCACTCGTTGAAGATCAGGAATATTCATCAATCCGTCCTCTGGTCGACTGGCTCGATTACAATGGTTATCGTGTTGTAACCAAGCCTACAAAGGAATTTGTCGATTCTGCAGGCCGCCGTAAGGTTAAGGGTAATATGGATATTGAGCTCGCGATTGATGCGCTTGAGCTTGCTCCTTTTATTGACCACATGGTTCTGTTCTCTGGTGATGGTGATTTCAGATCACTTGTCGAAGCCGTGCAGCGTCGGGGCGTTAAGGTGACTGTAGTGTCAACAGTTGCAACACAGCCACCTATGATTGCAGATGAGCTGCGCCGCCAAGCTGACGAGTTCGTCGACCTGACGTACCTCCTCAATAAAATTGGTCGGGATATGAATGACCGCAATGATATGCCACGTGTGGTCGAGGATCAGCCTACTGGCAGTGGAAAGAGCGAAAAGGGCAAATCTTCAAAACAGACTGCTTCACCCAATCTTGAACGCCGTTATGGTATTCGCCAGGAAAGCTCGGTTAAAGAAGATTTATACGATCTCTGATTGAGATACCTCCTAACAAAAAGCCTGCATTTTTTGCAGGCTTTTTTATATGAAATTTATCCCTTATCACGCATAAGCCGCGCTTTTTCCCGGTTCCAGCTGCGCTCTTTTTCCGTTTCTCTCTTATCATGCAGCTTCTTGCCTTTACCAAGGCCAATATCAACTTTTGCCCTCCCCCTCTCATTGAAGTAGACCTTCAATGGAATAAGAGCAAAACCGTCACGCTGCACAGCGCCAATCAGTTTATTGATCTGACGGCGATGCAATAACAGACGGCGCGGCCTTCGTGGCTCATGATTAAACCGGTTTGCCTGTAAATATTCAGGAATATTAGCATTGAACAAGAAGATATCGTTCCCCGAAGGGCCAGCATAAGATTCCCCGATCGTAGCTTTACCCTGACGCAGAGATTTAACCTCTGTCCCCGTCAGGGCAATGCCCGCTTCGAAGCTCTCAATTATTTCATAATTGTAGCGGGCTTTCCGGTTATCAGCGACAACCTTATACCCGCCTTTATCTTCTTTTTTCATAATGCTCTTATTTCGCAATACCAGCATGGGCCATTGCAGAGCGAACAAGTTTTCTTGTTGCTTCTGATACCGGCACCATAGGTAAGCGGATCTCCTCAGTCATCAACCCAAGCTCTGCCATAGCAAATTTAACAGGCGCCGGACTTGTTTCCACGAACAGATGTGTATGCAAAGGCATCAGGCGATCATGAATTTCCAAAGCTTTGGCAAAATCCCCCTCAAGACTGGCCTTCTGCATGTCGCTGCATAAACGCGGAGCCACATTCGAGCTCACAGAAATACAGCCCACACCACCATGAGCATTGAAGCCAAGCGCTGTTGCATCTTCACCTGAGAGCTGAATAAACTCGTGCCCGAGAACCTGTCTTTGCAAACTTGCGCGGGCAAGATTTGCCGTTGCATCCTTTACACCAACGATATTCTTAAGCTCATACAAACGGGCCATTGTATCAACAGACATATCAACGATGGAACGTCCGGGGATATTGTAGATCAATATCGGAATTCCAATTGCATCATTGATTGCCTTGAAGTGCTGATAGAGCCCTTCCTGTGTTGGCTTGTTATAATAAGGTGTCACAATCAGGACAGCATCAGCGCCAACCTTTTCGGCGTGCTTGGAAAAGGCAATCGCCTCCGCAGTGCTGTTAGAACCAGCACCGGCAATTACAGGAACCCGACCATTGGTTTCCTTGACGCAAGCCTCAACAATATACTCATGCTCGCTAGGACTGACAGTCGGCGACTCGCCCGTTGTACCAACAGGAACAAAACCTTGAGTTCCATTCTCTATCTGCCAGTTGATGAGTTTTCGAAAGGCGTCTTCATCAAAAACGTCATTACGAAACGGCGTAACAAGCGCAGTAATAGAGCCTCTCAAACGCATCATCATTGCATCCTCTCTTCAAAAGACCAGACATATTCATGACATTCTGATCATATAATAGTGTCATGAACATAGTTACATTACTCGTCAATGGGAGACCAGAACAGTTTCGTCACAGGAACAATTTTTCTCAGCAATAGATACACCTCATAGAGGTAAAATTTACCAGAGCAGTTTTAAAGTCAGACTTGAAAGGGCTTGATAAGTTTATGGCTTGGCAAAAGAAGTCTTATCTGGGAGTTGCAGCACTCATCGCGCTTGGCGGTGTAAGCATCTATGCCCTGATTTCTAAAACTGGCAGTTTCCCTGGATTTAATCAGGAAAAAGAAATCCCAGTTGTTGAATCTCCTCAAGAGAGGCCAACTTCACAACCAGAGACGCCCCGAGTCAGTCCTCCTCCTCAAGCCATCCCCTCTCTGGATCAGGATATTCCATTACCACGGCCGCTCTCAGACGCAGATACACTCCAGTTTTTAAATCAGGCATACGAGGTAGGCACGTTTGAGAGCCCTGAAATTACATTTGCACGTAATCTTCTCCAAACACCTATTGGACGCACCCTTGATCAATGGCTTGTTTTGAGAAAACGCCCGGCACCGCTCTATCAAAACTTTGTTGATTTTCGGAATGCGTTTCCAGACTGGCCCCTCTCTCCCCTTATGAAAAGACGGGAGGAGATCGCTTTACTAACCAGTAAATTACCAGAAACACTGAAGCAGGATTATTTCAGAGGAAATGATCCAGACACAAGTACAGGCAAAATCTATTGGGCCAGCATCCTTTTAAATGAAGGCCATAAAGATAAAGCTGCTGATCTTATCAGACCAATATGGCGTAAAGAACTTCTGCTCCCGACAACCGAACAGAGATTGAGAACAGCCTATACAGATCTCCTGACAAAAGAGGATCACCGTGCGCGCCTGACATATCTGTTGGAAAGAAAGAAATGGGATGCAGCTCTAAGATCCGCCAATGATAATGGCACACCCTTTGAGGCAATTGTAAAAATCCGTATTGCTGCTGAGCAAAACGCAAAAACGGCCCAAACCCAGATAGATGCCTATCTCAAAGATAATAAGGCAGATCCCTTGGTTCTCTATTCCCAGTTACTGCTTTATAGGAAACAGGGCAAATATGATCTGGCCGGTTCTATATTTGAAAAGCTTTCCACTCTTGGCACAGGCGTACAACTATCAGAAACAGAATGCAGAGACTGGCAAGGTCAGCAGCGCTTTATCATTAGAGAGTTGATGGATGAGAAAGACTTCAAAAAAGCTTTCCAGACAGCTTCAGCCAAAATATCTAAACTAGGCTGTAATCATAATGATGCAGATTTTCTTGCGGGCTGGATTGCGCTTCGCTTCCTTAACAATCCAATAGAAGCCAAACAGCACTTTGACAGACTGGCGACAAATGCCTCCTCATCTTCCCAGAAGGCACGGGCTGCCTACTGGCTGGGCAGACTTGCAGCACATAATAAAGAAACACCTGTAGCCCTTGCAGCATATGAGAAAGCCGCAAATTACTGGAACACATATTATGGGCAGCTTGCCTCTGACAAATTGAATGATGGTTTGTTACACTTACCCTCAAAATCGCAATCATCTCAGGAAACTTTAGCTCTATTCGAAAAGAATCCAGCTATACAGGCAATCAGACTTTTCAGCGAAACCAGAAATACAGAAGTTGCAACCCAACTTTTCATAGATCAGGCAGCAATTCTACCTGATCTGGCCTCTGTAGAAGCTCTCGCGGAACTTGCAGAGGAAACAAAGAACACACAAGCCGCCCTTGCGATTGCCAAAATCGCCGCCCGGCGTGGGCTTAGTCTTGAGACACGTTCCTATCCAGACTTTGGTTTGCCAGTACGTTCAGATAGTCCAAAATCTGTTGAGCAGGCTTTGGTTTATGCCATAGCACATCAGGAAAGTGCATTTAATGTCTCAGCCAAATCCAGAGCTGGAGCTCTGGGGCTAATGCAATTAATGCCCGGAACCGCCAAGCTGACAGCAGCTGGTCTGAAGAAAGACTACGAGCCTGAACGGCTGTTATCTGATCCGGCTTATAATATTGAGATTGGAGCAGCCCATCTGAGAGATCTGCTCACAGCTTGGGATGGCTCTATTATTTTGACTTTTGCGGCATATAATGCCGGAAGCGGGAATGTCAAAAAATGGCTCACTGCCCATGGTGATCCACGATTACAGGATGTGGATGAGGTAGACTGGATTGAGCGTATTCCATTCTATGAAACAAGGCATTACGTGCAGCGGATATCAGAAAACCTGATGATCTATCGCAAATTATTTGGTCAGAAGCCTGGCCAATCCGGAAAAAACAGTCAGTAAAATCCGGTTAAATTACAAGGCTGTTATTGCCACAAACACAAAGAAACCCCGGTGTTTCCACCGGGGTTCTTTTTAACCAAATTGGTTACCCAATCAGATTAGAAGTCACGCTGAATGCGCAGACGACCCTGCCACTGATCTTCTGAAGAGATCGTCTTGGCATAACCGTTGTTGTAAGAAAGGACACGGCCCTTAGGATCTGTGCGTGTGTAAAGTACTTCAACACCGATGTCGAAGTTCTTGATTGGCGACCAGATCAGGTTTGTACCAACGCGCCATTCCTGAGTAGGAACGAAACCGACGTTATAACGACCGTAGTTAACATTATCGTACGTGTCATAACCTGCACGGTTAGTATCGATCTTCATGTAAGAAGCGAAGACGTTCTGACGGATGGATGGTGTCCAGTAGTGCAGGAAGTCGATCATTGCAGACCAACCACGGGTCTTCTTGATCTTACCATTAGCATCCAGAACTGCGTCTGTCATCGGAACGTTTGTGTTCTGATGGAAACCGTAGTTGCTAGCGCCAATGTAGCTCAAAGCACCTTCAGCATATGCAACTTCTGCCCAGAACTCATCGCCAGGAGCGATGAATGGCAGGTTGACCTTTACAGCACCTTTAACTGCGTAACCGTATGTTGTCTTACGGTCATTGTAGCCAGCGCTATAAACAACATCATTTGCTGTATCTGTGACAACACCATAGGAGCCAAAAGCAGGGCGAACCTGATGCAGAGCACCGGAAAGCTGTGCAGCACCCCAGCTCTGGTTGACCATGATGTTACCAACAACGTCAGGCATTGTCTGGCCAGCTGATCTGTAACCTGGGATATCGTATTCGAATCTTCCGCCAAGAGAAGTTCCTTCAAACCCATTATACATGCGACGCTCAGCGCCATCTTCAATGGCGATTGTTGCAGACCAGCCGCTACCGAAGTTAGCTGTGTAAGCAAGAGCCTGTGTCTTGACGTCTGATGTGCGGATAGCTGCGAAGTTGTAGTTATCAGCATAGAAGTCGAAGAAGGACTGTACGCGACCAGCTGTCAGACCAGCGAACTGGATGTAAGCGAGGTCGAGAGCAGCGCCTGTCTTAATGCCTGTACCGGATGTATAGTCACCGGATGTGTTCCAAGCAGCATCGCCACGGGAAAGTGCATAGCGGAGGTAGGAACGAACCATGCCGTAAGGTGTGTTTGTACGAACGTCAAGGTTGATACGAGCCTGTGCACCGAAGCCAACAGAATCAGCATTACGGTTGTAGGACTGCTGGTAGACGGTGTCAGCGCGAACACGACCACCGATCTGGATGCATGTATCTGAACCTGGAACGTAGAAGAAGCCCTTGCCATGCTCAGAGCAGACACGGACGTATTCTACCGGAGCAGACTTACGGGATGGCAGATCAGCTGCCGAAGCCCCAGCAACAGCAACAATACCAGCTGCTGAACCGAGGAGAAGGCTCTTTACGAGCTTCATGTGAAACCTCCAAAATTTTCGAGACCCTTGGGGCAAAATAACCGCATATCTCAATTAGCGGTTACCCTTTTCCCCTCCACTCAATCACCAGCATTGATGACTGAGCCCGACTGGGATGCCCCTGTCGTGGTGCTCACATTACTGATTGAAACAGCAGAGGCAACTGACGATATGTCTCAGGGTGGGGAGAAATAGGGCTTTTCCCAGCCATGTGGCATGAATGACACACTACCAATCATGCTGTTAACCATTTCCCTACTCACAATACGAATAATTATTTTATTAATATTTTCAAAGAATTAAAATTATTAAGGAGAATTAATTTGTATTAAGATATTTTTTGAAACCGCATTTTTCATTAACCTTTTATTAAATATTAAAATCCGGTTAATTTCCGTTTTTGAGGCACTTAATAACTTTATTTGATTCGAAATTGTATAAAAAAGGCTCCGTTCAGATGCGGAGCCTTTTTCAGAAATTCAGAGCATCAGAAGTCACGTTGTACGCGTAAGCGGCCCTGCCATGAATCATCCGAGCTGATGGCCTTAAACCCGCCTTTTGCATTATCGCTAAGAACACGGTTCTTCGGATCAAGACGCGTGTAAAGAACCTCAGCACCAATATCGAAGTTCTTGATTGGTGACCAGATTATGTTGGAACCGATACGCCATTCATTGGCGTCAACGAATCCGACATTAAATGTTCCCAGTTCAGGCAGGCTGTAAGTCGTATATCCACCACGGCCATATTCAAGCTGCATATAGGAAGCGAAGATATTCTGACGAACTGATGGCGTCCAATAGTGTAGCAGATCAACCATTGCCGACCAGCCTTTAGCTTTCTTCATACGACCATTCGCATCAATAAATGCATCGGTCATGGGAAGAGCGACACCACCTTGCGTGAAGCCATAGCTTCCTGCTCCTAGATAGCCGATAGCGCCATCAGCATAAGCTCCTTCAATCCAGAGTTCGCTTCCGGGCGCCAGTGATGAAAGGTTGAATTTAACACCACCATGCACGGCAAAACCGTACTTGGTATCATGGTAATAACCATCAACGCCCGTAACATACACAGGTCTAATCTGGTGCAGAGCCGCGGATAATTGTGCCGAACCCCAATCCTGCTCAACCAGCAATGCTCCTACAACATCAGGAACAGACTGCCCCGCACTTGCGATACCATAGGAGCGAAGATAGCTATTATCACTATAGACGCGACGCTCGCTGCCATCTTCGATACCAAGCGTCAGCGACCAGCCGCCACCAAAGTTTGCAGTATAAGCCAAAACCTGTGTATTCACGTCAGAGTTACGGATTGTCGCAAAATTGTAATTATTCGCATAAAAATCAAAGAATGACTGAATACGACCAGCCGTTAGGCCTGCAAACTGGATATAGGCCAGATCCAGCCCACCATAATTGGATGTGCCCGTTGTCCCATTATTAAAACCGTCGCCGTAGTTACCGTCTGCACGACCAAGATTATAACGAAGGTAAGCACGCGCAAGACCATATGGTGTATTCGTACGAACATCGAGATTAATACGTGCGGAAGCTGAAAAATTGACAGCATCATTGTTACGGCTGTTTGTCTGAATATATGCCGTATCTGCGCGAACACGTCCGCCAATCTGCACACATGTATCTGACCCTGGCAGATAGAAGAAACCCTGCCCGGCCTCTGAACAGACACGAACATATTCAACTGGCGCAGATTTAACAGAAGGTAGATCAGCTGCATTGGCTGAGGTCACAACACAGAAACCAACAGCAGAACCCAACAGAACTCTATTCAGGACCTTCATTTAAATTCTCCGCAATGTCGCTTGAGCAATGAATGAGCAAACTGCATGTCAAAGCCTGACTCATTGCTCAATCTGTTGCTCAGCATTAACGGGAAAAAAGCGTATGACAATTATCCAGATAGATAATTATCGTGGTGTATTTTTCTTTTCATGAGGATGTCGCCAGAATACAACATTTTAGAAAAACTATAATCAAACCAATATGTTTTTAAGTCTCTTCAATTTCCTGCCGGAGCATTTCAAGTTCCAGCCACCGGTCTTCACAGGAAGCCAGCTCACTTTGCACCTGTCCCAGCTTATCTGTGATCTGCGAGAAGAGTTTTGAGTCCCGTGCATACAAATCTGGATCATCCAGTTTCAGCTGGAGTTTAGCGGCAAGCTCTTCAAGTTCAGCGATCTTTTCTGGCAGAATCTTTAAATCATGCTGCTCACGGAAATTAAGCTTTCTACGATTGCTTTCCGGCTTAGGTTGATTCTGAGGATTTGCAGGTTTTGGCTTCTTGACCTTTTCAATACTGCGGGCTTCTACACCATGCCCTCGCTGGGAAAGCATATCAGTATAGCCACCTGCGTATTCAATCCATTTTCCTTCACCTTCAGCAACAAGAACGGAACTGACAGTACGATCAAGAAAATCACGATCATGGCTGACGACAAGAACTGTGCCCTTATACTCGTCAATCATCTCCTCAAGGAGATCAAGAGTTTCAAGATCAAGATCATTGGTCGGTTCGTCTAAAATCAGAAGATTTGATGGACGGCTCAAGGCTCTGGCCAGCATCAGACGATTTCTCTCACCACCCGACAGAACCGATACTGGCGTACGCGCCTGTTCCGGAGAAAAGAGAAAGTCTTTCATATAACCGATGACATGCTTGGGCTGACCGCCAACCATAACGGTATCACCACGCCCACCCGTCAAGGTTTCAGAAACAGTCCAATCTGGTTTCAGGCTTGAACGCTGCTGGTCCAGTGTAACCATCTCCAGATTAGTGCCAAGACGGATATTGCCCTCGTCCGGCTCCAACTCGCCTGTGAGCAGTTTTAATAATGTTGTTTTTCCGGCCCCGTTTGCACCAACAATACCAAGCCTGTCTCCACGCATGACACGAAGTGAGAGCTTTGAAACAATTGGGCGGCTATCATAGCTTTTGGAAATTGCATCGGCCTCAACAACCATTGAGCCTGAACCTTCAGCCTCAGTAATTGTCATTGCTACATTACCAACAACCTGACGCTGATCACGCCGCTCCTGACGAAGGGCATGTAGGTTGGCTAATCTGCGAACGTTACGTTTACGCCGTGCCGTAACACCATAACGAAGCCAGTCTGCCTCCGCGACAAGTTTGCGATCCAGTTTATGACGTTCCCGCTCTTCCTGGGCGAGAATATCGTCCCGCCATTCTTCAAAGGCAGAGAAACCGCGGCTCATATAATGGGTTTTACCACGATCCAGCCACATCGTTGACTGAGAAAGGTTTTCGAGAAACCTACGGTCATGGCTGATTAAGATCAGTGCAGACCTGCTTGATTTCAGTTCCTGCTCAAGCCATTCAATGGCTGGCAAATCAAGGTGATTGGTCGGCTCATCCAGCAGGAGAATATCTGGCATCGGCGCCAGAACCTGTGCCAAGGCTGCACGACGCGCCTCCCCTCCTGAAAGCTGGGCAGGATTTTCCTGACCTGTCATTCCCAACTGCTCAAGACAGTATTGCGCCCGGTATAAATCATCACCCGGTCCAAGACCTGCTTCAACAAATGCTAATGTTGTTTCATAAGCCGACAGATCAGGCTCTTGTGCCAGATAGCGGATTGTTGTTGCCGGTTGCAGGAAGCGCTCACCCTGATCTGGCTGTACCAAGCCCGCTGCAATTTTAAGGAGCGTTGATTTACCTGAACCATTGCGTCCAACCAGACAGGCGCGCTCCCCCGGAGAAACAGACAGTTCAGCATTCTCAATCAGCGGCGTTCCGCCGAAGGTCAAAGCAACACCCTGCAGAGTTAAAAGTGGTGGAACAGCCATATTTACCGTTATTTCCCAAACCAAGTGAATATCCAAAACAATGGATATCTATTTGCGTGAATTTAATCTAACTTCTCTTTGTAAGACATATCCTAACAAAAGTCAGATATGAACCGCAGGGTAGCAGAAATTACATATTGATTTCTTATTCTCTTCAAACCAGAGCTATAAGCGACTAAAATCTATAGCAAGGGCCCTAAAGATTCTTATGAGTAATATCAATCATACTCTTATTGCAGATTTTCCGGTCTTCGAAAGCTTTTCAACACAAGAACTCAACCTCGTCCTTAATAATGCCAAATCGCTTAGATACCCTATAGGCGAGATTATTTTTGAGCAGAGCGCCCCGGCTCACTCCTATTTCTTTTTGCTCCATGGTCATATCCGCGTCACAAAAATCACCCCAGAGGGAAAGCAGATTGGTGTCCGCTATATTAACCCGGGAGAGTTTTTCGGTATTACAGAAGCCATAGGAATTGATAGATACCCGGCAACCGCAACAGCTGCGATCGATAGTATTATTCTATGCTGGCCTTCTTCCAATTGGCATCCTTTAATGAAAGATGTTCCAAAACTCGCAGACAAGATGCTGAAAATACTTGGCAGAAAACTGCAGCAGACACATACCCGTATCATTGAACTGACAACACAATCATCCGAGCAACGGATTGCAAACGTCTTACTCGATTTAAGCCAGAACTCCGGTCGGCAGGTCGGCGAAAATACAGAGATTACTTTTCCGATCAGCCGTCAGGATATTGCAGAAATGACCGGAAATACGCTTCATACAGTCAGCCGTATTCTCAGTAATTGGGAAAGCCGCTCCATTGTAAAAAGCGGGCGTAAAAGAATCAGCATAACGAATCTGGAAGCCTTAAAAGCCCTTGCGCAGAAAAATACCTGAAAGGTCGCCATAATATTTTAAGTTTCAAAAGCTTATTACACTTTTTGTTTTATATAGCCATAATCCAGAAAATTTCTTGATTTCCAAAAATAAAATAAAATACATATATATCAAAAACTTAGCTACAAAATTACAATCTTCAAACTCTGAAGAATGCTTAAATTTATGGGGTTCTAATGCGGAATGGCATTGACCGCACAAAATAGAAATCCTATGGATGCACGCGTGGAGACGTGGCCGAGTGGCTGAAGGCGCCGGTTTGCTAAACCGTTATACGGCTTAAACCCGTATCGGGGGTTCGAATCCCCCCGTCTCCGCCACTTTGTGGCTGTCTGAAAGTTCTTCCAAAATATCAAACTTATTTGCTCGCCTATCACGGCGCATGGCATCTTTGATACAGCATCAAAAAAACATCAAACAAGATGACAGAGCATATCTGGTCAAAGAACTGTTTTGTTTGGCAGGATAAACAGGTTTTACCCATGCGACCTTAAACCCTTGATCGGGCAGTATCTTACTACAACAATCTTTTGCATAGCTCTAAGCCGTCATGCTATTCAGTCATCATAAATATTGATGGAGCTTATCGTGGCAGATTATCACTCTCTTATTGGTCAGGAACTTGTATCGGGCTGGAATGAGTTGTCCCAGACAACAGTGAACCAGTTTGCTGATGTGATTGATGACCACCAGTTCATCCATATTGACCCGGCACGTGCTGCCAGCGAGACGCCTTTTGGCGGAACCATCGCACATGGTTTTCTGACACTCTCCTGGCTGACCAAGCTTGGCAATGAAGTTATGCCAGCACTCGAAGCGAATGAAGTCATGATTAATTATGGCTTTGATAAAGTGCGCTTTGTAAATCCGGTACGCACCGGTTCAAAAATCCGCGGACATTTCACCCTGTCAAAAGTCGAGAACAAAAGCGGCGGTGAACTTCTAACTTATCAGACAACAGTTGAGATTGAGGGGCAGGAAAAGCCTGCTCTTATTGCTGAGTGGCTGCTACTTATTGTTGCGAAATAAGAAGTTATTTCCTCTAGCAGCAACAGACAAAATTTTATCCAGAAACCTCTCGCAAACAAATGCGAGGGGTTTTTCATTATCTGTCAGAAGTACGGCCTGACAGCTGAAGATGCATGACCCATCTTCTTCCGCAACGGATAATATACGCCGGGTTACACCCAATGGACTGACCACAATACCGAATGGTCTATCCGTTTTCGCCAGTTCATCCAGCATCGGAGCAGACAAGAGCTCACCTCTGTACCAGATTTCAGCGCATACGAGCTCGGTTTCATGGCTATACAGACATACAGAGCGATATGATATCTGCTCATCGGTTCTCAGTTTGAGCCTAGAGCGAATATCAGGAAAAAAAGAACAGATATTATTTTCATTTACGTGAGCATGGATATCGTTTTGACATATATCCTGCAGGGCGCGGCTTACGCTTGCTGAGCGAAGGATGAAATCCCTCACCTCCTGATAAGCACTCTCCATCACCATACGCACTTCAAATCCGAAATATATGAAATATCTTCAAAATAGTCTGGAAATGCTGTTCCACAATCATACTATATGAGAAAAGCATAATGCTAAGCTCTCACCTATAAAACCGATATGGAATTATCAATCGATACAATACTGACCCGTGCCGGAACGGGGCCATTCCAGAAACACCTTCTTGGTATTTTTGGACTTGTCTGGGCTGCAGATGCCATGCAGGTTTTAGCTGTTGGTTTTACGGCAACCTCAATCGCAGCAACCTTTGGCCTCTCAATCCCAGAAGCATTGCAAACAGGAACCCTGTTCTTTCTCGGCATGCTGATTGGTGCTTACGGCTTCGGAAAACTGGCTGATAAATTCGGTCGAAGAAACATATTACTGATCACTGTTGCCTGTGATGCTGTCTTTGGGCTTCTGTCTGTCTTTGCTCCAAGCTTTGGAGCTTTACTGGCTTTACGTTTTCTGACCGGTGCAGCGGTCGGTGGAACCCTCCCTGTCGATTATGCCATGATGGCCGAGTTTCTGCCGCCGAAGAAAAGGGGCAAATGGCTTGTCGGGCTTGAGAGCTTCTGGGCTGTTGGCACAATTATCGTCAGCCTTGCCGCATGGGCGGCAAGTGCGGCAGGGGCTGAAGATGCCTGGCGCTGGGTATTTGCCGTGACAGCCTTTCCGGCAATCATTGGTTTTTATTTACGGTTTGGCGTACCAGAATCTCCATTATTCCTGATGAAATCAGGTAAAATGCTGGAGGCAAAAAACGTCTTCAATCAGATGCTCCTGCGTAATGGTCAACAACAGCTTGGCGAAACTGATACCATTTCCCTCCCTTCGAGGACTGCCTCGTATGGGCTTTTATCTCCAGAGCTCAGAAAACGGACTTTGCTGATTATGGGTATCTGGTTTTTGACCTCCCTATCCTATTACGGCGTCTTTGTGTGGCTTCCGGCCCGCCTTGCTGGTGAAGGTTTTGGCTTTGTGAAAGGGTACGGTTTTCTGGTTGCTGTCGCATTAGCCCAACTACCGGGATATGCTCTTGCAGCATACGGCGTTGATGCCTGGGGCAGAAGACCAACCTTGATTGCATTTCTTCTGTTCAGTGCCCTTGGCTGCTTCCTGTTTGTTATTGTCAACAATCCCATTCTGGTTGCAATTTCCATTATGATCATGAGCTTTGCGCTTCTAGGGACCTGGGGGGCGCTTTACGCCTTTACGCCAGAGCTCTACCCAACTGAATACCGGGCCACAGGCATGGGTACAGCGGGGGCCGTTGCACGCTTTGGTGGTTTACTAGCCCCGTCTGCGATGGCACTTCTGTTTATTCAGAGTTTTACAGGCGCACTCGCTCTATTTGCAGGCCTGTTGGTTATTGGTGCTCTGCTTGGCGCATTCATTGATATTGAGACCAAAGATACATCTCTGAGCTGATCAGTCTTTTGTTTTTTCTTTGGTCTGGTCACTATCCAGCTTACCAAAACGACGACGCTCGTAATGCTTAGCCATACGCAGATGCCGTGCAATGGCATAGTTGATTGCAGTCAGGAAGCCATAAGTACCGCGCGCAAAATGACGGCGCCCAAAATAGGCTTTGAAAAAGTTAGCTGGTAATTCGAAATACACACGCCACGTCGGAATAGAGACACCACGCATTTCCAGATCATCAGCCTGCTGTTCAGTGTATTTGTTCAGCTTGTCCAACTGGGCTCCGAGCGAGCGAACAGAACGGTGATGAACTCGCCCCTTTAACTTCCCCGCTTTGACACCCTCAGCCAGATCAACCCGGTCATGTACGATTGACGTGGAATAACGGCCCGCATCCTTCCGATAAAGGCGAACAGGAGCAAGTGAATACGCCCAGGGATGAGGCTCAATCTCACCGGGAAATATTTCAACAATTGGCAGGCCATAAGCTTTCAATGGTGGTTCACCATTGGCAAACAGCTTACGTATTTCTGCTAAAAGTGCAGGAGAGACAACCTCATCGGCGTCAAGATTTAACAGCCAGTCATAACGGCACTGCTCCTCAGCAAAACGTTTCTGAGGGCCAAAACCCGGCCATGGATTATAGATTACACGCGCGCCAAGTTCTTCTGCCAGAGCCTGAGTGCCATCTGTTGAGCCTGAATCGACAACAATAATGTCGTCAGAAAGCTCTCTGACGGCCCGAATAGCATCTCCAAGGCGGTCAACTTCATTTTTGGTTATGAAGAAAATTGAAACTGGTAACATCTCTGGCCTCGTTGGACATCTGGCTACCGTTCCATCTTGAAAGATGCAAGTTTTTTAAGCCAATAAGCTATGTAAAACCATTTGGTATGCATCAAAAACGGATCATGCTTCCCTTTTACCTGCTTTTATGGAGCGATTGAACGCAATATGAGCCAGTAATGGCAGATGATCAGATGCTGAACGCGTTAAGACAGAATGTACGGGGCGCGCTTTGGTGACCCGCATCATCTCGCCACGCAGGAAGATATGATCAAGCCTGACCAAAGGCATTCTGGCATGAAACGTAGGCCTTGCAAGCGCACTGCGCGACATCAGCTGCGCATCACCAAAACTTTCGGTAATCAGCCGATAGGAGCGTGAGTTCGGGGAAGCATTGAAATCTCCCATGAAGATAACGGGATTGGCGCATTTTTCATGACCAAGCCATTCTTCTCCCAGCAAGGTCTGGGCCTGCATCAGCCGTTCATTGGGGCGCAGTGAAAGATGGGTATTGATTACCTGTATCTTGAGCCCCTCATAATCGACCTCAATCCACAATGCGCTGCGTTTTGAAATGCCGCCATCGACTGAGACACTCGGCAGTCGCTCACCTTTGATCCGCCGGGATGGCAGATCGGTCATGATAGCAAGGCCAAGCTGTTCACCAAAAATACGCGCGGTTGGCTGGAAATGAAGTGTCATACCAAGAGAACGCGCAACCGCTTCTGCCCGGTTTTGCCAGCCCATGCGGGCTTTTCCAGCTTTAACTTCCTGCAAAGCAACAATTCTCGCCCCGCTTGCAGCAATAACAGCTGCCGCGCGCTCCGGGCTGGTCCTGCGGTCCAGCCCTACCCAGCGATGAACATTATAGGTGAGAACTTTTATCATATTTACACTGCTAGAAAGCTGATATCCGGCCTAGCAATTTCCCCTAACGTATCTTCCAAAACAACTTCCACAAACCAAAAAGCACCCAGTCATTATACTGGATGCTTTGATTAATGCTTATGTAGGAAAGGCTGTACAGGAAAAATGGCAATTACAAAATAAGCAATTTGGCCGTATCCCATAAATACAGGAGACTTAGCTTGTTTTTCCAGGATTTGGGATTCCTTTAGCCACGAGTTTCTCCCAAGCCTCTTCCGCACTCTCCGCATAGTCGAACAATGTCAGATCTTCCGCATGGATCATTCCCATTTCCACGAGATATTCCATATTGATCAGCTTGGTCCAATACTCACGATCAAACAGAATAATCGGTACCTTTGGCATTTTCCCTGTCTGACAGAGTGTCAGGATTTCAAAGAGCTCATCAAAAGTACCAAATCCACCGGGGAAGACCACCAGAGCATTCGCACGCATAGCAAGATGCATTTTACGCATTCCAAAATAATGGAAACGGAATGTCAGATCTGGTGTTGAATAACGGTTAGGTTCCTGCTCGTGCGGGAGTGTAATATTGAAGCCGATTGTTGGTGCCCCGGCTTCTGAAGCCCCGCGATTTGCCGCTTCCATAACACCCGGACCACCACCCGTTGCAATAACATTGTCACGGACACCGCCATTTGACTGCAAGGCACCACCACGCTCAGAGACAATCCGGCCGAAACTACGGGCCTCATTATACCAGTGTCGGGCTTTCTGGTGGCCATCTTCGTGAGTGCGGGCACTACCGAATACTACAACGGTTGAGCGAATGCCCCAACGACGTAATGTCAACTCGGCCTTAGAGTACTCAAGCAAAAAACGAACGCCACGCATTTCGTCACTCAGAATGAACTCCGGATCAAGGGACGGCAATTCATAAGAATGCGACAACATCTGTGCACTGTTTGTGATGCCAGTATCTTTGGTCTTATCGGTCATCTCGTCACTTTCTCAGTCAAATAACGGTTCAGTTTCCGGTATTACGTCCACAATTGCGGAAATTATAAGTCGAGATAGCTTAATCAAATGCGAACAGAGAATACTTTACTCATTCCAAATAAAAATCGCGCCCGAAGGCGCGATCATTAATTTCAATGAGCTCAGAAATCAGGCCGTAAAGAAAGCCTGCGTTCCATGCGCTTCAATCGCTTCAGCCAGACGTCCAAGCGCATGCACATAAGCCGCTGTACGGACAGGGATGTTCTGCTCTTTTGCCAGATCCCATATCAGCTTTCCTTCAGCTTCCATAATCCGGCGCAGACGCTCATGGATTTCTTCGACTGTCCAGTAGAAGCCCTGCTTGTTCTGGACCCATTCAAAATATGACACCGTCACACCACCGGCATTGGCGAGAATATCCGGCAGAATAATCACGCCCGCAGCATTCAGGATTGTATCTGCTTCCGCCGTAATCGGACCATTGGCAAGCTCAAGGATAACCCGTGTCCTGATGCTGGCAGCGTTGCCTTTATGGATCAGGTCTTCCATTGCTGCAGGTACCAGAACGTCGCTCGGCACAGCAAGGAGTTCATCGGTTGAGATTTTAATAGTGCCATTCTGACCTGCGAGATCAACAACGGATTTACCGTTCTTCTTGAGGGCGATCAGCTCAGCAACATTCAAGCCATCATCGTTGAGAATTGCTCCACCTGTATCCGAGACAGCAACAACACGATAGCCGTCCTGTGCCATCAGCTCAGCAATATATTGGCCGGCATTCCCAAAGCCCTGAACAACGACACGGCCGCCCTTTTCGAGCTTCAGCTCATCACGCAGATGATTGAGCAGATAATAGCCACCACGAGCCGTCGCATCATTACGACCTAGCGACCCACCAAGTGCAATTGGCTTACCAGTAACAACGGCTGGCATAGATTCACCCATCAGGGTTGAATATTCATCAGCCATCCAGCCCATGATCATGGCATTGGTATAGACATCTGGAGCCGGGATATCACGATCCGGTCCAATGACCCGGGCAAAAGCCTGCACATAGGCGCGGGAAAGACGTTCAATCTCACTACGTGACAAAGACCGAGGATCAACACGTACGCCCCCCTTGCCACCACCATACGGCAGATTGGTAACAGCACATTTGATTGTCATCCAGAAGGCAAGCGTCTCAACTTCCTCAGCCGTAACATCAGGATGGAAACGGATACCACCCTTTGTTGGGCCACGTGTATCATCATAGCGGCAACGCCAGGCCATGAATGACTTGCGGGAGCCATCATCCATTCTGATCATCAGACGGGCTTTGATTGTTTCACGAGGATATTTCAGCTTTTCAAGAACATCGCTATCAATATTGAGATGGCGGGCGGCCTCTTCCAAACGAACCAAGGCCTTGTCCAACATCGTCTCTTCCATGATATCCCCCTGCATTTGGCTTAAGCAAAACTAGTGATCTAAGGGTACCAGAAGCAGAACAAGTTTCTATATGTCGATGGTATACTTCTGACGCCTAATTGCAGTAATTTTCAGCATTCAGCACAATATTTAATCATATGGTACATAAAACCGCTGATAAGCATTCGTTAGAATGAAGATACCAGATCAGATATTTCTCTGTACAGATCATTAAAAATGTAGCATTTTTTTCTAAAATATAATCGAAAGCCTTAGATAGCAGTACGAGGGTATTTTCAAAACTGCCCTATAATATCGAAGGTCTCTCTTTGGTTACAGCAACAGGGAAGAACGCGATGGCAACCAGTTCCAATGCTTCTCAGACGACACGTACAAGTTCTTATACCTCAGCATTGATCGTGCTGACCTCTCTCTTTTTCATGTGGGGGCTGATTACCTCCCTGAATGATATTCTCATTCCACATCTCAAGGGTGTCTTCACACTGAACTACGTTGAAGCCATGCTGATCCAGTTTTGCTTCTTTACGGCCTATTTCGTCATGTCCTACCCTTCCGGCTGGCTGGTTGAGAAGCTGGGATACAAACTTGGCATTATTATCGGTCTGTCCGTTGCCGGTATTGGCTGTCTGCTCTTCTACCCGGCAGCAGCGGCACGGGTTTACGGCATCTTCCTGTTTGCTTTATTTGTTCTGGCAAGCGGCATTACCCTGCTTCAGGTGGCAGCAAACCCGTATGTCACAGAGCTGGGTAGCCCGGAAACAGCATCCCGCCGTCTGAATTTGACACAGGCTTTTAACTCGCTCGGTACGACGATTGGGCCATATTTTGGGTCTGTGCTCATTTTGCAGGCAGTCACAGGGCAGCCTGTGGATGCGGTTGCAGAGGCGCAAAGCGTTCAGGGTCCATATATTGGCCTTGCCATTGCTCTATTCCTGCTTGCACTTGTTTTTTCCAGAATACCACTGCCACAGATTGCAGAACAGGAAACTGCCATTACCAATGACCAGAAGCATTCTTCTGTCTGGCAGTACCGCCATCTTATTCTGGGTGCAGTCGGTATCTTTACCTATGTAGGCGCTGAGGTTTCAATCGGCAGCTTCTTCGTGAACTTTGCATCCCAGCCATATGTTGCTGGCCTGTCTGAACATGATGCTGGCCGCCTGCTCTCACTCTATTGGGGCGGAGCTATGGTCGGTCGTTTTGTCGGCGTTGTTTTGATGACCTACATCCGCCCCGGAACACTGCTGGCTTTCAATGCCTGCATCAATATGCTGCTTCTGGTTATTGCGATGATGGTTGGGGGCACAACGGCCATGTATGCGGTTCTGGCAATTGGCCTGTTCAACTCCATCATGTTCCCGACAATCTTCAGCCTTGCACTCAAGGGCCTTGGCCATTTCACCAGTAAGGGTTCCGGCATTCTTTGTATGGCAATTGTGGGTGGCGCGATTGTTCCGGTTATACAGGGGGCCTTGGCTGACCAGATTGGCCTGCTTCCTTCCTTTATCTTGCCAGTTATCTGCTATTTCTACATCTTCTTCTACGGTATCAAAGGACATAAACCGAGAGATTGACGTCACAAAAAAGCCGCCGGAAACGGCGGCTTTTTCATACAAGTTTACGTATCACTCCTGCTGCAACAAAGCAGCGGCGCCTAAAAGAGCCGGGTTGGATGCAGTGATCACAAAAGTTGGAATATTTGCCAGATAATCGCTTAAACGTCCCTTTGCCTCAAACTGCTGGCGAAAACGGGATTTTTTGAAGTAGCTGAGAATTCCAGGCACAATACCGCCCCCAATATAAACCCCGCCTTCTGCACCAAGCGTCAGAGCCAGATTACCGGCTGCAGAGCCCAGCATGGCACAGAACAGATCCAGCGCCCGCTCACAATGTGCATCTGTTTTCGCAAGCGCATGTTTACTGACATCAGCCGGTGTAAATTCCTGAGGCTTATCACCAGCCAGCTCTGCAATCGCACCATACAGCCTGACAAGACCCGGACCAGACACCAGCCGCTCAGTGGAAATATTCTGATGCTTCTGCCTGACAAAATTCAAAATCCTGTCTTCTTCATCATTGACCGGGCTGAAGCTTGCATGCCCACCTTCACCGGCCAGTGCCTGCCAGCCACGAGGCGCGACGGGCACAAGGCCAGACACACCAAGCCCTGTACCTGGGCCAATCAACCCGATGACAGAACGAGGTCTGGCACGCCCACTTCCAACCTGAACCTGCTCATTCGGACGCAGCAACGGTAATGATAACGCCAGCGCCGTAAAATCATTGATGACATGGAGATTAATCAAATTAAGGGCCTTGCGGCTTTCCTCAATTGAAAAACTCCAGACGTGGTTCGTCATTTTTATATGGTCACCCGTAACCGGGTTGGCGATTGCCACAACAGCTTCCCATGGGCGCTGCGCCTCAACCGTAGAAAGATAGGCCTCTATGGCCGAAACAATATCCGGATAATCATTGCACGCCAGTGTTTTCAATTGCTGGGGTTGCCCCCCTGCTCTGGTCAGCAAGGCAAAACGCGCATTTGTTCCACCAATATCGGCAATAAGCGCCGGAAAACGGTGAGCGGCTGACAACATCTATTCCTCCCGTTCCAAAGAGATTTTTATTTTATCAATCTCTATTATCTGAAGCAGTATAGCCACTTTTTCATAGATTGCTTCCATTGAAAACAAATACTTTTTCCAGTGTTATGATATTTTTTTGAAAACCCATGGGAAAAAATCAGCAATAGCTCTGGACAGATCAAACCAACCTGACTATACACGGCGGGTCTATAACGTTTGGCACTGCCGAACAGAGATGCCCAGATAGCTCAGTTGGTAGAGCATGCGACTGAAAATCGCAGTGTCGGTGGTTCGATCCCGCCTCTGGGCACCATTCCCCTCAAGACTTTCAGCGATTTCCAATCAAAATGTGTTAGCCTGTTGTTAGGCAGGCTGTTTTCACATTGTTCTCCCGCCTCAATCAAGTAGCCGATTGTTTCGCCTCCTTTGCAATGATTAAGCAGCCAATCTCTGATTGATATTTGCTACAATCATTGAAGAAATTTCGCGAAGTCGGAAGAGACTGAGCACTCACCTTGCTACTTCCAGGAAGTTTTTTGTAAACAAATAAGCTCTATTATCTTCATATACTCCAACCTTGCATACAGAAATTTATTCCATCATATTCCTTCTAAACTAGGGAGGATATGCGAGTGACCGGTCTCCAAATTATTGGTTTGATTTTCCTTGTGATCATTGGGTTTGTGATTGTTGGTTATATGGCCGAAAAAAACGTCGCAGGGAACTGATGGAAAAATACGGCAGTACAGAAATTGTTGATCTAATAATGGCTCGCCAGATATGGCAAGGAATGTCGTATGACATGCTTATAGATAGCATCGGAAAGCCAGAAGACTTTGATCATAAGGTTTACAAGACAAAGGAAACCTTTGTTCTTAAGTATCATAGTACTGGTAAAAATCGATATAAAACGCGCGTAAAAATTGAAGATGATAAAGTTGTTGGCTGGGATTTGAAATAAAAAGGCCCCACATAAACGAAGCTTAAGCTTACTAGTATTTTATATAAGATTTCTTTTTTCAGGTTGCTAAATCTGAGCTCTATAGCAGCCTCATGAACGCAAAACATCATTGCTCAATAGAGGAAAAATATCCTATATAGAAAATTATTTTTAGAAATATTAAAGAGGGGCAATCAGAATGACTTCAGGACAGATAGATCAAATCCTAAGGGATGTATCAGCATATTTCTGGCGTAAGCCTCTTTCGAACACCGTGATGATAATCGTGGGTATTTTAATCCTGATATATACCATCAAGCATTTCTGGTGGATGTATATTAAAAAATAAGAAGGATTTAATAGCTTCAAATATAACCATATTCCTAAGAACCGATGCTCATTGGAGATAAAAATGAAATGCTGGGCCATAACGTTTTTGATACTCATACTGAGTTCATCGGTATCTGCTCAGGAACCTGAACCACTCAAGAAAGCAATGAAAGAATATGGTCAATGTGTAGGCAGGTCGTTTGCTATAAATGTCTCTAAATCTGATGATCGTGACTTATCAGCTGAGCTAGCCTTCACTGCCTGTAAAACAGAATACGATGTTGTTCATAAATTATTAGAGATAGAGTTCGGGGAAAGGGCTTCAATTTTAGTAAGTCACACAAAATCTATTATAAAGAAAAGGGTAATTGACGAACATAAAGTCTCAGTTGATTCCTTTTTAGAATCATACTCTGTTATGGCATCCGTTCTTTTGTATTGTGATAATGTGAATGCTGATTATACCCTTGATCTTATGAAAAAAACAAAGAATTTAATTTCTAAGTTAGACGCTAGATATCAAGATATACAAGCATTTGACAGAGATACAATAAATAAAATTAACGCAATGGGTGAATTAGCGCAAAATTCTGAAAAGATATTCTGCCAATCTATGAAACAAGACCTTGATAAACTGGGGTTTAAATTGATCTTTGAGAAATGAATATTATATTTTTATAAAAATCCTACATCTAATTCATGATTGCTTATCTAAGCACCAATGATGAGCTAACCCACTCCTCCAAACGGTCAAGAGCATGACTGATGTATTCCACTCACCGGATGCAACCCAACCAGCAAGCTATGCAATCTTCTCTATGTGCCAGAAGACGCCCCGCCCCCATCAAAGAGCTAGGGATAAACGACTTTAGCGGTTTACGTGCTTCGATCAGTCCCAATACGTTTGTCTGCTCTCGTATTACCTTATATAGGAGACTATTACTCTTAAAAAAACAACCAGTAAGAGTAATGGGGCGGAAGTTGTAGAGCACAACCTACACGATTACCTAGATGCAATATCAACGCCAAATAAATTTTCATCTAACAATGTACTGACCTCATTTACTCTTTACCAGCTTTCATAACTTTAAGCCTCTGCTTCAAAATATCTATTTCGGCCCGTCGCTCATAATATGCCTGTACTTCCTTCTTGTTGTTTGTTCGGGAAGAATTCCATCGGATACCGGCTACGATAAAGATAAGAAGGGACGCGATAATGAAGGCACTGTTATGTGTTGCGTTGAAAAGCAGAACACCACCGAGAATGGCACCGGCTCCTATGGCGAGAGGTATCGGCAATCCTTTACCTTTGTCGCTTTGCTCGGCTGTCTCTTCACACTCAGATTCAGCATCCTGAAGACTTTCAAGGTACTCTATTCTGTCTTCAATTGCTTTTATTTCAGCTAGTGATTTTTCCATCACAACCACCTGTATCTGACCGGCGCCTGAAATTGGACAGAAACGCTCTCTATTCATATTAGTTTATAATGGAATTCTGGCTTTCATGTGGTTCTGCAGGTGTGAATTTTCATAGAGACAATCTGCGTCTCTGTCCTTCATGAGACCTTTACGTAAAGACGGAATGACCAACAGGGTTGCGCAATACCATGCTCCCTAGTGCCAGAGCCTATGACGCCGATCTTTTCAGCTTCTACCCTCTTCAGCCCAAGAACCTCTCCTGCATTGCAAGGGGTCAGTATATGGCTAGTTTACGGGTTACTATACGCGAATAATCAGAAAATAAATTGCGCTATTTTGGCCTAGGCATTCACTGGATTATGAACTTACACGCTTCAGGAAAGCATCCCGCGGACCATCGAAAATGATATTCCCGCGTTCAATATGAATCACACGGTCAACCAGCTTCAGAAGCTCAAAACGGTCGGTCGAAAGAACCATACTGCTTTCCGTGTTCAGCTTTTCTTTCAACGTATTGACCAGAAGCATTTCATGGCGCTGATTGAGATGCTCAGTTGGCTCATCCAGCAGGAAGATGTTTCTGTCTGTCAGGGTCAGTCGGGCAATGGCCAGCATCTGCCGTTGCTCAGGTGTAGGGGCCCTCCCGCTCTGGTTCCAGAAGCGGTCAAGATCAATGGAACCAACCTGACGATTATCAATCAGCCCCAGCTTCTCCAGAACCTGCTCACATTGCTGACGTGTCCGGCTGACATCCAGGCAGAGATACTCATAGGCCGTATCTGCCAGCAGCGTATCACCCTGCCACAGGTAGTGCACCTTCTCTGCAACGACGGACTGGCCTTTCGGCATGTTGAGACCCGAGAAACGGATAGAACCGGTATCCAGATTAATCGTACCAGCCAGCAGGCGCATAATCGTGCTTTTACCGCTTCCGGCATTTCCGACCAGAGCAACCTTTTCACCTCTGGCAATAGCCAGCGTCAGGTTCTCCAGTATCGCCCTGTCATCATCATAACGGAAATTACCCTTATGAATGTCCCAAAGTGGAATACGGCTGGAGAGGGCTGCGATCTTGTTTTCCTGATCAATGCCGTCTACCTGAATGGCAGCCGCATTCTTCACCAGAAGGTCATCAAACCTGTGGTAGGACAAAACAGCTTCCTGAAGGCTGCCAACAAGCATGGAAAGCGACATGAAGGGCTGTGCCAACCGGCTTGCCAGAAGGATTACGGCAAAAAGAGCGGCCGGGTTCATCAGGCCATTTATGCTGAGATAAAAAGCGGCAACGACAATCACAACCGTCTGGCTGCTGATGATTGCTGTCAGCAGGGTCTGGCGTGATGACTGGCGTGTGAAGCGGCTATCCTCAGCCCTGAGAACAGTTTCAGAGCCATACATCAGCCGATCATGCAAAAGATCTGTACGGGCCAGCGTGCGCGCAACATTGATTTCGCTGGGGCTGATAACAGGCATCACAGGGAATCTTCTGTCTTCCCGACCTGCTTCCGTACGCCAGAAACGCCAGACAATAAATGCGTAAACCCCGAGCCCCGCTATCGGTACCAAAACCAGCCATCCGGACAGAATGAGGATGGCAAGCAGATAAAGAATAACAAACGGAATATCGATAATGTTGCTGTTGGCAAACAGCCAGTAACAGGAGCGCAGTTTCTGCCAGTCCTGCAAAGCCTGATATTGTTTCATTCCCCAGTTTGTCAGACGGGATGCCGGTATCCCCAGAACCTGTCTTAAAACTGTCGGCTCAACACGGGCATGAATAATATCCGCCAGTCGGCTAAACAGCTTCCTGCGTTCACCACGCACCAGAAACTCGCCAATGATCGCAAAAACCACACCAAGAGACAAAGCCCATAATGAAGCTGATGCCTTGGCCGGGAGTACGCGATCATAAAGCGCATTCATATAGAGCGGCATAACGACGACCATCAGATTGATGGCAAGTGTCGCCAGCAGAATTTTTCTGACAATCCTGCGCTCTTCACCGTTTCGCGGAAGAAAAACTTCAGTACTCAGTCCTGTAACGTCTTTTACTGGTGTCAGGTGGTAGCAAAGCAGAGCATCTTTTCTGGTAACGTTTGCATCTGTTACCAGAGACTGGAAACTACCATCTTCCAGAGCGACAACAGCTTCCCACTTCCCCTCTTCAACTTCAACGACACACGTCTCTCCGGGCTCCAGAGAAACATGCTTGCCGACACGAATAAGGTCCAGCCTGAATTCAGAGCGCATAAGTGACGTGACAGCTTCACGGTCATCCGCACTTGCGGCCAGAATCCGTTGCCAGCGCCATGGCGCTGCTGCCCCTTGAACATGGGCAACAGCAGTAACGATGCTCTCCGAAAAGGTACTCATAAAAGCAATCCAGACCCGTCAGATAATCAGGCCGCAACAACCGTCAGGCTGCCACCGCTGCTGTTCGACCAGACGTCATTTCCATCAACGGTTGAATGCGTCCAGCCGGAGTTATCGGCAACAGAGAAAGTATCGGCAGCATCAATATTCAGGGTTGCATGAACACCTGCTCCAAGATCAGCAAACAGCGAATTCAAGTTAGCCTGAATATTATCTGTCTTGCCATCTGCAAAATCAAAGACCTCAATACTGATAAAACCACCGGAGAGCGTAAAACTTCCGCCCTCACCCGATTTCTGGAAAGTATCCGTACCGGCTCCACCATTGATGTTCCAGCCGGTGGTGCTGTTATTGATGAACACGTCATTGTGGTTCGAGCCAATGATGGCCTCGAACTGAAGAATGGTATCGGTACTGCCCGAACCATCCTGAACAATACCGGCCAGATTGGCGATAATACCGGCTGTATCGGTGCTGTAATCAACGGTGTCGTAACCATCACCACCGATGAGAATATCAGCGCCGGCTCCGCCAATGATACGATCATTACCGGCACCACCATTGATGGTGTTACTACCGACGCTCCCTGTAATCACATCGTCGAAATCACTGCCGAAAACGTTTTCAATGGCGCTGAGTGTATCCGTTCCACCCTGTGATTTTGTTGCCTTACCAGTTGTCAGGTTAACCACGACATTGGCAGTCATTTCACTGTAGTTGACAGTATCTGAACCTGAGCTGCCGTAGAACGTATCACTACCGCCACTGCCATAGAAAAGGTCGTTGCCGAGGTAGCCATAGAAGATATTATTACCACTGTTGCCACGGAAAGTATTATCTCCGTTGTAGCTACCCATGGCGCCTTCAATATTGACCAGCGTATCAATGCCGCCCTGGCCATCCTCAGCGATACCAGCCGCCAGATCAACGAATACACCGGCATTGGAAAAATTGTAGACGTAGTAATAGTCGGTACCGGCACCACCATCGATATAATCGTTACCGGCACCACCATAAAAGTAATTGGTTCCGCTGTTACCTATCAGCGTATCGCCATAGCTGGAACCTGCGATATATTCAAAATTCAGCAGTGTATCGACAGTCCCATAACCGTCATTGAAGGCCTTGTTCTGGGACAGGTCAACGTGAACGGCACCAGCCACACCACGATAATCAACCCAGTCAATGCCGGCTCCGCCATCCAGATAATCATTGCCCTGCCAGCCAGCGACCCAGTCATTGCCACTACCGGCAATGATACGGTTGTCAGAGCTGTTACCGATATAGCTGGCAGCCTGAGATGTGACACCAATAATATTTTCGATACTGGTGAATGTATCCGTATCGCCAAGCCTGATGCTGCCTGTAATAGAATAAGCCTCACCGGTTTGGAGGTTGACGGTAAAGGTACCGCCAGAATTGACACGTGTACTGAAATCGATGGTATCACTGCCTGCACCACCATTATAATACTGGTTACCCGTTCCATCGAGGAAGTAATCGTTATAGTTTGTCCCGACAACATTTGTGATACCGGAAACAGCATCTGTTCCACTGGTTCCCTTGCTGATTGAACCTGCAGCCAGATTAACGGTGATTTCCTGATCTAGGTTGCTGTAATTGACCGTATTTGTGCCAGAGCCGCCTACGATCGTATCGTTACCCTTACTGCCATAGAACGTATCATCACCAGCACCACCGGAGAGGTAGTTGTTTACATCACTACCACCGATGATATCAGCATAGTTACTGCCGGTAACGTTCTCGACATCAACAATGATGTCCGTTCCGCCATAACCATTGTTGCTTGCAGTCCCGTCACCCAGATCAATCACAATACCTGCTGTGGCCAGTGAATAATCAGCGGTATCTGTTCCGGCACCGCCAATCAGCGTGTTGTTGCCTGCACCACCAACCAGTCTGTCATTTCCTTCACCACCATCAAGAACATTGTCATTGTCATCGCCGATCAGTGTATCGGCATAGACCGTTCCGATAATGTTTTCGATATTCAGAAGGCTGTCGACAGAATGCCCGGCCTTGGAAACAGTACCGGCTCGCAGGTCAGCCACGATTGCGGCATCAACACTGCTGTAATCGACAGTATCAACCCCAGCTCCACCATCATAAATCTGGCTTGGAGCAATACTTGCAATGATGGTGTCATTGCCGGAACCTGCGTGAATTTCTGTTCCGTTCGGCTGCGTTGACATCAGCAGATCACCGTCACTGTTCACCATACCTGCTGGTGCATCAACGATATAAAGCTTTCTCTCGTACGTAACGCTTTCGCCCTTGAGGTTGATATATGAGATATCCAGCGTATAGACATCCTTATTGCCGCTCGGATAACGGATATACAGCTCATTGGCGGCCAGCCCGAGAGCCTGTCCCTCTTCGGAATCACCATAAATAACGGTAAAGCTGCCTGGAAGACCACGGATTGAAATCCCGCCTGTTGCATCTCCGATCAGAATAATACGGCTGACATATCCGGCCTCAAGACCGTCAACGCCATCAGCATGGATCGTCCAGTCTTCAGTTTCACCTGTCAGATCAATAACCTCTGAATCATATTGCAGAGAGGATGATCCATCTGTACGGGAGCCGTCAGCACCCGCTCCACCTAAGTAGACACGGGCTTCTTCATCCACACTGCCAGCAGGCTGAAGTATTTTCAGGGAAAGTATCATCGGGTTTGAATTTGGGATTTCGATACCCGGTGTTCCGGGGTTTTCGTTACCATTATCCGAATCGTTACCGTTATCTGAATTGCCGCCCGTATTAGAACCTGCATTTGAATCTGAACCTGCATCCGTCACCGGCGGTACTGATGAGCTGGCATCCGAAGAGGAATCTTCCGTGCTGCTAACCGGCAATGCCATAGGTGTTGTGGAACTCTGCGTTTCCGGAGCACTTGTACCGGATGTTGAAGACATCGTTGATGTTACTTCCTGCCGATACGGATTCTCTTTAATGAACTCGGAAGCAGCAACGGTTTTCTCGGCAAGAGAATTATCCGTAGCCTGAGTCGCTTCTGTCTTCTCAACAATAAGCAACGGATCACCCTCAGCAGACTGCTTAGTCTCCTCACCTTTATCCTGAGCAACTTCAGGAGGCATTTCAATGGCGCTGGCAGACTGGAACAATACATCCGAGTTGATCTCAACACCATCACTGAAAACAAGTGTAAAAACCGTTTTCTGAATTGAGGCAATCTGGGCGGCCATCGTCAGCGTCAGTTCAGAACCATCAGCCATACGAACAACAACATCCGGACCGCGAATGATAATTGATGCTTCCCGCGAGCTGACAGGAATCTCGTTCTTGCCATAGGTATCAATAATGATTGACTGGCCGGATTTCTGGGGAGCAGGTAGTTTCATATCATTCCTCTTACATTTACTGACATATCCAGCGTCATTCGCTGAACACGACAGAGACACCGTCAAAAAACGGTTTGAATAAATACTGGGCAAAGGTACGGGACCCGGCGAGCATGAATGCTTCAACCGACATCCCCGGGAAAATCTTCGATTTGGTGGTGGATGAGGTGATGTCTATCGTTACCTGATAGTAACGCCCCTTCTCATCATCACCGAGCGCATCAGCGCTGATCAGGGAGACCGTGCCATCAAGGGTATTACTGAAGTAGCCGCCGAATGCTGCAACCCGGACACGCGTCTGCATGCCCACCCACAATCTGTCCCTGTCCTGAGGTGAAACCTTCACATCAGCGACAAGCGGTACACTGCTGGGAGCAATTTCAAAAACAATTTCACCGGGCTTGATCACAGCGCCGGTATGGGTTGTCAGAACACGCTGAATGACACCATCAACTGGCGAGACAATCTTGCTGCTATCCATACGCGTGCGGCTGGAAACCAGCTTTGCATGTGCCTGAGGCAGCTCAACCTGCACCTGTGACAGCATTTTATTAGCTTCAGATATGAATTCTGTCCGGAAACGCTGCATTTTCAGCTGCGTCTCTTCCTTTTCAGCAGTAATGCGCGGTAAGCGTGCCTTGGCATCTCTCAGTGCGCTGAAGACCTTCTGGTATTCCAGTTTACGCTGAACAAGCAGAACCTCAGCAGCTGCACCTTTAGCAACCAGGGGTTCGAGCAGACGAACATGCTGGCCTGCAAGCTGCATCTCCTGACCAAGATCTTCTATCCGGCCCTGAAGTTCCGTTATCTGGGATTCTTTCTGGGACAGCTGCGATTTGGCAATATTAATTGCCTCATTGAGGGCACGTGCACGGGCATTATAAAATGCCAGTTCACTTTCAATGATTTCGGCAAGTTCAGGGTCTTTAACCATTGCAGGCTCGAACGGCTGCCCGTCGATTTCCGCTTTCAGACGGTCCTCACGCAGTTCCAGAGCTTCCACGGCAATACGGCTGCGCTCAAAGTCCTCAATAAGGGCCGGGCTGATAACCTTGGCCAGAATATCTCCTGCCTTCACAGTCTGGCCAACGGTACCGTAGAGCTCTGAAATTGTGCCACCTTCAGCGTGTTGCAGATCAATATTGTGACCTTCCACGCGGATCAGACCGTTCCCGCGGACAAGAACATCAAGTGGAATAAAAACAGACCACACAAATGCCAGTAAAGCGCACAGCAGAATAACCCCACTGGAGCTCACCAGTGAAACCCGACAGAAATGCCAGAATTTATTGATCTTTCCGCTATCAGGGTTTTGGAGCATCTTTCCGCACTCTCAGGATCACGAAGTCTTCCGTTGCATCCTGAATAATCTCGTTATCGTAAGAGATACTCTCGAGGCTGATACCACTGCCATTGACGGCACTCATGACGCTCAGGGCCCGGTCAAACTGGACTTTCAGCAGAGAGCCGACCTGAACATTATTGCTGTTCGGCGCAACCGAATAGAGACGGATACCTTTGCTGGCAATTTCACTCCGGTGCTCTTCAACCCAGGTCTTGACTGTCTGAATCTCAGAGGCATTGAGATAATTGCGGCGGGCTTCAAGCCTCAAGCGCAGATCACCCTGCTTCTGAGCAAGCTCTGTCGGCGTTATGGTCACCAAAGTCATATCCTGATTTTCAGCAGAATTACTCGCCTGTTCTCCAGCTGCAGAAGCCTGTTGTTCCTTCTTGGGGGGCTGTTGCGGCATAATCTGCTCTTGCCCCTGCTTGCCGGCTTCGGCTTTTGCAAGCTCGTCAGCTTCGACCTGGTTGATAGCCGTTTTACTGGTGGCAACGACCACCTGAAACAAAAGTGCCAACAACAGATAGACCATCAGAAGAACGGTCATCATGTCGACGTAGGCCGGCCATATATGGTTGCCCTTCTCGCTCAATTTCTTGCCCCTTGGTATTTAGTCTGTCTTTTAAAGAAGTTTTAAGGCCTCAAGACCTTCTCGCGGCTGACCTGCCAGATAATAAATTGAGAGAATTGCCTGGTAATAATCATACCGTGCAGACAACGCCTCCACCCGCGATGTGAAATATTCAGTTTCGGCAGTAATCAGGTCGGAGAGGCTTCTCTGTCCGAGACGGAATTCCTCAAGATAGAAAGAACGTGTCTGGGAAGCCTGTTTCTGAGCCTCATTACTGATGGCCCACTGATCGGAGGCAATGGAGTAATCCCCCTTCAGTGCGCGGATACTATCCATCACTGTAGCCTGTTCCTGATGCCACTGAGCCCATGCAACATTATAATTGGCATGAGCCTCTGCAATTTTCGGCGATCTGGAAGGATCGTACAGATCAACGGAGAGCTGCAAGCGGATACCACCATCCCAGCGGGAGGAATTGATACTGCTTGGTACATCCTGCAACGCACGCTTATAATCGGCGACGACATCCAGCCGTGGCATACGTGAAGCTTTTTCGGCTTCTATGCGCGCACGAGCACTGGACACGGCAGCATCACGGGCCTGAACAGCAGGGTTCAGATCCTGAGCGACTTCCGTTAATTCATCAATATTATGCCCACGTGGCAATCGAGCTGCGTTCTTGGCAGCTACAGGCTTTACATCCTGACCGACCAGAGCAATCAAACGCTGCGTTGCCCTGATGCGCTGCAGCTCCAAAGCCTTCTTCTTGTTAACAGCATTACTCAGGGCAAGACGACCACGGGCCGTCTCTGACTGTGAGGCAATCCCTCCGGCAACACCTTCGCGGATGGTTTCATTCAACCGCTGAATTTCACTGACATAGGCTTCAGCTGCACTCACAGCAGAAGAGAAATGCTGGGCATCAAGATAGGCTTTGGCTGTCTCAAAAAGAACTGTCAGATCCTCACCCTGACGGGCCCAGTCACTGGCGCGATAAGAGCTGATTGCTTCAGCAGCAGCGTATTTCGTCCGCCCGAAATCAACCAGATTATAACGCAGCTCCACCCCTGCCTGGGAAAGATCGTCAAAATCCCTGCCACGGAAGTTATAGCCATGATCATAACGGCCATTCGGTGTCTGTATCTGTGCCTTGATACTTGGATAATAACCAGCCTCAGCCTGTCCGACACGTGCGTGAGCAACATCTACCTGGGCCGCAGCGATTTTACTGCGCCAGGAGTAATCAGCGGCAAGCCTGATTGCTTCTTCCAGAGATACGACACGCTGCGCCTTCGGCTGTTTTGCCTTGGCTTTTCGTGTTGTAACCTTCTGCTGATCAGCAGGTAAGGTTTCCTGTGCTGCCGCAAGAGAATGACAAGCGATAGTTAAAGTTGATGCGACCCCAAGAAGTCTGACCCAGCGTTTCATAATTCCCCCCTGTTACTCGGCAGCAACCGTCTCGCGGACGGGCTTTTGCGTCTCCAGACGAGGAGGAGCATTGACAGCAGCAACAATAGAAACCTTTGCCTGAGTTAATTCGCGCACACAGGCCATTACAGCTTCCTGCTGCATACGCAGCGTGTTGGTTGCTGCATTCAGTGTCGCGGAACGTTCACCATCATTGTCATTGAGTTTAGACAGCTGATCCGAAGCAAACTGTGAGTGGCGCTCGATCTGGGCAAGGTTACCCAGAAGCCCCTGAGCAGCACCCGTCACATTGACACGCATATCCGTAATGCTGCTGACGCATTCCGTCATGGACAGACTGTTACGCTCAACAGCATCAACGACCTTGGAAATATTGTGATTGAAGACACCCGCAGCCTCGGCACTGTCACGTGTTGCCTCTGCAATGGCCGCGAGCATGGGGGCAAGCCCTCTCTGCATCTCCAGAGCTTCTTTAGTCAGAGTACCCAGATTGACCAGACCACCCTGCATATCGGCCAGCAGAGAGGTTGCTTCGCGCATATGGGTGCTCATGCTTTGCTGGGCAACAATCATTGCGTCCAGACGGGCATCAAACTTGACGCGATCTTCAGCGGCAAAAATAGCATGCTTGTTGATGATACCGGTCAGACGATCAATGGAAGCCTGTGTCGCTTCACCAGCTGAGCTTGGCGGTGCATCTGTTGAATGGGCAACATTGGCCCACTTTTCGATTTCATGAACCCAGCCTTCTGAGGCACGACCAAGAAAGTGGCTCAGCGCACCACTGATGAGGGATGAGGCCAGACCAAACATGGAAGACGAGAAGGCCGTCGACATACCACCGAGCGGAGCTGCAAGGCTCGACACAAGAAGCTTGGCATCGACATCACCACCACCAGACAACATCTGGATAGATGTCTTGATACCTTCCATCGTCGTCGTCAGACCAACGAACGTCCCAAGCAGACCAAGGCCGATCAGAAGACCTGCAGCATAATCAAGAAATCGGACACGCCATTCCAGCGCTTTATCAAGCATATGAACGGCAGCTGTACGCTCAAGCTCATCAAAGCTGATCAGATGCTTAAGGCGTCCCTTGAAAATACGCATGGCGCCGTTCAGCTTCGGCTCTTCTGCACCGCGAGGAAACTCAATGGCAATCTTGCGCCATTGTGCCATACCGCGAGATATTATTAGCAGAGTATATAAAGCATACAGAACAGCTATCCCGGCCAAAGCGGCAATAGCGGCGTTAATGATAAGGTTATGAGCAATAAAGCTAGACTCATAAGCCAAAACATAGATCAAAGCCGCAGCAGACATCAGTGCCAGAACGGTACATAAAAATACCGCGTTACGTGTAGACTTCATAATACCCTCAAAAGATTGTCAGGAGGGAAGCCCCCTCCATCCATAAGGCGTACCGTCTTGTGAAAACACAGAATTAACCACCAACCGATAGCTGGAAGCTGGAAACAGCAAATAATATGCTAAAAGCCCCTTAACCCTGCGCCTTCCACTGAAGAAGGAACACATTATATTCAACAATAAATAGAAATTTATTTCACTTTATACAGAATTTAATAGATTCATTATTCAAAAGGCAACAATTTTATTATCAATTAGAAAATATTTTATAAAAAAAACTATATTTTATTATAAATAACTTATTTAAATTAAATAAAAATACATAAAATCTATATTCAAAATATCCATGACACACTCAATCAATAATTAATAAAATTCCAAAAAACAGATACATATTTTTGTTTTCATATAAATTAAGATGCAGAAACGAAAACATTCTGCAACGACAGCAGCAAAAATTGGGTCTCCCAGTCAGCTCTCAGCCATACAATCAAACAGCTTGAATCACGACTGGGAATCCAGCGCTGACACGCACACAAGAAGCGTTGCGCTGACAGAAGCTGGTGAGCGGTTGCTGCAGACGATTGGTCCACGTTTTGACGAGATTGATGAAGAGCTCCAGTGATTACTGAATTCAGAGACAGGCCAGTTGGTAATATCCGCATTTCAGCAGGTGAGCATGTTATCAATACAACGACACACATTCTTGGAGCAGCTCTTGCCAGCTCTGGAGTGGCATATGTCCCCTGCCTTCAGTCTTCTGGTCAATGCTTTACGATATAGGCATTAAAAACAAAAAAGCCCCTGAAGATACTCAGGGGCTTTTTCATTACTTAATTATGTCATTCAGAATGCGTATCGCAATCCACCGGTTGCACTGACACCGGAGACACCAGATTTGCCAATACGGTGCTGATACGAGACCTCACCATAAAGCGAGACGTTCTTCGACAATGTGGCATTGATACCAACACCACCTTCAATCGATGTGCCAAAATCACCGATGCGGAAGGTGTCTCCAAGGAAGACCTTGTTGTTGCTACCAAAAGTGTGAAGAACATTCGCCTTGGCATAAACCGTGATCAGACGGTCCTGCTCAGGCTGAGCAAATGTCTTCGACAGACGTGCGCCAACACGGGCGGTTACCTGATCAAGCGTGCCAAGTGAAACCGTAAACATGTCTGTATCAAACTTACGGTCAAACATCAGACGCTGATAGATCACTTGTGCCTGTGGCTCCAGAACAAGGCCATTTCCAAGCTGGAAGGGATAACCTGTCTCCAGAGATGCAGAGAAGCTTGTCCCGCTCAGAGAGGCTGTGTTGCCACGGTAAGTCGTCGAGACATTGCCATCAAACGCACCGTAAGACAGGATACCATCAACATACCAGCCGCTATCATGCAAGTACGTGCCGTAAGCTGAGACGGACCATGTATCGAGCTTCGTAGATGTTGTACCACGTACATTCTTCGGATCAAAAGACAGGCTACCTATGCTGGCTGCAACGCCAAAGCGGGTGACACTGTTCTTGCTCTCAAACGCATAGAGGCTTCCACCTAACTGCACGGCAGCATAATCGATATTGGCGTCATAACCGTAAGAGTAGGCATTGCGGTTAGATTTGTAATCATACACGCCGCCATAAGCACGCATAAAGAACTCACCCTTCCCGCCAGTACGACCTGTCACACGATCATCGCGGATTTCGCCAAGGCGTTTATGCAGGTTACCAATATCCTGCAAACCGGCATGGAACAGAGCGGTTGGACCAATCAGGTAATTTGCAACCTGTGGAGCAACAGCTCGAACCTTGGGAGTTGTAATGGAAGGGCCACCTGTGTTTCCGCCACCAGACTTATCCGGATTACCGGGATCAACCGGGTTAACCGGATCAATCGGATCGACAGGCTCCACATACACGCTCTGCAACCGATAATCCCAGAACGGATTCGTACCGCTAACAAGGCGCTGGCGCTCATCTGCGGAGCCATTTACTGAACCCGGACCATAAGCGTAGAGCGAATACTGATAGGGTGTCCCTAAAGCCGTAACATAACCACCATGTAGCTTGAAAGAATCAGCAGTAGAATTACCCGATACCTGAATAATTGAAATACCTTCAGCAGCCTGATTGTTACCATCCAGAGAGGTGGCCCCGCCACGGCTCCCCACAACCGGATTCACGACAACCGTCGTCATACCTGCAACATCACCATTAACCAGCAAACGATCGGTAAACTGATTGGAAAGCGCCCCACCCTCATTCAGGAGAGTGTTCAAACGTAAAGTTGCATTATTTGCGGTGTAAACAGCCGTTACACTGCTATCGACAACACCAGCACCAATCACAAGTGTCTGGTACCGATCGTTAGCTGGTGCAGCAAAACCGATAGTACTGTCATTAACTGTCAGCGTTGAAACCTCAGATTGAGGAACATCCACGACAGAAGCATCTGTAAGCATCCATTCTGAACCAGAGTTCAGAACAAGATTGGATGATGAAAGTTCGTCAACATAGGCAGCACCGGATAACTTGGTACCGGATGCATTAATCTGAAGTTTGGAACCTGCCTCGGTTGCACCCGAAACATAAGCTTCAGCACCAACCAGCACATCGCCTGTAACGGAAGTATTGGTAAGGGTTGCCGTATCAGTTCCGCCGACTGCGTAAATCCCGAGACCCTTCGGCACATACAGGGAACCGCCTGTCACCGTTACATTATTGGGTGCAGTTACTCCATAGAAGACCATACCAACAGAGCCATCACCTGTGATCTGCATGTTGGTATTTTCTATATTAACTGTCCCCTGTGACTGGGCAAATATTCCCTTGTTACCAGAGCCAGTCAAAGTCAATGAACCATTGGTTACTGTAATGACTGACCGGGAATAGGAATTATAACCCGTAACATTATATGAATCAGAGCTGACAGTGACATTATTCAGATTAACAAAGCTATTCGCCATCGAAGTCATAACAGCAGAACCACCAGAACCATTCAGTCTGATTGTGCCGGTATCCATAGTAATATTGGCGATCTGGTCAGCATAAACCCCAAAAGCACTCTTAACAGTGATATCTGTATTCGTCAGCTTAACACTTCCGTTAATCTGAGCCAGAACACCATGAGCATTTGTACCTTCAGTCTCAATTGTCAGGCGATCACCTGTCACCTGAACTGCGTCTGCCACACCAGATTTACCGACAGCCCAGATACCATTGGCATTTTGGCCACGTGTGTGAATGGAGCCGTTCTGCAGAACAGATGTGCCATAGCTATTAGCATCCAGACCGTAGGAACCGGAACCAAATGTATTAAACGTGAAATTCCGGGCATCCAGTGTAACTATTGCAGATTTGCCCGACTGCATATTAACAATGGCACTGGCATTACTTCCACTTGTTGTGATTGTTGTTCCATCAACGTAGGCCGTACTTCCAGAATAAATATTGATACCACGGGAAGTATTCTGGGTGGTGATAGAACCACCTGTAATATTTAAGTTACTATTATTACTTACCTGAATGGCACCGACAGTGCCAATCGTATCTACAATCGTTACATTCTTAAGCGTGACATTTGCATTACTTGTAACTTCAACGGCATTCATATTGACGGTGATCGAACCACCTTCCATCGAGATGGCAGATGTTGCACCGCTAGCATGAAGCCCACGCCCTTTAATAACTGTATTGCCAAACAGGTTGATTACGCCACCATTCACCACTCTGACAGTTGCCATGGTTGTGAACGTATCTGCATCAATAATCAGATCTGTTCCCTTAATAAGGCTGCCAGCGTTTGCTGCATAAAGCGCAGCACCCAGTGGCGTACCAGCAACATTAGAAAATGTCCCACCATTTTGAGTGATTGTCGTACCATCTGTGACAGAGATTTGACCTGCCAAGGCACTCCCTGTCCCGCCGTACACGAGAGCAGCCAAAAAACCAACAGAACAAAGGTATTTGAAATTGGAAGCGCGTGCACGCTCCATACGGAGAGATTGATTGTTCATAAGAATGCCACCCAAAATATGTGTATTTGCTTAAACAGATTTTTACGTAATATATTTATAGAACAAAAACAAAGCAAAAACAAAACAAATTAATGTAGAAAATCATACTACACAATCCAAATTCGAATTTAAATAAATTCTTTAAAAATATATAAACAAAATGATATCTGTACGATTTCTCAACTCAGGCAAGCTGTTATTGAATTCTAAGTTTTGTGCTGAATAAGCGAGACCATACGGGTTCAGATACAATATACATAACCCGTACATTATAACGCAATTTAGTGAATCTTAGTGTAAAGAATTGTACACGATCATTACCGCATAGCTCTGTCCGTTCTAACCAATATACGCATAATGCTCAGCTCGATGAGAGCTGTAACTGATCACGGAATAATGAATAATATCGCTACGCAAAAAAAGCAGTAGCAGGACGTCCTACAACGTCATCAGCCCCGAGTTATCTATTGTTCGGAACTGCCAGATGCCATGCTGTCATCAGCTTCTTCCTCTGTCTGGATGACGTAAGAAGAATTCAGCCAGCGGTGAAGATCAACATCTGCACAACGCTTTGAACAGAATGGTCGAAAATCCTCAGCTGTTGGCTTATCACAAATTGGACAGCGGGACTTTCCCTCTGGTGACTTTATCTGAACAGGCTTACTCATTGTCATTCGCTGTAATAAATCAGGATTTTGTACCATTCCATCCAGAATGAACCGGATAGCCCGCTCCTTCAAGGAGAGAAACCGTTTCATACAATGGTAATCCAACAACAGCATGGAAAGAGCCAACCATATTGATAACAAAGGCACCGGCAAGCCCCTGAATGGCATAACCGCCGGCCTTACCTTTCCATTCATGGCTCGCAAGATAACTCTCGATATCAAGCCGTGATAAACGTTTGAAGCGAACCCTGCTTTCAACTAAACGCCGGCTTGCTTTGCCATGCTGGTTGATAAGACACAAGCCAGTATAAACCCGGTGCGTCCGGCCTGATAGAAGACGCAGACATGCATCTGCCTCCTCCAAAACCTCGGCTTTTGGCAGGATGCGCCTTCCGACAGCAACAACAGTATCGGCAGCAAGGATAACAGAGTTCTCATCCCCTGCCCTTGCTTTGACGCGCTCAGAGGCAACAACCGCCTTCGCAAGAGCAAGGCGTGCGGCAAGCTCACGCGGTGTTTCAAACTTCCCGGGTGTTTCGTCCATATCAGCGGGCTGGAGCCTATCAGGCTCAACACCAATCTGTTGCAGCAATGAAAGCCTTCTCGGAGACGCAGAAGCAAGAACAAGCTTTGGCCGCACAGTTTCAGGCATTAATTTTCGCTCCCCACCTGGTTCTCTGTTGTATCAACGGTTGAAGCGGTATTCGCGTTCCCCTGTTTGGCTTCTTCACGTGCCAGACGACGATACTGAACAAAGCCAAATGGAATAGAGGAAAGAAAACCAAGAGAAATCAGGGTCATCATTGTAAATGGGAAACTGAGAACCAGTCCAATAGCGACAACCAGAGCAATAAAGAGAGGCAATACGACATGCCGTGGGACACTCAAGCCCAGATTCTTGCCGGAGTAGACAGGGATTGTACTGATGGTTAGGAAAGCAATCAGCAGCGTATAAACCGTGATAACAACGGCACCGGCTTCACCAATTGAAATGTCCGTCAACATGGACAGATAAACCGGTAACATAGCCAGCATAGCGCCAGCCGGAGCCGGAACACCGGTAAAGAAGTTATGCTGCCAGTCCGGGCGCGAAGGCGCATCGATCATTGCATTGAAACGGGCCAGACGCAGCGCCATTGACATCGCAAAAATCAAGGCCACAAGCCAGCCGATTGATTTGAGATTGGACAGGCTGAAAGAATAGAGCAGCAAAGCTGGGGCCACACCAAAGCTGATAAAATCCGCAAGAGAATCCAGCTCTGCACCAAAGCGGCTTGTTCCTTTAAGAAGGCGGGCAACACGCCCATCAAGACCGTCTAGGACTGCGGCTCCCAAGATAGAGAAAACGGCAATATCCCAACGTGCATCAAACGAGAAACGAATAGCCGTCAAGCCAAGGCACAACGCAAGCAACGTTATGATATTCGGCACGATAACCCTGAAGGATATCGGACGGAAAAGACGTTTTCTGGATTCATTGCCCTCAGGGGCAAAAGGTGGAAACAGGTCGGTCATATCGTTCTTTGAACAAAAGCAACAAGAGCCTATTCATACAGCTGAACAGGCCCTTCTGCCAACCTTAATCGGTCTGGTAATTGCGGGATGTTTTTTTCGAGCGCAAATCAACCAGCACAGTTTCACCAGCAACGGCTGTTTGCCCAAGGCCAACAAGAACCTCTGATGTCTGGGGAACATAAATATCCAGACGTGATCCAAAGCGAATGAGCCCAAAACGCTCACCAGCGTCAAGCTCAGCCCCTTCTTTGACAAAGCTGACAATACGGCGGGCAACCAGCCCGGCAATCTGAACAACAGCAATTGTTGCCGTTTTACCTTCGATAACCAGCGCATTGCGCTCATTATCATCACTGGCCTTATCCATCTCTGCATTCAGGAACAAGCCGGGTGTATAAACAATCTCTGTTACCTTGCCAGCAATCGGACTGCGGTTCACATGGCAGTTGAAAACGTTCATGAACACGGAAATACGTGTCATTGGCTCTGCTGGAAGATTAAGCTCTGAAGGTGGAACAGCCGTCGTAATCAGGCTGACTTTGCCATCAGCCGGAGAAATAACAAGGCCTTCTTCCTGAGGTGTTACACGTGGCGGGTCACGGAAGAAATAGCAGACCCACAGGGTCAGTATTGTCCCAATCCAGCCCAGTGGGGACCAGAGCCATCCAAGCAGGATCGTGAGGATCAGTGCGATCAGAATGAAGGGATAACCTTCTTTATGTATCGGCACCAGTGCGCCACGTATTGAATCAAACATCTTCTAATTCAGCCTTTAATAAATCTGAGGCGAGAGGTGTGGCAGGCATTACCGCCCGCGTCAACCTTCAAGAGCAACGCGGAAAGAGGTTCCCTCTTCTTCTTCAGCCCGTTTCAGAGTTTCACGCGCTTCATCAGCCTCACGCTGACGGTTCCACATTGAAGCATAGACGCCGCTCTCAGCAAGGAGTTCATTATGAGAACCACGTTCAACAATAATACCCTTATCAAGCACAATGATTTCATCAGCCCCAACCACTGTCGACAATCTGTGGGCAATTACTAGTGTCGTACGGTCACGGGAGACACGATCGAGCGCATCCTGAATTTCCTTCTCTGTGAAGGAATCAAGTGCTGATGTTGCCTCATCGAGAACAAGAATTGGCGGTGACTTAAGAATAGTGCGGGCAATGGCAACACGCTGCTTCTCACCACCTGAAAGCTTCAGACCCCGCTCACCAACGGGCGTATTGAACTTTTCAGGCAGAGAATTGATGAAGCCATCAATCTGGGCAAGGCGTGCAGCCTCTTCAATTTCCTGCTCACTGGCATCCCAGCGGCCGTAACGGATATTGTAGCCAATGGTGTCATTAAACAAGACTGTATCCTGCGGCACCATACCAATCGCGCGGCGAAGCGAGCCCTGCTGCACTTCAGAAATATTCTGCCCATCAATCAGTATTCTGCCATGCTGTGGCTCGTAGAAACGAAACAGCAGACGAGACAATGTCGATTTGCCAGCCCCTGACGGACCAACGATTGCTACCGTTTTTCCAGCTGGAATTTCAAACGAAATACCCCGTAAGATTGGGCGCTCTTTGATATAGGCGAAGTGGATGTCTTCAAACCGGACAACCGCATTATCAACCTGTAGTGGTTTGGCATCCGCCGTATCTTCAATTTCCGGATCCTGCTCAAGAATATTGAACATATCCTCGATATCCGTCAGAGCCTGCTTAATTTCACGGTACAGCATCCCCATGAAGTTCAGTGGGATATAAAGCTGAACCATCATCGTATTGACCAGAACAAAGCTACCGATAGATGCCCGACCGGCTACAATATCCATAACAGACATCACCATGATAACAATCATGCCAATGCTGAAGATGATTGCCTGCCCGGCATTCAGAACAGCAAGCGACGTGTAAGTCTGAACAGATGCCTGCTCATAGCGTTCAACCGATACGTCATAACGCTCGGCCTCTCTTTGCTCGGCATTAAAGTATTTAACTGTCTCATAATTGAGAAGTGAATCAACGGCTTTTGTATTGGCTTCAACGTCAGATTCATTCATCCGCTTGCGGATCGTCATACGCCATTCGGTCGCCTTATAGGTATAGACCAAATAGACGGTCACCATTACCAGAACAACCAATGAATAAAGCCAGTTAAACTGCCAGGCGAGAATGCCAAGAACGAGCACAAACTCAACAATTGTTGAGATAAGCATCGCAACGACAAGACGTGAAAGCTCTTCGATCCCCTTACGCCCACGCTCAAGAATACGTGTCAGACCTCCCATTCTGCGCTCAAGATGGAACCGCAGTGATAGCTTATGAATATGCTCAAACGTCTCTAAAGCAAGCTTACGAACGGCATTCATTGCTACTTTGGCAAAAATAGCATCGCGCATCTGTGTTAGAATTGCTGTCAGAATACGTGATAGCCCATAGGCAATGGTCATAATGACCGGGGCTTTCCAGAGCCATGAACCATCCGCACTGGCCAGCGCTTCAGCCGGGTTGACTGAATTTGCCACCGCAATCAACGCATCCGTTGCCCATTTAAAAGTAAAGGGCGTCAACATTGTCACAACTTTACTGGCCAGCAGCACAGCAAAGGCGAGGTAAATTCTGATTTGTAGATCACGTCGGTTGCTTGGCCACAGATAAGGTTGAAGTTTACGCAGTGTTACTCCCAAACCTGATTTTTTCTGTTGTTGACCAGAGGATGACTGCTGGGATTGGGACATTGTTATACACTTGCCTTCTTAAGAAAAACGGCCATTGAGACTGGCCGTAATACATTCTCATAAAACGGATAATCATAGAGAGCGATGCTAAAGCGCACCTTCCATTCAGATGGTATTATTTTTGTGGTGCTTCAAGAGGCGGCAGAACAAGAATCTGCCCCGGGTAGATTACATCCGGGTCTTTAATCTTACGCAGGTTGGCATCATAGATTTCCAGATAAAGATAGCCATTGCCATAACGGCGCTCACTAATCTTCCAAAGGCTGTCACCATAGCCAACCGTTTCTGTCTCAATTGCGGTTACAATAACTTTTGCAGGTGAATTCTCGGCAGAACCCGCCTTGCCATCACCAGCCAGTACCCGACGCCCATTGATATCCGGCAGATTAAACTTCACTTCTGATTTTGATTTGACGGCATTGGAAACCGGATCAACCTCATCAATGCGAACAACATAATCTCCGGGAACCATCCCTTTCGCAATAGCAAAGAATACCCGGCCTTCACTATCAGCTCCGCCTGGCGCAACCATTGTTCCATTCAGATAAAGCTTCACAGAGGCACCCGGTGCAGCACTGCCAGAAACCAGCAGTCGACCACTATTTCTGGTTTCAACGGTAGATATCTGGACACTCGGCCGCGCATTCACAGGGGACTTGCCTTCCTGTGTCTGCTGATCTGACTGTTCGACATGCCTGCTATCAGGACTATCGGGATTTGAGAGCACAACTGTTGGCTTATCCGGCGAAACAAGAGCAACCAATGGTCGACGCTTCTTGTCACGGTTAATCATAACAGTAACGCTCTCTTTGGAATTTTCACGCGTACCGTCAGGAGAAATGGACTGCAGATAAATACTGCTGGGGCCGGCAGGAAGTGCTGGCGCAGAAAAAGCAAACAGACCTGAGGTATCGGCCACAGCACGGGCATAAACCTCACCATCGCGCATCAGCTCAACCGTCGCACCCGGTGCAACACGTCCTGAGAAGACATTATCACCATTTGGTTCGATCCGGACATGCCCGAATGTCGGATATATAATACCACTGTTCTGTTTAGAAACGGGAGACGACATCTCTGAAGAAGATGGCATCTTAGAAGTGCCCGTATCACTTGATGACAAAGTATTTCCACTTTCAGGTTTTGTACCCGTACCCGTTGAAGGTGCAGCCTGACCAGATGTGGTGCTTCCATCTGTGTTGTGAGACTTGGTTTTAACCTGTGGGGCCTTGGAAACTTCTCCCTTATCACCCTGTGGTTTGGATGATTCTGGTGAATCATCTCCAGCGGAATTAGGCTTCGAATTATTCTGGCTTGTTTCAGAGCCACCATTCTGGCTGCCAGCGGGCTCCCAATAGAGCGTTCCAACCATGACTGCCACAACAAATACAGCGGCAGCGCCCATCAGCGCATATATGCCGTTGCCTTGTTGTTGCTTCATGATCTCTCCCTCAGAATAAAAAACTGCCAATATGCTCTTAAACCCGCTTATACGATAGAAATCCAGAGGGTGTAAGAATAAACACGTGTAAATTACCGGCTGTCCATTTATACCAGCCTCATATCATCCCCACTTGAAAAGCGCACAAGAAATGAAAAATCCAAATTCCATCTGCGTATATTGCGGCTCATCTGCAGGAAATAACCCTGAATTTACACAAGCAGCCCAATATCTTGGCCAGAAAATGGCAAATGAAAATATTAGACTGGTTTATGGGGGCGGAAAGCTCGGTTTAATGGGGATTATTGCCACATCAGTCATTGAAAATGGCGGTCGGGTTTGTGGAATCATTCCTGAATTTCTGCGCGCAAAAGAGCAGACTTTCGAGCAGGCACAGGAAATATTTGTCGTACCAGACATGCATACCCGCAAGCGGATGATGTTTGAACGAGCTGATGCTTTTGTTGCCATGCCCGGCGGGGTTGGCACTCTTGAAGAACTAATTGAAATGCTCACATGGGGGCAACTTGGCCGCCATCACTGCCCTATCGTGCTTCTCAATATCAATGGTTTCTGGGAGCCGCTGTTAGAATTATTCTCACACATGCAGGCTCAGGGCTTTATTCGTCCGAACCTTGAGCTGAGCTATATCGTTGCGAATAGCGCAGAGGAGGTCATTCCCAAAATCAGGGAAGCGATTGAGAACAGAACCAAATAAAAAAGGGAGCCAGTGGCTCCCTCTTAATTTTAGCGCTTGCTTGATTTTCTCAAGGTTGCATCACCGGTTGGTGCGGCACTGCGCGGATTGTTACGACCGGAAAACTTCTTCTTCGCAGAAGATGGACGGCTGAAGCTTCTGCCCTCGCCACCTCTTGAAGAGCCTCTGTCTGCAAAGTTCTTGTCACCAAATCCTCTGCCCTCAAAAGACCTCTTACCTTCAAAAGACTTTTTGCCTTCTGAACTTCTTTTTACTTCAGAAGTTTTGTTGCCTTCGAATTTCCGTGGCTCTGATCTCTTCTGATCAGACTTACGGGAATCGGATTTCCAAGAATCCGACTTTCTTGGAGAATCTGACTTTCTTGGTGCAGAAGACTTTGGAGCTCTGCGAGCTTCACCTTCAAAGCTGGAGAACTCTGTTGCACGTGGCTCAAAGTCTGATCTCTTCTTTGGCTTGTCAAACTTTCTCGCACTGTCAGGTTTAGGCCCCTTCTTGAAAGGCTTATCCTTTTTCTGCCATTCTGTGGCCTTGCCAAATTGCTCGTCCCTGTTCTTCTTCGGACGATCATCACGGCTCTGTCCATCACGAGCACGGGATGTATTTTCATGTGCACCACGCTCTGGACGTGGCTTACTGCCACGACGGCCACCACGTTTCTTTTCTTCTTCATCAGTGAAGACGGAAACATCTGGTTCAAAGGCTGTTTTCTCAAGATCTGCCGGTGTTGGCATGACCGGTACTTTCTGACGAATCAGACGCTCAATATCCCGCAGATAAGCCCGCTCTTCCTTATTACAGAAGGAAATAGCCATACCTTCAGCGCCTGCACGAGCAGTACGGCCAATACGGTGAACATAGGATTCAGGAACGTTTGGCAAATCGAAGTTGATGACGTGTGAGACACCATCTACGTCAATACCACGTGCAGCAATATCTGTTGCAATCAATATCGGAACATCACCGGCACGGAATGCCTTCAGAGCCTGCTCACGCTTGGCCTGAGACTTGTTACCATGAATAGCGGATGCCTTCACATTAACGCGGGAAAGATGCTTCACAACACGATCAGCACCGTGTTTTGTACGTGTGAAGATCAATGCACGCTCAATGGCATGGGTATTCAGAACACGCTCAAGCATTGACTGCTTCTGTGGTGTTCCAACGAAGACAACCTGCTGAGAGACACGCTCTGCAGTTGATGAAACTGGCGATACAGAAACTTCAATCGGATCTTTGAGAAACTGCGCAGCAAGTGATGCGATTGTCTTTGGCATAGTTGCCGAAAAGAAAAGTGTCTGACGCTGCTTAGGCAACAATGTCACGATACGACGCAGTGCATGAATGAAGCCAAGATCAAGCATCTGGTCAGCTTCATCCAGAACAAGATAATCAACATCTGAAAGATTAAGCGCTCTGCGATCAATCAGATCAAGCAGACGGCCCGGTGTTGCAACAAGCACGTCTGTTCCGCGCAGCATCTGCTTTTCATGACGCGGTACAGGTACACCACCAAAGATAACCGTGGTTGATACTTTCAGAAAACGACCATAGCTCTTGACGTTATCGGCAATCTGGCTTGCCAACTCACGTGTTGGGCTCAGAATGAGTGCCCGACAATGCTTTGGCTTCAAAGGTTTGGAAGATTGTGAAATATGCTGCAGCAAAGGCAGGGAAAAGGCAGCTGTCTTGCCTGTACCGGTCTGGGCAATACCGCAAAGATCATGGCCTGCAAGAACGTGAGGAATAGCCTGCTGCTGAATTGGAGTCGGCTTTTCATAGCCTTCTGCACTTAATGCTTTAAGCAGAGGCGCAGCCAGACCGAGGTCACTAAATTGTGTCAAATTACAAACTTTCAGATAGCACAACAGACGCACCCGGCTGGAATCCCAACCGGGTCTGTAATGCGGAGGTAACGAGACGATCCGCGTGACAAGATGGCGTCTAAGGAAATTGTTTAGGGGCTTACCGGACCTGACAAACAGGCGCTTCACGCAGGCATTGCCCTGAGCATCTAAAAATGCTTACCCGTGCGATATGGGCCTATTAAGCCTTGAAGTCAATGAAAAAGAAACGGGCGGTCATAAAACAACCGCCCGGGAACATATAATTTTAGCGGGAAACTTCCCATGTTGTGGTGCCATCCTTGTTGTCTTTAACAACAACACCCATTGCAGCGAGTGCATCACGCAAACGATCTGACTCTGCCCAGTTTTTATCCGCGCGTGCCTGTTTACGCTCTGCGATCAGCGCCTCAACAGCATCTGCATCAACTGAAACGACAGATGCCCGCCTTGCTGCCCACTGCTCCAGAGTATCTTTGAGGAAACCAAGAGCCCGTAAGTTGGCAATCAGCTCTTCCTTTTGGCCGGAAGAATCCAGTCCATGCAGTTCAGCAATGGCTTTAGGTGTATTGAGATCATCAGCAAGTGCTTCAATCACCTTCGCACTCAATGAAGGCTTAATTGACGAGACATCAAACTCCTTGAGCAAGGCATACCAGCGATTGAGTATCTTCTCGCTCTCCTCCAGCCCACGAACAGTCCAGTCAAACGGCTGCCTGTAATGAGTGCGCAGCATATTAAAACGAAGCACCTCACCCGGCCAGTCAGCAAGCGCCTCACGGATTGTAATGAAGTTGCCCAATGACTTGGACATCTTTTCACCCTCAACCTGTAAGAAACCGTTATGCATCCATACATTGGCCATAACAGATGTACCAAAGCAGCAACGGCTTTGGGCAATCTCATTCTCATGGTGAGGAAAGACCAGATCAATACCACCACCGTGGATATCAAATGTTTCACCCAGATGTTTCCACGACATCGCCGAGCATTCAATATGCCATCCCGGACGTCCGCAAACTGTAATTCCGGCAGGCGAGTCCCATGACGGCTCACCCGGCTTGGATGGCTTCCATAAGACGAAATCCATTGGTGAGCGCTTATAAGGCGCAACATCGACACGGGCGCCGGCTTCCATTTCATCTAATGGGCGGCGTGACAGAGAACCGTAGTCCTGCATGGATGGAACACTGAATAATACATGATCTTCAGCAACATAAGCATGGCCATTCTCTACCAGCTTATCAATCAGCACACGCATTTCGGCGATATGCTCCGTTGCACGCGGCTCAATAAAGGATGGTTTTTGCCCTGGTAGATTGACATCTTCCGGCATCAATACGCCGAGTTCCCGAATATCATCATGGAACTGCCTGGCTGTTTCTTCCGTCACCTCACGAATGGAAACACCACGCTCCATCGCACGGGCATTAATTTTATCGTCAACATCCGTAATATTCCGAACATAGGTAACATGCTCAACGCCATAAACATGGCGGAGCAAACGGAACATAAGATCAAAAACGATGATAGGTCGTGCGTTACCGATATGGGCAAAATCATAAACTGTCGGGCCACATGCATAAACGCGTACATTTTCCGGATCGATGGGAGTAAAGCGATCCTTTGAACGTGTCAGCGTATTATAAAATTTCAGTTCCGACAGCATCATCAACCTATTCACGTTTATTCTGAGAGCCTTCGAAAGCTATTGCTGTTGAATATTCATACGTCAAGCTCTGACAAGCAGATCGCGTTTAAACTTTCTTCATGCATCTGTGCCTAAATGCCCTCGTACGGATTTACGCTTCAGCCAAATCTGTACGGCAAACCATTATATCTCAACTAAATCTTCTGTTGCGCCGAGGTCTTCCATGCGCCCTGTGTTGTTCTTTGCCGGTTTCCTGAGCTTTCTTGTGATTGCCGCTGGTTCTTTTGCCAGCATCATCGAACAGGACAATACGCCTGAGATACAGACCTCAGAGCAGACTTTCTTTATTCCCCGCAACCATGGCAGCGGAATTACAGAATGTCTTTCAGAGCACAATGAATGTGGTCAGGCAGCAGCAACCTCAATCTGCTCTTCAAAGGGCTTTAACAAGCTGGTCTCATTTGGAGAAGCCTCTGCTGAAGATATGACGGCCAGTATCACGAAGCTACAGAAGGGAAGCCTTGTCCAGGGAATGAAAGACATCCCGTTTCTGGTGACTTGCGCACGCTGAAACTATTTCAGCCAGTCAGAACAGCGCTGGGGAGCCTCTTCTCCACCCCACGGCTGAATGGCAAAACTTGATGTTGAGTTCTTAGGTGATCCTTCAATCGGTCTGTCTGAATAAACCATATAGACCATGATATTACGTTTAGGGTCACAGCTGCGCACAATGTGCATCCGTTTGAAAACCAGAGAACGTCGTTCTCTGAAAACTTCTGAGCCCTGTTCGAATTTCTCTTTGAACTTTACCTGACCATACTGGCGGCAAGAGATGGAGATATCAGAGACTTCCTCCGCCATGCCAAGCGTACCGGAAACCCCGCCAATTTCTGGCAGGGTGTAATGACAGGCGACACCTTCAATAACCGGGTCGTCCATACCGTAAACCGCCAGCTTGTCATTCGGCGTCAGCGCACGCCAGACAATTGACTTTTTAAAGAGTAGGTCACGGTCATCAGCAGCATGCGCACTCGTCAACAAAGCCTGAGCGAGAAGTGCGCCTGTGACAGTTATTGCGATAGCCAGCCATTTTCCTGTTATTTTACCAGTTATCATTTCCTGTCCTCATCTCTTACCGATATCTGCTCATTGTATTGATATGTCCCAAGCTTGGCATATCAAGCCCAGAAAAAATTTCATAAACATTTTCTCTGAACTTCCAATAAATAAGTTAAATATGGAAAGTGCCACTTTCAACTTGCTTCAACTCACGTTAATCACAATACGGACACGTTTTACGTTTCAAAAGGGCAATGCTATACCGCCCTGATTATTGAAACCAATTTTAGGACAAGCTGTTTTATGGCTTTTCGTGCATTTCTCACATCGGCTTTAGTTGCAGGCCTTTTTATTATATCAGGTAGTGCTTTTGCACAAAGCCCTGAATGTAACCGCTTCAGAGCCGAGCTGGATAATCTTAACCGGACCGGTGGCGCTTCTCAGGCTGTTCTTCGTCAAAGGCAAGAACTTGAGCGGATGAGAGGATATTACACCTCTATCGGGTGTAACCGCCGTGGTTTCTTCTTCTCATCACCTCCACCTGAAGAATGCCCGGCTATTGCCCAGCGCATTCGGGGCATGGAAGCAAGCCTTGGAAGACTGGAGCCATCCCGCGCAGAAGTTGATGCACGTCGCCAGCAACTGATCGCAGCAATCAACCGCAGCTGTTCTGGTGGCGGTGATAACCGTAATTTCTTTGATCGCCTGTTTGGAAATGATCCGGGACAGCAGCAGATGCAGGATCCGAATGCACCTATTGCTGAAGATCCTTCTACACCACGTCTGGGTGGTAGCCGCGTTGTATGCGTGCGCCTGTGTGATGGATATAATTTCCCACTTTCAAATTCAGGGCGTGGAAGCGCGGATGAAATGTGTCAGGCACTCTGCCCTGCTGCAGATACCCGCGCCTTCTCAATGCCAGCCTCAGATGACGGTCTGAAGTTTGCGGCATCTGTATCAGGCCATACGCCGTATACATCCTTGCCAAATGCCTTCAAATTCCTTCAGGTACGTGACCCATCATGTAACTGCAAAGCAGACAACCAGAAATGGTCTGAAGTTTTACAGGGCGCTGAACAACTTCTAGACAGACACGACACCATTGTCAGCGCAGAACGCGCGGCTGAAATGTCTCGTGCACCTGCAATGCGTAAGCAGGCTGCAATCGCCAAAAAGGCTGAACAGGCTGAAACGGCAGAATCCCAGGCCGCTGCAAAAGAAGGTGAATCGGCACCGACAGCAGGTCGTGAATCTGCCGGTATCGGCCCACAGTCCATTGAAAGTGGCCGTGTTGTTGGAGTGAATGAAGGTGTAAAGATTGAAGGTAAGGCCAGCGATGGCAGCAAACGCACGATCCGCGTTATTACACCATCATCACTGCCAGCTAATCTGACGGATGAAGGCGAAAGTAATTAAACTTTCTCACAGTCAAATATCAAAAGCCTGCGTGATATTTCCCGCAGGCTTTTTTATTTCAACTGATAAAACCACCAAACGCAGCACCCAGTAAAACAAGCCCAAGCAGTCCGCGATAAATGATGAAGGGCCATGTTGAGAATTTCTCAAGAAAGCGCATCAAACCCCAAACCGCAACAAAAGCGGAAATACTGCCAATCAGAAGCCCCCAGCCAAGCATCATCCATGCTTCCTGCGAGAGCTCAGCGTTATAAAGAACCCATAGCTCTTTCATCCCTGCCAGAAAAATCGCAGGCATACCGATCAGGAATGAAAAGCGTGCTGCCTCTTCGCGCCGGAAACCTAAAAACAACGCTGCTGTCAGCGTGGAGCCTGAACGCGAAACACCCGGAATAAGGGCCCCGACCTGAGCCAGACCAACAATCAATGCATCACGCAGACCCATGCCCTCTGTATTGCGATAATGACTGCAGGTAATTTCAGCCCCTGCCATCAGTACAGCCATGACAATACAGCTAAAACCCATGACCTCAATACTGCGCAGCCACGTTCCGCAGGCATTCAGGCTTTGGGACATTGCAAAGCCCACAATCGCAATCGGGAGTGTCGCAAGAACAATACCAATCGCCAGGCGTAACCATGGGCTGTAATAATCACCCGTGCGGATGGCTGTAACAGAACCAAACACAATATTCCGGATATCACGCCAGAAATAGCTGACAACCGCAACAAGTGCCGCCAGTTGCATCACAGCGGAGAAGGCTGAACCCGGGTCCTGCCAGCCAAAGGCTGCTGGGACAATACGCATATGTGCAGTTGAGGAGATGGGTAAAAGCTCGGATATGCCCTGAACGACACCAAGTGTTGCAATTTTAGAATACCCAAGTGCAACAAAACCTGTGTCAACACCGGCAGAGCAAACATCAGCCATACTTAAAAGACTCTTCTCCGAATCGAATGATAGTGTCTCAACACTATCATCAGATGCATATGAAATAAGTCTTTAATCTTGGCTATTCACTAATCTTGCTTCAGGCCTTTTTGCCACTCAGTCTTTGCAGGGTTTTATCCCGGCCAATCAGAGGAAGGAGAGCAGCAAGTTCTGGGCCATGCCCAACACCCGTTACAGCAAGCCGCAAAGGCATAAACAGGTCTTTACCCTTAGCACCCGTTTCTGCCTTCACTGCTTCCGTCCACTGCTTCCATATTGTTGTATCCCACGGAGCTTCTGGAAGCACGGCAGCGGCTTTTGCAATGAAATCCGGGTTCTCAATAACCGGTGTAATAGGCCCATTGACCACATCCCACCATTCACGCGCCTGTGGCAGACGGACAAGATTTGTACGAACCGCTAACCAGAAATCCTCACCACCTTCGATTGAAAGTGCTTTAAGACGTGCTTCTGCAACCGCATAAGGCATTTCATGCACGAGCCGGGCATTCAGATGCTCAAGTTCATGCTCATCAAATTTGGCTGGCGCACGGGAAATATGCGAGAAATCAATAAGCGCAGCCAGTTCATCCAGTGTCGGGATCGCACGAACAGCTTCAGCGGAGCCAACCAGAACAGCCAAAGAGGCAACAGCCATCGGCTCCATACCATCTTCACGCAATGAAGACAGAGACAGGTGGCCCAAACGTTTTGAAAGCCCCTCACCGCGTGCTGTTGTCAAAAGATTATGATGCCCAAAGACAGGGACATCAGCTCCCAGAGCTTCGAATATCTGCACCTGCACAGCTGTATTGGTGACATGGTCTTCACCACGAATAATATGGGTTACGCCCATATCTGCGTCATCTGTTACCGATGGCAATGTGTAGAGATATGTCCCATCTTCTCGGATCAGGACAGGGTCAGACAGAGAAGCACAATCAACCTTACACTCACCCCGGATCAGATCATTCCATGTAACAACGCGATGATCGAGCTTGAAGCGCCAGTGCGGGCGGCGTCCCTGGGCTTCCAGATCCTTGCGGTCTTCATCTGCCAGTTTAAGTGCTGCTCTGTCATAGACAGGTGGCAAACCACGGGCCAGCTGGCGGCGACGACGCATTTCAAGTTCTTCCGCCGTTTCATAACAGGCATAAAGCAGCCCGGCTTTACGCAAACGCTCTGCAACCTCATCGTAAATACCAAATCGTTTCGACTGATACTCAACACGAGCAGGTTCTATACCCAACCAGCCTAAATCAACGGTTATTGCATCAATATACTCCTGACGGGAACGCTCCAGATCGGTATCATCAAAACGCAAAATGAAGCTACCGCCCTCGCGTCGTGCGAACAGCGCATTGAGCAGAGCCGTTCTGGCATTGCCGATATGAATGAGCCCAGTAGGTGAAGGTGCAAAGCGTACGATAGGTTTTGTCATGTTATGCCTTATGACGAAGCGCTCTCATGAATACAATCGCCTTTTACACGGAGCGATAGAAATTCCCAGTTAAATACCTCAAATGACTCCAAAGGCCCCCAACAGAGCACCTAGGGCGAGAATGTGAAGCGGGTTTTTCTTTGCAACCAGTATATAGAGTACTGCAGCAATTGTGATAAGGATTGTTCCGATGCTGTCGCTGGTTGTTTTTGTTAAGAGAAACGCACTGGCAAGAACCAGACCAACGGTCACAGGTGCAAGCCCACGCTCTGCCAAGCGATACCATGATTTACTGCCCCAGCGTGGCAGTAATCGCGAGACGGTATAGGTCAGGCAGAAGGCAGGTAAAACCATCGCCACTGTTGCTACAACTGCCCCCATAAAACCTGCAACCTGCCAGCCAATCAGGGTGACCACCATAACATTTGGCCCCGGCGCCGCCTGAGCCAGAGCGAAGAGATGGGTAAAGGTCGTGCTGTCCATCCAGTGGTTCAGGTCAACAACCATACGGTGCATCTCTGGTAAAGCGGCACTTGCTCCACCAAACGCAATGAGAGAAATAAGCCCGAAGTTGAGAGCAAGCTGGCCCAGTATTTTTCCCTGATCCATTAGCGTCTCCCGAGCAGCCACAAGACAAGGATGCTTGCGGGCGCAAGAATCGCAACAACCCACAGAAGTGGCAGCTTGAGAACCGTAATACCCATAACAGCCAGTATTGTTACGATGATCGCATGCGGCGTTCGGCAAACAGGCAGCATGATCTTGATGCCCATCGAAATCACAAGTCCGGAAGCCGCCGCAGAAACACCGCGGAATATATTCTCTACAAACGGAACGCCAGCATATTTTGAATAGAAAATCGCGAACAAAATAACGATAAAGAATGGCGCCGTAAAAAGCCCGGCAATTGCACTCACCGATCCTCTTATTCCGGCAAAGCGAGAGCCCAGACACACAGCCATATTCCCCACATTTGCGCCGGGAAGTATCTGGCAGATTGAAAGCATATTGATGAATTCTTCCTCAGAAAGCCAACGTCTCTGTTCAACAACCATACGACGAATCCATGGCATCACGCCGCCAAAACCAACGATGCCAATCAGGAAGAATCCGATAAACAGTTCATGACACTTAACCTCATGAACTGGCGGCAAACGATTTTGAGGGGGCGATGTCGATATAACAGTTTCTGACATGGAAAATCCTCAGCCTATGCTGGAAAGCAAGGCATAGCTTTATCCTCAACTAAGAACAACTGTATTTGAATTTAAAAGAAGCCTCCAGATACTTTTGTATCAGAAAGACTGTCAGGTATTAGGTGCGGTCCCGAAATCGATTGACAATCGGATAGCGGCGATCCCGACCAAAATTCTTTTCTGTCACTTTAACACCTGGAGCTGATTGGCGGCGTTTGTATTCAGCCATATAAAGCAAGTGTTCAATTTTATGAACAACCTCTGGCACATGACCTCTGGCAATGATCTCACTGACCCGCATTTCACGCTCAACCAGACATTCGAGAATATCATCCAGAACAGCATAAGGCGGCAGACTATCCTGATCGGTCTGGTTCTCACGCAACTCTGCCGTTGGAGCTTTTGTCAGAATATTAACTGGAATAACCTCTCCATCTGGCCCCAGTGCGTCAAGAGGCTTCCAGCTATTGCGTAACGCACTCAAGCTGTAAACCTCTGTCTTGTAGAGATCTTTTATGGGATTAAAGCCACCGTTCATATCTCCATAAAGTGTTGCATAGCCAACCGACATCTCTGATTTATTACCAGTCGTCACAACCATGCTGCCAAACTTGTTGGAGAGTGACATCAGTATGACACCGCGAATTCGGCTCTGGATGTTTTCTTCCGTTACACCACGCTGTGCGCCTTTAAAGAGCGGAGCCAACTCAGATTCAACACCTTCAACACCAGCCGCAATCGGCACGATATCGTATTGCACACCAAGCAGCTTGGCACACCGCTCCGCATCAATCAGCGATTCCTTGGATGTATAATGATATGGCAGCATGACACAACGCACACGCTCGGCCCCAAGAGCATCAACAGCCATTGCCGTACAGAGTGCGGAATCGATACCGCCCGACAACCCCAGAATAACACTTGGAAAACGGTTCTTCTCAACGTAGTCCCGCAACCCTAATACACAGGCCTGATAATTTGCTTCAGGACCTGTTACCGGCACATGCTTTGGTGCATCCGTACAAAGCCAGCCATGATCTGTTTTTTCCCATTGTGTGATTGCCACATTCTCCTGAAAAGAAGGCAGTTGGCCGGCAAGCTGACAATCCGACTGCAGAATAAAGGATGCGCCGTCATAGATAACTTCATCCTGACCACCAATCTGGTTCAGGTAGATCAAGGGTAGATGGCTCTCGGTGACACGGGCAACAGCGATATTCAGACGCTCATTCTGCTTGTCACCCCAATAAGGAGAGCCATTAGGCACCAGCAACAGCTCAGCACCTGTTTCCGTAAGGCATTCAACAACTTCATCAGTCCAGATATCTTCACAGATCGGAACACCAATGCGAACGCCCTTAAAAGAGATCGGGCCGGAGAGCTCCCCTGATGAAAACACCCTCTTTTCATCAAAAACACCATAATTCGGTAATGCAACTTTAAATCTCAGGGCAGCGACAACACCACCCTCTAACAGGGCGTAAGCATTATAAAGTTTCCCCTCCTCAACCCATGGCAAGCCAATCAATATGGCAGGGCCACCATCAGCAGTGATTTTCGCCAGCTCTTCACAGGCGGAGCGACATGCATCCTGATATGCCGGTTTAAGAACCAAGTCCTCAGGCGAATAACCTGACAAAAACAATTCGGGAAAAGCGATAAGGTCAGCGCCTGCTTCTGCTGCTTTATTTCTGGCTGAAACTGCTTTTTCGGCATTACCTGCAAGATCACCAACAATTGGGTTTAGCTGAGCAAGCGCAATAGCTAATTTCATTTTTTAATTCCATTACTTAGCATCAAAGCTGACGTATAGTTCAAGCAGTTTGTTTTGCCATACAAAAAGGTATTTGGAAAGGCTTGATCAGAAGCCTGAGCATCTTGCTTTCATGCAAGCAGGTATCTGGCCATTATGATGGCCTGTAGCAAATAAAAAAAAAGCGGCAACCTGATACAACAGATTACCGCTTTCTGGCTTATGCCGGAGGAATATCTGGCACTCACCTTGGGAGCTTTCAACTTACCACTTCACAACAACGCCCAGCCGGCCATTCCATGATTCACGTCCCTTGTTATCAAGCGAGTGATTATAGGCAGCCGTACCGAAGAGAGACACCTGATCCGCCACCTGACCGGAGATACCGGCCCCGATTTCACCCCAGGTGCCCTGTAAAGACGAGCCCAGAGTTACCGAGTTAAGACCATAAATGTCTGTCGCAGTTGTTTTCAGTTTGCCTCCGAATTCATGCCATATGTTTGCTCTCAGCCAAGTTGTTATCAAACGTGGCTTGCCTTCGATTGAAACTTCCCAGTCTTTTGAGAAGCGAACGCCAATACGTCCTCTGACTGATTCACCATCATCAAATTTAAAGCGTCCATAAGCATCAGACACGCTATCAAATGAAACCCTCTGGTAGGCAATCTGTGCCTGTGGTTCAATAATCCAGCCATTATCCAGCTTGAAGCTGTAACCACCTTCCAGAGAGGCAAGGAAACCAAAACCATCAGGTTTAAGGCGCGGACCATAGATGGACTTGGCATCTGTCGAATACCACGTGCCCTGCACAACAGCATCAGTATACCAGCCTGCTGCAGCTATATGAGTCCAATAAGCACCGATTGTATAGGCATCCATTAGTACAGAGCCAGCGTTGCCTTTGTTAGAAGCACGCTTAACGTCTGTATCAATATTACCGTAAGCAAAATAAACACCGGCCTTATCAAGATCACCAGCCGCCGACTGGCGGCCATAGATATCCATGCCGACCTGAACAGCACCAAAGGTATAGTTATAATCCGGACCACGGCGCTTAAAATTATTGTTATCGCGAATACCACGATCACCAATAACCCGCGCCCAGCCACCTGAGAACCATCTCTGTTCATCAGCAAGTGTTGGCTCAGCCAGAACTCTAACTGTCTCCAGCTTACCCTTTTTACCGCGAACAACACGTTCTTCATAAACAGGCTTAAGCGGGTTCGGGCGTGGATCACCGATACGCTCGTGCAATGTTCCAAGAACCGAATAGCCATATTCAAGGGCAACGGGTGGCATAGCCATGGCCAGTGGCATTTCAGCACGATAATTCGGTGTCTTTTCTTCGGTATTTTCATCGGGAACAAAACCGCCACCGGTTTCCTCTCCGACATAACGATCTGTCAGGTACCAGCTATCTGCTGAAGCTGATCCACCACGAACAAGTGAATACTCATAAGCACCAGCAGCAACACGCTGTCCAAGGCGGAAAGCCGAAGTTGTTGTCGTCGCACTTCCCTGTGCCTCGACGACAAGAATACCATCACCGACAATCTGAGAACCGGTACCGCCAACCTGATTAATGAATAAGTTGGTTGTACCACTTGCGGAGCCGCCATTGAGAATAACAAGCCGATCACTAGGCGACCCTGTACCACCGAGAACGGTATTCAGTACAATATTACCACCCGCACCCGTATAGTTCGTAACGGATAATGTTTTGAACGCACTTGCTCCGGCAGGGGCAAAGGTAATTGTACTGGCATTATTCGCAATTGAGGTAACTTCTGAGTTACCCGTCATCAGCCAGTCACTGCCTGTCAAAGCAAGATTGGAAAGGCTATTGCTACCCGTTGTGGCAATCCCCTTAAAATGTGAGCTGACGGCATTGAGATTAAGGACAGACTGTACTTTCTTGGCGTCGTTAACAACAATGGCATTACCAGAACCGTTGTTTAATGTGACGCTATTCATATTCAGATTGAGCGTACCACTGCTGATGACAATACCGTCATAGTTGCTGGAAAGAACGCTGTTTGTAACATTAATCGTGGAGCCGCCGGAAGATGTAATAGAACTATTGATGGCATAGCCACTATTTTGTCCGACAAAGTCAGCTTTAATATTGGCAACATCAATTGTAGAGGCATTACCGTCCATAAGGATTGCACCACCTGTTGGCCCAGTACCGGAAACCGTACCACCGCCGAGCCAGGAGATTGCTGTATTTGAACCAGCCCGTACCAATACGGTGGAGGTATCACTGCTCACCTGACCATTGATAGCGCCGCTAACAGCAATACGTGCACCCGATGAGGAATAGAGTGCATAAGCACCTCCACCTGTTGCTGTTGATGTACCACTTACGTTGTTGAGCTTAACCTCTGAAGAGGTACCGGAGGAATATGCAAAAGCTGTTTGCGTTCCCTTGACTGAGGCCTCCAGATTGCCAGCAACATTGATGAGCCCCTGAGAGGTTGTCCAGGCAGCATATGCTTCAGGAATAACATTACCGGCAGCTGGAGCAATCGTTACATTCACATTCTCAGCATTCAGAATACCTGAATTATAAGATGCAAGTGCATAGGCATGACGAACCGGACCGGATGGACCAACACTCCGTCCGGTGACGCTGATTGTTGACAGTCCTGTTAAATTAATCGTGCTGCTATTTCTGGTATAGGCACCATAGGGGTCATCAGAAGTCACTGTGATGGTGACATTACGCGCTCTGATAAGGCTGTTGGCGCCATAAGTATAAATACCCGTTGAACCGATGGTACCCGTTTCAGTGCCATATCCCTCACCAATCAGAATAGAGCCCGTGCCAATATCAATAACGCCACCAGCAGCGTCAACAGTAATGATGCCTTGTGATGTACCGTTGAGATTGGTCGCGTAGATACCACCATTTTGCACAGTAATAGTACCGTAAACATTACCGGAGTGCATAGCCGGTTTTTTACCTGTTACGGCAACACGATCTCCGCCTTGCAGCATAATTGGCGTCGTCGTTGCTTCAACTGTACTTGTATAATCCATAGCCCCGGCGATGGAAAAGCCATTCAATATTACAAAACTAATTGCAAAATAATTTATATGGCTAATTCTATTGCTTTTTAAGCTGAACATTACACACTACCTCATAAGCGAAAGTTCAAATTTCTCTGATGAGGCGCACGTTGCGAGCCAACACCTAGAAAACTAAGAACTTCACTTCGATATCTAGAGCATAAAATCAGAAGACAAGACTGCGGTATTAGAAAATTTTTGTAAGAAATTTTTCAGCAGAGGTCCCAGCCAAAAGATAGTCTAAAAATAATAATTAAAAAGCGATCAGCCCAGTTTTCATAAAATATAAAAGGGCCGAAACAGTCACAAGACTGAGAAGCGTCGTAATAAATGTTACAGCTGAGACAAACTTGGCATCAGTGTCAAATTGTAAAGCCAGAATAGTTGTATTTGCAGCAGTTGGCATACCAGCAGTCAGAACGAACACCTTCTTAATCAGGGGATCTACTGGCATAAAAAAGACAAGCAGATAAGCCAGAACCGGAGAAATCAAAAGCTTGAGTGTAACGGCAATAGCAGTTTTCAAAAGATCAACATGCTTCAAAGAAATTGTAGCGAGCTGCATACCGAGAACAATCATAGCAGTTGGAATTGAAGCGTTTCCAACCATCTCAATACAGACCATGAAGTTTTCTGAAATATGAATACCCAGTTTCTGAAACAGAAATCCAAGCACGATGGCATGGATAACCGGCATGCGTACGACAGCAAGTAATGGGGCCTTAATCCCGACACTTCCCGCACCGCCCCCTTTGGCCGCATAATAGATGCCTATCGTTGCCTGAAGTACACCATGAAAAACTGTCAGAAAAATAACAATAGGGCGTCCTTCCTCGCCAAAAGCGAGAAGAACAACGGGAATTCCGTAATTGCCACTATTCATAAAGACAGAGCTTAAAATCAGTGCACTGCCGTCTTTGGTGTTGTACTTCAACAGCCGCGCTAAAACATAAATGATAGCAATCAGTATGTATGTCAGAATGACAGTATAGATGATCAGATAGATGTCAGAAAAAGATAGCTCATGCCGATAAAACATATCAAAGCACAGGAACGGCAGCATCAGATAAACGCTCAGACGTGCCAGCCCGGCAATATCAGGTTTCAGATAATGATAACCAAAATAGCCCAGAGCATAGACAGAGAAAACCGGAAGAATAACCATGAGTATCTGCATTATGTCTCTTCCGAAATCTTGGGGCTCCTCTGACCGCCCCACCGTAGCACAAAAAAAGAGGAGCAAATATTGCTCCTCTTCTTATTAATCTCTTATTTTTTATTCGGCCGCAACATAAACTCTCGGACCTTTTGCCTCACGTTCCTTGCGGATCAGCTCAGCTGTGAGGAAGGCAATTTCCAGAGCCTGTTCTGAATTCAGACGCGGATCACAGTAGGTGTGATAACGGTCTCTCAGATCAGCTTCTGTCAGAGCCCGCGCACCACCTGTACATTCAGTGACATTCTTACCGGTCATCTCAAGATGGATACCACCAGCATGCGTCCCTTCAGCACTGTGAATCTCGAAGAATGAGCGAACTTCACTCATGATCATATCGAATGGGCGTGTTTTATAAGCGCCGGCTTTCACTGTGTTGCCATGCATCGGATCACATGACCAGACAACAGAACGGCCTTCCTTCTTGATCGCACGAAGCAGAGCCGGGAAGTGTTCCCCGATCTTGTCAGAACCATAACGGGCAATCAGTGTCAGACGACCGGGCTCATTCTGTGGATTCAGAATGTCGATCAGCTTCAGGAGACCATCAGCATCAAGCGATGGACCACATTTCAAACCAATTGGGTTTTGAACACCACGCATATATTCAATATGTGCATGATCTGGCTGACGTGTACGGTCACCGATCCAGAGCATATGGCCGGAAGTCGAGTACCAATCACCTGTTGTCGAGTCGACGCGTGTGAGGGCTTCTTCGTAACCAAGAAGCAGTGCTTCATGGCTGGTATAGAAATCCGTTGAACGCATTTCAGGCTGCGTATCAGGTGTAATACCGATAGCACGCATGAACTCAATAGTTTCCGTAATGCGCTGGGCAATACCGTTATAACGTGAAGACTGAGGGCTATCCTTAACAAAGCCGAGCATCCAGCGATGGGCATTCTCAAGGTTGGCATAGCCACCATTTGCAAACGCACGCAGCAGGTTCAGCGTTGCGGCAGACTGGCGATAGGCCATCAGCTGACGCTGCGGATTAGGGCGACGCCCTTCTTCAGTGAAAGCGATATCACTGATAATATCGCCGCGATAACTTGGCAGCTCAACGCCATCCATTGTTTCAGTTGGCGCAGAACGTGGCTTTGCAAACTGGCCAGCCACGCGCCCAACTTTTACAACAGGCGAACCACCGGCGAATGTCAGCACAACTGACATCTGGAGAAACAGGCGGAAGAAGTCGCGGATGTTATCAGCAGAATGCTCTTCAAAGCTCTCAGCACAATCACCACCCTGCAGCAGGAATGCCTCACCGTTAGCAACCTTTGCCAAGGCTGCTTTCAGCTTTCTGGCCTCACCCGCAAACACGAGCGGAGGAAATGCCTTAAGCTGACCTTCAACATCCTTCAGTTCAGCAATATCCGGATATTCCGGCATCTGCTGAACGGGCATTGCTCTCCAGCTATCAGGTGTCCACCGCTTACTCATAATACTTCTCCTCGCTCCTCCATCTATTCTTATCTGCCCGGCAGTAGTTAAGATGATTGAACTCTACATATAGGTTATTTTTGTACGCCTGCGTTGTTTATACCGCAATTTCGTTATAAACGTCTATCATGATTGGTTTTATATACCAAATCAATCAGAACTTCACAGTATTGAACGTCTTCAGACAGGCGTTCGCATCGTAACCAGTTCCTCCGCAGCAGTTGGATGAACAGCAACGGTTCTGTCGAAGTCTGCTTTTGTTGCGCCCATCGTCATGGCAATTCCAGCAAGCTGGATCATTTCACCAGCATCTGGACCAACAATATGAACGCCAAGAACCTTATCGGTTGCTTTATCGACGATAATCTTCATCAGCATCTTTTCATCCTGCCCGGCGAATGCAGCACGCATCGGCCGGAAAGATGTTTTATAAATATCGACATCAGCAAACTGTACACGTGCCTCTTCTTCGCTCAGGCCAACAGTTCCCACCTCAGGGCTTGAGAATACGGCTGTTGGAATAAGATCATAATCCAGCGTACGCTGCTCCTGACCACCAAAAACATGATCAGCAAAAGCATGCCCTTCACGAATGGCAACAGGGGTCAGATTAGCCCTGTTCGTCACATCCCCAACAGCATAGATGGACGGAACAGTACTTTGTGAAGAAGCATTGACGACAACAGCACCCTTCTTATCGAGCTCTACACCGGCCTCTTCCAAACCAAGCCCTGCCGTATTTGGCTTACGCCCTGTGGCTGACAGCACCTGATCAACCTCTAAGGTCATGCCATCCGAGAACGTGACAATAAACGAACCGGTTCCGGAATGATCAATCCGCTGGACAGTCGCAGACAGTTTCAGGGATACGCCATGCTTACCATAGGCTTCAGTCAGGGCCGACCGCACATCTTCATCAAACCCACGCAAAAGTTTGTCACGACGATGAACCAGCGTTACCTGAGAGCCCAGTCCGGCAAACACACCGGCAAACTCCACTGCAATATAGCCACCACCAATAATCAATATCCGTTTTGGCAGTTCCGGCAGATCAAAGACCTCATTTGATGAAATGGTGTATTCTGCACCGGGGAAACTGTCTTTCACAACACTTCCGCCCGTGGCAATCAGAATACGCTCTGCACGGATACTGGCACCGGTTTTAATGATACGTACCGTATGCGCATCTTCAACCACAACACGGCTATCAATAATCTCAACATCAGACTTTTCGAGATTGGTTCTGTAAATCCCTTCCAGACGAGAGATTTCCCTGTTCTTGTTAGTGATCAGCACTGACCAGTCAAAACGGGTACCAACAGTCCATCCGAAACTTTCTGCAGCTTCAAACTCTGAGGCATAACGGCTGGCCATCACAAGAATTTTCTTAGGCACACATCCACGGATCACGCATGTCCCACCAACACGGAACTCCTCTGCCACCATAACGCGAGCGCCATATCCTGCTGCAATTCTTGCCGCACGAACACCACCTGAGCCTGCACCAATGACGAAAAGGTCTACATCATATCCGGACATTACTTTTCCCTTCAAAGGCGGGGATTTTATCAGCCGCCTTCTGCTTCATTCCGTTCAGCCCTGAACCAGGCCATTCCGGCGCCAATAGCTGCAAGCCACCATCCCTGCCACGCACCATGACCGATGATTGCAACAAAGGTGATACCGGCAATCCAGGCAAGCTGCTCTGCTACCAAACGTGATGGTAAGGCTGCCAATGCACGGAGCATCGCAAATAAGACTGTCAGTGCCAGAATAGCGCCAACCAGCCCCAATTCAACCCATACCTGCATGGCAGCATTATGCGGATGCCCCATGTTCAGATCACCGTGCAACTCTACAGGAACGGCAGCTGCTTCCGGCGTGTTGATGATCACAGGGCTGACAGCAAAACCGCCTCCAATGATTGGCTGCTGCGCAATCGTGTATTCAAAGGCCCGCCAGAGATCAACGCGTTCCATCGAGTGATCACTTTCAAAAACCTCAACAATTTTCTGTGGCAGAACCTCGTAAAACATGGAGCCGTAAAACGGGGCAACAGCAAAAAGGAAAGTAAAGCACCCGGCCGCAATCCATAGTGAAGCCTTTGGCAGGAAGCGTGCAAAAACATAGACGGGAATAAACAGGAGCACAGCCATGACTGCCGCACCGCTTGATGAATTAAAAATCGTTCCAACAGTAATTAAAGCTGTCAGAGAGCCGAGTACCTGATAACTTTTCTCACCTCTTCGCCATAGTAAGAACAGCAGAGGCGTCACTACCAGGAAAAGGGTGAGGACCGAACGATTATAAATGAAAGAATAGGCTTTCGCACCAACGAGCTGCCGAAAGTACATTCCTGATGTGATATCGGCAAAGATGAAAACAGCAGCTATAATTGCAATGATTGCTGCCACGGGTGCCAGCCAACGCGGCATTTTTTCTGGCAAAGCCATCGCCAAGACAAAGCCTGCCGTTGCCGACAGTATCAGTTCACCATAGAAAAACAGCGCCATCCGGAGTGAATATGTCCAACTGAGAGAGATCAGCATCCATAGCAAAAGAGCAAGGGTCAGGATGCCAGGTGCAGATAACAGTTTCGACTTCATATTATTGAGAAGCACGCCCAGTCGACCCTCAGCAATGGTAGCAGCAAGAGCAAGAACGGCTGTTATCACGACCAGTAGTGTTCCAGAGCGATGAACGAGAGCCATTCCGAACGGAAGGCATGCCAGCATTATAAAAGCGCCATTCCATAAACCATCTGCCAGTTTGTTATCGACTGGAAAGGCATTTTTCTGAACTGTCATTTATACCAACTCATATTATTTCAATTACTACAGCACTCAGGTCAGTGCTCTTAACACATCAAAAGTGCCAATATAATGTTTTTCAGTCATTCGCTGTCGTTCATATAACTTACAGACAAAAGCAGTACAAATAGATGGACTATATGTCTTGTCTGCCTGAGAATATTTCCGCTAAAATAGATTCCGTTAAACCAGAATAGGATGAGACCATGCGCGCTATTGCGATCTCTCTCGCTCTTACCATGATCTCAGGCCCGCTATATGCAGCAGATTCAAACAAGAATCCTGAAAAATCATTTTCCTATTCTGATTATCAGCGCATTAAAACCACTGATTTTTACATGAATCCGGGTCTCTATGCGAATAAGCCTATCTCATTCAGCGGCTTAGTTTGCCAGAAAGTTTCTGATGGGTTTGCATGCTCATCCACAAACAACCGAATCATTGTTTTGGCACCCGACCTTGCCCCTGCCTCAGAGAAAAAGCTTATCTCGGAGCGATGCAACCCAAAGGACAAACTGTTCTACTCTCGCTGCAAAAGAACCATCCTTTTTGTCTCTTCATCTATCGAAGGACAAAAAGGTGAAAACTATAATCAGCAGAGCCTGGTTATCAGAACAAAAATCATCAATGCAGCCACTCTTGATGAAGAGAGTGAAAACTAATGCATAAAAAAGGCCCGGATAACCGGGCCTTTTCTGAAACTATGCTCTGATCAGAACTTGTGACCAAGCTTTGTCATCTCTGCGCGAACCCGGATCATGATATAATCACCGAGGTTACGGCTCCAGTTCTGGAACTCATTAACAAAGGCATCAAGAATCTGTGGCTGGGATTCGATATACTTCTTCCCGGATGGTGTCTTGAAGAAAGCATCAATATCTTTCAGCTCTGCTTCAGTCAGGAAGTTTGCGAAAACGCGTGTTGCAGCATTAGAAATCTGTGCCTGCTGCAGTTCAAGCTCTGGCTTCAGGGCTGTAATAACCTTCTCAAGGTCATCCTTCATTTCAGGACGTGTTACTGTGATCTGGCGAACCTGATCCAGAATCTGATCAACAACACCATTGAAGGAGCGTGAAATACCAGATGCATCAGCAACTTCCTTGGCAATTGCCAGATGGCTTGCCGTGAACTGCTTCTTGCTCAGATCCAGAGCAGGAGCACTGTTCTGCTGGGCAGGAGCTGGAGCCTGAGCCATAGCTGTCCCAGTCAGAAGAGAAAAGGCTACTGTGACAGCAGCGAGCGAAGAGGTTAAACGCATAGTAAAAGCTCCAACAGAAAACAAAAACAAAACTGACTTACACCCGGCTCCATTCAACCAGACCAGTTTCCGTTGCGATAATCGCATCGGTTGAAATACCAACGAACAAACCGTTTTCAACCACACCGGGAACCAGATTAAGCTGAACAGACAACTTTTCCGGGTCAGGAATAGAATTAAGTGCAGCGTCGAGAATCAAATGCCCGCCATCTGTGACGAAAACTTGACCATCTTCGGTTTGCCGCACTGTTATTTCACCATTTAACCCACATTTAGTGAATGTATTGATAATGGCACGACGTGTTGCCTCCAAACCGAACTTATTTACTTCAATTGGAAGTGGAAAACGTCCAAGTGTCTCAACAAGTTTGGAGCCATCAGCAATAACAACGTTACGGCTACTGGCAACGGCAACGATTTTTTCCCACAGAAGGCAGCCACCGCCACCTTTAATCAGATGCAGAGAGCGTGTCATCTCATCAGCACCATCAACTGTCATATCAAGGCTTGGTGTCTCATCGAGGGTAGAGACTGTAATCCCTTCCTTGATGGCAAGCTGGCGGGTGATTTCAGAGGTTGGCACACCAACAATCTTCAAGCCATTGCGCACACGCTCAGCCAAGAGAGAAACAAACTTGTATGCTGTAGAACCTGATCCAAGACCAACATTCATACCATCTTCGACGAGTTCTGCAGCACGTGCAGCGGCAGCCTGTTTCAGATCAATAGCATTACTCAATGGAAATCTCCCGTTATACTTCTAGTTTTTATAGCTTTTTTCCATATCAGTCCAGTTTCCAAAAGGCATCATATTTCAGAGGCCTTCTGGATTAAAGTATAGCTCTGGAGAATAATTATCTGGAAGGGCCAGCTTTATCAGAAGCATTTCCGGCAGCTTCACCAGGTGCGGCGCCGGGTGGTGTACAGACAACTTTCTGAGGCTCAGAGCCTTCAAAAACGTAGCAAACGCTCATTTGTCCTGTACGGTAATTCACACGGAAAATACCGCCATCCTTAACGTGCCGTGTTGCAACCAGGCCGTATTCACCCGGAGTCTGTGGCCCTGCACCCTCACCAACCTGATAGCAAAGCGTTACACCAACAGCACCATCAGCACGGGTATTAACACCATACTGACAGGCAGAAACTTCACCTGTTACCTTATCAATCCGGTACATACGATTAAGATCGATTTGTGGAGCAGGCACAAATTCATAATTTGCAGCCAGAACAGATGCAGGGCATGCAAGAATTGCCATACCCAGAATATAACCGGAAAATTTCCGGGCCAGATGACCTGTAAAAGGCAGCATCAAGTATCTCCATTGTCATAAGGGAAGCTGCAATCATAAACTTCCTGACCAAGTAACGAATCAAATGCACTGTACCATTTCAAAATGAACTGAACCTCATATTGAGGCAAAAAAATGGGGATGGGACGACTAAAGAGCTGAACTTCTGCTTCCTCCTCAAAAGGTTACATAAAACAGAGTAACAAGAAGCCGCATGAGCGACTTAATTCTTTCCCTTTGCTGGACTCTTGCTTATTAAGATAAGCAGACTTCTAAACGCCAGCGGGGATAATATGTCTGCGAATTTCCAACCAATTGCTGTTTTCGATCTTGATGGTACGCTTGCCGATACGGCTCCTGATCTCATTTCGACACTCAATGTGATCCTCGCCAAAGAAAATCTCCCGGCTCTCCCTCTCGAAGGAGCCAAAGAACTTATTGGCGCAGGTGCCCGTGCTCTGATTGAACGCGGTTTTCAGCGTAGTGGTACGAGTATAAGCGAAGATCGCTTAGAAGTTCTCTTTCAGGAATTTGTTGCTGAATATAACAACCGTCTATGCGTGGATTCAAAATTGTTCCCGGGCGTTCCTGAGGCATTGGACAAGCTTTCAAGCGAAGGTATTCTGCTTGCGGTTTGTACGAACAAGTTTGAAGATCAATCCTTAAAACTGCTTGAACTTCTTGGTATTCTGGACCGGTTCACCTTCATTTCCGGACGCGACACCTTCCCGTTCTTCAAGCCTGACCCGCGTCATCTGACGGAAACAATTGCCAAGGCTGGAGCAGACCCGCGTCTTGCAGTTATGGTCGGCGATTCAAATACAGATATCACAACGGCAAAGCGTGCAGAAATTCCGGTCATTGGTGTGCCATTCGGTTACACGGATACTCCGGTTGACCAGCTCAACCCGGATCTGGTTGTGACGCATTATAATGATTTACCGGCCGCTGTTGAAAAACTGCTGATTGCAAGTCTTAAGCGCAACTTCCCGAAGGGAATTTCTGCAGAAGATAAAGCATCGGGTGGAAAATGGTGGGCGCGACAGGGATTGAACCTGTGACCTTTCGCGTGTGAAGCGAATGCTCTCCCGCTGAGCTACGCGCCCTAAAGCTAAAATGAAGATTTCCGGCAGAGTTCCTTGCATTGCTCTGCCAGAGGAATATCAAGCTGGAAACAGAGGTTCCCGACGTAGATGTTTTTGGGCAAGCTCATCAAGATAAGCTGCCCATTTCCGGGTATAATCGTCACCTAAGTCGTAAAGATACTGCCACTCATAATATCCGGTATCATGCCCGTCATCGAAGATAATCTGGACAGCATAATTTCCAACCTGAGCAAGCGAGCTGATCGCAACATTACTTTTACCATAAACGGTCTTGCGACCAGCAGGTGTATGTCCCTTCACTTCAGCAGACGGGCTATAAACACGCAGATATTCGGCAGGCAAAGCAAAAGCGACGGCATTATCAAATGTAACTGTCAGCAGTTTCTTATCTTGGCTTAATCTTAGCTCAACAGGCCAGCGGGCTTCCATAGTATCTTTTTCGGGCATTATTTTGCTCCTGCACTGTAGCCTACCCTCATCACTTTGGCACAATCATCTTGCCCAAGGAACGTGACACGCTACAATAAAGCTTATCAGTTTATCTGAAATTCTGTATCTATTTATTTTCGTCATGGACGGGGCAACACCTGTGAAACTTTCCGAGAATTTGAACAAGCCCGTTCTGAGCGAAACCAACAGCTTTTCTCAAGCGTCACCTCTTATTGACCCATTTCATCGTGAAATAAATTATCTCAGGGTTTCTGTAACCGACCGTTGCGATTTTCGCTGTGTTTACTGTATGGCCGAAGATATGAACTTCCTGCCCCGGAAAGAGCTTCTAAGCCTTGAAGAACTTGATAGATTATGCAGCATCTTTATTGAACGTGGTGTCCGCAAATTACGATTTACAGGCGGAGAGCCCCTCGTCAGAAAAAACATCACATGGCTTCTGAAATCCTTATCACGCCATATTACTGCTGGTGTTTTGGATGAGCTGACGCTGACAACAAATGGTTCTCAACTTGTACGCTTTGCAGATGAATTGGCCAATTGCGGTATCAAGCGTATCAACGTTTCATTAGATACACTGGATAAAGACAAGTTTCATCAGATCACGCGTTGGGGCGATTTGAGCAAAGTTCTTCTGGGAATTGATGCCGCCCAGAAAGCAGGCTTGAAAATCAAGATCAATACCGTCGCCCTTAAAGGGATCAATGACACAGAAATAAGTTCACTTATGCAGTGGGCTCACAGTCGTGACATGGATATGACCCTGATTGAAGTCATGCCGATGGGAGATGTGGGAGCTTTACGGCTTGACCAGTATCTGCCCCTGTCTGAACTCCGTACAACTCTGGAAACCCGATATACATTCCATGATCTGACAGAAAAAACCGGCGGGCCCGCTCGTTACGTGCAGGTTCAGGAAACAGGCGGAAAACTTGGCTTCATCACACCCATGACCCATAATTTCTGCGAAAGCTGCAATCGCGTGCGCCTCACCTGCAAGGGTGAACTGTTCATGTGTCTTGGGCAGAATGTGGATGCAGACCTGCGAACGCCATTACGGGCCTCAGAAAACAATGAGGCTGTTAATGAAGCCATAGATCGTGCAATCGCACTGAAACCCAAAGGGCACGACTTCATCATCGACCGCCACAACAAACCTTCTGTTTCCCGCCACATGAGTCACACTGGCGGATAGCCAATAAAAAACCGCGGCCTATTGAGCCGCGGTCTTGTTAAGACAAACAAGCAGATACTTATTCGCTGATAGGCATAGTTTTGAGGTCAGGAGCGACATCGAACTCAGCTTCGGTCTTTGCCTTGACTGTTTCGAGATCAACACCCGGTGCAAGCTCACGGAGAACCGGCTTTTCTGCACCACGCTCAAAGGTGAACAGCGCAAGCTCTGTCACCAGAACTGACACAACACCAACAGCTGTCAGTGGAAGTGTGCAGGACTTCAGGAATTTTGAGGAACCGTCCTTCGCACAATGTTCCATCGCAACGATCACTTTGCGCGAACCAACAACAAGGTCCATCGCGCCGCCCATGCCAGGAACCATCTTGCCCGGAACCATCCAGTTCGCAAGATTGCCGTTCTGTGCAACTTCAAGGCCGCCAAGAACACAGGCATCAACGTGACCACCGCGGATCAGTGCAAACGAGAATGAGCTGTCAAAGGTTGAACCACCAGCAATCATACCTGCAAGCTGACCACCAGCATTCACAAGATCCTTGTCGTCTTCTGTCTTGGGACCAAGACCAAGGAAACCGTTCTCTGACTGAAGTGTGATGCTCACACCTTCCGGAAGATAGTTCGCAACCATCGTTGGCAAACCAATGCCAAGATTAACAACGTCACCATCGTGAAGTTCAAGCGCCACACGGCGCGCAATCAATTCTTTTGCATTCATTGCCATTACCCCTTGATGACGCCATCAACCAGCGCAGCTGGTGTCATGATAAGATCAGGATCCATCGAACCAATCTCAACAAGTTCATCAACCTGAGCCAGAACCGTATCGGCGGCCAGGGCAACAAGTGGATTGAAGTTACGGGTCGTCAGACGGTAGTAAAGATTACCGGCCTTATCACCACGGGTCGCATGAACAATCGCAAGATCGGCACGGATTGGTTCTTCAAGAAGGTAATCCTTGCCCTGAACCGTAACACGCTGCTTGCCCTCTTCGACGATCGTACCGATACCTGTTGGAGTCAGAACGCCTCCAAGACCTGAACCACCTGCGCGAATACGCTCGGCCAAGGTACCTTGTGGAACCAGCTCAACCTCAACCTCTTTCGCCATCATCTGACGACCTGCTTCAGGGTTCAGACCAATGTGCGAAGCAATAATCTTGCGAACGCGCTTCTCAACAACCAACGGGCCAACGCCCGTGGCAGGAAACGATGTATCGTTACCGATAATCGTCAGATCCTTGATGCCACTGTCCATAATTGCCTGGATCAGTAACGGAGGTGTTCCTACCCCCATGAAGCCTCCAAACAATATGCTCATTCCGTCACGAAAATGACGGCTAGCATCCGAGAGGCTTATGACTTTCGATTTCATGCTTTCACTCCACCCCAAATTAAACAAGGTCGGGTTAAACCAGTTACGGCAAGTCAGTCTATTGAGTTAAGTGATATTACCCCAGCAAACCGACGCATTTTGATGTTCTTTTGCCATCCCGCTCATTATGCCAGTATTAAACTGATAAATTAAGAGCTCTGGCAAGTTCTACCCATCTTTAGATATGCGGCTATAACCCACACCCTACAGCGCATAAAAAAGCCCGCCGAAGCGGGCTTTTCTAGGCAGATTAGATGCGCTCAACAATAAGAGCTGTACCCTGACCACCGCCAATGCAAAGTGTTGCAAGGCCGAGGGTCTTGTTACGGGCTTCAAGAGCATGAAGCAGTGTAACGAGGATACGGGCACCGGAAGCACCAATTGGATGGCCAAGAGCGATAGCACCGCCATTGACGTTGGTCTTTTCCATATCAAAGCCGAGTTCGTTACCAACAGCAGCAAACTGAGCTGCGAAAGCCTCATTGGCTTCGATCAGGTCAAGATCAGCAACTGTCAGGCCAGCCTTGGCAAGAGCCTTCTGTGTTGCAGGAACCGGACCAATACCCATGTATGCCGGATCAACACCACAAGTTGCATAGCTGCGGATACGAGCCAATGGCTTCAGGCCAAGAGCCTTTGCCTTTTCTTCGCTCATAACGATGAGAGCTGCTGCACCATCGTTGATGCCGGATGCGTTACCAGCTGTGACAGAGCCGTCAGCCTTGAATGCTGGACGCAGCTTTGCAAAGCCTTCTGCACTTGCTTCTGCACGTGGATATTCGTCTGTATCAAAAACGACATCGCCCTTACGGCCCTTAATGGTGACCGGAACGATTTCCTTCTTGAAAGCGCCATTCTTGATAGCTTCAACAGCACGCTGCTGCGAACGCAGAGCGATTTCGTCCTGAGCTTCACGGCTGATCTTGTAACGTTCTGCAACGTTCTCAGCTGTAATACCCATGTGATAGTGCTGGAAAGCATCTGTCAGGCCGTCATTGACCATGGTGTCAATGATCTTGCCATCACCCATGCGGTAACCCCAACGTGCCTTCTGGAGGACGTAAGGAGAAGCCGACATGTTTTCCATACCACCAGCCAGAACTGTTTCTGCATCACCGGCAAGAATGGACTGGGCTGCCATGGCAACACTCTTCAGACCAGAACCGCAGACGATGTTAATTGTGGTCGCGCCTGTTACCTGTGGCAGACCTGCATTGACAACAACCTGACGGGTTGTGTTCTGACCAAGACCAGCCTGCAGTACGTTACCCATGATTGCTTCGTCAACAACGTCATTTGCAATGCCAGCACGCTGAATGGCTTCCTTGGCGACGATTGTGCCCAGTTCCGGAGCGGAAACAGAAGCCAGCGAGCCATTGAAAGCACCGATAGCCGTGCGGACTGCACTGACGATAACGATATTGCTCATTAATGTTCTCCTCGAACTTAACCGGTTATGTAAGTTGGTTTTATGACCTGCCCGCTCCCGTTTTCTCGGGTATGTCGAAACTGGTTTTAATCCCAGTCTCGGGGGAACTCCCCCATAATAACCGTGTTCAAAATTATTGTGGCGCCAAATATCAGCGCCACAACATAGTAAACTTCATCTTATAGGAACGCTAGCCCTATGAGGAAGATAAACATCGAGAAAATAAGGGCCGTGACACAATATCCCATGATATCACGCACACCAAGACCAGCAATAGCCAGGGGAGGAAGAGCCCAGAATGGCTGAGCCATGTTCATCCATGCTTCACCGTAAGCGATAGCCATAGCGGATTTGCCAAGGTCTGCACCCAGAGCCTGAGCTGCCGGCATGACGAATGGACCCTGAACAACCCAGTGACCACCACCTGATGGGATCGCAAAGTTGATGATCGCGGACGAGAAGAATGTCAGGATCGGGAATGTATCCTTGCTGGAAATGTCGATGAACCACTGTGTGATCAGACCACCAAGACCAGACTTCTCCATCATCAGGTGGATACCTGCATAGAATGGGAACTGGACAAGGATACCAGCTGTACTACGTGCAGCAGCTGTAATAGCGCGCATGTAAGCCATTGGCGTCTTATGGAGCATGATACCGAGTACAAGGAATGCAAGGTTCACGGTGTTGATGGTGACGTTGAAGTTTGTCTTGTACAGATACATGCCAAGATAAACGAAACCAAGTGCACCAACGATCCATGACAGGATGCGGCTTTCCTCGATCTTTTCTGCAAAGGAAGCGTCCGGACCAAGCTTCTTCTGGAAGTCTGGATCTTCTGCAAGCAGAGCTGGATCAACAGAAACAACATCTTCAGCCTTGGGCATCATCATGCGTGTAACGAATGGCATAATGATAATCAGACCGAAAGTGATGAACAGGTTGTAGCTTGTCAGGAGAGTATCCTTAACTGGGATCAGACCTGTGATGCTTTCAACCGGGTTGCCTGGTGTCGCAGCCATCAGAGCGATGGAAGAAGACAGACCACCGTGCCATGTCAAGAACGAGATGTAGGCACAGGCGATAAGCAGACGATAGTCAGAACCCTTAACGCGACGTGCAACTTCCTTGGCAAGCATAGCACCAACAACGAGACCGAAGCCCCACTGAATGGCACAGCAAACGCTGCCAACGAATGTAACAAGCATAACACCGTTAGCTGGCGAGTTTGCCATAGCTGCCGTACTGCGAAGAATATTCTTCACAGGACCGGAAGATGCAAGCGCATGGCCTGTAACGACGATCAGAGCCATCTGCATACCGAAGGCAAGCAGGCTCCAGAAACCGTCACCCCACATGGTCACAAGCTGTGCCGGATCGGTTGGTGTCATTCCCCATGAAGCGAAGAAGACAATAATTGTCAGAAGAATAGCAAAGATGAGAGGATCAGGCAGATATCTGCTGACAACAGAAGTCAGGCCTTTTGCAATACTTTGAATCATAGTTGTTCTCTATTTTTGTGGTTAGTTATTTATTCGCTGATAGGCATAGTTTTGAGGTCAGGAGCGACATCGAACTCAGCTTCGGTCTTTGCCTTGACTGTTTCGAGATCAACACCCGGTGCAAGCTCACGGAGAACCGGCTTTTCTGCACCACGCTCAAAGGTGAACAGCGCAAGCTCTGTCACCAGAACTGACACAACACCAACAGCTGTCAGTGGAAGTGTGCAGGACTTCAGGAATTTTGAGGAACCGTCCTTCGCACAATGTTCCATCGCAACGATCACTTTGCGCGAACCAACAACAAGGTCCATCGCGCCGCCCATGCCAGGAACCATCTTGCCCGGAACCATCCAGTTCGCAAGATTGCCGTTCTGTGCAACTTCAAGGCCGCCAAGAACACAGGCATCAACGTGACCACCGCGGATCAGTGCAAACGAGAATGAGCTGTCAAAGGTTGAACCACCAGCAATCATACCTGCAAGCTGACCACCAGCATTCACAAGATCCTTGTCGTCTTCTGTCTTGGGACCAAGACCAAGGAAACCGTTCTCTGACTGAAGTGTGATGCTCACACCTTCCGGAAGATAGTTCGCAACCATCGTTGGCAAACCAATGCCAAGATTAACAACGTCACCATCGTGAAGTTCAAGCGCCACACGGCGCGCAATCAATTCTTTTGCATTCATTGCCATTACCCCTTGATGACGCCATCAACCAGCGCAGCTGGTGTCATGATAAGATCAGGATCCATCGAACCAATCTCAACAAGTTCATCAACCTGAGCCAGAACCGTATCGGCGGCCAGGGCAACAAGTGGATTGAAGTTACGGGTCGTCAGACGGTAGTAAAGATTACCGGCCTTATCACCACGGGTCGCATGAACAATCGCAAGATCGGCACGGATTGGTTCTTCAAGAAGGTAATCCTTGCCCTGAACCGTAACACGCTGCTTGCCCTCTTCGACGATCGTACCGATACCTGTTGGAGTCAGAACGCCTCCAAGACCTGAACCACCTGCGCGAATACGCTCGGCCAAGGTACCTTGTGGAACCAGCTCAACCTCAACCTCTTTCGCCATCATCTGACGACCTGCTTCAGGGTTCAGACCAATGTGCGAAGCAATAATCTTGCGAACGCGCTTCTCAACAACCAACGGGCCAACGCCCGTGGCAGGAAACGATGTATCGTTACCGATAATCGTCAGATCCTTGATGCCACTGTCCATAATTGCCTGGATCAGTAACGGAGGTGTTCCTACCCCCATGAAGCCTCCAAACAATATGCTCATTCCGTCACGAAAATGACGGCTAGCATCCGAGAGGCTTATGACTTTCGATTTCATGCTTTCACTCCACCCCAAATTAAACAAGGTCGGGTTAAACCAATAGAGCTCTTGCAAGTATCGTGCCAACTAATAGATTTTCTTGAAAAATAAAGAGAGAACCGCTTTTTTCAAATAGTTTTCAATTAGTTAAAAATTAAACAAAAGTATCATTCAGATGTGTAATGTTTTACAAAAAAGCCCCGGGTGCAGTTCTCTGCACCCGGGGCGTGCATAATTTTGCACTTTTGCCATTTATTGCAATTCAGTCGATCCGATATTCCTGCAATTTATACATGAGGGAACGACGGCTGATACCTAACTGCTGGGCAGCTTTAATGCGGCTCCCACCCGAGCGTTGCAAAGCCTTACGGATCAGCTCTTTCTCATATTCTTTCATACTGTCTTTCAGGCTTGCTTCATCTGTATCAATGGCATCCAACGCAATATCATCAGATGCATCCTCTTCAAGATCAGCTTCAAGATAACGATCATCATTCTCAGCAATTTGTGTCGGCAGATCATCTGGAAAGATCATATTACCGAGACTCATGATGACAGCACGTTCCATCGCATTAGCCAGTTCACGAACGTTTCCGGGCCAAGAATACGCCTGCATTAACTTAAGAGCGACCGGATCAAGGCCGGAAATCTCGCGATTATTCTGATCGCAGAAATGCTGAAGAAAGTGGTTCGCCAAAAGCTCAATATCTTCTGGTCGCTCACGTAATGGCAAAGTTTGAAGATGAATAACATTCAAACGATAATAGAGATCCTGACGGAAAGTCTTTTCCTCCACCATTGCCGCAAGGTCACGGTTGGTGGAAGCAATCAGACGAATATCAGCCTTAATTGTTTCCGTTCCGCCAACGCGTTCAAACTCACGCTCCTGAATAACGCGCAAGAGCTTGACCTGAAGGTTCTGCGACATCTCTCCAACTTCATCAAGAAGCAATGTCCCTTCATGTGCTCTTTCAAATAAACCAATCTTGCGAACCTGCGCCCCAGTAAAAGCACCCTTTTCGTAACCAAAAAGCTCACTTTCCAGCAATGTCTCAGGAAGTGCCCCACAATTGATCTTGATAAAAGGGCCACGCGCACGTGGAGAATTATAATGGATGGCACGGGCAATCAGTTCTTTACCCGTCCCGCTTTCCCCCGTGACCAGCACGGTGGCCATGCTCTGGGCAATTTTTGCCGTATCGCGACACAGCTCCATCATCTTGGGGTTATTGGTGAGAAAACGTCCCCATTGGAAAGTATTGGACAGCTCCCGATGCAGAAGGTTGATTTCCTGCTTCATGCTCCGCATCTGCATCGCACGATCAATCAGAAGCTTTACTTCCTCAAGATCAAACGGCTTGATGATATAGTCATAAGCTCCCTGTTTAATCGCCTCGACGGCCGTTTCAACAGATGCATAAGCTGTCATTAAAATAACCGTTGCATCAGGCCGGATGGCTCGCATTTCACGCAGGGCATCAATACCGCTTAACTCCGGCATACGGATATCCATTAAGACGATATCCGGCACCAACTCAGAAAAACGGGCAAGACCAGCCTTCCCATCATTGGCTGTCTCAACGTTGTAGCCTTCACGTGTCAGCACAGCCGACAATAAACGGCGCACATTCTCTTCATCATCAACGACAAGGACACTGCAATCTTTGCTGCTCATGACCTTACACTTCCTTATGCTTTATCGGGAAACGCAAGATAACCGTTGTACCCTGCCCTTCAACACTCTCAATATCTATTTCACCGTTATGGCCAGTCACAATGCGATGCACGATCGACAGACCGAGGCCTGTCCCCGTTGGCTTCGTTGTATAGAATGGGGCGAATATCTTCTCGCGATTCCGTTTCGAGATTCCGCAACCATCATCAGAAATACGTATTTCAACTTCATCAGCAGACAATTGCTTTCCTGAAACCGTAACCGTGCCCTGTGTTTCAATCGCCTGCACAGCGTTGAGGAGAAGGTTAAGCAGAACCTGCTTGATCAATTCACCGTCAATTTCAACTTCCGGCTCATTCTCATCGATATCAAGAATAAACTCAATACGCCCAGAAACATTACGCGTTTTAACCAGAACAAGGGCATCCTTGACCAGATCACCCAGTTTAGCCATCTGATAATGCTGCGGCGTGGGTCGCGCAAAGCTCAGCAACTGCCGGATAACGCGGTTGATGGAATCAACTTCCTTAAGAATGATCCCCGTATATTCTTTACGTTCATCCGGACTTGCGCCTTCATCAAGGAACTGAACAAAACCACGGATAGCTGTCAATGGATTACGCACCTCATGTGCAACACCGGCAACAAGCTCACCAAGAGCTGCGAGCTGTTCTGCCCTTTCCATATGACGCATCATATTCTTGGTCTGGGAAATATCGCGCATAAAAATGGCAGCGCCAATATTTTCACCCTGTGCATTACGGATTACATCTGTGGAAGCCATCAGGTGCACCATCCGGTTATGCAACGGGTAATCAATTTCAATATCTGTATATTTCGTGCCGTTACGCAAAGTATCGAGCAATGGGCCAAGAAAGCCCTCCTCAATCACAATCGGGCTATGGGTATCCTCTGATGGCGGGAACAGTTCATAACAAGAGCGATGTAAAATCTCCTCAGGCGCGAACCCGATAATACGTTGAGCAGCCGGATTAATCATCGTAACGCGCAAGTCATTATCGATTGTGAGAACGCCATCGCCCGTACTGGACAGAATATTCTCGTTGAGGCTGCGGGCCTCCATAAGAGCTGAAGCCATCTTATTGGCACTGACGGCAATTTCACCAAGTTCCCCACGGAGCTCTGGCAAAGGCTTCCCCAGATCATACTCCAGCTTGAGCAGACCGCCTTTAATCTGGTCGACTTCCCGACCAAAATTTCTTGAGAGAAAGAAAACAAAGACAAGACTAATGAGCAAGCCTATGGCCATAACAGCCATGACGCTCCAGTCCATTCGCGCCATCTGGAGCTGCACACTGTCATAGAACTCGTTAGCCCAAACATAGCCAACAACTTCTCCATTCCGCTCAATCGGTTTCATGGAGTTCATGATATTGCCACGAACCTGACTGCCGTAAGCCAGTACGGGTTCATTGGCCTCCATCACGTAGCGGCCCATGTGATCTTTACTGATAGGCTGCCCAACAACATAGCCATAATCACGCGTAGGTGCATAAGTGATCATGACATCAAGCCCACGGTGGTAATAACCGGCCCCTAGACCTGGATAGGCATTGACGACTTTTTCAGCCAAAGGTGACGTGCGCCGATTGAGAAGCTCAATGATTTCATGACGGCTAAGCTTTTTCTCTTCATCCGTCAGAACATAGGCATCTGCCAGAAGGTCATCGAGAAGCCTTGTCGCGCCGTATAGCTTTTCACTCTTTTCTGCCAGCAGCGCATCACGACCCTGGATGTCGACGATATAGGCAATAATCATAACAGGGACGCAGATCATCACGCCGACCAGCAGCGCAATACGTCTACGTAACGTTTGAGGCATTACCAGCCGCAATAAAGAAGTGAGCCTAAAGCCCTTAGAACCCAACCTGCTCAAGAAGTTATTTCTTTTTTTTCTAGTGTGACCCCCAGCCTGCTTAACGACGTGTCATTGCAAGATAACCAATAAACGCAATCAGCAGACCTGAAATGATATACTTGAAATATTCTCTCGCTTCTGGCGAGGGCCCCTCTATTGATGGCCCATCAATATTGCCATTGACCAGCACAAAAACCACGCACAGTGTCAGGGCAACGATAGACAGAATACGAATATTCAATGCAACATCCTTTTTTATCTCGTTTTTCTTATAGGACACTGCAACAGAATTTTAAATAAAAAAAGGCGCGGCATAGCCGCGCCAAGGGTCTCGATGAGGTTGGGAACAACAACTACTAACCTAGACCCACCTATACATACTGAATGTGCGTCAAATCACTCGCAGTATATTAATGCGTATGTTCAGACGTTGCCCCTGAAACACCAGCCTGATCAAATGTTGCCATACCATTATGCATTTGCACGGCAGCCTTAATAACCCCCATTGCCATAGCAGCACCCGTTCCTTCACCCAGATGCAGACCTAAAGCCAGAAGTGGTATTTTATTTAGACGTTCCAGAACATCACGATGGTTGCCTTCTGCGGACATGTGTCCGGCAACACAATGATCTAGAGCAGAGGAATCAATCTCGTGAAGAACAGCTGCTGCTGCTGTTGCAACATAGCCATCAATAACAACAGGAATACGCTGAACGCGTGCAGCAATAATGGCTCCTGCCATAGCTGCAATCTCACGACCACCAAGGCAACGCAGAACCTCAAGCGGATCATAAAGGAGCGCTTCATGACGCTTCAAACCAGCTTCAACAGCTGCAACTTTACGTGCAAAACCAGCATCATCAACGCCTGTTCCACGACCAACCCAACTCTCAGGCTTACCACCATAGAGGGCTGCAAAGATGGCCGCAGCCGAGGTTGTGTTACCGATACCAAGCTCACCAATAGCGAGAACGTCTGTCTCACCTGCCAAAGCTTCCATACCAAAAGCCATTGTTGCGACACAGGCCTTCTCATCCATTGCTGGCTCCTCAACAAAATCTTTGGTTGGCATATCAATTGCCAGATCAAAAACCTTGAAGCCAAGGCCATAGGCCGTGCAAATCTGATTAATAGCGGCGCCACCTGCTGCAAAATTCGCCAGCATCTGGTGATTAACTTCAGATGGGTAAGCCGATACACCACGCTCAGCAACACCGTGGCTACCGGCAAACACGGCCACCAGAGGGCGATCTATACTCGGCTGTGCCTTGCCCTGCCAGCCCGCCAGCCATTCTGCCAGCCACTCAAGACGCCCCATGCTTCCCGGTGGCTTGGTCAGCTGCTGATTGCGTTTGCGAACCGCTTCAACAGCATGATCATCAACCGATGGAAATGCACTGATTATCTGGCGAATATCTTCAAATGGAGAGTGTTTTGACTGGTCAGGCATAGCTTTGTCCGTCATACAGGTTTAGGTGAGCGACTGCAGATACGCAGCTGTATAACCGATAACAACAGCTACTTGCAGAATAATAATCTGCATGTGCTATAGCCCCTTGATTGGATTCGGAAAAGTCAATTGAGCAACAAAGATCAAACACCTGACCAGACAACGCCACAAAGCAAGGGCTATCTGTCACCTATATGGGCGGTTGCTCAGTGCCTTCGGTTTTACTCACGGCTACCTATTCCACCCTTACCCGGCGAGCCGGATCCTTATGGGGCTCCAAACTTTGACCACATGCCCCGCGCCCTTCCTTTTGCTGGGATGTTGATTGGGTTAATTGGTGCTCTGGTACTTTGCCTGACAAGCTGGCTGTTCAGGAATGACATGGTTGCTGCCGGGCTTGCGATTGCCGCTATGACATTCATAACCGGTGCCTTTCATGAGGATGGACTGGCAGATACGGCTGACGGGTTTGGTGGCGGAGCGACAATTGAACGACGCCTTGTCATCATGAAAGACAGTCTGATTGGCTCATTTGGGGCATCAGCACTGGTACTTGCATTCATCGTTCGTGTGTCTGCTTTGGCTGGTGTATCAGGCGGCCTGACCTTATTGGGCAGTGCTACCTGCATCGTGATTGCTGCCTTCCTCTCCCGAATCTCGGCACTCTATATTCTTGTTGCCCTACCTTCTGCCCGCTCGGATGGCATGTCTCGATCTGTTGGCAGGACATCATGGCCCAATTATATTTCCGGCCTTGTCATTGCATGGGTCCTGGCGCTTTGTCTGGGATATGTTTGTGGTCTGCCACTCGCTGGTATCTATCTTGCACCTTTGAGTGCCTTATTAGTCAGTTATCTGATGGCCCGGTTCTCCAAACGAATGATTAATGGCCAGACAGGCGATGTTGCGGGAGCCGCCCAGTTGCTTGGCGAAATTGCTGTTTATCTCAGTGTACTGGGAAGTCTGGCATGGCAGTAATCTCTCCATGCATCAACATCTGCGAGATTGATAAAATCAGCAATCTCTGTCGCGGTTGCCATAGAAGCCTCCGTGAAATTGCGTCGTGGCGCGAACTATCAGATACAGAACGTCAGAAAATTATGAGCATGTTACCCAATAGAAAAACACTGATTGGAAACCCAAAAGCTCAGGACGTTATCAGGGAGCAGTAAATCAATGTGGAGTTTGACAAGTCTCTCCATCGCCTTTCTGGCACTGGCCTTACTTGCCTTTACAGACCTGAAACAACCTCTGCTTGGTTTTAGCCCTGTGGAGATTGCGTGTTTTCTGGCCTTTCTCGCACTACTCTCTGCCCTTGCTGGCCGCGTATTCACTCATATCCGGCGCCATCAACCATGGAAGTTAAGCGCGGCTGTCGCCCTGATCTTTGCGCTTCTGCCAGCCATTATTTATGTCAGACAAGATGATTTTGCCGCTTATATGGATAACTGGATCAGCAATATTCAGCCCGGTCGTGTTGCTGAGAATAAGGCTGGCGAGCTTGTAACAATCAAAAGTGGTGAGAATAGCTTCACGTTGGTTGGCAACATTGATGGTTATCAGACGCGTTTTGCCTTCGATACGGGGGCGACAACCGTTGTGCTCATGCATGAAACGGCTGTTGCGCTTAAAATAGACGTCGACAACCTTGAGTTTTCTCAACCCGTCTATACAGCAAATGGCAGAACCAAGGCCTCCCCTTACAGGATTAAGGCAATCACCATCAGCTCAATTACGGAATATGATGTCCCGGCACTCATTGCCCAAAAGGGAAATCTGTCAGAAAACCTGCTTGGAATGACCTTCCTCAATCGGCTTTCTTCATATGAAGTCCGGGGTAATCGGCTTATTTTCAGGAAAGCGAACTAAAAATCAGTTCGCCGATTCAAGGATTTCCTGCTGGCGGATTGTCTGCTGACGGATAAGTTCAACAGCCTGATGTAAAACTTCCAGACCAGCCTCACGCTTAACCGCTTCTGTCGCCAGATGGCGGCGGTAAAGCCGGGCACCGGGTTGTCCCGCAAACAACCCAAGCATATGCCGCGTCATCTGGCTTAAACGCTGGCCCTGTTCTAATTGCGAAGCGATATAAGGCTCATAAGCTTCAACAGCCTCGAAAGAGTTTCGGACTGGCCTATCATCTTCGAAAAGACGCTGATCAACCTCTAAAAGCATTTCCGGTTCCTGATAGGCTGCGCGGCCAACCATGACCCCATCCATATGCTCAAGCTGCTGGGTAATCGTTTCCCAGTCTGCGATACCACCATTAATAGCCATGGGAATATCCGGATACATCTGCTTCAAGCGATGAACCAATGGATAATCGAGTGGCGGAACATCTCTGTTCTCTTTAGGTGATAAACCTTTCAGCCAAGCCTTGCGGGCATGGACAATGAGAGCATCCACACCAGCCGCAACAACCTTTTCAGCAAGCGTAAACAGAGCGACTTCCGGCTCCTGATCATCCACACCAATACGGCACTTGACTGTGACAGGAAGAGATACGACGGCCTTCATGGCAGAAACGCATTCTGCAACGATTTCAGGCTCAAGCATCAAACAGGCGCCAAAAGCACCATTTTGAACCCGGTCAGACGGGCAACCAACATTCAGGTTGATTTCATCATAGCCATAGTCAGCACAGATACGGGCACATTCCGCCAGATCTTTCGGGCTGGAGCCCCCAAGCTGCACGGCAACCGGATGCTCCGTCTCTCCATAAGATAGCAGTCTTTCGCGTGGCCCATACAGAATAGCGCCTGTCGTTACCATTTCGGTATACAGCAGTGCATGACGACTCAAGACACGGTGAAACGCCCGGCAGTGACGATCAGTCCAATCCAGCATAGGCGCTACAGAAAAGCGCATTCCACCATCTCTATAATTCTTTGTCATTGTAGTCTAATAATTCAAATGCAGAGCCTGACAGTTATCCTGTCGCTCTTTAGCCTTACTCTCGCAAACCTATAAACCGCTTTCATGGATCGTGCAAAACAAAGGGCGTGAAGAACGAGAGAATTCTCCCATTGTTCACGCCCTTTAAAACCTGTTTAAGACAAATAAGTCTTAGACTCTCCGGTTTCAGCAGGACTGAAACAGGTAATAGCCATTCAGTTTAACGCAAGCATTCGCTGACGCAGCATGGAAATCACTTGGCCATGCCTTGTCGCCTTCACCAATCTTGCCGGACATTTCCCAGGCGCCTTCTGTCAGGAAGCCGGGTACGGCTTTACCTTCAGGAACAGCGCAGCAAAAATCGGCTTCCGACTTGCGACGAAAAAGAATGAATGTGTTCATGTCTTCCTCCTTTTCATGCATGGGACCCTCTTAGGTTCAATCCCTATCCATGGTGAAGTTCTAAAAGGCGACCTTGGCAGGAGTATGACAAGTTTCTAACCATATCGTGACAAAGCAGCCTTAGTTGCGTCTTTTTCGTTAATTTCAACTGAACACAAGCTTAACAATATCGTTGGTCTTCGTTCATTCGTTCTATTCCTAAGCCTGCCCCTACAAAGTAAGAGGTAATTAGGAGGAGATATTAAAATGAGGACGAACCTGTGATTGCAATACATGAGCCATTGTGTTTAGTTGGTTCGCGAAAATAAAAATTTTCTATATTTCTAAGACTATGACACCACGCGACTACAGACTTCATGAATTAAATGAGGATGAGTTTGAGAAACTCGTCGTTCGCATCTGTGTGCGTTGGCTTGGAGAAGGTGTTTCACCATTCGCCAAAGGGAAGGATGGTGGTCGTGATGGAAAGTTTCACGGCACTGCGAACTCATTTCCTAGCGAAACTTCACCGTATTCGGGACATTTTGTTCTTCAGGCGAAGCATGTTGGAGCACCCAATAAATCATGCTCTGATTCTGACTTCGCCACACTCCTTCGCAAAGAGCACCCTAAAATCGAACGTCTGAAAAACCAAGGTATATGTGATCATTATTTATTATTCACGAACAGGAAATACTCAGGCGGTACTGACGAAAAATATATGAAGGAACTTTCTGCACTGGGTATAACGTCAGCAAACATCATAGGGGTTGAGAAGCTACACATTACGCTTGATGATAATGCTGATATTCGGGAAACTTTACCTAATCAGCTAGCCCCTTCGCCGCTCCGTTTTGATGCGGACGATCTCGTTGAGGTTATCAGGGCACTTAGTGAGTATACGAAAGATCATACGGATAGCGTTTTTCAAAGCGCGATCGATTTTGGAAAACTTAAGACGCCGTTGAAAAATAGGCTTAATGGAGTTTCTGACGAATACTACCGCCAAATGATTGTTGCTCAATCCATGCAGCATTTTGAACGTGTTGGGCAGTTTCTACAAAATCCGCGCAATGAAGAATTTGCAGCACTTTATCATGATGCTGCAGACGAGCTAAAGCAAAAAATTATAACTAATCGCTCTCAATTTGATACTTTTGATGATATTTTTACGTATATGTACGAACAAATTCAGCAAAAAAAGGACGCACTTAGAGGCAAGCGGCGACTAATCACACTCTTGCTTCACTATATGTATGTCAATTGTGATATTGGTATCAAACAACAAGACGAAAGCAAGGATCTCACTTATGCTGACGCCTAAGAAGTACCTTAACCTTGATACCTCGCTATTGCGAGTGTTTAGTCTCCTCCTTCGCGAATTACAGAAGCGGGGTGTCTATGAGTTTGATAAGTTGAGGGCCTTTGTCATACGTCGTGTTGGGCCTGACGGTGAGCTCTCATTTCTACCTGCACTTGACCTTCTTTTCTTGCTTGGGCGAGTGGAATACCATATCAAAAATGACACTCTCGAATACAAAGCAGATTGAATATGCAAATCAGTCATATGTATTCAAATCAACCAGATATTTTTGCCCCGATTGTTTTCAATCATGGGGCAGATTCAAATCGGCTTAATGTTGTGCTTGGTGACGTTAAGCATCCAAAGGATCGTAAAAAAAGTTCACACAATCTTGGTAAGACGACTCTTTTGCATCTAATAGACTTCATGATGTTAAAGGGATGGTCAAAAGAAAATTTTCTACATAAGCATCGTGATCGCTTCGAGAATTTTATTTTTTATCTAGAAATTGCCCTTAATAGCGGTGAATACGCGACAATTAAGCGAAGTGTAAAAAGCCCCACACGTATAGCATTAACGCGTCATAAAGAGGCCAATCAAAATCTTAATAAGGCTGATGATGATGCGTGGGATCACCCTGATTTACCAATTGAAGAAGCGATCAAACTTCTTGATGCTTGGTTGGACTTACGCACACTGAAGCCTTACGATTATCGTAAGGCCCTTACATATTTTTTGCGAGCTCAGGGCGATTGGGCGGATGAACTCCAACTGCAGAAATTTCAGGCTGGGCGCGATCTTCATTGGAAGCCATTTGTTGCGCATCTCTTTGGTTTCAATCAGACTGCGATAATGCGGAAATATGAATTGGATGATTTAATCCAAAAATTGCAGGTAAAGCAAAGCGAGCAACAGGCGGAGGTTCAATTCAAAGAGGAAGACCTTCCCAAACTTACGGCTGAGCTCAGCGTATTACATCAGCAGGTCGAAGAAATTGAAACCCAACTTGATGCATTCCGATTTGATAACGAAGAACGTAATATCATGCGGGAGCTTGTTGAAAATATTGAGCACGAAATTGCTGTACTTAACCAGAAAATCTACGCTGACAGATACGATATTAGTCAAATCAAAAGCTCTTTGAAGCACAAAGATAAATTCGACTTGAACGAAGTTCAATCCATCTTTATGGAGGCAAAACTTCACTTTCCAGATCAGTTGAAAAATCAGTACGAGAATCTTGTCAAATTTAAAAAGGAAGTAACTCAGGAGCGAAATGCAACGCTCCGAAAGCGTTGCAATGAACTTGAGATTAGTCTTCGGCAGTCAGAGGAGCGTAAAACCGAACTAGATCTACAGCGTGAGCAACGTCTTAAAGTGTTACGATCGACAGATACTTTTGAGAAATTTAAGGCACTTCAAAAAGACATTGCTAAACAGCGAGCTCAGTTAGTTTACCTTGATGAGCAACATAAAAAGCTTTCTTCTGTTGTTGAGACAGCTAGACAGGTTCGTGAAGCAGAGCGCGACAGAGGACGTGTCGTTGATGAAATAAAGGCAATGCTTGCAAAGCCAACTAAGATATATGAACGCTTTACACGGATATTCAATGAGTATTGCCAGAGGGTTTTAAACCATGATGGCATCTTCTACTTCCGAGTGAACTCCAACAACAATCTTGATTATGAAATCAGTTTGGGATTAACTGGTCAAAAAGGCGTCGCGTCAAGCCAAGGTGACGGAACCAGCTTTAAGAAGCTAACGTGTGCGCTCTTTGATCTTGCATTGTTGCGTGTTTATGAGGATATCCCATTCTTTCATTTTGTCTATCACGATGGTATTTTAGAAGCACTTGATGATCGTGTGAAGTTATCCTTTCTGGAGATTGTACGAGAACAGGTTAGTCATAGAAAACTGCAGTATATCATGACGCTCATTGCCTCTGATCTGCCTCGAGATGAGGAAGACCAAATTGTGACCTTTGCTGATGACGAGATTATTTTACGTCTCCATGATGGAGAGCTGAACGGTAGGCTTTTCAATATGGGAAAGTTTTAAGCACATACCTAAATGCAAATTTAGTACTACTGTTGGTCTTCATTCATGAAAAAAGCCGGCTATGTTTCCATAGCCAGCTTATTTATTTTAAAGGTTAAGCCTGTGCTTAATCGTGCTTGTGATCATGCCCGTGGTGATGATCATGTTTACCATGCCCACCGCAGCCGCATTCGCCATGATCATGGTGGTCATGTTTGTGCTCAGCATGGTGGCTATGGTCATGACCGTGACCGCCGCACCCACAACCCTCACCATGGTCATGATGATGGTGGTGATGCCCATGATCGTGATCATGATGACAGCAATCATGGCTATGGGCAGCCTGTTCCGGATTGAATGGGCGCTCAACAGCTTCCGAAGAGCAGCCCTGCCCGCGTACCAGTTCTTCCAGAGCAGCACTTCGTTCGACAAACAATGCATCAGCTGTTGCTTCAACCAAAGCATGCTGTGAACCAAGCTGCCATGCCAGACGCACAAGACGCAGCGGGTTCTCAGCTGTTACCTTAAGCAGGTTTTCATTCGCAGCCTTAACCAGCAACAGTTTCCCGTCTTCAAGCTTAAGCGCGTCGCCGTCCTTAAGGTTCGGGGCCTTATCTGAAGCGAACTCAGCTTTAGTACCGTTTTCACCAAACAGGCTCATAGATTTCTGCTGCCGCGCCTCATGATCAAGAACGACAGTATCAATTATGAGATCAGCTTTGACAGCCGGTTTACGGGTAACACTTACAACACGAAGCATAACGGGACTTTCTTTTATCTGAAGTCAGAACCAGTGATTACCATGTGCCAGAGTTTGGCATGGAAACCCAAGGTTCCTGTACCGGCAAACTACCATTCTTCTGGATAAGCTCAATAGAGATACCATCAGGTGTCTTGAAGAATGCCAGATGACCATCACGTGGTGGGCGGTTTACTTCAACACCTGCATCAAGAATACGCTGGCAAGCGGCATAGAGATCATCAACATAAAAGGCGAGATGCCCGAAATTACGACCACCTGTATAGGTATGATCACCCCAGTTATAGGTCAGCTCAATACAAGGCACGACACCATCTTTATGAGCTTTCACATCATCTTCCGATGCCAGAAATACGTTTGTGAACTGGCCCTTTTCGCTATCATAACGACGGATCTCGATAAGACCGAGCGTCTTGTCAAAGAAGGCAATTGTTTCATCCAGATTGGATACACGGATCATGGAATGGGCGTATTGCACCGGATTATCTCCACTTATAAGAATAATGCACTAGCTGTACTCCTGCTCTATGACAGGATAAAGCGCGTTTTAACACACCTGATATGCGACAGGCTCTCTAAATCTCTTAAGATGACTTTTCGTTATACGTAAAACCGTTTAAGCGAACATAGCAGTTAATTAGCGGGTATCAACAATGGCTCATGCAGGACACGATCATTCCAACCTAAAGGAGACGGTTGCATTCCGCTCAATTCTCGTCAGCGCTTTCATTACGATTGCCAAAGCAATAGGCGGTGTATTAACCGGCTCTCTGGCTTTAATATCGGATGCACTGCACAGCCTGCTGGATGTCGTCTTCACGACAATCACGTGGCTGGCCATTCGCAAAGCACACCAGCCAGCAGACGCAGATCACCAGTTTGGTCACGGTAAAATAGAATCAGTTGCAGCCCTTATCGAAACTGTTTTCCTTCTTTTACTCGCAGGCATTATCGGCATTGAAGGTGTTAAGCGCCTGAGCACAGGCTCAGGCGAAGTCATCCCGCACTGGTTTGCAATTGCCATCCTTTTTGCAGCCATTGGCTTAGATGCATGGCGCTGGTTCACACTGAAGCGCGTTGCAAAAGCAACCAACAGTGAAGCTCTGGAGGCTGACGCCCTTCACTTTGCATCAGATCTTGTAAATTCAGTAATGGTTCTTGCCGCTCTTGTCGGGGTATGGCTTGGCTTTAAGCAGGCTGATGCGGTCGCGGCCCTCATCGTTGCTGCTTTCATTGCCGTCTCAGGTATCAGACTGGCTATTCGCACCATCAATACACTGATTGATACGGCACCCGCTGGTATCTCTGAACTGATCCAGCGCACTGTTGAAGATATTCCAGGTGTGGCCGTCGTTGAAAATGTCAGGGCACGACCAGCAGGCGGCGACGTCTTTGCTGAAGTTAATGTGCTTGTTTCAAGAACATTACCACTCGATAAGGTCGTGAAAGTCAAAGACAACATCACAGAGGCAATTCAGAAGGTCGTACCGAACGTCGACCTGACGGTGATTGCCAACCCTGCTCAGCTTGATGATGAAACGATGTTTGAACGTGTCATGCTGATTTCTGCAAAACAGCGCCTTCCACTACACAACGTTATTATTCAAAACATTGATGGCAAGCTTAGCGTCAGTTGTGATCTTGAAGTTGATGGACGTCTCAGTCTGGGAGCAGCTCATATGCTGGCAACCAAACTTGAAACGGCTATCCGTAACGAATTTGGCGAAGACACAGAAGTCGATACACATATTGAACCTCTGAACCCCAAACCTTTAAGCGTTTGTGATTTACGCTCGAAGGAAAATGAGAAGATTGCCCTTTGCCTGAAAGAAATGGCTCAATCCATTGGCCTGATTGAAGACATTCATTCTGTCAGAGCACGAACATCTGATGCAGGTCTGGTTGTGAATTATCACTGCTATGTTGATGCATCAGAAAACGTTACCACGGTTCATAAATGCGTTGATCAGCTTGAGCGTATGTTCAGAAGCCAGCACCCTGATGTCATCCGTGTTGTGGGCCACGCAGAACCGAAGCGCAAAGCTTAAACAACCGGCTAATTGAAATCATCCTGAAAGATACCAGCTTTCAGGAACAATCTACCGACCAGCTTTCTGGAAGAAGAGAAATGAAAACAGATACCACCCCAATCGTTCGTCTCGAAGATTATCGCCCCAGTGATTTCCATATCGAGAAAGTACATCTGGATATTTCTCTTCACCCAACTGAGACACGCGTCATCAGTACCATCACGCTACTGCGTAATCCTGCGGGGAACCCAAGTGCGCCACTGGCCCTTGATGGTGATGAACTGGTTTTAAAGTCTGTCAAAATTGAAGGCGAAGAAGTCTCTCCTTCAGATTATGAGGCTACTCCACAATCATTGGTCATTCGCAAGTTTCCTGAGCGCGTCTTTGACCTGACCATTGAGACAGCCCTCAACCCCACAGCCAATACAAAGCTCATGGGCTTGTACCGCTCTAACGGCATCTATTGCACCCAGTGTGAAGCTGAAGGTTTTCGCCGGATCACCTACTTCCTTGACCGCCCGGATGTCATGACAGTTTATACGACACGTCTTGAAGCAGATCGGAACGATGCACCCGTGCTACTTGGTAACGGCAACCCGAATGAGCGTGGAGATGTACCAGATAGCAACAGACATTATGCAATCTGGCATGACCCCTTCCCTAAACCTGCCTATCTGTTTGCCGTCGTCGGCGGAAACCTCGACCATGTTGGTAAAACATTCAAGACTATGAGTGGTCGTGATGTTGATATCGCGGTCTATGTTGAAAAAGGTAAAGGTGACCGGGCTGATTATGCCCTTGATGCACTTGAACGCTCCATGCGGTGGGATGAACAAACCTTCGGTCGTGAATATGATCTGGAAGTCTTCAATGTTGTCGCCGTCTCGGACTTCAACATGGGCGCCATGGAAAACAAAGGCCTGAACATCTTCAATGACAAATATGTTCTTGCCTCGAGTGAAACCGCAACTGATGGCGATTATGCCGGCATTGAATCCGTCATTGCCCATGAGTATTTCCATAACTGGACAGGCAACCGCATTACATGTCGTGACTGGTTCCAGCTATGCCTCAAGGAAGGCCTGACGGTTTTCCGTGATCAGGAGTTTTCTGCTGATGAGCGCTCACGTCCAGTCTGCCGGATATCTGACATCAAAACGTTACGCGCCCGTCAGTTCCCTGAAGATGCAGGCCCTCTCGCCCATCCTGTACGGCCTCCGCAGTATAGCGAAATCAACAATTTCTATACGGCAACCGTCTATGAAAAAGGTGCAGAACTCGTCCGTATGCTCAAAACCCTGATCGGGGCGGACGCCTTCCGCAAAGGCATGGATATCTATTTTGATTCCTGTGACGGCACAGCCGCTACCATGGAAGACTTCCTCGGTGCGTTTGAGCAAAGCTCTGGCAAAGATCTCTCCCATTTTGCCAAATGGTATGGACAGGCCGGTACGCCACACATCACCGTCAAAGGCCATTACGACGCAACAGCCAAAACATATAAGCTTGATTTCACACAAGTGACCCAGCCAACACCCGGGCAGCCAAGCAAAGAGCCACTGGTTATTCCGGTTTCTCTCGGGCTTGTTACTTCAAAGGGTGATCTGCCACTTGATTGTTCCAGTGTGAATGAAAATGGTGTCTTCGTACTTGATAAGGCCTCCGACAGCATCGTCTTCAGCAATGTAAGCGAAGAGCCTGTACCTTCCGTCTTCCGGAACTTCTCAGCCCCTGTCAAAGTCTCATTGGAGCTTGATAGTAAAGACCTCCTGACACTCCTTGTTCACGACAGCGACCCATTCAACCGCTGGCAAGCTGCACAAACCATTGCAACGCGCCTTCTGGTACGGATGGTCAATGGGGAAGATTGCAAGGCAGAGATTGAAGCTTTCGCAAGCTCACTCCTTGAGTTCACCAATGAGACAGCTGCCAGTGACCCGGCCTTTACGGCTCTTGTCCTGACAATGCCGGGTGAAAGCGATATCATTCAGGAGATTGGTTCGGATATCGATCCTGATGCTATTTTCAAGAGCCGGACAATCTTGAAGCGTATTCTTTCCAGCGTCCTTTCGCCTGTTCTGGTACCGCTTTATAACTCTCTGGCAAATACAGGCCCTTATAGCCCGGATGCCGCCAGCGCAGGCAAGCGCTCCCTACGCAATCTGTTGCTTGACCTGATAGCCTGCAACAACAGTGCTGAAGGTGAAAAACTTGCACAGGCGCAAATCCAGTCTGCTACCAATATGACAGAGCACTTTGCAGCCCTTAGCGTATTAAGCCACATTCCTGGTAATGCGCGTGAAAACGCCTTTACAGAATTTGGCAAGCGCTACAGCAATGAGCCACTGGTTCTGGATAAATGGTTTGCCCTGCAAGCTGTCATTCCTGAAGAAAGCGTTCTGGGGCGTATTGAACGCCTTACCCAGAATCCTGCTTACGCAATCTCAAATCCAAACAGGGTTCGTGCTGTCTATGGCGCTTTTGCCATGTCAAACCTGACACAGTTCAACCGTGCAGACGGCAAAGGATATGACCTTCTCGCTGATCTCGCCATAAAGCTTGATAAGATCAATCCGCAGATTACAGCACGCCTTCTGACGGCTTTTGGCTCATGGCGTCGAATGAATGGCGTGAGACAGGCTCATGCTGAGGCGGCTCTGAAACGCATCGCCGCTCAACCTGACCTTTCACGAGATACGAGCGATATCGTCCAGCGCTCTCTCGCATAAGAACAACAAAGCCCCTCGTACATGCGAGGGGCTTTTTACTGGGTGATCGTATCCGATAATTATTTCTAAGCGGGCATATCTGTTTTTTCTACGCATGGATGTGGATATTTGCTTCAACAGCCCTCAAGTTACCCTCATCCATGAACGATCCTGCATTCAAAAACAGCCAACTGACTCTAACTAAAAGATTTTTCCAACTTCAAACTCAAGACCGCAAACTAGGGCTGTAAAACACTTCGGCTACTGCTGATTTTAGCGATATCCACAATTCATAAAATATAGTTAATTTTTTATCACCAAATTGCAGTTTTCATCTGGACAAATCAGCTGGCAATGATTCTATTAGTGGCGATTCGGGGAGATGCGGCACATCCTCCTGATGGGATGTTTTACTAGGATTCTGAAAGGACTTCGCATGGAGGCGGAGACCGCAGTCGCGCCTGTGCGCGCAGCGACCATACTTGGCATTGCCCGATCGGCAACCAACCCGGCATTTCGGCATATCGCACGCATGGAGCCATGGCTCCGTTATGTGATTCCGGCGCTCGTTGGCTGCTTCTTGCTGACACTTGCAACAGGTGTCTGGCTGCAGTCACGTGCAGCCCGTCAGGCTATCCTTGATGAAGCAATCGGCAACATTGATATCGTTGCAACATTGTCTGCAACGAAGTTTGACCAGACCCGCGCAATGACGGAAGTTTCCGATGCGATGGCGAAGCTGACGGCTTTTGCCAAGCTCCTTCCTGCCACTTCCCTGACACAGGGCCGCACACTGTTACTCACCAATGTTGATGGTGCTGTTCTTGCATCCTATCCAACTTCCCAGAACATTCCTTTAACTCTTGAAGCGCTCTTTGGCGCAGGCCAGCCTGTTACACTGTTTGCAGATCGCGCTGGTGTTATGACAGTCAAACTGGCTGACAGCTCAGAAGCGATCGCTACTGTCCGTAATCTGACGACCTCTGGTGGGTATATCGCCATCGTCCAGCCTATGAGCGATCTCTATGCTGGCTGGAATACCCGCACCATCAATCAGGTTGTTCTGCTCATCGCCATCATGATTGTTCTGTCCGGTATCGGCCTTGCCTACTTCCTGCAGGCAGAGCGCGCAACAGTTGCCGACAATATCTGCGAGCGTGTCCGTGAGCGTATCGACTCCGCCCTGAACCGTGGCCGCTGCGGCCTTTGGGATTGGGATATCGCCCGTGGCCGTATCTACTGGTCAGATTCCATGTACCAGATGCTTGGTTATGAGCGTGGCGAAGAATTCCTTTCCTTCGGTGAGGTCAATGCGATGATCCACCCTGAAGACCCTGATCTCTATGCGATTGCTGATCAGCTCGCCAATCAGGAGACATCTCAGGTTGATCACGAGTTCCGCCTGCGTACAGCTTCTTCTGACTGGGTATGGATGCGCGCCCGTGCAGAGATGATGCACAATGAGGCTGGTCGTGATGCCCATCTCGTCGGCATTGTTATCGACACAACAGAACAGCGCCGCCTGGAAGAAAAAACAGAAGCCAATGATGCCCGCCTGCGTGATGCAATTGAGGCCATCTCTGAAGCTTTTGTTCTCTGGGATAACAATAACCGTCTCGTACTTTGCAACTCAAAGTTCCGCCACCTCTACAACCTGCCAATGAGCGCCGTTGCACCTGGCATGACTTATGCAGAAGTGATCCAGCATGCCCGTGAGCCTGTCATCCGTCACAGCAACATGCAGAATGGCGCAAGCGATACACCTTACAGCTTTGAAGCTGAACTTGGTGATGGCCGCTGGCTGCAGGTTAATGAGCGCCGGACACGCGATGGTGGCTATGTCTCGGTTGGTGTTGATATTACACCACTTAAGAAACACGAAGAACAACTGCTTGAATCCGAGCGCCGCCTGATTGCAACGATCTCTGACCTTCAGGCTTCCCGTGAGCAGCTCGAAGATCAGGCACAGCAGATGGCTGACCTTGCAGAGCGTTATCTGGAACAGAAGGCAAAAGCTGAAACAGCTAATCGTGCCAAGTCTGAATTCCTTGCCAACATGAGCCACCAGCTCCGTACACCACTCAATGCCATCATCGGTTTCGCTGATATGATGAAGGCTGGCGTATTCGGAAAGCTCGGCTCAGAACGTTATGAAGAATATACTCAGGATATCCTGAATAGCGGCCAGAGCCTTCTGGGAGTCATTGAAGACATTCTCGAAATGTCACGCATCGAAGATGGCCGCCTCACACTCAATAAGACAGACGTTAAGGTCAATGAAGCCATTCATACTGCCCTGACTTCCATTCAGGAACAGGTTGATCTCAAGGGCCTCTCTGTCACGGTTGACGTTATCCCTGAAGAAATCTGCGTCCCGGCTGATCAGTCTGCGCTTCACCGCATTCTCGTCAACCTGCTCCAGAATGCGGCCAAATTCACTGATGACAACGGTTGCATCACCATCCGTACACGTCAGGCCCATGGCGCCATCAATATCTACGTTGAAGATAACGGCATCGGTATCCCGCAGCATGCCTTGCAAAAGATTGGCCGTCCATTCGAGCAGGTTGAGGCAGAATTCTCCAAGACTTATAAAGGCTCAGGCCTTGGCCTTGCGATTGCCCGCTCCCTGACAGAAATGCACGGCGGTTCATTACGCCTGCGCTCACAGGATGGCGTTGGCACCATCGCCCTCATCCACCTGCCAACAGGTGATCAGACATCTGCAACACAAATCGCTCTGGGGGATACGGTTCACTAAGTTAGCGTGGTAATAAATATCACGCTAACAACCGATCATAAATCTCCCGAACCTTCTTCCTCATATCATTAAGATGAGCGAGCAGAACCTTCTCGTTGGGCAAACCTGCCACAGCCGCCAGTCGGCGAAAGATGGCCTGCGGAACAGTCTTTGTACTGAAGTGGCTTTCAATGGTCAGACGCTGCCACTGGAGAATATCGCCGAACAGGCGATGGGCCTCCACCAGATAATGGGCTTCTGCATCTTCCATCAGCCCCTCACCTGCTGCAATTTCATAGACCTTGTCTGCACGCTGCCCAATGACAGACGGGTAGTCAGCAGCATATGTGAGAATGTAGGCCTGCGCGATAAAATCAAGATCAGTCAGGCCACCGGCTGCAAGCTTCAGATCCCACGGATCAGCATCGCCTTTTTCCTTGGCAATGAGATTACGCATCGTGCGCACTTCATGAAAGACTGATTTCTTGTCTCTTGGGGCAGATAATATCTGTCTTAAGGTGTCGGAAACTTCTTCGACAAAACCTTCATCACCTGCAATAACACGCGCCCGGCTTAAGGCCATATGTTCCCAAAGCTCGGCTTCTGTTCTCTGGTAATCAAGGAACCCCTTGAACTGAACAGCAACCGGCCCCTTACCACCATGCGGGCGTAAACGCAGATCAACATCATAGAGTTTGCCACGACGTGTCGGTACAGTCAGTGCCCCAACCAGACGCTGGGTCAGGCGGGCATGATATGGAATAGCATCCAGTGAACGGGCGCCATCACTCTCACGGTTCTCTTCATCAAAATCATAGATAACAATAAGATCAAGATCAGAGCTTGCCGTCAGTTCATATGTACCAAGCCGCCCAAGCCCGAGGATGGCGATACGTCCTCCGGAAATTTTACCGTATTCTTCCTCAAACTCACGGCGCGTATATTCAAAGCAGCAACGCACAGCGGCCTGTGCAATAGCCGAATAGACCCGGCCTGTCTGGTCAGGAGACAGAACTCCCGACAGCATCCGGGCACCATCGACAAACTTCATCTGCCGTGCAGCATCCCTGATCCGGTCGAGGAAATCCTCGTAGTTTTCAGGCTTGCCAAGCAGCTGTCGCATCTGCTTCTCAATGGAGGCTTCGTCATTCTTCGGTACAGCAAAAGCCGGATCAATGATGGCGTCAAGCACATGCGGAGATTGTGCAACCGTATCAGCTAGACGTGGTGCCGTGCCCAGCAGGTCTGCAAACAAAAACCGTAGACGATCATGAGATTGGAGTATCGTCAGAAGCTCAGCAGAAGCCCGCATCGTTCCAAAGGCACGATCAAGCTTATCAAGGGCAGCATCGGGATCTGCCGTGCCACCAAGCGCCTCCAGCAGTGCTGGTGTAATCTCCGTCAGCACTTCGCGAGCGCGTTTCGTAGTGATGGCAGAGCGCCGACCAAAATGCCAGCCACGCACTGTCTCGGCAACTGCTTCCGGATTCTTGAAACCCATCTTCTTCAGCGAAGCGAGTGTCTCCGGGTCATCAGTGGAGCCCGTAAAAACAAGACTGCCAACATCTGTTGCAAGCTCCGGCCCATCCTCAAACAGAAGCGCATAATGCTTCTGCACCTGATGGGCATAGCCAGTCAAAGCTTTGGAGAATGCCTTTAAGTTTGAATAACCGCAGAACTTGGCAAACTTCGTCAGTGTCTTCTCATCATCAGGCAGTCGCTGTGTCTGCTCATCAGCGACCATCTGCAGGCGATGCTCAACCGTTCTCAAAAATTTATAGGCTTCAGATAATTCGCCACAAGCCTCAGGCGAAATCCAGTTTTCATCCCGAAGGGCAACCAGCATATCGAGTGTTTTTTTACCTCTGAGAACCGGGCGCCGACCACCGAAAACCAGCTGCTGTGTCTGGACGAAAAACTCAATCTCGCGAATGCCGCCACGGCCAAGTTTAATGTCATGCCCGGCAACGGCAATTTCCTCATGTCCCCGCACAGCGTGAATCTGGCGTTTCATTGCATGGACATCAGCAATAGAGGCAAAGTCAAAATACTTGCGCCAGACAAATGGCGTCAGTTCTTTCAGGAAATTCTCACCGAGAGCTATTTCACCAGCAGCCGGGCGTGCCTTGATCATGGCAGCACGTTCCCAGTTTTGCCCAACAGACTCGTAATAGGCATAGGCTGACGGCAGAGCCATTGCTGTAGGCGTCGAACCCGGGTCTGGCCGCAAGCGGTAATCAACCCGGTGGACATAGCCAAAGGGTGTTCTCTCCTGCAACAGACGTGCCAGTTGCAGTGCGATACGGCTATAGATCGTTGCAGGCTCTCCCTCTTCGGGAATAGCCGGGCTTTTCGGGTCGAAGAAAAGAACGAGATCAATATCTGATGAATAATTCAGTTCATTCGAACCGTGCTTGCCGAACGCCAGCACAACAACACCACAACCCGTACTGGGTTTTTCAGGGTCAGGCAGATTAAGCCGTCCAAGGGAAGCGGCTTCATGCAACACGACATCGAGCGCTCCACCAACCGAAGCATCTGCGAAACGGCTTAGTGTATCTGTTACGGTCTCAACATCCCAGACACCGACAATATCAGCCAGAGCCACTAACAGAGCCATCTCACCGCGTGACTTGCGCAGACTAGCCGCAATATCATCACGTGTAACCGCACCTTTAAGAAATGGCTTATAGCAATTGCGCTGTGCGCTTATAACCTGTTTTGCAGCCTCCTCAGGGGCCGTTGTCACAAGCCGCTGCAAGCGTTCCGGATCTGAATAGGCCAGCTGCCACAGAAAGTTTGAATGATCGGCAATAGCAAGAACAAGCTTCTGTAATGCCTCTCCCCGCAGGAGCTCTGCCAGAGTGGAAAGTTCCGTTTTATTTGCAATGCGCTGTTGCAAATCATCCAAACGGGACTGAGCCTTTTTCTCGTCACTGATAAACGGAGTTGAAACAATGCGTTCAACCAAGGCTCCACGACTGGCATCAGACTTCACGATGTTCTGCCTCCTCTACCCGTTTGCGTAATGGTAGACGTAACACAGCTTTCAGACCGGGGTTATTATCCCCTAGAACAAGAGCACCCTCATGCAACTGGGCAACAGCTGAAACCAGACTGAGACCAAGCCCAAAACCGGGTTGTGTCCGCGAACCTTCCAGACGAACGAAGCGTTCAGATACGCGCTCACGATCTTCTTCCGGAATACCCTGCCCCTTATCGCTAACAATAAGCTCTATAAACTCACCATCCTGCATGGCAGTAATTGCAAGCGCCCCCATGACACCATTTTCATCGACGCCATATTTAAGCGCGTTGTCCATAAGGTTTGAGACTGCCTGGCCAAGCAGCTCCCGGTTACCATGAATCCATAAATTATCAGCAACATTGATTTCCAGTGAAGCACCGGCATCCTCAACCAGCGGCTCATAAAGCTCAGCAACATCCCGGGCAATCTCAGATGCGTCAAAGTCCGTCATATCGGCCTGTGCATTACCCGCTTCCAGACGAGCAATCATCAGGAGCGCATTGAACACGCGTATGAGGTTATCACTCTCATTGATATTGGCCTCCAGTGCCTCACGAAGCTCATCCTCGCTTGTTGCAGTGCGAAGTGCTTCATCGGCCCGGTTGCGCAATCTGGTCAAAGGTGTTTTCAGGTCATGTGCAATATTATCGGATACTTCCTTGAGGCCGGACATCAGCTCGCTAATCCGGTCAAGCATATCATTCAGATTAACAGCCAGACGATCAAGCTCATCGCCCGAGCCCGTCACCTTAAGCCGACCATCAAGATTGTCTGAAACAAGCGTCTTCGTCGTCTCCGTCATTTCACTGACGCGCTTGAGAACACGGCGCATCACGAACCATCCACCTGCGACACTAAACAGACAGATAACAAGAAAAGCCAATTGCGACGCACGCTTTACAGCTGCATCAAGACGTGCCCGCTCCTCAACGTCGCGGCCAACCAGCAACCGGAAACCACTATCAAAAACCAGAACACGAATAATCGCCTGATGCTCAACAGCATCCGTATCTTCAACCCGTTTATAGCTTTCCTCTGAAACACCTGATTTCTCAAGAAGTCTGGGTTCAATCTCTTCAATATTCCCGGCCATCTTGCGGCCGAACGGATCAACCATAAGATACAGGAAACTGCCCGGCTGCTGCTTTCTGCGTTCGATAGCTTTTGCCACCCCAACCGGGCCAAAACGCTCAAATCCCCGTGTCAGCATCTGCACTTCATTATCGATGGCTGAATAAATCTGCTCATCGAGAATACGGCGGGCATTGAAGAAAACATAACTAATCGCAGCAGAAGCGACGAAGGCAAAAATGATGAGATAGAGGAGGGAGAGCTTGAACCCCGTAGAGCGGGCAATTTTGCCAAGAGCAATCATCTCTCAGCCTCGCCACCAACCTTAATCATATAACCAGCACCACGGATTGTGTGCAGCAATGGCGGCTCAAAGCCTTTATCAATTTTTGATCTCAGACGGGAGACATGTACGTCAATCACGTTGGTCTGAGGGTCAAAGTGATAATCCCAGACATTTTCAAGCAGCATCGTGCGCGTCACAACCTGCCCGGCATTTTTCATTAAATACTCAAGCAGGCGAAACTCACGCGGTTGCAACATAATTTCTTCTTCATCACGGGATACGCGATGGGATAAGCGGTCAAGCACCAGATTTGCGACCTGATAACTCGTCTGTTCAGAACTGACAGGAGCTGAGCGGCGACGTGCGAGCACCTCAACGCGGGCAAGAAGCTCTGAAAACGCATAAGGCTTTGGCAGATAATCATCACCACCTGCACGCAACCCTTTCACGCGATCATCAACTTGCCCCAATGCAGACAGGATCAAAACCGGTGTTGTAATTTCCTGCTCACGCAAGGAGCGGATCAGTGACAGACCATCAAGCTTTGGCAACATCCGATCAACGATCAGCACATCATAGTCACCACTTTCGGCCATGGCATAGCCATCCAGACCATCAGCGGCATAATCCACGACATGGCCCTGTTCCTTGAAAGCCTTCTGCAGGTACTGCCCCGCTTCGGTATCGTCTTCGATAATCAGTATTCGCATAAGGGTCATCTTACTGCATCTCGTAAAAGAATCCATGAATGGCGAGAAGAATTTGGCTTCAACCAACAGGTTAAACGATGATCTAATTCTCTTTGCCTTTACAGCAGCACCTGCCGTTCTCTGGAGGGCAATGAGAACGGCAGGTTTGCTGTTAATGGAACAGATTGAGCCTGTTCCATTCTTAATCCCGGAGTATCGTGTGGAGTCTCGACCGGGATGCTCAGGAAATGCAGGGCGACGGGAGTGAGAACGCTCTGCATTCCAATTTCATCATGCGCCTTTTGGCTGACTCTCAACTGTGAGCTTTACTTCACGCTCCTGCCCCGCCCGGAAGACCTTTACAGTCACCGATTGCCCGGGAGAAACAGAAGCAATTTTCCGCGAGAGATCTTTTGGCTCATTAATCGCCTCGCCATTCACGGCAATGATCGTGTCGCCTGTCTTAATGCCTGCTTTCGCTGCCGGGCCATTGAGAACAGAACGGGCAACGAGCGCACCCTTCCCGTCTTTCAAACCAATGGCCTCAGCAATTTCAGGAGAGACCGGTTGGATTGCGATACCGATATAACCGCGGGATACGGTACCCTTATCTTTCAGGTCATTGGTAATTTTCTCTACCGTACTGGCCGGGATAGCGAAGGCGATACCGACACTGCCGCCTGATGGTGAATAGATTGCCGTATTTACGCCAACAACTTCGCCGGACAGATTAAAGGTCGGGCCACCTGAGTTACCCCGGTTCACGGACGCATCAATCTGCAGGAAGTCATCATAAGGACCTTCGCCAATATCACGATGTTCTGCTGAAACAATACCGGATGTGACCGTACCACCAAGGCCAAACGGATTGCCGACAGCCAAAACCCATTCACCAACACGTGGTTTTGTTTTGGCAAGGCGGACATATGGCAGATCACTCTGACCATCGACCTTCAGCAAAGCCAGATCGCTCTTCGGATCAGTTCCAACAACCTTAGCCTCAAGGGTTTTGCCATCGTCCATCAATACCTGAACATCGACCGCATTATCGACCACATGGTTATTTGTAACCAGATAGCCGTCAGCAGAGATGAAAAATCCGGAACCCTGAGCCTGTGAGACAGGCGCACTGCGACGTCCTGAAAACTGGTTCTGATCGCTAAACTGCTGGAAAAAGCGGCGCATTTCAGGAGGCATCTGTGATAAATCACTATTATCACCAGACCCAGAGAACGAAGCATTCTGAACTTTAACACGTACGGAAACCACAGCTGGCTTTACGCGTTCAATCACATCAGCAAATGAGGGGGCAGCCTGAATAGGCTGATCAGATGAGCGTAGCTCGGCATGGGCAGGTTCTGACGCCACAAAAGCCAGACTGCTCAAGGCACCACCTGTCATGAGAACCGCAGCCAATGCTGCACAAACCAGTTTCTTTGATTTCACCGGACGACTGCGAACTGAGTTTGCAATCGGCAGGTTACCTTTTTCAATTTTATTCTGGTTCAACATATTCATCTCCACGCGTCAGCCTACATAGGGGCTTTTGGTATTCAACGATGGAGACTATGCATCCACCAGCCTTACGGGATTTTGGCTGGTGAATGAAAAATTTGTAATATTTAAAACTCTACAAAATTACTTCTTCAAGAGCGCATCAAGCGCTGCCTGCTCTTCTTTTGAGAGTGGCTGAACTGTTTGCTGTTTCCGGCGTTTGGCCATACGGTAAAGACCGAAAGCTCCAAGTAGCAGCACAACCAGCGGTGTCAGCCAGAGGGCCAGAGTATGCAGCTTGAAGACCGGCTTGAGCAGGACGAACTCGCCATAGCGGCTGACGACATAATCCATAACCTGCTCGTTGCTATCACCTTCCTGCAAACGCTCACGCACCAGAATACGCAGATCACGGGCAAGCGTTGCGTCTGAATCATCAATTGACTGGTTCTGACAGACGAGACACCTGAGCTCAGCGGATATCTCACGGGCACGATGTTCCAGCTTTTCATCTTTAAGCAGCTCGTCAGGCCCAATAGCGTGAGCAGCCAACGACATGGAAGCCAGAATGCCAATAACTGCAAAAGCAGAGAACAGCTTGCGTATCATGTCTGTGCTCCTGCTGTTGCACCTATCTCCAGAGCGTTGCGAGAACGCTTTGGCGCACCAACCCGATATCTACGATCAGCCAGTGAGAAGAAGCCGCCCAGAGCCATAATAAGTGAACCAATCCAGATAAGCGTGACAAGTGGTTTATAATAGACACGAATACCTATGCTGCCATTTTCCTGTAACTCACCAAGGCTAACATAAATCTGGCTTAAGCCCTTTGTCAGGATACCGGCTTCAGTTGTTGGCATGCTTTGACGAGACACAAAGATACGCTTCATCGTTTCTGTTGTACCAACCACTTTATCTCCATCCATAATAGTGAAGATCGCAGCCATTTCATTGTAATCGGGGCCTTTACGCGGCACAACACGTTCAAGCTTTGCCTGATACGGACCAGCATTGACCATCTCCCCTTCACGGACAGAGGCAATGGTTTCAGTACCCCAGATTGTCGCGGCAACCCCCATAACACTTAAGCCAACACCAGCATGGGCAAGTACAGTTCCCCATGTTGAAAGGGGTAAACCAAGCGCTTTGCTAAAGAATACTTTGATGTTCTGGCCTGATTTCCAGCAGCGGGTGAATATCTCATTGATGGAACCCAAAACCAGATAAAGGCCAAAACCAACACCAATCGGTGCCATGACAGGCCCGCCACTCGTAAGAGACAGCATGATAACGGTCACAACAATCGCAATGGCGTAAACGAACATCAGACGCTTAGCCGCCGCTGCAATATCACCACGCTTCCATGCCAGAGTCTGTCCCATCGGCAGAAAAGCCAGAAGCGGAATAATAATTGGCAGAAAGGTCATATTGAAGAATGGCGCTCCAACCGAAATTTTGTCACCAGTCAAAGCTTCCAAAGCAAGCGGGTATAATGTGCCGATAAAAACGGTTGCACAGGCTGCGGCCAGAAACAGGTTATTGATAACCAAGCCACCTTCACGTGAGATTGGCGCGAATATGCCACCCTTCTTCAACATCGGTGCTCGCCATGCAAACAATGCCAAAGAGCCACCAATGAAGAGGATAAGAATACCAAGAATGAAGACACCCCGTTTCGGATCAACCGCGAACGAATGAACTGATGTCAGAATGCCGGAGCGGACGATAAAGGTCCCAAGCAGAGACAGTGAGAATGTCAGGATTGCCAGCAGGATTGTCCAGACCTTCAAAGAGTCCCGACGCTCCATCACAACAGTTGAGTGGATCAGCGCGGTTCCAGAGAGCCATGGCATTAGAGAAGCATTTTCAACCGGATCCCAGAACCACCAGCCACCCCAGCCTAATTCGTAATAGGCCCAGTATGAGCCCATCGCGATACCAAGAGTCAGGAATATCCATGCGGATAATGTCCAGGGGCGCACAATACGGGCCCATGCGGCATCAATCTTGCCATCAATCAAAGCAGCAATAGCAAAGGCAAAGGAAATCGAGAAGCCAACATAGCCGAGATATAAAAGCGGCGGATGAATTGCGAGGCCGGGGTCTTGCAAAATTGGGTTCAGCCCCTGACCTTCAGCAACGGGAGGCATAACCCGGATAAAAGGATTTGAAACCGTCAGAATAAAGATGAGGAATGCAAAGGTTACCGCCCCTTGTACGGCCAGCGTATTGGCACGCAGACGCTCTGGTACAGATTTTCGGGCCACCGCAACCATCGCCCCAAAAAGTGCGAGGATCAGCACCCATAACAGCATTGAGCCCTCATGGTTGGCCCAGACACCTGACATCTTATAGACCAGTGGTTTCAGAGAATGGGAATTCTCAATAACGTTCAATACTGAAAAGTCAGATGCAACATAGGCATAGGTCAGTGCAAGATAAGCGAAGCCGATACAGAGGAATGTCACAATTGCAGCAGGCACAGCCACTGCCATTAAATCATGATCGCTCGTACGCGTTCCCCAGATCGGGACAATCGTCTGAATGACTGATACGCCCAAAGCAAGGGCCAGTGCATAATGTCCTGCTTCAACAAACACTGACAGCTCCTGTTACTTGGTCTGGTCGTTTCCGTATTGATCCTGCCAATGGCCCTGCTTTTTCAGGCTATCAGCAACTTCTCGCGGCATATAGTTTTCGTCGTGCTTTGCAAGAATACTGTCGGCCTTGAAAGCACCGCCCATATCCAGTGCGCCTTCAGCAATCACTCCCTGCCCTTCACGGAACAGATCAGGCAAAATACCCGTATAATCGACCCTGATCTCTTCATTGGCATCCATGATCACAAAACTGACCTTGCCACCATCTTCACGCAGAATACTTCCATCTTTTACAAGGCCGCCCAAACGAAAGCGTGTCCCCGGCTTAACACCCTCAGCCACCGCCTCGGATGGACTGAAGAAGAAGGTGATCGTTCCACTCATGGCGTAGAGAACCAGCCCAAGAGCCAAAGCAATAACACAACCTGCAGCCCCGATAAGCGTTAAGCGGCGTTGTTTCCTTGTCATTGTGCACCATTATCCAGCTTGAGAGGTTTCACGGCAGTCTCAAATTCTGCCAATTTAGCTTTATCAAAGCCTAAAGCCTTACGCGCTTTAGCTAAGGCTTCAATAGCCTTATCTTTTTGCCCGAGAACAGTATAGGAGCGCACAAGACGTGACCACTCCTCAGGTGTACCATTCTCTTCTTCAAGACGGGCTTCCAATCCACCAACCATTCCCCTGATTGCTTCCGGGCCAACTGCTGGAACAGCCTGCTGTTTTGCCGCTTCCAGATTAGCAAGCCTTTTTTCTGATTCAGCTTTAATCTGCGGGTTACCGACTTTCGCAGCTGCCGTATAATATTCAGCGGCCTTATCAAAGTCAGAATCCTGCTCAGCAGCAAGGCCGAGATAGAAGCGAGCCTTGTCCGCTTTGGGGTCAAGACTGACTGCCTTTTCCAAGGCAGTTTTAGCCTTATCAAAAATCATACCACGCCCGGCATAGATCAGTGCTTCAGCATATGCTGTCAGGCGTGCCGGTGTTTCACCCAGAATATTATTGGCTTTTTCAAAAGCATTAGCAGCTTCATCAAAACGGCGCTGCCCCATATAGACAGGCGCGATCAGCTCCCAAGCGCGGCCATCATCCGGCTTGGTTTTAAGGTAGGTTTGCATCTTTTCGACGGCATCCTGTACCTCACGCTGGCGGGAAGCCTCTTTCTGCGCCTCTTCCTGCTTGAGCTTCTGGAGCGTTGCGAACTGCTCATTGTAGTCAGGAGCACCGTGGACCTGATAAAGTACGAGACCGCTCAGCGGAACAATCAGCAACACCAGAATGGCAACCCAACGGCGGCGCAGCAGGGCAGCTTTGCCTGTTGTTTCATCCGTTAAGGTTTGAGAGTTGCTTTGGCTGGAGCGTAACAGTCGTCTGGCAGCTTCTGCTTTAGCCGCCTCGGCCTCCTCACTTGAGAGAAGCCCGCGTGACAAATCCCGGCTGATTTCAGCGGCCTGCTGTCTATAGAACAGCACATCATCCTCATCCGGGGCTTGTGCCACTGTCTGTGGACGTGACAAAGGCCACAGAAGAACAATCGCAACCGCGACTGTCATCAGACTGAAAATAACCCAAATGCCCATCAGTGAACTTTTCCCACTTCCCGGTGATGTCAGTTATAACAGTTATGCCGACGCCATCAGCCGTCTGCTTTCATTCAGCATTGCTTTAAAGGCTTTTTATGCTTCTGGGAATCAAAATGGACAAAGAAAACTTCACAATTCGGCTACCTATGTAACTGAAATGATAATTATCCATGATTATCAATTGATTAGCCCTGCACATCACCTGGCAGAATTATCTCTGCACGAAGCCCTCCCTGGGGAGAGGTCCCCAGTTGGAAGTCTCCCCGGTAGAGGGATGCTAACTCCGCCACGATTGAGAGACCAAGTCCGGAGCCTGGTTTGCTTTCATCAAGACGTCGACCACGCTTGATCATTTCCTGACGCTTTCCTTCCGGTACACCCGGGCCATCATCATCTATCGTCAGGTGAAGGCGAAGGCGTTCTTCGTCTTCAGAAATACGGGCCGCAATAGTCACCTCGCTTTTTGCCCATTTACAGGCATTATCAACAAGGTTGCCAACCATCTCCTCAAAATCCTGCTTCTCACCGCGAAAGCGGATTTCTGCCGGAACATTGACCTTAATCTGAAGGTTTTTATCGCGATAGATTTTATTAAAGGTCCGCTCAAAAGCTGCAACAATCGGCTCTATCTCAGTAAGAGACCCGAGGGTGCCAACCAGAGCAGCTGCCCGTGCGCGATCAAGATAATGGCGCACCTGATCATGCATAATCTCAGCCTGCTCACGTATCTTGACAGAAACATCTTTTGGCGCGGTCTCTGCTTCATTCACAATCACGCTTAGGGGTGTTTTGAGTGCATGCGCGAGATTGCCAACCTGTGTACGTGCCCGCTCAAGAATCTCCTGATTGGTATCAAGAAGAAGGTTAATCTCACCTGCCAGAGGAGCGATGTCTTTGGGATAAAACCCGCGAATACGTTCAGCCTCACCTTTCCGGATATTGCTGAGAGCTGCACGCAGTTTTGTCAAAGGCTGCAATCCGAACCGGACCTGTAACAATGCGGAGACTCCAAGAGCAAGGCCAAGCATGATAAAGGTAACGGTGAGCATAAAACGAAATTGACTGACAGAATTATCAATCTCATCAGCCGGCCCTGCAACACGCAGGATAAACCGGCCATCTTTTCCAAGATCAATATCACGTTCAAGAATACGTAATGGCCGTTCATCGGGTGCCGCACCATAGCCTTTACGGATTGTACCGAAGCGTGCCTCTTCATTTGGCTTAAGAAGGCTTGGTAACGAACCGCCAAACAATGACTTGGATGAGCGAATTTCCTGCACAGCCCCATTCGGGCGACCAACCTGCCAGTACCAACCGGAAAGAGGCAGCTCAAACCGCGGATCACCAACTGATGGCAAATCCTTATCAGGGTTAGCCAAAGCAACCAGATCAGATGTCAGATTATTGGTATAGACGATTAAGCGCTGGTCAAAGCTCTGCTCGGTATTTCCCCTGTAAAGGGTTGTCAGAATACCGCCTGCAACCAGCAGGATCAGTATGCTCCAGAATACAGCCGAGAACACAAGTCTGGCTGCAATAGAGCGGCGGCCAAGCAGAGCTTTTATGGACACGTTCTACCTTTATGTATTCGCGTCAATCAAATATCCCAGCCCACGAATGGTCTGGATAATATCAACACCAAGCTTCTTGCGAAGGCGGCCAACGAAAACTTCAATTGTATTCGAGTCGCGGTCAAAATCCTGATCATACAGATGTTCTGTCAGCTCACCACGAGAGACAATACGGCCGGTATGATGCATCAGATAAGAGAGCAGACGATATTCATGTGATGTCAGCTTAATCGGCATTCCATCAACAATAACACGCCCTGATCTCGTATCCAGACGAACGGTTCCGCAAACGATTTCACTGGATGCATGACCTGCGGCCCGGCGCAGCAGAGCGCGAACACGGGCCAGAAGCTCTTCTGTATGAAATGGCTTCGTCACATAATCATCAGCACCGGCATCAAAGCCCTGAACCTTATCGCTCCAGCGATCACGGGCTGTCAGGATAATGACAGGTGTCTTGATATCCTGCTTACGCCAGGCATTCAGAACCGAGACACCATCAACAATCGGCAAACCAAGGTCTAGAATAATGGCATCATAGGGCTCGGTTTCTCCAAGAAACTGGCCTTCTTCACCATCAAAAGCCTTGTCTACAACGTAACCGGCCTGTTCAAGCGAACTGGTGATCTGCTTATTCAGATCTTTATCATCCTCAACGACAAGTAGGCGCAATGTCTAAATCCCTGATTATTTTGTTGCCGTCACCTTACCGGATTCGGGGCTTACAAGCACATGCATAGCACGGCCTTCCTTGTTGAGAGCAACAATGACATAGATAAAACTGTTTTCCTGCTTACATAAATCAGCACGTACAACATCCGCATTCGGAACCTTTTTACGAGCCGTAATAACAGCAGTCGTTGGTGCAACAAACTTATTGGCAGCAACGATCTCTCCCATTTCTTTGGGGGACACACAATTCGCAAACGTCCCTTGCGCAAAGCTGGGAGAGGCTGAAAATATAGCAATGAGGAATATGATCAATTTACGCATGGGCGCACTCTGTACTACCGCCCGTGAATAATTGCTGAACAATATATATTTTGTTGTAATCAATTCCTTCTAAAGGAATATTAGTTCATAAGGTGAATGACAAAGATACAATACAGGCTGCAGGGAATGCTGAGAATATTTAAAAATACGACTTTTATTCTTCTGGCATGGAGCTCCCTGTCCATCGCACCGGCAAGCACCCTTACTGGCGGAAGCCCCGCGCCCCACCTTCAACGCAATACGGTCATGATTTTGAAATCAAATGGTGGTGTATGCTCTGGACTGGTTGTCGCTCATGATGTCGTTTTATCAGCAGCACATTGTGCCAGTGGCGCAGATCAGTTTCGTATTCACTACCGCGACAGAAACAGCCAGCCGGTTATGCTTGAACCATCGGAAAAACGTGTCCATCCGCGATATATCCCGGGTGCTGTCAAGGCACGCAAGGCATCAGTTGATCTTGCCCTTTTCAGATTATCCAACCCTCTTCCCTCAGATTTCTCTTCTGCACGTCTCTCAAGCAGACACCCGACAGAAGGAGAACGTATTACCATCGCAGGGTTTGGTGTCTCCCAAAACGGCAACCCGCGCTCTATGGGCACATTGAATACACTTACACTGACTGTTCGGGAACCTTATGGGCCGGGTCGCCTCCTGATATGGGAGCAGGCACCTCAAGGAACAGGCATCTGTAGCGGCGACTCCGGTGGCCCACAGTTGGTAGACGATAAAGTTTTTGCCATTACAGCATGGGCAGAAATTTCCAAGACATCACTATGCGGGTCTCAGGCTCAGGGTATTTTACTTGGCCCACAAAGAGTATGGATTGAACAGACAATGGCACGCTGGGGCAGAACCGCTCAGTGGGCAGACTAATATCATTCATATTTCAACGATTGATGAGCAATGAAAAAACTTCTCGCAGCAACACTTGCAATACTTCTTATTCCCGGTCTCGCAAATGCCATCACACAAGGGAAAGCAGCGCGTGATAAAGACGGATTGAGAAGTTCTGTTGTTCGGATTGAGAACTCTGCCGGAGAATTATGCAGCGGCGTTCTTGTCTCTTCAAATGCTGTGTTAACTGCTGCTCATTGCGTGACGGTTAAAAGTTCTTACTGGGTCACAGTAATGGATAGAAAATTCCAATCCAAAAAGCTCACAATTGCGCAGATCGTTCGTTCACCCAGCTTTGATGTGCGGCTGGCACCAACAGAACAGACAGGTGTTGATCTTGCACTCATCAGGTTATCCGAACCAGCTCCCGATGATATGGAACCTCTGACCATTCATGCCAATATTCCGGTTCGCATGGGTGATGAAATCTATGTTGCTGGTTTTGGCAGCACCTCTTATGCCAATATAAAGTCTGCCAGAACATTACGCGTTGTTTCCTTAAGCATCATCAAAACCAAACAGCCACCCAATGATCTGGTCATTGCGGCAGACCCCAAGTCTTATGCAATGAAAACGGGTGCTGGTGCCTGTCGTGGAGATTCAGGCGGCCCGGCATTTGTCTTCGGGCCAGAAGGTTACGGGCTGGGAGGCATATTGAGCTGGTCCTCAAGTGCACTGGGAGAAAAAAACTCATCTCCATGCGGAGGTATTACCGCCATTACACCACTCGCGCCCAACATTCTCTGGATAATGCGCAACATTAATGCGTGGAAACAATAAAAATTATTCTTTTACATCAATGCAATTGACGATACGAGAAACTAAAGTGCTCATTAAACCAAGGTTGAGCTTTCTAAAGTGAGCTTTTCCAAGGAGAGTAGCATTTTGAGTAGAGTTTCTTAATTAACTCATTCTATGCTATCTTACTGATTATTCAGGCTATTGTGACTAAACAAGACCCTGTTATCTGTTGCTGTACTCATTAAAAGTCGGGAGACTAATATATGAAACGTCGTCAGTTCCTTTCTGCTGCAACCGCTGGTGCCGCTGCTGCGGCTGCTACAAGTGTCATTGCAAAACCAGCCATTGCACAGAACGCCCCTACGATTAAATGGCGCCTGAGCTCTGCTTTCCAGCCATCTCTCGATATTCTCTGGAGCGCATCAGAACTATTTGCCAAAGTCGTTTCTGACCTGACAGATGGCAAATTCCAGATTCAGACATTCCCGGCTGGTGAGATTGTAGGTACAGCACAGGCTCTTGATGCTGCCATCAACGGCACTGTCGAAATCATTCACACCGCGTCATACTACTACGTTGGTAAAGACCCAACATTTTCTCTGTTTACAGCTCAGCCTTTTGGTCTGAACACCCGCCAGCTGAATGCCTGGATTCTCGCCGGTGGCGGGCAGGAACTCGCAGACAACTTCTTCAAGAAGTTTGGTCTTGTTGCATTCCCGGGTGGCAACACAGGCACCCAGATGGGTGGATGGTTCCGCAAGGAAATTAAAACCGTTGAAGACCTTAAAGGTCTTAAGATGCGTATTCCGGGTCTTGGTGGTGAAATTCTCAGCAAGCTTGGTGTTCTGCCTCAGCAAATTCCACCTGCAGATATTTATCCATCTCTGGAACGTGGCACGATTGATGCCGTGGAATTTGTTGGCCCATATGACGACGAAAAGCTTGGCTTCGTTAAGGTCGCTCCATTCTACTACTACCCAGGTTGGTGGGAAGGTAGCGCCGGTCTGCACTTCATGATTAATGACAAGAAGTTTGCTGAACTGCCGAAAACCTATCAGGATGCTGTCAAGGCAGCTGCTGCGGTTGTCAATCAGGACATGATTGCCAAGTACGATGCCCGTAACCCAGGTGCATTGCGCCGCCTGCTCGGTTCAGGTGCAACACTTCGTGCTTTCAGTCAGGAAATTATGGAAGCCTCATATAAAGCTTCTCAGGAAGTCTTCGCTGAAATCTCAGCTAAGAATGAAGACTTCAAGAAGGTAATTGAATCAACAACAGCCTTCAGAAATGAAGAATATCTGTGGTTCCAAGTTGCCGAATACTCCTATGACAACTTTATGATCCGTCAGCGCCGCACAAAGAGCGACTAACACAATAACAAGATAAGCCGGAGTTTTCTCCGGCTTATTTTTTATATTCATAAAATAAAACAGGCCCTCGATCATGTGATACGAAGGCCCGCATTGGTAAAAACCAAATTTAGCGATACGCTATATCATTTCCGAAATATTCGGACAGATATTTAAATTGTCATTTAATGGGATCGAAAGAAATTGACTTAAGATCAACTTAACTTACGACCTTTCACAACATGCTGGCGGCGTCATTTTTCTAACCTCCGGCTTTAAATATACTATTATCTGACCTCAATTTTCATTTTATGTCAAGATTTTTATTTAGGATAAATTACTCAGATGGCCACTCAACAATGCGGTCCAAAAGTTCCTCTGTTGTGTAGTCATCCTCAATGCCTGCGACTTTGCCATGAACAGAAGCCCCAGCCATAGTTGCGCCATTGCGATTGCCACTTACGAGTGGGTGCCATGATGGAAGATCCTTACCATCGGCAACAAGGCGATAAGCACAGCTTGGTGGCAACCATGAAATCGTTTTAACGGCTTTTGGAGTGAGCTTCACGCAATCCGCGACCTTCTTCTGCCTATTGGTATAATCACGGCAGGTGCAGGTTTCCGGATTAAATAACGTGCAGGCTACATCCGTGTAATAGATTTCGTCCGTATCTTCATCCTCAAGCTTCACAAGGCAGCATTTTCCGCAGCCATCACAAAGACTTTCCCATTCCTGCGTATTCAGCTCTTCAAGGCTTTTTCGCTGCCAAAACGGCACAGCATTATGATTGGGGGCTTTGTCCAATGAAACTCTCCGGAGTGAAACAACCTGCATATCTCATCTGCTCTCGGCAGGTATGCAAGATTCATAACATCATACCCTATTTATGAAATTTTTCCGACATATATTCTTTTCAGGAAGACTATGTGCATACGAGCAGGACCTGCCCAGAACGCATCGTGTTTCTCTGAAATGTCAGACTATCCACCTATACAAGCAGGGATGAGGCCTAAGCGTATGCCGCCTTTTCGAAAAGGAATTAACGGCTTTAGGCGCATTGCGCTGGCAATAGACGCATGGATAGATGCATCCCTTTTCTCGCTCTGGAGCATCTGTAGCAGAAACTGGAAACGGTATGCTGATTTTATCAACCATCTTAAAGTCCGTCATCCATGGCGCTGGTTCGTTGATATTGCTGATGAAGCATTGACTATAGGGTTGGTCGGCCTGTGCTTTTTATCAATCCTTGCCATTCCAACATTTCAGGATGTCACCAATAAATGGGCTAACAGTCCTGTTGTTACAGCAACCTATCTTGATCGGTATGGAAATGAAATTGGTCACAGAGGCATCCGCTTTGATGATTCAATCAAGTTTGAGGATTTCCCCCAGCTCCTGATCCATGCAGTTCTCGCAACCGAAGACCGGCGCTTCTATCACCATTGGGGCGTTGATCCGATCGGGACTTTCCGTGCCTTGACCGTCAACATGACGGGTGGTGGCGTTGTTCAGGGCGGTTCAACGATCACCCAACAGCTTGCAAAGAACCTCTTTCTCTCCAATGAACGCTCTGTTGAACGGAAAATCCGGGAAGCATTTCTGGCTCTATGGCTGGAAACGCATTACTCAAAGAATGAAATACTGAAGCAATATCTCGATCTCGCCTATATGGGTGGCGGCTCTCACGGTATTGTTGCGGCAGCTAATTACTATTTTGGTAAAAAGCTACCAGAACTGTCTCTTGCCGAAGCAGCAATGCTTGCAGGACTGTTTAAGGCCCCAACAAAATACTCTCCTCTCGTCAATCTGCCTGCTGCACGCGGACGGGCAAACGATGTTCTGCGTAATATGGTGGATGCCGGTTACCTGACTGAAGGACAGATACAGACGGCGCTTCGCAACCCTGCAACTCCAATTGACAGAAAACTTGAGAATGCACCTGAGTATTATCTTGACTGGGCCTATGACCAGACAAGAAAGCTCGTTGCAACAGGCATTCTGGGACACGAGCATGTTCTCATAATTAAAACTCCATTTGACCGAACCATACAGACAGCAGCTGAGCAAGCGTTAGAGAACACTCTAAAACAGTACGGCAAACAATATCGTGTTTCTCAGGGTGCCGTTGTTGTCATGGATGTTGACGGTCAGGTGCGTGCGATCGTAGGCGGTCGGGATTATGGACAAAGCCAGTTCAACAGGGCCACTGATGCGCTGCGCCAGCCCGGTTCATCCTTCAAACCCTTTGTGTATGCCTCTGCACTTCTGGCTAATCCGAAACTCTCTCCTACGTCCCGTGTCGTCGATGCTCCCATATGTGTTGGCAACTGGTGCCCTTCCAACTATGGCAAATCTTATGCCGGAGCCATGCCAATGGTGAGCGCATTGGCCCGTTCGATCAACACTGTTGCAGTACGCCTCTCTATTGAAGCCGGACAGGGTAATCCAAAACTTGGCCGCAAACGCATTGTTGATTTGGCCCATAATATGGGGATCACGTCTGAACTGAAAGATTCTGCTTCACTCCCTATCGGTTCGGGAGAAGTCTATGTAATTGACATGGCAGCTGCTTATTCAGCCTTTGGCAACGGCGGCACTAAAACAACACCTCTGTTTGCACTCAATATCTACACCCCTGATGGCAAATCAGTTTTTCAGCATGATTTTGCGGAAAAGGGGGCGCAGGTTCTGCCCCAGCATGTAGTCACAGACATGAACTTCATGCTCAACAAGGTGGTGGAAGCAGGTACCGCACGACGCGCCATGATTGAGGGCATCCCAACCGGAGGTAAAACAGGCACAACCAATGAATATAGGGATGCATGGTTCATTGGCTTCACAGGGATGATGACGGCCGCCGTTTGGCTTGGGAATGATGATCATTCCTCAATGAACAATCTGACAGGCGGCATACTCCCGGCAATGATCTGGCACGATACAATGGAGGTTGCCCTTCAAAATACTGATGTGAAGCCATTGCCCGGCGTGATACCTGAAAAACCTCTGGCGAAACTCGCCCCTTCTAAAAATCCGGTTAGTAATACGATAGCCTCAGGCGATTTATCGCAAAAATCCGTTGAGGCCCTGTCAGCCATCAAATCTCTCGGAAAAAACGTATCCTCCTCAGACTTTGCCCCTGACAAATCAGCCTCTGTTGCAGAATCTGCAAAGATGGGAGGCATTTGAATGCTCATCCGGCAGGAAGTTTTTCAAAGCAGTATCCCCAAGCGTCCATTCTGGCTTCCGGCATGGCCGCCATCTATTGAGTGGCTGGTTTTATATGCCTTGCTCCTTGCCCTCATTATTGGGTTTGGTTCCGCCCTCTGGATGCTACGTACGCCTTACCCATTTGGGAAAGAACACAATGGACCTTGGGTCTATTGGCCAGAAATCGGCTCCTCTGACATTGACCCCTATGCAATGGCAATTGTTACCCAGAAAGCCAGGCTCCCTCTTGGCGTCAATGAAGGGCTGGAGCTTCTGGCAACAACTGATAGTACAGGCAGAGCTCTCTACGCATCCTGCCATTACACATTAGGCAACAGCATTTCTCAGGCCCGTTATTGGACGATAACTGTTTACGGAACTGGCACTCCTGCCTTTCACAATGTCAACGCTGCACGAGCCAACTTTACATCAAGCGAGATTGTTCGAAATGAACAGGGTGCTTTCACGATCAATCTCTCAAGGGATGCCGCTTCAGGTAACTGGATTAAACTCCCCAAAAGTGGAAAGTTTTTCATTGTTCTACGCTTGTACGATCTTCCAACAACTGAAGACCGTGTTGGCCTTGGCCAGTATCGATTACCTGAGATTACCCTACAGGGATGCAGCTCATGAGAGCACGCTATCGCTTCCTGCTGGCAACTCTTGCCGGGCTGATACTTGGAGCCATCATCCATATTGTCATCATTCTGACTATTCCTGCCTTTACCGACAGAGATGTTTATGGCTTACTGGAACATACATCCCATGATGATGCACCAGACTTTATATCCATGCCGGAAAGCGGGAGTGGCTTGCCCTGGATGGCCCATGCAGACCCGGCTGTTAATCTGGCTGTATGTGTATATGACTTAAGAAAAGGCCCCTACTTATTATCCGTATCAGGAGAGACTGCTTTTCAGTCTGTCTCATTTCACGCGCAAAAGGGGAATGTTTATTTTGCCGTTACTGACCAGGCACAGGTTCACGGGAGAAATGAATTTATAATTGCAACGGATAATCAGATGGCTCAGCTGGTACAAAGCGGCGATTATGACAGTTATTACTCACATACCATCAAAGTTTTTTCACCAACAACAAAAGGTGTCATCGTCCTTCGATCTTTCACGCCTTACCCGAGCGCTAAACAGCTATCAGAAAACTCTGCCGCCTTAGCTGAATGCCATCGCTTAACGGCACAAGACCAGCTACGTAGTCAAAGTCCGGAGCTGGAAGAGACGATACCTCAGGATCTGCTGCCTCCACGACGTGGTGGCATATGATCATCATCCTGATGGTCATAATAGCTTTCATCCCAGCGCTCATAGCGTACACCGGTAAAAAACAGTATCTGCCCCAGCTTATCGGCTTTGCTCAGCTCAGCCTTCTTTTCTTTCGCCCGGTCAACGGGGAACGGTATGATTGTCGCTTCTACTTTATGCGTCCTGTTCCAGGTCATCATGTCCTCCTCTGATTTTTATTTTTCAATATCAGAGCGACTTCCAAAAACCGCATTATGGTTAACGAACCGTTACCAAATCATTTAAAATGAACCGCGTTCCACACTTTCAGCATAGCAGTCTTTCAATGATCATCTATAGGGCAAACATAATAAATAAAGCCCGAGCTATGCGTTTTCACTATATAAAATAGAATATATTTCCGTATCAGGGAGCGTTTTTACCCCTACCCCCTGAAAATATTAGTTTTTTTGAATTTCCGGAATTTTCGTAATATCAGGCTGTATTTTTGCGTAAAATTGACGCACTCGCCATAAATAAGTGAAATAATGACTTATGTGACTACTGTGAGAAAATGTTCATCACGGGCAGTCTCTATTTCCACCCACCATAAATCTTCATCAAATCTTATTTCGCGCTGCATTTTCTCTTCAATGTCTAAAGATGCAGCTGCTTCCAGAATAAGACTAAACTGCCGATCATCGGTTGCTTCTGTATCAAAACCAGACTGTGGAACTGGTCCGAATAGATCACCAGTACCGTCAAGCTTATCAATTTTTATAAATATAGCACCCGCTTCACTCGCGCCGCGCCGACGTAAGACAGCAGGGATGCCTTCAAGATTACATCTTCTGATGTAGGCAGAAACCCAGAACTCTGACGTCAAGCGAGGCATGGGTATAAATTACCTGATTGGCAACTTGGACAAAGATGCGAGTTCAGATACCGTTTGCGAGTTCAGCGTACCTGTGACAGGCAAGCGCTTATCGAATTCAAACCGCTCGATAGCTTTCTTGGTACCACTTCCCATAACACCATCGGTTGTCAGCGGACCATATCCCAATTTATTCAGGGCCTGTTGTCCTGCCATAACCTTACGTTTCTGCGCATCCATTTCGCCCGGACTAGCTGCTGCTGAAGCATTCCCATTACTGCGGATTAAGTCAGCAATTGCATCACGGCGTGCAGGTGGCTGGGGAGCAACGGCAGCACGTGGTGCTGGCGCAGGTACTGAAGCTGCAGGTTGAGGTGCTGTGCTACCAGTACGGATAATATCACCGATCTCGTCCCTGGATTGCGTTTCAGTTCTCGCAACCGGGACAGGAACCGATACAGGGCTGACATTTGCAGTCTGGTTATTATTTCCCTCGACTGTTGAGGCAACTGATGCTTCCTGTGCTGGTACTGCCTGAGCGACAGGCCGCGGTGTCGGAACAGGAGCCGCAACTGGAATGGGTGAGAACATTGGAGCAGGATGCCGGGATGTTTGCATAACCAAAGCGTTTACCGAAACAACCGCTGTAATTCCCAGAAAGAGAGCACCTGTAAAAACCTTCTGAGGATTCTTGGCCAGCATACCCAATAGTCGTTTACCTGCAGCAGCTTTACGCCGAGGTGTCGGATTACGTTTAGGCGGAGCATACATGTCATCATACTCGGGTTGATAATAGGCGTTACGCACTGATCTCATCCTGTTTCTCTAGCAACTTCCAATGCGGCCTCATCGCATCAGAATCATTCCTTATAATGACCTGCTACAATCTGTTCTTTGAAATAAAGAGCACGCATACAGGTTTAAATTTCTCATGGCCTATCGTGCCAGAAAGCATCTAAACGAAACTTAAACATTTCATCTTTTTAAACATCACAGAAAAATAAAAATAATATTTTATTACAAAGAGATAACATGTTTTTCCATATTTTATGAAAGTTAAAAAATCGCTTTATAGTTAACTACTCATAAATACTTTCCCACCCTGCTTCAGGATGGAATTTTCGGTAAACGGGTTAAGTATTTTTCTATAATTTCAGAATAAAGTAACGGGATGGGTATTCTTGTTCGAAGTGCAATTGTTATTGGCGCGCTCGTATATCTGGCCCCTCTCAGATATGATCAGCCAACAACAGACCAACCTTTACACCAGCCTGATAATTTATCAGTTTCAGGAGCGGCGGATGCTGTCTGGAAAAGCTTACCTGACAATGCAAAGAAAACGGTCAGTGATGAAGTTCAGAAGCAGTTAATAGAAGCAGCAAAGAAGGAAGCACTTTCACGAATACCCTTTGCGAACAATACTGAACGGGCATCACAGTCCCCAAAAAACTTCCCGATTTCGGGTAATCCTGAAAAAAATTGACAGGCTTCTTTCGTAAGGCTCGCCATCACAGCTCTATTTTCATATATAGAGGTGCAAATAATATGTGAGGCGACATGTCACTCAAGATTGAAGAGATCATCGAGAACTTTCAACTCATCGATGATTGGGAAGAAAGATATCGTTATCTAATCGAGCTTGGGCAAGCTTTACCTGAATTACCTGAGAGTGACAGAACCTCTGAGAATAAGGTTTTAGGCTGTGCAAGTCAGGTATGGCTTCTCCATCACTGGCAACAGGATGGAGATAAAAAAACACTAAAACTGCAAGGTGATAGTGATGCCCATATTGTTCGAGGGCTGGTGGCTGTCATGATTGCTTTGTATTCAAACAAAACGCCTGCCGAAGTACTTGAAATAGATCCAATACAGATACTGTCAGAAATTGGTCTTGAGCAGCACCTCACCCCCCAGCGCTCCAATGGTTTAAGATCTATGGTTGAGCGTATTCAGAATAATGCACGTGCAGCTATAGAGTAAAAAACAGTCTTTGCTGCAATAAAAAAAGGCCCGAATAATCGGGCCTTTCAAAAACTATTTAAAGTTTGTCTTAGCGAGCGCGACGCTTACGGCGCTGCTGACCCAGACCCATTTCCTTAGCCAGGTCAGAACGAGCCTTGGCATAGTTTGGAGCAACCATTGGGTAATCAACTGGCAGACCCCACTTTTCGCGGTACTGCTCAGGAGACATATTGTACTGCGTACGCAGGTGACGCTTCAGAGACTTGAACTTCTTACCGTCTTCGAGGCAAACAATATAATCTGGGGTGATGGACTTCTTGACAGAAACAGCTGGCTTTGGAGCTTCGGTCTGAGGCTCAACAGCACCAGTTGTTACGCGCAGAAGAGCTGAGTGAACATCATTAATAAGATTTGGCAAGTCTCCGGATGGGACCGAATTGTTGCTAACATAAGCAGACACAATATCTGCGGCCAATTCAATATAGCTCGCTGCTGCAAGATTATCGCTCATTTGAACGCTGTCCTTTATTTACTGTTCCATTTACTGTGACTACCCGTTGCGGCAATCCCTGATAAAATAAGGATTGGCACAGGAATTATATTTTTTGCCACTTAAATCGAAAATGACTTTCGATTAACTGTCCTAAGCCTAAATATAGCAATTTACTCTTACCGACAAGTTAACTATTGAAAATAATAGTGCGTTATTGAAATTTTATTAAATTTGTTCATGTAAGTTAGACGCCTTAATTAGCCTTATCAGTTATTTTAAGCGTATAATTCATTGCCTCTCGCATATTTATACGCTTTAAAACATAGAATACATATTAAAATTGGTTTGACAAAAACCACAGCCATCCAGCATCTGAGAACAAGTTAAATGGTAAAAGAAAATCCCCAATTAGAAATATTAAGCTTTCCAGAGCCAATAACGGAGAAAAAACCATTTAATTTTTCTGTTTTCGGTACGAAAATAAGTGATAACTATGCTTGGCTAAAAGCCAAGAACTGGCAGGAAGTTTTAGAAGATCCAAAGCTTCTTCCTGAAAATATTAAAGAACACCTTCTTGATGAAAACAAATTTACGGAAAAATCTTTTTCAAGAATAAAGCCTTTTGCCTCATTACTTCAAAGCGAGATGCGAGCAAGAATAAAGGAAGACGATACTTCCGTTCCGGAGAATGACGGACCTTACGCCTATCTTACACGCTTTACTGAAGGTGCACAGCATGGGCAGTTCTGTCGTCAGAACAGACAAACCGGACAGGAACAGGTTCTCATTGATGCAGATATTGAGGCAAAAGACCTTTCTTACTTTGATTTAGGCGATACCGAGGTGTCACCAGACCATAGTTTACTGGCATGGAGTGCGGATACGAATGGCTCTGAATTCTATACCATTGCCATTCGCGATATACCCACGAGCCAAGATCAAGAGGAAAGAATTGAGAAAACATCTGGCGACATTGTCTGGATTAATAACAGTAAAGGTTTCTACTATATTGAACTAGACAGCAAACACAGGCCAGTACGTGTTAAACGTCATATTCTTGGCACACCCATTACCAGCGACCCGGTCATCTATGAAGAAAAGGATTCAGGTTTCTTTATTAGTATTGAAAAGACGCAATCTGGAAGATTCATTATTATTGGTTCGCATGATCACGAAACTTCAGAAGCGTGGTTACTAGATGCAGATGATGCCAATTCAGCACCAGTGATTGTTACGAAAAGAAATCGGGGAGTACAGTATGAAGTAGAGCACTGGGGAAATGATCTTATTATTCTGACCAATGCAGATGGGGCTGAAGATTTCAAGATTATCAGCACCCCTGTTACATCCCCGGATAAATCAAACTGGCAGGATCTGGTACCGCACCGTCCCGGAGTAATGCTGCTCTCAGTTTTGCCTCTGGCTCAATATCTCATAAGGGCTGAACGCGAGAATGCCAATACACAGATCATCATTCGCGATATGCAAACCTCACAAGAGCAGCAGATTGTCTTTGAAGATGAAGCCTATGCCCTTTCCATTGAGGCAGGTCGCGAATTTGATACAAGCATAATTCGCTTTGTTTACTCTTCAATGCGCGTTCCAAGCGAAGTTTATGATTATAACATTGATACTCAAGAACGGATTTTACGTAAAAGACAGGAAGTTCCAAGCGGCCATAACCCTGAGGATTACATTGTCGCGAGAATAATGGCAGTGGCCTCTGATGGCGCAGAAATGCCGGTTTCCCTGATTCATCATAAAGATACTCCAATTGATGGTTCAGCTCCCTGCCTGCTCTATGGCTACGGCTCTTATGGTCATTCAATTTCTGCCGGTTTTCGTACCAACCTGTTCTCTCTGGTTGACCGTGGCTTTATTTATGCGATTGCACATATTCGCGGCGGAACCGAGAAAGGCTGGCACTGGTATCAAAACGGCAAGCGCGACAAGAAAATGAACACCTTTACTGATTTCATTACTTGCGCAGAACAACTCATCCGTTCTGGTTACACTTCTAAAGGCGCTATTCTTGCCCAGGGTGGCAGTGCGGGCGGTATGCTCATGGGGGCGGTTGCCAATCTTGCCCCGGAGCTCTTCGCAGGGATTATCGCCGAAGTCCCCTTCGTTGATGTTCTCAATACCATGCTTGATACAGAGCTTCCCCTCACCCCTCCAGAGTGGCCAGAGTGGGGAAATCCTGCGGCAAGTAAGGAAGAGTTCGAGACAATCCTCGCCTATTCACCATATGATAATATTAAAGCTCAGAATTACCCAGCTATTCTTGCGCTCGGTGGTCTTACGGATCCACGCGTCACTTACTGGGAACCAGCCAAGTGGGTTGCCAAATTACGAGCAACCATGACTGGTGGCGGTCCGATCTTTTTACAAACGAACATGGATGCAGGACATGGCGGCGCATCAGGACGGTTTGACCGTTTGGAAGAAGTCGCCTTAGTATATTCATTTGCAATAGCTGTTGCTCAAAAAGCAAAGCATCCCTGAGCAGGGCCATCAATCAAGGATATCAATATGCCATTGAAAGCACAAAACTCTCATCTTCTGCTGATTGATTTTCAGGAACGGCTCATGCCCGTTGTACAGAATGTGGAGCAGGTCATTAGAAATGCTGCTATTCTGGTTGAAGCTGCCCATATGCTTAAAATCCCTGTCACAGTATCCGAGCAATACCCCAAGGGGCTTGGGCTGACGATTGCCCCTCTAAGGGAGCGTATCCCGGCGGAGGACATCATTGAAAAGATAACTTTCTCAGCATTCCGTGAAGAAAAATTTCATGACGTGCTTGAAACCAATAATGAAGCAGACCGTCACCAACTGATTATAACAGGCGCAGAAACACACATATGCGTTTTACAGACCGCTCTGGATGCTCTTGAGGCAGGATATGATGTCTTTATGGTTTCAGATGCCGTCTCAAGCAGAACGCAAGCCAGCATTGATGCAGCCCGTGAAAGGTTCATTGCAGCAGGCGGACGATGGGTGACGACCGAAATGGTTGTCTTTGAATGGCTTGAAAAAGCAGGAACGCCTGAATTCAAAACGCTTTCTGCTCTAATAAAATAAAGATGCTACTAATAAAAAACCGCACTCTCAGGTGCGGTTTTTTATCTCTATTTGCCTGATATCAGGCTGAAACGGCACTCCCGCTAACGAACTGCTTCAGCTCATTGAGGGAGTTAAACGTGCGCAGCCCTGTTGGCAGATGAGCCTCAATTGAGCCGTCAGAATACATGACATAACGGTTTCCACCAGATTCATAGCTACCGATGACTGTTACAGCTTCATCAGCTTTCGCACTTTCAGCCGCCGCAACAGGTGTATCTTCCTCTACAGCAGCTTCGCTGATGACAGGCTCTTCAGAAACATCCGTTTCTTCCAAAGCAGCGGCTTCAACTGCCTGTGTTCCAACATCACGAATTTCAGGTTCATTTTCACGAACATCGTCTTCGCGTGAATATGAATAAAAGCCAAATGCACTTTCTCTGACTTTAGGTTCAATCGAAGATTCAGTTTCTACAGCAAGACTCTCTTCAGCAACGATAGTCTCTTCCAGAGGCTGGGAGACCTCGTCTGCTTTCTCAGTAACCTGCTCATCGCTATATGAAGAGGCAGGATACTCAAAATCAGAAACACCATTACTGACGGGTTGGGTCGGCCTCAGATAATCATAAACCGGAATATCAAGCGGCTCACTTTGAACTGCAGAATTGGCAGCTGTAACCGCGGTAACATTCATCTGATTTTGTGCAGCAACGGTTTTGACAATTTTACCGAGCTTATCGAAGCAAAGAATAAGCGTTGCCATACCAAACATGACCAGCGCGAACATCATCAGCCCAAAACCAGTCAGAAAACTGGCGAGATCCTGCTCAAGATAAAACTTGCCATATCCGAGAATGACAAAAAAGATATAAGCTCCGCTGCCAAAAGCAGCAAAAGAGCTTATGTAAAGAATAGTCGCTAAAGCAATAAACATATGCCACCCGAAGCCGGAACTTCCTTAATGAATCGGCGTGATACTAGTTCTCCATACAATATGAATGCAAGCGAACTTTAACTTTTTGTTAAGCATAACAAGCCGTATTCCCCTGAAATTCTGCCATTTCCTGCCTAAAGCAGGAAAGCCAGGAACGATTTCCCGTGTGAATTGTCACTTGCTCGCCAAAATATATGCCTAGAATCTAAAGATCGGATGTAAGTGAGTCTGCATTATTTTTGGTGCTTGCATTAAAAATTTACCTTAGAAGCAGGCTCTCTATAGTCGCATTATATATATTCGTAGCTTATGCTATATCTAGCCGGCTATAAATTTTTAAATGCCTATCTGGTCTATTTCTCAAAGGAGTTTCCCATGGCCTTTACACTTCCAGACCTTCCATATGCTTATGACGCTCTTCAGCCATTCATGTCTAAGGAAACACTTGAGTTCCACCATGACAAGCATCATGCCGCCTATGTTAATACAGGTAATACCCTGCTGAAGGACTCCGGCCTTGAAGGCAAAAGTCTTGAAGAGATCGTTGTTGGTTCATTCGGTAAAAATCAGGCTCTCTTCAACAATGTCGGTCAGCATTATAACCACCTGCACTTCTGGCAGTGGATGAAGCCAAATGGTGGTGGTGCAATTCCTGGCGCTCTTGAAAAGAAAATTATCTCGGATCTTGGCTCTGTCGAAAAGATGAAGGAAGATTTCACGCAGGCTGGTGTTGGCCAGTTTGGTTCTGGCTGGGCATGGCTTGCTGTCAAAGATGGCAAACTCACAATCATGAAGACAGCCAACGGTGAAAATCCGCTTGTCCATGGTGCAAAGCCAATTCTCGGTTGCGACGTATGGGAACACTCCTACTACATTGATTACCGCAACCGTCGCGCAGACTACATCAAGGCTTTCCTTGATAGCCTCGTGAACTGGGAATACGTTGAAAAGATGTTTGCTGAAGCTACACGCTAATAGCTATTTCATTTTTTAAAAGGGGCGGATTTCCGCCCCTTTTTTATTGTCTTCTTGCAGCCCACATAACAGCACAAGCCGTAATGACTGTCAGACCTAGAGCGACAATAATAACCAGCGAAAACGAGGCATCAAAAGCTCCTCTTGCCTCGCGCAAAAGCGTCTCTGCCATATCAGTATCCAGCGTTTCTGAAATCATTAGCGCCTGATCAAGACTGTCAAAGACTTTCGCTGATATTGCTCCCGCATTGGATAGGGTCAGCGAGGCCGAGTAGAACGCCGTCATCAGGCTTCCAAGAATAGCGATACCGAGGGCCCCGCCAAACTCGAAGGATACTTCCTGAACGGATGCAGCCATTCCAGCCTTATCCTTTGGTGCATACATCATGATGGACCCTGACGCCGCTGTCATTGCGGCACCAATCCCAAAGCCAAGGATCAGCATCGCAAGCGCCTGCCCGACCATATAACCATCATAAGTCATCCATAAGATAAGCAGCCCTAAAGCGGTCACTAACAGGCCGCTCCACATAATGAACAGGCCGCCAAGCCTCGTCATCAGATATCCACTGAGTGGCCCAGCAACGAAAGCGGCTATAGGAAGCGGCAAAATAACAAACCCGGCCTGTAACGGTGTCAGCTCCAGTACAAGCTGCAACCGCTGCGTAAAGACAAGCTCAACACCAGACATCGCCAGTGAAGCCATCAGAGCAGCGCCGACACCGGCTGTAAACCGAACATCGCAAAACAGCGAAGCATCAATCAATCGTTCTTCAGATTTTCTCTGCCGCATAAGGAACAGGCTACCAGCAAACAGAAAGATACCTGCGGAAGCTATGATTGTGAGTGATGAGGCATTGCCCATACCAATGGCTTTGATCAGATAGACCAGCGCAACAAGTGTGATCATAATCTGGAAAGAGCTGACCATATCCCACTTGCGCTGCTTGTTTCCCTGATGTTCAGGCACAATCCATAGCGTCATTACAAATGCAATAATCACAACCGGAACATTGACCAGAAAGACAGAACCCCACCAGAAATAACTTAGCAGAAAACCGCCAAATACTGGCCCGATTGCAGCTCCACCGGAAGCAACAGATGACCAGATACCAAATGCAACAGATTGCTCCTGCTCACTTTTGAAAGTCAGACGGATAATTGAAAGGGTAGCGGGCATCATAACCGCAGCACCAATTGCCAGAACAACCCGGGCAATGATCAGAATTTCCGGATTAAAAGCATAGGCTGCCATAATTGACGCAAAGCCAAATATAACCAGACCAATCAGAAACATGCGCCGGTGTCCGACACGATCACTTAGCGAGCCTGTTCCCGGCAGGAGCCCAGCAACAACGAGGCCATAGGCGTTCACAATCCAGAGTTTCTCGGATGCGGTTGCAGACAAATCATGTGTGATGCGTGGGAGTGCCGTATAAAGCACTGTAATATCAACAACAATAAGAAAAAGAGCACTTGAGACGATGGCTAAGTTCAACCACCGTTTACTGATAAACATAAATCACCTAATTATTCGGAAGCGTGCGATAATATGCGTTCTGACTGGCACATCATGGTGCCGTCATCCACGCTTCCATCTCATTCAACAGCGCGCAGTATAAATATACCTGTATTTAAATCAAGTTAGCTTAATACTCAGACAGCGCCCATCTGATCTTCCAGCCGTTCAGATACCCATTTAGAACCAGATGAGCCATGGGAAAATCCATTACTGAATGAAGCCTCAGGATAAATCGCCTTCAGCTTGGTCTGTCCATCTTCAACACTTGTTTTGCCGTCAAGTGTATCCCTGAATATTCTGGCAACCTCAACCATGTCGCAATGCTGGGGCGATAAACGCAGCGATTTTACGCCCATCCTCTCCAAGTCTTTTGCCTCTCCCAGTAAATTGGAAACAGTGAACGACATGGTCTGTACGCCGTTCATCGCAAGAAAATGCTCACCATCCATTGTGTCAACGGTCAGACCATCCGGATCTTGGTTGCAGACAAATTTACAATTGTCTTTTGATAATTTGTGCAGACGTGCATGATAACAGCGTGCAGAAATTGCAAGTGGCAGGCGTCCAAAAGCAAAGACCTCTATAGCAACCTCCGGAGCATTTTGGACAATTGTCGCAACAGATGTTGCCGGCAGCTCTGGCGGCAGGCAGATACGCGTTGCGCCATTTCTGGCGAAATAAGCAGCTGTTGCCTCATTATAGGTATTAATATACGGGCCAATTGCGTGGCTTTTTCCCTGCATACTGGCAAGGCACGTCAGGTCATTAACCTCAACAGGAACACCGCTTTGCTCGATCAGTTCCAGTGTCTGGCGCCGCTCACGCTCTAATGTGACGAGCAATAGTGAGCCAAGATAGACTTCCTTGCCGGCAGCCTTGAGACGCTCAATAACTTCCGGCAGATATTGATCGTAGAACGGCTTGCGTTTTGAACAGACCACCTCTCCCGTGACAACCGTGTCAAAGGGAGATTCATCTGCAATACGGAAATAGAAATCGCGCCATTCTTCCGGCTCCCAATGGAACTGTACAGGGCCAAGGGTAAGTTTCATATTCTGTTCCATTTAACGCCACGTCTTCCGATAAGCACCAACTGTTGTCGTCTGGCCTTCGGTCATCTGCATCAGGCCCGCTGTCTGAATCGCACGCCCTGCATCCAGATCTTCAACGGCCTGCCTGAAGTAACGGACAACACCTTCAATATAAGCGCGACCACGTTGCCGCCCTTCAATCTTGAGCGAGGTTACACCAGCATCCTTTAACCCTGGCAGCAGATCAGATGCATCAAGACTGACCGGGTCTTCAAACAGATAACCAGAGCCCTGCTCCGTTACAAAACGCCCCTTACACAGGGTCGGATAGGCAGCCGCTTCGTTTTTGGCGAACTTATTAATAGTAAAATCCCCCAGCCGCGAGACCATACCGGAACGATCTTCCCGATATGTAACATGACTTGCAGGCGAGCAGACGCCATTCATGTTTGGAGATTTGCCTGTGGCATAAGATGAAAGAGAACAGCGGCCCTCAGCCATGACACAAAGACCACCAAAAACAAAAACCTCTGTTTCACAGGTAATATTCTGGCAGATTGATTTAATCTCCGGCACACTCAGGACACGTGGCAACACCACACGCTTCACTCCAAATGCTTCAACATAAAACCGGATAGCATCGGGATTGGAGGCAGCCGCCTGCACGGAAAGATGCAGTCTTTGATGCGGATGTTTCTCAGCTGCATAAGCCAGCAAACCAACATCAGCCAGAATGATGGCATCTGCTTTTAACGCAACAGCATCGTCAACAGCCTGATGCCACAGTTCAAGAGCACCAGCCCGGGGAAACGTATTGATGGCAACATAAACCGTTGAATTATGGGCATGTGCATAAGCAATACCGTCTTTCAACTCCTCACGGCTGAAATTCAGACCGGGAAAGTTTCGCGCATTCGTCTCATCACGATAGCCGCAGTAGACAGCATCAGCACCAGCATCAACTGCAACGCGTAAAGCAGCCGGCGTTCCGGCAGGGCAGATCAGTTCCACGTCAGGCCCTCCCAAAAGACATCAGGTTGTCTTTCAGCTTGCGTACAATACTTTCTGCCGGGTTCGACAGCGGGCCAAGACGTGCAGTAATCTCACCAACCAGATCAATCTGGGCATCATCAACGGCATTTCTCAGCGCAAGTGTTGCTTCCATATCGCCTTCAATCAGGATATCCCGAGAAAAGAAAAGCGCGTCTCCATCATAGGATCCGTCAAGCAAGCCCATGAGTCCTGCCAGTGGGCCCGAGATGCGCACATCCAGACACTCAGGCAATGTCCGCACAGCTTTGACTGAGGGGTTACCACTCTGTGGCTTCAGGATAAACGCAAAGGGTAAATCAGTCGGGTTCAAGCCATAACTTTTATCCGCATGCTCCCCAAGGCGATCAAAGATATCTGGATGGCGCTTTACAACTGAATGAATGATCGCAGCCAATATCGGTTGAAGCGGGAGCAACGGCAAAGGCCGCATGCCCAAAGCAACAAGAGGTGGAATGACCGGTATGGCTGTATTCATCGGTATTACTTTCTCTGGAACCGGCCGGGAACAGCCAGTATCTCAAGACTCAATCTTAAAAGACTTAGGGACAACTGGAGCAAAACCGACAGATGCCGATTTGTCGCATTTACGTTATCCAACCCTGCGGGAATATATTATTTGAAGCATTTTGCATTGAGTTCCCTCAAAAATGCAGCATAGCCAACAGGTTAGTTTTTCTGGTTTAGCAGGAGAAAGGTCAAATCATTGATAAATAGAACTCTCCCCCGCTTTAATGATCTGCAAGATTTTGTTGGTTATCTCGAAAGCAAGGGAGAATTACTCCGTATTTCAGAGCCTGTCAGTGTCCAGCATGAAATGACCGAGATTCACCGCCGTGTTCTGAAGGCGGGAGGTCCGGCTCTTCTTTTTGAAAAACCGGTTTTAAATAATGGCGAGATTTCGTCCCTTCCTGTGCTGACGAATATATTTGGAACCGTTGATCGCGTTGCTCGTGGCTTTGGAATTGAGCAGGATGATCTCGCTAATCTAGGAGAGACTCTCGCCAGTTTACGGGAGCCGACACCGCCTAAGAACTTTAAAGATGCCCTCTCTAAATTACCGTTAGCCCGCGCAGCACTGAGCATGCGCCCGAAAGAGACAAAGAAGTGTCAGGCACAAGAGGTTATTTTACAGGGGAATGATATTGATCTCCTCAGCCTTCCGATACAAACACATTGGTCAGGAGAGCCCGCTCCCTTGATCACATGGGGCAAGGTGATTACCCGCTCTCCGGATAGTATCCCCGGTGAGGCTGATAATATCGGCGTCTATCGTATGCAGGTACTTGGAAGGGACCGACTGATTATGCGTTGGCTGGCCCATCGGGGCGGTGCCAAACATCATCATGAATGGCAGAAAATCAAACAGGAAATGCCTGTTGCTGTTGTTATCGGCTCTGACCCGGCAACCATTCTTTCATCGGTCCTTCCCCTGCCTGAGACTTTATCAGAGCTTAAGTTTTCAGGCCTTCTCAGAGGGGAGCGTCCGTCCATTTCACCTTGCGTGAGTATTCCACTCTGCATCCCTTCAAATGCTGAAATCGTTATTGAGGGTTTTGTATCGCCGAACGAAACAGCCGATGAAGGCCCTTATGGTGACCATACTGGCTATTATAATTCAGTTGAGCGTTTCCCGGTTATGCGTGTTACCGCAATTACTATGCGTAAAAAGGCCGTTTATCTTTCAACCTTTACAGGCCGCCCACCTGATGAGCCATCCCGGATTGGTGAAGCACTCAACGTTATCTTCCGGCCACTGGCACAAAAACAATTTCCTGAGATTAAAGATATATGGCTGCCACCTGAAGCCTGTTCTTACCGGATGGCTGTTGTCTCAATTAATAAGCGCTACCCCGGTCAGGCCCGCCGCCTGATGATGGGGCTATGGTCCATGCTCCCACAATTTACCTACACCAAGATGCTGATTGTGGTTGATGACGATATCGATGTGAAAAGCTGGGAAGATGTGATGTGGGCAGTCTCAACCCGTTCAGACCCATCACGGGATATTATGACGATCTCTGACACACCCATCGATTATCTTGATTTTGCATCACCAAAATCCGGCCTTGGTGGGAAAATGGGCATTGATGCCACCAATAAACTGCCGCCTGAGACAGATCGGGAATGGGGTGAGGTTCTGGAAATGAAGGCTGATGTCGTTGAGCGCGTTGACCAGCTATGGTCGAAGCTCGGGATTAGTTAACCCCGAGTTCCACCCACTATTTAAAACTTATTGCACATTAATCGTAAACTGCTGGCCCATATTGGCACTTCCACCTGCATCATTGTTTATATATACAAACTTGAGACTTGTACTATCAGTACCTTTGAAGCCCTTATTTGGTACATAGACAGCAATTCGACTTGTCATCATCTCGCCATTACATTTCGAGTCTTTAGCTTGTAGCGGCCCACGATGATAAAGGAATTTTACCTCACCATGGCGTGGCGGTGTTACGACATGCCCTGTTGGAGCCCCCCAATCTTCACATCCCGGCCCCATCAGGCTCATTGACGAAATAGCTGTAGGCGTATTCATCTTTACATTTGCTGTATGTGTATCCCCCGGAGCGGCACAGCCCGCAAGCAAGACGGTAGACAACAAAGCAATCCCAAATAAAGCTTTCATAATAATCCCCCAGATAAAGTCGTATTAAATTACATTACGTAAGACACTGTTTTATTAAAAAAATTTCCACGTCAAATATCCAAAGCGCCGCAGGTTGTACGAATTTGGGATAACTCGTAAAGGCTCTGTTCGCTTTTATGGTTTAACGTGCTTTGAATAGTGCATGCCCTTTAGTACGGGAGTCGTTCCGGGTGTATCGTAAAATACTGACAGCAGGTGGGTGGACGCTGGTTTCACGCGTTGCCGGATTTATCCGTGACGTGGTAACGGCTGCCGTAATGGGAGCTGGCCCGCTCACAGATGCCTTCACCGTTGCTTTCCGCCTTCCAAACCACTTCCGTACAATCTTTGGCGAAGGCGCTTTCAATGACGCTTTTGTGCCCAATTACGCAAATGCACTTGAAGTGGAGGGAGCTGCATCTGCACGCCAGTTTGCCAATCGCATTTTCACATTGATGCTGATTATTCAGATTGTACTGCTGGTCGTTGCTTTTATGGCAATGCCATGGGTTGTCCGCCTATTGGCCCCTGGCTTCTCCTCAAAACCTGAGAGCTTTGAGCTTGCGGTCTCTCTGACACGGATAACCTTCCCTTATCTGCTGTTCATCACACTCCAGACGGTTCTTGGCGGTATCCTGGCTGCTCATGGACGCTTCGCCGCTTTTAATGCTGCCCCTGTTCTTTTATCTTTGTGCTGGATTACGGCTTTATCCGTAGCATGGTTTTTCCCTAATGCTGCTTATGCCGCGGCATGGGGTGTTTCCATCTCGGGTGTCTTACAGTTTCTCCTTGTCTGGCTGGACACTTTAAAGGCAAATGTTGCCCCTCATCTTGCCAAGCCAACATTAGACCCAGCAATGCACCGGTTCTTCAAGACACTGATCCCGTCAATTATCGGTTCAGCTGGCACACAGATTGCCCTGTTCGCAGATACGATTATCGGCACTCTTCTGCCTGTTGCATCACTCTCAGCACTCTATTTTGCCGATCGTATTTTCCAGCTTCCTCTTGGTGTCATCGCCATTGCGGTTGGCTCGGTATTACTTCCTGAAATGACCCGGCTTGTTGCTGGCAATAAAACAGATGAAGCCCATCGCGCACAAAACAGGGCCATCTCTTTTGCACTTGCCATGACGGCGCCATTCTTTGTTGCCTTCATGACAATCCCCGACATGATCATTGCCGCCGCTTTTATGCGTGGTCAGTTTGATGCAACGGCTGTTTCACTCTCGGCATCGGTTCTGATGGCTTATGGCTTTGGCTTACCTGCCATTATCCTGATCCGTTCTGCAGTTGCCAGCTTCCGATCCCGCCTTGATATGAAGACACCACTTTATGCTTCACTGACAGCTGTTGTCGTCAATGTTGCTCTGAAGCTGGTTCTGATGAAGCCATTCGGGATAGCCGGTCTTGCATTCGCAACAGCTGTTGGCGCTTGGTTAAACCTTGGTATCCTGACACTCCTTGCCTGCCGCAAAAAATGGATGGCTCCAAGTCGCACTCTTTTGGTCATGATAGCTGCCATCGCTGTTGCCAGCATTGTTCTTGCTGTTTTTGCCGTCTTTGGACGGGCCCCCATAACTCAAATGCTTTCCTCACTCCCCCATTGGCGCAAGGAGATTACCCTGATTGTGATGGGGCTGGCTGGTGCCATTCTTTATGGCGTTACATTGCTTGGAACGCTTAAATTATCCGGCACATCACTACGTCGCAGATAATAAAAAAGGGCAGGATAAACCTGCCCTTTTTTCATAACCACATTACACTCATTTGCTATGAGCAAACTCACGATAAAGATCATAAGCCTTGCGGGTAACGGGGCCCATTGAAAGATTGCGGTTATCAATCTTCAGAATGGGAACGACCTTGGAATAGTTACCTGTCGAGAAAATTTCTTCAGCTGTTTCAAAATCCTCATAACGCAGGGTTGTCTCAACAACCTCAACGCCTGCATCACGTAACAGCTTGGTCACACGCTGGCGGGTAATGCCGTTGAGGAATGTGCCATTCGCTGCTGGCATAAAGACAGTTCCGCCCTTGACCATAAAGACATTGGAAGATGCTGTTTCTGCAATATTACCAAGCATGTCGCGCAGAAGTGCGTTGTCAAAGCCTCGAGACTTTGCCTCACGCAGTGCACGTGCATTATTGGGGTAAAGTGCGCCCGTCTTTGCATCTGTTGGCATACATTCCATGGTTGGGCGACGGAATGGAGACAGGGTCACCGTGAAGCCCTGATCTCGTGAAGGCATTGGGGCATCAAACAGACAGAGGCAAAAACGTGTTCCTTCCGCCTTCGGAGACACGGTGCCATAACCTTCCTCTTCAGCCCAATACATCGGCTTAACGTAGATGGCTGCATCCGGACCGAACTTCTTGGCACCTTCAAGAGCCAGAGCTTCAATATCTTCAGCCTTCATCGTTGCCATCAGGCCAACACTGTCTACAGAGCGATTAACGCGCTGACAGTGCAGATCGAGATCAGGTGACACGCCTTCATAAATACGGGCACCATCAAAAACCGATGATGCCATCCATGAAGCATGCGAACGCGGCCCCATGATCATTGGATTGCCCTCAATCCATTCCCCGTCAATCCAATTCCATGTTTTTGAATACCAAGACATTTTACTTCCTTAAACTTTCGAGCGGTTACCCGCCTATCATCTTTTAAACAGTGATTTACTCAGCAAGAGCGGCCAGAATACGGACCCATGAGCGAATACCCTTATGGAAGCTCTTCAGATCATATTTCTCATTTGGAGAATGAACGCGGTCATCATCAAGTGAGAAGCCAACAAGCAAACTATCGAGACCAAGCATACTTTTAAAATCACCGACGATCGGGATAGAACCACCCGTGCCAATCATAACAGCATCGACACCCCATTCGTCTTTCAGTGCGCTACGTGCAGCACCAAGAGCTGGCATATCATAAGGCAGAGCAAGTGCACGTGAGCCTTTATAGTGAATGATTTCGAGCTTGCAGTCAGAAGGAACGCGCGCTTTTACGAATTCATCGAAAGCCGCGGTAATCTTATCAGGGTCCTGATCACCAACAAGACGGAAGGAAATCTTGCAGCGGGCCTCTGATGGAATAACTGTCTTTGTGCCCTCACCTGTGTAACCACCGATGATACCATTCACGTCGCATGTTGGACGGGACTGAATCTGCTCAATGATCATCTTATCCTTTTCACCGGCTGGCTCTTTCAGACCAATCGGACCAAGGAAAGACTCTGCATCAAGATTCAGACCTTCCCACTGTTTCAGAATATCTGCCGGAATTTCAGGCACACCTTCATAGAAACCCGGAATGGTAACGCGACCGTTTTCATCATGAAAATCAGTAATGATATTAGACAGAATACGGATCGGGTTTTTGGCAGCACCACCGAAATGACCGGAGTGCAGATCCATATCAGCGGCACGAATGATAATTTCATAGTAGAGCAGACCACGCAAAGATGAGGTGATAGCCGGTGTATCGCTATCCCACATGCCCGTATCACAAACGAGACCAAGATCAGCCTTCAGTTCTTCCTTATGAGCTTCAACAAACTCTGGGAGAAATTGGGAGCCATCTTCTTCTGCACCTTCAACAAGCGCTGTAATGCCAATTGGCAGTTCACCTGTCACAGCTTTCCATGCACGACAGGCTTCAACAAATGTCATAACCTGACCTTTGTCGTCACAGGCACCACGTGCACGGATCGCTTTACGCCCATCAGGCAAAGTAATCATGACAGGCTCAAACGGAGGTGTATCCCACAGCTCAAGTGGATCAACCGGCTGCACATCATAGTGGCCGTAGAACAGAACATTCGGCTTATCAGTACGGCGCGCATGCCCCATAACGATTGGGTTGCCTTCAGTTGGGCAAACCTTAGCGTCAAAGCCTAAACCAGACAGTTCCTTATTCAGCCATTCAGCTGCCCTTACGCAATCTGCCCGGTAAGCCGTATCCGTAGAAATAGAAGGTATCTGAAGCCATTCAAACAACCGCGCCAGTGATAGCTCAAGATTGCTGTCAACCTGATCAAGAACCTTTGCAACGACGGGATTAGTCTGGGACATGATAACCTCTTGAAAAAACCTGCAGTTCATGTGCAACACATACCAAAACTGAAGGCGGAAAATTGGTAGGCACCGGCAGTATGGAGAGAGTTGTTAAACTCACACTGCCGAAGCACCACTCAAACAATAAACGTATAACAACGCAAGCTAACAGATAATATTTCGTTCAATGAACACTGCTTTTTTTATGTCAGCGTTTCAATACGTATCTGATGGACGATTTCGAGAAGTCCATTGATAACAAACTGAACACCAATGCAAACCAGCAAAAAGCCCATCAAACGTGCAATTGCTTCAATGCCGGATTTGCCGAAAAACTTCATGATCGCAGTTGAACTGAGAAGACAGACATACAGAATAACTGCAACACAGAAGAACGTCAGAACCGGGCCGATATAAAAGACCCATGGCGACAGATTTTCACTTTTCAAAGTGGCAGCAGACGAAATCAATAGCGCGATGGTACCGGGACCAGCAGTGCTTGGCATGGCCAGGGGAATGAAAGCAATATTGGGCGCTTTTTCCTTTTTGATTTCTTCAACGCGTGTTTCAACAAATGGTTCTTCATCAAGCTGTTGCTGAGGGAAAAGCATGCGAAAACCAATAATGGCCACGATCAAGCCACCGGCAATCCTCAGCCCGGGAATGGAAATACCAAAAGTATTCATAATCACCTGACCGCTGTAGAAGGAAACAGCCATGATCATGAAAACATAAACGGATGCCATAAAAGACTGACGATCACGTTCTTCGCGGCTCATTTTGCCTGAAAGGCCGAGCATCAGCACAACTGTCGTTAGCGGGTTCGCCAATGGCAGGATGACTACAAGTCCGAGCCCCACGCCCTTCAGCATCTGTAAGATCACATCCATCTAAAACCTATCATTCTTCATTAAAAGATATAACTTCACACTACATGAATATGGTTTTGATGCGACCAAAGAAAGGGGCAATGTACTCATCAGCACATTGCCCCTCTGTTTTGAGAAATTTCACACAGCTATTGGTTTAAAAACCAACAAAAGCAATATGATACATACAAGACTTACTTTTTCGTCAGTCCACCAAGAATATTTCTGACAATAGCCCGCACCGCTGACGAAGTCGCAGACTGGATAGCCTTATCAGTGATGCTTGCGCCTTTACGCGTAGATGTGCTGCCAGTCAGAACCTTACCAATCTCACGACCAACGGAGTTCGCTACGCTTGTCGTCGTAGACCGGATAACCGTCTCAGATACCGTCATACGTGGGCGGCCCGGGCCTCTTTTGGCTGGCGTTCCACCACCAAGATTGATTCCGAGAATACTACCCAGCCAACCGGTGATACCACCACCAGAGTTTTCAGAATCCTGCTCCTGAGCTGCAAGCTCAGCACGCTCAATCAACATTTCATAAGCGCTTTCACGGTCAAAAGCTTCTTCGTAGCGTCCCATCAACCCACTGGACTTGATAAGAGCAGCACGCTCAGCATCGGTCAGAGGTCCGACACGGCCAGATGGTGGTGCAATAAGGGTGCGCTGAACAACTGTCGGTGTTCCCTTGTCATCAAGGGTCGAAACCAGAGCCTCACCAACGGCAAGCTGTGTAATAGCCTGCTCGGTTGAAAACTCAGGGTTCTTTCTGAATGTTTCAGCAGCTGCGCGAACGGCTTTCTGATCACGCGGGGTGAAAGCACGCAAAGCATGCTGAACGCGGTTACCCAGCTGTGCCAGAACAGTCTCAGGAATATCGACCGGGTTCTGCGTCACGAAATAGACGCCAACGCCCTTTGAACGGATCAAACGCACAACCTGTTCAATTGAAGTCAGCAAAGCCTTTGGCGCATCATTAAACAACAGATGTGCCTCATCAAAAAAGAAAACGAGTTTAGGTTTTTCCGGATCACCGACTTCTGGCAGAGCTTCAAACAGGCTGGACAGCATCCATAGCAGGAAAGAAGCATAAAGACGTGGCTTGGTCATCAGCTTGTCAGCTGCCAGAATGTTCACGACACCACGGCCATCGCGATCAACATGCATGAAGTCATTGATGTTGAGTGCAGGCTCACCGAAGAAGTGCTCAGCACCCTGATTTTCAAGAACCAGCAGGCGCCGCAGGATTGTCGCAACAGAATCCTTTGTAACGTTACCGTATTTTTCTTTGACCTCTGCGGCCTGCTCAACAAGGAAGTTCAGGATTGAGCGCAGATCTTTCATATCCAGAAGTGGCAAACCATTATCATCAGCAACCTTGAAAGCAATATTCAGGACACCTTCCTGCGTATCATTCAGCTCAAGCATACGGGAAAGCAGGATTGGTCCCATTTCCGTAACGGTAGAGCGTACAGGATGGCCCTGCTCACCAAAGATGTCCCAGAAAACTGTCGGGAAACGATCAGGCACATACTCAATGCCGATTTCTTCAGCACGTTTGACAAAGGGAGCCTTGGCCTCACCATTGGCCGCAATACCTGAAAGGTCACCTTTAATATCTGCAGCAAAAACTGGAACACCAGCGTTTGAAAAGCCCTCTGCCAGAACCTGAAGTGTCACTGTCTTACCGGTACCTGTTGCACCCGCAATCAGCCCATGACGATTGGCATATTTGAGTAAAATTTTCTCAAAGGCATCCTGGCTTTTGCCAATTAGAATGCTATTTTCATCAACCATTGGGGCACCTTATTCCTTATTAATACAACATACTGGCTCATACCGATTCAGTACATTATCTATATTTTATCTGAACCAGAGCAATATGTCACAACATGGTTTGTAATATTATCTGGATGGAACATTTTTATTCTCTACGCTTTATTATTGCGCTTACAGGATTGACGGCAGAAATATAAAATGCCCCTTATCTGCCGAGCATATGAAAATATCTATTTACAGGAAAACTATTATGGAAGAGCTGGTTACCCGTATTGCGCAGGCTGCAAATATTTCGCCTGAGACAGCGCAAAATGCACTCGGACTGATCCTCAGTTTCATTGAGAAGCAGGCCCCAGAGCAGGCTCAGGCTTTATTTTCCTATATCCCGGGAGCGGAACAGCTTATTGCCAATGCTTCTCAGGAAGCTTCAGGCGGACTCTCCGGTATGCTTGGTGGCTTACTGAATAATATTGGCGGGAGTACCGGCAACCTCATGGCTCTTGGCACCCAGCTTCTGGGGGAAGGCCTCTCCATGGAACAGGCAAAAACAGTCGCAACGGAGGTCATCGAGTTCGGTAAGCAGCAACTTGGTGAAGAGCGCGTTGCAGAACTGACAAAGGCAATCCCCGGCCTTTCCAGCCTTCTCTGATAGAACCATTAAGCTCCCGCCTATTGTGGCGGGAGCTTAATGCGCGGATAAACAAAGGGGTTGGGAGGCGAAGCCTTTAAGAAAAAGCATAGCAGAATACAAAGAACGGCAATCCAGAAACAAAACCAGTAAGCATCTGCATAAGCCAGAACGTAAGCTTCTCGCTGAACCAGCGCACTGACACCTGCTAAACCTTTACTCGCAACAATATCTGATACAGCCCTGCGACCGTTACTGATGAATTCCATCAGATAGGATGAATGCACCTGCTCCTGCACGCGAATGTAAGTTGTCATGATCTGAGAACAAAGTGCCGGAAACAAGACACGGACAATCTGGATATAGGTCGTAAACTCAAGAGCCCGCTTGGGGTCATTAGCCACGAGGGATATTGCAAAACATCCAAGAAATGCCAGCGGATAACCAATCGCAATCATGACAGCAACCGGCAGAAAATTAGCATCCACCCAATCATGGGTTATCTGTGTGCCATAAAGTATACCGATCGCAACAATCGATAAACCGAGAATAACCGAAAGCCTTGGATCCAGATTCTGCACCATAAAGACACAGATCGGTACCATCACAATCTGCAGGGCAACAACAACTATCAGGACCTCACCGGATTGATAGTACTTCAGCTTGCTAACCGTCAGCAAAAAATTTGGAATGAGCAGGATATCTGCCAGCATCGTAAAGGCCATAACGCTATTGATCACTATAGCCAGCCATAGATTTCGTTTACTGAAGAGAACCCCAATTCTGGCCCAGGGGCGTGGTGTAATTTCTTCGTAAATCACAAACGCAACCAGCAGAACAAGCCCGCCAACAATGCATGACGTTACATATCCTGACTGAAACCAGTCCAGCCGGTTGCCCTGATCAATTCCGGCATAGATCAGCATCAGGGCAAGCCCGAACATCGAAATGCCCCCCCAGTCGGCTGCCCGTAACATAGGCTTATTGACCAGTTCCCGTGGCATTGAAAAAAAGGAGAGTATCCAGGCAATCCCGGCCAGGACCGCAGCATGCCAGTAGATCCAGTGCCAGTTATCATATTCGATATAATTACCAGCCATCTGAACATCGAAATTCGGCGTACCAAATGCCCGAAACATATAAAGTGCCATCGCCAGCATCCACCATTTGGGATGCAAGCTGCGAAACATAATCGTGACAGCTGTGGTCAGAAATACGCCCAGGAATAATGACACCAGAATATGGGCTGCAATCAGAAATGGAAACCCTCGTGCAAAGGGCAGAAAGATCAGAATAAGCATCAGGCAGAACAGCGGAATAACATATATTCTCCGCGGTCCAAGTGCGGCACTCAGATACGGCACAACTGGCGCAACAAGAAGTTGAGGGACACTGATCGCTGAGGTGAGCCAGGCTCCCTCGTCGTAAGTCAGGCCATAAATCCCCCGCAGATCAGCGATACTCAGCGTAACAGCCCGCAGTAACGAGGTTGTCATAAAGGCCGCAACCAGCGCGGCCGCAGACGCCATGAACGGACGCATGACAGCCGCCCGTTGAGAAAACTCCCGGATTGATGCGAAGACAGAAATAACCTTACGCAACATAACCGTTATCACCGGACATCTGCTGTTTCTGTCGAACTATTGGCATTATAGGAGGCAACAAATTGCCCACGCGTATCAATTTCAGGCGTGACAGACATACCTGGCCGCAACTGGCTCAGGAGCTTCTGCCCCGGTTCAAAATCTATCCGGACCGGAATACGCTGGACAACTTTAGTGAAGTTACCCGTGGCATTATCCGCTGGTAACAGAGCAAACTCTGAGCCACTGGCCGGTGCGATAGATTCAACACGCCCCCGTAGGGTTTCACCGGGAAAAGTATCAATTTCAACTGATACAGGCTGTCCAACTTCAATATGCGTCAGCTGCGTTTCTTTGAAATTTGCAATGACATATATTGATGGCAGGGACACTAATGATGATACCTGCTTGCCTGCCGTTACATAATCACCAACCTGAATTTTCCGTTCACCAACAATACCGTCAAATGGTGCCACAATACGCGTATCTTTCAGTTTAATTTCAGCAAGTTCAAGCTGTGCCTTCGCTGAAGCGACATTGGCCTCGAGGCTGGCGCGTTGACCATGCAAAACATCCAGCTGACGTCTGGCTGCTAACAGGGTGGCATTTGCTGCTTCTTTATTAGAAGCAGCGGTTTGCAGATTCATCGTGGCATTTTCATAATTCTGCTTTGATGTGAAACCTGTCTTAATCAGCTCATTTTGACGGTCACTATCACGCTTTGCCTGATCATAACGGGCAATAACAGATTGCAGTGAAGCCTCGGCCTGTTGAATCGTCGCTTTCTGCAACTCTTCCTGATTACTCAGATTAGCCAAACTTGCCTCAGCAGAAAGAACCGCAGCTTTTGCCTGATCAACAGCAGCAACATATTCGCGGTCATCAATCTCGACAAGCAGATCACCTTTGTGAACTTCCTGAAAATCCTTGATCGCAACAATACTGACATAACCACTGACCTTGGCATCAAGGCTGGCGAGGTTTGCTTTGATCGTTGCGTTATCCGTTCTCTGATAGGTAGCTGCACCGTCCCAGCGGTTCCAGTTATGCATCACCAGCAGCACACCACTCAAAACGATAATAATCGCGAGAACAGGTGCAGACCTTGTCATCGCCGCCCGGGAGAGGCGGATTATTCTATCAAGCTTCCAAGGCTCACGCGAAAGCGCAAGCCCTTCTGTAGTCTTGGACTTATCTAATTCTTCGCTGTCTTTAGGGACAACATTAGCTTCTGGGACGGACATCGGACATTCCCCGCCGGGTGTTTCATTCTGTTTTTGGGTTGATGCAGATCAATGTAGTTGACCCTTCACCATAAATCCAATATATTTAACTCTCTTATTTAATATATTTTATATATCAATGGACCTCAGGCACCTACGCTACTTCACTATTCTGTGCGAAGAGCTGCACTTTGCAAAAGCAGCTCAAAGGATCGGCATTGCGCAGCCTGCACTCTCGATTCAGATCAAGGCACTTGAAGATGAGCTGGGCGCAAAACTCTTACAACGCAACAATCGCAACGTCCGCATCACAGAAGCCGGACAGTTATTTTTGGTTGAAGCACAGCGCACATTAGAGCAGGCAGAGCACGCAATTAATGTCGCACGACGTGCCGGACGCGGCGAAATCGGACATCTCAATATCGATTTTCCGAGAAGCGTTGCTTATTCCGGCATGTTAGCTAGCGCACTTAGCACATTCAGACAAAAGCACCCTGACGTAGACATTATGCCAAGAGAAGTCTCTCTCTGGGATCAGTTCAGCGGTGTTCTGGAAGGTCGGGCAAATATCGCCTTTACGAGTCGTCTTCGCTATCTGAAACTGGATATTGATCCGGATCTTGAAATGATCCCGCTCCGCCAATTATCTCTTATGGTGGCTTTGCCGATCGGCCACTCCCTTGCCAAGCAGAAAGCCGTCAGCGCTGATGACCTGAAACAGGAAAAGCTGATTGTTATTTCTGCTGATAATCCGGTCAACAGCGTTACCCTGATCGAAATGACAATGGGATTTACGCCCAGAATTGCTCAGGCAACGGCTGAAGATATTTCAAGTCTCAGCCTCGTTGCAGCTGGTGTTGGTATTGCGGTTCTTCCGACCGCTATCCGGGCTGTCAATCTTTCAGACAATATCGTTTATCGCCCCATTACGGGCATTGGTCCGGTTATTGATATGTCTGTTATCTATAGCAAAAGCAGACGGGAACCTATTGTTGATGCATTTCTGAAAAGTTTGAAAGAAACGCCACCAACCATCTTTTCCGGCAAGAAGCGAAAGTAAGGGGCCTTTTAGCCTAATGAGGTATAGCTCATTTAGTATAATAGCCCTGCAAAATCTTTATAAAATCAATATAAATCAATACGTTAAATCAAAAAAACCACATCCCTAAAATACCGCGCCAATATTTTGAATACACGGGCTCCATGTTAAAAGTATCGGAGTATCCCGTCTGCAATTTCCAAGGATATAATTATATGGGCGTCTTAAGGTTTGATGGTGAGTTTCCTGTCGTCTCTCAGCACGAATGGCTGAAAATGGTAGAAGCTGTTCTAAAAGGGGCAGATTTCGGGAAAGTTTTAACTTCAAAAACTTATGACGACATCCTTATTGAACCACTCTATCAAGGTATAAAAGATGTCGTCGCAGACGGACGCCGTACAGGCGCGCATCCATGGGATGTTTACCAGCGTATTGACCTTTCAGATATTTCTGCAGCCAATCTTCAGTTAAAAGAAGATATTGAAGGCGGCGCTACCGGCTGTGTAATTGTAACCAACGATGCGCCCACGGCTCGGGGCTTCGGCCTTTCTCTGAAGACTGAAGACGACATCGCGCAGTTATTACGTGGAGTTGACGCTCAAGACATAAGAATTGAGGCAGGAGCACAGGCTCTTCACGTTGCCTCTCTTCTCTCAGCACAAAGCAACGTTGAGATCGCATTTGATCCGGTTGGTTTAAAAGCCCGTGGTGTTGAGATTGATCCTGACACAGCAGTTTCTGATGCCATTGCATTTCAGGACAAGGCTGCGAAACCAATTAAACTATTCATGGCTGATGGCCGCCCCTACCATGAGGCAGGCGCATCAGAAGCGGAAGAACTGGCCTCCGTCCTTGCAACGGCCCTGCACTATCTGCGGGCCTTTGAGAAACATGGAATAAAACCTGAGACAGCCCGTGACAGCATTTCATTTATGCTGGTCGCTGATGCTGACGAGTTTATGACAATTGCGAAATTCAGAGCCCTGAGACGTTTATGGAAACATATTGAAGAGGCTTGTAGCCTTGTTCCCCAACCTATCAATATTCATGCGGAAACAGCCTGGCGAATGATGACCAGATATGATCCATGGACCAATCTCCTCAGAACAACCACAGCTGTATTCTCAGCCGGTGTTGGTGGTTGTGACACTTTAAGCGTTTTACCCTTCACCAATGCCCTCGGTCTGCCCGACAATATGGCAAGACGTATGGCTCGCAATATTCAGCACGTCCTCATCAATGAATCCAACCTCTGGCGCGTTATTGATCCGGCAGCAGGAGCTGGCAGCTTTGAAACATTGACGGCATCGCTTTGCGAAAAAGCATGGCAAATATTCCAAAACCTTGAGAAGCAGGGTGGCATTTTAGTAGCCCTGAAAGCTGGCACCTGGCAAAGTGAAATTTCTAAGACAGCGCAGAAGCGTCAGTATGATTTCGCGATCAAAAAGCAGAAGATTACAGGTATCAGTGAATTTCCTGATATCACAGCAGACCAAGTATCTGTTTTGGCATCTATTCCGACAGAAGCACCTCTTTCCTTGAAAGGCGATGCACTTCTCTCCATCCGCGATGCCCAGGCTTATGAAACAATCCGTGACAGACTGGAAGAACGCAAGGCCAAAACAGGCGAAAGAGAAAAGGTCTTTATTGCCGCCCTCGGACCACCAGCCGCCTATGCAGGACGCGCAGGCTTTGCCAGGAATTTCTTTGAAGTTGCAGGGTTTGAAACTGTTCTGCCAGAGCATGAACTGACACCAGAAAATATCACTGCACTTGTAAATGACAGTAAGGCTAAGATTATCTGCCTTGCTTCATCAGACGCTGTTTACGGCGAAAAGGCTGGTGCAATTGCCTCTGCGCTTGAAACAGCAGCAGGGAAGAAATGTTATCTGGTTTGCAGCAAAGAGCTTATGCCTGAGTGGAATATCCGCACACGCATTGAAGCAATCACACCTAAAAGCAACGCATTCAGCATTCTTGATTATGCTGTGAAGCATGCTTTGACAACGGTTTGAACGGGGGGATCAGAACCATGACATCAATCCCGAATTTTGCATCTGTTGATTTTGCCCAGTCGGCATCCTCTCCCCACAATGGCAGCAACGCCCAATGGCTTACACCTGAAGGTATTGCTGTTAATGCAAGCTACAGTTCAGATGATCTTGCAGGCTTAGGCTATATTGATAGTTTCCCGGGGGCTGCTCCATTCTTACGTGGCCCCTACCCGACCATGTATGTCAATCAGCCCTGGACAATCCGTCAATATGCGGGCTTCTCAACGGCCGAAGATTCAAATGCCTTTTATCGGGCCAATCTGGCTGCCGGTCAGAAAGGTCTGTCGGTTGCATTCGATCTGGCAACGCACAGGGGGTATGATTCAGACAACCCTCGCGTGCTTGGTGATGTCGGCATGGCAGGTGTTGCGATCGACTCCATCTATGACATGCGGACATTATTCTCAGGTATCCCACTGGATAAAATGAGCGTCTCCATGACGATGAATGGCGCTGTTTTACCAATTATGGCTCTCTATATTGTTGCCGCTGAAGAACAGGGCGTTTCACAGGAGCAGCTTTCAGGCACAATCCAGAATGATATCCTGAAAGAATTTATGGTTCGCAACACCTATATCTATCCCCCCAAGGCCTCCATGCGGATTATCTCGGATATTTTCGCCTTTACGGCTGAAAATATGCCGAAGTTCAACTCAATATCCATTTCCGGCTATCACATGCAGGAAGCCGGTGCGACACAGGATATTGAACTCGCCTATACCCTTGCAGATGGTGTTGAATACATCCGCTCCGGTATTCAGGCAGGGATGGATGTTGACCGGTTTGCTCCACGCCTCTCCTTCTTCTGGGCGATTGGCATGAATTTCTTTATGGAAGTTGCCAAACTGAGAGCTGCACGTATTCTCTGGGCTAAGCTAGTAAAAGAGTTCAATCCCAAAAATCCAAAGTCACTTGCACTGCGCACCCATAGCCAGACTTCTGGCTGGTCACTGACTGCTCAGGATGTTTTCAATAATGTCTCCCGTACGTGCATTGAGGCGATGGCGGCAACGCAGGGGCATACGCAATCACTGCACACAAATGCGCTTGATGAAGCATTAGCCCTACCAACAGCCTTTTCTGCCAGAATTGCCCGTAACACACAGCTCTTCCTGCAACAGGAAAGCGGCACCTGCCGGATCATCGACCCATGGGGCGGTAGCTACTATGTTGAAAAACTGACCAATGATCTCGCCAATAAGGCATGGGCTTTGATCAAGGAAGTGGAAGAACTGGGTGGTATGGCAAAAGCCATTGAAACCGGCCTTCCCAAACTCCGTATTGAAGAAGCGGCAGCTAGAACACAGGCAAAGATTGATAGTGGTGAGCAGAAGATCATTGGCGTTAACTGCTTTAAGCCACACAATGAGATGCCAATTGAAGTGCTTAAAGTTGATAACACGGCAGTACGGGCACAGCAGCTTGAAAAGCTCAAGCGCCTCAAGGCAGAGCGTAATCCTGATGAGGTTGCTCTTGCACTCGACAACCTTGCGGCCTCTGCCAAGAATGGTCAGGGCAACCTGCTTGACCTTGCTGTCAAAGCAGCTAGAGCAAAAGCAACCGTTGGCGAAATATCAGCAGCTCTTGAAAGCGTCTGGGGTCGACATCAGGCAGAAATCAAGTCAATCTCAGGTGTCTACAAAAGAGAGGCCGGAGCTATGGGCAGCAATATTGATGCAATCCTTGCACGCGTTACTCAGTTTGAGCGCAATGAAGGCCGCCGCCCACGTATTCTCGTTGCCAAAATGGGCCAGGATGGACATGACCGTGGTCAGAAGATCATTGCCTCAGCTTTTGCAGATCTCGGCTTTGACGTTGATATCGGGCCGTTGTTTGCCACCCCGGATGAAGCTGCACGACAGGCCGTTGAAAATGACGTCCATATCGTTGGTGTATCATCCCTTGCAGCAGGCCATCTGACACTGGTACCCGCGCTTAAAGAAGCCTTGGCCAAACTAGGCCGTGAGGATATCCTCATCGTGGTTGGCGGTGTTATCCCACCACAGGACTTTGATGCTCTCTATAAGGCAGGCGCAACGGCCATCTTCCCTCCCGGGACAGTTATTGCAGAAGCAGCCGACAACCTCATCACAGAGCTTAACCAACGCCTCGGGTATAACGGGTAATAAAAAGCGGAGCATTTGCTCCGCTTTTTATTTCAGCACTAGTATTTAGCTAAAAGCTTTCGAAAATGTTTTACTGGCAAGACAGCAATAACCAGCCCGACAAAGACCAAAGCCATGCCCGTCAGACGTAAAGGCCCAAACTGCTCACCCAGAAAAATCATTGCGCTACCCATACCAAAAATTGGAACAAGCAAAGCAAACGGTACGACAGTTGCTGCCGAGTATTGTGCCAGCAGGCGGCTCCAGATGGCATAACAGACCGTTGTTGAGAGGAAAGCCAGATACAGGATTACGCCAATACTCACCCAGTCAATGGAGCTGAATGCACCGGCAATAGCATCTGGCCCTTCCAACACATATGAAAGGGCAAATAGTGGAATTGGTGGGATAAGACTAAGCCATGTCACCAGGGCCAGCATATCCACTTTGCCGATACCACGGAGAAGCACGTTCCCTGTCGCCCAGAAGGCTGCTGCTGTCAGACACAGAAGAAGCCCGAGCAAGGTAAAGTCAGCCCCACCAACAGTCTCGCTGATAATGAACAAGCCAAGACAGGCGATGACCATCCCGATCACCTGTATCCGGGTTGGCATCTCTTTTAGGAAGACAGCAGCAATCAGAATTGTCAGAAAGACCTGCGACTGCATCAGAATAGATGCAACCCCTGCTGGCATACCAACACTCATGCTGGTGAACAGGAATGTGAATTGCCCAAGGAATAAGAATATTCCCAACGCAAAGAAGCGCTTCCAGGAGATATTTGGCCGCGGAAACAGGAAAACCGGTAACGCAACCACAACAAATCGTATCGCAACCAGCAGAATGGGCGGAAAGCTTCCCAGACCAATCCGGATAATCGTGAAATTGATACCCCAGATAACAGCAACCAGTAACGCCAGAAGAATATGTGACGGAGACATTTTAAAATCGGCACTTCTTGAAAAAATATCTGGCAGGAATCCGTCAGAAATTACGACTGTTAATGCTTCCAACCCAAAAGACTTGCAACAGATATTTTAATTCCAAAGCCCAAAGCGCGCCCAAAGTGAGCGTTCTTCAACAGCTGAAATGAGGGCTTCTGGCTGGATCAGCGACATTTCCACCTGTGCCCCCTTACCAAGCAAGCGCCCCAGCAAAGATGGTTTTGGCGGTGACAGAAGATTAAGCTTGACCTTCTCGCCATATTTTTCGCGCATAATCTGATGGATATTACCTAAGCCATCAATCAGCCCATAATTGAGAGCTTCAGCCCCAACCCAGAAGGAACCCGAGAATAAGAAGTCCTCATCAGCTTTCAGCTTATCCTTACGGCCCTCACGCACGAGATCTTTAAAGAAGATATGTATCTGCTCCTGAAGATTTTTAAGATGAGCAATATCATCAGGATTTTCAGGATGGAAAGGATCAAGCATCGCCTTGCTTTTACCGGATGTATGTACACGGCGATCAATCCCGTGCTTTTCAATAAAGCGATCGAAACCAAACCCTGCGGATACGACACCAATGGAACCAACAATAGATGTCGGATCTGCATAAATTTCATCACCTGCACAGGCAATCATGTAACCGCCAGAAGCTGCCACATCCTCAACAAAGATGAAAACTGGCAGTTCTTTCTCAGCAGCAAGAGATTTTATCCGCTGGTAAATAAGATGAGCCTGAGCCGGAGCGCCGCCCGGAGAATTGATAATAATAGCAACAGCCTTGGCACGTGGTAGATTAAAGGCCTTTTCCAATAAGGGAGAAACACCTGCGGCAGACAGACCGGCACGCAGAGGTTGCGCCATACCAATTGCACCATTCATACGAATAACAGCCACTCTTGGGTCTTTCGAACGAAACCGCTTTGGAAGTAAGGCCTCTAGGTTTCCAAGAGTTTTTTTGACGAACTGCACAATCTTATCCTTAGCAATTAATGGTTTGTTTATCTTTATGAATACAACCTGACAGCATTGATACCATTTTGTTCAGATTCGGGGGAGTAGTCTCTGAACATGGACGAAAGAAATCGTCGTGAAACAGATTACCCGGCACTCTCATCATTCAAGAGGCCGATCCGGTATCAAGTAGGAGAAGAAACTATGCGTAAGCTCTTTTTGACCATTGCTGGGGCACTGGCACTCTTCGTTGGCTCTGCAAACCTGATTGCATCAGAAGCACAGGCCCAGCCACGCCATGAACATGGCTACCGTCCGGCCCCACAACGCCATTATGCCCCACCACGTAAGGTGCACCGTCCACCAGCATATCGCCCACGTTGCTTCACAGAGCGCGTCCGCGTCTGGAATGGCTTCCGTCACGTAACAAAATCACGTCGCGTTTGCCGCTAAGCCAAAATACAAAAATATTAAGGGGCGATTATTCGCCCCTTTTTTATTGCGCCGACCAATCACCTCTATGCATTACCTCCGCTTCCAGCGTGAACTTACCATCACTTCCATGTAAATATAGCGGCGCTTCAATAATCGTTGGACTTTTTCGCCCTTTGATTGCACGGATCACAACACGAACCGCAGCTTCGCCTTCACGTGGATGAATCATCCTGATGCGGAAAGCCCCAAAGTCTTTAGGAAATGCCTCAAGGCATTCCAATAATTTGTCTGCTCTCTGGATGAGAGCCATTGTCCCCTTCGCACGCAGCAGATAAGCGGCAGCTTTAATCCATAAATCCAAGCCGCCCTTTGGCAAGGCATGCGCCTTTTGCTTTGCAATATCCGGGGAAAGTCGCACCTCGCCTTCCTCAACAAATGGGGGATTTGTCACCACAAGATCAGCGATGCCTGCTTTAATGCCAAGGGCTTTTAAAGAATTCTTGTCAAAGATATCAGCGTTGATGACTTCCGCACGCTCAGAAAAACCATTTTGAGATACATTTTTCAGACATAACTCTGCAAGCTGCTTATCCTGTTCTATGAATACCAGATGAGCTTTCGTATTCTTCAGCCCAAGCATCAGGCCAATAGCACCCGTTGCCGCACCGACGTCAACAATATCTGTTGCGTTGATGTCTGCAGTCATCGCAGCAAGCAGAACCGCATCTGTGCCGACCCTGTGTCCACGGGGTAATTGTGTAAGCTGAAGCCGTTCTCCCAGCAGTTGATCGTGCGTTACTTCTGTCATGTACCGGGAAATCCTGAATTCATATTGCAGCTTAATGCCTTATGCTAATGCAAAGATGACTTATATAACATATAACTTGCAACAATCTCGACAGCATTATGAACATGCCATTCCACCTCCCGGAGAATATGGACAGGCAAATTATTTGACTAAATTACAAGATATAGAACTGGTAATTATTCGCACATTGCGCTAGGCGTTTGTAGATCAGTATTAATGTAACCCGTTAGGGTTCTTGAATGAATTGGGGAAGAGAGGCGTGGGCGTCATCGTTCCTATAACACAGGATAAGCCTAAGATGGCTGGTATTGAGAACCTCGTCGGACAAATGGCGTCTGATATGGAGCGGGTCAATGCCATGATCTTATCTCGGACAGGTTCCGAGGTAACGATGATTCCGGAAGTCGCCAATCATCTTATTTCTTCTGGCGGCAAGCGATTACGCCCCATGCTTACACTCGCCATGGCCAAAATGTGTGGCTATGAGGGTGAAGGCCATATCAAACTGGCTGCCAGCGTTGAATTTATGCATACAGCCACCCTTCTCCATGATGATGTCGTTGATGAATCAGACATGCGTCGTGGTAAAGTTGCAGCCCGCATCCGCTGGGGGAATGAGGCATCTGTCCTCGTTGGCGACTTTTTGCTTGGGCAGGCATTTAAGATGATGGTTGAAGTTGGCTCCCTGCGCGCCCTCGACATCCTCTCGACGGCCGCCAGCATCATTGCAGAGGGGGAAGTCGCACAGCTTGCCGCGGCCCAGAATGTAAAGACCAATGAGGCCGCATATCTTCACATCATCCGCAGCAAGACAGCTGAGCTTTTTGCCGCCGCCTGTGAAGTTGGGCCAGTTATTGCCGAACGTCCAGAGCAGGATCATATTGCTTGCCGCGAGTATGGCCTGAACCTTGGCATCGTTTTCCAGCTGATTGATGATGTACTGGATTATGGCGGATCATCTGCACAACTTGGCAAGAATGTTGGCGATGATTTCCGGGAGGGCAAAATTACCCTTCCAATCATCCTTGCTTTTGCCAAGGCAACAGACCCTGAACGTGAGTTCTGGCAGAGAACCCTTGGCGAACGAGATATCCAAGAGGGAGACCTGGAGCAGGCAATGGCTATTTTGAAAAGCCATAAGGCTCTTGAAGGAACCCTGGAGCGTGCCATTCTTTACGGCAACAAGGCACGCGATGCTCTTGCTGATTTTCCAGATAACGAGATTAAGCAAGCCCTTTTTGAAACAATTGACTTCTGTATTTCACGCGCCAGCTGATTACTTCAGCCAGGCTGGCTTTGCCCACCAATGCGGATGTTGAGCACTGACAGATGCGGCAGCGCTTTCTGCATGGTCAAAATTATCAAAAATTCCAAATACCGTCGCGCCGGAGCCGGACATACGGGCAAACTCACAGCCTGAGAGAGCCTCCAGAGCATTCAATACTTTTGCAATTTTCGGGCATTGCGAGATAGCAGGAGCCTGCAAATCATTCTCTGTTTGCATGAGCAGAGAAATCAACTGCTCCTGAGTTTTAATGACAACTGGTAACTGCATCGCATCTGCCGAACGATATTGCTGACCTTTCTCAAGACCAAGAGCAGAAAATACAGCAGGCGTTGAAACAGATATGCCCGGATTAATCAGTAATACAGATATTCTGGGCAGCTGTACGGGGGCCTCTAAGTGATCACCAATACCGCGCATAATGCGGGCTTGCGTTTCAAGGCAGACTGGCACATCCGCACCTGTTTCGGATGCGGCCCGGATCAGGTCAGGATCAGAAAACGGGATATTATTGATCTGTGCAATTAACCGTAAAGCAGCGGCTGCATCTGTTGAACCACCACCAATGCCAGATGAAACAGGTAGCCTTTTCTCCAGATGGAAAGTGCCAAGCCTCAGATTACTTTTATATTTCTGGAGTGCCTTAACGGCTTTAAAGATCAGATTATCGTCTGTGGCCTGAAGATCAAACGCAAACGGCCCGGTAATTTCCAAAGCCAGTGCCTCACCCTGTACAAGCGTCAGGCCATCACCTTCAGACGCGAAGGCGACAAGACTTTCAATATCATGGTAACCGTCACTGCGACGTCCACAGACATGCAGTGACAGATTTATTTTAGCAGGCGCAAAACTGTAAAGCGGCAACGATTGTGCGAACGCAGGCATTAACTCTCCGCTTCTCTGATCTCTCGCACCTGCACTGGCTTAGCGCAGACCGTCTTTAATCTTCTTCAGGATTTTTTCCAGATCTTCAGGTTCCGGATTGGAATCCCGGGCATGGTTCCACTGGAATACAGCCTCTGTTTTACGGCCAACTTTCCAATAGGCATCGCCCAGATGGTCATTGATGGTGGGGTCACCAGGCTTATATTCGATAGCCTTTTCAAGCTCACGCACGGCATCATCATACCGGCCGAGGCGATAATAGGCCCAACCCAAACTGTCGATGATCATGCCATCACGTGGTGACAGCTCAATAGCACCCTGCAGAAGCTTAAATGCCTCATCAATATTGGTATTTGAATCAACCCATGAATAGGCCAGATAGTTCATAACCTGAGCCCGCCCCTGCGGTTGGTCATCAGGGGCAAGAGCCAGTGACTGTTTCAGATCAGCCTCAGCCTTATCCCATTTCTTGGCGCGCTCATAGCATGTTCCACGCAGGAACAGGATGTACCAATTATTGCGCTCTTCATCTTTCATGAGATCAAGGGCTTTGGTGTAGCTCTCGGCTGAAGCAAGATAAAACTGTTTGGACTTTTCAGGGTCTTTTTCTTTAGCACCACGCACGCGCAAAATACTGCCAAGAGCAAGCGCAACTTCGGCATTCTTACCATTACTGGTGTTAAGCTCAGCCAAGATGGCTTCTGCTTCAGGTGCGCGATCAAGCTGCTCCAGACCGTAGGCTCTTTGGATTACTGCGTCAGTATAAAGAAAGGAGTCTTTTGGGATTGTCTTGAGAATTTCGACAGACTGATCAAGCTGCTGGATACGCTCATAATTGTCAGCAAGAGCAATCTTCGCCATCATGTTCTGTGGGTCAAGATAAAGAGCCAGTCTCAGATAAACGACGGCTGGAAGCTCCTCACCCTGCATACTGCCAGCAGAGCCAAGGCTGTAGAGTACTTCGGAGGCGCCTTCATTAGCACTGTGAAGCATAGCCGGCAGGGTTTTGTTGTCCTTCAGTTCCTTCAATGCCCAACGCACGGTTGTCTGCATCGGAGCAATTTTCTTGAATGACTCGAAGACGGAGGTCGCCCGTGCATTATTGCCACTTTGAGAAAGCGTACGGCCATAAGCCTCCACAATACGCAGTGTACGACTGTCGAGTTCATATGCCGTTTTCAGAAAGCGCTCAGCGTCATCCTTCTTGCCGGCAGCAAGGGCCATCAACCCGGCATGATAATCGCGGAAAACATCAAGACCTCTGGTTCCCTTCAACTGTGCAACTGTTGACTGCGCTTTTGCATAATTGCCTTCTGCAATCCAGGACCAGGCGGTCATCAGAATATTCGCAATATCAGGATTTGTTTGTTTTGCCTGAGAAGCGAAACGCGTGCGGGAAGCCTTATATTCCTTAGCGCGGAAATCACGAACGCCGATTGCCAAACGGGCAAGACCATTGTTTTTATCACGCTTCAGTATCTGCTCGGCCAGCTGAAAGGCCTCTGCCATATTATCGTTTGTCAGGAAGGCAATAAACGCTCTTTCCCCAAGCATCTTATTGTTCGGATCATCACGCAGAGCTTCCCGGTAATAGGTGGCAGCAGCGGCCGTATCGCGGGATAAGCCCGCAACATAGGCAGCCAGATAATTACCCTCAAAACTGAATGCTAACCTGTAGTTGATATGTTCTTCCTGTTTCGGCTCTGGAGAATTGGCCCATCCGATAGACGGCAATAAAAGTAAGGAAGAAAGGGCAACGGTAGCAAGACCGCGGGAAGCTTTTTCAAATATCAAACTGGGCACGTATTCGGCTCCGACTTGCCATCCCAGCATCTGAATGATGCTGCAAATGATATAATCACTGGTTTTGTCTTAATGCCATTTTCGTTAATTTAAAGCAAAGAATGACAGCAACACAAATCATCACATTTACGGCGGAACAATGGTTCCACACATACTTATAAACGTGTTCTGTCTCGGAACAGTTAACGGAAATATTTTCCGCAACTGGCAGTATCTTTTTTTAACAACGTATATTTTTACTCAAATTAAAACGGCAGCCCGAAAGCTGCCGTTTTTAAATTCATATCATTTTACCCAACTTACATGTCCACGTAGTTAGGTCCGCCACCACCTTCCGGTGTCGTCCACGTGATATTCTGCTTTGGATCTTTGATGTCACAAGTCTTGCAATGGACACAGTTCTGGAAGTTTATGACAAAGCGCGGATTGGATTTTGCTGCTTCATCATCATAAGCAACTTCATAAACGGCGGCAGGGCAATAGTACTGAGCCGGCTCGCCATATACTGGCAGATTATAATCAACCGGAACGGAATCATCTTTAAGCTTCAGATGACATGGCTGATCTTCCTCATGGTTTGTATTTGAGAGGAAGACAGAGGAAAGGCGATCAAATGTCAAAACACCATCAGGTTTTGGATAAACAATGGGTGTGACCTCTGAAATTGGCTTGAATGTCTCATTATCAGCTTGACCGTGAGACATGGTACCGAAGAACGAAAAGCCGAACAGCTGCATCGTCCACATATCAAGACCACCCAGCGCAGTTCCAAGAAAAGTACCAAACTTGCCCAGCAGCGGCTTAACGTTACGAACCGGATAAAGGTCCTTACCAATGGAGCTCTTGCGCCAGGCTTCTTCGTAGGAACTTACTTCGTCATTAGCACGGCCGGATTGCAGAGCCTCAAAGACATGCTCGGCACACAGAATGCCGGATAAAACGGCATTATGGGACCCTTTAATGCGCGGTACGTTGACAAGGCCCGCTGTATCACCAATGAGGCAGCCCCCAGCAAAGCTCAAGCGTGGAACAGACTGCCATCCACCTTCAGAGATGGTGCGCGCTCCATAACCAATGCGCTTTCCACCTTCCAAAACAGTACGAACACGTGGATGTGTTTTGAAACGCTGCAGTTCTTCAAATGGTGATAAAGTCGGGTTTGAATAATTGAGATGCGTCACAAAACCGACAGTCACCAGATTTTCACCAAAGTGGTACATGAATGAACCGCCACCAGCATCATTACTCAAAGGCCAGCCAAGGCTATGTTCAATCTGACCGGGCTTATGTTTTTCAGCCGGGATTTCCCAAAGTTCCTTAACGCCAAGGCCAAACTTCTGCGGCTCCTTGCCATCACTCAAATTGTAGTGCTGTATAATTTCCTTGGAGAGACTACCGCGCGCGCCTTCCGCAAAAAGAGTATATTTCGCACGCAGTTCCATACCGGGCGTAAAGTCTGCCTTTGGCTGACCATCTTTACCAACACCCATATCACCGGTTGCGACACCAATCACACGGTTCTGATCATCATAAAGAACCTCGGCCGCTGGAAAACCCGGATAAATTTCAACGCCGAGTTCTTCAGCCTTCCGGCCAAGATATTTAACCACATTACCAAGGGAGCCGATGAAAAAGCCGTGGTTACTCATTAAGCGCGGCATCAACATAACAGGCAGTGAAACAGCTGACTTTTCAGTCAGGTAAAAAAACTTATCTGACTTAACCTGCGTCGTCAGTGGTGTATCTGAATCTGTACGCCATTCTGGCAGAAGGCGGTCAAGCCCGACAGGATCAACAACAACACCCGATAGAGTGTGAGCTCCAACTTCTGAGCCTTTTTCAACAACCACAACAGAAATGTCAGAACCACGTTCTGCAGCTAACTGTTTCAATTTGATAGCGGCGGAAAGGCCAGATGGGCCCGCACCAACAACGACAACATCAAATTCCATAAATTCGCGTTCTGACATATTTATTATCCCCCTAGCCTGTTGCATTTAGACCGAACGGCAAATGGAGTGACAGCACTCAGATCAACCTTAACTAGAGGTATGTTTGCACCTTCTTTTACCCTAATTGCAAGTCCACATTGCAGATTCACCTTGTGAAACCATAGCCAATAAGGCTAAATAACTATATGCAACACCTCTTCCACGATCATTCTGTCTGGCATGCCCTGCTCGATTTTCAGTTCGAGGCAGGTGTCGACTGTGCGCTAGAAGAAGAGCCACAGGATCGCTTTGCGATTCAGCAGGAAGTTGCAGCTGAATTATCGGCAGCAACCAACGCAGCTCAGCAGAATACCCCAAGAGCTGTTGCAGCATTTCAGACTCAACCTGCCATGCCCCGACATTTACAGGCAGACGCAGCTAAAGCGCCTGATGAAGTTGCGCTTATGGCGCGTGACCTTGCCAGAAACGCGCAGTCTCTTGATGAGCTCCATCATCTATTGAGCGAATTTGATGGCTGTACTCTCAAAACAAGTGCAAAGAATCTCGTTTTCTCCGATGGTTCTCCAACAGCCAAAATCATGCTGATTGGTGAAGCGCCAGGCGCAGAGGAAGATCGCATCGGCAAACCCTTTGTTGGTCGCTCTGGTCAGTTACTTGATCGCATGCTCCATGCTATCGGCATGGACCGCTCATCGGTGTATATTGCCAATATCGTACCTTGGCGCCCTCCGGGAAACCGCACACCAACTCCACAGGAAGTCGCAATCTGCCGCCCGTTTATTGAACGCCAGATTGAATTGGTAAATCCGGATTTGCTGGTGACGCTTGGCGGACCTTCCACTCAGAATCTTCTAAATGTTAAAGAAGGTATCCTGCGCAGCCGCGGGCGCTGGTTCCCCTATGCCCTGCCCAATCGCAGCATTCAGGCACTGGCAACGTTGCATCCTGCTTATCTACTCCGTCAGCCTTTGCAGAAACGGCTGGCATGGCGGGATTTTCAGGCATTGCGGCAAGCGTTTGACAAAAGCGCAACACGTGAACAGACCTAAGTTCACAAAATAATTCTACAATTATATTTAATAAGGCTGGGCGGCAGCTTATTCTATCCTATATGTGAACCTTAACAGGGTACTTCACGGTACCCCTCACTTTAAAAGATACAGACTTCAGGATTTTTTGCCCATGAGATGGGATAACTTTCGAACCTCCAGCAATGTTGAAGACAGACGAGGCAGCCGTATTCCAGGCGGTAAAGGTGGCTTGGGTATTGGCACAATCATCATCCTGTTCCTGATAAGCTGGGGTTTGGGTATTGATCCCCGCCTTCTCATTGGCGGCGCCGAAATGCTTTCTGGTGGCGGCTCCCAGCAGCAGCAACAACAGGTTGGTCGCCAAGGCGCACCCGATGATCAGGTTGGTCGTTTTGCGTCTGCTGTTCTCGGCAATACTGAAGATGTCTGGAAAACGGTTTTCCCCCAACAGATCGGTAAGCCGTACCAAAATCCAAAACTGGTTCTTTTCAGCAATGCAACACGTTCAGGCTGTGGCTTTGCCCAGTCTGCGATGGGGCCTTTCTACTGCCCGCTTGATCAGACTGTTTATATTGATCTCACCTTCTTTCAGGAAATGCAGCAGCGCTTTCGGGCCGGGGGAGATTTCGCCTATGCCTATGTCATTGCCCATGAGGTTGGTCACCATGTTGAAAAGCAACTCGGTGTTCTGGATGCAGCACAGCAGCGCCAACGTCAGTTAGGTGGCCCTGAAGCCAACAAAATTTCTGTTCGTGTTGAGCTGATGGCAGACTGCCTCGCCGGTGTCTGGGCCCATCATTCCAATACACAATATAAGTCCCTTGAACCCGGTGATATTGAAAAGGCAATTGCGGCAGCTGAAGCTATTGGTGATGATCGCCTCCAGAAACAGTCTCAGGGATACGCTGTTCCGGATTCATTTACGCACGGTTCCTCGGCACAACGCGTACGCTGGTTACAGCAGGGCCTGAAAACGGGTGACGTCAATAGCTGCAATACATTTCAGGCTGATAACCTTTAAAACCTGAAAGCTTGAAGCAGGTTTTTCTCGCCAGATATGGGATAGGACGATAAGTACAGTATTTCTATCTCAAAAGCTGGTGGAGAAACGGCGTGTCTATATCTGAAAAAACGGCAGATTTCGTCCCACTTTCAATTGCTGTTCTGACAATCTCAGATACACGCAATCTGTCAGATGACCGATCTGGTGACACACTTGTCAGCCGCCTTGAAAGCGCTGGTCATGTTCTGGCGTCGCGCGCAATTGTTCAGGATAATATCGAAGACATCCGAAATCAGGTGCGCTTATGGATTAATGACCCTGCCATTCATGTTGTTATCACGACAGGTGGAACGGGATTAACAGGGCGTGACGTCACACCGGAGGCCATAGCCCCCCTGTTTGAAAAGACCATGGATGGTTTTGCCATTCTCTTTCACCGCATCTCTTTTGAAAATGTCGGCACCTGCACCGTTCAGTCCCGGGCGACAGCCGGTGTCAGTAATGGCACCTATATCTTTGTGCTGCCTGGCTCGACCGGAGCCTGTAAAGATGCATGGGATGGTATTCTTGCCAAACAGCTGGATGCCCGTCATAAACCAAGTAACTTCGTGGAACTGCTGCCACGCCTAAACGAACATAAATAAGAGTAGATTTATGGCCCGCCTCCCTAAACCATCATTAAAACCCGACATCGAACTTCAGCTCATGGCAGAAGGTTACCAGTGTATCGTCGGCATTGATGAGGTTGGCCGGGGGCCAATTGCGGGCCCGGTTGTTGCCGCTGCTGTCATCCTTGATCTGAATAATGTCCCGGAAGGTCTTGGAGATTCAAAAGCGATACCTGCTAAACGGCGTGAAATAATCTATGAAGAGATCATGAAAACCGCACAGGTTGCCGTTGCAGAAGTTTCACATGAAGAGATTGATCGCATCAACATCCGACAAGCCACACTTCAGTCAATGTTAAGAGCTGTAGTCGGTTTAAAGTCTATACCGGATATCGCTCTTGTTGATGGCAACGACCCGCCACCCTTATCATGTAAGGTTACAACGATTGTTAAAGGTGACGCGAAAGTTGCCTCTATTGCTGCTGCTTCAATTGTTGCCAAAGTCACACGTGACCGCTTCATGGCGGAGATTTCTAAACAATACCCAGCCTATGGTTTTGAAAGAAATGTTGGCTACGGCACGGCAGAACATCTGGCTGCAATTGAAGCAAATGGTCCCTGCCCATTTCACCGCATGAGTTTCGCTCCGTTACGGCAGGGAATTCTGGCTCTTTGAAAAATTTTCCAAAAAAAGTGAAATAAAATCAAAAATTAGGAATTTGTTTCCTATTTGGAAACCGTATGTTTACCTTAATAGATCATTCTCCGGACATTCAGTTGCGTAATCGGTGTGAAAATCCATGGGTACCTTGCGTACCGGGGTTGCCGATGCCACAGCCCGGAGTTTTGTCTCGCGTACCGGGCCTACTGCATCGGCACCCCGGATAGGGCGCGCTCTGCGTCCAGTTAATGAACCAGCCTCTCTTCCACTCAACGAGATTCTCGTCGGAGATTGCATTGCCTCGCTTAACAGCCTCCCGGCTGAAAGTGTGGATGTGATTTTTGCCGATCCTCCGTATAACCTGCAGCTTGAAAATGCTCTGGTTCGTCCGGACAACAGCCTTGTTGATGCTGTCGATGATGACTGGGATAAATTCGCCAGCTTTGCCGAATATGACCGGTTTACACGTGAATGGCTGCACGCCTGCCGCCGCGTTATGAAAAAGAACGCCACCCTTTGGGTCATCGGTTCCTATCATAATATCTTCCGTGTCGGTACAGCGCTTCAGGATCTCGATTTCTGGATTCTGAATGACATCGTCTGGCGTAAGTCCAACCCAATGCCGAACTTTCGTGGTCGTCGCTTTACCAACGCCCATGAAACAATGATCTGGGCTTCAAAAAGCCCAGAAGCCAAGAATTACACGTTCCACTACGAAGCCATGAAAGCCGCTAATGAAGATGCGCAGATGCGCTCTGACTGGCTCTTCCCGCTTTGCACGGGTGAAGAACGTCTGAAAGATGATAACGGCCAGAAGGTTCATCCGACCCAGAAGCCTGAGGCTCTGCTTGCCCGCATCATGCTGTCATGCAGCAATCCGGGTGATGTGATCCTTGATCCGTTCTTTGGCTCAGGCACCACAGGTGCTGTTGCCAAGAAACTCGGTCGCAACTTCATTGGGCTTGAGCGTGAACAGGTTTATGCAAAAGCTGCCCGCCAGCGCATTGATAATGTTGTTCCGCTTGATCCGGAAGCTGTATCAGCTGCCCCAGCGAAACGTACGGAAGTGCGTGTTCCATTCCTCTCTGTGATTGAGGGTGGGTACATCAAGGCTGGTGAAGTTCTGGTCGATGATAAAGAGCGTTTCTCTGCAACAGTCCGTGCAGATAGTACCCTCTCCCTCTCCGGCATTGTTGGTTCCATCCATAAGATCGGTGCCCTGGCACAAGGACTGCCATCCTGCAATGGCTGGTCATTCTGGAATGTCAAACGCGACAACAAGCTTGTCTCAATCGACGTATTCCGCAGTGATATTCGCGCCAAGATGCGCGACACACAATAATACTCATTTCCTCTCTACTTTAATCATATCTGTCTCTATATTGAGTGATATCTGTAGAGAGGAAATCATATGGCCAAGGACAAATCTCACAAGAAAGTCCTCGAGAAACTGGAAAATTTCGTTTCTCCCTACCGCGTAACCAGCGGCAAAAAATTCAAACTCAAGAATTTTGATCCTAACGATACCCATAAAATCAGTTCGGAAGATAAACCTCAGGCCAAAGAACTTCTGGCACGAGGCACAGAATGGCTCTCCGCTCTTCAGGATAAACTCTACGCACAGGGTAAGTGGTCTGTTCTAATCATTGTTCAGGCCATGGATGCCGCCGGCAAGGACAGTACAATCAAGCATGTCATGTCTGGCATTAACCCTCAGGGCTGCGACGTACACTCCTTCAAGGTTCCCACCAAAGAAGAACTCAATCACAGTTTCCTCTGGCGTTACGCTTCAAAGACACCGGAGCGCGGCAGGATAGGTATATTCAACCGCTCCTATTACGAAGACGTTCTTGTTGTTCGGGTTCACCCCGAACAACTGGGAACATCTGGTATTCCCGACGAGCTGATTACCAAAAACATCTGGGATGAGCGGCTGGAAGATATTGCCAACTTTGAGAAGCATCTGATCCGTAACGGAACAATCGTCTTAAAATTCTTCCTCAATGTTTCCCCTGATGAGCAGAAAAAGCGCTTTCTGGAGCGCATTGAGAAACCTGAGAAAAACTGGAAGTTCTCATCTGCTGATCTGAAAGAGCGGGCCCATTGGGATGAATACCAGAAGTACTATGAGGCCGCGATTAAAGCGACAGCAACGGAGGAAGCTCCTTGGTATGTCGTTCCGGCCAATGCCAAGTGGTATACACGCCTGATCGTTGCTGCCGCCATAGCTGAAAGACTAGGTATCGCTGATATTGAATATCCAAAAATCAATGATGACCAGCGCGCTGACCTCAAGGTGGCTTATGATAAATTAATTGGAGAAAGTGAGGAGTAATCTCCTCACTTAACCAAACTTACGCCTCGGAAGTTATAGGCATCCAACAAACGCCCCTCTTGTTCGGAGCACCACAGATTATCATTTTATTTTTCCGGCAAGCCAGGGGGCTACGCCAACAAAGACCACCACCAATAACCAGAGGTTTCCGGTTCGGGGGTTATAAGCCTGCAGCATCTGCTGAAGGGATACTTGTCGGAACATGCCAAATGCAGCTTCAAAACAAACAGTCAAAGCGACCCAAATGATACCGATCAGGATATAATCTCTAGCTTGCCCGCCCTGCATGCGCGGGAAGAACCACAAACAGACAAAGAAAATCAATAAGCAAAGGGAAAAGCTACTCAATGGTAACGCTATTTTTATACCCAGCAATGGCTCAAGTACAAGTTCCCGCAAACCGCCATTTAAAATAGCAAGAGGAATGATACACAACCATACAAGAAGAGATTTTAAGATCAAAATAAGCTCCGCCTTATAAGTTGAAACCTCATAAGAGTACAATTAAACCACATTTTCAATACGTAATTTAATTATATATAATCCATGCCTTTGATTTTCTTGAAACCCGCAAAAAAATTTCTTTAAATTTGAGAAATAGCGTGGCTTAAAACCTTACGCATCACACTTGGTAAAGCCTCGTCATCAATATGCTTACGAGGCACCCAGCGCATCCCTTCTGGCGCTTCTGCATCCAAAGCTGCACGCCCGACATAAACTGTCAGCAAAAGCTGAAAGTGGGTGAAAACATGTTTGACTTCCCCCATTAAACGTTTCCAACGCAGCTCCATCGGCGCATCCAGCATGGCTTTGGAGAGATCATAATCCTCCGCCCACTGGCTTGAAGGGAATGCAGCCATACCACCAAGCAGGCCAGATGGTGGGCGTGTTTCAACTAAAATGGCACCGTCTTTACGTTCGATCACAAAGATAGCACCTAGCCGTGTCGGTCGAACCTGTTTTGGAGCTTTCACCGGCAGGGTCTCCGCAATTCCCTGACGGCGGCCAAGGCAAAGCTCCATCCATGGGCAGATGGAACAGGCTGGTTTCTTGGGAGAACAGATGGTCGCCCCCAAATCCATCAATGCCTGCGCAAAGTCTCCAGAGCGCCCTTCAGGTAGAAGAGATAATGCCTTTTCACGCACCTGCCCTTTTACGCCCGGCAATGGGTCGGTCAGAGCAAACAGGCGCGTCATCACACGCTCAACATTGCCGTCAACAGCAACAGCTGGCTTGTTAAAAGCAATTGAGGTGATTGCGCCCGCCGTATAAGGGCCAATACCAGGAAGCTTGAGAAGCTCAGCCTCATTGTCAGGGAAAACGCCCCCAAACTCATATGCAACCTGTTTGGCGCAGGCGTGAAGATTGCGGGCACGTGAGTAGTAGCCAAGCCCGGCCCATGCCTGCATGACCTCTTCAGATGGCGCATCAGCAAGCGCAAAAACGTCCGGGAAACGGGTAACAAATTTTTCAAAATAAGGCTTCACGGCAACGACTGTCGTCTGCTGCAACATAATTTCAGATAACCATACCCGATAGGGATCTGGAATTTCACCAAGCCGTGCGCGCCATGGCAACACACGCTGATGGCGATCATACCATTGCAATAAGTCAGAACTATCAGGTTGGCGTGCAGATATCATTGGTGTTTAACGAATCCTCTTAAGAGAGACCGCTTATAAGGGGCCGGTCGTTTCTGCCCAAATGTTTTTTATCCACCCCATTGGCATTAGTTCAGAAAACAACGATAATCACCGAGCATATAAGTATGCATTTTGGATTTTAAATTTAAGGCATCAAACCATGGCAAGACAGGCCCGGCTCAAAGCCAAGCCACTGGCTGAACTGATAGAAGGATGTTTATCCCCTTCTCTGGCAGCTCAGGGGTTTGCGACATCTGATGTCCTGATTGCATGGCCTGATATTGTTGGTGAAAAGCTGGCAGCCTTTACCCGGCCAATGAAGCTGGAATGGCCGAGACGCAGGGCTTCTTTTGACCCGGATGAGCGCCCGATGCCTGCAACTCTGGTCATTCGCGTTGAAAGTGCCTTTGCACTCGAGATGCAGCACCAGTCGCCACTAATCATTGAAAAGGTAAACACCTATTTTGGATGGCGATGCGTAGGTAAAATCGTCCTGAAACAAGGACCTGTTCACCGGGAAGAGAAACAGCCGCAACAGCGCCCCCCTATTTCTGAAAATGAACGTGAGCAAATCAAAACAGCAATTGGCAATGTTGAAGACGAGCCATTACGTGAAGCTCTAGAACGTTTGGGAAAAAGCGTTCTGACATCGAATAAAAATCAAAGCCGCTAGATTACCAATTGTAAGCAAGCGCACTTGCCTTATTTTGAACTCCGTTCTACGTCACGAAGCAGTTAGAACACTTTTCCTATTTATGGAGTAATTGTAGATGATTAATCGTCGTGCGCTCATGACAGTACTGGGCCTTATCGCTGGTTTGGCCAGTTTTCTGCCAATGAACGGTGCTAAGGCTCAAGACAGTGTCTCCATTATGGAGCTTGGTGTTGCTGGCCCATTAGGTGATATGCCTCTTGGCCCTGAAGATGCCAAAGTCACCATCTACGAATACTCGTCTTTCACCTGCAGCCATTGTGCTGACTTTCATAACAAAACCTATCCAGAGCTGAAGAAGCTTTATGTTGATACTGGGAAGGTTCGTTATATTCGCCGTGAAATTGGTTTTGACCAGCTTGCAATTGGTGCCTCGGTACTGGCCCGCTGTTCAGACAAGTCCAAGTTCCATGCCGTGTCTGATCTGCTCTTCAAGATGCAGGACAAATGGGCATTCACAGCAACCCCAGCTGACAATCTTCGCGCAATTATGCGCCAGACGGGTATGTCTGATGAGCAGTTTGATGCCTGCCTGAAGAACAAAGACATCATTGATGGTATTCAGTCGGTTGTTAACCGCGCCAAGACAGTTCTCAAAATTGAAGCAACTCCAACCTTCTTTATCAATGGCAAACGCGTTGTTGGTGCTTACCCGCTTGAAGAATTCAAGAAGCAGATTGATGAGGCACTCGCTGCTGCAAAATAATTTTGCCAGTGGATAGCGTGGATAATGCGACTTACGCAGATAAGCCCTTCCAAGTCCCGCACTGCTTGACTAAGGTGTATAAGTCTTTGAAACCGTCTCGATATGAGACGGTTTCTTTTTGATCTGATCGTTTCCGGCTCATTCTTTTCAAGAATGGGCTTTGGGACTGAGAATGAAGCTTACGCGCCTACGCATCTCAGGGTTCAAAACTTTTGTTGAACCAACCGACTTCCTGATTGAACCCGGCCTGACCGGCGTTATCGGGCCGAACGGTTGTGGCAAATCGAACCTTGTCGAAGCTCTGCGCTGGGTCATGGGTGAGAGCTCATACAAGAGCATGCGTGCCTCAGGCATGGATGATGTCATCTTCTCCGGGAGTGGCAAACGACCAGCTCGCAATACCGCAGAAGTCACCGTTTCCATTGACAATACAGACCGGACGGCACCTGCGGGGCATAACGATACGGATACTCTGGAAGTCTCCCGCCGTATTGAGCGCGCAGATGGGTCTACCTATCGCATCAATGGCAGGGAAGTCAGGGCACGCGATGTTCAGCTTCTTTTTGCTGATGCAGCGACGGGGGCACGGTCCCCAGCGCTTGTACGTCAGGGCCAGATCAATGAAATCATTTCCGCCAAGCCACAATCGCGCAGGCGTATTCTGGAAGATGCGGCTGGCATTGCAGGTTTACACGCCAGACGCCATGAGGCTGAGCTGCGCCTGAAAGGTGCGGAAGATAATCTTTTACGCGTTGAAGATGTCTTGCGCGAAATTGAATCGCAGTCTGAAAGCTTAAAAAAGCAGGGTCGCCAAGCATCTCGCTACCGCACACTCTCAGCTGAAATCCGTCGATATGAAGCCCTGTCTCTCGCCATATCCTTTGCTGACGCAAGGGAAGAAGAAGATGCGGCCCGGTTACAGGCTGATGAAGATTTAAAGAAGGTCGCAGAAGAGACAGAAAAGCAGACAAAGGCTGCAACAGCTCAAGCAGTCGCAGCCCATAACCTGCCCCCTCTCAGACAGAAAGAAGCAGAAACCGCCGCAGCCGTGCAGAGACTGACCCATGCGCGCACGGAACTTGATACTGAAGAGCGGCAGTCAAAACAAAAGCTTGAAAATCTTGAGAGGCATATTCAGGAGCTTGAACAGGACATAACCCGCGGTGCAACAGAGCGGGCAGACGCGGCAGCAACAATCCTGCGTCTTAAAAATGAGAAAGAACAGCTTTTCAAAGAGGAGGCTGAATCTGCAAGCTCTCATGAAAAGGCACACTCTCTCGTTGCGCAATGCAAAGAAGTTCTTGCTCAAGAAGAGGCAACCCTAACCAAACTTCAGGCGGAAGTATCTGATCTCAATGCCCAACGCAGCAGCCTGGAACGCTCCCGACAGGATGAGCAGCTCAGGCATGACAAACTGGTGACCGAGCAACAGCAACTTGAGCAAAAACTTTCTGAGTTTACGGCAGCTGTCAGTCATCAGGCCGCAATTGATGAACTCAGGAATAATATAGCAGCTCTGGCAGAAAATCTGGCAGCGGCTGAGCAAAGACAGGAAGCCGCCCGCCAAGCACTAATTATAGCGAGAGAAGCTGAGGCTAATTTACGAGCCCCCTTACAGGAAGCTCAAAATAATGCTCAGAAGCTTGAGACTGAGATCAGAACCCTTGCAAAGCTCTTGGCCCCTGCTCCCGGAATGGTCGGAACTGCTATCCTGGAAGAGATCACGACAGAAAAGGGATATGAAATCGCTCTGGGTGCTGCTCTCGGAGATGATCTTGATGCCAGTTCTGATGTTCAGGCAGCTGTTCACTGGAGCATTATTGAAGGTGATATCAATGCACCACTGCCAACAGGTGTAACATCCTTAGCCAAATATGTATCCGCACCAGCAGCATTAAAACGGCGGCTCTCCCAAATTGGCGTGGTAGACAGTGCTGCGGCACTTTCATTGCAGGATCAACTTCTGCCGGGACAGAGACTTGTTTCAAAAGAAGGTGGTTTATGGCGTTGGGATGGTTTCACGGCTGCAGCAGATGCACCAACTCCAGCAGCCCGCCGGCTTGCAGAGAAAAATCGTCTTGGCGATCTGGAAAAAGCAGCTGCGACGGCTGAAGCGATACGCGAAAAACGTATTAATGAGATGGAAGCAGCTCAGGCTGCCGTAAAAAAAGCAGCACAGGAAGAAAGTGCTGCAATTGATGCCACGCGCTCAAATCGTCAGCATCTTGATCGCAGTCGTGAAGAGCTCGCTCGTCTTGAACGTCTGGAAACCGAGAATTCAGCACGCATTACATCTCTTAAAGCTGCTCTTGATCGTATCAACAACGATAAGAAAGAAGCAACTGTTCGTCTTGAAAATGCAAATACGGCTCTTGCCCAATTTGAGCCAGCCACGGAACTTGAAGGTAAATTGAACCAGCAACGCATAAAAGTTGCTGAAGTAAGAACCGCAACTTCTGATGCTCAATCAGAATTACACAGATTGCTCAGTGAAGCTGCAAGCCGTACCCGCCGTAGCGAGATGATCTCTGCCGATATAACATCATGGTCTCAACGAATGGAGCGGGCGGAAGAAGCCGCCTCCACCTTAAATGAACGTCTTGAGCGCGCCCGTAAGGAGCAGAAGGAGCTGCAAGAAGCTCCCGATACCTATCTGATACGCCGCAGGGCACTCATTGCCGAAATTGAGAAAGCGGAAATCCAACAGAAAGAAGCATCTGATATCCGGGCAGAAGCAGAGAATATTCTCGCTGAAACGGATAGACAGGCACGGCTGGCATTGGAGCAGCTATCCAGTGCCCGCGAAGCTCGTGCAGGCTCTCAAGCCCGTCACGAGGCTTCCATTCGTCGTCTTGCGGAAATTACGCATCAGATATCTGAAACTCTCGAAACCAGCCCTGCTGGCCTGATAGAACTGGCTGGTCTCAATAATCAGGATGCACTGCCACCTCCCGAGGAAGTGGAAAGAAAGCTGACAGCTTTAAAAGTAGACCGGGAACGTCTCGGCGCTGTTAATCTGCGGGCAGAAGATGAGCTGACCGAGATAGAAGAAAAGAAATCCGGTATATTGAATGAGAAAGGTGATCTGGAGGAGGCCATCAAGCGTTTACGTCAGGCAATCTACAGCCTGAACCGAGAAGGCCGGGAGCGGCTTCTGGCAGCCTTTGATATCGTAAATGCCCACTTCCAGAATCTATTCACAACACTCTTCAGTGGCGGCACAGCAGAGCTCACTCTTGTTGATTCGGATGATCCGCTTGAAGCAGGCCTAGAAATTCTTGCCCGCCCCCCAGGAAAAAAGCCGCAAACAATGACCCTTCTGTCAGGTGGAGAGCAGGCTTTAACTGCAATCGCACTTATTTTTGCGGTATTTTTAACGAATCCATCGCCAATTTGCGTACTTGATGAGGTCGATGCACCACTGGATGATGCGAATGTCGAACGTTATTGCGACCTCCTGACGGAAATGGCTCAGAAAACTGAAACGCGCTTTGTGGTTATTACCCATAACCCGATCACGATGGCCCGGATGGATCGTCTTTTCGGCGTAACCATGGCTGAAAAAGGTGTTTCACAACTTGTTTCTGTTGATCTAGAAGCCGCTGAGCAGCTCGTTGAAAACGTCTGATGATTATTCTCAGGGAGCTTTTCTGATGGCTGGTTTATAATACTTTAGAAAAGCATCGTAATTTCATTGGCTTTCATGTATTATACATTCGTCGAACATTCTTGACACCCTTGTCTTGCGCCAATATGGTGCCCCCGGCTTTCGGAGCCAGATTCCAGTGTCCGTAGCGGGCCGTTTGAGGTGATGTCGCGATGACCAACCAGAGCAAACGAAACAAAGCGGATGATGGAGAGAAGGATAACTCCGTTGACGCCAACCTGACAGAGAGGCTTTCCTCTCTCGATAAACGGTTGAATTCCATCAACCAGGAACGAGAGACCAAGGAAAAACCTCCTGAGCAACAGGCCATAAACCAGAATGCAGTTGCCCAAGCCTTCAGGCTTTCAGCTGAGTTCGTTTCCGGTGTCTTGGCTGGTGGGGCGATAGGTTGGTTAGTCGATAAGTTATTCGGATCGGCTCCGTGGGGGCTTATAGTTTTTCTTCTCCTCGGTTTCTGTGCCGGGATGCTCAATCTCTTAAGAGCTTCCGGTGCCCTGAAAACGATGAGGCTCAAAGATAAACCGTAACTCTCCTTTGAAGTCAGGTAGTGGTTTCTCCCGGCGAAAGCGCAGGACATGCATAGCCCTATTGAACAATTCGAGATCAAGTATTTCATTCCGCAAATACTTTTCAGTAATGCTTCCCTTTTCATGGTTATTGCCTTGGCAATCATCGTAGGGGGCCTGTTGCTGGCAACAAGTAAGCGGTCTCTTGTCCCTGGCAGAGCACAGGCCTTTGCAGAAGGACTGCATGACTTCGTTCTCAACATGATGAACGAAACGACCGGTAAGGACGGAATGCGTTTCTTCCCGCTGGTTTTCTCGCTTTTCACGTTCGTTTTGACGGCCAACCTTGTGGGCCTCATTCCTTACAGCTTCACAGTCACCAGCCATCTGATCGTGACCTTTGCCTTGGCTGTTCTGGTTATCGGAACGGTCATCGTCTACGGTTTCATGCATCATGGCGCGCACTTCCTGCACCTTTTCGTGCCATCAGGAGTGCCAGGCTGGCTGCTTCCATTCCTTGTGCTGATTGAGATCATCTCATTCATCTCACGTCCAATCAGCCTGTCTCTTCGTTTGTTTGCAAACATGATGGCTGGCCACATTGCTCTGAAAATTTTTGCGGGCTTTGTTGTTATGCTGGGTGCAAGCGGCTTCTTTGCAATCCTGTCACCTCTTCCACTGGTGATGGCTGTTGCCCTGATGGCCCTTGAACTGCTGGTTGCCTGTCTTCAGGCATACGTCTTTGCAATTCTTACCTGTATTTACCTCAACGACGCCCTGCATATCGATCACTGATCTGATAGGGCTACGTTTCTTTTAAAATACCGACCATCATTCTGAAGGAGATTACGATGGATCTGTCTACACTGAAGTTCCTTGGCGCTGGTCTGGCCTGTCTCGGTATGGGTCTTGCTGCTATGGGTGTGGGTACCATTTTCGGTAACTACCTCTCCGGCGCTCTTCGCAATCCATCTGCAGCTGACAGCCAGTTTGCCCGCGCCTTTATCGGTGCAGCTCTTGCCGAAGGTCTCGGCATTTTCTGTCTCGTTGTTGCACTCATCCTTCTCTTCGTTGTGTAATTATCCGCTCGATGGTCGGAAGGCGGGATTTTCCCGCCTTTGAGCAACCGTGACGGCAGCACCTCTGCCGTCTCTGGACTTTTCAGGATATTCTCGTATGGCCCAGAATACACACGCAGGAACCGAAGTTTCAGGAGAAGGCGGAAATTTTCCTGCTTTCGATACGACACATTTCGGCGGACAGCTTCTTTGGCTGGCAATCACTTTTGGACTTCTCTATTTCATGGTGTCCAAGGTTATTGTTCCGCGCTTCAAATCAATTTTCGAAGAGCGTGAAGGTATCCTGAACCGCGATCTTCAGCAGGCCCAAGAGGCCCGCGTTAAAGCTGAAGAAGCAGGGAAAGCCTATGAAAGATCATTGGCTGAAGCCCGTTCAAATGCTCAAAATCTTGCTCAGGAAGCACATAGCAAACTGACAGCAGAATCCGAAAAGCGTCGCAAAGCACTTGAGGAAGAGCTGGCTGTTCGCATGCAGGAAGCCAATAGCAAGATTGAGAAAACCAAAACGAAGGCTATGAAAAATGTCCGCGCAATTGCCGCGGAAACAACTTCAACCCTCGTCGAACACATTATCGAGAAAGCGCCGTCCGACACCGCAGTCGAAGCAGCTCTTGATCAGATCAAAGCCTGAGGAGAGACCAATGCTTGCTAGTGCAGAAACCTGGGTCGCAATTGCATTTCTCATCTTTGTTGGCATCCTTGTTTACTACAAGGTTCCCGGGATTATCACATCTGGTCTGGACAAGCGCACTCAAGGCGTTGCTGACCAGTTGCAGGAAGCAAAACAGCTCCGTGATGACGCTGAAAACCTGCTGAAAGAATTTGAAGCGAAACGTGTTGCTGCCGAAAAAGAAGCAGAAGACATTGTTGCGCTTGCTAAAGCTGAAGCAAAACGTATCTCTGAAGAAACACAGCAGAAAATGGCCGACTTTGTTGCCCGCCGCACGGCTGCTGCTGAAGCCAAGATTGCTCAGGCTGAAGCAGATGCGGCAGCTGAAGTTAAGGCAGCTGCCATTGAAGCGGCTGTTAAGGCATCAGAAGTTGTTTTACGCGGTGAAGTTAAAGGCAAGACAGCCGAAGCCCTCATTACCAAAGGGCTCGATGAAGTTAAGAGCCGCTTCAACGCCTAATAACTGTTATCTCAGTTGATTGTTTTAAACGGCCCGTCAGGGCCGTTTTTATTTGCCCTGGGTTCTACAGGCAACATCTAGCGGCTTCCTTACCTTACCCTGTACCAATAGGGATATGGCTCCGTGTTAAGATTCACTCCTGAACAATAATGAGTTCAAAAAAAATACCCCTGCAGAATTTTGCAGGGGTATAAAAGCATTTACGCACTCAAGGCTTTTACAGGGTAGCCTCGGCATGTTCTGCAATGGCATCGGCATCATTGAAGACAGCCATATCCATGCTACCCATTTCCCTCTCCGTTGCCACAGCCGCAACCATGGTACCAGATACGTTGGCAAGCGTACGAGCCATATCAATAATCGGATCAATAGCCAGAACCATACCAATCAGTGGAAAATGTTCCCCCATCCCCATACCAGACAGCACAATCGTTGCAGCAACGGTCGCTGTACCCGGAATACCAGCGATACCGATAGATCCAATGACAACAACGATAACCAGCATGATGTAGAACTGGAGGTTAACCTCAATACCAACCATATGGGCAACCATGATGGCTACCATCGCAGGGAAGAAGCCTGCACAGCCGTTCATACCCATCGTGCTACCCAGAGAGCCGACAAGGTTAGCCGTGCCGTCATTAACGCCCATACGACCTGTCAGGGTCGAAATGGTGACCGGCAGTGTCCCAACTGAAGAACGGCTCGTAAAAGCCATCAGCCAGGTACTCAGCGCCTTCCGGACGAACATCACAGGTGACACACCGTGCATGGCAACAATCACCACATGGACAAGCAGCATCAGAATAGTTGCCACGTAAATAGCAACTACAAAGCTTGAGACTTCAATAATGGCTGGAATACCGTTGAGAACAATCGTGCGGGCCAACAGCGCCACAACCGCATAAGGCATGTACTTGATGATCGTCATGGCAACGGACATCACGATCTTATAAAGTGCTCCAATGAGGCTTTTGAAGACAGCGATAACTTCCGGATTCTTCTTCTCCATCCGGTTGGCGCCTGCGCCAATTAATGCTGAGAAGATAACCAGACCAACAATATTCTCACCGCTCATTGCTGAGATGATATTGCTAGGGATCAACCGCAGGATTGTTTCAACCAGATTGGTGTAGGCCTTACCCTGTTCGCTGGATGTCACAACAGCTGTTTCCAGACCTAACCCGAATGCATTGGCAAGGACGATGCCGATAACGCATGCAATGCCTGTCGTAAACAGCAGCCAGAAAATACCACGGGTCGCAATCTTCGGCAGATTTTCCTGACCGGAGAAATCAAGGACAACCTTGACGATAGATACAAAGATCAGCGGAATGACCAGCATCCGAATAAAGGCGACAAAGGCACGGCCGGGTAAGCCATACCAGATGGAAATCTCATTCATCCATCCTGTTGCCTTGACTGGGAAACCTGCTACGGCCTGTATCCCAAGGCCAAGGGCAGCGCCAATAATCAAGGCGACAAGCATACGAATTGAAAAACTGGTTTTTCTATCCTGCAACCATTTCAGAATAAAAAAACTGACCAGAATGGCAGCCAGACCAATAAGCGTCTGATAATAAGTAATGGAGATAAACTTCTCGAAGAAGACGCCATGAAACATGGCTGAAGAACTTGATGCTTCCATGGAAGTACTCTTTCCTGCTGGAGTTTCCTCTGCCCAAGCAAACTATAGGATACCGTAAATACTCTAAGATGACACTGGGCTTATTATGAGTTCCGACCTTATAGTCGCATCATTTTTAAATGTAAATTGAATAAATTCACATTTAAAAATGTTTATTAACTAACGTGTTATACCTCACACTTTAGAAAGATATACCATCAAGAGAGACAAACTGCTTGATACCAATGGCCTCCAGAAATGCTTTATCATGTGAGACAACAATGAGTGCACCTTCATAACTCTGCAAGGCACGCTCCAGTTCCTCAATAGATTGAATATCCAGATGGTTGGTCGGCTCATCGAGGATGAGTAAACCGGCAAGTGGCTCATGCCCGAAGATACAGGCCATGGCTGCCCGCATTTTTTCGCCACCACTGAGCTCTGAAACTTTCCTCAAACTGGCATCTGCCCGAAACATAAACTTTGCCAGGGCAGCCCTGCATTCATTGTCATTGCTATCAGGCTTTAACCGCTTAAAGTTTTCAAAGATGCTTTCTTCAGGGTTTAATATCTGCACATGCTGATCAAGAACATAAACAGGAGAGAACCTCCTGATTTCACCTGCAGTAACAGGCAATGTTCCGGCAATCATTTGCAGAAGCGTAGATTTACCGGAGCCATTCGAGCCGACAAGCGCAATACGATCACCGTTATGAACTCGTAGGGAGAAGTTTGAGATAATATCCTGTCCCGGGTCATAACCGCCACTGATGCTAGCAATCTCAATGAGAGTTTTTCCACTATTGGCAAACCCACTTTTCAAAGAAAAGTTACGGGGGGCAATAATTTCCAAACGCTCCTGCGCCTTATGAATCTCCTGTTCCGTGTTTTGTAATATATGCCCTGAAAGCTGGCTTGTTCTGGACTTTGTACGCCCTGCCCTATCTTTTCGGGCATCAAGCAATACTTTTGGCACGCCGCTACTTCGGGCTTTCTTACCTCTTGCATCTCTTTGCTGCTGTCGCTCTATCCGCTCCTGTGCATCTTTCTCGGCACGTGATTGTTCTAGCTGGGCACGTGCAAGCGCATGTTCAGCTGCAGCAACCTCACGATCTTTCTGCTGCTTATAAAAATCCCAGTTACCGCCAAAACGGCTTACACCGGTCTCCGATAGTTCAACAATACAATCCACGGACGACAGAAGCTTTCTGTCATGGCTCGCAATAAGCGCGCCTCCCTGCCAATTAAGCATCAGGTTCTGAACAAGCTCACGACCTTCAACATCAAGATTATTTGTTGGTTCATCCAACAGAATGAGATCAGGCTTTTCCAATAACAGACGCGCAATCTCAATTCGTGTTTTCTGCCCTCCGCTTAATGAGCCAAAAGGCTGTGTAATATCGAGATTGCCCAGTCCAAGTTTAGTGAGGGTTTCCCCTATCTCAGCTTCGAGAAACCAGTCAGCCAGCTCAAGATCATCATCTTCAGCCTTCCCTTGCTCTATTCGAGAGAGACGCTCTATTCCCTCATGAACATTGAGCACTTCAGCAATCGATTGATTGCTCTCATGATCTAATATTTGCCTTAAGAAACCAATTTTACCATGGGCAATGATCTGCCCTTCTACGGGTTTCAGCTGACCAGAGATAAGCTGCAGCAATGTGGTCTTGCCACAGCCGTTTGCACCGACGAGGGCTATACGTTCCCGCCCAATTGAAAAATCAAATTTATTGAAAAGCTGACGCCCGTTTGGCGTATTATATGAAATACCTTTTAAGGTCAGAATATCCGTCATGAAGCACCATAGAAAAGAATACAGAACACGTGGTTGGCTGGTATTCTTTCTGGTTCATTGAACTTCACTCCTGATTTCTAACGCGCACAGGATAACGCATATTCAGCAGTATGCCTAGTGCCAAAGAAAATCCCGCCGAAGCGGGATTTCCAAAACTTAACATAAGTAGCCTTACCAATGATGGTTAGGCTTGGTGCTTTCTGTCCATTTCAGGACAGGATTTCTGGCCGCTGATGTTTCATCGAGACGACGACGCGGTGCATGGTAAGGCGCTCCTGTAAAGCGTTCCTTGTCGCCATTCTTCGCGGCCATTGCCAGATCCCTCAATGCCGCAATGAACAGATCAAGAGATGCTTTCGATTCAGACTCTGTGGGCTCAATCAGCATAGCTCCATGAACAACCAGCGGGAAATACATCGTCATTGGATGATATCCCTCGTCAATCATGGCTTTTGCAAAATCAAGTGTCGTGACACCGGTATCGCTTAACCAGCTGTCATCAAACAGTACTTCATGCATGCATGGCTGTTCTCCATAAGGCAGAGACATCAGATCCGACAGACAGGCCTTAATGTAGTTTGCAGACAGAACTGCATCCTCTGAAGCCTGCATCATGCCATCGGAACCATGAGACAGCATGTAGGAGAGCGAGCGAACGTAGACGCCCATCTGTCCATGGAAGGCTGTCAGACGCCCAAAGTTCTTGTCATCAGCATGCTCTTCCAGTGTGAGGTCATCCCCATCAACCCGAACCTGTGGCACAGGTACAAAAGGCGCCAACAGCTTGGAGAACACAACCGGACCACCACCTGGTCCACCACCACCATGTGGTGTGGAGAAGGTTTTGTGCAGGTTGATGTGCATGGCGTCAGCGCCAAGATCACCCGGACGGGCCTTACCGACGATTGCGTTGAAGTTCGCGCCATCACAATAGAAATAGCCACCAGCCTCATGAACGGCATCGGCAATTTCTTTCATCTGGCTCTCAAACAGACCGCAGGTGTTCGGGTTGGTCAGCATGATTGCAGCAACATCCGGGCCAAGCAGTGCCTTCACGTCTGCAACATCGACTTTACCATCTTCCCGTGTCGGGAATGATTTGACCGAGAAGCCAAGCATCACGGCGGTTGCCGGATTCGTGCCATGAGCCGATTCAGGAACCAGAACCACAGTACGGGTTGCCCCTTCACCTTTTGCGTCAACCGCTGCCTTAATGGCTGCCATGCCGCAAAGCTCACCATGAGCTCCTGCCTTTGGTGACAGAGCAACCGCTTCCATTCCGGTCAGGGTCATCAGATAACGACCAAGCTCACGCATCAGCTCCAGCGCACCCTGTACAGTCGACAGCGGCTGGAATGGGTGAATGTCACCAAAGCCAGGCAAACGCGCCATCGCCTCATTGAGACGCGCGTTATGCTTCATCGTACAGGAGCCAAGCGGGAACAGGCCGGTATCAATACCGAAGTTCCATTGGCTGAGGCGTACATAATGGCGCATGGCCTCTGGTTCAGTCAGTGCCGGAAGTTCAACCTGCGCCTGACGGCCCATATTGCCTAAGCAATTACTATCGATTGCGACATCTTCAATATCGACACCGGTCACATCATTGCGACCAACTTCAAACAGAAGCGGCTCAATCTGCAACAGCGCCTTATTACCCGTGAATGTGGGGTGCAGGTTACCCTGACCGACTTCTCCAGAATGTGTTGGACGTCCCTGATTATTCATCACAGTACCTCCTTAAGGGCTGTAACAAGGGCAACGCGGTCTTCATCCGTATTTACTTCTGTTGATGCAACCAGCATCAGATCATCAAGCCCGGCATTTGGCAGAAGACGAGATACCGGAACACCGGCAAGAATGCCTCGCTTTGCCAGTTGCTCGACAACATCAGCAGCCTTCTGGGAAAGGCGAACCGTAAACTCATTGAAGAATGTCTTATTGAGAACAGAGACCCCCTTAATTTCCTGCAACTCGCGGCTCAGCTTGAGAGCATTGGCATGATTGACCTTTGCCAGTCGTGTCAGCCCCGTACCACCCAGCAAACTCATATGAATTGAGAACGCCAAAGCACAAAGCCCTGAGTTGGTGCAGATATTTGATGTAGCCTTCTCACGGCGAATATGCTGCTCACGCGTCGAGAGTGTCAATACAAAGCCCCGGCGGCCTTCAGAATCAACCGTTAAACCGCATAACCGACCCGGCATCTGCCGCACATACTGCTGACGCGTTGCAAACAGCCCAACGTATGGGCCACCGAAGTTGAGGGCATTACCGATAGACTGGCCTTCACCAACAACGATATCAGCACCCATCTCACCCGGAGCCTTCAACAGGCCAAGCGAAACGGCCTCTGTAAAGACAGCGATAACAAGTGCACCTTTTTCATGAGCCTTATCAGCAATTGCCTTGAAGTCATGCAGATTGCCAAAAAAGTCAGGTGTCTGAACCACAACGCAAGATGTCTGATCGTCAATCTGAGATAGAATATCAGCATCTCCACTGACATCCGCAGCCATGGAGACGACTTCGTCACTGGCAAGCTTTGACAGAGTGCGAACGACATCTGCGTATTGCGGATGCAAGCCACCAGCCAGAATGGCTTTGTTGCGTTTCGTAACGCGATGAGCCATCAGAACCGCTTCTCCCGTAGCGGTTGAGCCATCGTACATAGAAGCGTTAGCGACATCCATGCCTGTCAGAGTTGCGACCTGTGTCTGGAACTCAAACAGATACTGCAATGTGCCCTGCGCAATTTCAGGCTGGTAAGGTGTGTAACTGGTCAAAAACTCTGAACGCTGGATCAGGTGATCAACCGTTGCTGGAACATGGTGCTTATAGGCACCAGCCCCAAGAAAGAACGGAACTGAGGAAGCTGCCATATTCTTCGCAGAAATCTTGCGAAACATACCTTCAACTTCACGTTCGCTTTTATGCGATGGCAGATTGACAGGCGATGTTAATAGCTTGTCTTTCGGCACACCGGCAAAAAGCTCATTGACATTCTTGACACCGATACGGGCCAGCATCTGGCTCCGGTCAGCATCAGAAAGCGGGAGATAGCGCATGGTTACATACCTTCCTGCAATTTCAGTGATCAGGCGTTTTCAGCAACAAACTTCTTATAGCCTGCTTCATCCATAAGACCGTCCAGTTCTGACTTGTCAGACAGTTCAATACGGAAGAACCAGCCATCACGTTCAGCGGCTTCATTGACGAGATTTGGTGTGGCTTCAAGTTCACCATTAACTTCAACAATCTTGCCGCTGACAGGTGTGTAGACATCACTTGCAGCCTTAACGCTTTCGACAACAGCTGCTTCGCCGCCTTTTGCAATATCTGATCCAACTTTTGGAAGCTCAACATAAACCACATCACCAAGCTGGCTCTGGGCATGATCGGTAATTCCAACAACTCCAACGTTGCCTTCAATACGGATATATTCGTGATCTTTGCTGTAATAGGTAGTCATGATTTTCTCCGAAAACTTAAAAGTTCAAATTCAGCGTTTGTAATGATTAGGAACAAATGGCATTGCCGCGATTTTTGCCGGCACCGGCTTGCCACGGACAACAAGGATAACCGGCGTATCGACCTGTTTGAATCCAGAGGCCACATAACCCATTGCCAGAGGGCCATTCAGACTTGGGCCAAAACCACCGGAAGTCACGACTCCGATTTCGTTACCATCCGTATCTGTAATGATTGTGCCTTCACGCGCAGGAGCGCGTCCTTCCGGCAGAATACCAACACGGATTTTGCTTGTGCCATCAGTAAGTTCTTTCGCAATCCGCTCATACCCGGGGAAGCCGCCCTCTTCGCGGCGGCGCTTCTGAATTGACCAGTTAAGCCCGGCCTCAATTGGTGATGTCCCGGTATCAATGTCATGTCCATAAAGGCAAAGACCGGCCTCAAGCCGTAATGAATCACGGGCGCCAAGCCCGACAGGCTTAACGACAGGATTACTTAATATCTTATTCCATAAAGCACCGGCATGATCAGCGGAGACAGAGATTTCATAACCATCCTCGCCCGTATAACCGGAGCGGGAAACCGTGCAATCAAACCCTGCAACCTTAAAGCTACGAACAGACATAAAGCCCATTTCTTTTGCTTCTGGTGCAAAAGTGCCGAGCACCTCTTCTGCTTTCGGTCCCTGAAGGGCAAAAAGCGCAAGATCATCACGGCGTTTAAGGGTAATTCCTGCGGGAAGTTTTTGAGCAAGATGCTTGTAATCTGCCTCCTTGCAGCCAGCATTGACCACAAGAATAAGCTTTCCATCAGCTTCTGGTTCAACAGGACGGGAGATCATAAGATCATCCAGAATACTACCCTGCTCATTCAAAAACTGGGAATACCGCTGCTGTCCCGGCTTAATATTCAGAATATCGGCAGGAACCAGTGTTTCAAGAGCTTTTGCGACGGTCGCATGATCGCTCCCTATCAGTTCAGCCTGCCCCATATGGGACACATCAAACAAACCAGCACTTTCTCTGGTCCACAGATGCTCATTCAAAATCCCGGTCGGATACTGGACAGGCATATCATAACCCGCGAATGGCACCATACGTGCACTAAGTGCGACATGCTCTGCATAGAGCGGGGTTTTCAGGATAGGTGTATCACTGTTACTCTCAGACATATTGTCCCCAGTCCAGAACGAGTTACATCGACAGGCCAATGCCCGTTAGATGCCCCCTCTGTCTGAGAACCTGAGAGATTTCCCTGTCCGTGGACAGGCTGCTTCCTTCGGTGGGTAGAATAAACTACCGCTCTCCAGAGTGCCAGATCACTTGCGGTCCTTTAGCCTGAGCGTTTCCGGGGCGGTTGCGCCTTCGGCGTCGATATTAAATGGGAGAATATCGAACTCTTCCGCAGGGATCACTTGACCGGATCACTCTTATATTCCTGATCGCATGAGTCAACGGGGGCTTATCATGAAAAACTTACTGAAGGTAAGTTAGTCAGCTAGACTAAAGGCGACCCTACGAAAAAGGCCGGTCATGATTGAACCGGCCTTTTCGTCAAAATATCAGGATTTATATTAGCGGCGACCGCCGATACCAACCTCAATAGTGAAAGTATCAAGATGTGCAGCAGGGACGATAAAGCCCTCCTGAACTGATGCAAACTCACCAGATCTGCGTTCAGAACCAACCAGAGCGGTTGCCGTCTGTGAACGCTGGGCAAGAACCCTATCACCCACCTTGATGCGGTAGTGAACAGGTACAGAATAGCGACCACTACTACCAGATGCGAGAACGACACGCCCGGCTACACCAACTTTCACACGGACAGAACCATCTTCACGAAGGTGGCACTCGCGCGCTGTATCAATAATCGAGGCCTGACCGCCGGCATTTGTCGTTGTATAACCACCGCCCTCATACACATCCACGCGGGGGCAATAAATTGTCTCTGTCGGAGGCTTGGCAACCTCAGGAGCTTCTGTCTTATTGAAGAAGAAAAGATTGCTTGCCGTATTCGTTCCTTCTTCTGCACTGCTGCAAGCTGCAACAAGAAGAGAGAGACCTGCGAGAGCTATCAGTTTTTTCATTAGTCTAGAACCCCGTCAATATTACTGCGCAACATTCGGCAGATTATCATAAGCGGCAGAGAACCCATCAAGAACAATAGGTACCCCGACACCCTGCTCAGGCGTCTTGAAAACGATAAACATTGCTGTTTTGCCGTTCTTCAGCTGGTCAAGCAGACCATCTTCAATACGGACCTCAGCAGCACAGCCACTTGTGAAACAGCGAACAAAGCCAACCCGGCCAATATCTGTCTCATCAATACGCAGCCCAAGACCACTCGGCAGCAAAACACCCAATGGTGCAACAACGCGCATCATCTGGCTTTTACCATCGGCCGTCTTGTAGATGCTCACAACAAGGGTGATATCAGGGCTCTGATCATCAACAACATTCTGAACCACAATGCAGCGTTCAGATGCGGAACCGGGTGGAGTATCGCACTTCACCTTCCATGCGCCATAGGCCTTGCCATTGCTCATATCTGAACCGGGGGCAGCCCCTTGTGCATAAGCAGATGCACTAAAAAGTACTGGTAAGGTAAGCCCTAAAAGGAGCGTCCGGATTGCTTTCCTGAACAACATGAAAACCCTTCTTGATCAGCAGAATGCTATGATCCGGCAGATTTACCGGACTCGAAATTTTCAGGCAACTTTCGGAACACGCCACACGCTGAATGTCAAGCGCAGTACCAAGAAATCACACTGTCAAACTAATTACTAATACAAAAAAGTGCTTCTGACCACTTCTGCACCCTTGAGCATTTCCAAGATTGCGACAAATATTTGACATAAATCAAATTGCGTTTCTCCGAGCCCAACGGCGATAAAAAATTTCTACTGTTATTGTCGTTTCAAATCTTACTGCGGACGCTTGCTCCGCATCGCAACTGGATGAGGCTTTTTATGCCGGTCAGAAAAATGCCAAGCTTTTATCGGCCTTTGCTTACCCTCGCTTTTTTCCTCTCTGTTCTATTTTCAAACAGCGGCACACAAGCGCAAGAAGCAACAGCCGGATTACCCCGCCCATGGCAAATCAACATGCAGGAAACCGTAACCAGTTTCGGGCGCGAAATGTCCGCATTTCATCATAACTTGCTGCTGCTTGTGACAGTCATCTGTCTGTTTGTTGCTGTGCTTCTGCTGATTGTTATTTTCAGATTCAGAGAGAAGAAGCACCCGGTTCCATCCAAGACCACCCACCATACAGGGCTGGAAATTGCATGGACGATTATTCCGGTTCTCATCCTTGTTGCAATTTCAGTTCCGTCATTCCGGCTGCTTCGTGACCAGCTAACTATTCCAAAAGCCGATATCGTTGTTAAAGCAACAGGTTATTCCTGGTACTGGGGTTATGAATATCCAAGCGATCAGGGCGGCTTCAAGTTTGATTCAATCATGGTTCCCGAAGAGAATCTCAAGCCCGGAGATCTTCGCCTTTTAACGGTCGACAATGAAATGGTTGTCCCGGTGAATAAGGTCGTGAAACTTCAGACAACATCAGCTGATGTCATCCACTCATGGGCAGTTCCCGCTTTTGGTCTCAAGATTGATGCCATCCCCGGTCGCCTTAATGAAATGTGGTTCAAGGCCGAGCGTGAAGGCGTTTACTACGGTCAGTGTTCAGAGCTTTGCGGCAATGGCCATGCCTTCATGCCGATTGTTGTTCGTGTCGTCAATGAAGCCGCCTACACGGCGTGGCTTGATGACGCGAAGAAGAAATATGCCCTGAACTCCTCCCCAATGAATATTGCATCCACCCGCTAGGATCGTGCAGCAATTAAAGAGACAGATTATGGACCAAGTCACCCCCACCCTGACTGCTCCCGCTCCGCACCATAGTGACCATCCGGGTTTCTGGCGGCGCTGGTTTCTTTCAACCAACCATAAAGATATTGGAACGCTTTATCTGATCTTCGCTTTCTGTGCTGGTCTTGTCGGTGGCGGATTATCAATTGTGATGCGTATGGAGCTGATGCACCCCGGGTTGCAGTATTTCTCCAATGCACAGGCTTTCAACGTCTTCGTGACAGCCCACGGCTTGATTATGGTGTTCTTCATGGTCATGCCGGCGTTGATCGGTGGCTTTGGCAACTGGTTCGTGCCATTGATGGTTGGCGCTCCTGATATGGCCTTCCCACGGCTGAACAATATCTCTTTCTGGCTCACCGTTGCCGGTTACGCACTGCTGGTTCTGTCTCTGTTTTCTGAAGGCGCACCTAACTCAAATGGCTTTGGTGGCGGTTGGACAGTGTACCCGCCATTGTCGGTAACAGGGCATCCCGGCCCGGCGCTCGACTTTGCCATCCTTGGTCTTCACCTTGTTGGTATTGGTTCAATCCTGGGCGCAATCAACTTTATTACCACCATTCTCAACATGCGCGCCCCGGGGATGACACTTCACAACATGCCTCTGTTCGCGTGGGCCATGCTGGTCACATCCTTCCTGCTGCTTCTGTCGCTGCCTGTTCTGGCCGGTGCCATTACCATGCTGCTGACGGACCGCAACTTCGGCACGACATTCTTTGACCCATCGGGCGGTGGTGATCCGGTTCTGTACCAGCACCTGTTCTGGTTTTTTGGTCATCCTGAAGTTTACATCATGATCCTTCCGGCCTTCGGAATTGTCAGTCACATTATTTCCACTGCCTCACGAAAGCCGATCTTTGGTTACCTAGGCATGGCCTATGCCATGGTCTCCATCGGGGTTGTCGGCTTCGTTGTCTGGGCTCACCATATGTACACAGTTGGTCTCAGCCTCCAGACACAGGCCTACTTCGTCTTTGCAACAATGGTCATTGCCGTCCCGACGGGCATCAAGATATTCTCATGGATTGCGACGATGTGGGGTGGTTCCATCCGCTTTACGGCAGCTATGCACTGGGCGATTGGCTTTATCTTCCTGTTCACGGTTGGTGGTGTCACAGGCGTTATCCTCGCCAATGCTGGCGTCGATCGTTACATGCATGACACCTACTATGTCGTCGCCCATTTCCACTATGTTCTGTCACTGGGTGCCGTCTTCATCATTTTCGGAGCCATGTACTACTGGTTCCCGAAAATGACCGGCTACATGATGCCTGAATGGATTGGTAAGCTGCATTTCTGGATTGCCTTTATTGGCGCCAATGTTCTGTTCTTTCCGATGCACTTCCTTGGTCTTGCTGGAATGCCCCGTCGTTATGCAGACTATCCGGAAGCCTTCTCTGGCTGGAACTTTGTCTCCTCAATCGGCTCCTACATGTTTGCCGTCGGTGTCTTCGTCTTCATCTTTGGCGTCATCTACGCTTTTGTGAAGAAGGTTCCTGCGCCCAACAATCCATGGGGTGAAGGCGCGACAACTCTTGAGTGGACATTAAGCTCCCCTCCACCATTCCATCAGTTCGAAATCCTGCCTCGTGTCCTGCCTAACGGCGAGATCGTTACAGCCTCAGCCGAGAAGTAATCATCATGCCAAGACATAACGTCAGAACCGCAACCCTACCGCTTACGAGCAAAGCAGCACCCGATATCTTAAAGGGTGATGTGATTGATTATGTGGCTCTGCTCAAGCCCCGCGTTATGTCTCTGGTGGTTTTTACGGCACTGGTTGGAATGCTGGTTAAGCCCATAACGGTTCACCCATTCATTGCAGCAGCATCATTGCTGATGATTGCCCTAGGTGCCGGTGCCTCTGGCTGTCTCAACATGTGGTGGGACAGTGATATCGATGCCCGGATGTCCAGAACGAGAAACCGTCCGATACCTGCCGGACGGATTGATGCAGGAGATGCCCTGATCTTCGGATCATGGCTTTCTGTTGGTTCCGTTCTGATGCTCGGCCTGATTTCCAACTGGCTGGCAGCTTCACTTCTGGCGATGACCATCCTTTATTATGTGGTTATCTATTCAGTCTGGCTGAAGCGCTCGACACCACAGAATATCGTTATCGGAGGGGCCGCAGGTGCATTTCCACCTATGGTTGCTCAGGCAGCAGTCACGGGGTCCGTTGGCTTGGAAACAGTCATTCTGTTCCTGATCATCTTTTTCTGGACACCGCCACACTTCTGGGCATTGGCTCTTCTGAAAACGGATGACTATGACCGTGCGGGTATCCCGATGCTGCCAAATGTTGCTGGCAAGCCTGCAACACGCCGTGCCATTCTCTATTATACATTAATCCTTGCCCCCCTTGGTTTAGCACCGTGTTTTGCCGGGTTCGGTGGCCTGCTCTATGCAGCGGTAAGTCTGATTGGTGGCATCGGAATGCTACTACTCGCCCTTCAGATTTATAAATATCAAAGTGGCCCATTATCGAATGAGGGGCCTCGCAATATGTTTCGCTTTTCTATTCTGTATCTCTTTTCCCTGTTTGCAGCTTTGTTGGCTGAACATGGATTAGGCTTACTGATTGCTCTGCCGAAACTGGTTTGAGGAAAGTGTCATGGCTCATTCCCGTGAAGATTACCTAGTCCCGGCCCCCCTGACAAAAGAAGACCTCAAGCTGCGCCGCCGACGCTCCAATGCCATCGGTATTTCATTAGGCGTTCTTGCAATCATCTTCTTCATTGTCACGCTCATTAAAATGGGCGCCCAGATTCACTGAACAGAGATAGAGCAATGGATAGTAAGCCCCATAAAAACCAAAACGCAAAAATCGCGCTCTTCTGTGCCGGTCTTGCCGTTGCTATGGTTGGTGCGGCTTATGCCTGTGTGCCGCTTTACGATCTCTTTTGTCGCGTAACCGGCTTTGACGGTCGGCCCATCACCAGCGCAATACCGTCAGACAAGGTTCTCGATCGCAAAATTTCTGTTCGTTTTGACGCCAATGTTGCTCCTGCTCTGAGTTGGAACTTTACGGCGAAGAATCCGGAAGTTGAGCTGCGATTGGGAGAGGTCAAAACAATCTATTACACCGTTCGCAATACTGGCTCGACCCCGGAGACAGGTATTGCCACCTATAATGTCCAGCCCGATCTGGCAGGCTCTTATTTTGTTAAAATCCAATGCTTCTGTTTCACCGAACAAGTGCTGCAACCCGGTGAAGAGCGAGAAGAAGCCGTCGTCTTCTATGTTGACCCGGATCTCGTGAAAGATACCAGCATTGGTGACCTACAATCGATCACACTCTCTTACACATTTTTTCCGTCACGCAATGGCTCACCTGTCGCAGCAGCGAGTGAACCAAAGCAATCGAAGCTATAGCAACTTATCGAATCCCCGCCTGTTCTGAATAGGAATGGAGACACGAATGGCCCAAACAGACGCAGTACATCATAACAAGCAACATGATTTCCATCTGGTTGATGCCAGCCCATGGCCATTGCTTGGCTCATTAAGTGCCTTTGTGATGGCAGCAGGTGCCGTCTGCTGGATGAAAAGTCTGGAGCCTTTCGGACCACATTCCGGAACCTACATTTTTGGTGCTGGTGTCATCGGTGTCCTCTTCACCATGTTCCGCTGGTGGCTTGATGTCATCCGCGAGGCTGAGCACGGAGGCTTCCATACCAAGGTTGTGCAGCTTTCCCTGCGCTATGGCATGATGCTGTTCATCGCTTCAGAAGTCATGTTCTTCGTTGCATGGTTCTGGGCTTATTTCGATGCAGCCCTGTTTCCCAACAGCGCAGTACAATTCCAGAAAGCAGAGCTCCTTGTTGCATGGCCACCAAAAGGGATTGAAACATTTGACCCCTGGCATCTGCCTTTGCTGAATACCCTCATTCTGCTGACATCCGGTACAACGATCACCTGGTCGCATCACGCATTGCTGGAAGGCGACAGAACCGGCTTCCGCAATGGCCTTGCCTTAACAATCTTCCTTGGCATCTTCTTTAGTATTGTTCAGGCGTTTGAATATAGCCACGCCACATTTGATTTTGGCGGGCATATTTACGGCTCTACCTTCTTCATGGCGACAGGTTTTCATGGTGCCCACGTCATTATTGGTACCCTCTTTCTGATTGTCTGCCTGATCAGAGGGTATCTTGGTCAGTTCACATCCAAACAACACCTCGGTTTTGAATTTGCTGCCTGGTATTGGCACTTTGTCGATGTCGTCTGGCTGTTTCTTTTCGCCAGTATCTATATCTGGAGTTACAAGTAAGGATTAGACACCGTGGGCAGTGCCCCTAATGATACGGAACCAAGCGTTCTCTCTGCTGGTCTAAGATGCCGTTGCCCTCGTTGTGGGCAAGGGCATCTGTTTTCCGGATTTCTAACCCTCCAGCCCGAATGTGACATCTGCCATCTCGACTTTCTGGCGTCAGACAGTGCGGATGGGCCGGCTTACTTTGTCATGTCAATTGTCGGGCTGATTGTTGTCGGCCTGGCTCTTTGGGTTGAGTTTAGATTTGAGCCCCCCATCTGGCTTCATATTGCCATATGGTTTCCCCTGACGATTATTCTCTCACTGCTTCTTATTCGCCCGGCGAAAGCTTTGATGATTGCCATACAATATCATAACAATGCGCAGGAAGGCCGCTTTCGGTAATGTCCATATCTTCGCCTTCGGTTAAAAAGATTCTCTCAGGTTTTCTTGTTCTTTGTGCTTTGGCCATTCTGGTTTCACTTGGTGTCTGGCAACTTCAGCGCAAGGCATGGAAGGAAGCCCTGATTGCTGACATTAATGCACGCGCGCATTCCCAACCTGTTGCAATCAGCCCTGAGAAAGATTGGGTGAACTGGGATCCTGCAAAGGATGAGTTTCGGCACGTTACCGTTACCGGAACATACGCACAGACCAATGACATTGCCGTATACGGGCTAATGCAGGATCCGAAGACATCAGATACCCTTCAGGGGCATTATCTGTTCTCGCCTCTTCTGCTCGAAAACGGGACTGCTGTTTTTATCAATCGTGGTTTTGTACCTAACGATATCAAAATCCCATCTCCGCCAATCGGCATTGTCACGGTTGAAGGCATATTACGCGCACCGGAACAGAAGGGCTGGTTTGTCCCGGCTAACCAACCTGAGAAAGGTGAGTGGTTTACCCGTGATGCTCCGGCAATGGCAGCATATAAAAATCTGGCCCGTAATGCCCCCTTCTATATCGAGGCTGATGCCAAGCTTAATGAAACCAGTACCACATGGCCTCGTGGTGGTGTAACGCGTGAGATCACTTTGAAGAACGATCACCTCCAATACGCCCTGACATGGTTTGGCTTAGCAACTGTACTTTTAGGCATTACAGGTTATGCTTTAGTCCGCAAATAACACCCGAATTGCAGAAAAATGAAACTCTTGCTTGCAGCAAAGCCTCAAGGCCTTTATCAGCAATGCGTCAAAGAGGTTTGTCATGCTCCATATTTCTACACGCGGCGAAGCACCTTCCATCGGTTTTTCAGAAGCTCTCCTGACTGGGTTGGCGAGAGACAGTGGTCTATACGTACCCCAGAGCTGGCCCCAGATTTCTGAAACGACTATCAAAGGGTTTGCAGGCCAGCGTTATGCAGATGTTGCAAAGCAGGTTCTAGGCCGTCTCGTGGGTGATGATATCGCTCCGGCTGATCTTAGCCGAATGGTCGAGGAAGCCTATAGTGGTTTCCGCCATAAAGCCATTTGCCCCTTGGTTCAGCTTGATGACAATCTCTTCCTGCTTGAACTCTTCCATGGCCCAACCCTTGCGTTCAAGGATGTTGCCATGCAGCTGCTTGGCAAATTGATGGATCATGTTCTTAAAGCCAAGGGCCACCGTGCAACAATTGTCGGTGCAACCTCAGGTGACACGGGCAGTGCAGCAGTAGAAGCTTTCAAAGGCCTTGATCAGGTTGATATTTTTATCCTGTTCCCAAAGGGTCGTGTTTCAGAAGTCCAGCGTCGACAGATGACAACGGTCGATAGCCCGAATGTTCATACTATCGCTGTTGATGGCACTTTTGATGATTGTCAGGCGCTGGTTAAAGCCATGTTCAATCACGGTGCTTTCCGTGATCAGGTTAATCTCTCTGGCGTAAACTCTATCAACTGGGCCCGTGTTGCAGCGCAGTCCGTCTATTATTTCACAGCAGCTGTTGCACTTGGTTCCCCTGCCCGTAAGGTTTCCTTCTCGGTCCCAACCGGAAACTTTGGCGATATCTTCGCTGGCTGGGCTGCCAAGAAGATGGGCCTGCCGATTGAGCGCCTGATGATTGGCACCAATGCCAATGATATTCTGGCGAGAACCTTGGAAACAGGTTCTTACGAAATCCGCGGTGTTGTTCCAACAACATCACCATCTATGGACATCCAGATATCTTCAAACTTTGAACGTTTGCTGTTTGATGCCTATGGACGTGATCCGGAAGCTGTCCGCAATACGATGGCACAGCTGTCACAAGCTGGTTCATTTACAATTGCGCCGGAAGCACTCGCAAAAATCCGTTCTGAGTTTTCTGCCCAAGCCGTTGATGAGAAAGCTGTTGCAGAAGAAATGGCAACGGTCCGTAACGAGACAGGCTATATTCTTGATCCACATAGTGCAGTTGGCGTCAGGGCAGCTCGTGAACTCCTCCGCACTCAGCCGGAAGTGCCTGTGGTTGCGCTCTCAACAGCACATCCGGCCAAATTCCCTGATGCTGTCAAAGCTGCAACGGGTGTATCCCCTGCCCTTCCTCCTCACCTTGCTGATCTGTTGGATCGCAAGGAGAAGGTCAGTCATGTCGAAAATGACCTGACAGCGGTTGAGGCCTTGATCAAAGATCGCGCCCGGATTTTGAAAGCCTGAAATGAATCAAAATCTGTTTAGCGAAAACCCGGTCGAAATCACGACACTTTCGAACGGCTTTACGGTTGCGACAGAGGCAACTCCAAATGTTGCAACAGCCTCTTTAGGCGTCTGGGTTGGTAGCGGCTCCCGCAATGAGCAGGCCTCCGAACATGGCCTCTCCCATCTGATTGAACATATGGCGTTCAAGGGAACGACATCCCGTTCAGCACGCCAGGTTGCAGAAGACATTGAAAATGTCGGTGGTGAAATTAATGCTGCGACAGGCGTAGAATATACCAGCTATGCAGCACGCTTGCTTGGCGAGGATATTTCTGTTGCACTGGACGTTATTGGTGACCTGCTAACAAAATCAGTTTTTGACAAGCAGGAACTCGCTCGTGAAAAGAGTGTCATCCTTCAGGAATACGCAGCTGTTGAGGATACGCCTGACGACCTGATCTATGATGTTTTTCAGGAGACAGCTTTTTCAGGCCAGCCCATCGGTCGACCAATCCTTGGCCGACCGGAAACAATCAACAGTTTTGATGAAACCGCCATTCGCCGTTTCCTGGATAGGGAATATATCCCGGCTAACATGGCCCTAGTTGCAACGGGGCCTATCCAGCATGCCCAAATCGTTGAACAGGCAGAACGTCTGTTTGGACATCTCCCAGTGCATGAGATTCAGCCTTCTGAGGATGGCATCTACAAGGGAGGCGAAAAACGTCTACCCCGCGATCTGGAGCAGGCCAATATCGTTTTTGGCCTGCCCGGCTTATCCTTCAAGCATAAAGACTATTATGCCCTACATCTGTTTGCCCATATCCTTGGCGGTGGCCTGACTTCACGTCTTTGGCATGAGGTTCGGGAAACCCGTGGGCTTGCCTATGTTATTGATGCTTTCCACTGGCCATTCTCAGACTGCGGTATTTTCGGCATTGGTGCAGGGACATCTCAAAAAGATCTGGCAGAGCTTCTTGATGTTGCACTCGAATGCGCATGGCTTGCGACTGAAAATATTTCTGAAGAAGAAATGGCCCGCGCCAAACGGCAGATGAAAGTCGGTATGCTCACAGCTCTGGAGTCACCTGGCGGCCGTATTGAGCGCATTGCCCGCCAGCTTCTCACATGGAAGCGGCTCATCCCGGTGAGCGAAGTTGTCCGCAAGGTCGATGCACTGACGGCAGGTGAAGTCTGCCAGGCTGGACGAACCGCCATATCTGGCAACAGAACCCTTGTTTCTATTGGCCCGATTGATGACCTTCCTGCTTTGGCCCAACTGGCAACAAAGCCATAAATAGGTCAGGCCCGACCTGCCACATTCGACAGGAAGCCAAGATCAACGCCGATGCTGTGGAGCGCCATTTCGTAACGTAAATCCACAGCCTCATGGAACAGAATATCTGCTGTGGCCGGGCACGTCAGCCAGCAGTTTGCCTGAACTTCACTTTCAATCTGTCCCGGAGACCAGCCAGCATAGCCAAGGGCAAGCAATGCCTCTTTCGGCCCGGCACCTCGGGCAATAGCCCTGAGAATATCAACCGTTGCTGTCAGACAGACACCATCATCAATATCAATTGTATTGTCTGGTGTCCGGTAATCGGGTGAATGCAAAACAAAACCACGTGTGTTTTCGACGGGTCCACCCATCATGAGCTCAAAGTTATGCAAACGTGAGTTCAGATCAAAAGTGTCTTTTTCGGAAATAATATCAAGCTGAACCAGAAGCTCCGGAAAATCTATATGTTCTGCCGGGCGGTTGATAATAATGCCCATCGCACCTTGATCCGTATGCGAGCACATATAGATAACACTACGCTCAAAACGCGGGTCATCCATAGTTGGCATGGCAATCAGAAGATGCCCTTCCAGAAACCCCGGTTTTTCATGGTCACGTTTTTTAAAATCTATTTCCATTTTTGTATGCTACCAGCGGTAAATAACTTGTCCATAGCAGATTGCGTAAACGCACTGAATTGCTTGGCAACTTATGATTTTATTATTCTATAACGTGTGAGAAAACACTTTTACAAAACAGGTATTTTCAGTGCTCAACATCGGCCACAGATACAAAACTGCTGCTTTTGCTCTCATCACATTTATGGTTCTTATTATAGGTCAGATGTTATCTGCTGCACAGGCGACCGAACGTCCCTATAAAATAAATATTCTTGATGGCGGGCAAGAGGATGGGAGTTACCTTGCTGCCATTGAGTTAAAACTTGCAGGTGGTTACCTCACATATTGGCGCACACCGGGTGAAGCCGGTATTGCTCCCTCGTTTAACTGGTCCGCCTCTGAAAACCTTGAAACAGTTTCAGTTGAATGGCCTGCTCCTGAGAGAGTTCTAGAAGCTGACAGCGTCGTTTATGGCTTTCATAAACAGGTCATCATCCCACTTCGGATAAAACCAAAGCAGACAGGAAAACCTGTCACGCTTAACCTCGAATTACAATTCGGTGTCTGCAAAGATATATGCATACCAAGCACGGATACTATTTCTACCAGCCTCACCGGCAAAGGGGACAATGCAGTTGTCGTCCAACGCGCATTCCGCAATCTGCCTGTAAAGCAGAAGTTGGCGGAGGCAGGAGCCTTATCTGTTTTATCCGTTACCAGGTCAGACAAAGAGAATGAATATATTGCTCGCCTGCGGACACCTGAAAATCAGGCAACAGAACTGTTTGCGGAAGGTCTGGATGGGTGGATACTCTCAACCTCTCTTGAACGAAATGGGCCAGAAGTCGGGACGTCTGATTTCACGATCAAAGTGGAATATGCTCCTAAAGCAGAGCTCACGACCAAGCCATTCATACGATTGACAGCTAAGAGCGGTACGCAGTCCATTGAAACAGAAGTGCAAGTTGAATGATTTTCACTTGCTCAATCAAGGCGCTATTTAAAGCATAGCTAAAAGAACTTACGCTCTAAAAGTACTTGCGCATTACAATATACGCTTTTATCTGTTTATCAAATTATTCTACAGCAACCTAAAAGATATAGCTTGAAGTAGATATTTATCTGAAGTTTGGAAGGAAAAATTATGACAATCCAAGTTGGTGACCGTCTACCAGAGACTTCTTTTATGGTAACAACGTCTGACGGCCCTGCCGCCAAGACTACAGATGATATTTTCAAGGGTAAGAAGGTTGTGCTCTTTGCCGTACCCGGAGCATTTACACCAACATGCCATCGCAATCACTTGCCCGGGTATGTCCAGAATATTGATGCCTTTAAAGCAAAGGGTATTGAAACGGTTGCCGTTACAGCTGTTAATGACGTCTTTGTCATGAAAGCTTGGGCTGATGCATCCGGTGCTGCTGACAAGATTACATTTCTGGCCGATGGTAGCGCCAATTTTGCAAAGGCAATCGGCCTCACACTTGACGCCAGCCAAAATGGCTTAGGCATTCGCTCCCAGCGTTATGCCATGATTGTTGAAGATGGTGTTGTCAAAGCTCTGGAAGTTGAAGATGTCCCGTCAAAAGCAGATGTCTCAACTGCTGAGAATATTCTCAAGCACCTCTGATAAAAGAAAAGCCGGGATCATTTCCCGGCTTATTCGTCTGAACTGACAGCAGTACCTCTGAATGGCTCCAGAGCCGCAACAGCCAGCTCATCAGCCCGATTGTTCATCGGGTTATCTGCATGCCCCTTAACCCAGTGCCATGTCACATTATGATGCTGTGTCAGCTCATCAAGAAGACGCCATAAATCTTCATTTTTAACCGGCTTCTTATCTGCGGTTTTCCAACCTCTTTGCTTCCAGCCATGTACCCATTCCGTAATACCGTTACGGACGTATTGGGAATCCGTGAACAGGTCGATATCGCAAGAGCGTTTCAGCGCACGTAAAGCCTCAATTGCGGCCATAAGCTCCATACGATTGTTGGTTGTATGGGCCTCTCCGCCTGAGAGTTCTTTTTGCTTATCCTTGTATAACAGAATGGCAGCCCAGCCTCCGGGACCGGGATTACCTGAACAGGCGCCATCTGTATAAATCGTAACCCGGCTACTCACCGTACAAGCCCATATTCAGATGCATCCGTGACATGGCGATGGAAACCAAGCTTCCGGTCATATTCTAAAGGATCTTTTGGTTTAACCAATGCTCCGGGCGGGACATTCAGCCAATCAACAAGACGTGTCAACATGAACCGCAGGGCAGCACCACGGCAAAGGATTGGCAGAGCATCAATCTCTTCTTTATTGAGAGGCCGCAATGATTGATACCCTGCAATCATTGACTGCCCTTTTGTTAGATTGAATGAGCCATCACTTTCAAAGCACCAGGCATTCAGACAGATCGCCAAATCATAAACGAGCGCATCTGTACAGGCGAAATAGAAATCAATCAGCCCGGAAACGTCATCACCAATAAAGAATACGTTATCGGTAAACAGATCGGCATGAATAATTCCCTGCGGCAGATCTTTGGGCCAATTTGCCTGAAGGTAAAGCAGATCACTTTCAGTGCGTTCTCTCAAACCGGAAGCCACGCTGTTGGCACGATCTTTGGCTTTTTCAAACAGAGGAGCCCAGCCGCTCACAGACAGATTGTTTTCTCTATGCATATCAAAGCCCTGCCCAGCCAGATGCAGCTGAGCCAGAGCCTTACCTAAAGATTCACAATGCTTTGCCTGAGGCTTACGAATGGAGAGGCCTTCAAGAAAGGTAACAATCGTTGCTGGCCGGCCAGCAACATGAGACAGCTTTTCACCACTCTTGTTTGAAACAGGTTGAGGGCAGTTGATACCGCGATCAGACAGATATTCCATCAGATTGAGAAAGAATGGCAGTTCTTTCTCATTAACGCGTTTCTCATAGAGTGTCAGAATGAAAGAGCTTTCAGATGTACGCAGAAAATAATTTGTATTTTCGACACCTTCGGCAATGCCTTTGAAGGAAAGCACATCGCCAATATCATAAGTGGCAACAAGTCCTTCAAGTTCTTCATCGCTGACGTCTGTATAAACTGCCAATTCTCTCTCCTGACCCCGGTTTACATCTGTTTTTAGCTATCAGTTTCACGCAGTTCCCTTGGCAGAGGGAAGAACATGCTTTCATCCGCAGTTGAAACGGTTTGTACGCTGATCTGATATCGCTCAGCAAAAGCATCTATGATTTCTTCAACCAGAACTTCGGGAGCAGAAGCGCCGGCCGTTAAACCCAGACGTGAGATATTTCCGTATTTATCCCAGTCAATATCATCTGCGCGCAGCAAAAGCTCAACAAGCTTGCACCCTTCCCTCTCGGCAACCTCACGCAAACGTTGTGAATTTGAAGAATTGGGCGAGCCAATAACAATCATTGCATCAACCTGAGGCGCGACAGCCTTAACCGCTCCCTGCCTGTTGGTAGTTGCATAGCAGATATCCTCTTTATGAGGTGCTACAATTGCCGGAAACTTGTCCATCAATGCCTGAACAATATCCTTGGTATCATCAACAGACAGGGTTGTCTGTGTCACAAAGGCAAGGGTCCGCCCATCGTTAAACGACAGCGCCTCAACATCTTCACGTGTCTCAACCAGAGTAATAGCACCCTCGGGCAACTGCCCCATGGTGCCAACAACTTCGGGGTGACGGGCATGTCCGACCAGAAGTACATGACGGCCGCGTTTAAAGTGCACTTCTGCTTCACGGTGAACCTTTGTCACAAGCGGACAGGTCGCATCAAATGCCAACAGGTTCTTTGCCTTTGCATCTAACGGTATCTGTTTGGGAACACCATGGGCCGAGAAGATAACCGGGGCATCACCATCTGGTACTTCGTCAAGCTCTTTAACGAAAACCGCCCCTTTGGCCTTGAGATTGTCGACAACGTATTTGTTATGCACGATCTCATGCCGCACATAAACCGGAGGGCCATAGATAACCAAAGCCCGCTCAACGGCATCTATGGCGCGCACAACTCCGGCACAAAACCCGCGCGGCGAACATAATAGAATCTCAAGATCAGGCTTTTTCATAATATGGATTTGCGAGAGCCTGACGTCAGTGTCAAGCTCTGATTAAGTTACAGAACAGAAGCCTAATCTATCACGCAGACAGATACTCAGAAAACATATTCCTTGAAAGCGTTATCAAGGTTACCATTCCAAACGCCATTATAACGCTCAAGAAGCAGCTCTGCCGATGTCTTGCCGCTCTCGGCAATTGTGCGAAGTGGGTTCAGATAATGGCTCTCATCCTGCCCATCAGCATTCTTGATACCACGGCGTGCAAGCCCGCGACCTGCCAGATCCAGCACATCCTTGGCTATATCCTGAACAGAGCGGGAGCCAATTTTTGCTTTGAGAGCAATGCTTGGCACATCATCTCTAAGCTGCTGACGCTCGTCTGCAGTCCAGTCTTTGACGAGATCCCATGCAGCATCCAGAACATCAGAATCGTATAGCAGACCGATCCAGAGCGCTGGCAGGGCCAGAATGAACTCCGGAGAGCCAACATCCGCACCCCGCATCTCAATATAGCGCTTCAGCCGAACTTCCGGGAAAACTGTTGAAACATGGTTTGCCCAGTCTGACATGGTGGCTTTTTCGTCGGCATGTCCGGGCAAATTACCGGCAAGAAGGTCTTTGAAAGACTGCCCGGCAACATCATGATAAGTGTCACCGCGCTTGATGAAATACATTGGGACATCAAGAACCCAATCCACATAACGCTCGTACCCAAAACCTTCTTCAAAGACGAAAGGCGTCATACCTGCCCTGTTATTATCGGTATCCTTCCATATTTCCGAGCGCATAGAGAGATAGCCGTTCGGCTTTCCATCCATAAAAGGCGAATTGGCAAACAGTGCCGTTGCAATTGGCTGCAGAGCAATGGAAACACGCATTTTCTTGACCATGTCCTGCTCGGATGAATAGTCAAGATTGGCCTGAACCGTTGCAGTGCGATACATCATATCCAAACCATGCTGCCCAACCTTGGGCATATAGTTTGTCATGATTTTATAGCGCCCTTTAGGCATGACCGGTGTTTCAGCACGTGACCACTTAGGGCTTGTGCCCAGAGTCAAAAAACGGATGCCAAGTTTTTCACCAATCTTCTTGGTATCGGCAAGATGTTTATCAAGCTCTGCCTTGGTCTGATGAATATTCGCAAGAGGCGCACCAGACAGCTCAAACTGGCCACCGGGTTCCAGAGAAACGGCATCTCCACCAGTCTCGTCGAATAGACCAATAATCTTGCCAAACTCTGTGATTTCTTCCCAGGGCTTAGTTTTGGCAAGCTGCTCAAGTAATGAGCGGATACCATTTTCACCCTCATATGGCACTGGCGAGAAATCTGCCTGATAGAAGGGTACCTTCTCATGCTCTGTACCCACACGCCAATCACTGGACGGCTTTTCTCCTTCAGCAATCCAGTTAATTAAATCTGCCTTGGAACAGACAGGCGTTGAATCAGAAACATCGCGGGCCATAGAAACCTCTTTAGAAAACAACCCCGAAAGTTAAGTACACGGGGAGATCGTGAAAATAGTGATGAGTTGGTCTTGCCGCAATGTTGCCACGTTTCGACATTGTGCAGGAGCACACATTGAGCAAAATAAGCTTTTAAATTCAAAGCCTCAGAAAATCGTTTCTATCCCCAATCGCCAATCGACGCCTGAATAACAGCCAAAGCCGCAACAGCTGCCGTATCAGCACGCAGAATACGTGGGCCCAGAGAAAGCGAAAGACATGGCTTACGCGCCTTAATCATTTCACGCTCACTCTCCGAAAACCCGCCTTCTGGACCAATGAGAACTGCAAGACGGTGCTTATTGCCGGAAATAGCCTTCAAAGCTTCTACCGGATTTTGGACGGAAGCATCTTCGTCACAGAATATGAGCAGGCGATCTTCCTCCAGAGCATCCAAAGCAGCAGCCAGTTTCATTTCTGGTTTGATTTCAGGAATAACCAGAATACCACATTGCTCTGCAGCCTCCACAGCATTCGCTTGCATTCGCTCAAGATTGACCCGGCCACTTTGTGTTCTCTGTGTAAATACCGGCATCATTGCAGAAATGCCCATTTCAACGGCCTTCTGCACCATATAATCTTGGCGGGCGTGTTTGATTGGCGCAAACATATACAACAGATCAGCTGCAGCTGTCTGTGGGCGCGCAAGTTCAACTGTAAGCAAGCTTGCAGACTTTCGTCCCTCAACCGAGATTTCAGCCTTCCACTCTCCATCCCGTCCGTTAAAGACAAGCACATTACTGCCAGCCTTTAATCGCAGAACATTCAGGAGATAATTGCTTTGTGCACGATCAAGTTCATAGCTACGCCCTTTGGCGAGCTCTTCATTCAGAAAAAGTCTCGGCGCATTAAAATCGTACTGTGACATTTATTTCCCGTTTGAAAAATCCATGGTCTCTATAGCACCGGCTTTTGAATTTGCACATAAATTTGCTTTGGCTACGAATTATGTAGAGCAACATAATGCTTTGTGTTGCAAAGGCAAAATTTCGGCTCTAAAAAGTACGCAGATATATATTTTAATCGCATTAATGCCGTTTTTTGGTATTATATACCATAATCTGGTGCCTTAACAGGCGGGGGCTTGAGGTTAAAAACTTCGTAAAAGCTTGGTTTGTACGAGAATAGCGTGAAACAATGCGCTGCTCGGAGAGGAAAGGAACTCTTTCAATGTCGCGTTTTGCCAAACAATTCCTTTTGGCTGGTTTCACCGTCTTTTCACTTGTCGGGGCTGTTGCAAATGCTTCTGCGCAGCAATCATCCTGTCAGGACATCCAGAAGATGCTTGATGAGCGTAAGGGACTGGTTGAACAGCTGAACAAGGCTAGCGCCAAGAAGAAGCAGCTCGATCCTCAAGTTGCCTGTAATGTTTTCAAAAAGCTTGAAACAAACGGCACAACCACTTCCAAATGGTTTGAAGCAAATCAGGCATGGTGTCAGATTCCTGATGATTTTATTCAGGGCTTCAAGAAAGACCATGATCAGGTCAGCAAGCTTCGCGTTCAGGCATGTAAGGCTGCAGCCCAGATGGAAGCTGCCCGTAAACAGGCTCAGGAAGGCGGCGGTAACCCTGCATGGGGTGGTGGCATTTCCGGCCAATACAGAATGCCTAAGGGCGCTCTCTAATGACATCTGAACGGCTCCCGGAACATTTACCGGATGCCGTCAGAAACCACTGGGCCGATACTGTCATTCCCGTAAAACTGCGGCCATACGCTCGTATGGCCCGGTTTGACAGACCAATCGGCTGGTGGCTTCTTCTTTTACCATGCTGGTGGGCCGCGACCCTTGCTGCTATAGCCACCGCGCAATCATTAAATTTTCTATACATGGCCCTGTTTCTCATTGGGGCCGTTGTCATGCGCGGTGCTGGCTGCACCTATAACGATATTTTAGACAGAAAGCTTGATGCCAGTGTGGAGCGCACAAAGATGCGCCCCCTAGCCTCTGGACAGGTCAAGGTCTGGCAGGCTGTACTTTTCACTGGCTTACTTTGCCTGATCGGCCTTGCTGTTTTGCTCTCTTTCAACAGCTTCACAATTTTTACAGGCTTTGCATCTGTTCTTCTTGTGCTGATTTATCCATTGATGAAGCGTTTTTTCTGGGTTCCGCAACTGGTGCTCGGTCTTGCCTTCAACTGGGGCGCTCTTGTTGGTTGGACAGCTGTTACAGGCTCTCTCTCTGCCGCCCCAATCCTGCTCTATATCTGCGGCATATTCTGGACCATCGGCTATGATACGATCTATGCTCTGCAGGATATTGAAGATGATGAAATCGTCGGTATTAAATCCTCCGCCCGTTTCTTTGGGAAACAGGTCATCCCTTCAATTGCAGGCTGCTACCTGATTGCCATTCTGTGCGCAGCAGGCAGCTTTTATTTAGCCGGTGTCAGCTGGTTCAGTTACATTGGCCTGATCGGCTTTGCTGCACATCTGGGTATTCAGACGTTTAATATCAAAACCGATGATGGCGCTACCTGCCTGAAACTATTCCGCTCCAATAGAGATGCAGGCCTGCTGCTCTTGTGCGGGATGTTGCTGAATGTCTTCATTAATTGAGAATAAAATACGTCTATAGAAAGAAAAACGGTTTTAAGGGTTTGGAAAATGAACTTCGGTGATCTTGCGCCAAAAGTCTCCGCCATTGTTGAAGAAGCGGGTCGACTGGCGGCCAAGCAATTCAGATACGGGGAACAGACGACTTCAAAAATCTGGTACAAAAACGGTCACTCCCCTGTCACAGAAACAGACATCGCAACCAATAATTTTTTACAGGCCAGACTGACCCAATTACTTCCTGATGCAGGCTGGCTTTCTGAAGAAACAGCCGATGACAACCAGCGTTTGACGCGCGAACTCGTCTGGGTTGTAGACCCGATTGATGGGACACGTGCATTTTTATCCGGCCATCCAGACTGGTGTATTTCCGTAGCTCTGTTAGCAAACGGCCAGCCTGTTCTTGGAAATGTCTTTGCTCCGGTTCACGATAAACACTATTGGGCAGCCGAGCATCAGAACGCATATTGCAACGATCAGATCATCCATGTGTCTCCACACGCAGCACTCAAAGAAAGCCGGATATCCGGTCCTAAATTTATGGTTGGAGAAGTTTCTGAAGTTGCAGGTCAGCTCATATCCGTTCCGCGTATTCCCTCACTTGCACTGCGCATTGCCCGCGTTGCAGAGGGAGAAATTGATGTGGGCCTTGTCTCAGACAATTCCCATGACTGGGATATTGCGGCAGCTGATATTATCTTGCGGGAAGCTGGCGGTATCATGACTTCTATAAAAGGTGAAGTCATACGTTATAATAACTCCGATACAACCCATGAAGAGCTTGCCGCTTCCTCAAAACTGTTGCATTCATCCCTCATCCGGATATTCGACTAATGCCGGTCGATACGACTGCCGGATTTTGCCACTCTGAAGAATGAGAGAAAGCACGATGAGCGATCAAAAAGACAATCAACTTTTACATCTTGTTTTTGGTGGTGAGTTGACTGATCTCAGTGATGTTCACTTTAAAGATCTGTCAGACCTCGATATTGTTGGCATCTACCCCAATTATCAATCCGCCCATGCAGCCTGGAAAGCCAAGGCCCAAAGCTCAGTAGATAATGCACACATGCGCTATTTTATTGTGCATCTGCACCGCCTGCTCAACCCCGAAGCGTAAGCGTCTGCGGACTTACAATTGACATAAATCCAAGCCCATTCATAAACTAGGCTGTAAACGGGAATCTCACCTGTTTGGGGTCAGGCTTAGAAAACGAATACGAAAAATTTAGAGTCTTTCGTCTATGAGCAAAAGTCTCTAAAGGAAGCGACATGGGATTGATGAAGAAAATTACGCGCTCAAGGGCCTTTCAGGAAACCGTTGGCTACATTATTGCGCGTTATCTGGGCCTTGTTCGCAGGACGAATAAATTCGTTATGGAGCCCCCGAATGCTTATGACAGCATCGGGCCGATGATGCCTGTTATTGCCGCCATGTGGCACGGGCAGCATTTCATGATTCATTTTGCGAAACGTCCGGAAGATAAAGCCGCCAGTCTTATCTCCCGCTCACGTGACGGTGAGCTGAATGCGATTGCATTAAAACATCTTGGTGTCAGGGGTATCCGCGGCTCCGGTGCACGCGGCAGGGATATTCGTGCCAAAGGTGGCGTTTCTGCAATGCGCAAAATGCTGCGTGCCCTGAAACGTAATGAAATGGTAGTTCTGACGGCTGATGTGCCCAAGAAATCCCGTGTGTGCGGAATGGGAATTATAACACTTGCACAGATGTCTGGACGCCCGATCGTTCCTGTTGCCGTTGTAACCAGCCGCCGGATTGATTTCAACAGCTGGGATCATGCCAGCATCGGCTTGCCATTTGGCAAAGGTGCCATTGTCATGGGCCCTACGGTTTATGTACCGGAAGATGCTGACTCTGAGACCATGGAGACCCTTCGCAAGCAGGTTGAAGACAGCCTTGATGCCATCCATCTACGCGCCTATGAGCTCGTTGGCTCCAAAGACCCCGGAGCAAAGGCCCACCTGGTGCAGAAACTCCCCGGAGAGGCGTAATGAAAAAACGTCTTCCTCCCCTTCTTAAACTCTACCGACGCGGTTTATCAGTTCTCGAACCAATGGCCTTCAGTCTCCTGCTCTGGAGAAGGAAGCGTGGTCTGGAAGACAGGACACGGCTTGCCGAACGGCAGGGGTATCCGGGGAAAGCAAGACCTGCTGGACATCTGGCATGGGTCCATGGCGCATCCAACGGTGAGGCTCTATCACTTCTACCGATCATTGAGCGCCTGACCCAGCGTGGGCTGCACGTACTTGTAACGACAGGTACAAAAACTTCGGCCGTATTGGTAGCACGCCGCCTCCCGCCGGGGGCTCTTCATCAATTTGTTCCGCTTGATGTACCGCGCTATACGCGACGTTTTCTGGATTACTGGCGCCCTGATATTGTTCTGGTCGCGGAATCTGAACTATGGCCTAACACGATTGTGGAACTGGCAGACCGAAATATTCCACTCATTCTTGTTAATGGGCGTATGTCAGAGCGATCATTCAAACGCTGGCAGAAAATTCCTGGATTCATTTCAGCCCTGCTGGAACGAATTGCCTTATGCATGACGCAGACTCTTGGTGATGCGGAGCGCATGTCCATGCTTGGAGCACCTCGGGTTTCCGTTGCCGGAAACCTGAAATTTGATGCTCCGCCACCACCTGCCGACCCACATGTATTTGCCCAGCTTACAGGGCTGATTTCTGGTCGGCCTGTCTGGGTTGCCGCCAGCACGCATCCGGGTGAAGAAGAGATCATCCTGCAAGCTCACAAGGCTATTCTCGCAAGACATCCGCAGCTTTTAACGATTATCGTTCCGCGCCACCCACGCCGTGGCGCCGATATCCAGTTACTCTGCCAGCAGGCAGGACTGAAAGCAGCCCTGCGTTCCCAAGGTTTACATCCGGACCGAGCAACGGACATCTATATTGCTGATACAGTCGGCGAACTTGGACTATTCTACAGACTTGCACCTCTGGCCTATATTGGAGGTTCTCTGGTCCCCCATGGCGGACAGAACCCAATTGAACCAGCCAAGCTGGGTTCCGCAATCATTCATGGCCCACACGTCCATAACTTCAAAGATATCTACACCGCACTGGATGAGGATGGCGGCGCCTTGAAACTCGCATCTGCTGAAAATCTGGCACCTGTTGTTGCAGACCTTCTATCTGACACAGGATTGATGCGTGAAATGTCGCGCACTGCGGGCGATACGGTGAATAAGCTGGGCGGAGCGGTAGATCGGACGATGATGACGATCGAACCATTCATCACCCAACTGAAACTGGAAACGAGACAATAATGCGCACGCCGGGTTTCTGGCTTACTCAAGAGAGAACTTTACTCTCCCGACTGTTGTCTCCAGTCGCATGGCTCTATTCCTCCATTGCAGCACGCCGTTTAAAAAAACACCCAACACAAGTTTCTGTTCCGGTTATCTGTATCGGCAACTTCACGGCAGGCGGTGCTGGCAAAACCCCAACCACCATCGCGATCTGCGAAATGCTGAAGGCGAAAGGTGAGAAGCCTTTCTTTCTCTCCCGTGGCTATGGTGGCACTGAAACCGGCCCTACTCTGGTTAAGCCTGAGCACCATACGTCACAGATGGTTGGTGATGAGCCGTTGATACTGGCAAAGCATGCACCGGTCATCATCTCACAAGACCGCATTAAAGGTGCCGAATTTGCTGAGGCTCATGGAGCAACTGTTATCATCATGGATGATGGTATGCAGAACCCATATCTTGCCAAGGATCTGACTATTGCCGTTATTGATGGGCAAACAGGTCTGGGCAATGGCCTGTCCATACCTGCCGGCCCCTTACGCATGGCAATGAAACATCAGTGGCCATTAGCAGACATAATATTCATTCTTGGAGAGGGCAAAGCAGGACAGCAGATTGCAGAAACTGCAATAGCCAAAGGCAAACCTGTTTACGCAGCAACAGTGAAACCAGATCAAAATACTATTGAACAGCTGCAACAGCGCCCCGCTCTTGCGTTTGCCGGTATTGGCCGCCCTGAAAAATTCTTCAATACATTACGTGATAATGGTGTCAGGCTCATAAAGGGTATTCCCTTCCCTGACCACCACGACTTCACGGATGCAGAACTGAATGAATTACTTTCCGAAGCACAAAAGCTTGATGTTCTGCTTGTGACCACAGAGAAAGATTATATCCGTCTCAAATCTGCTGATCTGAAAGCAAAAATTACCATGCTTCCGGTTAGTCTTAGCTTCACGGGTCATAAACCAGACCCGCTAATACTGGATTTCATCTTACGAAAATCACATCCAGAAAGCTGACAGGCATTATTTTTTGTCAGAGCTATGAAGCTTAATACTCAGGGCTTTCGCAGATTCTTCAAAAGAGGCATAGGCTTCCTGTTTGTCTGCATCCCAATACTGCAGATGATCTAAAGGGATGTGAGCACCTGATATCGCACATTTTACATAGGCGCCGGGGCGGATAACCTGAAAGTCACCGCTAAAAAATTTCACAACCGCTTCGCCTTTATTCTCAAAAAAATTCATAACCTTCTCCAGATAGCTGCCATCACTCTGCACCTATCAATACATATTTAGCGACATACGCTACAAAATCACTCGCTGCAACTCTGGATGACAAACATGATGCTTGGGAAATCAGCTTGGCAGGCAGAAATGATGACTGCCTGAATACTTTATTATTTACACCTCACAATAGTAATTTTCACTTTATTGTCGTAATATTAGAGACATAGATTTGGTTCTTTTAATCATTCCAATTTAGAACAATTAAAAGATACTGGTTTTTGCTTTACACTTTATTTTCAAAGCGTTACACCGCCCTGTCAGGAGCGGTTTGATTATGTTTAGACGTCTCGTTTTTGCTTTCCTTTTTAGCACAATTTCCTTCGCAGCTTCTGCTGCACCGGGCGATTATGAAAGCTATATCAAGGATATCGAAAATCGTCTTGACCGAACCAGCGAAACATATCGGGACGCCAACATTGAAGAGGCCAAAAAGGCTGTTCAGATGGCCTATTTTGAGGTCTTTGAGAATCTTGAAGGCCCAATCCGTATCAATATTTCAGCCCAGAAAAGCGCTGAAATGGAAGCCGCTTTTGGCGAAATCCGTCGGATGATCATCCAGGGAAAATCCCTTGATGAGGTCAACGCCCGCATAGGCTGGCTGAAAGGTCAGCTGAGAGAAGTACAGCCAGCAATTGAAGCCGGACATGTGCTCAAGGGTCAAGGTGCTCACGGAACCTATGACAATGATAAGGTTGACCGTTACTGGCATGATTACTTCCGGCTGCTGGATGACATGCTTGCCGAAAGCATTACCCTTTATCAGAACGGCAAATTTGCGGAAGCCCGCTCGACAATTCAGAAGGCACAATATGAGGCCTTTAAAAATTCCGAAATGGAAATTCTGATCCGTCAGAACCGTTCTGCGAAAAATACACAGGTTCTCAATCAGCAGTTTTCTGAAATTATGCGTCTCACCGAAAACCCCGGGCAGATTACTGAACTGGGCTATCGCATTACAACCCTGCTACAAGATATTGAAGAGCAGCTGGAGGACTTACCAATTCCAACAAGTGCACAGGTCAATGTTATGGCCGATGATGGTGTCGATACCTCATCAGCTGACTGGAAACAGGTTGTAAGCGATATTGATGCGTCTGTTGCAAAAGCCATCAGCTCTTACAAAGACGGAAATACGCAGGCCGGTATTGCTGCCATTCAGGACACGTATTTTGATCTGTTTGAAGCAACCGGAATGGAAAACCGGGTCGGAGCACGTAACAGCTCGGCAAAACTGACCATCGAAGGTTACTTCACGAAGCTCTCCAGCCTCATGAAAGCCGGTCATCCGGTAGATGAACTTGAGCAGCAGGCTGCCAAGCTCTCAGCAGAACTTGCAATAGCTGCAGATCAACTCGGAACAGGTTCGCAGAGCATCTGGAGCATGTTCGTGATGAGCCTGATCATCATCCTGCGTGAAGGTCTAGAAGCTCTCCTTATTGTTGCGGCAATCGTTGCCTATCTCGTTAAGAATAATCATAACGACAAACTCCCACTCATTCGTCAGTCTGTTGTAGCAGCGCTGGTTGCAAGTTTTGCGACAGCCGGTGCCTTCTACTTTATCTTTGCCAATGCAGGTGCCCAGCGTGAATTGCTGGAAGGCTTTACGATGATGGTCGCAGTCTTCTTCCTGTTCTCAATGAGTTACTGGTTGCTTTCAAAGGCAGAAGCCTCACATTGGAAAGCCTATCTTGAAGGAAAGATATCCAACTCATTAAGCAAAGGCTCAATGTTTGGGCTCTGGTCTGCAAGCTTTCTTGCTGTTTACCGGGAAGGCGCAGAGACAGTGCTCTTCTATCAGGCTCTACTCGCGGATTCGAAAGGTTATGCTGATAATCTGGCCCTTCTGGCTGGTATTGGTATTGGCGTCATTATTCTTGCAATCGCCTATTTCATCATGCGCTTCTCGATTGTCAGACTACCGCTTAAGCCATTCTTCATTTTCACAGGTTCATTCATGTATCTCATGGCCTTCATTTTTGCTGGCAAGAGCATGATGGAACTGATCGAAGGCAAACTGTTCCAGCCAACACTCTGGTCCTGGGTGCCTGAAATAACGGTACTGGGTATCCACCCGTATATGGAAACAACCATTCCACAAATCATTCTGATTGTTGCAGCTATTGTTGCCTGGCTGGTCATGCACCGCCAGCGCCCCAGTATCGCAGCCGTCACAGCATAAAAGCACCATAAAATCGTATAGGAGCCGATTATGAAATTACGTTTGATGCTTGCCGCCTTGGGGGCCTGCGCATTTATCACCAATGCCAATGCATTTCAGGAATATCCTGCCGGTGAGCCGGTTAAGATGAATGAAATGGAAATTGCGGCTGTTTATCTTGAGCCAATTGATATGGAACCGCGCGGTATGGGCCTTTCCGCCGCACAGGCAGATATCCATCTTGAAGCCGATATTCACGCCATTGAAGGTAATAAAAATGGCTTTGGCGCAGGCGAATGGATGCCATACCTGACAATCAGCTACACACTGGTCAATACAGACACGGGTGAAAAGCAGGAAGGCACTTTCATGCCTATGGTTGCGGGCGACGGCCCACACTACGGCCAGAACGTCAAGATGATGGGTGTTGGCAACTACAAGGTTACCTACCACATTGAACCACCATCCAAGGCTGGACTGCATCGTCACACAGACGAATCCACCGGTGTTGGTCGCTGGTGGAAGCCTTTTGATGTTTCCTTTGAATTCAAATACACAGGCATCGAAAAGAAGAAATAAATCTTCAGCCTTCATCATGATAACGAGAAGGGTGTGCCAACACCCTTCTTTATGCTTTTTACCTGTTAGGTTCTGAGCATCTGAGAAAGAGCGATAGAATACCGTGTTAAGCTATTTTTGGGCCTCCATCCTTTCCATTTTTCTACCAGTCACTCTTTTATTAGCGAGTCACTGGTCTGGGCGCCCTGTCTATAGTTTTTGGTTCTATATTCTCTCCAGTCTTGGTGCTTTACTGGCTGGTATCACCTTCGCACTTCTCACCCCTCAGACACAGAGCTTCGTTTTTTCGATTACGGCCATCAATACGGCTGTTTTAATTATCTTCATGCTCTGGCAATTCACGCATGTCCGTGATTTCTTCTGGCACATTATTCTGATTTTTTTAGCTGGTTTGCAGTGGGGTAAAACTCCGGCACTGATGGCTATTAGCTCGACTCATGTCATCAATACTGATCTTCTGCTCAATCTTGGAAACCTGATTATTGTATTTGCAGCCTGTATGGTTCTCGGCTGGCTGATTTATAATACGCTCAAACTACTCCCAAAGTGGCGCTGGCCTCTGCTGATTATCACGTGGCTTCTCGTTCTTATCCCACTGAGTGGCAAGTTCCTGCTATCGTTGATGAAACTGCAGCTTATTGAGCTGACAAAAATTCGTTTATCCTATGCCGCCAAAAGCACATTCTTCGAGAACCAGATCACTTATGCCGTTCTGTTCCTTACAGCTCTTCTGATCATTACCGCACTTGTCACAGTTGTTCGCAGCCGAAAAACCGTCTGGAAGAATACATCCGAACTCATCGAGAAGCGCATTGCCTTTGCATCTTATAAGCAGGCACTCACGCCTCAGCTGGCTGGCTTATGTATTCTGCTGGTCATGCTTGCAGGCCAGGGGTACTGGGATGCCGTTGCATCCCAGCCTCCTCAGCTTTCAGAAGCAAAACGCGTTGAAATGGCTGAAGGTAAAATACGTTTGCAGATGCCTCCCCTGATGGATGGAAAGCTGCATCGGTTTGCCTGGGTTGCAGATGACGGCAAGGTCGTTCGTTTTTTCGTGATCAATCGTCTTAACGAACGTGTCTCCCCTGCCGTCGTATTTGATGCCTGCACTCTGTGTGGCGACAAGGGTTATATTCAGCGCGGTGATCAGGTTGTTTGTATTGCCTGTGATGTTTCCCTGTTCAAACCGACAATTGGCAAGGCCGGGGGCTGTAATCCTGTACCGATGGAGGGATGGACGGTTGAAGGTGATGACATCATTATTCCAAAATCAACTCTTGAGGCTGGCCTTCCTCTGTTCAACACTATTCTGACCATTGATGTCACAGATCCGGTTACCGGGCAGAAACTCACCAACAGCAGTGCCCCACACCGTTACACTTATGCCGGCAAGACATACTTCTTTGCCAATGAGCAGGCACTCGATGCCTTCCGTGATGATCCCGATAAATACATCAAAGGGATTGCCCAATGATTACCCGTATGATCAGCCAGTCCTGGAGGCGGAACCCACGTCAGAAACTCCTGACAGTTCTGACCGTCTTTCTGGCTGCCAGCCTGCTCTCTGCTCTGATGACCGTGTCCATCGACATCGGAGACAAGATGGCACGCGAAATGAAATCATACGGAGCCAACATCCTGATCGAGCCCGCAGAGCAGGCCGCCATGCCTGCCCTCATGGGCGATGATGATAATCCTCTCGCGGTAAAGAGTACGCTGGACGAAAAAGACTTACCCGCCATCATGGGTATTTTCTGGCGCAATAATATCCTTGGCTTTGCGCCCCTCCTTGATGGCAAAATTCAGCTTGATGGGCACAATGTCCATCTGATCGGAACATTCTTCGATCAGAATATTCCTGTCCCGGATGAACCGGAATACCGTACTGGTCAGAAGACAATCAGCCCTTACTGGCAGGTCACAGGCACGTGGCCAGATGATACTAAGCCGGAACTTCTTGCCGGAGCACAACTCGCAAAACAGAATAACTGGCAGCCGGGAACAAACCTGACGATTTCCGGGCAGGCAGTAACCATCACTGGTATTCTCAGTTCTGGCAGTGATGAAGAAAATGCCATCATTGCACCTCTTAAACTGGCGCAGCAGTGGTTGGGCCTTGAAGGTAAGGTTCACGCTGCAAAAGTATCTGCGCTGACAGTTCCGGAAAATGAGCTTTCAAAAAAAGCGATCCAAAATCCGGACGCTTTGGACGCAGAGACTTACGACCGCTGGTATTGCACGGCCTATGTCTCTTCTATTTCCCACCAGCTGGAAGAATCTATTCCCGGTATTGTTGCCCGTCCAATCTGGCAGGTTGCAGCATCCGAGGGTGTCATTATTGATAAGATCCAGTGGCTGCTCGTCATGGCAACTCTGGCTGCACTGTTAGCTGCGGCCATGGGCGTTGCCTCACTGATGACCAGTATCTTTATGGAGCGTTCTAAAGAGATCGGCCTGATGAAAGCTCTGGGCGCCCATAACTGGATGATTGGTCTTCTGTTCTATGCCGAAGCTGTTCTGAGCAGCCTGATTGGTGGCCTTGTTGGCTGCCTTGCCGGATGGAGTATTGCCCAGTTCATTGGCTGGCAGCTTTTTGGTGAGCCTCTTCAGTTCTCATGGATTGTTGTGCCAAGCGTTCTGGTAATCTCAATCATCATCGCTGTTATCGGAACATGGTTCCCCGCACGCCGCATTACACGTCTCTACCCAGTGGAGGCTTTGTATGGCCGCAGTTAATATGAGATGGCGCCTGCTCTATCGGGCACTGTCACGTCGTAACCAAAGATTGATTGTTGTCTTTTTGGCTCTCATGACGGGTGCAGCCATTATCAATTCTCTGGCTTCCGTATACTTTGACATCAATATCAAGATGAGCCGCGAACTGCGGACCTTTGGCGCCAATTTTTATATTGGCCCAACCGTCAGTCAGGAAATGCCGATAAGTGCTTTTAATGACGTTATGGCAAACGCTCCTGATAATCTCATTGAAACGGGAAGTCCCTATCTCTTTGGTACGGCAAGAAGCGAGCTGGAAAAGGTCGTTCTGGTTGGGGTCAACTTCTCTGCAATAGGGTTACTCGTCCCCTATTGGCAGGTTGAGGGCGACTGGATCAGCGTAGACTTTGATAATCGTAATGCGATGATCGGCCGAACCCTGGCGAACCGTCTGAACATTAAACTCGGCGACACACTCAATCTTGTCAAAGACAGAGAGAGGAAAGCTCTTAAAATAAAAGGCATCATTGATGCCGGAGATGCCAGTGACAATATGGTTTTCGTTAATCTTGATCTGGCTCAGGAGTGGCTTGAGAAGCCGGATACCATGTCCCATGCACTTTTCAGCATGAATAACATGGAAGGCGAAGTTGAAAACTACGCTCATGATCTTAAGGAAAAGCACCCGGAATGGACTGTGCGTCCCATCCGAAAAGTTTCATCCAATGAAGGCGAAGTCCTCTCTAAGATACAAGGGCTGATGGGCCTCGTATCGGTTATCATCCTTCTGCTTTCAACACTGTGCGTTAATACCTCACTGACAGCGATTATCCGCGAACGCCAGAAGGAATTTGCGCTACAAAAATCACTGGGTGCCAGCAACCGTTCCATCATTACACAGGTTCTCTCAGAAACAGTGGTCATCGCAGTTTTGGCAACTCTGGCGGGCTGTATTTTAGGTATTTTTCTGGCTCAGATATTGGGACAGACTGTTTTCTCTTCCAGCATTACCCCGCGCCTGGTTGTTGTACCTATAACCTTTGCGATGTCTCTTTTTGCGGCCCTAGTTGCTGCAATCATTCCATTACGACGTATCGTACAGATACAGCCGGCTGTTGTGTTGAAAGGCGAATAAAATGACACAACCGAAAATTGCAATCGAAACACGGCATCTTACCCGGAAATTCGGTGATATTGTTGCGCTTGATGATGCGAATATATCGGTTAGAAAAGGCGAGTTTGTTGCCCTGATGGGGGCCTCTGGTTCCGGCAAGACAACGCTGATGAATATTCTGACCTGCCTTGATTCAGCAAGCTCTGGTGAAGTCTGGCTGGATGGGGTCAATGCAACTGCGTTCAATGAAGAAGAGCGCCGGGAATTTCGCGCCAGGCACATCGGTCTGGTCTTCCAGCAATTTCATCTCATTCCCTATCTCACAGCTCTTGAGAATGTGATGTTAGCCCAATACTACCATAGTGTGCCTGATGAACCCTCTGCACGCCATGCACTGGAGCTTGTCGGAATGGGGCATAGGCTTGAGCATCTTCCTAATCAACTTTCAGGTGGCGAGCAACAGCGTGTCTGTATCGCGCGTGCCCTTGTGAATGAACCACCGCTCATATTCGCGGATGAGCCAACCGGCAATCTGGATGAAGAGAATGAGAGGAAGGTTCTCGAAACATTCCAGCACCTTCATGATGAGGGCCGGACAATCATTATGGTTACCCATAACCCGGTTCTTGGTGGCTGTGCAGAGCGGATCATCAGGTTGCAGCATGGGAAGATCGTGTCATGAGAAAACTTCTGTTTGTTATGGCTTTTTCCCTACTGGCGGTAGCCTGTAAAGAGGAACTTGCAAAGGTGGGACAAGCAGCCCCCGAAATTGCAGCCGTTGATCTTCAGGGAGAGCCTGTCAAACTTGATCGCTGGAAAGGCAAAAGCGTTTATCTCAACTTCTGGTCTCTCAGTTGTGGCGTCTGCCTTGCAGAGATGCCGCATCTGGAAGCATTGAGCAAACAATACGCTGACAAGATAACTGTCGTTGCAGTCAACATTGACCCTGAGTTCACCCCACTTGAAGGGGTAATCGAAAAACAGGGCGTTACCTACGCCATGCTACGCGACTCTCTCGGTATGACGAAGGAGCGCTATCTGGTTGTGGGGACACCCACATCTTACATGATTGATGCCAATGGCAAGCTTGTGAAGAAATTCATAGGCTCTCCTCCAGCAGAACGCCTTGATGAACTCTTTGCAGAGACCGCCCGCCAGTTATGATACGGGTTTTCATGGCACTGTGCCTGTTTCTCGCAACTCATCCGTCAGGAGCGCAGCCCCTATCGTCGGGAGAACGTACTTTCAATGTACAATGCAAGGCATGCCATGCGGTTGGTCCGAACGCCAAAAACCGTGTTGGCCCACAGCTTAATAATCTGCATGGTAGGAAAGCAGGAAGTGTTGAAGGATACAAGTACTCTGATGCGCTGAAGAACGCAGATATTATTTGGAATGAAGCCGAATTTTCCGCTTATCTGAAAAATCCAAAGCAGAAGTTTCCCGGAACAAAAAAGTTCAATCCACATGTCGCAAATGAACAAATCATTAAAGATATTTACGAGTACCTTGGTACCTTCAACTAAACAGATACGTCTTTAAAAAAGACTTCCCTGACTGCTGTTGCCGCCTGATGTTTTTGTTGGTGTTACTTTACGCGGTGGCGGCGGAACATCTGCAACAGATGGCTTTGGTACAACAGGCACTGGTTCCACCTGAGGTTCATCTGCATGATCACCATTCACAGTAACGGCAACCGCCCCATCTGCAAATTCAAGCTGAAGCCCCTGCCCTGACATTGTGTTGGCAGCAAACCGAACAGGTACGCCAGAAGCATCCCTGACAAGAGCGTATCCCCGTGACAGCACTGACTTATAGTTCAGACTGTCAAACAGCTGTACCAAAGACGCCAGACGTTCCGCTTTACGTGTGAGGAGCTGCGCCATTGCAGCGGGCACACGCTCAGCAGTTTTACGAAGAATATCTCCCTGTTGAGAAATGCGCTGGCTTTCGGCCCGCAGCAGTGTTCCGCGTGCAGCATTGAGCCGCTCAACGCTCTGAGTCAGTGCTCTCTTCTTCTGCTCAAACAACCTGAGCAGAGCATCATGCGGACGATCTCCGATAGCATCAAACTGCCCGGCAATTTTTGAAATCTGAGCGGCAGGTGAAAACCGTTGCAAAACATTTTGCAGCTGGGACAGCTTCGTTTCAAAACTACGCAGATTGGTAGCCAAGGCAGGCTTCAGTTTCGCCGTTGCCAGATCAAGCCGCTGCCGCGGGATTGCCAGGAACATATCCGGTTGCGGCAAGGCACGGGCAGCAGAGCGTAACTCTGTACGTCGACGATCTACCAGTCGCAGCAGCGTTTCACCATGGCGGGCAGAGAGATTATTGACGGTTGCCAGAAGCTCACTTCTGACAGGGACTGCCATTTCAGCTGCCCCTGTTGGTGTTGGTGCACGTACATCGGCCACATAATCAATTAACGTCCAGTCAGTCTCATGACCAACTGCTGAAATCAGCGGGATAGCGCTTTCAGAAGCTGCCCTGACAACAATCTCTTCATTAAAGCCCCAGAGATCTTCAATAGATCCACCACCACGGGCAACAATCAAAACATCGGGGCGTGGAATGCCATCCATTCCGGAAATCGAATTAAAGCCACGAATAGCAGCTGCTACTTCTTCCGCCGAACCTTCGCCCTGAACCCGAACCGGCCAGACAAGTACCCGCCGCGGGAAACGATCCTGAAGACGATGGAGGATATCGCGAATAACAGCCCCTGTGGGTGACGTTACAACACCAACGACTTCCGGCAGATAAGGCAGAGCCTGTTTACGTTCCGCCGCAAACAACCCTTCTGCCGCGAGCTTCTGTTTACGCTCTTCCAGAAGCGCCATAAGAGCACCGACACCGGCAGGTTCAAGGGAGTCGATAATAATCTGGTAAGAAGATTTCCCTGGGAAGGTTGTGATCTTTCCCGTAGCAATAACCTCAAGCCCCTCTTCAGGCTTAAACCGCATACGACTGAAAGAGCCCTTCCAGATGACAGCATCAATTTTGGCAGATTGGTCTTTCAGGCTGAAATAAACATGCCCGGAAGAATGCGGCCCGCGATACCCGGAGATTTCACCACGCAACCGCACATAGCCAAAAGAATCCTCCAGAGTGCGTTTAAGCGCTCCGGAGAGTTCCGAGACTGACCATTCAATGGCATTCGTTTGCGGGCTATCCTGATTCATACCCTGAAAGTAGCCAGTCTCGGTTCACAATGCAAAGGACTTCAAAAATATTTCAGTCCGCAACCTGTACCAATCCAACACAATTTTTCAAACCATAAGCTTCTGGTTGCCCTGCGTAGCTCCATAAAGCAACGGTCAGTAAGCTTGCATCAGCAAATTCCTTGTAACCACTACTTTTAATTGGTCGAATATTATAAGCCTTACCGCGGTCATCAATATCATACCGAGCAAAAGCCCAAGGCTTACTCTGGGAGATAATAATTGCCGCCTTAACATCACGCGGAATATAATTGATAAACCGTGTTGGATTTTTCAATGAATCACATCCAGGGCCACCCTTAGGATGGTTAGCTTTTGCAGGAACTCGTGGTTGTGGGTGGTTATTAAGCCACTTAGCCATTTCAATGGAAGTGCGTTTTGGTTTTGCAGCTGCATCAAGCGAGAAAGAACTTCCTTGCTTCTGGATAACAGTAGTGAAAGCCTCAACCATTTCATTAGTCGAAATTTGACGTCGAGCGCTGTGGCTCCCCGAACAGCCAGAAATCAAAACGGCAAGAGCAGCGCAAACAATAACATATGTCTTCATAAGACCTTCCCCCATAACAATTGAATCACAGGGGCGATATAAATTAGATAAACTAAAATTGGAATTATTTTCTAAAACTCACCAGTTGCCAGCCTTTAAAATAAGCTGGCAACCTGACTTGCTAAATTCAGTTCGCACGCAGCCAACCCACACAATTCTTCAAGCCATAGGCTTTTGATTGTCCAGAGTAGCTCCATAAGGCAACGGTAATCAGAGCAGTATCTGCAAACTCCTTATAACCGCTGTTTCTCAGTGGTCTGATATTATAGGTATGGCCCATCTTGTCGATGTCATAGCGTACAAGGGCCCAAGGTTTGCTGTTCGTTGCCTCAATGGCAGCTTTAACGGATGGTGGCACATAATTTACAAAACGTGTCGGTCCGGTCAGCACTTCACAGCCGCGTCCCTCTTTCGGAATACTATTCTTTGAAGGAACCGGCGGTTGCGGATTACTTCTCAACCATTCAGCCATAGTCTCAGCAGAACGTTTTGTCTGACCATTTTCAGTAATTGAGAATGAACTGCCATGCTGGCGAGCGGCCGCAGCAATCACCTGTTCTGCCTCAGATACGCTGATTCCAAGTTGCTGTTCCTGAGAACAGGCAGCAAGCAGGATTGCCAAGCTTAGGGAAAGTGCAATACGTGACTTCATCTTCCATCCCTCTAGTCAGTGTTATACGTTGATACATTCCTATCTATGGCTGGAGAGAAACATTCCCATATGACTTTGTATTATTTCTTAGAACTATGGGGCTACACGTCGGTTTGAAAATGCTTTAAGACCTCAGGAAGCTATTAGAGGGGAACTCATGAATATTCTGCTTATTGGTTCTGGTGGTCGTGAACACGCACTTGCCTGGGCAATCCAGCGTTCAGCTCAATGCGACAGGCTTTTTATTTCTCCCGGCAATCCCGGCACAGCCCAGTGCGGCGAGAACGTTGATCTTGATATCACCAATCATAAAGCCGTTATCATTTTCTGCCGGGATTACCAGATTGATCTGGTGGTGATCGGCCCTGAAGCCCCACTTGTTGATGGCCTCGTTGACAGCCTGAATTCAGCGCATATCCGTGCATTTGGTCCATCAAAGATTCCGGCCCAGCTCGAAGGCTCCAAAGCTTTTACCAAAGAACTCTGCACTGAGTTTAATATCCCAACCGCAGCCTATGCCCGGTTTGAAGCAGAAGAACGTGAAAGTGCTCTTGCCTATGTCCGCAAACAGGGCGCTCCGATTGTTATCAAAGCTGACGGCCTTGCTGCTGGGAAAGGCGTCGTCGTCGCCATGTCTCTGCCAGAAGCAGAAGCTGCCGTGAATGATATCCTTGGTGGTGGATTGGGTTCTGCAGGCGCATCCATCGTCATTGAAGAGTTTCTTGATGGTGAAGAAGCCAGCTTCTTTGCAATCTGTGATGGCACTACCGCCCTACCCTTCGGTACAGCGCAGGATCACAAACGCGTATTTGATGGAGACAAGGGCCCAAATACTGGTGGCATGGGCGCATATTCCCCTGCACCTGTTCTGGATAGCGCCTTACAGGCTCGTGTCATGAGTGAAATCATCATGCCAACAGTTGAAGGCATGAAATCCCGCGGCACACCTTATGTTGGCATCCTCTATGCCGGTTTGATGATCAATACTGATGGCGCACCCAAATTGATTGAGTATAACGCGCGCCTTGGTGATCCTGAATGTCAGGTGCTTATGCCGCGTCTGGAGAGCGATATCGTCACAGTACTGGCAGCAGCAGCAAATGGTCATCTTGATAAGGTCAAAATCACATGGAGTGACAAGGTAGCCTTAACAGTTGTTCTCGCCAATGAAGGTTATCCGGGGCCTGTCGAGAAAGGTTCAGAGATCAAAAACATTGAAGCCGCAGAAGCCCTTCCTGATGTGCTCGTCTTCCATGCCGGAACAGCCCTTCAAGGCGATAAGCTCGTCGCAACCGGCGGTCGTGTCCTTAACGTGACAGGTATTGGAAACAGTGTCTCGGAAGCCCAGAAAAACGCCTATGCCGCGATCAGCAAGATAGACTGGCCCAAGGGCTTCTGTCGTAAAGATATCGGATGGCGGGCGATTGCACGTGAACAGAAATAAGAAAAAGCCCTGCAATGATGCAGGGCTTTTTTATTTCTCAAATCATACGTGGCTTGAGTACTAATCTGTCAAACACAACGGCACAAACAAAGACCAGTAATGTCGGCAGAAGCCATGCCAGCCCTGAAGCCGCGAGAGGTAACGTATCGTACCAGAAGAGGCCCGTAAGCTTGAGAGGCTTGAGAGCATCAAAGATACCAAAAACAAGTGCTGTCAGCATAACGGATGAGAATACCAATGATGCATTACGGAAGAAACGCAAAATGAAACTCAAAACAACTAGCGCAATACAGGGCGGATAAATAGCTGTCAGGGCAAAGACTGAAAGTTCAATAATCTTGGTCAACCCGAGGTTGGAGACCATGAAGCCACAGACAGCCAAGATAACAACCATCAGCTTATAGGGAATATGACACAACTGTGAAAAGTAAGTGGCACATGCTGTCGTCAGGCCAATCGCTGTTACGACACAGGCCAATGTAATCAACCCGGCCAAGAACATATCACCGTAGACACCAAATGTATGACGCACATACATATGCAGAATGACAGCACCATTTTCAGCATTCGGGGCCAATGAATAGCTGTTATTCCCGAGTTTGAAGAGACTGATATAAATCAGGACAAAACCGACAAAAGCCATCATCCCGGCAATAGACGCATAACGGATAATCTGCCGTGTATCTGTAATATCACGAGAACGGATTGCGTTCACAATAACAATACCAAAAACAAGGGCACCCAGAGTGTCCATTGTCAGATAGCCGTCAGAAAATCCCTTTGCCATCGGCATGCTGGAATAGCTTGCTGCAATATCACCAACCGGCCCGGCTGGATATAGGAAGGCTGCAACACCAAGCAGTGCCAGCGCCAGAATTTTCAATGGCGACAACAGATTACCCAGAACATCCAGCAGTTTTGTAGGGTAAAGGGAGATCAGAATAGTGAAGAGAAAATAGCATGTGCTGTAAATGATCAGTGAATGGCCACCTGAGCCCTCACCCATAAACGGTAAAACACCAATTTCATAAGAGACTGTTGCAGTTCTTGGCACCGCGAAAAGTGGGCCAACCGAGAGGTAGCAAACAACCGCCAGAACTGTACTTGCAACTTTACCAATAGGTGCGCTGAGAGCCGTCATCTCTCCACCAACCTTGGCGAGAGCGATCACTGTTAAAATTGGCAGACCGACCGCGGTAATGAGAAAGCCAAACGCTGTTATCCAGACATTTGCTCCGGCTTGCAGACCAACAATTGGCGGATAAATAATATTCCCTGCCCCGACAAACAGCGACAGCGTCATGAAACCAAGGGCAATGATATCGCGCCCCTTCATTACGTCTTTCATTTTACTTCCAACAGATGTTCGCCGATATCTTTTATAGATAAACTTAAGCGAAAAGCCTTAGCAGCTTTTATATAAGATTTTGCGCCTGAAGTTTCCTACAGACGCAAACAACTCAAGCTGAACTGGGTATTAGCGACGGCGCTGAGGGCCACCACGCTGAGGAGGACGAGGCCCTGTTGGCCCACGGTCATCCTTATGACGGAAGATCAGACGACCCTTTTCAAGATCATAGGGAGACATCTCAACGGTCACGCGGTCACCTGCGAGGGTCTTGATGCGGTTCTTCTTCATCTTGCCTGCTGTGTAGGCAATAACCTCGTGGCCATTCTCCAGTTCGACGCGATAACGGGCATCAGGGAGAATTTCTGTTACCAGACCTTCAAACGTAATCAGCTCTTCTTTTGCCATAAACAACCTTTCGCACCAAACCGGTGCCTGACATGAACGGCACTATTATAGCAGAATGCACGTTCTTTGTTAAATCAGAAGCATAAAGCGGGCTTTGGCCCGAAACAGCAACTTATCGTTGACGCCTTTTAGCTTCATATAGGGTGTATCGGCAAGCCTGTTCTCTGAATGAGAAGTAATATTCCAGACTTAACCAGTCACTATTTGTTACTTCTCAGCCCGTTTTTGATAATCCTTCACGTCTGAGAACTCAATTTTGGGGAACCGTTCGGCCTCATACTGCAATGAGAACGGGCTTGTCGCCATGAAGACCGGAGCGCCATCCAGATCAGATGAAAGCGATGACCTGTGAGCAGCCATGAATTTATCAAGCTCTGCACTCTCACTACATGTCACCCAACGGCAGACAGTGAAGCGCACAGGCTCGAAAGCAATCGGCAGTGAATATTCAATACGCATACGCTCGGCCAGTACGTCGAGCTGAAGTGCACCAACAACACCTACAATTGCTGCAGAACCATCCTGAGGAATAAAGACCTGCACAACGCCTTCTTCAGCCATCTGCTGCAAGGCTTCACGAAGCTTTTTAGCCTTCATGGCATCCTGCAACTTAATGCGGCGCAGAATTTCAGGGGCAAAGCTTGGCACACCGCGGAACAGTATCTCTTCACCTTCTGTCAGTGTGTCACCAATACGCAATGTTCCGTGGTTTGGAATACCAACAACATCACCAGCATAGGCTTCATCAGCCAAGGCCCTGTCCTGCGCAAAGAAGAACTGGGGGGCACTCAAACTCATCTGTTTGCCAGTGCGAACCAGTTTTACCTTCATGCCACGAGACAGCTTGCCTGAGCAGACACGCATAAAGGCAATACGGTCACGGTGGTTTGGATCCATATTCGCCTGAATTTTGAAGACGAAGCCAGACATGTTCTTTTCGCGGGCCGAGATCATACGGCTATCAGCTTCCTGATCTCTTGGAGGCGGAGCAAGAGCTGCAATAGCATCCATCAGATCGCGAACACCGAAGTTTTTCAAAGCACTGCCGAAATAAACCGGTGTCAAATGCCCTTCAAGAAAAGCTTTATAGTCAAAAGGCTGGAGAGCTTCTGCTGCAAGCTCGGTTTCTTCACGCCATGTGGCGACATCACTGGCTGGCAGAAGTTTATCAAACAGCGCGTCTTCCGGACCACTGACAACCACATCCGCTTCACCTTCGTTAAAGTGGCGGACTTTCTTGTCCTGAAGGGAGTACGTTCCGGCAAAGCTTTTACCCTGCCCGATTGGCCAGGTCACAGGTGATGTATCAAGAGCAAGAGTCTTTTCAATCTCATCAAGCAGCTCAAACGGATTCTGGCTTTCACGATCCAGCTTATTGATGAAGGTAATGATCGGGATGTCTCGCATCCGGCAAACCTCGAACAGTTTGCGCGTACGATCTTCGATACCCTTAGCAGCATCGATAACCATGATCGCGGAATCAACAGCTGTTAAGGTGCGATAGGTATCTTCAGAAAAGTCTTCGTGGCCCGGGGTATCAAGAAGATTAAAAACGCAATCACCGTACTCAAATGTCATCACCGATGTGACAACAGAGATACCACGGTCTTTTTCAATGCCCATCCAGTCAGAACGGGTTGAGACGCGGTTGCGTTTGGCCTTAACTTCACCTGCCAGCTGAATGGCACCTCCAAACAGCAGGAACTTCTCGGTAAGCGTTGTCTTACCGGCGTCCGGGTGGGAGATGATGGCAAATGTTCTGCGGCGCGCGACCGGGTCAGACACGGGCCGATTATTCTGTTCACTCATGGGATCCGTTCAGTCTCTGCTTGAGCAGGAAAATCTCAAAGGGTGATGACGTGCTTTACCCTGCCCTGTCAAGTAGAAGCGAACAGATGAACGAGCTATTCTGGCGGAAAGCCACCTTTTTCCAGAGCCGCAACAACTTTATCCTTGGAAGCCTGCGTTTCAATGGAAAGCTTTTTAATACTCAGATCAGCTTCGACCTTGGCATCACTATCAAGAGACTGCACGATCTTTGTAATCGATTTAACACAGCCATTGCAGCACATGTCAGGAACGGTAAATTGCATAGACATAACCAAACTCCAAAATTGAGTGTATCGACTATAAACCTTCCAACGATAGTAAGGTCAAGACCACTAAGAGCTGGACAGAACTTTCCTGAAACGCATCAGCGAAACAGCAAAACAAAACACACCAATGGCAACGAGAGCAGTTAAACGTGGCCAAAGAATTGACAGGTCAGCCCCTCGGTAAAGGACACCTTGGGCAAAGGCGACGAATTGTGTCGTTGGCGAAACCTGTACCGCATACTGCAACCATTCTGGCATACTTTCCAGAGGTGTTGTTGAACCAGAGAGGAGATTGAGAACCACTAAAACCGGCATAATCAACAGACCGAACTGAGCCATGGATGTCGAGAATGTTGCCAGTAATATGCCAAGTGAGGCAATGGAAAACAGGTAAATAGACGAGCCAAAAACGAATAAGGGAATTGATCCGGCCACAGGCACGCCCATCCACCATTTTACAACAAAATTCAGCGATAAAGTCGCAGCCGTTACAATAACCAAGCCATTAGCCAGTACTTTGGCAAGCATGATTTCTGTTGGCAGAACGGGCATCACGAGCAGATGTTCGATAGTCCCATGTTCGCGCTCTCTAATCAGTGCTGCACCTGTCAGGATAATAGCCAGCATCGTGATGTTATTGATCACCTGCATCGCAGACGTAAACCATGATGATGTCAGGTTGGGATTAAATTTCGTTCGGACAACAACCTGTACTGGCATAGCCATTGTCGCTTCATCACGACTGAGAAACTTGCTGACTTCCGTACTGATGATTGACACGGCATAATTGGAGCCATTACCGGCCTGTGTCATTGCCGTTGCATCAATATTCAGCTGGACGGTCGGCTGATTGCCAGAAAGAACATCGGCCTCAAAGTTACTCGGAATATCAAGCACAAATACAAAACGGTTTGTATCCAGCGCATCGTCTATTTCCGTCGCGCTAATCTCGACAGGCTCCTTAAACAGCGGCTGAAGAAAAGCACCTTTAATCCGGTTGGAAAGAATGGACTGGTCTTCATCGACGATACCAATCGCCATATCGACCGCTTCCGTCTTGGCACCATTGGCGACCGCATAGATTGCATAGGTAAAGGTATAGATGATCAAGATAAGCAGGATCGGATCTGCCTTGATACTACGCAGCTCCTTGATGGACAGCCACAAGATATTGGCAATCTGCTCTTTAAATTCCTGCCAGCGTGATTTGGGCTGTTTTAGCGGTGCTGACATCATGCCTCCTGTTTCTTTAGAACAAGAGCAGAGGCAGTAATGAAGCCAATGGCAAATAGTATCAGAACAAAAAGATTGGGCCACAGGTCCATAAAGCCCAATCCTTTTGTGAAAGTCCCAATACTGATTGGCTGATACCAGGCTGCTGGAAATGCTAATCCAATCAGACGACCGCCACCTGAGAGCGATGCAACCGGCACAAGCAACCCAGAGAAATTAACTGCAGGAATGATCGTAATGATTGATGTCGCGAAGATGGCCGCTACCTGTGTCTTTGTGAAAGAGGAGACAAACAGACCAAATGCCGTTGTTGCCAGAATATAAAATATACTGCCGAGCAGCAGCAACAGGAATGAGCCCTTAACCGGAACACCAAACAAATAGATCGACAAAATCAGCAACAGGATAAAGCTCATGAAAGCAACAGTTGCATAGGGTACCTGCTTGCCGAGCAAGAACTCAAGGCGGGTTACGGGTGTAGACTGGAAGTTGGCAATAGAACCGCTTTCCTTCTCTCGGCCAACACTCACCGCTGACATGATGGCCGGTATCAAGACAAGCATCAACATGATCACGCTTGGAACAATTGCAAACACACTCTTGAATGCCTGATTATATCGAAAACGGGCTTCGATATCGATGGCCTGAGCTGAGGGCTTAACCTTACTTTCCTGAGATATATTCTGGATATATTCCTGTGCCAGACCGGTAACATAACCCTTTGTCGTTTCCGCTCTGAAAGGCATTGCACCATCGACTGAAACATTAATTTCAGGTTTGTTGTTAGTGATCAGATTCCTGCCGAAATCCGGTGGAATTTCTATGACAACACTCAGCTCACCACTTCGTAACCGCCGCTCCATCTCGTCGGTTGAACGGATGTCTGGACGCCTGACAAAATATCGAGAGCCTTCAAAACTCTCGACAATATTCCGGCTCTCAAGAGACTGGTCCTGATCATAAACGGCAAATGGCAGATTCTCGACATCGAATGAAATGCCATAGCCAAAGGTTACCATCAAAAGAACAGGGCCAAGCAGAGCAAATACCAGACGGATCGGGTCACGGATCAGCTCCATTGTTTCCCGGCGGGCATAGGCCCATAATCTGCCGAAATCAAAATACTTTGATTTCCCGGTATGGGTATTCTCTACTTCTTCAGTCGAGATGGCAGAGACATTCTGTTCTGTGTGGGCCTTATCGGCAGCAAGGGAAATACCGGCAGCATCGGCCAGATAAGAGATAAAGACTTCTTCTAAGGGCTTGCCGCCATTCTGTTGCGATAATTCTTCTGGCGACCCAACTGCCAATACCTTACCCGCATGCATCAAGGAGATGCGATCACACCGTTCAGCCTCATTCATAAAGTGAGTGGAAATGAAGATCGTAACATTTTCCTCACGAGACATCTGAATGAGATAACGCCAGAAAGAATCCCGTGCGACCGGGTCAACACCAGAAGTCGGCTCATCAAGGATAAGAACTTCCGGACGGTGAATAATGGCAACAGCCAACTGGAGACGCTGACGGATACCAAGTGGCAAGGCATCCGGCACTTCATTGGCGACATGGGCCAGATCGAAGCGTTCCATCAGCTCTTTAATACGCTGAGGTGCATCTTCTTTCGGCAGATGGAAGAGCTGCGCGTGGAGCTCGAGATTCTGAAAGACTGTCAGCTCACCATAAAGAGAGAATGCCTGAGACATATAGCCGACGCGATAACGCGTTTTCATATTTCGGGCATCCAGCACTTCACCGAACAGACGAGCTTCGCCCTCTGTTGCAGGCAAAAGGCCCGTCAGCATTTTCATGGTTGTGGATTTACCGCAGCCATTGGAGCCGAGAAATCCGAAAATTTCGCCTTCTGGAATTTTGAAGCTGACATGATCAACTGCGGTGAAACTGCCGAACCGACATGTCAGCCCTTCCGCTTCAATGGCAATACGATCATTACCGGTGCGCGGTGTAACGACAACCGGTTCATACCCAGCCCGTTCCTTTTCAGGCAACATGGCGATAAAGGCTTCTTCCAGCGTTTTACAGTTTGCCTGCTTCCGCACATCATCAGGAGATCCATGGGCGATGATCTCGCCATCATTCATTGCAGAGAGCCAATCAAAGTTCTCAGCCTCTTCCATATAGGCTGTCGCAACAATCACACTCATACCCGGGCGACGGGAGCGGATTGTATCAATCAAATCCCAAAACTGGCGTCGTGATAGCGGGTCAACGCCTGTGGTTGGCTCATCGAGAATGAGAAAATCCGGGTCATGTATCAAAGAACAGCACAAACTGAGCTTCTGCTTCATACCACCAGACAGTTTACCTGCCGGTCGATCTGCGAACGCCTCAAGATCCGTTGCCTTTAAAAGTTCAGAAATACGCGCACGACGCTCTTCATCACCCTGACCAAACAAGCGGCCAAAGAAATCAACATTCTCATAAACACTCAAGGTTGGGTAAAGATTACGGCCCAAACCCTGAGGCATATAGGCAACGCGCTCATAACATACCCGGCGGTGCTCAGATGATTTCATGTCACCATCCAGAACAGATACATCACCCGTCTGAATAGTTCTTACACCCGCCAAAATTGACAGGAGGGTCGACTTTCCGACACCATCCGGCCCAATCAGCCCTGTCATGCATCCGGCAGGAATATCAATGGTGATATCCTTGAGCGCTCCCGTCTTGCCGAAATTATGCGAGAGCCCCGTGATATGAGCGATCGCAGCCTGCTTCATTTCGGCAGCTTTATAGCAAGGTCAGTTGGCCAGTCAGCGTTACGCTCAACCATAACGTAGCCAAGTCCACGGACACCTGTTTTGACGTATTTCTCATATTCCTTCAGCAGGCCAGAATCGATCTGTATCTTGACCCGGAACATCAGCTTCTCACGCTCTTCCTGAGTCTCAACAGACTTCGGCGTGAACTGTGCATCAGCCGCAACGAAACTGACCTTGGCCGGGATGACGTACTCAGGTGCCGGGTCAAGAATAATCCGGGCCTCCTGACCAATTGCCAGACGCCCTGCATCCTTTGCAGGTAGAAAGATTGTCAGATACACATCTGTAAGATCAAGCAGTGTTGCAACACGCTGGCCTGCGCCAATAACCTCGCCTGTCCGAGCCAGTTTATACTGGATACGTCCATGACGTGGGGCCACCAGAACCATATCATTTACAACAGCTTTCAAACGGGCCACATCCGCTTCTGCCGCAATGATCGCTGAAATAGCCTGCCTCTGGCTTGCCTGAGCAGCTTCAAGTGCGGCCGTTGCAACCTTCATATTGTTGCGCCGCAGATCAAGCTGCTGGCCAGTAAAATGGCCATTCTTGTAAAGCTCTTCACCACGATCGAGTTCTGCCTTGGCGAAAGACTGATCACTCTCACGCTGAGCGATGGTTGCCTCAGCCTGAGCCTTGGATGCTTTTGCCTGCTGAACCTTGGCCTCAGCTCCCCTTAACTGGGCGACATATTCCGTATCATCAAGGCGAGCGATAACCTGACCGGCTTCAACAGTATCTCCCTCTTCAATATCAACGGAGAGGAGCTTACCTGCGTATTTTGCCGACACATCAATCTGCTGTGCTTCAATACGCCCATTGGATTTGGCAATCCCGGCTTCCGGGTCTTTTTTCCGAAGTCGATTGATCAGTGTTTCAAGTCTGGACTGAGCTTGGGCAGGTGTTGACGCGATCAGATAATCTGTACTGAAAAGTAAGCCTGTGCTCAATAGCGTAACGGCCATCAGATAAGAACGGTATTTAAAGCCCATAAACAACCTCCGGCCCAAAGCAACTTAAGCAAATTCGTATGCCTTTTATGACACTTTAAAACACCTAAGTTCAATAACTTATATTACAGATTAGTCTTTAAGCGTATCATGTCTGTGTCGGTCAGCACGATCTTGGCTGTTGGCCTTTATGACCTCCTGTGACATTTCCACCCAGAGATGCCTTGACCTTGACACAATGGGAAGGTTTATTAAGGAGGGGAAATATCCCGAAAGGTCATGTCATGTCTCAAACAGAAGCTGCAACAGATCACCTCTCCCTCAATATTGAGGGTATGACTTGCGCCTCTTGTGTACGCCATGTTGAAAAAGCAATTGCAACAGTTCCAGGCGTTGTGGATGTCAGTGTTAATCTGGCATTGGAGAAGGCAGACATCACAACTGAAACCGGCAAAGTTTCTGCTGACCAAATCGCTCAGGCAGTGAGTGATTCAGGTTATACACCGGTTGAAAACCAGACAGTTTTACTTATCACCGGGATGACGTGCGCCGCCTGCGTTTCACGTCTTGAAAAAGTTCTTTCCCGCGTTTCCGGTGTTACAAAAGCCAGTGTTAATCTGGCAAATGAAACAGCTACGATATCCTATTTCGGCGAAAACCTCCTGCCGCAACTCATTGATGCTGTTGAGGCAGCGGGGTTTGAAGCACGAGAAAAGCCTGCAGATCAAACGGGTTCTCCTCCCCTGCCAACAGACAGTCATGAGCAAAACCATCTGATTATTGGTGCTATTCTCAGTCTGCCTTTAGTCGCTCCTATGCTGGCAATGCCTTTTGGTATTGATTGGATGCTACCTGGATGGTTGCAATTTGTGCTCGCAACACCTGTTCAGTTCTGGCTTGGTTACAGGTTCTACCGTGGTGGCTGGAAAGCGCTGCGCAATGGTGTTGGCAACATGGATCTCCTAGTGGCACTCGGAACAAGTGCCGCCTACTTCCTGTCTCTCTATACATTGCTTTCAAGCCATGGAGATCATGGACATCTTTATTTTGAATCTTCAGCTGTGGTCATCACGCTTGTTCTGCTTGGCAAATATCTTGAAGCACGCGCCAAGCGTAAGACAGCCGATGCGGTACGCGCTCTCCTTGATCTCAAACCGGAAACCGTACGCGTCAGCCGTAACGGGCAGGAAATCGAAATCCCTGCATCAGAGGTTATCCTTGGCGATATCCTGCTCATCCGCCCGGGAGAGCGCGTCCCGACAGATGCCATCATTCAGGAAGGCGCCTCTGAATTCGATGAATCCATGCTGACGGGTGAAAGCCTGCCAGTCTATCGTGATATTGGTGAAAAGATCATCGGCGGTTCCTTAAACGGCTCCGGTTTTATTCAGGCTAAAGCTGCAGCGATTGGTTCTGACACAACGCTCGCCAAAATCATTAAACTGGTCGAAGGCGCTCAGAGTTCAAAGGCTCCAATTCAGAAGCTGGTTGATCAGATCGCCGCAATATTTGTACCCGTTGTTGTTGCGATTGCCGTTTTGACATTTGCAATCTGGTTCTTCCTGACAGGTGATGTAACACAGGCCTTGATGCCAGCTGTTGCCGTTTTGGTTATCGCCTGCCCCTGTGCGCTCGGACTTGCGACACCAACTGCAATCATTGCCGGTACGGGAGCTGCCGCACGGGCTGGCATTCTGATCAAGGATGCTGAAACGCTTGAACGCGCAACAGAAGTCAAAGCCGTTGCGTTTGACAAAACAGGCACATTGACCCTTGGCAAGCCCGAGCTTGTCACCCTGACATCCTTCACAGGTGACAGGGCTCAAAACCTTGGCCTCATGGCTGCCCTGCAATCTGGCTCTGAGCATCCTTTAGCCCGCGCCGTTCTCGCAACAGCAGAGGCAGAAAACATTTCAGCCGAAAAAGCAGAGAATGTGAAAGCCATAGCTGGCCGCGGTGTCTCTGGCACCATTAACGGCCAAACTTATATCATTGGCAATCAGAGGTATCTGGAAGAGAACAGTATCCCATTCGCTAATCTGGAAAAGGTAACGGATAATGAAACGAAACAGGGGCGCACCGTTTCATATCTGATTGCAAATACAACCCAGCCGGAAGTCATTGCTCTCATGGCTTTTGCCGATACACCACGCCCATCAGCAAAGAGCGCAATTGCCAAGTTACATCGTAAACATATTTCGGCGGTCATGGTCACAGGTGATAATCCTGACAGCGCCCGCAACATTGCAGATGACCTTGGCATTGATCAGGTCAAAGCCAATGTTCTGCCAGAAGAAAAGGCAGAGATTATTGATAGCCTGAAGCAGCAATACGGACAGGTTGCAATGGTCGGTGATGGCATCAATGATGCCCCCGCCCTTGCAACAGCCGACCTCGGAATTGCTATGGGTTCCGGCACGGATGTCGCCATTGCAGCAGCTGGCATAACCTTGATGCGTTCAGACCCTTCAAGTGTTGCAGATGCTCTGGATATTGCCAGCCGGACACGCAGTAAAATCCGTCAGAACCTGTTCTGGGCATTCATCTATAATGTCGCCGGCATTCCACTTGCAGCCCTCGGCCTGCTCAACCCGGTTTTTGCTGGCGCTGCCATGGCTGCATCAAGTGTCTGTGTTGTTTCCAATGCCCTGCTCTTACGGCGCTGGAAACCTGAGCAGGGAGAATAACCATGCGTATCGGAGAAGCTTCCAAACAAAGTGGCGTCAGTGCCAAAATGATCCGTTATTATGAGTCCATTGGTCTCCTCACACCAGCACAGCGACATACAAATGACTATCGTGATTTCGATATGTCAGACATCCACACCTTACGTTTCATCCACCGTGCACGGTCGCTTGGTTTCTCCATTGAGGAAATAGGTAAACTTATTAGCCTGTGGCGCAATCGTGAGCGCTCAAGTCGGGAGGTCAAGGCAATTACCGAGACACATATCCATGACCTGAAACAACGCATTCAGGCCATGCAGGAAATGGTCGACACCCTCGAACACCTCTCCTGCCACTGCCACGGCGATGACAGACCGGATTGCCCGATACTGGAAGGCTTAAGTAATCACTCGTAAAACAAACATATCTACTCATAACATAGACAGCGCCCACGGCATAATTACTGACTTAATATTAATTAACTAAACCGCCACAACAAAGCGTCTATTCAGACTCTATAATTACAGAGTTTCCTTCCTCATTAATTCCTTCCCAGTAAAAACTATAACTGGAATCAACAAGAGCGCATACAGCGGTCTATTTCATGGAATTCCTCGTAAGAGCGCTTTAGCAAAATACACCATACTTAATTGTATAATATATTTTCATAATCGTATATTGAAAGACTCTTTCAAATAGAATATATTTCTCCAGCATAATCGCAGGAGGGAAATATGTGGAAATCATTGATTGTAGCTGGTGGGTTAGTTTTAGCTTCTACAGTAGCTGGCAATAGCGCTCTCTTCACAGAAAAGAGTGCACCCAATAATATTACCGTAAGCTCTGATAAGGGATCCTATCAAGAGGCGCGTACACATGTTCGCAGTCATTACCGTCGCACGAAGTCAGGTGGAAAGACGCGCGTCCGTTCCCATTATCGTCGTCGCTGATAGGGATATCATGAAGCAGATTGCAGCAATTATCCTCTCACTGATAGCCCTTACTTCAATAGCAGCCGCACACCCTGGAGGCTTGAATAGCGAGGGTTGCCACAATAATCGTAAGACAGGTGGTTACCACTGTCACCGATGAGAATAATAATTAAGTCTTGCTGCAGTGAGGCTTAATTACTTTAAATCCCAGCCCACTACCATATTATTTTCAAATTTTACTCTTGTTTTATATCGGCCTTTGCCAAACCTATGGTATTTGAAGACATAAGTTTCTTTTGTCTTATAAACTTTATGGTCGCAATCTTCAGGAATCCCTAGGCTGTCAAGGAGCATTTCGAAAGTCATGCCTTGCCATATTTGTTGCGCCATTATTAGTTCAACAATTTCTGCATCTTCGTATTTGTCTATTAATTCTTTACGCCGCTTTTATCGGATAATTACGGCAAAATTTGTATGCGCAGATAATAAGAGCAATCAATCCAAAAAATTGCCAAGTTGTCATGAATTTTCCCTCATAAATAAAACTTAGTATCAGGGAATATTTTTCCACCAGCAAGCAAAATATTTATTAGGAATACCATCAACGCAAAATCGGTTCAAATAGCAAACAAGACCTGTCACCAACGACGAAGAAATTATGTCTACTTTATCTATACCAGGGCCTATTGGTTCGTTGTATTCACCTTATGTTTAGCGACTTATTTCTCGTTATATAGGGAACTGTTGAACTAAGACTAAAAAAGGCACTCCATTGAGTGCCTTTTACATATGCCATCTACTTGTTTAACCGTCTCACCCCTGCGGGAAATGAAATACGTTCAGCTTGTTACCATCAAGATCACGGAAATAGGCTGCATAGAATCCACCACCACGATCACCGGGCTTACCCTCGTCGCTACCGCCAAGCTCCAGAGCCTTCTTGTAAACAGCATCAACCTTCGCCGGGCTATCGACATTCAGGGCAACCATGACACCATTACCAACCGTTGCGGGCTGCTTGTCATATGGCTTGATGATGGAGAGACTGGTTACATTGAAATCAGGCCCCCAGGCAACAAAGCTATCCGTTTCCATGACACGCTTCGCACCAACCTGCTCCAGCAGTTTATCGTAAAACGCAACCGCACCATCAAAATCATTCGTCCCTAAGGTAATATAACCAATCATAATGAAATCCCCTTTTTGTATAAACCTCAACACTATTACGCATGCAGAAATTTACAACAACAAACTCATGCATTCTGAAAGAGACTTCAAAGACTTATGGAACGAACATAATTTCTCTAACAGAAGCTAAAGCATACCCACCTCATTTGGGTGCTTACCTCAACCACTTGGCTCACGTAATGTCCTGTATGGGGGTTTGGTCACCCCTCATTTGGGTGCTTACCTCAACTTCACCTTGTCGCATAACCGATCAAACCGTGGTTTGGTCACCCCTCATTTGGGTGCTTACCTCAACGGGCGTGATGCAAGGCCATTTAGGCTTGATGGTTTGGTCACCCCTCATTTGGGTGCTTACCTCAACGCTAATACTCCTTTAGAACAGGTTAATAATGGTTTGGTCACCCCTCATTTGGGTGCTTACCTCAACCGACCCTCTATTAACCCATTCTGATTAAAAAGAAAACACCCGATTCAACTTCAGAAAAAATGAGATTTTTCATACCTCCACAGCAGGTTTTTGAGCATTTTTTTTGAATCCGTTCACCTTATTATACGGCTTCACACGCGGCAATCTGATATTATTGATATCACTATCCAGAATACTTGATTTCATTTCTGCCCTCCCGCCAAAAGCGCAGGCAATCATATTGATAAAACTGTCTCCATGCAGATTTTCGCTAAGGTGTAACGCGTGATTTACCGTTTCCTTCTTTGTGCTGCTATTCTGCTTTTCCAAATGCCTTATCTGCACGGCAGAAACCTTTGCATCTGTGAGAGCGCCATCGGCAGCCACCTTCCACTCAATCTCTAAATTTTCACGACGCAGAAGTTTAATGATTGAATGGGCAACCGCATTTTTAAGCTTGCGATCATAAAACATCAGTCGACGGGCGTTCTGCACACAGAGTGTCAGGTTCAGCTGATTAATAGCGGCAGGTTGAAGCATATTAAAATGTGCAAAATCATTCCGTGCATTCTTTGAGTTTGTATCCCAAGAATCTCCAAAATAAAGCGCCAGTCTTTGGTGAATACTTTTTTCTTTTTGAGACTCCATATTTTCCAACGCTTTGATAATTTGGCCGTTTCTTAGAGCTTTCTTTCCATCCTTTTTAAACAAACTATATACCGAAACACCATCCTCATACGCCAGCGCAACCATGACAAAGTAAAGATCGCGCTCCCACAAACCAGAGAAATCAACAAGCCTGCCAAGAACTTTCAATACAAGCCTGTGCGCACGAATATGCTCACTCAAGGTGACCTGAGCAGAGAGATTACGATGAGCAATAATAGCATGCAGGGCTTTGGCATAATCCACCCTTTGCTCTTCAGAAAACTGGCTTCCGCTCTTGACCCACGTGTCGTGTAGCTTCTCACGTTGCTCACTCAACGAGATAACCTGCTTCTGTCGTGTTTCATCGAGGAATGTATCTACCGCATCCGTTTTTATTTTCGCATTGCCTGACAGATGCAGCAGCAAGCCCAAGTCACCATAACGGATAATTTCCCGCAAGCCCCTCTTCGGTGCCAGTAGTTTTGCCTCAACATCAGCATGGGTAAATATCCGGCTGAAGTCTGAGTCCAGCACATATAACCCTGCGTACTTTTTCGCATTCTCAAGGCTAATACCACCTTCAGATTTTGCATCATGCATTGCAAGATAAAGCTCAAGCACATTGGCTATTTCAATGGCATCACTTGCAGGCTCGGAGATATGCCCATCATTGGCCTTATTAACCAGCACCTGCCATTTTCGTATCTGGTGTAAAAGCTGCCCGGCCTCGTCAACGGGCACAAGGTGTAGCACAAAATATAGAATAGCCTGCCATAGGGAGGCAGCTCCTGATGCTGACGGAGGTGCTATTTCCGGCAGCTCAGTTAATGGTCGTTCCGGTTTTTCATCACGGTTTGACAGGGCAAGAATAAAACCAAACGCCTGCTCTTTAATATATCGCTGGAAAGCCTGAAGAACGATATCCTGTTTCAATTTCTCCAGATAGTTTGCCTGTTTTCTGGCATTAGCACCATCGCTTTCATAGCCCTTCTGCACACCAATATCTGATGCGGTTTCCCGGGAAAGCGTAGCGAAAAAATCTTCAATCGTATCATTCACTCCTAAACCCGGCAGGCGAGAGGCACGTGCTTCGATGGGGTTAAGGGCGTGGGCTTGTTTATTCGCGGCCCGTGCATCATGTGTGCTGCGTTCAACAGCTTTGGTGATCAACTCATTGATGATATCTCTATCAAGCTTTTGAAACCAGCAGCGAAATGGACGCTCATATAAAAGTTTCAGCGCATGAAACTGGCATTTTCTCCATGGCTGGGTAAGGTCATTGGCATTTGGCTTTTCTGGAAGTGTAACAGATCCTTTTCCGCACCATGCATTACTGTAACGGGACAGAATTGCGCTAAACCGAGGCAGTGGAATAGATAATTCCGGATGCTCTTCGGCATCACGCCAACTGGCAAGCTCTGCCGCAAATTTGTTAAGCTGCTTTCCGTTAAAGAAGAAGTGCATGTCCGCAGCTTCCATAAGCTGGCGGGTACGTGCATGGTAGGCGGCATTATCCTGTTGCCACAGCGTCAGAACAGCCTGTTTCACCCGTGACGTTTCAAGCGTTATCTTTTCCTTTTTCTCATTCTTGCAAATTATTTTTTCGAGCTCTCTCAGGCTTTGTGTAAAACTCTTCAAATCCCTGAAATGGAAAACAGTATTCCGAAGCCCGGCAACAGCCTGCAATGCAAAGCTCAGAACGCAGCGCTCAAATTCAGACCTATGTTCATCTAAGAAAAGACCAGCCTGCACCCCAAACAGAGCCTGAAGCTTTTGCCTGAAGTTTGCTGACTGAAAATGGCTCAGGGCCTGTGCCTGCTGGTTACTTCCTAGAATATCCCTTGTTACCTTCCTTTCAGGATCTGCCCAATCGGTCAGGGTACGGCTTGCCAGTGTTATTGTATGGCGCCAGATACGGATGAAAGCTTCACTCCGCTTGATGCGTGCCTGCCCCTGACTTGTCCACCAGCCTGCATCCCTCTCAAGTACATCAGGGCTAATCTCCGTATCCCCTAGAGCGAGAGCAGTATAGTGAACCACGCGCCCCAATCTGACCAGGCTGTTCAGATCACGGTTACGGCTACGCCCACCCACACGCCGCAACAGGCTGTCCATATCCTGCGGCAAAACCGTAGCAATCCAGTGAAGTTCATTTTTCTTCACGGCATCGGCATTGCCTCCACGCGGATAGTGTTTTTTTAGCAGGCGGCTGTAATAATCCCGTATTGCCATATGTAGAAGCAGCAGCTCTTCAGATTGAGCTCTGGCCTCTGCAATGCTGCATGAGCCAAAGAGCTCGGCATACTTGCGACGCAAGATGATAGCCGCAACCTGCATGTTCAAACGGCGCGGGGCATCCAGAGCTTTATCAGAAGTGCCATTCACAATTTCCTGTGCGAGTATGACAATCTCTTGTGCAACATCCATACTACTCGCACCAAGATAGTCAGCTTTTAACTGATTTCTACGCTGCTCATCTGCCAGAGTATTACCAATGTCATTATGAACCCTGTCTGCCTGCTTCAGGTAATTGCTTTCAATGCTTTTTGCACGCGCTTCAATACGCCCCTGTTTACGGGTCGTGTAACTCCCCTTGTTGCAGATACGCATTTCTGCTTCGTATAAATGCCGATAAATACGGAGGGCGACAGCGGAATAATTTACCTGAGAATCCTGTTGCCGATTATGCGGGCCCGCTCTTCCAACTGGCTTTTCATACTGACCAACAAAAACATGGTGCCATCGTCCCTTATAACCGGCAATAGGCTTCCCACGGAAACCCTGTTGTTTTTTCTTTGCAGGAAATGGTTTTTTATAGGGTGAGATTTTCCAATCCCACAGTGCTTTCATTTGGGTTTGCTCTCCTCGCTCACGAAAGCACTTCAAAACTGATTTTTGATGCATCAGCTCCCAGCAGGCATCTCCCAAAGCCAGTCGATCATCATATTGTTTTTGTGATGGAATTTTGCCAATCGCGGGTTTACGGAAAACCGTATCAATAACCGATATCCATTGCGCAATAACCAGCTCATCATGATTAAGCGCAAACCTGTAAACCTCAACCTCTTCCGGCTGGTTTCCGGCATTACTGTCACGCTTGCGCTGATGGAGATAACGTTTGAGCGGGCCAGTCCTGGCATGGCCTGCAACGTGAGTATCAGAGTTTCCATAAGGCTTGATTATGCGCATTCACTCTCTCCAGACAGCGAAGAGAATGCTAGCAATTTTTCCTCACGACGCAACCATGTTTATCGCCATTCCGAACAGATCAACACCGTAAAGTTCTGCCAACCCGACGCATCAAGATGCCAAAAACTCATTTGGGTGCTCACCTCAACCCAATGAACTCGACCCGCGTTTAGAGGCTGGTTTGGTCACCCCTCATTTGGGTGCTCGCCTCAACCAGATCGGCCAGCTCTTTTTCAAGCTTTTGGGTTTGGTCACCCCTCATTTGGGTGCTCGCCTCAACAGTTGAGTTTTGGTGCAGTATCTCAGTGGAGGTTTGGTCACCCCTCATTTGGGTGCTCGCCTCAACCGACCCTCTATTAACCCATTACGGTTAAAAAGAAAACACCCGTTTCAACTTTAGAAAAAATGATTTTGATAGGTGGTTTTTCGTACTGATCTCACCATTTTTCTAATCCTTGCTCTCATTGCAAGAGCAAGGACAACAGCATCGGATATGGCTGGGCATCAGCCCATCATATTGTAACCACCATCGATGTAGATTAGCTCACCGTTTACGGAACGGGCGAGGTCTGTCATCAGGAAGGCTGACATGGCGCCGACTTCTTCGATGGTTGTCAGGTTATGTGTTGGCGTACGGGCGATGACCTTTTCGATCAGTTCATCGAACTTGCCAATACCACTTGCGGCACGGGTCTTGAGTGGGCCGGGTGAAATGGTATTGACGCGAATGCTCTTTGGGCCGAGCTCGGCGGCAAGGTAACGGACGACACTTTCAAGGGCAGCCTTAACCGGGCCCATCATGTTGTAGTTATCGACGACCTTTTCAGAGCCAAGATAACTGACAGTCTGAATAGCACCGCCATCTTTCATCAGAGGCTCTGCCATTTTTGCCATACGAATGACCGAGTGACAGGAAACATCCATTGCCAGCAGGAAGCCATCGCGGGAGCTGTCAACAACACGGCCATGCAGATCATCCATTGGGGCAAAAGCAATGGCATGCAGAAGGAAGTCGAGCTTACCCCACTTTTTTTCAACTTCTGCGAATACAGCTTCCATTTCACCCGGACGTGTCACGTCTGCCTGACATATGATGGATGCATCAATCTGCTCGGCCAGAGGGCGCACAAAACGCTCAGCCTTCTCGTTCAGGTAAGTTACAGCAAGCTCCGCACCGAGTGCTTTATAGGCTTTAGCACATCCCCATGCGATGGATTGTTCGTTGGCAATACCGACGATCAATCCCTTTTTTCCTTTTAAACTAGGGATTAGCGAAACATTCTGATCTGACATTTCAAAGCTTCCTTGAGTTTAGCAAATGGCAACAAAACAGCCATTTGACTACTTTAGTACTATCTCAAACAATCACTGAAGTTAAGGTGAGAAAGCGGCAAATACGTATTCCCAGCACAAAACCCACAGGATATTGACATTTAGTTAGGCACCATATTATATGGCGCCTATTATGAATATAGAACAGAAACATAAAGCGCTGCTTGAAGCACTGCCATTATCTGAAGAGGCAGATAATATTCGGCTTTGTTTCGAGGTTCTCTCTCTGGCATCGGCAATTGACAGAGATTGCGCCACACGTTTGAGCAAATATGATCTTTCTGAAGGACGCTTCATTGTGCTCTTCCTTCTCCAAAAATCTAAAAATGGCCTTCAGCCTTTTGAAATAGCGGAGCAGGCAGGCGTAACAAGAGCAACAGTCACAGGCTTACTCGATGGCCTTGAGAAAATGTCTCTGATTACACGCACTCATGCCGGCCATGACAGACGCATGGTGACTATTCACCTCACACCTGAGGGATGGATGCTGGCAAACCGTCTGTTTGATGAACACACAAGCTGGATTTCAAATCTGCTCAGTAGTTTTGACGAAGAGGAAAAAGCCCTTCTCAGCCAGTTGCTTCATCGTATCTGGCTGAAAACGGATAGCGGCAAAACAGTCTGACACACAAATCCAAGAGGAAATCATGTCTTATTACTTAAGTGAGCTCTATAGCCCCAAACCAGCCTGGCTTGCCCTGTCAGCTCAGCAACGCCAGCAGTTCTTTGCAACTATTGGCGCAGGTATGCAGCAGCTTGCAGATTTTGGTATAGAGCCAATTGCCTTTGGTGAAGTAGCATCGAATAAACTTCATCCCGCACCGCAGCAATTCTATGCTTTCTGGAAATTTCCCAATGAAGAAGCTGCTGACAGTTTGCTTGCGGGCATCGCCGCAACTGGTTGGCATGATTACTTTGATACTATCAATGCCGCAGGTGCCTCATCTGACATGAGCGCTCACCTGCAACAGCTGGCATCACTTTAAAATTAGCGATGCACCATATAACGCGCGGCATCATCATAACTGAGAAGCTTTTCTTTAAGCTTCTCAGAACTAACATCTTCAAAACCCATATGCTGCCAAAAGCCTTGCGATCCATTGACGGCAACCAGTGAGACTGTGGGCAGATCAGCAGCCTGCCCTATGCTGAATAAATGGCGAATAATAGGTGACGTCTGTCCGCGGGATCGCGCCTGAGGCATCAGGGCGATATCATGCAAATACCAAGTTTGCGGAGATGCTGGCAACTTTCCCAGCAAAGTATTCAGCGGTGGAATATCTGAATCAAGCCATGGATGGCTGAACATATAACCACAAGCCTCGCCCTCGAGTTCAAGAATAAAGCATCCCTCCGGGGCCAGCTCCAGACGCTCGGCGAATATTGCATCATCCTCAGGAAAATCAGGGTGAACGATAGCTGCAATACGGCTGACATCCTGCATGTCACTGTTACGCATTAACCGCCAACTACCCGGCATTTTCCGCTCCTTTTAGCGCCTGAATTCAACGAATGCATAATATGTAAAACGTATACATATGTCACGCGATAGGCTTATCGTACTATTGTTAACCTATCAGTTGTACTAAGCCTGCCATAATACAACGAAGTTAAACTGAGTTCGCCACGATAGCTGATCGAAAATATGCCACGCCTTGATAATAAAATTGTGCGCTTTCTAGCCAAGTCGCGGGCGTCATACCGGACGATCTTACGCGAAAGTCGACTGCTGCTGATATTTGCGGCTGGGATTGCGGGCTTTCTTGGCGGCAGCATTGCGTCACTGATGGGCGCAATCACTCAGTATTTACATGAGATACTCTTAGGCGTCGAACATAATACGCGCCTCAGTTCAGCAACAGAACTGGATATCAAACGCACCTTCCTTGTCCTTATATTAGGAGGCCTGCTGGTTGGTATCAGTACGGCCCTGTGGCGCTGGTGGCGCAAAACGGGCGACATCGTTGACCCTGTCGAAGCCAATGCCCTCCACGGAGGGCGCATGTCTTTCAGAGACAGCCTCTTTGTTATGTTCCAGAGCATTATGTCAGATGGTGTTGGTGCATCTGTCGGGCTTGAAGGTGGTTTCTCACAGGCTGGTGGGGCACTCGGTTCAAAGATCGGCATATTTCTTCACCGCCGTCGAAATGACATACGCATGCTGGTTGGTGCAGGAGCAGCGGGTGCCATAGCAGGAGCCTTTGATTCAACATTTGCAGGGGCCGCATATGGCTTCGAGTTGATCATCGGCAGCTATACCGTTGCAACCCTTGCTCCGATCACGACCGCTGCCATATGCGGTGTTTTTGCAGCAAGCCTTCTGGCAGGTCACGGCTATCGTTTCCCTATTGAGTCATTGCCTTCCATTCAGTCTTCAAATCTGTTCTGGATTATTTTTCTTGGTGTCTTGTCTGCCCTGCTCGCTGTTCTCCTCATGCGTGGCGTTACGCGCATTGAATCATTCTTCCGCTCCAGCAACTTTCCCATCTGGTCGCGGCCAATGCTGGGTGGTCTGGTTGTGGCAACATTTGCGCTCGTCAGTCCCAATATTCTGGCATCCGGCCATGGTGGTATGGAAATCATTCTGAGCACCCCACCTGCCCTGACCATTATTCTGGCTGTTTTGCTTCTTAAAATTATTGCCTGCGCGGTTTCAATCGGCGCGGGTTTTCGTGGTGGCCTGTTTTCCGCATCACTGTTTTTAGGTGTCTTAGCAGGCGCCGCCTTTACACAGATCGGAACCTGGGCAGGCGTTTTGTCTGATGCTGATTTCGGCCTCTATACCCTTATTGGAATGGCAAGCTTTGCTGCTGCTGTGGTTGGTGCACCCATGACAATGGTTGCTCTGGCTGTTGGTATGAGCGGCCAGATGAGTGCACTTGTCCCGTCAATGATAGGTGTGATTGCAGCGATGCTGACAGTGCGCCGTATCTTCGGTTACTCCTTCGCAACATGGCGTTTTCATTTACGTGGTGAAGCGATACTCGGTGGGCAGGATATTGGCTGGCTCTATAAAACATCAGCACAGGAACTCATGCGTCGTGGCCCGCCAGTTGCGCGCAGTGATCAAACGATTGCCGAATTCTGCGAGCAGTTTCCGCTAGCCTCTGCCCGTTATGTTATCGGGATTGATCAGGAACAGGCCTTCTCTGGAATTATTGACGTTGCTCTGGCCCATGCCCGTTCAAGAGAGGAAGGCGGCGCAGAACAATATGTCAGTGATATTTTGACAAATGCCAGCGCCTATATTGGAGCGCATGAATCTTTAAGCCGCGTCATGCCAAAATTTGAACGCCTCACAACCGAAATACTGGTTGTGGTGGACACTGAAGAACACCGTCGCGTGCTCGGGATAATCTCGGAAGAATACGCTTTGAAAATGTACCAGCAACAGCTGGAAGAACGGCAGAAGGAAATCTTTGCCGGTTAAGAGTGGCATAACGAGTATGCCACTCTCTTATATCACTTAGAAATCCCAGTCTTCATCCTCTGTCGCCAGAGCAGTGCCGATTACATAGGATGAACCAGAACCTGAGAAGAAGTCATGGTTCTCATCGGCATTTGGTGACAATGCAGACAGGATAGCCGGGTTCACATTGGTGACACTGGCCGGGAACAATGCTTCAAATCCCAAGTTCATCAGAGCCTTGTTTGCATTGTAGTGAAGAAACTTTTTAACGTCTTCACTCAAGCCCACACCATCATAAAGCTCCTCGGTATATTTTGCCTCGACATCATAAAGCTCAAGAAGAAGATCAAAGGTAAATTCCTTTAATTCTTCCTGTTCTTTTGCTCCGAGCTTTTCCAAGGCACGCTGGAATTTGTAGCCAATGTAATAACCGTGCACTGCTTCATCACGGATGATGAGGCGAATAAGATCTGCCGTATTGGTCAGTTTGGCTCGGCTTGACCAGTACATGGGCAGATAGAAGCCCGAGTAGAACAGGAAGCTTTCAAGAAACACACTGGCAATTTTGCGCTTTAACGGATCCTTGCCACGATAGTGCTCAAGAATAAGCTCTGCCTTCTTTTGCAGGTGCGCATTCTCTTCACTCCAGCGATAGGCATCATCAACATCCGGTGTCAGGCACAATGTTGAAAAGATTGATGAGTAAGAACGCGCATGAACGGCTTCCATGAAGCTGATGTTTGAGAGCACCGCCTCTTCATGTGGTGTCACTGCATCTTCCATCAGGCTGACAGCCCCAACTGTATTCTGGATGGTATCGAGCAATGTCAGACCAGTGAACACACGAATTGTCAGTTGCTGTTCTTCCGCGGTCAATGTTCCCCATGACGGAATATCATTTGAAAGCGGTACTTTTTCCGGAAGCCAGAAGTTGCCGGTCAACCGGTTCCAAACTTCCAGATCTTTATCATCAATAATCCGGTTCCAGTTAATGGCACTGATTGTTGATACCGTTTTCTTTACAGGTGTTTTCATTTTCTTATCCTGAATTTCATAAACATTACAGACTGCAGGAGACGCAGCCCTGTACTTCGGTGCCTTCCAGTGCCATCTGGCGCAGGCGGATGTAGTAGATTGTCTTGATGCCCTTTTTCCATGCATAGATCTGGGCACGGTTCACATCACGGGTTGTAGCCGTATCACGGAAGAACAATGTCAAAGACAGCCCTTGATCGACGTGTTGGGTCGCAGCGGCATAGGTATCAATGATCTTTTCCGGACCAATCTCATAAGCATCCTGATAATACTCAAGATTGTCGTTCGTCATGAAGGGCGCAGGGTAATAGACACGCCCGATCTTACCTTCTTTCCGTATCTCAATTTTGGAGACAATCGGATGAATGGATGATGTGGCATGATTGATGTAGGAGATTGAGCCAGTTGGCGGAACAGCCTGCAGATAACGGTTATAAAGACCATATTTTACAACATCATCTTTAAGTTTACGCCAATCTTCCTGCGTTGGAATTGCTATTCCAGAATTCACGAAAAGCTCACGAACACGCTCCGTTGATGGTTCCCAAACCTGTTCCGTATATTTGTCGAAGAACTCACCAGAGGCATATTTTGATTTCTCAAAATCCTTGAACGTCTGACCACGCTCACGAGCAATCAGGTTTGAAGCCCGAATGGCGTGGTAAGCAACCGTATAGAAGTAGATATTGGTAAAATCGATACCTTCCTCAGAGCCATAGAATATCCGCTCCCGAGCAAGATATCCGTGCAGGTTCATCTGCCCAAGACCAATGGCATGAGATTCATCATTGCCTTTTTCAATGGAAGGAACCGAGCTGATATGGCTCATATCAGATACAGCTGTCAGCGCCCGGATTGAGGTCTCAACCGTTAAGCCAAAATCAGATGAATCCATGGCCTTGGCTATGTTCAACGATCCCAGATTACACGAGATATCACTTCCCATATCCTGATAGGAAAGATCAGCATTATAGGTTGAGGCCTCATTGACCTGAAGAATTTCCGAGCAGAGATTACTCATTGTAACGCGCCCCTCAATCGGGTTGGAGCGGTTCACCGTGTCTTCAAACATGATGTAAGGGTAGCCGGATTCAAACTGGATTTCGGCCAGAACCTGAAAGAACTCACGGGCCTTGATTTTCTTCTTCCGTATATGCGGATCATCCGCCATCTCACGATATTTCTCACTGATCGAAATCTCAGAGAAAGGCACGCCATATACCCGCTCTACGTCATACGGCGAGAACAGATACATATCCTCATTGTTCTTGGCGAGTTCAAACGTGATATCCGGAACGACGACACCAAGGGACAACGTTTTGATACGTATCTTCTCATCAGCATTTTCACGCTTTGTATCGAGAAAACGCATAATATCCGGGTGATGCGCATGCAGGTAAACAGCTCCGGCTCCCTGACGCGCACCAAGCTGGTTTGCATATGAGAAAGCATCTTCCAGCAGCTTCATAATGGGGAGGACACCTGAAGACTGGTTTTCGATCTGCTTGATCGGTGCCCCTGCTTCGCGAATATTTGTCAGCATGAATGCAACACCACCGCCACGCTTGGAAAGCTGTAGAGCGGAGTTGATTGACCGGCCGATGGATTCCATGTTGTCTTCAATACGAAGCAGGAAGCATGAAACCAGTTCACCTCTTTGTTTCTTGCCGGCATTGAGGAACGTTGGCGTTGCAGGCTGAAAACGCCCGGAGATCACCTCATTCATGATAGAGCGTGCAAGTCCCTCATTTCCCTGAGCCAAGGCCAGAGCAACCATACAAACCCGATCTTCATAACGTTCAAGATAACGCTTTCCGTCAAAGGTTTTCAGCGTGTAACTGGTGTAATATTTGAAAGCGCCCAGGAATGTCGGAAAACGGAACTTACGTTCATAAGCTTCTTCAAACAGGCTTTTTACAAAGTTGAAAGAATACTGGTCGAGAACTTCAGCTTCATAATATCCCTTCTCAACCAGATAACCGATCTTCTCTTTCAGATTATGAAAGAAAACGGTATTCTGATTAACATGCTGCAGAAAAAACTGCCGCGCTGCCAGAACATCCTTATCAAACTGAATGCTGCCATCCTCACCATAGAGATTAAGCATGGCATTGAGCGCATGATAATCATAGGCGCTATCTTCCGCATCCTGCTGCGGCTTTTCTAATTCTATTGTAGCCAAAATCTTTCCAATCCTGATCTGACATTTACGACGTCTTCGGCAGTACCCAGAAGCTCAAATCTATAGAGAAGCGGCACCTTACATTTGGCCGCGACAACATCTCCCGCAACTGCGTAGTACTTCCCAAAATTAGTATTTCCCGATGAAATGACCCCACGGATCAGGCTCCGGTTTTCCGTATTATTCAGAAAACGGATAACCTGCTTGTGAACAGCCCCTTCCCCATCTCCACCCGCATATGTCGGGGCAAAAAGAACATAGGGTTCAGAGGCTTTGAGCATGGGCTCATCAGGGCTTACAGGGATACGCTGTGCAGGCAGACCCAGTCGCTCGACAAAACGCTCGGTATTTCGCGTTGAAGAAGAAAAATAGACAATAAGACCCATCACAGCCCCCTCAAGCGAGAGCCCCAATCCGGTCTGGCTGGAAACCAGCCCAATGATCCTGTCCGGCAACAACAACCGGGACCTGCATATATCCAAGCTGGCGCACATAGGCATAGGCATCTGCATCTTCAGAAATGTCTACGACCTGATAATTGATCCCTTTACGTTCAACAGCACGGATTGTTGCAGTGCACTGTACGCATGCAGGCTTTGAATAGATTGTAATCGTCACTTTAGTATTCCCGGAAGGGAATGAAGGCATGAAGACACGACTACCCGTTTCGACAGCTAATGAAGGTGTCGACTGAGATTAATATTACCAGACCGCCTTGAAGCAGCCTTTCAGATCAGCTCAGAAAAGATAGAAATGATACATGCATACGACTTCACCCCGAAGTTAAAGAAAGGCGAAAATTCGGGGAGCGTTCAAAGGTGATCAACACCTGAATGAACAGCGCACCGGACACCCCGCCCGTGGACAGTTTCATTCAAGGCAGGTCTCCTGACTTACGGGTCTTTGCTATCATCCGGCCTTCCCGGTTTCCCAGTGGCTTAAGCGGATAACAACTCTCCGTTCACAGTTGCGGGGGCAGTTATGGCATTATCTGCAAGCAGATGCACCATATTCCCTCTTAGCTCCCGATTTCGAATCGAAAGAACCTCGAACACAAAATATAGTATATCGACCCACAAAAACGTCAATAGGTAGACATCAATACAAACAGACAAATAAAAAAGCCGTCAGAAAATCCGACGGCTTTGAGCATGAAATGTCTTTTAAATTCAGGCAGTAGCAGACTTCTTCTGTCTGGCTGCCTGCTGGAAGAACAGAGCCTGACTGATAACAGCAGACACATTAACCGGCTGGAATGGCTTGGCAATCAGGAAGGCTGGCTCAGGGCGCTCACCTGTCAGGAAGCGCTCTGGATAAGCTGTAATGAATATAACAGGAACCGAAAAAGTCTTCAGCATATCATTGACAGCATCTAGGCCAGAAGAACCATCGGCAAGCTGGATATCTGCAAGAATAAGCCCAGGGCGCTTTTGATCAACAATCTTCAGGGCCTCTGTTCTGGTACGTGCAACGCCGATAACGCTGTGTCCGAGACTTTCAACCAGATGCTCAAGATCCATGGCAATAACGGATTCATCTTCAATAATCAGAATCTCGGTTGCCATATCAGCTGCAAGCTCGCGCCCCGCCTCATCAACCAGCTGGCGTACTTCCTGCTTGCTGAGAGCAAGGATGGTTGCAATATCCTGCTCCATAAAACCTTCAAGGCATGACAACAGAAAAGCCTGTCGTGGAAGTGGCGTGATCTGTGCAATGCGTGCTTCAGCAGGAATACCACGCTCTGCAAGTTCACTATGGCCATTAACAGCCAGAGAATTCCAGATGCGTGTGAAAACCTGAAACAGCTCTACTTTCACCTGCGCGGTATCATTCTCATGAATGATGCGTGGTTCATTGACCAGAGCTTCAAGCGTCGCCGCAACATAGGCATCGCCTGCCGTCTGGTTGCCGGTCAGGGCTCTGGCATAACGCCGGAGGTATGGCAACTGTTGGACAACCAAATCTGCCGTTGACATGCGTACGTCTCCTCAAGTGAACCCTTTTATAGGCTCTTAAACAGAGTTTACTACCAAAACTTAAATCAGCAGCATCTACTATAGGTTATTATTGTCACGGTATGCGCCGTAACCGCAAGTACAATAGTAGTTTTTTCGCCAACCTTTATCAGACAGTGTTAATAAAAAAGCCTGCCCCACACAAGGAGCAGGCTTTTCAGATATTAGCGTGCGTCACCGGCTAAAGCCTAAAAGCCACACACGATTTACTGAATATCATTTAAAAACAATACCTTATAAAATCGGCTCTTCCTTTTTATTCTGGAAGCCATTCAAGATATGATAAAGGATGATTGCACCAAAAGTTGCAGTACCAATTCCTTCCAGCTCAAACCCGAAAACATCAAGTTTAAAGTTACCTGCACCAAGAATGAGCGTAACGGCTGCTGTAATCAGGTTGCGTGGGTTCGCAAAACTCACGTTATTTTCAACCCATATACGTCCGGCTGTTGCTGCAATCAGACCGAATACAACAATTGCCAAACCACCTAAGACCGGCCCCGGGATTGTCTGAATAACCGCACCAAATTTTGGCGAGAACCCAAGAATAAGGGCAAAGAAAGCAGCAATAACGAAGATGAGTGTTGAGTAGATGCGCGTAACGGCCATAACGCCCATATTCTCGGCATAAGTCGTTACACCCGTACCGCCAAATGAGCCCGAAATAATGGTTGCAATACCATCACCAATAAATGCACGTCCCAGATACGAGTCATAGCTGCGTCCGGTCATCGCTCCAATCGCTTTGATGTGTCCAAGATTTTCAGCCACAAGAATAATTGCGACAGGTGCAATCAGTGAAACCGACTTCCATGAAAACTCGGGTGTGGTGAAGGCTGGAAGTCCAAACCAGGGTGCTGCTTGCACACCAGTAAAATCAATTGCAGGGCCATAGCCACCAACATTGGTCAGGAGATAATAAAACAGATACCCGAAAGCCCCCCCGAGAAGAATTGGAATCCGGCGAAGCGAGCCCGGCGCATACACCGTGATTAAGCCGATGGCCAAAACGGTTGCCAGAGCAATCCAGCGTGAGAAAGCATCTCCACCCGGGTTAGCCGCAGAAATCCCGGAAGCACTCTGTACGGCAAGCGGAGCGAGAACAAGACCAATCGCAGCAACAATTGAGCCGGTCACGATGGGTGGCATAACCTTTTCAACCCAGCGATGGCCAACAATCTGCACAATAAAGCCGATGATTGCGTAAACAACACCGGCTGCAATAATGCCACCAAGGGCCAGAGGAATATTAACCTCCGGACCAGACCCCGCCGCCGCGGCTACTGGCCCAATGAAAGCAAAGCTTGAGCCCAGATAACTTGGAACCTTACCCTTGACGATCACAAAGAAAATCAGTGTTGCAATACCAGAGAACAGTATCGCGACATTCGGATTGAACCCCATAATGATAGGAGCCAGGACAGTGGAGCCAAACATGGCAACCACATGCTGCAAGCCAACTACTAAAGACTGTCCAAGGGGCAATCTCTCATCAGGCATGATTGCGCCTTCGGTCTTCAGGGTCCAGCGCGGCCAGAAACCGTTACTCATAGTCACCTCGCAATGTTTGAGAAAAACAAAAAATCGGATGAACTTAATTTCATATTAACCATATTACTATTGCAAAATGAAATTACTAACCGATTTTAAAATTAACGTGATTTATCAAAATATTATTTGCAGATCATATACATTTAAACTTAGTAAAAATAGATCAGCGCACAAAAAAAGCGGCGATAAACACGCCGCTTTCAGTTCTATTGAGAATCAATATTCCCACTCAGCACCGACACCAACCGATGTATCCCCGGATGCACCGACCTCGCCCTGGAACTTCAGGCGCTTAGTAATATCAACATTGATGGTTGCAGCATTATCTTCTGGCTTAGCACCAGCACGAACACCAACACTGATGCGGTCGTTGATATAGCGGGACGCCCCAACTGCTGGGCCACCGCTACTCCCTGCCGTAATATCAAGACTGTCCAGCCCCAGAGCCTTACGGGTTTCATCAAAGACATCCGGGCCTCCGGCTCCTGAAAGCTGAGCAATAGCCTGTGCAAGCTGGAGTGCCTGAAAGGGTGAAAGCGAGCCAGAGGATTTGGCAAAAAGCAAGCGAGATAAGACTTCATCTCTTGGCAGCTCTGGTGTCGAAGAAAGATCAAACTCCGGCTGATTGGCCGGCCCCGTTACAGCAACCTTTGCCGTCACCTCACCAGCCTGTGTCTGAGCAAGAAAATCAAGTTCAGGAGTCAGATCGCCCGAGAATGTCAATTTCCCACGTGTGAAATCAAGTCGCTGGCCAATAATTGTCAGCTTACCACGCCGCATCTCAAAACCACCCAGTGTCTTTGGGTCGCGTGATGTACCACTGATACGTAATTCACCACCCACTTCTGCATCAACACCCTGCCCACGAATAAATATCTGGTTTGGTGCCGAAACCAGCAGGTCGAGACGCGCATCAAAAGGAGCACTCTTCTTTGCCTTCTCACGTGCCTTACGTTCAGCATCCAGACGAGCTTTTACCTTTGGTGGCGGTGCAATATGTTTGGCATTCGGTAACGGCTGAGCCGTTGCTGGAAGGCGGTTTGGAAGCGTTACTTCCATCTTCACAATATCCAGCCGCCCTGTAATCTGTGGCTTCTCCGCCAGCGGGCCGCTCATATCGAGCGCCATATTACTGACAGCGGTCACCAGCTCACTGGATACCAGCTCTGCACGGTTAGCTTTAATTTTGAAGGCTCCAGGGAACCCCTTGGCCGGCGCAACCTCAACACGACCGCTGATATCAATAGAACCATTGTTACGCGTCTGGGCTGTCAAACGCTCAATAACAACGGTATCTCCCTGCCCGGTTATCCGTCCCTGAATATTATTGAGCTTCACACCGTTCAGGTTATCCGTAAAACTGGCACCTGAGAGAACGGCCTGACCGGCAATTGATGGCTTACTGGCCGTGCCAGTAATGGAGGCATCAACATCAACCTTGCCATTCACCTGCTGGCCGGAAGCAGACAGCATTGAATTTGCAGCCGCAGCATTTAGCTGGCCTTTGACCTTGATAGCCATTTTGGCGGCAGGGTCGATAGGTGCCGTTCCGTTAATAGAGAGTTGTCCTGCACGCCCCATGGAAACCAGTGCATCAAAGGCCGTTTCATTACCTTTGAGCTGACCTTTGAGGGTTGTATCAATCGCAGATAGCCCTGCCTGACGAATTTCAGGGGTCATTACACCACTGACCTTCAGGTTATAGTGCCCCTGCGGCTTGGCTATTGGCCCTGTAATCTGCACCTGCCCATCAATCGCACCAGAAAGTTCAAGTGATGGGACAGCTAAACCTGCAATTGAAAGCGGCAACTTTCTGAAATCAATCTTGAGATTACTGGCTTTGTTATTTGCTGTGCCAACCACACCATCAACATCCACCTGTCCGCCGTTACTGGCAATGGTCAGTCCTGCGATACTCAGATTATCGTTCGCAACTGAGATTTTTGCAGGCTTGGCAAGAGTAATCGCTCTGGAGCCTCTTTTGACAGCAAGATTTGCAAGCGTAATATCAATCGCCTCACCCGGTTCTACCTTGGCCTGACTGCTGATATTCAGCCCCTGTGCATTGGCTTGCAGATTAATAATACTCGCACTGGCATCACCCGTCGCCTTGAGCGAAACAGTCTCTACACTTTGACCATTAAGCAACCAGTTATTACCTGTGAGATAACCATTAAGTACCGGCTTCTTGTAAAGATCACTGGCGGAAATATCCGCATCAAGAACTTTGATATTTATACCTGCAGCATCAATTCCACGGCCTTTAGCGATAAAACGTCCACTTTGCTGGCCGTTATCAGCCGTTAGCTCAATATCTGCATTGAACGAACCAGAGAGCTTCGTCAAAGCCAGTGTTGACAGCTCATCAAGATTATCAGCCTGGACTTTAATCTTCCCTTGAGCCAATCCTTTGTCAGCAGAAAGAGCCCCATTAATCAAAGCGCTTCCAAAGCTGAAATTAATATCATCAAGCTTAATTGTATCAGGTGATGGACGTTTCAGGCTCGCATAACCATTCAGCTTACGCGGCCCGATTTCACCACTCATTTTCAGATTGGCATCCAACGCTCCCAGAAGATCAAGCGCATTGGCCTCCAGCATCAATCCACGAACCGGCTGACCCATTGCTAATGCTTTATCTGTCGAGACAACGAGCTTCAGATCAGGGCTTTCACCCTTTCCTGTCAGAGTTCCCTCGGCTTTCAAACTACCCGCAAGGTTACTGTCAACCTTTGCAAGATTGGCGATTGAAAGCTGTAGCTTTGCATCTGCTTTTTCTTCGGAGATCAAACCATTTAAAACGGTCTTCAGATTGGCCGTCTCTAAACGCATATCCCTGACGTCAATATTATGACCAGCGACATGCGTTGTCCCGCGCAGGCTTGCCTGACCGAGCAGCAAACCATCCACTGCCGGAATACCAAAAGATATATCTTTCAGGCTTCCATCTGTTTCAATGGTCATGCCTTTCGCAAATCGACCTGAAATTTTCGTATTAAGCTGGGCCTGCCCGCGCATGGGATTACCCGTTACGCCAGAAAAGGCCGACATGTCGGATGCATTAACTTTGAGCGTTCCATTCGCACCATTCGGTGAAACCCGCCCAAGATAATTGGCATTAACGGTAGGCGTCGTGACATCAAAGACTTTGACGTCAAAAATTCCCTTCTCATTGCGCTCTGCATCAAGGGTCAGTTTCAGCGATGAGCCAGTTGCAGATGCCCATTGCTTCTGTGTCGTTGCAAAGCCATCAAGCCCGATATCAGCCTTAATTGCCCATCGTTCTGCTGCAGCCTCACCAACAGGAGCTGCGGCAACCGTCAGATGACCCTTATCAAGCGTGGCATCAGGTGTTTTCAGACCTGCCATATCAAGCTGCGTCTGAATAACCGGAGCAGTGAGCGCTCCTTTGATCGTCGTATCAAGAGTCAGCCGTTCAAGCTCACCACCCTCAGCTTTGGTTTTTCCATCTGCTCCGACGATAGCACCAGCTGTCAGTTTCAGATCAAGAGTTTTTTCCGGAGAAATACGCCCAGTAAGCTGAAACCTTGCTAAGTCCGAGACAATATCAAACCCGTTGATAGAAACAGATTTATCATCGCCAAAGAAAATACCACCATCAATTTTTGTCGTTCCAGCCACCAGCAGAGATGCAGGCAGGGGCATGAGGGCCTCAATACGGGCCTCTGAGTGGATAGCAAGATTTCTTCCTGCACCTGCTCGCAATAATGTGGCAACACCGGTTGCACCGAGCTTATCTCCTGCAACATAGTTCAAGTCTGCCTTGAAGTTATCGAGCGCACCCTGCCCTTGCAGAGTCAGCTTTACAGGCGGCAATCCCTCCAGGTTCATCAATCGGGCAGCAAGCCCCCCGGCAGGTTCATCATGTCTCAGATCAATTGAAAGGGTCTGTGAATTCGGAACATAGGAAAGAGCTGCGCCAATAACACCAGGCGCATCAAGTCTGCGAATTGCCAGACTCAGTGACAAGCCCTCTGATGGATCACCAAGCTCGGCCAAACCATCCATTGTTAACCGTGCTTCAGTCCCTAAAACCGGTTCGCCTAACGCAGCCTCAGCAAGGCGAAATTTCTTTACGACAACTTTAACGGGTAGCTCAGGGAACCCTGAAGAAGAAGTTGTTTCCTCTTCTTCCTTCACCTCGTGAGAGGCTTCAAGAATAGGTTTACGTAAAACCTCAAGATTACCGATCTCAAGCACGTCAACGCTTAGTTTCCCCGTCAACAGGGTTGAACGGTTCCACCTCAATTCAGCCTGATCAAGATTAAGCCAGACACCATCTTTGTCCGTCATCTTCAAATTGCGCAAGACAATCCGGGATGAAAGCGCACCTTCAACGGAACCAATCTCAACCTTATTGCCATTGCCGGACAATGTTGATGCAATAAGATTACTCAGATAGGTCGAGCCGTCCTTCCCCTGCCATGATGCAAAGATATAGGCACCACCAGCAATGGCCACAACAAGCACGAGCAGGCTGTAGAGTGTAATTTTCAGTTTACGCCTTGGCTTGCGTTTTGGTTGCTGTATCATCAGAAAGCCTGCCCCAGACTTAAATAGAAAACGACAGGCTTATCTCCCTGACGCTTATTCAAAGGAAATGCGACATCGGCACGAATTGGCCCAATGGCCGTGTAATATCGTAAGCCAACACCCGCAGCGTACTGCATGTTCTCGCCAAAATCAGGATAACTATCGGCAAAGGCGGTTCCGAAATCAAAGAACGGTACAACACCAATCGTATCCGTTACTTTGATACGGGCTTCAACAGAGCCTTCCAACAAGCTCTTCCCACCAACTGGATCGCCGTTATCACCCTTCGGGCTCAGCGAGCGATATGAGTATCCGCGAACAGAGCCGCCTCCACCAGCGTAGAACCGCCTATTAGCCGGGATATTCATTAAACCCGAGCCCATAATAGAGCCAATTCCAAGGCGGGCGGCCAGAATATAACGGGCATCTTCATCAAGAGCGTAATACGTAGAGCCTTGTGCCTTAGCGACAACGAAGCCTGAGCTTGATCCCAGGAATGTGGGATACGGAGCAATAGAAGCGCTCAGCTTGATACCCTTGGTTGGATCCAGCGCATTATCCGTACTGTCATAATTGACGGATATGGGTGTTCCAACAAGTGTATAATCAAGGCGACCATAAGCATCACTTGTTTGCCCACGCTCAACCTCAATACCAGCCTGCGCATAAAACTTATCTGAAAATCTATGTTTGATGGCAACAGTACCATTAACCCAGCGACTGGTATAACCATCCGTTGCCTCACGTGCACCTGTAATAGATGCCAAGAGGTCATTACGCGTTCCCCACAAGGCGGGTTTTACAAAACTGACAGAAACCTTCCCGCCAAGACGCGCCCAATCCAGCTCATCCCGCTTAGGAGAGCTTTTTGGCAAGGTCAGGAATGACAGATCGGTATCAATACGCAGCACTTCGCCGCCACCAAACAGGTTGCGGTTTGCCCAATAGGCTTTGACACCCGGGCCATCCGTCGTTGAATATTTGGTTGAAAAACCGATCAGATTAGGTGGACGATCTGCAACTTCGACATCAATTGGCAGATTACCGTTCTCATCAAGCTGCTTGCTCTCCCGAACCCGGACAGAGCCAAGCGCAGAAATATTACTGACCGTTTTCTTGATCTCGCTAACAGCCTGAGGTGAATAGGGATCACCTTCTTCTGTATAGACAAATGACCGTATAACAGCAGGATCAACACTTGATGACCCCTTGATGCTGATAGTTCCCAACCCTGCCTTCGGGCCTGGATCAATGACAAATGTCATATCAACCGCATGCGCGGGATGATCAACAACAGGCTGTCGGCCAACCACCTTTGCAAAGGGGTGCCCAAGACTTCTGAAACGGTCAACAATGCGGGCCTCTGCAGCCAGAATACCAGCTGTCGGTGCGGCATCTCCATTTTTGAGGCTAATGACCTTCTCAGGAAGGATATCTGCCGGAAAAGCCCTGCCTGTCTTTGTGTCTTTTACAACAACATCACGCAGTTTAAACTGCTCTCCCGGTGTCACAACAATACTGACAGGGACAGCTGATCTGTTACGATAATATTCTGCTCGTGCCGCTGCCTGACGGATCGCTCCATCACCTTTGCTAATGTCAACACCGTCGATCAGAACGGTTGCAATGCCATCATAGTACCCAGAGCCCCATAATGTATCGGTCAGAGCGGCTATATCTGCACTGGCACGACGGGCAAGGCCTTCTCCGTCTGGAGGTGCTTCCTTTTTCAGACGGAATATAGAAGAGGTATCACTGATACTCTGTTTCAGGCTCTTGTCATCAGTGCCCTTAATTTCAGGTTTATAGGATATGATCTTGGGACTTGGATCCGGCGGGTTATCGGATGAGCCAAACAGTCCAAAAAAGTCAAAAGCCATCGCCGGTTGAGAAATAACCGGTGACGTACATGCCAAGGCAAAGAGGGAAGCAGCCAAGACTTTCCCGTATTTCTTAACAACTGCCGCCACTAACTCTCTCTTTCTCTCCATTCAATTACTTTGGACTATGTCGGACATGGACTTAATAAGATTTAACACCAGACTTTGAACTGGGAATGGGAACTCTTAATTCAAAGGCCTCTTTTTTTGGCAAATTTTTGTTTAAAATAAGGAGAAACAGCAGGCTTTCATGCCTTATAAACCTGAAACAATCTCCACATAATATAGAGCGCTTTTTAATGTTACGGTTAATAAATTCATAAAAAATGAAACACGAAAAAAAATAAATAGTAAATAAATCATTAAATTATAGGAATTTTTTCCTAAATCATGCATGTTACCCACGGCATTAATCTTTATCCTTATTGATTTGCATATAAAGGGTGTATATTAAAACTGCCATCACATTAATTTATGGGGCTAATTATGCGTCTTGTTCTTATTGCAGGTGTTGCATCTGTATTGCTGGCTGGTTGCCAGTCTGCTTCTGAATCCATGTACAATGCAGAATCAGCATGCCGTCAGGCAGGTCTGAAGACTGGTACAAATGCTTTCCAGCGTTGTGTTGACGCCAACTACAACAATAGCCGCCGTCAGTCTGAGCAAGCAACAAATGCTGCTGTTCTTGCTGGTGCCGCTGGTGTTGTTGGTGGGGCCGTTCTGGGTGCGAACTCACGTCCTTACTACTCACGCCCATACTACTACCGCTGCCGCGGTTGGGGCTGCTACTAATAGCAAGGTTACAAATTACTTTAATATAAGGGGTGCCTAAGGCACCCCTTTTTTATTTGAGAAAATAAAAAAAACAATTTAGACAGGATTAGTCGGGGAACAAATCAAATATACTATTGCTATATTTACATACAACAATCATATTCCCACTCCTAATATGCACAATAAATAGATTTAAATCTATCAAAAGCACATTCAGGGGAAATTATGAACGATCTACAATTCAATATAAATTCAAACCCAGGCCTAAATCCAAAATCAGTTATCGAAAAAACAATAAATATTTTTAAATCCAATCCATTTATATTTGCGGGACTAGCGCTCTCTGTTGCAGTTCTAGGCATTATTATGTCTATATTTTTGCGTCAGTCAGTTTTTGTCTTGATTTTTGCAATTATGTTTATGGCTATCGCCGCAAGTACATATGCTGTTCACGCTTCACTAACAGGCAAAGAAGTAAGTTACAAAGAAGCCTTTGCAGGAATGTCCAATCATTTTGGACAACTGATGGTTACTCTCGTGATATTACTTGTAACTATTATTGTCCTGATAGTGATCATTGCCTTGCCTCTCAACATCATTCGCATACCCGAATCCATTTCCATACCTATTGTCGGTATAGTGGTAATGGGTGTCTTTTCAGTTTTGATGCTTAGCGTACCTGTGATCGTCGTCGAAAAGATCAATGCAATCTCAGCTTTGAAACGTAGCTTTAAACTGACAGAAGGCAACAGACTTTCTGTCTTCATCATCATGTTGCTTGCGGTGATTATCCCGTCATTCATTATTTATCTGATCTCTGCAATTTTAGGTATGATCGGCCTTTACATGCTTGCCATGTTTGTTACCCTTATTCTTTCAATTGTTCCGCAGATATTACTCTGTATCTCAATCTCCATAATCTACTTTGACTTGCGCAAGCTCAAAGAGAATGTGGATCCTGAAAACATTACCTTCAAATAATATGACATAAAAAGGGAGCTAAGCTCCCTTTTTTAATATCCTGGGTATAAAAAAAAGCGTGATCACTATGGATCACGCTTATAAAAAGTTGCCGACCCGTGGGGGCAGAAATAGGTCGGGTTGCATGGATAACGTATGACCAGAAAATTGGTTCCAAAGAAATTCACTTTTTTTGAATCTTTTTTCAAACAGCCAGAATTCCTATCTGATAAGAAGATCGCAAAGCTGCCCAAAACCATTGACGGAACAGTTTCTGGCAAGACACAGGTCAGCCTTCATAACGACGGTGGGCTGGGTGCACAGACGACGGGCGATGGTATTCTGATCGTACAGACCACAAACTCAACTATCGCTGCTGGTGCCGACTTCTGGGCTCCAACGAATTCGGTCAAAGCTGGTCTCTATGCCTATAACGTTGTCAGAGGGACGCAGAGTACCGACAACTGGT